>CAKUFK010000005.1 GCA_934647945.1 uncultured Eubacteriales bacterium | reverse complement strand
GCGGGGGCCTAGCCTTTCCGTAATTCCAACCCAGCCTCCCCGGCCACCCACAATGGCGTTTCCCGCCATTGCCCGAGGCTGCCAAACCCATTGCGAGGGCCTAGCCTTTCCGTAATTCCAACCCAGCCTCCCCGGCCACCCACAATGGCGTTTCCCGCCATTGCCCGAGAGTACCAAACCCGTTGCGAGGGCCTAGCCTTTCCGTAATTCCAACCCAGCCTCCCCGGCCACCCACAATGGCGTTTCCCGCCATTGCCCGAGAGTACCAAACCCGTGTGGTGCCGGTTAACCGCCCCCACAGACGACCTCAGTCTCGATACGGGGAGCCCGGGCGCTCCCCGGCAAGGCCGTAGCCCTCCCACATGGCGTACAGCCGCCCCATCTGTTCGGGCGGAGATCCCTCTCCTCCTCGCAGCATCCGGGCAATGAGACGAATCCTTGCCCAGTGTTCCAAGGTCTCCATCCGCGCATGGGCGGCCAGCACATCCGACCCCACCGTCAGTGCCCCTTGGTTGGCGAGCAGAAATGCGTCATACCCCTGCAGATACGGCCGCACGGTTTCCGGTGCCTCCTCGGTCAATGGTATGGCGCAGGGGATGAGCACCGCTTCGATCTTGCCGGGGAGATCCAGGGGCTGATGGGCCACGGCGAATCCCGTGGCCGCCGGGGGATGGGCGTGTACCACCCCGCCGACATCCTTCCGTTCCCGGTAACAGACGAGATGCAGCCAGATCTCTGAAGAGGGGCGGAGTCCCTCCGGGCCCCGCAGGATCTCCCCGTCCGGCCCCACGGTCAGCAGCCCATCCGGGGTGATGTCGTTCTTGCTGTAGCCTGAGGGGGTCACCAGATACATTCCATCCCCGAGTTTGGCGGAAACGGTCCCGTCGTTTGCTGCGGCAAAGCCCTGCTGCCACAAACGGCGGCAAACCTCACAGATCTGCTCACGCAGCCGCCTATCATCCATTGCATATTCCCCTTTCTTTGGGCCGGTCCTGCTCTTTCAGTATACGCCAACCGGTGGGGAATTGGACACTGCTCAACGCCGCCCGGCACGGTCCTTTTTCGGGAAACGCGGTGTAAGGGCGGTATCGGGCAGGCACGTCCCAAAGTTGATAAAGGCGCGGCAAATACAGTGTATTTGCCGCGCCTTCTCTGCCTTATTTGCGCTTTCGGGGAGGATGCCTCTCGCTGGAACGTCCCAGGATATAGTCGGTGGTGGTATCGTAGAAATCCGCCAGCGCGATCAGCACCTGGGTGGGTATGTCCCGCTGCCCGAGCTCGTAATTGCTATATACCTGTTGTGAGCAGTGCAGGATTTCACTGAGCTGTTTTTGCGTGAGGTCCTGGTCTTCCCGTAAGTCGCGAATCCTTTGGTACATCCCCAACACCTCGGTTCCCCTTTAGTATAGGGTAGGCCCTTTTATAGTCTTGACAGCTACCGCAAATTGCAGTAAGATGAACCTGTATACGGTAAGAAAAACGTGACGGATAAAGGGGGCGGGGACATGAAGGATACACAACCGGGAGAGAATCCGGGATCGGAACGGCGCGCCTTTGGCGCCGCCCTGTGGGAGGAATTCCCTGTAGGGGCTCTGCCGTCCGGCCTGGTTTTTTTATCCGCCGCTCTGCTCCGCTTCTTCGACAACATGGCCGCAGGGCACATGCCTGCCGCTGCCGCCTGCCTCGCAGCCGCTGTTTCAGCGGTCGTCCTGCTTCTCCTGCTCCTTTATCCGCCGGCACGGCGGTGGGGCCTCGCCGCTGCGCTCCTGCTTTTTTACGCCGGCTTTTTGGGTTTCTGCCTGGGGGAAGCCCGGGCGCATGCTACCACGTATCTCTATTACAGTATGCTCGTCGGAACGGTTTGTATACCGTTTCCCTCTCCCTATTGGTTGCTGCCCGTGCCACTGTGTATGGCGGTGCTGGTATGGCAGGGTGGTGGGTCGGCCTCTCCTGTTCTGCTCCTGACGGCCACCGTCGCGGCTTTGTCCGGCGCATACCTGCATCACCGGCGGGGCAAAGCCTTTTTTCTCTCCCGTTTGCGGCTCGAACGGCTCAGCGAACGGGATGAGCTCACCGGACTCTATAACCGGCGGGGGCTGGGCAAACAGGCGGAACAGCTCTGGAAGGCCTGCCGGGAAATGGGCTGCCCCGCACATGTCCTGATGGTGGATATCGACGATTTCAAGAGCTACAACGATACCTATGGTCATATTCAAGGGGATGAATGCCTCCGGGTAATCGCCCGAACCATCTATGCCGAGGACAAGTCCCTGCGTCCCGGACGGCAAATCGTGGCGCGGTATGGCGGGGAGGAGTTCCTCGTGGTATCCACCAACCCGGATTTTGCCGTCTATGCCGAAAAGCTTGTGTGCGTCATCCGCTCTCTCACCTTTCCCTGCGCGGACGGGGAAACCTCCTTTGTGACCATCAGCGCCGGGCTGTACAGCGGGAGTCCCGGGGTGGACGGCGGGATCGAGGCCTTTATCGAAAAGGCGGACGAGGCGCTGTATCTGGCAAAAAAGCAGGGCAAAAACCAGTTGGCCGTTTACGCATCCGGTACCGATGGCCGGTTACAGACCCAAACGGGAGCAGCCCCTTTCTGAAGGGCTGCTCCCGTTTTTACATCCGCGCCGATCGTTCCAAAAGAAAGGCGGCACAGGATGGATATGGACATTTCGTATCAGTTGGTATATACTATAAAAACCATTGTTCCTGGTTTGCTTTTCAGATAGAAAGGAGCCGGACGCCATGCCGCCGCGTGTGCAAAATCGAAAAGAACCCGCTTGGTCGGCCGTCGTGCTGCTGCTGATCTTTTTTTGGCCGGTCGGCCTCTATTTGCTGTACCGGAAGCTTTCCATCCCTCCCATCAGCCGTCAAGGCGGCGTGGCTCTCCTGATCGTCGGCACAGTGTTCGCCGTTTTCGGGGTGCTGGATATCATCAAACGCACCACCGGTTGGCCGCCGTCCTTGGGAGAAACCGACTTTTTCTTCAGCTCGGTGTTTTACACCGGCGTCTCGGTGGGGATTGGGCTGATCTGTCTTTTGGCCGGCGGCATGCTGCTGCACAAACGGCGGGTATATCAGCGGTATGCCCCCTTCCTCCTGGGGCATGTGACCACCTCTTTGGATGCGGTCGCACAGGCATTGTCCCGCGATTACCTGCGGGTTTGCCGGGAACTGCAATACCTGATCAACGCCGGCTGCCTGAGCAGCGCCTATCTCGATTACACCCACCGGCTCTTTGTTTTCAGCCGTCAGTGGCTCCCATCACCGCCTCCGCCACCGACCGGCTCGGGCAAAGGGCTCCCAGCAGACACCCCGGAGGATCCCGACGCCGCGCAGCTTCTGGACCGGATCCGGGCACTCAACGAGACCATCCGTGATCCGCAGCTTTCCAACCGGATTTATCAGATCGAGGGGCTGTGCGAAAAGATCTTTCAGGTGGTGGAATCCCAGCCCGAGAAACAGCCGCAGATCCGCTCCTTTATGCAGTACTACCTCCCGGCTACACTGCGTCTGCTGGACACCTATTCCGCCCTCGAAGCCCAGCGGGTACGCGGCGAAACCATCGACGAGGCGATGCGCGGCGTGGAGGAGATGGCAGGCACGCTTGCCGAAGCGTTCAAGAAACAGCTTGACCGGCTCTTCACGGGGGAGGCATTGGACGTTTCCGCGGAAATCCGGGTGCTGGAAACAATGCTCCGCCGCGACGGGCTGATGGGAGACGATCCTTTCTCCGCCCCACCTGACACCAGGGATCTATAAATAAAGGTGTCCGGGTTTTCACGATGAAACCCGGACACCCTTTCATTTTTTACGTCTGGTTTCCGATATTCCGGAATTTCTCAACGCCGGCTCGGGAGCCGATCCGTTTTCTTAAGCAACGGGACGGCCAACATTCGTAGGGGGTGCTTATTTCCGGGCCTTGACATCGGCGAAAAAAGGCATCTAAAAATTTTTCCGGTGTGTATCGCAAGGCTGTTATAAACATGCCAGAAATCTGAACACAAACAGAAATGTATGCCTTTGGCGCCAACGCTTTTCGCGCATAGGCGCAGGATATTGAAAATGGCTTTGATAAAGGGAAAACGCCGGGGGAAGTTGATTTGTGGGAACTCCACACGAGTTTTGTCTGCGATTTCGAAATGATCGCCGCAACAGTGGAACGCTTTTTATCAAAGGCACTGGAGTTGAATCCCGATTTCAGCTTTATTTCGCAAATCATACCCATTTTCAGCTCATGGAAAAAGAAACTTTTATCTTGCATTTTAGGGACCGATATGCTATACTATCCAAACGGATGAACCGAGTAATTGGAAACGGAGGCGTAATCCCGTCTGTATGTTCCCAAAACATCGGCTTCAAGTCGTTTTTCGGGGTGTAGCTCAGTTTGGTAGAGCGCTTGGTTCGGGACCAAGAGGCCGTGTGTTCAAGTCACATCACTCCGACCAGTAAAAGAGCCCGGAAACCGTGTATTCATGCGGTTTCCGGGCTCTTTTGTTTATCTGTGGTTTCCGATGATTTTTGCCGCTGACCCATACCGTGACCCATACGGGATTTGGGCGGGTGGTTTTTGGCCGCTAGGTTTGTCCCCTTTTTATGCAGCGACCATTCTATTCCGCTCTGCTCTATATATGGGCGGCGGGACCGCCCCGACACTTGCCCACAAAGGCCCCACGTTGGCGTTTTGGCGGCTTGGGCGGGGTTATTCCCCTCCCTTGCTTTTTATGCTTTTCTTGCGGCCACAGGGCTTTTCCCTCTCTGAAAAGAAATGACTTGCAATTCTTCGCCACGAGAGTTAGGATACGACACGGCGGGGATTTCCCCGGCATAAAAATAACGCCGCAGCAGGCTAACGTGTTCCAGCACATTAGCCCTGCGCAAAGGTGAGTCAGCCACCCCTGCACAACTGTAAACAGCACTGCGACGAAATTAGTATAACGCATTTGCCGCACAGAAACAAGTATGCCTTTCAACGTGTGCAAGGGTCAATGGGTAGCTGCGGCTATCCCAGCCTTTGCATGCGTTTTTCTATTTCGGGGGATTCCCGACCTCTAACGAAGGGTCGGGATAGCGTGAACAGATTTAAGGATGCCAAAGAAATGCTTGGGGAGGTGAACGGGAAAGAACTGGGCGTCGCTTTTGTGGAGTTGATTGAACTGGCGAGAGCAATTCGCGGAAAACTGGGCTGTCGAAAATATCTGCTGAACCAGTATCTTCTTCGTCTGCTGGAGATGGCTAACTCCTTCTCCTATTTGGATTTGTCGGACGATGGCGAAGAGGCGGGCGGGCAGCTTCGCAAGCTGTGCCGTCAGGCAGTTCGCGGGGATGCCGCAGTGGGTGAAACGCGGATCGGCAGTACGGTTCAGGCATATGTGGCGACTCATCCATATTCCTTTCTTGAGAACTACACAAAGGTCGAATTGTATATGGCCGATCTCGCCGATCTGTACTTTGAGCACGCGGCGGAACGGTATGCCGAGGAACAGGAAAACCGACTGCTGGGCGAATGCGATCCGCTTCGGGCCAATGAGCTATATAACACGATTGTGCGGTTAATCGGCGGGGAAACGGAAATGGAACAGCTCAATGCCTTATTTGCGCAGCGATTCCTACTGGTAAAGCCAATGGCGCTTTTCACGCAGGCATATGTTCAGGACTTCATCTGTGCGCTAACCTATCGGGATATGCAGACCGACCATACCGTACTGCGGCTCTTGCTGGATCGGACGGAGGAATAGGATGTGCCGTATCAATTTGAGCCCCGTAATTTGGAACGGGAGATTGTGCTCACTCTCGCGGAACAGCTTCGCTTTCTCAGAAAATACAATGCGGTGAAGCAGAAAGAGGTGGCAACAGCCCTGCGTATCGAGCGTTCCACCTATGCGTATTATGAGACGGGCGCAACGCAGCCGTCCTTAACGATGGTGATGAGGATGGCCCTGCTCTATGACGTGACGACCGATTTCCTGCTGGGGATACCGCAGAAAGAAAAACAACCTACGCCCTTTGAGCATGAAATACTGTTGCTGGTAAGCAAGCATTTTTCAAACGGAGGTGAAAACAGTGAAACCCGACCCCGCGTTTGAAGGCACACTGGTGTTGGATATCTGTTCCGAAGACGAGAAAATTCGGGAGGCACTATGGCTGCAGGACGGTAGGGAGCCGCAAGCCCTTTCGATTTTTCATCACCTTGGCATGTTCGTGGATACCGTGCTGATCGGCCCGCTGACATTCGATTGTATCGACGTTCGCTTTTACAATTATCCTTGCAGCATTCGATTTTACGACTGCAATGTGGAGCAGGTTAAGGTCATCAACCACCTAAAGCACACCCTTTACATAAAGGGATTGACCGAGCCGGTCGATCTGGAGCCTGATGAATCGGTGATTCTGAAAGGCGACCTTATCTGGTAACAGGCAAAAGGGAGGAGCGTCTTTCGTGACGCTCCTCCCCTTGGTGTCCGGTGATCTAGAGTGCTTGCTGCAGGAATCCGCCCACCTTGTTGGCGGCGTCCTCTTGCATCTGTGCCGTGACGTGGGCGTAGGTGTCGAGGGTGAACCCGGCGCTGTAGTGGCCGAGGATGCCGGACAAGGTTTTTACGTCTACGCCGTTTTGCAACGCCAGCGTCGCAAAAGTGTGTCTCAAATCGTGGAATCTCATCTCGTCCAGCCCTGCCCTCTCCAGCACCCGCTTGAGCATTTTCCTCGCGCAGTCGGGTTCCATGATGCCGCCGGTAGGAGAGGAAAAGACATACTCACTTTCTAGTGTCTGCTGTTCTCTGTATTGTTGGAGGATTTCGACGGCTTCGACCGGCAGCAGTATCTTCCGGTAGGCGTTGCGCGTCTTGGGAGCTGTTTCTTGAATCACGCCGTTCACGCGCTGAATCTGTCGCTTAACCTCCAGCGTCCGGTTCTCGAAGACGATGTCGCTCCACTTGAGACCGAGAAGCTCGCCGCGGCGCAGACCGGTGGATAAGTCGAGGTAGTAGAGTTCAAACACGCCTGTCTCTTTTGCTTCCCGAAAGAAGTCTGCCAATTTTTCTGGTGGCAGCACCTTCATCTCCGTATGATCTTTCTTGGGTAGCCGACAGCCTTTTGTTGGGTTGACCGCGAGTATCCGTTCCATGATCGCTTTCTCGCAGGCCGAGTGAATTACTGTGTGAATATTTCTCACCGTCTTGCCGCTGAGTCCCTTGGGCTGGTCTTTTGCCTCCGGCCTGTCGAACCGCCCTTCCGTGAGGAGCCGGTTATACAGCTTCTGGATTTGGAGAGTGGTCAGTTTGTTCAGCTTTGTTTCCCCGATATACGGCTTGATGTGGAGCCGGATCAACGTCTCGTAGTTGTTGTAGGTGGTGGCCCGCATCACCGGCTTGGCGTAATGCTACAGCCAGGTGTCCAGCCACTCGCCGGTGGTCATCTGGTCAGAAACCACCACGTCGATCTGCTTTAATTCTTCGAGGGCGGTACTTAGCTTTTCCTTGACTTCGGACTGTGTCCTACCAAGGACGTTCTTGAAAATCTGCTTGCCTGTTTCGGGATCGTAACCGGCGGTGTACCGCCCTTCCCAGCGTCCGTCCTTGCGCTTGCGGATATTCCCTTCCCCGTTGGCTCTGCGTTTCGCCATTTTCATCGCCTCCTTGGCAACGACACACACTACCACAGAGTTTCTCGGAAGTCCAGCTAAAATGGGATAAAAATTTGGCCGGCTTTGTTGGTTTTGGCTTGAAACATTACCATGCCTTTGTGGACTGTAAACCTCTCAGAGAGATTCCGTATCCTTCCGTTTGAAGTAACTGTCCAATCGGACCTTTCCTCTCGTCTGTCGCACATTGTTGACCGCCTCGCGCCGGAAAGCGGTCAATGTTTCCGGTTCAAATTTGCCGCTTTCGGCCATCATCCGCATGATGATTTCCAGCTCAACCACGTAACGGAAGAGCCCTTTGGAGATTTGAATGGTCTGCTTCTCCAGGACGGTGTTAATGGCAGAAGCCAGCTTTTCACAGAAAATATCGTCATTTTCCTGCAGCTTCAGCGCGGCGATATAATGCCGGATGGCCGCTGTAACAAAATCATTTCTGGAACAGCAGCCGGCCTCTGCCTGATAACGGTCTGCTTGTTTCACCAATTCCCGATCCATATAAATGCTGATTCTTTGTTTGTCCGCTGAATCCATAAAAACCTTATTTCCGGAGCGACACCAACGTGCAACCCCCAGTTTTTTACAACAAAATGGCCAGTTTTCGCCTTTCCCCATATTTTACGGCACCGAACCTGACACCAACGGCATTCTCACGGCACCGAATCGACCCACACTTTTCGCCGAGGGGAAAAGCGCCAGGAATCCCGCAACGCTGCGGTCTTCGGCCGGCTCTGCCGGACGATGTGGTCCGCAAAGGGGGCGTACTAACCCCCTTTGCTTTCTCCTGCTTCATTTTCGATTGGTCAGAACGGGCGGATTTCGACCTGAATCGCCTCTCGAAACGGGTGGCCGTGCGTTGGTGGCGCTGTCGTAAACCCGTGTGTTGATCCGCAGGTGGGTCGTTATCCTTTTCGATCTCTTTCGGTCTGTTCCCATTGGCAGACGTGCCGTTCTCCCGTACCCTGTTTGCGTTGCCATTCCTGTGTTTCTTCTGCGGTGCGAACCGGGGCCGTGGAGACCTGATCCTCTAAGGGTGGGTTTCTTCATCATGGTGTGCCATCTGCGTCTTCAAGGCATGATGTGCTTCGTAAAACAGACGCTTGTTTTGCAGTGTTCATCGGTGGTTCTGATGATTGCGCTTTTGCCTTAATACGGTCGTTTGTCCGGTGGGGGAGTATATTAACCGCCCCTCCGTTTTGGTGGCCAAAAATGTGCGAATGCGCGCGGAATCAGCTTCTCTGTTCCTCTTGGGTGGGGAAGTACTTTCCTTGTTGCTGTTAGTTTTGTTATTCTATATCCAGTGCCATCAGATGACCGCCTTGGTATCCTCAGTTGACCAGTACTCAATGGCGGACAGGTCGTTGATCTGGTATTCGTTGTTGGAGGTGCGAACCTGGCCATATATGTTCCGACTAGTGGTACGGCTCTTTTCGATCAACCGTTTTTTCTGAAGTGCCTCAATGGTACGAATGGCGGTGTTCCGCGAGATGCAACAAGCTTTGGCGATGGTCTGGTAGCTCGGCCAGCAGACTTCTTTCTGTCCAGTGCAGGAGACCAGATAGCTGTAGACGGTGAACTGGACGGGCGTCAGCCTGAACTGAAAAATACGGTGAGGCATTCGGTAATATCCGCCCCTACTCGTCATGCTTGTCCGCCACCTTTCTGTTGACCCATTCAATGAATTGATCTTTCGGTATCACAATGCGGGTGCCGATCCGTAAAGAGGGGAAGTCCTTACTCCGTGCCAGTTCATAGGCTGCCGCGCGGGAGATTCCCAGTACGGATGCTATCTCTGGAACGGATAGCATAAGTGGTAGCTGCTCATAGGTTGTGTACTTGCTTGTCATTGGCATCATCCTTCCGAATATGCTTGGACAACAAAAAAGCCCAACACATGAAAACCTCCTGTTGCTTGGAGGTTTCAATATGTAAGGCATAGAGTCAACTTATATTTGAGTATTCAGTTGTATGGAAACGAGTATATTTTACCATTCCAATTTCAGTTTGTCAACGAGTCTCTTTAAGCCTTATGGATTCCCTGAAAATCTTTTCCACATAATCCGTGACTCCATTGGCGGCGTGGATCGTGGCGATCATCAATTCATCCATACCCACGTTGTTAAGGTTATATCCGGCGTGGCGGATTAATTCAAAACAAATTATCATGCAAATATAATTAAAGCTTTGATATTGCGATTTTGTCAGAGAAAGAGTATACTTATTTAAGATAAAAATCAGTTGCAGTTTCATGTAACACAATAAGCAACAATACCTGCTAGGAGTGATTAAATTGCCTCATTATCGAGATCCAGTACATGGTTTTATTGAGGTTAGTCCTGCAGAACAAAAAATTGTTGATTCCGCTCCCTTTCAGAGATTGCGGAACATTCACCAACTAGCCACAACATATCTTGTTTATCACGGAGCGGAGCATACCCGTTTTGGGCATTCACTTGGTGTTATGCATTTGGTTACGAGAACATTTGATGCAGTCACTGCCAAAAACAGCAATTTATTTCGAGAAGACTCAAAAGAAAATGCTGCTGTTACAGCATGGTACCGCCAAATCTTAAGACTAATAGCGTTAACCCATGACTTAGGACATGCCCCATTTTCTCATGCGTCAGAACAATTGTTTGAGAACAAACGAGAACATGAGGATTACACAAAAGATATTATTGAGAAGACAGAAATTGCAGAATATATAAATGAAATAGGAATTGAGTTTCAAAAGCAGTATGGAGAGCAGTATTATATTACTCCTCAGTTACTTTGGATGATCTACGGAGAAAAAGCTCAGGAACATCTTTTGGATGATGCATACATTTGGCCGGACTTTATGTTTTTAAAGAGTTTTATGGACGGTGAAATGGATTGTGACAAAATGGACTATCTATTAAGGGACTCCAAGTATTGTGGCGTAAGTTATGGGATATACGACCTTGACCGCTTTATTTCCACAATTACCGTCTATAAAAATCCGAAAGAAAAAATCATGCAATTGGCAATAAGCAGTGGGGGAATACAGGCATTAGAGGAATTTGTTTTAGCACGGTATTTTATGTTTATCCAAGTTTACTTTCATAAAACCCGCAGATATTTAGACCGTTTATTAGTTCAGAGCATATCTGAGATTCTTCCGGGAGGTAAATATCCGTTAGATTTAAACGCATATTTAAAGTTAGATGATGTTGAAGTATTGCATTTAATTAAAAAATCTGATACAACATATTGTAAACAATACTGTAAACGGGAGCTCATGACTTGCGTACGTGAGACGTCAGCTCACGCAAATAAGAGTGAACGGCAATTATTTAAAGTGATTTGTCATGCAGTGCAAAATAATATTCCGAGTGATTTAGCATTTGTTGACGAAGTTGATAAAGCTGCACATAAACTTCAACCGCTGTTGCTTGCTCATGAAGATGATAGTGGTAAAGAAATTAAAATTATTGATAAACATTCTGGTGTTGCACGAAATATTATGGAAGACTCTTTGATTTTGGAAGGTATTGTTAAACCAATTAGTATCTGCCGCCTATATGTTAACAAATCTGAATTGGATAGGGCCAGAGAAATAATCAAAAACACTTGTGATGAATAGCGAAAGGAGCATTGGAAGAATGAATAGGCACGAAACAGTCGTAAGCGTAGTAAATGAGTTAATGGAAGTATCTAAAAAAGCTCCTTGTAAAAAAACCCTTCAAAAGATAGTTTATTTGATAGAGGAAGCAGGTGGCCCGAAAAAATTCGACTATACTATTCATTTTTATGGTCCGTATAGTGCTGATTTGGATTTTGAAATACAGAAGTTAACAGAAGTTGGTTATTTATTTATTAATTACACTGATTCCGGACATTTAATCGAACCAACCGAAGAGGCCAAAGCTCACGGCATATCAAAACTTCCAGCCGAAGAAAAACAAATCGTAAATCTTTTTGGAAAAGAATCTCCCTCGTCGCTTGAGTTATTAGCAACTACGCTTTTTGTTCAAAGAGAAACTAAAGCCACAGATTACGGTAGTATTTTGCCGGGAGTAAAAAAAATAAAAGGTTCAAAATATTCTGATTCTCAAATACAAACGGCAGTGAAAAAATTACACGAGCAACGGTATTTTTAGTATCAGCCACCGTTTCTGACCCATACGCTGACCCATAACCGGAAATCAGCGGGTGGATGGGGTGGACTATTCAGCAAGTCAAACCGCTATTTTCCGTCCCATGCAGCACCCATTGGACTGGAAATCACGCCTTTTCCGCTCCCACGGCATTTCGGGACCAAGAGGCCGTGTGTTCAAGTCACATCACTCCGACCACCTGTGAACCCGCATGAACACTGCGTTTGTGCGGGTTCTTTTCATGCCTTGAAACGGTGTTTAAACTGTGTTTTGGTGTTTATTTGGTCGTTGCCGCTGCGAAAACATACCAAAAGATACCTCCAAAAACGAGAGCGGGCGGCATGTGTACACCTATCACATACCCGTTCCCGGATTTCTGTCCGAGGAAGAAACAGACTCCCTTTCCTGTACCCTGGCAATCTCTTCGACACTGGCATAGCTGGCCGCTTGCCGGAAGCCATGGGCGGTTGGTAATAAAGGCAATAGTTTATAACCGAACGGGTAATGAATATAAAGTTGGTTGTTTTTCATATGTTATCGCCTTTTTCCATATGTGTTTTTTATGTGGCGTATTCGTCCACTTTAATATGGGTTCATGTGCTTCCAAAAGCCCGAAATATTCTCTTGTAATCCACGGGGACGCATGGTATCCTAGTGAATAAGGTAAAAGGCATGGCCATAGACATACTGAAACAGACTGCAAAGATGCTCAACGAAAAAACACGGAAGATGGAGATCAAAATCCGGAACGACGTAACCGAACACCTTGACGCCTTATTCGATGGATACAACCTTTGCCAGAAATAAAATTTATCGTGTAACGATTGCGATCATTGTTCATTAAAGGTCAAATGGAAAACGCTTTTAAAACGCACTCTTCGAAAAGTATGGAGAAAGACTTTACGGTTTTTTAAGAATAACTTGTCAGATTCCATAAAGGGGTGATCACAATGATGAAAGGGTTACTTTTTTTCATTAAATTCAGCTGGAAAGAAAGGAAATCCTACATCATTCTGAATGCCGTTAGTCAATTACTAATCGGAATTTTACCTATTGCGATCATCGCCATTCCGAAATATATAATCGATGAATTAATGGAGCAACAGCGCATGGAGACGATGATCCTCTATGTGGTGCTCCTTCTAGCAGCTATCTTTATCAACAGCTGGGGTATATCGCATGTCAATCTGCTGATTTTTAATCAGAGATGCTATTTGTCTGCTAGATTCTCGAAGTTAGTTTATGCACGAAAAACTGGCGAATACGGATTTTTGCAATTTGGAAAAGCCGGATTATTTTGAAATAAGAGAGAAAGCCAATAAATTTTTATATGGGGATTGGCACGGCTTTTCATATGTTCTGGAGAGTGCTTTTGCAATCGTCGGTAAAGTTTTCACATTGATAGGAATCATCGCCATCATATCCACCATGAATATTTTGATCGTTTCTATCTTTTTGCTCATGGTACTCGCCAGTGCATTTATCGATTCCAAAGCCAAGAAAAAAAGTCACAAGCTCTCCATGGAAGCCGTAAAGGTCGAGCGAAGATGGAACTATTTTACCCGGATTCTAGAAGATGTTTCCTATTCTAAAGAAATCCGGATGAACAATATGAGCCATTAGCTGATTGACGCTGAAATGGATTATTCAAATAAAGCGATCGCGTTTTATAAAAAAAGGAATGTGTGCTTTTCTTTATCGAGTTTGTTTAACTCCGTTTCAGGCCTGATTCAAAATGCAATTACATACGCCTATCTGATTTACCGGGTCCTGGAAAGCACGATAACCATCGGCGAATTCACCATGTATCTGAATGCAGTGTCCACTTTTTCCAACGCTGTCCGCGATGTTTTATCCAGCTTGGTTGATATAAAAATATATGGACTGTATTACGAGGCGCTCGATACATATGTGAATATACCAGAGATCCTTAGAAACAACAAAAGACTTCCTTTGCCTGTTGCTAAAGAGAAGGAGTTTATCATTTCTTTTCGTAATGTTTGTTTTAAATATCCCGGACAGGATCATTATGCCATACAAAACTTGAACTTTGATATAAAATCAGGAACCAAACTATCGGTTGTCGGTGAAAATGGCGCGGGAAAAACGACTTTTGTGAAATTGCTTTGCCGTCTATATGACCCCACCGAAGGAGAGATCCTCTGCAACAATGTTAATATAAAGGATATTGACTATGATGCGTATATGGGCATGTTTTCGGCGGTATTTCAAGATTTTAAATTATTCGCGTTTTCTATAAAGGACAACATCGTATTGAATGACGAGAATACCATATCCCGTGAAACGGTTTCCAACCTTTTGCGTGAGGTCGGCTTAGACAAGAAAATACAGACATTGCCAAAGGGTATGGACACAAGCGTTTATAAAGAATTCGATGAAGATGGGTTTGAACCATCGGGAGGGGAAGGACAGAAGGTTGCGATTGCCCGGGCAATTGCCAGAAAGTCGGACATTGTGATCCTGGACGAACCGCTCTCGGCACTTGATCCGAAAGCGGAACATGAAATATTCCAACAGTTTGATGCCATGATCCGCGATAAGACGGCGATATATATATCGCATCGCCTATCTTCCAGCCGTTTATGCGATTATATCGCGGTTTTTCAGGCGGGCCATATCATAGAATACGGAACCCATGACGAGCTGATTTCCCTTGACGGTAAATATGCCGAATTATACAACTTACAAGCGCAATACTATGTGGATAAGAGAGTTGTGTAATATGCTCCTTATCCGCCCAAAGCCCTATCCATTTGATTTTCCAATTTCTGATGACCATGAAAAAGGCAAATGAGAACAGGCCAGCATCCGGAAAGGATGCCGGCCTTTCTGTATGGAGTAAGAATGGGCGCAGGTCTTGAAGAGTGGGTCCTATTTTCACAGAGGAGCAAGAAAAATCGAGTCTGTATGGGGGGCATTATTTCCTATCCATCTCTTCAGATTGCCATGCCAGAAGTGGCGGAGCCGTCTTCCTCTTGGGTAGATTCTTCCCTACAACCGGACAGTCGGGCGGCCCTCTTTCGTTTATAGAAAGGAAATGCCCACACTCCGCCCACCGCCGGCCAACCATAGTGGATCCCTGGCGATGTGCAGCAGAAGGACGACGACGGTTAAAGGGTCAGGAAGGCGCTTGCCTCCTTTGGCCACACCCGGCCGGCGGCAGATGGCTTCCATACCGGGACTCCCGTATCAACGACGGCGGTGCTTCCTGATAGTCCCGCCCCGTCCATCACGGTTCCTCATACAAGCCGATGACGCCGTCGACATTCTCCGCCACTAACGTATTCCCTTGATACAGGGAAAAAGGGGCGGCGTTATCTTGAGTATAATATAGTTGATTGTTAAAAAAACCATAGGTGCTGATGTTCTCTGCCCATAAAGCTGCCTGTTTTCCGTCAAATGAATGTATGTCGTACCGCTGTGGGGCATCCTTCCGACTGACGATCAGATAGGCCTGATCCCCCACTACACGAAGCGTCTCCAGATCCTGGATATTATCCAACGTGACCATGTCTGTACCATTGGTATAACACAGAAGGAACTCCCCCGTATGATCCGGAACCCGCTCATAATAAAAGACGCCGTCCCTATAGCTTTCTAAGACACGCTCGACATGGGGGCCCAGCGCGGTTTTTTCTTTTAAGGCTCCATTCTCAATGGCCAATCGGAAAAAATTGGCCTCTTGGTTACTCGAAGGCGTTGCGTTGTAGTAGTAGACCGCCCCGTCGGCCATGGTAAAATAAAGCTGGTTTTCCACGATTTTATCTGCGGATGTGCCCGGCTGGCGAATGCTCTCTATGACGATGGGTTCCCGGCCCTCTGCTTGCAGAATCCAGGCACCGCGGCTCGTATCTTTGATGATTTGAACGCCTGGAGAGAGCACAAGCGTGTCATACGCAGAACGGTTCTCATCCATGCTCTCTGGCATGTCTCCTACCTGTCGCTGGACAGGGTGTTGCTCCTTATCTTGTTCTATGAACACCACATACGCAAAGGCGGTTTTATCGTATTGCGGCAGGTCGTTTAAGGAGGCGGCTTCGGATAAAACAACGCATTCTCCGGTTTGAGTATCCAGCCGTTTCAGGCTCAAGCGGCTGATACTGTACTTGGCCTGCCAGCACTGGAGAAAAGTCTCACTTGCGCTTTGCGGAGATCCGGTTCCCTCGACCCCGCCATAGTAGAGAATCGTTTTCCCATCCTCCCCTAGGTAAAAGGATACGACATTTTCCGCCACCAGACGACTCTTTCCCTTTTCATAGGCGTACAGGTCGGTCCGAACCGCTTCCCGGTTTTGCTGGATATAGTACAGGGTGCCATCCACCCCAAAACGAAAGGGCGCCCGATTGCTCCAATTGCGTAAAAACACGGCCAGGTCCTCACATACGGCCTTGGTCTTCCCCTTGCTTGGCGTATCGACCGTGTACAGAGTGGTTTTATCCTCCAATGCGTTGTATCGGGGACAAAACGCCAGTTCTCTGCCGTTCGGCGAGAGCATATAAAGACCTTCGGCTCCGGGGAAATACTGTGAGGCGTTGCGGAAAGCG
The DNA here is from genome assembly GCA_934647945.1 of uncultured Eubacteriales bacterium. Classification (GTDB taxonomy): domain Bacteria; phylum Bacillota; class Clostridia; order Oscillospirales; family Acutalibacteraceae; genus UMGS1623. Next base: position 113,763 of record CAKUFK010000005.1, on the reverse strand, counting down.
GGGCGCTCGACCTCCTCGGCGAGCAGATGGGGCTTGCCGCTTTCCCCCACCATGTACAGCCCGTCTCCCGAGAAATAGAATAGGGGGGCCGCCTCTCCCGCCGTGGCGGACGCCTCCCGTGATGTGGGAGAGCCCCCGCAGGCGCTAAACATGAGCCCTGCCGCACATACGGCTCCCAGCCAGGCCATCCATCGTTTCATCCAACCATCCCTCCTCTTTGATATCCTGCCGCATATATGGAAACAAATCTCAACTTCAGTATATCAATTGGCGACGGTTTCGCCGTCTCAGATCATAGGAAGTCCTCATACAAGCCGATGACACCGTCGACATTCTCCGCCACTAACGTATTCCCTTGATACAGGGAAAAGGGGGCACCTTCGTCCTTGGTGTAGTAGAGTTGATTGTTCGCGTAGAGAGTATGCCGCACCCCTTCCGCTACCAGCGTGGTCCCGTGCCCGTCGAATGAGTAGATATCCTGCCGCTCTCCCTCTTCACGAGGAGCCAAGAGATACGCGTTCCCATTCACGGTAAACGGCCCCGTCTCTTCGGGAAGCGACTCAAATGAAAGGGTATCCGTCCCATCTGTATAATATAGGATCTTCGAGCGGTTCGGCACATCCAAGGATTGGCGGAAATAGAATACACCGCCTTTATATCCCATTTTGATATCCATAACATAGTTTGTGATCGCTTTTTTCTCTCTCAGAACACCATCCTCGATTGCCAGCCGGAACAAATTGTTCTGGCCGGGTTCTGTAGCATCGTCTTTGTAGCAGTAGACCGCACCGTCGGTTTGGACGAACCGCACCTGGTTTTCATGCTTTTTATCCGTACCATGCTGCCACACCGCCTCGATGAATACCGGCTCCTGGCCGTCAGCCTCTAAAAACCATCCGTCCAAAGCCTCTCTTTTGTAAATGTGGACGCCATCTGAAAGATGGATCCCGCCCGCCGCGCAGCCGGGACAGGGGCAGGGGCTGCTGGGCGGTACTTCGCCCACCTGCCGCTCCACATATCTCGTACCATCCCACTCTTGGAACTTGACGTAAGAAAACGAAAAAGGGTCAAAGCTGGGATGGCTAGTGGTACTGACTTTATCCGAGAGAGTAGCACATTCCCCGGTTTGGATGTCCAGCCGTTTCAAGACCATACGCGATGCCCCGTATTTGGCCGCCCACTGCTGGATGAACCGATCGCCGGACTCTTGCGGGGATCCGGTTCCCTCGATCCCGCCATAGTAGAGAATCGTCTTCCCATCCTCCCCGAGGAAAAAGGATACGACATTTTCCGCCACCAGACGACTCTTTCCCTTTTCATAGGCGTACAGGTCGGTCCGGACCGCTTCCCGGTTTTGTTGGATATAGTACAGGGTGCCATCCACCCCAAAACGGAACACCATCTTCCAAACACCGAATTGCTCTATGTCCACCGCCAGATCCTTACACACGGTTTTGACCGTTCCTTTTGCCGTATCGGCCGCATACAGCGCAATATTGTCCTCCAGACTGTTGTAACGCGGGCTGAACGACAGCTTCTTGCCGTTCGGTGAAAGCAGATACCGGCCGGAAGCAGCCGGCAGAGATTGTACCGTGGAAGAAAATGACGGCAGTTCGACCTCCTCGGCGAGCAGGCGGGGCTTGCCGCTTTCCCCCACCATGTACAGTCCGTCTCCCGAGAAATAGAATAGGGGGGCTGCCTCTCCCGCCGTGGCGGACGTCTCCCGTGATGTGGGAGAGCCCCCGCAGGCGCTGAACATGAGCCCTGCCGCACATACAACCCCCAGCCAGGCCATCCATCGTTTCATCCAACCATCCCTCCTCTTTTTGTTTGGATCCCCAAAAGCGTTTATTACCCACTCTTAGCATACGAAATCGGAAACATTTTTTCGCGTCTGTATATATGGGACAGGATTTTCTCTAAAAAGATGGAGAAGCGGCTTGTGACACATCTTGTCCCCGAGGCAGTTTACGCGGCCCAAATAAAACGCACAAATATCCACGGCTCCCGCATCCAGTTCGGCGGCGCCTTTCTGTCCGGCGGTTATGCCTGGAAATGGGGATCACCCGTAATGTCGTATAGTGTTTCTGCATATTCAGAAAAATCCCCGTATCGGCTCAATTTGTACACACGTTTTAGGCCGCACATTGGTTCCACACGCAGGAGAACGGCGTCTTGATCAAATGGAGCAATGGTGAGAACCGCAGTCTCTGGAATTTGGATTTGAATATATGGGGCCTTGTCCGGAAAAGCCCCCCAGTAGTGAAGGCGGTTAGGCACCGATAGACGCGCCGCATATCGGATATCCACCGTTTTCTCCCCCATATCATATGTCCATCCATTGTAAGTAAAGGTGACGCCCTCCGTATCCAGCAGACGGTGGTTGACAATCTTCTCATAGGAGATAGAGTCATAAAGGAAAAGGAAGAACAGAAGCGCCGCTACGCCGATTCCTGCTATACAGAGCTTTCTTTTCAGAGACCGCTTCTTTTCCATAGGAGCCCCCATATAAAATATTTACTCGTTCTTTAGGGGGCATCCTATCGGGTGCTCCCGGCGTTCCGAATAACGTAACTTCTTACGCAGCGGCGTCTGTCTGAAATACGTCGTTATTAGTTATTTCGTATAGGATTTCTAGGTGCTTGTCGAAATCTCCATATTCAGACAATTTGTATTTCTGGGACCAACCAGAATGTGGGATATATTCTATCAAGACCGATGTATCGTCATTAGGATAAATCTTGAGTTCGGCCTTGGAAGGAATATTTATTATAACAGGCGTTTGGCTTCTATTAATTGTCCCCCAAAATATGTGTCTTTTGGCATCCTTAAGTCTGCTTACATAGTCAGAAGTAAAATCAGGATGTTTAATAACAACATCATTATATTCTAATATAATTGGCAGCATGGATTCGACGGAAGTTAAGTAATTGTTGTTTTGATGCATGAAGAATCCCACCATAATTATGACAAATATAGCTATAGAAAGAATCATCACGCACCATCTTTTTTTCACAAAATCACCTCCTAAGTCTGGGGATTTAAACCTTTTATTGAGTCTATCTCAATTTCACTTTTGAATATATGGGGCCTTGTCCGGAAAAGCTCCCCAGTAGTGAAGGCGGTTAGGCACCGATAGACGCGCCGCTACGCCGATTCCTGCCATACAGAGCTTTCTTTTCAGAGACCGCTTCTTTTCCATAGGAGCCCTCGTACTTAATTATTTGATGATAGGATGACATCCCGAAACGCCGAGGACATATAGTCACAGAAATCAAACCATTTTTTGGTTATCCCCTTCCCCTCATAACTCATTACGTGCAGCACGGGCGGACCGGAACGGCGCTCAAATAATCCCACAACCGCATCTGCCTGCAATTTATAGGAAATCCTGTATTCATATTGGTGAAATAGCATTATTAAACAGGACGGTCCGTCCATCTCTGTCGCCTCAAATTTATCATACAAAACCGTCCCCTTATAATCACCGGACAGAGCGCATTCTTCTAAACGCTGCTTTGCAGCTACGAAATCGCAACGGAGTTCAAAAGTACAGGCGCTCATGTGATCCCTCCTCTATTTCGTTAAATGTCCCGGCAACTTGTCTTCACAAAAGAGACGGAAAAAAACAGAAGCCCGATATGCCACCCGTTCATGCGCTACGCCGAATCGGAGGCCTCTTCCGTCAAAAAAACGGCGTTGCCGGTCATCTCATACAGGACGGCGCAATGTTTTTGAAAGTTCCCGAATCCCTTGAGCAGATAGGTGCGCTTGATCCCTTTATACCTTTGGAATTCCAGCAGTACAGACTTTTCCGATGCGTCATAAGGATAGACCTTGAGGACGACCTCCTCGGGGACGGTGATGACGATGGGCTCGAGTTCTGGGTCGATTTTGCCAAAATACCAGCTGCGTTTTGGGGCTGTGAATAGTCCGGCATAGTTACCGGGTACCCATGCACTCCCCCAATGAATGGTGACGCCCTTATAGGAGATGAGGAGATCGTCGTGGGTTGCATCAACCATTTCTTCCACGGTCAAATTACGAAAGCTTCTTTTTTCATAAGAGATGCCGACGGAAATCAAAACGGCGAGCAGGATTGCCGACCATATCAAGGCGCGCAGAGCTTTCTTTTTTCGAGTCATGAGCCTATCTCCTATCGCGTCATGTTCTCACAATTCGACCCAGGAAAAATCGCCGCGTGCATAGTCGATGCCATAATAATCGCCACTCATCACCGAATAATCTATGGTTTCGTAAAGCTGGTAAAAAACTTGTGGGGTTCCCCATGCGTCTACAATAGTATGTGTGATATAACTGGTACTTTGTATCCCCTCAATATATCGGTTGGTACCGATGGGATCGTTGTCGAGAGTTGAGGAACACGCCATATAGTTGTTACGGATGACCGTATCTGCCACATTCATGCAGGAATGCAGCATGGATTCGACAGAATTTAAGTAATTGTTGTTTTGATGCATGAAGAATCCCATTCACTTTTACGAATTCTTCCCCGACAATAATCACTTTCATTGCCGGTTCGGCCGTCGCAGACAGACCGCGAGATCCCCCCTCCTACGGTTCCAGAGCCGCTCGGAAAGCGTCGGACACCTCCGCCTGACTAACGGTATACACCGGCTCCCGCTCCGGCGCCTCGGTCAGGATGCCGAGCCGGCCGTCGTCCAGCAGGGAAAAGAGCAACCGGGTATAGGCCTCGCCCGAGCGATAAAGCGGGCCTGGATGGAGTTCGGTTACCAGAATATCCAGCACCAGAGCCGTTCCGGCAGGGGAGAAGGGCTCGGACGGTTCCCCGGCAGCGAAGAGCAGGGCGGCCTCTTCCAAAAGCGGCTCTTTGGCCTCCTTGTCTATCGCGACATCGGGCCGGCCGCGGACAACTCGACGGACTGCCGCATCGTTTACGCTTCTCGGAGAGAGGTCGGGGAGCGGGTCGCCTTCTTTGTCAAGATATTCGATTCGCCAGCCGCCGCGAAAATCCGGATCCATGTCGAAGGCGTAGCCGAGATAGGAAGCTCCGCGGCAGAGGAACCGCTCCTGCTTCCGGGGCAGCCGGATCTCCCCGTTTTCGCCACGGAGACGAACCTTCGCGGCTTCACCGGCATTCCATCCGGTATAGCTACCGATCAGCAGGACCTGGTCGCCGACTTTCACTGGCATGACCGGATAATAGGCACTTTCAAAGTGCCGGAGAGTCCACCAGAACAGCCGTTTTTCCAGGATCTGTACATCCAGATAGGGGGTATCGCCCCCAACGTCCCGCACGGCGGCATACACCGTATCGTTGGTGTATGTGAAGAGCTCCTCGCCCGTTTCCGCCACCTGATCCCGATAGGCGGCGAGAGAGGAATACACTGGTGATCCCGGCCGGAAGTCCGTGACGTACCCATATCCCAATCCGCCGGCCAGCAAAAGCGCACCCCCACAGATCCCCACGAGAACCCATTGCCTGATCCTATGGCGTTTCATATCGGTTCCCTCCAAAAAACCGGTATTAAGCGTATATGTTCGCTTCGACAAACACACCTCGTTTATAGTCTTCTCCATAAAAAAGTCGTCGTAATATCGAGTGCAAGTCCATCTTGAATTTAGTTTCCCAAGAAACTACCAATGTAGAAACATGCAAATAACTTTGTGCACGTCCTTATATAAATCCATCTGCAGGCAGGTCATTATAAAGATTGAGTAATGAAATGTTGTATTTATATGTCTCTATTAAATACTGACAAATATTATCCGTTATGGTAATCATAACACCGGCAGGAGTAGTGAGTTTTATAATACACCCATTCTCTTCATCTCCTATAAGGGTGTCACCATTCATTGGGAAAGTACGCCGGTAGATGATGAGTATGCCGTACGATTCACTGCCCCAAAACGCAGCTGCTATTTTGGCAAAATCGACCCAGAACTTGAGCCCTTCGTCAGGACTGGAGAATACCACAAACACGGTTGGACGATTATATGATGAATGCCATAACCTCATTCAAATCAGGGAAAACAACTATGGCAATGAGGACTTTATGATGCCGGTCCATAAGAGATGCCGACGGAAATCAAAACGGCGAGCAGGATTGCCAACCATATCAAGGCGCGCAGAGCTTTCTTTTTTCAAGTCATGAGCCCTCCTCGCTGTACATCTTTTCTATACGGCAATCTCCGCCTGTGTACTCCGTATACGCCAGACGTATAGCCACAGCATCGGCACCGCCCTCGGTATCGTTCCCCATCGTGCAGTTTCGTTGCAGGGACGGATCCCTAAAATCCAGCATCTCCTTGCTGCCCCGTAGATAGTTTGGGGTTGCCCTTGCGATATGTGCCCTAGACTTTGGGCCCCATCACAGGCCGAACCGGAAGTGTCGCCCTATCACCGCTCCAACCGTCAGCGCAAAGATGAGGCAATCCGATGCCGAAGATGGACCAAAATTTCAGACACTCTTACAATATATCCAATAATCTATTTAGTCAATGGTCGATTTTTGTTATATGTGTGATTATGTTTCACTCATTATCCCTTGTGTGAACAAAACACCACAAACATCAACGTTCCGATGGGATTGCTGCCATCGGATTTTGGAGCCATGGAGCTGGACAAGACGGAAGAGAGCCAAGAGCCGCCGTATTATATCTGCATTCCGGCCAAAAGACCATGCGTCACACGTCGTAAGCATCCCCAGCCAAAAAAGACGTCCGGAAACCGATGATATAGACGGTTTCCGGGCGCTTTTTGCGTCAATCTGGGGGTGTCCCATTCTATTTTTGACTGTTTGGCCGTGCTTCAGGCCGGCGATCCTGTGCTAGCGGCGCGCCAACCGTACAATCCGATTCCAGGTGATCGGACCCACCGCGCCGTTGCCTTCCAGGCCTTGATTGTCCTGCACGGCTTTTACCGCATCCTCAGTGGCCTGATCGAAGGTGCCGGTGGCCTCCACGGACGGAATGAAGCTATGGCGGGCGGCAGCCTCCTGCAGGAAAATCTGGAGCTGGCGTACATCGTCCCCCTGCATCCCCAGTGTGAGGAAGCGCCCCGGATAGATCTCCTCGCTCCCTTCAAGCGTCTCGGGCGGGACCGATGCTATGGTATCCGCATACACCTGCATCATGCGGTTCCAGGTTTCCCGGTCGATCACGCCGGTGGGGTCCAAGCCGTATTCCCGCTGGAAAGCCTGCACGCCGTTCAGGGTGTTTTCATCGAAATTGCCGTCGATGAGAACTTGGGGAATCTGGTCGTCAAAATAAGAGATGATGGCCAGATAATATTGGGCGACCCGTACAGGGTTGCCGGTGTCCCCCAGCTGAAGCTGCCGGGAGAACTGCCGCTGAGCCTCATCGAAGGAGATGCCCTCGGAGTATAGCTCTGACAGGCCCTTGACGCCGTTGTATGTCTTTTTGATCTTGTACCAGGTTGCTTTTCCCACGATCCCGTCGGGAGTCAGGTTGAAAATGCGCTGGAATTCCCTGACCGCCGCCTCGGTTTCCACGCCGAAAAACCCGTCCACCAGCAGCTTGGGGATTGCCGGATAGTTGTCGGATATCCGGTTGAGCTGCCGCTGGAGGATCCGCACATCCTCGCCGGCACTGCCCTGGCGCAGGGGGACACCGGGATAGGAGCGCTCGATGCCCTGCACCGGCGCGCCAAACACGATATTGATATCATCACCGAAATAGTACTGGAGTATTTCGTAGGGTATCAGTCCCTGATCCGCGAGATCCACCGTACCCCATTGGGACAGGCCGTCGCAGGTGGAGGTGGTTCCGTTGCAATACTGGGTGAAAAGCGGCTCGACGCTGCCCTGCCGCACCACATAATCGTTAAAAATGTCATCCACGATCTGGGAGATGTTTTCGAATATATCCCGGTTGCGGACGAAGTTCTGGTCGTATTGGGTGTTGTTTGTAATATCGAAATCATATCCCTGGCTGGGATAGTGCTCGGTATAGATCCGATTGAGGGCGAAGCTGATTTGCGCGAGGATATTGGCCCGGATGGCGGCCTCCGGCCAGGTGGGATAGATCTCACTGGAGGCGACGTTTTTAATGTATTCGGCAAAGGGGATCGTGACGTTTTCCGCGGCCTGGTCCGGGGCACCGAGATGGACGGTAATGGTTTCCGGAATGACCGGACGGTCTATGTTGCCGTTCATGTAGACGCCTCCCTATTGAAAGTCCGGCCGCGCCGGCACGAACCGGACGGGCTGGATAGACTTGATCCCTTCGAAAACCGGCACCTGGGTAAACACCTGGGTCTGGAACTGCGGATGGGACACCGTGACGGTATACGCCGCATAGGACGGTTTGCCTGGTTCCGGGCTTTGGGAGCGGCCTTTGTCGGGAGCGGGCAGCCGGATACCATCCAGGATACCGCTGCCATCGGTAATGCCGGTGGCAAACACCCTGCTGCCGTCGGCAAAATCCCGGGAAACGGTGACTTCCGCTCCGGAAATCGGCACAGCCCGCCCGCCGGCGGAGGCCTGGATGCGCAGCTCACCCATTTGGGGATTATCGGCGAGAAAGCTCTCGTAGCTCTCCGGTTCAGGGACCGCCGGCTGCAGCGGATCCACGCCGGGACCGGATTCAGGCGGATTAATTTCGACTCCTTCGTCGGGTTCTATCGGAGCAGGGGCCTCTGGCTGGGGGCTCGTTTCCTCTGTCGGAGGGGAAGCGGGTTCCGGCGGAAGCGTACTGCGTGCCGCCATACCCATCAGGTCGGCCGCATACTGTCGGACCATTGCGTCAAACGCCTGTTTATCCATCGGGGATGCCTCCTTCAATCGTAACAGTTCACTACCCTACCAATATAGCGGTTTACCGAAAAAAGGTGACAAAAAGGCCAGGCTCTCTTGCGAATCGGCTGTATTACTCGAAAAAGATGGCCCTGCTCTTGGGCTTTGATCTGAAAAGCTGATGCTTTTTAACCGCTCTTTTCAAACGCTGGACTGCGTTTCAGGATGGCGCTCCCGCCAGCATATAGAATACCCAAAGTATAATAATTGCTATATTCAACATATAAACCGGGCAAAATCTACACATTGCCAAATTATAACAAATATGGACATGTCTACCCATAAATTAAAACGTTGTTTTTTGCGAGGATTGCGTTATAGTATAATACGTATCATTTGAAATGTATAAGTTGAAAAATATTATGCATGATGATGATACAGGGGAAATGCAAATGATAGAAAGGTGGTCAGTAAGAGTGAAGTGGAAAAGAAGATGGCGTAAAATCATCGCAGGACTAACCCTCGTGGCCATGACAACCTGTCTTGTTCCAGGGATGGACGCATTGGTTTTCCGAGGGGCCGCCGAGACCTACCAACCGGCAAGGGTGGTCCAGATCGATGCCGTGTCGGACATCAACCCGACGGCACACCTGATTTTCCCGTCCTCGTGGCAGAATGCGGGAACGATAACGGTGACGGGAAAAATTCGGATCGAGTCCATGTCGTCCCTGGGGGCGGGCGCCGGCTTTTTTGTCAACAACGCAGCAGCAAAGGAATTGGTCAGCTATAAAGGCAACACCAACGGCTGGGTCGATCTCTCCCTGACCGTTACATACAGCGATGCCCGGCTGATCTTCGGCGGCTGGTATGCGGGCGGCAAGATGAGCTTCGCCGACCTGGTCATCAAAAAGGCGGACGGCACGGTGCTGTATTCTCTCGCCGACGACAGCGTGTTCGATACCTTCGCCCACGGTGAAAATCTGCGCGGAAGGCGTGGCGACTGGATTTTCCAAACCTATAACAATGTTTCTAAATTTACTGTGGAAGCCGGCGCTTATCAGCCGGAAAGAACCGTCACCATTGACTCCACATCGGACATCAATCCGACGGCGCATTTTATTTTTCCTTCTTCGTGGCAGAATGCAGGGCCTCTGACAGTAACGGCCAAAGTCAAGGTGACTTCCCTGTCCGCGCTGGGATCCAACCCGGGCTTTTTCGTCCACAACGCCGCCGCTCAATCCAAAGCGAATTATAATGCGGTGACCGACGGATGGGTGGACCTGACCCTGACCATGACTTACAGCGACGCCCGGCTGATCTTCGGCGGCTGGTATGCACGCGGCAAAATGAGTTTTGCCGATCTGGTGATTAAAAAGGCCGACGGCACCGTGCTCTATTCTCTTGCCGACGATACGGCCTTCGACACGTTTGCCCTCAATCAGGACATAAAAGGGGGACGGGGCAACTGGATTTTCCAGACCTATAACAACGTCTCCAAATTTACCGTAAAAGGCGGGGCTGCCCGGCCTGAAAGAATCCTCACGATTGATTCCACGTCGGACATCAATCCCACCGCCTACCTGGCCTTCCCCTCGTCATGGCAGAATGCGGGAACCATGACGGTCACGGGCAAGATCAAAGTCGACTCCATCGCCTCTCTGGGATCGGGCTGCCACTTTTTCGTCAACAATCTCGCCGGAAAAGAACTCGCGTCCTATCCAAGCAATACCAACGGCTGGATTAACTTGTCCTTAAAGGTGACGTACAGCGATGCCCGGCTGATCTTCGGCGGTTGGTATGCGGGCGGACAGATGAAATTCGCCGATCTGGTCATCAAAAAAAGCGATGGCACCGTGCTCTACTCCCTTGCCGACGACACGGTGTTCGGCTCGAGTTCTTTTGATCAGCTTCTGACCGGGACAACCGGATATTGGACCTTCACAACCTATAACAACGTATCGAAATTCATCTGCACTACGGTGGAGGAGGCGCCGGTCATCCGTGAATACGGGCCGGAGCGGGAACTGATTATCAACAGCACCTCCGACACCAATCCTACGGCGGAATATACGTTCCCCTCCGCTTGGGCAAACCAAGGACCATTCCGGATGACGGGCAAGGTCCGGGTCGAGTCGATATCGTCCCTGGGCAGCAGCCCGCGCTTTTTCCTCCAAAATGCGCAGGGAGACACCCTCGCGTCCTACGAAGCCGCCACGAACGGGTGGGAGGATTTGTCCGTAACGGCGGCTTACAGCGACGGTGGTTTCACATTTGGCGGGCAAAATGCGGCCGGCAGGATGAGAATCGCCGATTTGAAGATTTATGCCTCCGACGGAACGCTTTTGTACCGGCTGTCCACCGATCCGGTTTTTGAATCGGTATCCCCGGACGCAGACATTGTGGGAAGCAAAGGGGACTGGATGTTTGGGAAAAACAGCCAGGTTTCCAAATTCAGCGTGACGACTTGGATTCTCCCAAACCGGTATCTGATGATCGATTCCTCGACCGATATCAACCCGACGGCCCACCTGATTTTCCCGTCCGAATGGCAAAACAAGGGGGATTTGACGGTCACGGGCAAAATCCGGATCGAGTCCCTGGCGCTTATGAATGATGGCGGAAAGTTCTTTGTCAACAACGCCGCGGCGCAGGAGCTGGTCACGTATACGGCAGATACCAACGGCTGGATCAATCTGTCCCTCACGGTGGATTACAGCGATGCCCGGCTGATTTTCGGCGGCTGGTATGCCAAAGGACAGATGAAATTCGCCGATCTGGAAATCAAAACCTCCGACGGCACGGTTCTTTATTCCTTGAACGACGACGATACCTTTGCCGTGTACAGCGACAACGACAACATCGTGGGCGGCCGGGGCATGTGGATCTTCCAGACCTACAACAATGTCTCCTCCATGCACGTGATCGCGCCGCCGGTCGATGCCGATTATGTCCCGGACAGAAGCCTGTATGTCAGCCCCGTCGACGACATCAACACCAAGGCGCATTTCATCTTTCCGTCCGACTGGGCATCCTACGGGACCATCTATCTGACGGGATACCTGAAGGTGGAAAATTTCCGCCCGCAGAATTCCGACGCCCGATTTTCGGTTCATAACAGTCCGGGTGTGAACTACTTCACGCCGTATTATGCCGATACCGACGGATTCCAACGGGTGGTCATCCCCGCCACATACAGCGACGAACGGTACATATTCGGCAGCTGGAAGGCATCGGGAGACTTTATCCTGGCGGATCTGGAAATCCGCAAGCAGGACGGGACGCTGCTGTATTCCCTGGCGGAGGACCGGAACTTTGACAATATCGGCACAAATGTCGATATGCTGGGAAGCCGGGGCTACTGGATTTTTCAGAATTACAACGATGAGGCGGGATTCAAGGTCCGCTCAAAGGTCAATCCCGCACGCAGCTTGGTAATCGAGTCCACGAGTGACACCAATCCGACCGCGCAGTTCGTTTTCCCGTCCGCGTGGCAGGATGCCGGACGCCTGCATCTGACGGGAAAAATGAAAATCAACGGCTTCAGCCCGCTCGGAAGCGACGCCAACGTGTATATCGGCAACGCGGCGGGGGCCAGCTTCAAAACCTTTACAGGCAACACGAAAAATTGGGAGACACTCGCCATCACGGCGGAATACGGGGACGGACGGTTTGTTCTCGGCGGCTGGAATGCGGCCGGAAAAATCACCTTTGCCGACCTGGAAATCACCAACGACAAAGGGGAAGTCCTGTACAGTCTCGCCGACGACCCGGCCTTCGACGGGCTGGAGGCGCAGACCGATATCGCTGGTGAACGGGGCGGATGGAGCCTCCAGAAGCATGATCATGTTTCCCGGTTTGTCTTGCTCGACGGCAGGCAGTGGGATTACACGATGACAAGCGGGCGGTATACCGTTTCGGGCGGTATCATCTCCGCCGCGGTTTCCTCCTCGGCGGCAGAGGACTTCCTGGCGGATATCGATCCCGGCATCGATGGGACGGTCAAGCTGTTCGAAGGGACGGCACCCGTTACCACGGGATTTACCGCGACCGGCATGACGGTTTCCCTTTACAACCGGGGCGGCCAGAAACTGTCCGAGTATACGGTCGCGGTCAAAGGCGACCTGAACGCGGACGGCGTGGTGAATGCGGCCGATGTCACCGAGATGCAGGCGCATATTGCCGGCACCAAATCCTTCACCGGTGTCTTTCTGCAGGCGGGTGATCTGAACGGCGACGGTTCGATCACGGCGGCCGATGTCCCGCTTTTGCAGCAGCTGGCCGCCGCCTATGCGGACGAGGCCGGCAATACGGTCATCGACAGCTATCAGGACATCGTCACGATGACGCCTTCCCAAAACGGGGCCAACTCGGGGACACTGACCGTCGTCGGCCCGGGGAGTGAGCCCGCTCGAATCGTCGTCTCGGCGTTCGCACCCTCCAAAGTGATGGAGGCGGCGGAATTCCTACAGGAGACCATATACGACATGACCGGAACCCGTCTGGAGATCGTGGACGATACCGCCGTCCATACCGGCAATCTGCTCCTCGTCGGCGATTCCCGCTATACCCGCCGGCTGGGTATGCCCCGCCTGTCGGGATATCCGGAGAGCGAAAAGGTGCTTTTGATGACGCGGGGGAACCGCCTGGTCCTGATGGGCAATGACTGCGGGAATTACACCGGGACTTACAACGCGGTCACCATGTTCTTGGAGTCCCTTGGCTGCGGCTGGTTCGGGCCGGAGGCGCTGTGGGAGGAAATCCCCGACGTCTCCAGCATCTCCGTCGGCAGCTATCAAATCGAGCATACGCCGCAGTTCACCAACCGGATAAACCGGGTTTACGATTCCAACCGTGAAATGGGGACCCGCTGGTATCAGGGTGGGGACAAGATGCTTTTCGGCCACGGCCTTCCCAGCCTGGTTTCCAGAGAAAGCTATTTTTCCGCACATCCAGAGTGGTTCTGCCTGATCAACGGGCAGCGGAACCCCTATGGCGTGGACTGGTGGCAGTATTGCTATTCCAATCAGGCTCTCGCCACCGAAATCGCCGGCAAAGTCATTCAATTTTTTGACCGGAACCCCGATTACACGCAGTATACCCTGGCGGCGAACGACGGCTGGTACGAAGGCTGGTGCGAGTGCTCGGCCTGCGCGGCGCTGGGATCCAGAACCGACCAGATCCTCACCTTTACCAACCGGGTGGCGGCAATCGTCGGCGAAAAATATCCCGACAAAAAGCTGACGGTCCTCAGCTACTTCGCAAATTTCTATGCTCCCACCAGGAATTTCACCATGGAACCCAATCTGGAAATCCAGTTCACGCGTGAAACCAATATGTATCAGCCGGTATCGAGTGGATTCAACATGGGATCCTCTTATTATCCGGAAACGGGCAATACCTATACGGTCACATGGAAGGACAACGTGGCCAACTGGCAGGCGAGAACCGGCTGCGAGAACTACGGCATCTGGGAATGGTACTGCGTAGCCGCTGCCAAGCCGGAGTGGCAGTATATCCCGTGGGTGCAGGGCCGGGTCGCCATCCAGAATCAGCAGTATTGGAAGAGCATCGGCGCCGATTATATCTATTACGACCAGGGGCCCCTGCCCGGGTACTATGAAACCCAGGATGACTACGATCTGCGCTGGCCGCTCTGGTATGTGGCGTCCAAAGGGATGTGGGACGCCAGCCTGACCTCCGAGCAGATTTTGAAGGATGCCTGCCGCAAGCTGTACGGCAGCGCCGCAGACGCCATGTACGGCTACTACAAATGCCTGGAGGACATCAGCGCCGAATGCACGGCCAGAAGCGTCGTATGGTATTCGGCTCCGGCCAATCAGATGTACACGAGCGCGAACATCAACCGTGTGAACGCCACAGTGGCCACGGTTCGCCAGTCGCTTTCCGGGGTGACGGCGACGCAGCGCGCCCGGATCGAAAACCAAATAGCGTTGTGGGAAACCGCGAAACAGCATATCTGAGCCCCGATGCACAGAACCGGGCCGCCTCCGAACTGGAGGCGGCCCGGTTGCCGTCCCGGAAGCACCCCGCATTCGCCAGGATTCGGGGGGGCACGACCGGCTTCGTCTGGAACAGTAGGTTGGGAAAGCGGGTTAAAATCGGGTTTAGCTCTCCTTTTTCGCTGAAATTTGGCTTTTGACCTTTTGCCGGGATTCCGGTATGATAAGGGCAAGGCCTTAATCTATTGAAAAGGAATGAATGCATTGAACAAAAGAATGCCCCGTTTTGTCAAGCCGCTTCTCATCCTGGTTCCCTGCGTGATCCTGGCTCTGATCGTCATCATCGGCTGCTTCGACATCGTACCTGCGGGTTACAAGGGTGTCAAGCTCACCATGGGCGCCGTGGACAACACGGTTCTCAACGAAGGGATCCACTTCAAGCTCCCCTTTGCCCAGCGGATCGTCCATGTGGACGCGCGGGTGAAAAAGTACACCGTGGAAGGGGAAACCTCGGCCAGCAAGGATATGCAGTCCATCACCACCAATGTTGCGGTGAACTACCGGGTGGACGGGGCCAATGTCGACGATCTCTACAAAAATCTGAGCCTCAACTACGAGAACACCATCATCGCGCCGGCCGTGTCCGAGTGCATCAAGTCGGTGACATCCCAGTACACTGCGGAGGAGACGATCACCCGCCGCAGCGAGATTTCCGCCCAGATCAAGGATATGCTCAAAAAACGGCTCGAAGACAAGTACATATTCGTCGACAGCCTGAACATCATCGATCTGACCTTCAGCGCGGCGTTCGATAAGGCGATCGAAGAAAAACAGGTGGCGGAGCAGAACGCCCTGAAAGCCAAATACGATCTGGAACGCATCAAGACCGAGGCGGAACAGGCCGTCATCAAGGCCCAGGGCGAGGCCGAGGCCATGCGGATCAAGAATGAGGCCCTCACCGACAGCATCATCGAGCTGGAATTCCTCAACAAATGGGACGGCCATATGCCTACCTATTACGGCGGCGACGCCGACCTGCTCCTGTCCCTGAATCCGGACAAGGCGGAATAATCCCCTGCACACACCACCCCCCGGCGTTTTATAAACGCCGGGGGGTGGCCTTTCTCCGGGACTTACAGCTCTGCGTGAACCACGTCTCAGGGCTCCCGGCTTTCATCCGGCAGCTGTGCGGCGACCTGCTTTTCCCCGTCCGTAAAATAGACGGGAAGCTCCAGGCCGGGCTCGATAGGGATTTCAACGGTAAGCCGCGCGGACTTAAAGAAAAACAGCGACCAGACCGGGGCCTTTTTCACGGTAACCCGAATGGCGTCCGTCTCCCGGCTGAAGCGATATCCCGTCAGGACATGGGAACTGGTGCCGATCCCGATGTCCATCGAGAGTACGCCGTCCTCCGTTTTGCGGGACAGGACCTGGAGGGAATCCGCGTCCACTGTCCGGATACTGCAAAAACTGGCTACGATATAGGCGATGACCAGAAGGGCGAAAACCAGAACGGCGATTATGACGGTTTTCTTTTTCATACGTTGAAATCCTTTCTCTATTTATGAACTTGAGCTTCCGCCGAGAGACGAGGAAGGCCGTAAAAGCAGACGGGCGGGGAAGCTCCTGATCCGGCACCTCCGGACAACGGACTCGAAAATGTACGGTTTTCGCCGCATCCCCTGTCCGCCGCCGGAAGGATGGCGGCACGGATGCCTTTCCTGGAGACTTGTGCTCATCTATAGTATACATTCTATCAACAAGATGTCAAATCCCGGCCCGTTGCGACAGACTGGAAATACAAACCCCCGGCGTTTTATAAACGCCGGGGGATCTTTTTTTCTTTACCGTCCGGGACGGCCTCCGAAGCCGCCGCCCCCTCCGGGAGCCATGCCACCGCCTGCCCCACCGGCAGCCGAGCCGTCGCTGCGCACGCTGGTGACAACGCCGGAGAGGGTGACGGTCGAGAGCTCGGCCGAACCCGACAGGGTGCCGGACGCCGCATACCCGCTGATGTCTCCTCCGCTGCAGGTGCCGCCGCTGTATAGGGTATAGCGTTCCCCTTGACTCAGCGTGGGGGTGCAGATAATCACCGACTGGTAGGCCTTCGCCGGGGAAAAGGCCGCCGTAAGGCCGCCCTTTGCATCGGTCAGCCCGATCAGCGTACCCGCCGGCTGCGTGGAGGTATAGGTGATCATCAGAACCGCTTGCGTCGAGGAAGACCCGGGCGCTTGGGCCATACCTGCGCTGCCGGCGGCAATCAGGACGCCTCCCGTCACCGTGCAGGAGCCGTCGTAGTCAAGCGCCCCGTTTCCGCTGTTAGTCGGGCCGCTGACCAGGACAAGGCCCCCGGAGATGGTGAGGCTCCCGTTGGAATCCAGCCCGTCGCCGTCCGCATCGATCACGACGGTGCCGCCCGAAATGGAGACGGTATGATTGCCCCCCGACTGAAAGCTGTCGGGGCCTCGCCAGCCACCGGCCTCACCGGTGTCGCTGCCGCCCGCGGCGTTGATACCATCATCGGATGCCTTGACCTGGATATCCCCACCCGAGATGCTCACATCTGTACCCTCGAGCCCTTCATAGCTCGTTCTCACCACCACGGTACCCCCGGAGATGGAAAGGATCCCGTCGGCATGCACCCCGTCGTCTCCTGTGGACAGGTCGTAGGAGCCGTCGCTTACAGTGACATCCCCGTTGGCATGCAGGGCGTCGTCCGCGGCGTCAATGACAAACGTGCCGCCCTGCAGAGTGAGAGAGGTGCCTGCTTTCACCCCTTTATAGCTCTCGGTGTCGGCGGTGGTGGTCTGCGTCCCTCCCGGCCGGAAATCCCAGCCGGGTATGCCACCGTTATCCGTTTTACTCACCGCAGCGCTCCCGCCGCCGCTGATGATTTGGTAACTGCCGCCCGCCACGACGAGGGCCGTCTCGGCCTGGATGCCATCGTTTCCCGCCTCAATAGTAAAGACGCCGCCGTCGAGTGCGATCCAGCCTTTGTCCGCATCGGTGTCGTTGTTGGCTTTGAGGCCGTCCCCGCCGGCCGTGACCGTAATCGTCCCGCCGCGCACGCTGATGGAATCCTTGCCGCGGATCCCGTCATGGGCCGCGTTGACGGTGATGCTGCCGTCCACGATCACAAGGTCGTCCTTGGAGGCGATCCCGTTGTTGTAGCGCCCGGTTACCGTCAGCGAGCCGGTGCCGTTGATGGTCAGATCCTCTTTGCTGAACAGCGCGGCGTTCGGTTCGTCCTCTCCGGCCGCGTAGGTGTAGGTCTCGGCATCGGTCAGGGCGTTTACAGTGCCGTCCGCCAGGGTGAGGGTAACGCGGCCGGCCTCTTTGATGTAGAGCGGCGCGCCGTCCTGGCAGCTCAGGTCGGCCCCGTCTAGGACCAGCTTCACGGTAGCCTCCTTGCCTGCCTCCACTACCACCTGGCCGTCGGTCAGGGTTCCCTGGAGGACATAGATACCGTCTTTGGAAATCGTCAATACCTTCCCGGCCGCCGCTGCGCCCGGCCCCGAAATCGAAAACGCGCTGCCGTCAAGGGAGACGACAGTCGCCGCCTCTTCCGCCCACTGATCGTCCAGATCCTCGTCCGTGTACCGCTCGGGATCCACCGAGACGGTACCGCCGGACGCGTTTCCGGACGCAGTCCCCGTTATCCCGCCGGAGCCGGCCCCGTCTGAGGAAGCGTTCCCGCCCCGCTTGCAGCCCGCCAGGGCAACAGCAAACGCCAGAAGCAGCGCGGCGCCCATTTGTTTCCGTATCCGCATCAAAAAGCCCTCCCGTCACAATTCTTCCCGGTCGGATGCCAGCCTGCCGCAGGAAATGGTCAGATTCCCATTGCGGCAACGCAGCTCGTCAAGAAATGCCTTCTGCGCGGCGGGGGACTTCAGGCGCACCTGATAGGTCAGCTCATAAAGGCTGCCCATGTTGGTGGTCTTTACCCGGATGAGCTCCGCCGCTTGGGTGTATTGATCGAACAGATCATCGAATAGCCCCTCATAATCCAAACTTTCCGGAATCACGATCCGCAGCAGGCTATCCCCCTGGCGGGATTCACCGAACCTGGTGGCGTTGAGCAGCAGCAGCGCCGCCCCCACCACCAGGAAAAACAGGAACCCGAACAGCAGATACCCCATGCCGGTGGCCAGGCCGATCGCCATGGCGAAAAAGATGCAGCCGATTTCCTTGGCACTGCCCGGAACCGAACGGAAACGGATGAGACTGAAAGCCCCTGCCACGGCTACCCCGGTGCCGAGATTGCCGTTGACCAGCATGATGACCAGCTGCACCATGGCGGGCAGCAGCGCCAGGGTAATCACAAAGCTCTTGGAGTAGTGGCTGCGGTGCATATAAATCAGAGCCGTCCCCAGTCCCAGCAGCAAGGAAACCGCGGTACAGATGAGGAACAGCACTGGGGTCAGCCCGCTTTGGAGGATGCTTCCGGCAAACGTGTCGAACATAAAGGGATCCTTCCTTCCTTGGTGGATTCCGGGAACAGGTGTTCCCGGTAGCAGGTGCCGTATTTGGAGACCGATACAGGATAGAGCGCAAACGAATCGAGCAGGCGGGAGAGCCACAGGGGCATGGAGCCCGGCAGCTTGATTTCCATGACGACGGTGCCGTCTGGGAACAGGAGAGCGCCCTCGTCTCCGAAGGACAGGTCGAGATGGTCGGCGCGGTAGCGGATCCGCTCGTCGAACGTGATGCGCACGCCGGGATCGGCCCTGTCGAAGAGGGCCGTCCGGTCATAGGCGAGGTAGGCCGCCGGCTGGAGGGGCCGGCATCGGGTAAACCAGTCGATTTCCTCGAGCACCTGGCAGGAGGGATGGGGTTTTTCTCCTGTACGCATATAGCGTGCGGCCGTTTCCAAGGGAAGAGGTACCCGCCGTTTGAACACCTCCCCTTTATATTTCTTTTTCAGCTCCAGGTAGACCGTATCGGACGCTTTTGGGATGCCATATCCGCGCAGCCTCAGTTTCTCCTTATATACCGGCTTTTCCAGGCTGGCACGGATCAGGTCGTAGGCCGGCGTGTCGTAGTACAGGCTTCCAATGGTGTATTGCCCGTAGGCGTCGGGCTCCGCATACTCCCGCAGCGCGGCGAGGAACGGACGGAACCGGACGGCACTCAGGCGGTATTTCAGTTCCATTCGTTTGAAGACGGTCGGGCTGCCGCTCATAGGCCATCACTCCTGTCGAAAAAGGGAGGGAATCCCCTCGGTGTGGAGACTATCATACCGCAAAAATCTGAAACCAGCCTGAAAAACCCCTTTCAGATTCATTTCAGATTCTTCGGGTATTCTAAGGGCAGAAAAGCCCTCGGCCCCTGTTGCATCCGGCAGGGATTTGTGTCAAGATAGAGATGGGCCGTTGAAAAGAGGTCCGGAGCGCGACTCCAAAACCAAGGATTATACAGAAAAAGGGGGGCCGCCCCCCGAAACTCAGAACCAACCTGTTCGCAAAAGGCTCGGATATGCCGACGCCGCCGAATGGAGGAGGCTATTCACCATGCGTGTCCTGATCGTGGAAGATGAGAAACGGCTGGCTGAGGCGCTCGGACAGCTGATGAAGGAGCAGAGGTACGCGGTCGATCTGGTCTATGACGGCGAGGATGGCCTCGCGTACGGCCGGAGCGGCCAGTACGACGTCATCGTGCTCGACGTTATGCTGCCGCGGATGGATGGGTTTGAGGTGGTCCGCCGCCTCCGGCGGGAAAAGATTGCCACTCCCGTCCTGCTCCTGACCGCGAGGGACGAGGTGCCCGACAAAGTGGCGGGGCTCGACTGCGGCGCCGACGATTACATGACCAAGCCCTTTTCACCCGAGGAGCTCCTCGCGCGGGTGCGCGCCCTTTCCCGGCGGCAAGGGGATGTAGTTCTCGAGGAAATGCGGTTCGCGGACCTCGTGCTGAACCTGTCCACCTACACCCTTCACTGCGCCGCCCGTTCGGTCCATTTGGGATTCAAGGAATTCGAGGTGCTCCGCCTCCTGATGGCGAATCCCGCCGTCTTGGTACAGAAGGAAGACCTCCTGACCCGGGTATGGGGGTATGAGTCGGGTGCGGAGGACAACAACGTGGAAGCGTATATCTCCTTTCTCCGCAAGAAATTCGCCTTTCTCGGATCCCGCGTGGGGATTGCCACCGTCCGTCGGGTCGGATACCGGCTGGTAGAGGGGGAAATCGGATGATCCGGAAGCTGCGGCGGAAATTTGTCTTGATCAATATGCTGTTCGTCAGCGCGGTGCTTCTGGCGGTTTTCGCGACGCTCTGCCTGTCGACCTATCGCCAGATCCGCACCGACAGCGACGAGGCCCTCACCCGTGCCCTCGCCATGGATACCGCTGGGGGCAAAGCCCCGCCCCGTTTTGAGATGGGGGAGAGGAAGCCGGACAGGCACACGCCTTTCCTGCCGGTTTTCTGTGTCCGGACGGGGGCGGACGGCGCTGTCTCCGACATCTACGGGGAGACGGTGAGCGTCACCGACGAAGAAGCCGCGCAGGCCGTCTCCCTTGCCTTCGCACACGGAGGCAAAACGGGTGTGCTCTCCGGGCTCGGACTGCGGTTTTTGAGGGAGGAAACCCCTGCGGGTACTACCTTTGCTTTTGTGGATCTGAGCAGCGGCAGATCCACCATGCAGCGGCTGCTGCTGACTTCACTGCTCGTTGGGATCGGCGGGCTCACAGCTTTTTTTGTCATCAGCCTGTTTCTCTCCGCCTGGGCACTCCGTCCGGTGGAACGCGCCTGGGAACGGCAGCGGCAATTTGTCGCCGACGCCTCCCACGAGCTCAAAACACCCCTAACTGTCATTCTTGCCAACACCGGCATCCTGCTCTCCCATCGGGAGGACACCATCAATGCCCAGCGGCAGTGGGTGGAAAACACCAAGGAGGAAGCCGGCCGGATGAAAACCTTGGTAGACGAGCTGCTTTTTCTGGCGAGGGCCGACACGGCCCACACCCCGGCTATGCTTCCCTTGGATCTGAGCGACGTGGTGATGAGCCGTCTGCTCCCCTTTGAATCGGTGGCGTATGAACAGGGACTGACGTTGGACAGCCGGGTTGCCCCCGGCATCACCGTCACGGGGGATGCCGGGCAGCTCGGACAGCTGACCGCCATCCTGCTGGACAACGCCTGTAAATACGCCGACCGGGAGGGTCGGGTGCTCCTCACCCTTGATACCGCCCAGTCCATGGCCCGGCTGCGGGTGCACAATACCGGCGTCCCCATTCCGCCCGCGAGGCTCGAGCACCTGTTCGAGCGGTTTTACCGGGCGGACGATTCCCGTTGCCGCGAAAAAGGTGGCTACGGGCTTGGGCTTTCCATCGCGCAGAGCATCGTGGAAACCCACAAAGGAAAAATTACGGTCCGCAGCGGGGAGGAGGGGACGGTTTTTACCGTCCTGCTTCCCCTGAACCGGCAAAGTGGGTGATACGGTTAATAAAAGCTGGGATCGGCCTTGAAGCACACACCTGAAATTCGGCTGTATGATAGGCAAACCCCGCTTTGGGGGTGGTTGGACCGCCGGGGGGAGTCCCGGAGAAAGGCGCGCGGGGGAAATGGAAACAACCAGTGGCGGATGCAACGGCCCGAAAGGTCTCTCCGGACTTCTCAAGAACCGCTATGGCGGGACTTAAGCCTATAATAACCGTCGTATCAAAACAACGCTCAAAGGGCTTGACGTCTGCTGCTCACAGACGTCAAGCCCTTCGTTCCGGCCGTCTTTTCATTCTGGCTTTTTCGGATCCATTTCTGCCCGGCCAGCCCGGCTTGAAAAAAACAGATGCTGTCTCCGCTCAAAAGCAGGCATGCCCGGGCCAGCGGGCGGCGGAGCCGAGTTCCTCTTCGATACGCAGCAGGCGGTTGTATTTCGCGACCCGTTCGCTCCGGCTCGGCGCGCCTGTTTTGATCTGCCCCGCCCCCATCGCCACGGCCAGGTCCGCGATGGTCGTATCCTCGGTTTCCCCCGAACGGTGGGAGACCACCGCCGTGTAGCCGGCTTTCTGCGCCATCCGGATGGCGGCCATCGTCTCGGAAAGGGTCCCAATCTGGTTGAGCTTGATCAGAATCGAATTGCCGCAGCGGGTTTCGATCCCCTTTTGCAGGCGTTCGGTATTGGTGACGAACAAATCGTCCCCGACGAGCTGCACCCGGTCGCCAAGCTGCGCAGTCAGACGCTGCCAGCCCGCCCAGTCCTCCTCGTCCAGGGCATCCTCGATGGACCGGACAGGGTATTGGCTGCTCAAGGCTTTCCAGTGTTCGATGAGCGCGTCAGCCGTGTAGGTGCGGCCGGATTTTGGCAGACAGTATCCGCCCTCACCTTTCCACTCGCTCGAGGCCGCATCCATCGCCAGCACGAAATTCTCACCCGGCCGATAACCAGCCGCCTCGATGGCGCGGAGCAGGAAATCCAGCGCCTCCTCGTCGCTTTTCAGGTCGGGGGCAAAGCCGCCCTCGTCCCCCACCGCGGTGGACAATCCTTCCTTTTTGAGCAGGGCGGCGAGATGGTGGAACACCTCGGTACACCAGCGCAGCCCCTCCCGGAACGAGGGAGCGCCCACCGGCATGATCATGCATTCCTGCACATCCATATTGTTGGCCGCATGAGCGCCGCCGTTGAGGATGTTCATCATCGGCACCGGCAGTGTATCGGCGGCGGTGCCCCCCAGAAAGCGGTACAGCGGCAGATGCAGCTCATTCGCTGCCGCATGGGCGCAGGCTAAGGATACAGCCAGAATAGCGTTCGCGCCAAGACGGGATTTGTCCCCGGTGCCGTCGAGCTCCAGCAGGATACGGTCGACAGCCGCCGTGCATGAGGCGTCCTGCCCAACCAGGGCTTCCCGGATCCGGGTGCTGATATGGCCGGCCGCCGTCAGCACCCCTTTTCCTCCGTAGCGGCCGGGATCCCCGTCCCGAAGCTCCAGCGCCTCAAAGCGGCCGGTGGAGGCGCCGCTGGGCACGGCCGCCCGCCCGCGCCGTCCGCCAGCCAGGATCACCTCCGCCTCTACCGTCGGATTCCCGCGGGAATCCAGGATTTCGCGTCCGTGGACGTCCTCAATCTGTAAATGCATCCGTATCTTCTCCCTTTCCATGTGCCTATCGGCAGACATATCATGCGCGGCGTTAGTATGCCCCTCCAGCCGCCTTTTATGAGAAGGCGGACGGCAGTCCCGGCCCTGGCGCCGCGAAATGGCCATACCAGCCCCCCTCCCATAAAAAAAGCGGCCTTTCCAACCGGAAAGGCCGCGCTGAGAGATGCAGACGATATTGGTCCGGAAATCAGTCCGGCTCGGTGGGAGGCGGCGGGGACTCCCACATGCCTCCGTCAGGAGACCCGGAATCCACCCCCGGCGCTGTCCCGCCGTCCAGGGGGATGTTCCCATCCGGGAATGCCGGTCCCGCCCCTGACGGAGGGCCGGCGTATGGAGCATTCCCTCCTCCAGCGGCCGGGGGACGCAGGCTGTCCGGCGAGGGGATATCGAACCGGGCAAACAGACGCGCGTCCCGTTTCCGCTGCAGCCGGATATGGGTCAGGATCGCGAGCAGGATCACGAGGCACAGGCTGATGCCGCTGAACAAGATCCCGGCCCACAGCCCCTGAGGGGTATAGCGCAGCTCGACCGTGTGCTCGCCCGCCGGCACGTCGAAGGCCAGGAAGGCCTCGGACACGCCGTAGGTTTCCACAGGCGTCCCGTCCACCTTGACCCGCCAGCCCGGATCGTAGGGGATCGAGGTGAAGAGGGCGCCGCCCTCCGACCGGACCGTCCCCAGAATATGGCTGTCCGTGAAGGAGGTGACCTCCAGCCCGCCGGCCTTCAGCGTATCGATGGCGTCGCGGTAGACGTCCTGGTTGAGGGTGGCGACAAAGAAGTTGCCGGTACAGGACATCTCCGCCGATACCGTCATGGTCAGCTCGTCCCCTTCTTTGAGTACACCGGCGTCGATGATATAGGCTTCCCGCGGGCTGACCGACCAGGTCGAGCCGTTTGCCGAGACCTGGATGGTCTTGGCCGCGCCGCAGTCCGCGTAGACAAAGGTCTGCCCGCCGCTTCGCAGGGTGACCTTGAAGGTGCCGTTCGCCTTGCCATCGGCGGCGTAGAGATTGATCGCGGTGGCCGACGTGTTGTTGATCCCCGCGCCGACGGGATGAAGGGTAAACAGCTCCCGGCTGTCCCCAGTCATGGCCTTGAACAGGGTGTTCTGGGAGGTAAAGGGATAATAGTAGGTATATTGCCAGTCCTTGACCGCCGCGTCGGTGACAAACCCGAGGGGCAGGGCATCGGGGTTCTCATACACATAATAGTTGACCCCGTTGTGGCTGATGGGTTCCCGGTAGACGAGCTGGTCGTGGGAGGTGAGCTCGGCGTTCATCACCAGGTAGCGGATCCCGAGCAGGGAATCGACCGTGGGGACGAAGGAGCGGTAAAGGTGGCTGTTGACACCGTTGATCGCGTAGCCCAGGGCTCCCATCGTCCGGGTAGTGGTGTAATAGTTGCTCGAGGAAAAAACGGTGATCCCCCGGTATCCGAACAGCGCTGTGTCCACACAGGTGCGACGGGGAAGCAGCTCCATGCGGTAGAATTCCTTCCCCATTTCGCTGTCGCCGAGCTGCTCCGCCTTCGCCACTGCCTGACGGATCGTCTCGGTGGCATCGTTGTCCACATAGTTGCCGTGGGAGGTATAATGCTCCTGGGAATCCAGCTTGCGGAAGGCTCCGCCCGCATGGAACAGCATTTCCCCCGTCACGACGAGGCAAAGCAGGGCATAGGCGATACGGACCCGCGGAATCTTCCGCCGGGCGACGAGAGCCAGCACCGCAGCATAAACCGCCAGCAGCAGAAGGCTGACATAGATGACCTCAAAGCCGTACGCCTTGTCCCCGAAATGCTCTTCCACCATCAGATAAGCGAGCAGGGCGGCAAACGACGCCCCGATTTGCTTGAAGGTGACCGCGCGCAGGTGCTGGAGCGTTTCAAACGCGATGAGGAGGAGCACGAAGCTGTACAGGAAGGAGAAGCGGTAGGGCAGGTCGTTCGGAAAATGCAGGCCGTGCCAGAAAAGGTTGGCGAGATTGATGGTACAGCTGAAGCCCAAGGCGGCGAAGAGCCCGATATACGCCACCCGCCGGCGCAGCGGGATGGCTTTCAGGGTAGCAAAAATCGGCAGCAGCAGGACGGCGAGCAGTCCGCAATAGATATTGGGCAGGTTCCCCGACCGGATGGTGGGAGTGGTGCCGTAGAGATTCCGTCCGAGCAGGCCGAACATGTCGAACATGGAGGTCAGCTCCGGCGGCTTGGCCCCCGCGGCGGAGGTATGCCCGAGCGCCAGGAACACCGGCACGAGCAGAAACATCGCCAGCCCGCCCGCGAGTAGGGAGCCCACAGCGAACCGGGCAAACCCGAGCGCCTGCCGCTCGGCCCGGCGCTTTTTCCGGAATACGTAGACCAGATAATACAGCACCAGGAAGACACAGAGCATGAAGCCGATGTAATAATTGGCGATCAGCGCGTAGGCAAGGGGCAGGATATACCACAAGTACCGCCCGGTCCGCATCATCTTTTCGAAGCCCAGGATCACGAGCGGCAGAACCATCACGACATCCAGCCACATGATGTTCCAGGAATACGCGATCATATACATCATCAGCGCGTACATCACGGATACCATGGGGACGGTGATGTTCCGGCGGCGGTAGACGCTCTGCACGCAGGCGGCGAAGAAAGCGCCGGCAAGCGCGTTTTTGAGCAGAGTGATGACGAGGATCCCCTCGGCGAGAAGATGCTCCGGGAAGAAGACCAGAAGGAGGTTGAAGGGGCTGGCCAGGTAATAGCCGAACAGGGAGACGAAATTGATGCCGAGCCCCACTTCAAAGGAATAGAGTGGACTGCCGCCGGTCAGGATCATCTCCCGCAGGCGGGCGAGAAGCGGCGCGTATTGGTGATGCATGTCGACGATCATGCCGGTTTTGTCCCCGAGGGGCCACATGCCGAGAAAGGTGTAAGCCAGGCACATGCAGGCAAGCGACAGGACCCCCGACACCACCGGATAGAACCAGACGCCGTGTTTCACCGGCCGGTCCCTCCGGCCCCGCATAGCCTCACTTAGAAAAACCGCGAACAAAAACCCGAGGATAAGGGCCGTACCCAGGACATAGACGGATTTGCGCAGCAGGTTGTCCGACGGAACGCCGTCTTTATCGTACCAAAGCATCACCACGACCAGCATTGCGCCAAGCAGCGCCGCGGCACCAGCCAGGGTCAGACGTATGGCCTTGTGGGACAAGGGGGAATCCTCTCGTTGCATACTCCGCTCACACTCCGTCTATCCAAAATAACGGCGTCCGGACCGGACGCCGGATCGGTATGGCAGTGTCGCCAATCCGTCCGTTTGTTGCACATATCTTATGAAAACAGGCCGGACGGCAGCCTTATCTGCCTTTGGCCGTCCATTTTGGGGCTCCCATTTGCAAAAGCCATTTCATTTATTATACCATAGCGGCCGCGCCGGGGCAATGCTCATCCTGACGGGCGGTTTTGACAAAAAAAGGCGGCGGGCCTCCGGCAAGATGGCGGAGAATGGCACCGCAACGTGAAATAAGATCACATTTAAAAAAGGGGGTCCCCTTGATTTTGGATGAAAAACCGAGTACGCTGTAGAAAACGAAAGAGAGGGGTGCTGGTTTTGGCCGGAAAGAGGGGACGGCCCACCGACAGCCGCAAGGAGATCCGGATTACGGTGCGGATCGACGCAAGGGTAGCGGAAGCCCTTGACGCCTACTGCAAAAAGTGGGCAGTAACTCGGGCGGAAGCGATCCGGCGGGCCATTCTTCGCCTCTGATGCGGATACGGGGCGGGAATGCACGCGAAACAATAGGAGACAACCCGACGGAAGGAGATGGCAACCGCCATCTCCTTCTGGTATAAATACAGAAAAACGTGGATTTTATTCACAATTGAAACATTTGGGACTGGTATCCCGACCTGACACACGCGGGCCACAGCAACGGCCCGGGTGTGTCTTTTTTCGTCCGACGACACGACCGCCCCCTGGACGCGGCACAAATAAGCGGCTGCCCGTGTGCAGCCCCAGACCATTCCATGAAAAAGGCCGCCGGCAGTGTGGAACGTCCGACAAAGTTTCCCTTGACAGGAAGGTCCTGGAATGATACAGTACAAGTGTACTAATACGCATAGGACACATAGTACATGTAAGGAGGTGTCCCATGTTCCACATTGATCCCTTGTCCCGCAAGCCGGTGTATGAACAGATCATCGACCAGATGGAGCGGTTCGTGCTGACCGGCCTGATGAAGCCGGGCACCCAGCTCCCTTCGGTGCGCAGCCTGTCCATGGAACTGTCCATCAATCCGAACACCATTCAGAAAGCCTATTCGGAGCTGGACGCCCGCGGGGTGATTTATTCCGTACCGGGCATCGGCTGTTTTGTGTCGGAAAATGCCGTGGCCCTGTTGGGTGAATACCGGAGGGAAAAACTGGGGGCGCTCAATAAACTGCTGCAGGACCTGGCTTTGGCCGGGATTGCGAAAGAGGAAATCCTGCGCTGCGTCGATCAGGCCTATCCGCACTATCGGGAAGGCCCGCCGCAGCCGTAAGGTGCCCTATCATATCGGGGCGCCAAAAGATCCGGCTGGGAAAGACCCTTTCCAGCCGCTACGAGAGAGGAGTGGCTGCTATCATGATTAAGGCGGAAAACCTCACCAAATCCTTCGGTGATTTCGTCGCCCTCAGCGGCATCACCTGTTCCATCCCCCAGGGCTGTATCTATGGGATGGTCGGGTCCAACGGCGCGGGCAAATCGACCTTTCTGCGTCTGGTCACTGGGGTGTATAAGGCGGATGCCGGAACCGTCTGCATCGACGGGGCGCCGGTGTTCGACAACCCGGCCGTGAAAAACCAGATGGCCTATGTGCCCGATGAGCTCTATTTCCTGTCGGGCTCCAGTATGGACCGGATGGCGGGGCTGTACGCCGCGATTTATCCCCGCTTCGACCGGGAGCGGTACCGCAGCCTGACCGCGGCGTTCCGGCTGGATCCCCGGAAGTCCCTGAACACCTTTTCCAAGGGGATGCGCCGGCAGGCGGCGACCATTCTCGCGGTTTCCACCCGGCCCCAGTACATTTTCTTCGACGAGACCTTCGACGGCCTGGATCCGGTCATGCGCAACCTCGTCAAAAACCTGATTACCCAGGATGTGCTCGAGCACCAGGCCACCGCCATCATCACCTCCCACTCCCTCCGGGAACTCGAGGATACCTGCGACCAGCTGGCGCTGCTGCACAAGGGCGGCCTCGTCCTGGAAAGCGACATCCAGAACCTGAAGACCTCCCTGTTCAAAATCCAGATCGCATTTTCCGGGGATTTCGGCCGGGATTCCTTTGACGGCATCGACATCCTGCATTTCAGCAAACGGGGATCGGTCGCCAGCATGATCGTGCGGGGCGGCCGGGAGGAAACCGTCAGCCGGCTCCAGGCCATGATGCCCATCCTGCTCGACGTGCTCCCTCTCTCCCTCGAGGAAGTTTTCACCTATGAGATGGAAGCCCTCGGCTATGCGTTTCAGGATGTTCTCGACGCGTAAGCCGTCCGGTCCCAGGACCGACCGATACCGGGGAAGAGAGCCCCGGCCTCTGGAAAGGAATGAGTGTGATGAAAAAGAACTGGTTTAGCCTGCGACTCTACCTGGAGGGGATCCGCCAGCTGCGCCTGATCGGGATTATGGGGATGGTGATCCTGAGCCTGGAGGCGATCCTCATCCCCGTCGGCCGGCTGGTGAACATCCGGGAGATGCGCCATTTCACGTCGAGCTCCATTACAAAAACGCTGCTCAATTTCCCGGAAATGCATCCGCTCCTCGTGCTGTGTTTCTGCGTGCTGGCTCCGCTGATGGTGCTCTATCTGTTCCACTTCCTCAACAAGCGGAACGCGAGCGATTTCTATCACGCGATTCCCGAAACACGGCTCTGCCTGTACATCAGCTTTTTTGCCGCCGTCGTCACCTGGCTCCTCGCCATTATTGTGCTGACGTCTTTCTTATCGGTGGCGATTTTCCTGTGCTTCCCGGTTTATTTCTCCGTCAACCTGATGAGCGTGCTGGTGATGTGCTTCAACGTATTCGCCGGCAGCCTGCTCGTCGCGGCGAGCGTAGCGGTCGCCATGTGCGTCACGGGGACCATTTTCACCAATATCATCGTCTCTCTGATGATCATTTTCATACCCCGGCTGCTCATTTACATGCTGGTGACCAGCGTGACCTCCAGCCTGCCCCTGGTCTCCTCGGCCGATTTCATCCCTCTGCTCGATATCGGATACAACGTCCCGGTCGGCACGGTCGTGATGCTCGGGAGCGGCGGCGTCCTGAGCAACTGGCAGAGCGGGGTCTATACCCTGGTGCTCGCGCTGGTCTATACGGTCTGCGCGGCGCTGCTGTTCCGGGTGCGCCGCAGCGAGGCGGCGGGACAGGCGGCGCCCAACCGGATCCTACAGGCCGTCTATCGCCTGGTTCTCGCCATGGTCGTCTGTTCTTTCGCCTGCTACAGCATTTTCCAGGGCATTATCAACCGGTCCCAATATGCAAGCACCAGCTACGGCATATATGAATACATCGTGCTGTATGTCATCGCACTGGTGGTGTTCTTCCTCTATGAGCTGATCACTACCCGTAAATGGAGGAACCTGGCCCGCGCGATCCCCTCACTGCTGGTTCTCATCCTGCTCAACGCCGCCCTTGTCGGCGGGATGACCGGACTGTACCGGTCGGCGCTTTCCTTTGCCCCTGCGGCGGACGACATTTCCTCGATCCGTATCCTGTCAAACGGCCGGAACAGCAATTATTTCGCCGCCCGGACCGAGCATATCCCCATTACGGACGAGAACGCACGCAGCGTCGTTTCCCGTCAGCTGAGTACGGCGTCGAAGCTCTTGGGACGCTCCCGGGAGAGTTATTCCCGCTATACCGAACAGGCAACCGTCATCCGTGTAGCGATCCGCAGCCGCGGCATCACCCATGTGCGCAACATTCCCATGCGGGAAGAGGATCTGGAGGTACTGGCCCGGCCTCTTGCCGATATCGAAGAATACCGCAACATCTATCAGCAGCTTCCCCGGATCGGCCAAAACTCCACGACCGTCAGCCTGAGCAGCTCGTCCCTGTCCGACTACGCCGTCCGGGAGGTTTACAATACCCTGTGCGATGAAGTGGCCTCCATGCCGTTCGAAAAATGGTATCCCCTCATGGCGGCGCAGAACAACCAGAGCTTCTATTATGGTTATTATTCGGCCGATATCGCACAGAAAGGGGACGGCCGTTCTCTCGATGTCCTGCATATTTCGACCGCGCTCGGTACCGACCGCTATTCCTTCGCCATACCGCTGAATATCGCGCTGGAGAAAACCTGTAACACCTATCTCCGGCTGTTCCGGGAGCGCACGGGAAGCCAGCCGGACCAGTCGGCCATCCTCAAGGCCCTGGCCGAGGGGAAATGGTCGGATGGGGACAGCCTGACGGTGACAGGCTACAACATCAACGGCTGGACCGGCACCACCCTGAGCGCCTACACGCTGATATCCCACAGGGCAGAGGCGGCGGCCTTCGCCAGTGATCTGATCGACTACGCCGACAAGGAGCTCGACGTGACGAAGCCGCTCTATTACATCGTCCTGCAGCAGCAGGTCTGGGCCGACCGGTATGGGGGCTCCTACACCCAGTATGCCGCCTACTTCCAGGCGGGCAGTCCCGAGGCCGCCGCGCTTCTCGAGCTGGGGGACAAAAACACCTCTGATATCGGCTATGCGGCAAAGGACTCCGCCGTGTATCAGAGCCAAAACACAACCCACGTGGTCTGGCAGGAATAGCCCCACACCGGCCGCGGTTCCATATCCCGGATCCAGGCACCCCATATGAGACCGCCTGGGTCCATCCCTTGAGGCAGATAAGGAAAGCCCCCTCAGACGAGGGGGCTTTTTGTTGGTTGCCCAAGGCTGTGCATCAATCTGTGAGCACGCAGCTCCATCAGTCGAACAGCGGGACTCCGCCGTCCATGAGGACCTGCTGCACCTTCCGGACGTCGAGGCGCCGTGGGGAGGTCCCCTGCGTTGCGGAAAGGGCGGCGGCAACGCCGGCCGCTTCTCCCATCGCCATGCAGATG
The DNA here is from genome assembly GCA_934647945.1 of uncultured Eubacteriales bacterium. Taxonomy (GTDB): domain Bacteria; phylum Bacillota; class Clostridia; order Oscillospirales; family Acutalibacteraceae; genus UMGS1623. Next base: position 81,901 of record CAKUFK010000005.1, on the reverse strand, counting down.
TTCATCACCCGATAGGAGGAATGTGCTTTGTGTGTCCCCGATATACAGCGCCCCGCCGCAAGCAGATTCTCCACCCCACGGGGAAGGAAGCAGCGGTACGGGATGTCGTAAGGCCGGGTGGAGCGCGCCTCCTCGAGGCTTTCCGCTTGGCCGCCCCCGGCGGGATTGTGGGTATCGAAACAGAAATTGGCCCGGTGGACCATCACATCGGGGAAAGTCCTGCCCGCGGAGATATCGTCCTCCGTCAGGGTATAGTCCCCTTCGATCCGCCTGGTTTCGCGGAAGCCGGGGACATCGGCGCTGTCCAGGATGAAGGCGTTTTCAAATCCCGGGATCCGACGGCGCAGGAAGGACAGCACCTGCCCCATCTGCCCGCGAAGCCCTAAATCGGCCGCGGCGATGTCGGCTGTACGCACCCCGTTTACCCGACAGAGCTGGGTGGCGTTGACCATCCGCTCCCCCGGCTTTCCGCCGCCGTACAAACGGACGATGGTGACGTCGGGCGGCAGCTCGCCATTCCGGCTGGCTTCCTCACACAGGGCCAGATAACTCTGCCCGCCGATGGGTGTGTCGTCCGACTCATGGGTACAGGTGAGATCCGACTCCACCCCACCGATGGTGAACAGGATAGACGCCGGCTGCGTGAGCCCATCCGCTGTCCGGCCGACGGTACAGGAAACGCCCGCCAGGGCGCAAAGCGCCCCGTCCCCGGTCGCGTCCACCGCCACCCGGCAGGACAGCATCCCGAGGCCCTCCGGCGTGGAGGCCACGATGCCGCTCAACCGGTTCCCCTCCATCCGGACGTCCACCGCCTGCGTCTGCAGGTAGAGGACGACACCCGCCTGGTCCAGCCAGCGGGCCAGGGAGAGCTTGGCGTCCTCCACGCTGTGGGGGAGGCATTCTCCGCCGGTCCCCAGCAGATTGCCGATCTCATCCTTCAGCGTGCCGTTCGGGACAATGCCCATACAGGTGGTGACATGCCCGAGGGTGAGGTTCCCTCCCACCGCGCCGAACCGTTCGAGCAGCGCCGTGCGCGCCCCCTGCCGGGCGGACGCCACCGCGGCGCACAGGCCCGCCGGCCCCGCCCCGGCCACGATCACGTCAAAATCCTGCCAATGCGGTATTTCCCGTTTATACAAATAACTGTCCATCCCGGTCGCCTCCCTACAGGGCTACTGTACCACGAACCCGTCTGATACACAACGGAAACCGGGAATTCTGCAAATTCGGACACCGATAACCTAAAATCCGGACAGCCGGGGAGCCAGCCAACAGCCTGCCCGCCGCCGGCCCAGTCCTTACGGGACTCTTTTCACCGCCTGTTTTCGGCCGCATCGGCGTAGCGGCCTCCGAACACGACGCCGCCCTGCTGTTCATAGGACGGGATATGTGTCTCGGCCTCGCGCAAAAACGCGGCGTTCCGGTCGCGTTCGTAATACCGCTGTTTGATCAGTTCCAGGTCCCGGCGGTATTTGGGGACCTCCATCGCGCATACCCGCATGAGCAGCAGCCGGTCCAGGGACACGATCCGGAGCGCCCCCTCGTCCAGGGCGCCCTGCCCCAGAAACGCGTAGTCCAGCAAGGCGATGCTCCTCCAGATCTCGAACACGCCTAGCACGACGCCCAGATCCCCATAGATGTCCTTGCGCGAACCAGGGTGAAGGCGGGCCAACGCCTGATATTCTTCATCGGCGACCACGAGATCGATATCGGCCCCGGACGGGCGCAGCCCGTAATACTCCATGGCCATGCCGCCGATGACGAGCGGCTTTCGGGCGAACGCGAGCCCCTCCCGCCCGAGCGCGGTTTCGATACGCTGTACGACCGAATTCACACCGCACATCCCTCTCTATTGGTTTGTAGGTCCAGTATATCCCCATTCCCGCGGCCCTTCAAGCGCCTTCGGCGATAGCCGAGGTTTTCTTACAAGGTCCATGCGCGCGCCGGACGGATCAACCCGACGGATACCGTCAAGGCCCGTCCGGATGCCGGCCACGGCCCTTCCGCTCCGTCTTTTCCCTCTGCCGGAAAGCCATAGGCGCCAATCCGAATTGGGCTTTAAACGCCTTAGAGAAATGGGTCGTGTCGGCAAAGCCGTATTTTTCCGCGATTTCACCGATGGACAGCTCGGTAAACGCCAGATCGGAACGGCACCGCCGGAGCCGCGAATCCAGAATATACTGAAAGACCGTAAGCCCCACGGAAGCCTTGAAGCGGCGGCACAATGTCGACTTGTTCACATGAAAACGCGCACACAGATCCTCCATCGACATGGGCCGGTCCAGATGCATCTGGATATACTGTGTCATTTCCTCGATCAGGGAATCCGGACAGACGGGGGGGCCAAACTGCCGGTAGAGCTGCCCGGCCGCGCTGAACACCGAAAACAGCAAAGACCGGGTCCGGCAGGACCAGTTCCGGTCGGGATGGTCCCGCAGCTGGCGCTGCATGACGTCAAAATAGGAATCGAGCAGACCGTCAAGCTCTTCCTCCACCGGTAAAATCCCATTATAAACGGAGGAACGGGAAAAAAAGGGGTCAAGCGGGGGATAACCGAACGCCGCTTGCAGCTCTTGATACGAGGGGGAACAAAGGGTGGCGTAATCCAGCCCCCGGTTGATAAACCGGGGCGTAAAGGACAGCGCCCGTACCCGCAGCCTCTTCTCATAAAGGATCTCCAACCGGTCACAGCCGCCAAGACACAGCAGGGCGGATTTGGTTATCACACAGTGGACACCATTGAGCTCCGCCACCAGGTAATCGGCGCGCACCAGCGCCACACAGAGCCGGCCGTCCTGTATCCGGATCGTTTCATCATACGCCGCGTCGGCTGCTGGACCGCTGTCCCTTATGACGGCCTCGCTTTCCATTGTCCGCACGCCATTGCCTCCTTTGATGATGTGAAACGCCAAAAATGTGTGGCAAAATGCACATATTCTTTCAATGTGACAATATAATACCATAAATGTTTACTAGGATACCATGACCGTACTGGTTTTATATGGTACGATAGTCTTGCCACTTGGTATAAAACCGCACAGCTATTACGGATGGACGCCGTAAACCAATCCGACCGGCCGAAAGGCATTACGTTAACGTTAATCCATCGTCCCCTCCGGAGGGTAAACGAGGATGCAGGGAACGGCTCCGTCAAATAGTCTGGTTTGAGAAAGGGACGGGAAAACGGGATGAAAAAAAACATCGTTTGGATCAGCCTGGGCGTCGCGGCCGCGGCCGGCACCGCTATTCTTCTCGGCGGCTGGCTGGCCGGCTGGAAGGAAGTCAAAATCCAGCTCGACCCCGATTACAATGAGCTGTTTTCCAAAGAAGAGGTCCTGGCAGCCGGGCCGCGGGAAGCCCTTCCGGAATACGCCACCGATGTGACGATCGGATACCGCAATCCGGATGGCACCAAATCGCTGTATGTGTTCGCCTCCCCCATCCGGTACAAAAACCCGGACGGACAATGGTCCCTCATCGATTCCCGCATCGTCAATCTTCGGGATGAGGAGCTGCGGGATCAAGGATATGTATACACCATTGCCAACAGCGATGTCAAGAGCTATTTCCCCAAAAAGGCGACGGAAGAGGCCGGTATCCGGATAAATCGCGCCCTGCAGATGGATTTCGGCTTCCTGGGGGGCAAAGAAGCAACGCCGCGGCTCCAGACCCGGCCCGATTTTATCGGACAGGAAAAAACCATGCTTCTTTACAAGGGCGCCGTCCCGGACGGGGACGCCTGGGTATATCCCACATCGTCCGGCGTCAACTGCGAATTGCAGCTCCGCGAAAAACCGGAAAACAGCGAGATCTCCTTTTGGTTCCAGCTCCACGACAAATCCGTGCGGGTCCAGAAAAGCCCTGGGGGATACCTGACCCTTGTCAAAAACAAAACCGGGGCGGACGGCAAATCGGTCAAAGACATCCTGGGCGTCATTCAAAAACCGCTCCTGAGGGGGCCTCAGGGAGAGGTGTCTTATCTCAACACAGTGGACGCGGCGGCCAAAGGGGATAATCGGTATGAGCTCCGCTTCCGGCTGGACAGGAATGTCCTCAAGGAGGGCTCCAGCGTCTTCATCGCCTTTGAAATGCGCAGGGAAAAGCAGCCGGACAACGCGGTCTATTCCAAGCTGCCGGATTTGGAGCACGCGTATCTCCGAAATTATTCGGTCATTGGCCAAAGCGAGGACGCGGGCATCGGGCGGCTGATGATCCGCTACAAGTTCGCCAAACCCCTCGGACTCCGCTCCGCCTCGGTGAAAAAAGCCACCTATTCTACCTATACCCTCGGTCCGGACCGTCAGAATCTCGAGCTTGTGAGGCTTCTGGAGGACTGGTGCAGCCTGACCGGAAACTGGTCGAAACAATACAAAACCGGGGCTAGAGCCTCACTGCTGGAACAGGCGGGGCCGGAGCTCAAATTCGATATCACCGACGAGGTGCGGGCCTGGTGCCTGGATCCGGAAGGACAGCTGGAGCACAACGGCGTATTGCTCAAAGACGTGGAGGAACGGGAGGGGGTGTATGGGATCCTCCTGAGCAACGACAATACGCTGTATCACAATAAAACAGAGATCATCCTCCAATAGGCGGACGGTCTCGGGAAAGGACGGATGCGTGCCATGAAATCGACGTGGAAAAAGGCCTGTACGGCGTGGCTGCTGGTGCTTTGCCTGTGTGCCTGGCTGCTGCCTGTTCAGGCGGAGGAAATCCAGGGAACCAATCTGCCCCTGGACATCCTCCAAATGGACACGGGTGGGGAGGTCGGGGCCACGGCCCGGCTGGAATTCTCCCTGAAAGACACTTTCAGGGAAAGCTACCTGGAATACTGCCTGGCTGTCTCCAAGCAGGGGGAAAAGGATATCCTGACATACGACAACCATGATAAAAACGACACGGTGGAGCTGACCCTCCAGAGGGGGCTGTGCTACAGCTTGTATGTGCTGATCAGCGACGGGCAAGGCAGCCGCGCCTTCAGCGGGGTGCTCCGACCCATGGAGGACGGCACCCTGATGATCGGCGGGGAGGAAATCCTGTACGAGCCGGAGGAGGAAAAACCGCGTACGCGAAGCGCCGGCCTCATGCCGGTCGTCTACGAGAGCGAACCCAACAGCAATTACGGCAACGCGGATATCATCCGCCCCGACGAGTGCATGAAAGGGTATCTGGCCACCTTCTATGATACTGACTGTTTCAAGATCGAGGCATCCAACCTCTCCGACGCGAGAGGGTATACGGTCCAGCTGGCGGTGCCTCCGGGAGTGGATTACGATATCCGCATCTACGACCAGTCGAACAACTGGGTGGCGGAGGGCATAGGGTCGGGGGATGAATATGTCTCCTTCACCGCCATCCCCAACCGGAACTATTACATCTCCGTGTCCGCGTTCAGGGGATATAACCCGAGCTATCCCTATAAGCTCTGCGTATCGGAGACGGATCCCTACTCCGCCATGGGCTGGTCGTATATGTTCACGAACGCGAGCCAGTATAACTATATCTCCTCGGGTTACAAACGCTCAGACCGGCCGGACCACAATGGGATCGACATTACCGACGGGGTTCCCGGTGGTATTAACGGTATCCCCATCTATAGTCCCACGGACGGTAGAGTGGTGTATAAAACGTATGATGCTGCCAGTGCAGGCCACTATCTTCTGGTGGAAACCAACAACAAGGATCCTTATACTGGTAAAAAGCTCCGAGTAGGCTTCATGCATATGAAAGATGCGTCCGCTTTGAGCGTCGGCGATTATGTCGACACAGGGGATTTGATCGGCTATGTGGGGAACACAGGCGGCAAATCCACCGGTCCACACCTACATATCCTGATGATCGACGATTCTCACACGTGGGGCAGAAAAAGCAGCGACAATACCATTAATCCCCAGCGCTTTTTCGAGCCACGGGTCACCTTCCGCGGCAAAACCTCCTCCGTGCCTTGAGACCGCTTTGTGGTTCCCAGATTGACACAACCGGATCGCGGGAATAGACTGGGAATAGCCAGTCAAAACAAAATCATCTACAGGTTCGTTTCCATCATGTTATGACAGAAAGGATGACGACGATGAAACGCTGGATCACGGCCGCGGCCGTATCCCTCGCCGCCCTGCTGGCCCTGACCGCCTGCGGCGGGCCGGTGGCGCCTGCCCCGGACAGCTCTCAAATCCCCTCAGCCGCCGGCACGGCACCCCGTTCCACTGAGCCGGCCACCACGGCGTCCGCGACGACCGAAAGTAACCCCACCGATTCCTCCGGGGAAGGGTATGGTGGAGATTCCTCTCCCTACGAGGCATTCTATATAGACATATTCATAACCCCTTCTCAGGTTTCCGACCTAGTAGATACCGACACGTTTGTCACGTGGGCCACCGGAATCGTCGACCAATTGGGGAGAGACAATCAGGAGACCTATCTTACCCTCTCTCCCGTAGGATTTGTCCAGAAGTTCAACATCTCCAAAGAGGCCTTCACCCAAGCCAATTTTACGATTCCGGAATACGCGCCCTTCACTCAGGAAGAGATCGACATCATCTATTCCTTCGACCTAACCCGGATCAACGCACATTTCGGCAATCCCGACGCCGTGATCCTGGGGGAAGACATCTACCCCTTGGTCTGGTTCGAAAAGAACCCGGTCGAGGAATGGGCCGCCCGCGATATTCCGGCACAGATGGTCGAGGAGGCTTTCCAGAGATTATCGCCCATTCTTTTGGATGGGACCAAAAACCTTCTCCAGGGCAAGATCGACGCCTACAAGGCGATGTAGTTCAGCGGGGAAATGGGGCCAGTGGGGAATGAGGATGTGTTAGCCGCTCTTTATAACAGAAAGGATGACGACGATGAAACGCTGGATCACGGCCGCGACCGTATCCCTCGCCGCCCTGCTGGCCCTGACCGCCTGCGGCGGGCCGGTGGCGCCTGCCCCGGACAGCTCCCAAGCCTCGGCGTCAGACCCCTCGGGAACCACAGCCACCTCTACTATTTCGAGTATATCGAGCAAGGAAGGTACATCAGGTACTGCAGCACCGACCGAGGCCACCGCCGTCGGGATCGGAGGGGAAGCCTCCTCGTATGACATGTTCTATATCAATGATTTCAAAACTCCTTCGCAGATTTCCGATTTGGTAGATACCGATATGTTTGTCGCGTGGGCCACCGGAATCGTCGACAAGTTGGGTAGAGGCAACCATGAAACCTATCTCACTCTTTCCCCCGTAGGATTTGTCCAGGAATTCAACATCTCCAAGGAAGCCTTCACACAGGCAAACTTTTCTGTTCCAAAATATGCGGTTTTCACCCAGGAAGAGATCGACATCATCTATTCCTTCGACCTAACCCGGATCAACGCGCATTTCGGTAATCCCGACGCCGTGATCCTGGGGGAGAACATCTATCCCATGGTCTGGTTCGAAAAGAACCCGGTCGAGGAATGGGCCGCCCGCGATATTCCGGTACAGATGGTCGAGCAGGCCTTCCAGAAATTTGCGCCCGATCTTTCGGACGGGACCAAAAACCTTCTCCAGGGCAAGATCGACGCCTACAAGGCGATGTAGTTCAGCGGGGAAATGGGGCCAGTGGGGAATGAGGATATGTTAGCCGCTCTTTATAACAGAAAGGATGACGACGATGAAACGCTGGATCACGGCCGCGGCCGTATCCCTCGCCGCTCTGCTGGCCCTGACCGCCTGCGGCGGGCCGGTGGCGCCTGCCCCGGACAGCTCTCAAATCCCCTCAGCCGCCGGCACGGCACCCCGTTCCACTGAGCCGGTCACCACGGCGTCCGCGTCGGCCGCGACGACGGTGCCGGCCGAAAGCAAAACCACCGATTCCTCCGGGGATGGGTATGGCGGAGGGCCTTCTTCGTATATGAGCCTCTATCTTCCGGAGTTTACTATATCGGGGATATTCAGCGACCTGGTGGATCATGACGACTATGTCGCCTGGAGTAATAAAGCCAACAGCCAGTGGCAGGCAGACGACGAGGTGAACCATCCCCCTCGAACGCCTGTGGATTTTATCCGGGAATTCAACATTTCTAAGGAAACTTTCACCCAAGCCAATTTTACGATTCCGGAATACGCGCCCTTCACCCAGGAAGAGATCGACATCATCTATTCCTTCGACCTGACCCGGATCAACGCGCATTTCGGCAATCCCGACGCCGTGATCCTGGGGGAGAACATCTACCCCTTGGTCTGGTTCGAAAAGAACCCGGTCGAGGAATGGGCCGCCCGCGATATTCCGGCACAGATGGTCGAGGAGGCTTTCCAGAGATTATCGCCCATTCTTTTGGACGGGACCAAAAACCTTCTCCAGGGTAAGATCGACGCCTACAAGGCGATGTAAAGAAAGAGCCCCCGCATAGGGGGCTCTTTCTTTTACGGATCGCCGTTGTCCTAAGCTGCGGCACCTTATCCGGCCACTCTTTTGCCTGAAATTATGGAACCCGGTATGCGCTGCCTGCCAACGTGGGCCGAACGGCCGTTTTCCGTCGTCGGGCATTGTATTCTTCCTGAAAAGGCGGGCTTTGGACAGCGGCGTTTTGTCCCGCTAAGCAGCGTCCCAGTGAATCCGGGGCGCTGCTGATTCCGACGGTGGCCATTGCCCGGCATTCCAGATTGTGGTATACTGGGCTTGTCCATCATGGGAGGAGGGAACGGCATGCCGAACGGATCCAATTGCCCCCTGTATATCGTCACAGGCGCGAGCGGCGTCGGAAAATCCGCCCTCTGCCGGGAGATGGCGAAAATCCAATCGGGGTATATCGTCCTGGACAGCGACTTGTTGTGGGATGAGATTTACAACACGCCTGAAGATGGGTATCGCCGCTATCGGGAGACCTGGATGACTCTCTGCGCCGCGATATCCGACGCGGGACACCCTGTCGTTTTATGCGGCTGCGCTACGCCCGGCCAGTTTGAGGCCTGCGACGCGAGGCGGCTTTTCACCGAGATCCGCACGATTGCCCTCGTCGCCCGTCCGGAGATTCTCACCGCCCGCCTGCGGCAGGGCCGGCTTATCGACGACGAAAACTGGATCCGGGGCTCCCTCGATTTCAACGACTGGCTCGTGGGCCATGCGGATACGTCTGTTCCGCCCATGCGTCTGCTGGACACCTCCTTGCTGACGCCGCAGAAGGCGGCGGAACAGGCGGACCGGTGGATCAGCTCATGGTGAAAAAGCCGCGAAGTCCCTCATAGGCGGACCGGATCCCGCCATACTAACGAAGACACACGCCACAAAATGAAAGGATGATCGGCTTTGAAAATCGGATTGGTGCTCGAAGGCGGCGGCATGCGCGGCCTGTACACCGTCGGGGTGCTCGACTGCTTGATGGACAGGAATTTCCTGGCGGATTACGTGATTGGCGTGTCGGCCGGGGCTGGCAACGGCATCAGCTATGTGTCCGGGCAGAAAGGCCGTTCCTACCGTGTGGACGTGAATTATCTCGAGGATAAACGGTATATCAGCCTGCAGAATTTTCTCAAAACCGGATCCGTGTTCGGGATGGATTTCATCTTCGATATCGTGCCCAAGCACCTGGATCCCTTCGATTACAAGGCGTTCCTCGCTTCCCCTTGCGAATTTGTGGCGGGGGTGACCGATGTGCGCACCGGCAAACCCGTCTACTTCGGCAAGCAGCCCGATATCGGCAGCGAATGCAAGGTGCTGCGCGCGTCCGCCGCCATCCCTCTCTTTTCCCCTATGGTCCGGTTTCAGGGCGGGCTGTATCTCGACGGGGGGACCGCCGATCCCATCCCCGTCCGCCGCGCGCTGGAGGACGGCTGCGACAAGGTAATCGTCGTGCTCACCCGGGACCGCACGTATATCAAAGGGCCGGAGAAATTCCGCCATCTCTACCGCCGCAAGCTGCGGGAATATCCCCATATGATCGACACCCTCGACCGCCGCCATGAGATGTATAACGGCACCAGGGCCTACCTGAAAACCCTGGAGCAGGAGGGGCGGGCCCTGGTGATCGCCCCGTCCGAGCCGCTTTTAATCGGCCGGTTCGAAAAGGATCGGGCCGTGCTCGACCGGGTGCGCGATCTGGGCTATCGGGACACGCAGGCGGCGTGGGATGCCATCGCCGCGATGGCGGCGTCCCGGTCCAAATAACAGCAAAGGAGACACGCAGATGCGCTGGGATTTATTCGCCGTCCTGATGCTGCTGCCCTGGGCCGCGACCTTCGGGGGATCGCTGATGGCGGCCCGGATCGGACTGGGCTCGGCAAAGCGCCAGGGCGCTTTATTGGGGTTTGCGGCGGGGATTATGATCGCCGCGTCGGTTTGGTCCCTGATCGTACCCGCCTTCAGCGACGCCGGGCACGATTTCAAGGGAACCCTGGTCGTCACCCTCGGTTTTCTTCTCGGCTGCGCCGGGATGCTGGGCCTGGACAAGCTGGTCCCACACCAGCATATGGACGAAGAGTCGCCGGAGGGAAGTCCGAGCCATCTGTCCCGCCCCATGCTCCTGGTGCTGGCCGTGGCGCTGCACAACATCCCCGAAGGGCTCGCCCTCGGCGTGGTCATCGCCGCGGCCATGGCGGACGCGGGCATGACCTGGACGGCCGCCATCGTGTTCGGCCTGGGGCTGGCGCTGCAGAATTTTCCGGAGGGGATGGCGGTCGTCCTCCCCCTGCGCCAGAGCGGCTCGACGAAGAAGCGTTGTGCGTGGTGGGGCTTCTGGGCCAGCCTGGCCGAGCCGGTATCCGCCCTGCTCGGCGTCGCGCTGGCCTCGGCACTGAACACCCTTGGCGGGGTGGTGATGCCGGTGCTCCTGAGCGTCGCGGCAGGCGCTATGATCTTCATCGTCGTCGAGGAGCTCATCCCGGAATCCCAGGCGGGCGGCCATGGCCACGGCGCGACCTACGGCTTTCTCATCGGATTCTGGATGATGGCCGTGCTGGGTATCCTGGGCGGATGAGAGGGCCGCGCCTCAGCCGCCCCGCGTTTCGATTTGCCATATTCCCCAGCCGCCGTCCTTCCGGACGGCGGCGGCGCCGTCGCAAAAGCGGGCCGCTGTATCGTATATGAACGGTACGACAGTCGCCCCGGTCCGATCGATATATCCGTATCGGCCGTCCTTCCGGACGGCGGCATAGCCCTCATGGAAGCCGCCGGCAGCGCTGTACGCGCAGGGAATGACCACCTGTCCTGTTTTGTCGGCGTATCCGTACGCCCCATCCTGCTTGATCGCCGCCAGCCCTTCGGAAAAGTCGCCCATCTCTTCAAAATCCGCCGCCAGGACCGTCCGGCCGTCCGGATCGAGAAAGCGTTTTCGGCCGTCCAGCCCCGTGGTGACAAACCCTCCGTCCAGGATCCGCACGGAGGCGTATTCCGCCGGAACCACAATCCGTCCCGCCCGGTCGATCGCCCCGTAAAGCGGCGGTTTCCGCGCCGGATTCGCGGCGGCCCCGTTTCCGGCTTTCCGGCTGGAAGCGGGATCCGCCGCCACGAGGGCAAATCCGCTGTGAAAACCGCACACAGCCGCATATCCGGTATCCAGTAAAATCGCCATGCGTCGGGTTTTATCCATATACCCTTCCCTGCCGTTTTGCCTGACCGGTACGAGTCCGTCGGAGAATCCTTCTCCCACTGTGGAATCGTACTCAAACGGGAGGACGATATGGCCCTCCGGATCGAGAAACCCCCATTTCCCGTTTTTTTCGGCTGCCGCCAGCCCTTCGGAAAAGGTGCCGACCCGGTCATACAGCAACGGAATGGCCGCGTGCCCCTCTTTGTCGAGAAAGCCCCACTTTCCATCTTTCCGGGCCTCCACCAACCCTCCGTAGAAATACGTCAGGGAGTCGTATATAAACGGCACGGCCATGCCGCCGGAGGGATCGACGGCGCCGAACCGGCCGTCCTTCCGCATCAGCACCGCGAGACCATCGCTGAAAAAGGGGAAGTGCACAAAGACGGGGTGCCCCGCCTCCCGCTCAAAACGGCCGATATATTCCAGCGGGACGGCCACCCTGCCCTCCTTGTCTATGTATCCCACCCGGAATTCCGCGATATTGTTCCGCACCAATGCCCGCCCTTCCCGGAATTCGCCGATAAAGTCGTAATCCCCGGCGATGGGATGGAAAGAAAGCGCCGCTTTCATGCCGTTCCTCCTCACTCCTGCCAAAATTCCGAAACCGATCCCTCGCATACACCCCTGACACGCCCCGCCGGCCTTTTACAGAACGGCCAGCTCGCATAGAATGGTATATAATACATTCAGTATACCGTAAAAACGGAGACAGTCAAGAAGAATTGATTTCGGGTACAAACACGGCAAGGGCTGCCGTGTATTCATAAATGAAAGGGGACGGAAACGATGAAGCCGCTGCGGCTGGAACTGTCCGCGTTCGGTCCTTACGCGGGCCTCTGCGCGGTCGACTTTGCATCGCTCGGCCCTTCCGGCCTGTTTCTCATCACCGGGGACACGGGAGCGGGCAAAACCACCCTGTTCGACGGCATTTCCTATGCGCTGTTTGGGGAAACCAGCGGGGAAAACCGCAAAAACGGCGGCCTGCGCAGCGATTTCGCCCCGCCGGAAACCCGCACGGAGGTCACGCTCACCTTCTCCCACAGGGGGGAGGTCTATACCGTTACCCGCCGGCCCGAACAGAGCCGTCCCAAAAAACGGGGGGAAGGGCTGATCCATCAGGCGGCGGAGGCGGAGCTCTTCCTGCCGGACGGGCGGACCGTATCCAAGACCACAGAGGTCACCGCCGAAATCACCGCCCTGCTGCGGTTCGATTACACCCAATTCAAACAGCTCTGTATGCTCGCGCAGGGGGAATTCCTCCGTCTGCTGCTGGCCGACAGCAAATCGAGAGGGGAGATCCTCCGGCGGATTTTCGGCACCGGGATCCTCCAGCGCTTCCAGCTCGAGCTGCTCGAACTGGCCCGGCAGAAGGGCGGCGAGGTTCTCGCCGCCCGTACCCATGTGGGAGACAATTGCCGCCGTATCCTCGCGGAGGAAGGCTCCCCCCTCGCGGAGGCAAGAGAGGCCGCTGCCCACGAGGACGGATTCTACGCAGCGTGGGATCTGTGTGCCCTGCTGGAACGGCAAAACCGGATGGATGCCGCCTGTCTGGCGGAACAGGAGCGGGAGCTCCGCCAACTGGACGAGGAACAGCGGCGGACGGCGGACGCTCTCGGCCGCGCCCGGGAAATGGAAGAAAAAAGAAGGCTCCTCGCCGCCAGGGAACAGGACTTGGCCCTCATGCGGGAGGACGCGGCGGAGATGGAGGCGCTTCGCGGAAGCTTGCATGATGCCGCCATGGCGGCCGAACTGGCCGAGCCGCGGGCTCTCTGGCAGACGGCAAACCGGGCATATCGGGAAAAGGAACGAGACGCCGGGCGGGCGGATCAGGACTATGCACAGGCAGAGGCGGATCTGCAGGCGCTGGCGCCTCAGCTCGAAGAAATCCCCAAAAAAACAGCCCGCTTGCGGGAAAGAGAAGCACAGGCCGCGCGCTTGTCGGGGCTATTGCCGGTATATGAGCGCCTCGAAGCCCACCGGCAGGACGCCGGACGGGTGGAAGCGGCTCTTGAGGCGCTCCGCCAGGACCGGAAAGAAGCCGGCATGCAGGAAACTGAAATCGACAGGATGCTGCGGCAGATGCAGGAGACGTACCGGGCACTGGATGCCGCGCCTCTTCAGCTTCAGCGGGACCGGGCCGCGCATGAGAAGGCACTCCGGCTTCAAGCCGAGTACGAGGATTTGAAGAAAGCGGCCGCCGCCCTCACGGCGGAAACCGCCGCACACGTCCGGCTGCGGGAACAATGGGAAGCGGCACAGTCCGTATACGAAAACGCCGCAGCGGAGGCCCTGCGGCTTGACCGGCTCTATTTTGCCGCCCAAGCGGGGATCTTCGCCGCCTCTCTGCGGGATGGGACCCCCTGCCCGGTCTGTGGCTCGCCGCATCATCCCTCCCCAGCCGCGCTGCCAAAGGAGGCTCCCGGCGAAGCGGCGCTGGAGGCCGCCAAGGAAAAACGCGACGCACTCGAAGCCCGGTGCCGGCGGCTCAGCGAAGAGGCCGGCCGGATGAGCGCGGTATGGGAGGAAAAACGGCGGGCCTTCGCTGCCCGGATGACGACGGCGGGTTTTGACCCCGATCCGGCGAACACCGGTACCGTCCTGGACACCGCCCTGGAGGAAAACCGTGTCCGGATCCGGGCTCTGACAGAGGCAGTCGCCCGGGACGAGCAGGCCCTTGCCGAGAGGGAGGCCCTGCCTTCCATGATCGAGGAATGGACCGCCCGGCGGGAGGCGCACACGCTGGCGGAGAAAGCCCGCGAGGAACGGGAGCGGGAGCTCCTCTCCGTCCAGGCCGCCGCGAAAGCGGGCGAGGCGGCTTGTCTGGCGGATATCCCGCCCAGTCTGCCCACGATCGGCGCCCTGCGGCAGGAAGATGCCGCTATCCGGGCGGATATCCGCCGTTTGACGGACGAGCTCGACGCGGTCTCCCGCCGGAGGGACGAATTGACGCTGCGGCGGGAACGGTTTCTCACCGCCCGGGATGAGGCCCGATCCGCTGTGGAAATCTTGGCCGCTTCTGCAGCCGGGCGGGAGACCGCCTATCTCACGGCCTTGTCGGAGCGGCATTTCACCGACGATGCCGCGATGCAGGCCGCCCTTCTCCCTCCGGGTGAGCAGCAGGCCAGGCAAAGACGCTTGGAGGAATATGCCGCCGCCCTTCATGCCGCGGAGGCGGATGTCAACCGCCTAACGGCCGAAACAGCCGGAGCCTCCGATACCGCCGCGGAGATGGAAGCCCTGAAGGAGCGGCAGGCGACGCTGGCGGCCGGTATTGAGGAACGGCGGGAACAGGGCAGCAGCCTGTCCTCCCGCCTGGATCAAAACCGCCGTATTTTGGCAGAGCTGCGGGAAAAGCTGCGGGAGCATGAGGCTCTCGAGAAGGAATACCTCTCCCTGCGGGAACTTGCGGACGTGGCGAACGGCCGGCTGGCGGGCAAAAAACGGATCGCCTTCGAGACCGCCGTGCAGGCCGTTTATTTCGATGAAATCCTGGGGGAGGCCAACCGCCGTCTGGCCGGGATGACCAACAACCGGTACCGCCTGGTCCGCCACGAGGATGCGGAGCGACTGAACGACCGCGGGCTGGAGCTGGGTGTTATTGACGGGCACACCGGCAAGGAACGGCACGTCAGCACCCTGTCGGGTGGGGAGGGCTTCATCGCCTCCCTGGCACTGGCGCTGGGCTTATCCGACGTGGTGCAGCGCCGCAGCGGCGGAGTGGTGGTGGAAACCCTGTTCGTGGATGAGGGCTTCGGCAGCCTGGATGCGGAGAGCCTGGACACCGCCGTGAAGACCCTGCAAACCCTGGCCGGGGCCGACCGCTTGATCGGGATCATCTCCCATGTGGATGAGCTCAAGGAGCGGATCGACAAAAAGATCCTCGTGCGCCGCTCTCCCCGCGGCAGCACCCTGACCGTGGAAGCGTAGCCAAAGGCCGGGACGTGTTTGACACAAGCGGGAGACAAACAACATCCACGCCTTGTGCTGTTTTCTTCGCCGACACATTGCGTTCCGGAAAGCCAGGGATCGACAGCGATAACAACACCATATCAACGCAACGCTGAAGGGCTTGACGTCTGTGAACAGCAGATGTCAAGCCCTTTGGTATTCCGCCCGGTTGTTGCCGGGGCCTGACCATACGCCGCCCGCCCGGCTTTTCCCCTGGTATTCCCCGTCAGAGCGGTGTGCGGACTGAAACAGCTCGTGTAGAGGAAAGGGGCCTCTTTTCGCCTGTCAGCGCCGCATATAAAAAAGGCGCCCGGCCGTTCGGTACAGGCACATCCAGGGGCAATTGCCATATATTGAAAATGTGGCGCCCCAGGACACACCGCCGGGACATCCGCGGCCGTGCCTGGAACGAAAGCGGTCCCCCTTTTCCGAACATACACGAACGCATTTACGGAGGCGATGAGCGTTGAAAATCATAGAAGCGACCGACGGCACCCGGCTGGCGGTATATGACTTCAATCCCTGCGGGAAGGAAGCCGTGGTCCTGCTCCACGGCTGGCCCCTTTCCCATAAGATGTACGAATACCAGATCGGGCGGCTGCTCAAATGCGGCTACCGGGTGGTCGCACTGGATCTCCGGGGCTTTGGAGCCTCGGATACCCCAGACCGCGTATACTCCTTCAATCAGATGGCCACCGACCTGCACAGTGTCGTCCTCTGCCTTGGCCTGCGCTGCTTCACCCTGGTCGGTTTTTCGATGGGCGGGGCGATTGCGCTGCGATATATGCGGCTGTTCCGGGGCCAGGGCGTGAAAAAACTGATCCTGCTCGCCGCGGCCGCCCCCTCCTGGACGCAGCGGCCCGATTATCCCTATGGCCTGACCCGCGAAGCGGTCAACGCCCTCATCCATCAGGCTTCCACCGACCGAGCCCAGCTGGCTCATGATTTTGCCCACCAACAGCTGTTTGCCAGCCCTCAATCCGAGGCCGCGAAAAATTGGTTCGAGGATTTGGCCCTGTCCGCCTCGGGTGTCGGCACCGTCCGGGCCGCACTGTCCCTGCGGGATGAGGACGGGCGGGCCGACCTCGCCTGCGTCCATGTCCCCACCGTCATTTTCCACGGGGACAAGGATGTCGTGGTCTCCAGCGATCTGGCAAGGCTGCAGCATCAAGGAATCCGCGGTTCCCGCCTGATTACCCTGGAAAATTCGGGGCACGGTATCGTTTACGATGAGCTCGAACGTTTCAATTGCCTGTTCCTGCAGGCTGTTCAGGGCTGCCTGCCGCCTATTTCCTCGCGGGGTTAACCCCTGCATCGGAAAGAGGGCTGCCCGGGATCGGGCCGCCCTCTTTTTTCATTATATCGCCGTTCCGCCCCGTACCGGACAAAAAAGCAACCGGAAAACCGCGGCTTTCCGGTTGCTTTTCCCGTGTTTTTATTGGGTAACGGAGAATCCGGTCCATAGCGCCCCGTACATCCTATCTGGCAGAGGGCGCGGGTATCAGGACTCGGGTCCCTCTCCAGCCGCACAGCGGACCGGCACCCCACCATACCGGCTGACGATTTCCTCCATGTCCGGGAAGGTTTCCTCCATCTCCTGCACCAGACGGATCTGATTCCTCGCCCGCACGAGATTGTGATCGGGGCGATGGATTTTGAAATACACATCCCCATCCAGATAATCGGCCAGGAACCGGGAGGCGAGTTCCAGGGTGATGATCTTGGCCCCGAGGGGAAGAAGCCGGATTTCCTCCGGCGTGAGCAGCCCTCTGGTTTCCTCTAGGAAACCCTTGGTGAACCGTTCAAACATTCCGAGATCAAAATGGACTTTGGATAAATCCTCCTCGTCCTCTCTCGCCGTCGAGGCACCCGAACGGACAGCGTCGCCGAAATCATAGACCGAGGTGCCCGGCATAACGGTATCCAGGTCGATGACACAAAGCGCCTTATCGGTCGCGGCATCGAACAAAATGTTGTTGATTTTAGTATCGTTGTGGGTGACCCGATAAGGGATGTCCCCAGAGGCAAGCAGCTCCACAATGGTGCCGGCCTCGTTCTCCCGGTCGAGGATAAAGGCGATTTCGTCTTCCGCTTCGTCGCGGCGGCCGGCCTGGTTTTCCCGGACGGCACGGCGGAAATCCGCCATTCTCCGGACAGTGTCGTGAAAATGCGGAATGGTTTCCACCAGAATCCCCACGGGGAAATCGGACAGCCAGCCCTGGAATTCCCCAAACGCCCGGCCCGCCTCATAAAAATGGACCGGTTTTTCAATCATATCGTAGGCCCTTGCATCGTCGACAAACCGATAAACCCGCCAGAAATCCCGATCGTTTGTGTATAAATAGGGGTGTCCGTCCTCCGCCGTCAGGAAGGAGAGGACACGCCGTTCATAGCCTCCGGTCTCCTCGGACAGCTTTTTCTTGATATGCTCGGTGACATTGAGGATGTTGTGCATGACATCCTCCGGATTCTTAAACACATAGGTGTTGATCCGCTGAAAGATATATTTGTCGCACGAACCGCCTTCCGGCGGCGCAAAGGATACCTCATAGGTGCGGTTGATGTTGCCGGCGCAGATCTCCTGCCAAGCCGCCAGACGTCCGGAGATGCCGAACCTCTCGCCCAGTCGCTGAAAATCCATGTCATCCCTCTTTTATTGCATGTTTTCTTGCTGCAATACTTGACAGTATAGCACGTTTTTCCGGAATAGGGAATAGTATCGTCTGGAAATCCGATTTTTTGATCGGGAACGCCGATCGGCGTTCCCCACTCCGGCTGGGGCGGGGAAAACGTCTTATGGTATCGTATGCCGCAGCGGCTTTGCGTGTGCCTGTCAGTCCGGGGCCCGGACCCTGACGAACAAGCGGAAGCTCCCTTTGCTCCCACCCGGCTTTCGCTTATGGCGCCACTTCAAAAGTGATCCGGATTCCGAGGACGTCGCAGATGCGGAACAGCATCTCGACCGATGGATTTTTGCGGCCACATTCAATTTCACGCATAAAAGGCTGAGAGATGCCGACCAATTTCGCCAGCTTATTCTGGCTTAATCCCCGGGCAATTCTAACATCCCTTATAATCGCCCTATAATCTTCCCTCATGAACCAGCCCTCCTATCCATTCATCATAGACAGTTCCGGTTGATTTGTAAATTATAGCTTACAGCTTTACATTTGCATAATACTGTGATATTATTTCTGTAAGCTATAACAGGAGGGATTTATATGAAATCGGTTTTTGAGGAAATCGTGGATGCGCATGTGGTTTGTCCCGCCGAGTCTCCGGAGATATCGAAGCTGCGGGCTGAGCTCAGCCGAAGCCTGTGCCCGGAGGATCAGAAGCGGCTGCTCCGGCTGGTCGACGGCCTGAACCTCCTGACCGAGGAGGCCGCATTTTCCAACTACCGGGAGGGGCTCCGCAACGGCATGCGGCTGGCTTGCGCGGTTTTCGCCTCACGGCAGGGAACTCCGGGGGAGGGAGAGGGCTGAGAAACCCAGACATAACCGGGACGGATAAGGGGGCCGTCAACGGCATCGGCGGAAAAACACCTTCGCGGCGTTCCCATTCCGCCTCCCGGACGGATATCGCCGGCAGGGACGGGCAAACTATCTCCGAGGTGATCGTATGGACAAGAGAAAGGTGGAAATCCCGCTGGTCGAACCGGATGGCAGGCCGGGGAAAGAGGAAAAACCCATCCGCCCCGAAATCTACCCTGTCATCGACAATGACCTGGCCCGGGACAATCTCGAAAACGACCTGACCGCCGCCGACCTGCAGGACCTTTGACCACGCCGCCCCTTTGCCGGGGCGGCCTTTGTTATACCTGTCAAGTTCCCCTCCTTCCGCATATCTTATACTACCAAGATAACGGGAGGTGGTAACATTGACCATGCGGGCGACTGTCTTGAACTCCCAGTGCGATCGTCTGCTCGTGCTCGACCACGAAACCAATCAGACGGTGCGCGTCGTTTATCCGGATTCCTGCCGGTTCCGTCCGGGGAATTTGGTGTGCATCCGCTATAACGGCATCATGACGGCGAGCATTCCGCCGCAGATAGCAGGCGACCGGATCACCCTCATCCCCTGGTTCGGCCCCTTCCACAACCAATGCCGGTAACCTTCTCACCACCCTTGGCTGGAAAACCCGCGGCAGGCGGCTTGTTCACCTCGGGTGTGTGAAGGTGAGACAAAAGGCCGGCTCAAACGCGGGCCGCCCGTTTGGGTAAAAGATAACCCGCGGTGCGCAAGCTGCGCACCGCGGGTGTGGCTGGGATGGCTGGAATCGAACCAGCACGAGCAGAGTCAAAGTCTGCTGTCCTACCACTAGACTACATCCCAGTATGACAGGCAGGAACCCGTCCGTTTTTGGACAGAATAGGGACACCCGGGAAACCCGCGTGTCCCTATTCATGTTTGGGGTGGATAATCGGGCTCGAACCGACGGCCTCCAGAGCCACAATCTGGCGCTCTAGCCAACTGAGCTATATCCACCATAGATGGCGCGCCTGAAGGGACTCGAACCCCTGGCCCTCTGCTTAGAAGGCAGATGCTCTATCCAGCTGAGCTACAGGCGCACGGTCCCGCAGGACATGGAGCGGGTGATGGGAATCGAACCCACACGACCAGCTTGGAAGGCTGGGGTTCTACCACTGAACTACACCCGCGTGACGAGGCCGCCCATGGCCCGGCGGCGCTCCTTATCATAGCATACTCCACGGCCCTAGTCAAGAGATTCTTCCGGTTTTTTCGTGATAGTGATGATGCTGTAGGTCTGATTGACGTCATAGTCATACGGCCACATCGCCCCGTCTTCCAGCTTGGGGGAAACCGTGGAGGAAAACCAGCTCTCCTGCTGGATGAACAACAGGCCGTTTTGCAGCTTGTCGGGCGCGAAGCGCAGCTCGATGATCTCGGCGCCGGCCTTTACCTGGCGGGCCACAACCCGCACGATATCGTCGAGCAGATAGGAGTTGAAATAGGCGCCGGTGCGGTAAAAATAGTTGGCCTCAGTCGCGGTGCAGGTGTCGATGCCCTGGTTTTCTTCGTCTAGGGAATGGGTTTGGAGAATATCCCGGCTGGTCAGATTGAAATAGGTGTGCCGGATCTGATCCCCGCTGTCGTCCCAGGTGACGTCGAGGTGGTAATTCCGCCCGTCGATGGTCACGAGGTTCCACATATGCGGCTGCCGGTTTTCATCGAAGCCGGTGACAACCGTGGCCGGGATCTCCGCCTCATCCAGCAGAAGCTGCATCGCCCGGGCGTACCCTTCGCATACCGCTTTGCCTTTCACCAGGGCCCCATAGGCCGAAAAAGCCTGCGGATAGGTTTCCGCCGGCGCCTCAGCCCCCGCCGCCGTCCCGTCATAGGTACAACGGGCGGCCAGCGCGTCGTGCAGCGCCAACTCCTTTTCAAAATCCGTAGCGGTTTCCGACAGAAGCGCCATCAGGTCATCGACCACCGCATCCAGTGCGACCCGGGCTTCCCTGCGCTCAGCCGCATTCATAGTATACACCAGCTTGAACGAGGTGAAACGGCTGGATCCACCCGACTGGTGCCCATCAAATCCATAAATGTTGCCGATATAGAAAAATTGCGGGTTGTCCCTTGTAAAGGCCGCGTAGAGTTTTTTTGCCTCCGCCTCCCCCTGGAGAGGCTCGGGAAGCGTAACCTGCACGCCCGGATATTCCCGCTTCTCCCCTTTGCCCGTGTCGGAGATGGTTACAGTCTCGTCGCTTGAGAAACTCTTTTTTACGGCCGCATACACGGCGGAATAGGCTTTTTGGAGCCGTCCGTCCAAGCGCTGGTAACACCATTTGTCCTGATATTCGCGCAGCTGGGCTGCCGACACCTGGAAAGAATCCGAACTCGTCCCGGACGAACCGGTATTCGGCCAGATGAACGAACAGCCCGACAGGGCTATACACGCGACACAGCAAAGAGCGGCCAGCAGCCTTTTCAACACCCGAATCCTCCTGCAATCCTCTAACATTTCCCGTTTCCCCGGTTCCAAACCGTCTGTTCCCATTGTATCATACAGCGGCGGCAGCGGATACCGAAACCGGCGATTTTCTCCGCCGAAATTCCCGGGGCAGATCCGCTGATTTTCAGTGCGTTTCGCCAAACAGGCCGGTCATCTGCTCCGCCGCTCCATCCGCTGCAAAGCGTTTGTCCTCGCCGCTGCCCACATACCGGCCCTCTAAGGAAACCGGGACGCAGACAGCTCCGCCGTTAGCCTTAGCCAGGGCCCGCAGGCTTTCACGGTATCCCGTGAAATGGGAGATCCGGATATCGGTTTTGGCAAGTTCCGCAATCTTGCTGAAATCCGTCTCTATCTTGTTCTCCCTTTCCGCCGTCATATACTGGTTGACCAGCGCCGCCAGGATTTCAGCGTGGATATCGGCCTGCTGCTGCAGACCCTTGTGCTGCCAGCTTGGATACCGCAGGATATCCACCGCCTGCTTGGGGGTGAGGGTATAGCGGCCGCTGCTCATTTTGATGAAATACTCCCCGTCCCGGCAATCGAGATCCTCTGTCAGGGTAAACTGCAGGCTGGAATCAAAATACTGCAGGAGCTTTTCGACGTTGGCATAGGTCATGGAAATATAGTGGCCAAAAGAGATCCCGAGCAGGTTCCCGACGGCCGTCTGCGCCGCGGCCATGCCGCTTTTCCGAAAAAGTTCATCCAGCCGGATGAGGGTGGTCCCGTCGGCCACTTCGGTTTCCCGCGGGACGGCAACGGCGTGGATCCGCCCATTCTCCGGATCCGCCCGGACGGCGACAAATCCCCGCGGTTCGGTCCCGTCTTGCGCGGCGACGAACAGCCACCGCACATCTGCTGCCGTGAACGGCGACGCGTCTTCCCCCGAGGCGGCGGAAGAGACGCTGTCCGGGGGCAGCCGGTTATCGATGAATGCCCACAGGCAAACGCCTCCAAAAATCGCCAAAAACAGTACGAAAACCACCAGAGTCAGCACAACGCTTCCGGCGCGGCTCTTTTTTTTCTTTTTGGGGCGATACTCCGGCATGGCCAACGACTCCTCTATGCTGTTCGATGCGGCAATCCTTTATTGAGTATAACAAAACCGCCCGTGGAAATGCAAGAACAAGCCTGTAATATTTGGATACAGACTTGTAACGTTTTCCAGCCGCCCCCGTCCTCTCCGATCCATCCATAAAAAACGGCGCAAACCAGCAGGTTTGCGCCGTTTCAGCTGCTTCAAAGGTTTAGCCGGGTGTTTCACATAGCGGAAGGGATGCGATCAAACGAAATCGCCCTCGTCCATCGTAAAGTCTTCGTATTCCTCCAGATCCGCCGGCGGAGTCACCGTTACCGGCGCACCCGGGTTATTGAACGTCACCGTCACCGATATATCACACTGCATCTCGGTGAGTACCGTCGATTCCGGATCCGCGGCCGACGGCCCCTCCACCGAAACGGCAATGGAGATGGAAGCGGTCACCTCATGAAGGAGATCGTCCTGCCCCAGCTTGGCGGTCATGTCAACGGCTTTGACCTGCATGTCGGGGCCGGTACCGGTACCGGGTTCTTCCTCTGTACCGCCGAGGCTATCGAGCAGACCCGAACCAAGCAGATCCCCAAACAGGGCCTCTACCTTCTCGGGATCCAGCGAGGCAGTCACGGTGCGGACGCCGTCCGCTTCGGTCAGCTCCAGGGACTTAAAATACTCTTCCTTGAGCTCCAGATCCGTGGGAAGCGATTCATCGTCCTCGGCGAGGGCCTTAACCTTCATGCCCATCATGTCGGTGTATGTATACGCCCCGTCCCGGTAAATCGACATCGGGATTTCCTGGCCGAGCGCCGTCTGGGTGAATTCGATACGGTACTTGGTCTCGTTCTCCATAAGAAAACGGCCCTTGAGCCCGGTTTCAACCGTCATGCCGGTCATCGCCTGTTTCATGACAGCGTCGATCTGCAGATCCATGCCCTTGGACAAATCCATCGATCCATCCACGCTCTTGAGAACCTCAAAGGCGCTGGGGGCGGCGGAAGAAGGGGGCTCCTGGGAAACGGGCCCGGTGTCACGGGGGACTCCGCCGCAGGCGGCCAGCGACAAAGCCAGCGCCGCGGAGAGAATCCCCGGCAAAAGTCGGCGATACTGCATCATGCATCCTCCTATATGTCGGCAAATAGTGAGACAGCCTCTCCTTGTCAGCATACACGTTTTTGCCGCAAATTGCAAGAGCTTTCGGCAGGAGTCTTCCAGATGCCCGAAAATCCGACAAACCGGGAGAGGCCTTTCCATCCAGTTCGGCGCCGGATCTATGCCCTTCCAACCCACCCCGCCGTCTTTTCAGAGACGATTTCCCCATCGTGGATGCAGATCCGGCGGTTCGCCTCCGAAGCGATCGCCGGGTCATGGGTGATCAGGATCACCGTATGCCCCTCCCGATGAAGGGCGTGCAGCAGGGCCATCACCTCCCGGCCGGAGCGGCTGTCCAGGTTGCCTGTGGGCTCGTCCGCCAGGATGATCGGCGGTTTGGCTGCGATGGCGCGGGCGATGGCCACGCGCTGCTGCTGACCGCCTGACATTTCCCCCGGACGGTGGTGCAGGCGGTTCCCGAGACCCACCTGCTTCAGGCTGTCCGCAGCCAGGCGGCGGCGTTCGTCCCGGCCCATACCCCGGTACAGCAGCGGGAGCTCCACGTTTTCCAGGGCATCGAGGCCGGGGATCAGATGGAACCCTTGAAAAACAAACCCGATGGTGCGGCCGCGGATAACCGACTGCTCATCATCGCTCAGACGGGAGACATCCTCCTCCCTGAGCCAATACCGGCCGGAGGTAGGCGTGTCAAGGCAGCCAAGAATATTCATCAGGGTGGATTTCCCCGATCCCGACTGGCCGACAACCGCCAGGAATTCCCCCTCTTCCACGCGCAGCGTGATGTCCCGCAGCGCATAAATCGCCCCCGCGCTTGTCGGATACGCCTTTTGGAGATTTTCCAAACGAATGAGCGTGCTCATATTCCGCTGTTCCTTCCCGCGGCAATGGCCGGCGGAATTAGTATGACCACCGCGGCGGGCCCTATGCAGAGAGCAAAAATGCGAATATTTTACACATTTTTTTCATGGAGGTCTTTGTTCAGCAAATCATCGATTTTAACGCCATACAGGGAGGAGAGCGCCTGCAGGGTGGCAATCTTGGGGCGGGTCCTCCCCAGCTCGTAATACGCATAGGTAGAGCGGTTGATTTCAAGCAATAGAGCCACTTGACTCTGGGTATATCCGTGCCGTTTACGAAGAAATTTGAGATTGTTCGCGAGCAACATACGTCCATCTCCTAACCTTACTTTTGCGTTGTCGACCTATCCAAAAAACTTATGTTAATAAATATAACATATAACATGTATTTCTGTCAATTTATACTATATGTGAGGGCATGTGAAAAAGAGGGGGTCGTATTGTTCTGGAACAGCGCACGCAGAAAACCTTATCAGAAGATACTCCAAATATCAGGAGGTGGTCCCATGAAAACCAAAATCCAGGCCAAACCTCAAACTCTCAGGGGAGACGACGGACACGACACGTTTTCAATCCGGATCAAGCATTCTCTCACCGTCAAGCTGAACGAAATGGCCAATGTGTCCGGGCGCTCCAGAAATTATATCATCAGCCGAATCCTGGAGGATGGTGTGGAGAACACGGTGATTGTCGGGGCTGAATAGCCCGATCTAGGAGGTGCTACATGAAGACCAGAATTGAGGCCAAGCCTCAAAATCTCAAGGGAGACGACGGGTATGACACGTTTTCGATCCGGATTAAGCATTCTCTTACCGTCAAGCTGGATGAAACGGCCGATGCGTCTGGACGCTCTAGAAATTATGTCATCAGCCGGATCCTGGAGGATGGTGTGGAGAACACGGTAATCGTCGAAGCCGAACAACCCTAATCTTTCCACTTTTCTTCCCCCTCACCTTTTCGCCCTCCTACCCGTCTTAATACGGCGCGTTTCGCCGAAGGGATGTTCCATATGATGAAAGGCGCCCGGCGAGGCGCAATATTTGTCAGACATATATCTATATTTGTTTGAATATATGGCGGGTGTATTTTTCACAATTTCTGTGGGTACTGTTTCGGGGAAATTAAGGCCCGGGATGCATGTCGTCCCGGGCCTTTTTCCGCCCATACGATCTGTCAGGTGTTTGAAGGGGCCGCAGCGGGCGCCCGCCGCCTGTATCCGGCTGAGAGGTCCTCAAAAAACACCCCCGGAGATTCCTTACCAGAATCTCCGGGGGCTGAGCCAGGCTGGGGCGACGATCCTCAGTTGAGCACGAAGAACTGCTCATACCACAGGATAAAGGTGTATATACTCCAAATTTTTTTCATATTGTGGGCAGCGCCCTCCCGGTGGTCGTCCAGGAGCTTCAGAATCGCCCTCCGGTCGAAGAAACGGGCGGCGATGTCGCCGGTAAACGCGGTCCTCACCATATTGTAATAGGTGTCCTGCCGGAGCCAGTCGTTGAGGGGGACCGGGAACCCCAGCTTCTTTTTGTTGGCCGTTCGCTCGGGGAGCTGGCGCAGGGCCGCCCCCCGCAAGGCCACCTTGGTCACGTTCCCATCCACCCGGTAGCGGGTGGGAAGTGTAGCGGCGAGCTCCAGCATCTTCCGGTCCAGGAAAGGCACCCGCAGCTCCAGGGAATTGGCCATGCTCATCCGGTCAGCCTTTTGCAGGATATCATAGAGCATCCAGGTCTGCATATCCACATATTGCAGCCGGGTGGGCTCGTCGAGGTGGGCCGCCCGGTCGAAATGAGGTTTGGCAAACGCCACCGGATCTTTCGCAGGGATCGGTTTTTTCAGGTATCGGTTCCGCTCGTCCCGGGTAAAGACGTAATTCGCCCGCATGAACCGCTGGTACGGCTCCAGAGCGCCCCGGATGACAAAGCGTTTTCCCTTGAAATCCGGCAGCCGTTTCGCCAAGGTTGCAGCCGCGCGGCGCAGCGTCCGGGGGATACGGGTGTAGCGGGCGAAATGCCCGCCCTCGAGATACATCGGGTACCCGCCGAAGAGCTCGTCCGCGCCCTCGCCTGAAAGCACGACCTTGACGTATTTCGCGGCGTTTTGCGCTAGGAAAAAGAGCGGGATCTCCGAGGGATTGGGCAGGGGCTCGTCCATATAATACTGGATTTTCCCTGCCATGCCGAAAAACTCGTCCGCCGATACCTTGTTGGAGATATTCTCCACCCCTATCACCCGAGAAAAGTCCTGGGCATAGGGCAGTTCGCTGTACCGTTCCTCCTCATATCCGACCGAGAAGGTCTTGACATCCTTTGTCACCTTGGAGACCTCGCGGACGACGTAGCTGGAATCCACGCCGCTTGAGAGGAAGCAGCCTACCTCCACGTCGCTGATCTTGTGCATCTCCACCGATTCGGTAAAGGCGGAAGCGATTTTGTCCTCCCATTCCGTCAGGACCGGTCCCTCGTCCACATGGAAGGCATCCACCGCATCAAAATATTTGTGAATGGAGAGGCGGCCGTTCTCATAGAGAAAATACTCCCCGTTCTGCAGCTTGAACACATCCCGGAACATGGTTTCCCGGTCGGGGATATACTCGTAGCAGAGGTAGTCGGGCAGCCGCTCCTCATTGAGCTCTTTTTTAAAGTCCGGATGCTCGAGAAAGGATTTGATCTCGGAGCCGAAGAGGAAGGCCCCGTCCCGGTGGTAATAATAAAAGGGCTTGATGCCGAAGATATCCCGAGCCCCGAAAAGACGCCCGGCCGCGCTGTCCCAAATGACGAAGGCGTACATCCCCCGCAGGCGGTCGAGCAGGGCGGGACCGTATTCCTCATATCCGTGCAGCAGCACTTCGGAGTCGGTTCTGGTGCGGAAGACATGGCCCTTTTCCACCAACTCGTCCCGTATGGCCTGGAAGTTGTAGATTTCCCCGTTAAAGACCAACACCTTGGTGCCGTCCTCGTTGAGGATGGGCTGGGAGCCCCCCTCCAGATCGATGATGGACAGGCGGCGGAAGCCGAGCGCCGCCCGGCCGTCCACGTAATAATCGTCCTGGTCCGGCCCCCGGTGGCGGATCCGGTCCGCCATTTTCCGGATGATCCGCTGAGGGTCATAGGCCGGCGGCTCCCCCTCCATTAAAAAACCAGCAAAGCCGCACATCGGGCAGCTCCCCTTTCAGGCAAAATCAACCGGCGGTTAGCCCCGCCGGGGCGGCCGCGGCGCGAGCAGATCGGCAAAAGCCGCCTTGCGGGGCGCGCCGCAGTCCCGCAGTGCGGCCGCAGCCAGGACCTCGAGAGTGTCGAGAACGCCGTCCCCCAGGGCGTGATCCCGCTTGAGCAGGGACAGCTCGGTACAGCCGAGGATAACACAGCCGCAGCCCTCTTCCCGCAGCGGCTGCGCCGCCGCCTCGAACAGGGCGGGATCGGCGGGCAATCCCGCCTTGACCTGCCCGTAGATCAGCTCCATGACCCGGCGCTGGCCCGCTTCATCCGGCACCGCCCAGGTGATGCCGTGGCGGGCGAGGGCGTCCTGGAACAGACGGGTACGGACGGTACCGTCGGTGGCGAGAATACCCGCCTTGTGTATGCCGGCCCTTTTTAGATAGGCGGCGGTTTCCTCCACCATATGAAGGATCGGAACCGCTACGGCCGCGGCCAGCTCTCCATACAGTGCGTGGGAGGTGACGCAGGGAATCGCGACGCAAGAGGCACCGAGGGATTCCAGGGTACGGGCGGTTTCCTGCATCCGGGGCAGGGGGCTTTCCCCTTTTCCCAGAAGATACGCCGTCCGGTCAGGCACGGCGGGCCGGTCGAACAGGATCACGTCGAGGTGATCCTGATCGGTCTTGGCATCGGTCATATCGATGAGCCGTTCCAGAAAGTAGGCGGAGGCCATGGGGCCTAACCCGCCAATGACACCCAAGCTCTTCATCCGGTCAGTCCTTTATTTCCAAAGTATTTTTTATACTTTTTGTAATAACTCATTTGATTTTTACAAAAATACCATCGCCGTTTGAAGCTCCGGTCGGGAGGATAATCCAGGGAACGGCAGACTTTCTTTTCCCGGATGAGGCGGCGGGCGGTACCGCGGAGGGTTTCATCCGCCACGTATCGGAAGATGATCCGGTTGGGCAGGATGGTCCAGAGCACTTCGCGGTCGGCGACGGTTAGGCCGGCATCCCGGCCGAAGATCACATCCTCCGCCAGCACACGGGCCAGATTCCCCCCGGCGGCGGTGGAAAAGTAACTGCTCCGGCCCTGGCGGGGATTCATCTCAAACAGCTTGTACTGCCCGTCCCGGTCGTCGTATTTCATGTCGAAATTGGCAAAGCCGACGTAACCGATGGCGTCGAGAAACCCAATCATCCGCCGGGTCAAGTCCTCATCGGTAATCGGGAGGATGGCAGCGTAGCTGCCGATCCCCTCGGGGGAGTGCTCCTCCAGAAGGGCTTGTCCGAGGGCGGCCAGGCGTACCTTGCCGTCGGTGCCGCGGTAGAGGTTCATCACCCGCATGTGGCTGTCATCTCCGGGAATGAACTCCTGGATGACCAGGTGGTCCTGATAATCCGACCCATAGATCGCGGTGAGGATGGCATCGAATTCCCCTTCACTGTAAGCGACGAACACCTTTTTCTTATGGGGAAAACGGCAATTCCAGTAGGCCACACTGTTGGAAGGCTTGATTACCACCGGAAAGTCGAAGGGGGGGCGGTAGCCTTTGTAGGTTTCAGGGGTACAGGTATCGGTTTTCGGGAAAAGGAAACCGTGTTCGGTACAGACCTCGTAAAAGGTCTCCTTAGTACTCAGGCGCTCGAGAAGATCGGCGCCGCTCACCGCGAAGCGGTAATAGGGGCGCAGCTGGTCTTGGTTGCGGGCGAGCAGCTTGATATAATTATCCCCGCAGGGGACCAGCAACAGGGGGACTGCCCGATCATACCGGCCGGCAAAGCGGATCAGGGTGTCGACGAACACCTCGTCTTCCTCCAGTCGGGGTTCGGTGACGGCCACAGTGACGATGCAGCTGTTAGAGGTCGCGCCGAGACGGCCTTTAGCCACAGCTACTGACCGGAGGCCGTAGGCCTCATGAAAGGAGCGGGCCATACCGTAAACGTTGACATCGCTGCCCAGCAGCACCGGGACAAATGTGGTTTCGCTCATCCTCATCCTGCCTTTCCGCGCCCATAGGCAGCCTCTCAGGCATGCCTATGGATACGTTTCCCATTATACTATCCCCCTATGCAAAATACAAGAACCGGAGACGCAATTCCCTCAATCTCATCCGGAGCGCGGCTGTGCGTCTCCCCAAGAATGGGCTCCCGCCCATTCTTCCGGGGTGGTGGGCACTCCAGCACGCAATTCCCTCAATCTCATCCGGAACGCGGCTGTGCGTCTCCCCAAGAATGGGCTCCCGCCCATTCTTCCGGGGTGGTGGGCACTCCAGCACGCAATTCCCTCAATCTCATCCGGAACGCGGCTGTGCGTCTCCCCAAGAATGGGGCGCGGCGTTGGAAAAGGAGAAGCAAACTTGACGGTTCGTTTTCTGCAAATACTGGAAAAACCGCCGCAAGTATCGTGCTTGCAGCGGCCTTTCCATTTTCTCCGCAACTTCCCGTCCGGGACGCGGCAGAGCATAACCGACAGATATACGGCCTGGCGGGCACCGTGACGGGAGGCCCGCTCTCTTATTTCATCAGCGTGACCATGACCGCCTTCTGCGCGTGGAGACGGTTTTCCGCCTCATCGAAAATCTCCTGTGCGTGCGCCTCGAACACCTCGGCGGTGATCTCCTCTCCCCGGTGGGCAGGCAGACAGTGCTGTACCATACAGCCCGGATTCGCGGCAGCTAACAGCGCGCCGTTGACCTGATAGCCCTTGAAAGCGGCGCGGCGCTTCTCCGCCTCCCCTTCCTGGCCCATGGAGGCCCACACGTCGGTGAAGATCACGTCCGCGCCCGCAGCGGCCTCCAGGCAATCGCCGGTCAGGGTGAAGGCGTCGCCGAAATCGGCGGCAAAATCCAGCACCTCTTTGGCGGGACGGTATCCGTCGGGACAGGCGGCCGCCACCCGCATGCCGGTCTTGAGCCCGCCGACGATCAAAGAATTCGCCATGTTGTTGCTGTCCCCGATATAGGCCATCTTGAGCCCTTCCAGGATCCCTTTGTGCTCCCGCACCGTCATCAAGTCGGCCAGGACCTGGCAGGGATGGCAGAAATCCGTCAGTCCGTTGATGACCGGGATGCTCCCCACCCGGGCGAGGGTTTCCACTTCCTCCTGGTCGAAGGTACGGATCATGATCCCGTCCAGATACCGGGACAGCACCCGGGCGGTGTCCTCCACCGGTTCCCCCCGCCCGATCTGTAGGTCGTGGGAGGAGAGGAACAGGCCATACCCTCCCAGTTGATAGATGCCGGTTTCAAAAGAGACCCGCGTGCGGGTAGAGGCTTTCTGGAAAATCATGCCCAGCGTCTTGCCCGCCAGCAGGGGATGGCGGATCCCATGCCCCAGCTCATATTTAAGCTGATCGGCCAGATTGAGGATTCCCAGGATCTCCTCTTTCGAGAGATCCAGCAGCTTGAGAAGATGATTCATGGAAAAGGCTCCTTTCTATTGCTGACAGAGGATGCGGAATACCGCAGGGTTCCCTTTTGGGTACATCCAGGTCTTTCCGGGTCCGCAGCATCCGATGGCGAGGAGGCATGGCCGCATCGGGCTGTGACCAGCTAAAGCCTTAGGGACCCCGGCCCTATGCCATATTGTTGATTGAGGCGGTCAAGCTCCTGCCGGTTTTTTCTAAAATTACACAAGCCACGGGGCTCGGACGGTCATAACCCCATGAAATTATGAGCACCCAGACTCCCGGGGGCCTCGGGCCTCCTAATGTATATCGTCGGTTTTTTAATTCTGCCGGGGAGGTTCTCCTAAAAAGAGAACCGACAGGATCCCTTGGGGTCCGGGGGTACCCCGGTGGCGTTTTTGCATCCTTTTGTCGCTACGAGCTGAAGCTCGGACAAAAGGAGGTGGCCGCGCATTCGATGTTCTTTTTAGAAGGACTGCGTTCTTTATGCGCGGACAACCCGCCATACCCGTCTTTTTCAGGTCTGGCCTGCGGGCCACCTTCTTTCTTCGCACGAAGAAAGAAGGCAAAGACGTGCCGGGGGCATCGCCCCCTGGACCCCCAGTGGTTTGCCGGCTTTCTTTAGAGGAAAGCCGGCGGTGGCACGGCTGCCTGAATCAACGATAAAAAAAGGCTGCCGCCCCAAGGGCTTGGGTGGTCATAATTTCATGCATTTCATATAAATACTCCCGTTTAAAGGGCGGCCAGCACGGCTGCCAGCCGGCTGAGGCCGCGGTCCATTTCATCCCGCGTGATATTCAGCGGCGGCAGAAGCCGGAGCTTGGCCTTGGCGGTGAGGATGAGCAGCCCGTTCTGAACGCAGCGGGCGGCGACCTCTATCGCGTCGGCGCCGTCCAGCTCCACGCCGAGCATCATCCCGAGGCCCTGCACCCCGGTCACATGAGGCATCCCTTCCAGCCTCTCCCGCAGGACCCGGCCTTTTTCCTCCACCTCCCGCAGCAGCGCGGGATCGGTCAGGCGGGAAAGCATATACCGTCCGGCGGCACAGGCCACAGGGTTCCCGCCGAAAGTGGAGCCATGGGTCCCGGACGACATCACGCTGCCGAGCATCTCCGTGCACAGGCAGGCCCCGATGGGCAGGCCGCCGCCCAGACCCTTCGCCATGGTCACGACGTCGGGCCGGATCCCCGCGTGTTCACAGGCGAGGAACCGGCCTGTCCTCCCGGCGCCGGTCTGTACCTCGTCGATGATGAGCAGGATATCCCGGGCCGAGCAAAGCTCGCGTACCCTCCGCAGATACGCGATATCCAGGGGCAGGACACCACCCTCCCCTTGTACACATTCGAGCATCACGGCGCAGACCGTGCCGTCTATCGCCTGTTCCATCGAGGCGGAATCGTTCGCGGGCAGGTAGCGGAACCCCTCGGTGAAGGGAAAGAAGTATTGATGGAAGCCGTCCTGCCCAGTGGCGGCTAGGGTGGTGACCGTCCGGCCGTGGAAAGAATTTTGCAGGGTCAAAACGGTGCTGCGTCCCTCCCCATATTTATCAAAGCTGTATTTGCGGGCCAGCTTGATCGCGCACTCGTTGGCCTCCGCCCCCGAATTGCAGAGAAAGACCCGCGCCATCCCTGCGGCGGCGCAGAGCTCTCTGGCAAAGGCGGTCTGGACCGGATTGTCGTACAGGTTGGAGACATGCTGGAGCCGGGCGGCCTGCTCCGAGACCGCTTTTACCCATCCCGGCTCACAATAGCCCAAGGCGTTGACCCCGATGCCGCTGCCGAAATCGATGTATTCCCTGCCTTGCGTGTCCACGGCCACGGCACCGGCACCGTGATCCAGATCGACGGGAAACCGGCCGTAGGTCGGCATCAGGCCGCCTTCTCCGGCAGAAACGATGGGATTCATCTGTGTCACAACTCCTTTATATTGTCCGACGTCCGGGCATCACAGGAACATGGTACCGATGCCCTCGTCGGTCAGCATTTCAATGAGGATGGAATGGGGAATCCGTCCGTCGATGATGTGGGTACGGCGCACCCCCCGGCGGACTGCCTCGACACAGCTGTCGATTTTGGGGATCATGCCGCCGGAGATGATGCCGAGGTGCTTGAGATGAGGCACCTCGCTGACCTGTACCACCGAGATCAGGGAATCCTCATCGTCCCTGTCCCGCAGCAGGCCCCGCACATCGGTCATCAGCACCAGCTTCTCCGCCCCGAGGGCGGCGGCGATCTGAGCGGCGGCGATGTCGGCGTTGATATTGTAAGTCTCGCCGTCCTCCCCGGCGGCGATGGTGGCCACCACCGGAATGGTATCGCTGTCCAGGCTGGTGCGGATCAGGGTGACGTTGACGTGGGTAACGTCGCCGACAAACCCGAGATCCTCCCCCTGATGGCGGACCGCCTTGATCATCCCGCCATCCAGGCCGCACAGGCCGATCGCCCGTCCGCCGTGGGCCTCGAGCTGCTGAACGAGGGTTTTATTGACCTTGCCGGCGAGAACCATTTCGACAACCTCCATGGTCTCCCTGTCGGTATACCGCAGACCGCCCACAAACCGGGATTCTTTCCCGATTTTTTTGAGCATGGCGCTGATTTCGGGGCCGCCGCCGTGAACGAGCACCACCCGGATGCCCACGGTGGAAAGCAGGACGACATCCTGCATGACGGCAGCCTTAAGCTCTTCGCTGATCATGGCGTTGCCGCCGTATTTGATGACGACGGTTTTTCCTGCGAACTGCTTGATATAGGGCAGGGCCTGGGTGAGAACCTGCGCCCTGTCGGCGGTGGAAATCTTCATAGCGTAAACCCTCATTTGCATCAGAAATATGGAGCGCGGGGCGAGAGCGCCTTTGCCCCGGGGCCTCGGGTCTTTTGGGAACGGGCGTTCCCGGCGAAGGCCCCCGCTTCCTAGCTGCGGTAATCCCCGTTGATCTTCACATAGTCGTAGGTCAGGTCACAGCCCCACGCGGTGGCCGCGGCCTCGCCGTCCCGCAGGCGGATATCCACCGTCACCTCGGGCTGGGTCAGCACGGTTTTGGCGGTATCCTCGTCAAAGGGGATGCCAGCCCCGTTTTTGCAGACCTCGATCTGTCCGGCTTTCGAGACGAATGCGACATCCACGCCGGATACGTCCACCTGCGCCCCGGAATACCCGATGGCGCAGAGTACCCGGCCCCAGTTGGCGTCGGCCCCGAAGATCGCCGCCTTGAGTAGGGAGGATCCCGCTACCGCCCGGGCGGCCATGCGAGCGTCATGCCGGGACGCACCACCCCGTAACCGGACTTCCAGCAACCGGGTCGCGCCCTCGCCGTCGGCGGCCAGGGCCCGGACGATCGCGGCACACAGCATCCGCAGCGCGCCGCAAAAGGCGTCGTAATCCTCCCCTTTGGAGGAGATCAGCGGATTCTCCGCCGCGCCGTTGGCCAACAGGGCAACCGTGTCGTTCGTCGAGGTGTCCCCGTCGACGGTCAGCATGTTGAAGGTATCCCCCACCGCATCGAGCAGCGCTTCATGCAGCAGGGTGGGAGTGACGGCGGCGTCGGTGGTGAGGAAGCAGAGCATGGTTGCCATGTTGGGCGCTATCATGCCGCTGCCCTTGGCGATGCCGCCCAGGGTGCAGGTTTTGCCCCCCGCCCGGAAGGTCAGGGCAAACTCCTTTTTCACGATATCGGTCGTCATGATCGCTTCAGCGGCTTCGGAGCTGCCGGTTTCGGACAGTGCGGCGGCCAGAGCAGGCATGGCTGCCGCGATGGGGGCAAGCGGGAGGGAGGGACCGATCACGCCGGTGGAGGCGGGCAGGACGTCCATGACGTCGACCCCCAGGGCCTCCGCCGCCAGGCGGCACATCTCTTCCGCGGTCTCGATCCCGTCGGCGGCGCAGGTGTTGGCGATCCCGCTGTTGCACACGATGGCGCGGGCGGTGCCGTTTTCCAGATGCCGTTTCGTCACGGTCAGGGGAGCACCCTTGACCAAGTTCCGGGTATACACCGCCGCCGCTGCCGCTGGCCGGTCGGAGAAAATCAGGGCCAGGTCCTTTTTGCTCCGGTTTTTCCGGATGCCGCAGTGGATCCCCGCGGCGGAAAAACCCCTGGCGGCGGTAACGCCGCCCTCAATGAAGGTTGACATGGGTATCAGCTCCTGTGTTTCCCTGGCGGGCGGCTGCGGGGGCTGCCGCATCTCCGCCGGGTAATCGTTTTTATAGGATAGGCCCCTCCACCGGGAGAAATCCGCGACGGATCAGGGTTTCGTGTCTTCTGCCGCCCAAACGGCCGGGGTAGAAGAGCCGGATGCCGGCCCGGAGGCCCTGCGTCTTCGAAAAAGGGTATAAAGCCAGAACGCAGCGACCGGGATCCCCGCCCCGAGAGCCAGATCCCAAAGGGTGTAGAGGTTCATCCGGCTTTGCCACATCACCCATCCGATTCCGGCGAGAAGCCGCAGCAGGACCAGCAGATGGAACCCCGCCCATTCCCGTCCCCGAAGGAACCAGAGCAGCAGCTTGGAGAGGACCAGGTACAGAGCCACCGGTATGAGGTAAAGCAGTAAAGCATTGAGCAGGTAGCGCCCAATCCCGGTCAGAGATCCGTTAAGGAGAAGCCACGGCAGAAGCTCCACCAAGACATTCAGCAGCAGATGCAGTCCCACAGCCAGCAGACAGGGCCGCAGCCCGGACCGGATCACGATGAGCAGGAACAATGCGAAAGCAACCGCCCCGAAGACCACGGAAAAACGGAACCAGGGATAAAAGGGCATCCGCACATCAATAAAGACCGACATGCCTTTGAGCAGGGTGGCTCCCGCCCAAATTCCGAGCAGCAGCCAGTATTCCTTGGTAAAAGACCGGTTCATAACGTTTCCTCCTTTTTCGGCTCACCAGCAGCGCATGGTTGCGTGAGATGGGCAAAATCGGAGCGGAGCAGGCGGTCCAACGCGAACCACCCGGCCGCCGCCAGGGCGGCCGTCAACACCGCCGGCAGCAGGATGGTCAGCAGTATATCGAGGAGACCGAGGCGCGAGAGTATGAGATAGTTCGGCACCGACCGGAGGGAACAGAGGCTGAGAAACGGATAAAGGGCGGCCAGAACCACCGCCGCGATCTGATCCCGTCCCTTGAAAAGGCGGATGAGGAGAAGGCCGAGCCCATATGCAGCCATTCCAAACACTAGCTGCAGGACAATATCAGCGGGCAGAACCCGAACGCCGTTTATCAGCTCCAGCGCCACGCTGGCTCCGGTTAAGAGAACCAGCATCACGGCAAAGGGCAGAAGACGGAAACGGAGCAGGATCATGAGCATCGCGGCCGCCGAGGCCCCGGACGCCAGAAGCGCCAGGGAACCAACCACAGCCGTCAGCCCGGACGAGGCTGGGAAGAGGGTAAGGGCCGACAAAAGGCATCCGAAGCCGCACAAGCCCGCCAACATCCAATAGGGCCGGACAAAGCCCGGCCGGTCCCGGTAAACGCGCGTCATGATGGAACCTCCTTGCCGCAATAGGATGTTCGTTTTTAAAAAGAGAGAGGGGCCATGCCGAGGCCGGTATCCTCCGGCAGGCCGAAGAGCAGGTTGGCGTTTTGGATGGCCTGTCCTGCCGCACCCTTAACCATGTTATCGATCACCGAGGTGACGATCAGCAGGCCGGTATGGGGGTCGGCATAGAGCTGGATGTCGCAGTAGTTGGAGCAGCGGACGCTGCGGATATTGACCCCTTCCCCCTCCGGCAGCAGGCGGACGAACCGTTCCCCGGCGTAGGCGGCGGCGTAGGCCTCCCGCACCTGCCCGAGGGTGACGCCGGGTTTCATCCGGGCGTAGATGGTGGAAAGGATCCCCCGGTTAACCGGCAGGAGATGCGGGACGAAGGTCACGCTCACCGGCTGTCCGGCGGTTTTGGAGAGGGTCTGTTCGATTTCGGGGGTATGGCGATGGCTCGCCACCTTATAGGCCGAGAAGGCCTCGTTGCAGTCGGGGAAATGGGTGGTCTGGGAGAGGCCGCGCCCGGCGCCGGTGGTGCCGGATTTGGAATCGATCACGATCCCGGCGGTCTCGACGAACCCACCCCGCAGGGCCGGGGCCAGTCCGAGAGCGACGCTGGTCGGATAACAGCCGGGGTTGCCGATGATCCGGGTTTTCCGGATTTCATCCCGGAAAAGCTCGGGCAGGCCGTAGACCGCCTTTTGATGCAGCGCGGGATAGAGCGCGTCACAGCCGTACCAGGTTTTGTAGGTTTCCGGATCGTCCAGCCGGAAATCCGCACCGAGATCGATGAACGCCTTGCCCGCCGCGTCGCAGGCGGCGGCGGTTTCCTGGGACAGCCCGTGGGGCAGGGCGGCGAAGACCAGATCGCTCCGGGCCAGCACGGTCTTTGCCGAATCGCAGGGGAGGTCGCAGAGCTCCCGCAGGGCGGGATAGACCGACGAGAGGGGTTTCCCTTCAAAAGAAACCGACCCCACTGCCGCGACCTCGATCCCGGGATGGGCGAGGAGAAGACGTACGAGCTCGACGCCGGCATAACCGGTCGCGCCGAGGATACCGGCTTGGATCATCACGCAACAGTCCTTTCTGTATAGGAGCCTGGGCCAGAGGCGATCTTTGACCCGCGTGGAGCTGCCCTGGCCGGTCAGAACCGAGATCATGGTACAGAGGGGGTCGGACCGGTCCTGAATTTTTTATCCATGTGAGGCAATTCGGGATTTGCCCGAACTGCAAAACCGGGCTGGCAGCGTTCCTACCATAATTACGTAGAGGCCCGGCCTGGATATCCCCAGAAGGTCAGGCAATTCGAGCGTTTGCTCGAATTGCAAAACCGGGCTGGTAACGTTCCTATTATAATCACGATGGGGCCCGGTTTAGATCTCGCACCCGCGC
The DNA here is from genome assembly GCA_934647945.1 of uncultured Eubacteriales bacterium. Lineage (GTDB taxonomy): Bacteria > Bacillota > Clostridia > Oscillospirales > Acutalibacteraceae > UMGS1623. The sequence continues at coordinate 44,006 of CAKUFK010000005.1, read as the reverse complement.
GATCTGGGCGAGGACGTTTTCGGGCGCGGGCCCGCCGTACACCCGGCGGGACGCCGCACAGCGCTCAAGGGAAATGAAAGCAAACACGTCCTCGTCAAACAGGGGGCAGACCTCCCGATACGCAGCAAGGGGCAGGGTCTCGAGTGTCAGCCCTTCGGCGATGCAGCGGGACACCAGGGTGCCAGTCGCCTTATAGGCGTCCCGGAAGGGCAACCCTTTCCCCACCAGATAATCCGCGCAGTCGGTGGCGTTGATGAACCCGGCGGCCGCGGCCTTCCGCATATTCTCGGGCAGCACCCGCATGGTGCCGATCATGGGGATGAACGGGGTCAGGCAGCCGGCCACGGTGTCGAGCGCGTCGAAAATGGCCTCCTTATCCTCCTGCATATCCTTGTTGTAGGCGAGGGGAAGGCCTTTAAGCATGGTCAGCAGCCCCATCAGATCCCCGAATACCCGCCCGGATTTCCCCCTTACCAGCTCGGCGATATCCGGGTTTTTCTTCTGGGGCATGATGGAGGATCCGGTGGAAAACGCGTCGTCCAGCTCGATGAATTTGAATTCCCAGGAACACCAGAGGATGATTTCCTCCGAAAACCGGGAGAGATGGACCATGATGAGGGACAGGGCGGCCGCCAGCTCGACACAGAAATCCCGGTCGGACACCCCGTCCAGGGAATTGTGGGTGATCCCGGCCATGCCGAGGGTATCCGCCACGGCCTGCCGATCGAGGGGATAGGTGGTGGCGGCCAGCGCGCCGCTGCCGAGCGGGGAAAGGTCCAGACGGCGCAGGGCATCGGAGAGTCTATCGAGATCCCGCAGGAACATCTCGGCATACGCCATTAGATGATGCCCGAAGGTGATGGGCTGTGCCCGCTGGAGGTGGGTGTAGCCCGGCATGATGGAGGCGGCGTGGGCCTCCGCCTGATTGCAGAGCACCCGGATCAGCTCCCGAAGCTGGTTTTGCAGGCCGGGTACCGCGTTTTTGAGGGTCAGGCGCAGATCGAGGGCAACCTGATCGTTCCGGCTCCGGCCGGTGTGGAGGCGCTTACCCGCGTCCCCGATCCGCGCGGTCAGTTCCCCTTCCACAAAGGTGTGGATATCCTCGGCGTTCGGGTCGATGGCGAGACGGCCCGCGGCGAGATCGGCCGCGATCCCGGCCAGGCCCTCCCGGATCTTCTCCCCATCCTCAGGGGAGAGGATCCCCTGTTTTTGGAGCATGGCGGCGTGGGCCAGGCTCCCCGCGATATCCTCCCGGGCCATGCGGCAGTCGAAGGAGATGGAGGAATTGAAATCGTTGGTTTTTTGGTCGATGTCCTTTTGGAACCGGCCGGCCCACAGCTTCATGGCGGGACCTCCTTTTTCGGGTACGGCGCCGGATCGGCGGCCGGAACGGGCCTACCGCGCCCGGACCCTGAAGGGCCCGGGCGCGGCAGCCGTCAATCGTGCAGTTGTTTAGCCCTGCTTTTGCTTTTTCATCGCCTGCACCTTAATCGGCAGGCCGAAGAGGTTGATGAAGCCCTGGCTGTCGGTCTGGTCGTAGACATGGTCCTCGTCGAAGGTGGCGATCTCCTCGTCATACAGGGAATAGGGAGAGGTCAGGGAGGCGAGGATCATGTTGCCCTTGTAGAGCTTGAGCTTCACATCGCCGGTGACCTGCTCCTGGGTGGAATCCACGAACGCGGACAAGGCTTCCCGCAGGGGGGTGAACCACTGGCCGTAATAGACCAGCTCGGAGAACTTGCCCGCGACCATCTGCTGCTTGTAGTGCTGGGTATCCCGGTCGAGGCAGAGGGTCTCGAGGGCCTCGTGTGCCTTGTAGAGGATGCTGCCGCCGGGGGTTTCATACACGCCCCGGCTCTTCATTCCGACCAGCCGGTTTTCCACCATGTCCACGATGCCGATGCCGTTCTCGCCGCCGAGCCGGTTCAGCTTCTCGACGAGGGCAACCCCGTCCATTTTCTCACCGTCTATCGCGGTGGGGATTCCCTTTTCAAAGGAAATGGTCACATAGGTGGGCTTGTCGGGAGCCTTTTCCGGAGACACACCCATTTCGAGGATGGCGTCGTAATCCGGCTCGTTGGCGGGATCCTCGAGATCGAGCCCTTCGTGGGAGAGATGCCAGAGGTTCTTATCCTTGGAATAGTTTGTCTCCCTGGTAATGTTCAGGGGAATGCCGTGGGCCTCGGCGTAGTCGATCTCCTCTTCCCGGGATTTGAGATCCCAGATCCGCCAGGGGGCGATGATCTTCATCTGTGGCGCGAAGGCCTTGATCGCCAGCTCGAACCGCACCTGGTCGTTGCCCTTGCCGGTGCAGCCGTGGCAGATGGCATCGGCACCCTCGGCCAGCGCGATCTCGACGATCCTTTTCGCGATGATCGGCCGGGCAAAGGAGGTGCCGAGCAGGTACTGGTTCTCATACACCGCGCCCGCCTTGACGGTGGGGAATATGTAGTCCTCGACGAAGACCTTCCGCAGATCCTCGATGTAGAGCTTGGAGGCGCCGGTCTTCTTGGCCTTTTCCTCCAGACCGGAAAGTTCCTTGCCCTGGCCGACGTCGGCGGCGACCGCGATGACCTCGCAGTTGTCGTAGTTTTCCTTCAGCCACGGAATAATGATGGAGGTGTCGAGGCCGCCGGAATAGGCCAGCACCACTTTTTTAATTTGGTTGCTCATTGTCCGAACACCCTTTCTCTGTATCCGGACAGGCGGGTCGCCATGTCCGTTTTTCATTATGGCCTTATTATACGCACCCCGCTTCCATTTTGCAAGAGGATACATCGCATATTTATTCGAATCGAGAAAATTTTGTTATCCTGACCAAAGAGAGAAGAGTTAAACGTGAATACTGGTTGATCCGCACAAATGGCATACACGCATATATGAATAAATATTCATTATCTTTGTATCCATCCGAATGAACTTTTCGAAAATGTTATAGAGTTGTCAAACGAATTGACACCGCCCCAAAACCGCTTTATACTGGACTATATCCACATAAGGCTTGCGCCGGGAATGCGGGAACCAGGCCGGCGCCGGACGGATGTGTTGGGAGGGGTGCTCAATGAACAGACGGCAGATCATCCGTTTGTCGTTTCTTCCGTTCCTGCTGCCGGTTGCCGGCGGCGCCGCGGCACCACAGGAGAGTCAGGGGAAGGGGAGCGCGGTCTGTCGGGCCGCATCCGATGGCGGCGGGACGGCACGTCGTCCCGGCACCGGCTTTTACGTCAGCTTGGCTGTGATGCTGTCCGGACTGGTTGCGCTGGGGGTCCTCGTCTATTTCGCGTTCTTCCGTTTCCCGCCCATCCCCAGGACCGACGCGATGGCGTCGGCATCGGTTACCTGCCGGCATATCAGCAGGATCACAGACGATAGGAAGGGGATCACATTTGAGGTAAGTTCCACGGAAGGCCTGTCCGCTGTCGGCCGGCTGGAGAGCCTGGCGCAGGAAAACAACGGGGGGCCGGAATGCTATTGCGTGCCGCGGGAGCTTGAGATTTCCTATCAGCTCAAAAACGGAAAAACCTCCACCCGCACCTACAGCGGCCACGCGGCGGATGAGGATATCCGGGCGGTGCTCGAGGCCATCCCCGATGCCGCCGATGCCATTGCCGCGGCTGCCGATATGCGGCCGTGACCGCCTGCCCTCTCCAGAGAGCGCCGCATCGTGCAAGGCGGGTGCCTGTCCATTTGTCATGGACAGGCCCCTTAAGCATACGGGATCTGACATCCAATCGTGACGCAGCTATACGGGAAACCGGCCACAGCGGCCTATATCCGGAAGGGCTTTTACGGGATCCGGGAATACAGGCGCTGTCCGCGATCGGCCGGCGCCAACAATAGAAGCGCGTATGGCCCTCCGGCCACACGCGCTTCTGCTATACGGGAGCTTATGCCTTGAGCAGGGCGGCCGCCGCTTCCCGGAGCCGCTCGGCCATCGCCTCGGCTGCGTCCGGATCGGCGCCGGTGGCGGTAACATAGGCCTTGACCTTGGGCTCGGTGCCGGAAGGGCGGATGACGAGGCCCGCGCCCCCCTCCAGGCCGAAGGCGAGGACATTGGACTTGGGCAGGTCGATGGGGGACCTGGCCCCGGAAACGACGTCCTCCTGAACCGACTCCTGATAATCCGCGACCTTGACCACCCGAAGCCCGGCAAGCTCAGACGGCCGGCTCTGCCGCAGGGAGGCCATCAGCCGATCCATCGCAGCCATGCCTTCCGCCCCCTCGAACTGGGCGCTGACCTGAAAATGCCGGTAGCAGCCGTGTTCCTTGTAAAGGGCGGCCAGTACGTCGAGGAGGGTCTGGCCCTTTTCCTTGTAATACGCAGCCATTTCACAGATGAGCATAGAGGAGACCACCGCGTCTTTATCCCGGACATAGGTGCCTGCCAGATAGCCGTAGCTCTCTTCGAATCCGAAGACGTAGCGGTCTTCCTCTCCGGCTTTTTCCAAAAGGCCGATCTGCTCGCCGATATATTTGAAACCGGTGAGCACCTCGACCATACGGCAGCCGTACTTCTCCGCGATACGGGCGGCGAGATCGGAGGTGACGATGGTTTTGACCACTACCGGCTCGTGCGGCAGGGTTCCGGCTACAGAACGGCAGGCAAGGATGTAATCGAGCAGCAGGCAGCCGACCTCGTTGCCGGTCATCAGGGTGTAATCCTCCCCGTCCCGTACGGCAATGCCCACCCGGTCGCAATCGGGATCGGTGGCGAGCAGCAGGTCAGGACCGACGGTCTTGGCCAGCTCCAGCGCACATTCGAAGGCCTGGCGGATTTCCGGATTGGGATATGGTGCGGTCGGGAAATTCCCGTCGGGCAGCTCCTGCTCGGGTACGACGGCCACCAGCGGCACGCCGATGCGCCGCAGCACTTCCCGGACGGGCTTGTTGCCGGTGCCGTTGAGGGGGGTATACACCACGCTGAGCCGGGCCCGGCCGCACACGCCCGCATTCACCTGGCGAGAGAGGACACAGTCCATATAAGATTCGAGCAGGGCGTCCGCGATCGTGACGATACGGCCATCGGCCAGCGCCTCGTCGAAGGGAACGGTTTTCACTCCCCGGAATAGGTCTACCTTGCGGATGTAGGCCGTCACCTCGCTCGCGTCGTGGTCGGTCATCTGACAGCCGTCTGGACCGTAGCATTTGTAGCCATTGTATTTGGCAGGGTTGTGGCTGGCCGTGACCATGATGCCGGCCTGGCAGCGGTTTTGCCGCACCGCGTAGGAGAGGACCGGCGTCGGTTCCAGCTCGGGGAACAGGTGGACGGTGATGCCGTTCGCGGCAAGCACCCGCGCCGCTTCCCTGGCAAAAAGATCGGATTTGATGCGAGAGTCGAAGGAGACGGAGACCGCCGCCGTCTCATACCGGCCATTCAGATAATCCGCCAGGCCCTGAGTCGCCTTGCGGACGGTGTAAATATTCATGCGGTTCTCCCCGGCCCCGATGACACCTCGCAGGCCGCCCGTGCCGAACTCCAGCTCCCGGTAGAAGCGGTCCTCGATCGCGTCCTCCTGCCCTTCGATGTCCCGAAGCTCCCGGACGAGGTCGGGATCCTCCACAGCGTTTTGCAGCCAGAGCTCATATTTTTGACGAATTTCAGCGTTCATGGTTAATCGTTCCTTTCCACAGGCCGCCGCACCCACAGACGGCATAAAATACACCTTTATCATACACAGTTTTACCAAAAAATGCAAGCCGCACTCGTCCGGGACCTCCAAAACCGTCCGACGCGTTTCGACAGCCAGCGCCCCCTCAGGTCCTGCCGGCGCAGGAGTGTCTCCTTCCTTGTGTCGACGGCCTGACACATTTTAAGACAAGCGGTGATTTTCACCATTTTCTTTCATTTTGCCCGGCCGCCGCACACTGCTCCTGAGCCCTCCCTTACAGCGCCGCTTCTTGCTCATGCCGCCCACTCCTATTTCTTTATCTGAAAGAAGCGAGAGGCTGTTACCTCCAGCGGCATCCGCAGCAATTCGCGGCTATGTCTGAGCCAAATGAGAAGGGAATACGGATTGACCGTCCGTTTCCCCCTGCCAAAACCGCTTGCTGCGTTGAACGACTGCCAGAAAGCGATCAAAATAACACAGCAATGGCCCCTGCAAAACCGCAGACGGGTATGGCATTCTAATGAAGTGAGGTGAAGAGGACGGACGAGAAAGCACTGGTCGAATCCATAAATCAATTGATGGATCGCAAGCCAGAGCCTATTGGCGCACGCCTTCACGGGATCGATCAACAGCTGGGCAGCATGGATCGTCGTCTGGAACACCTGGAGTATAAATCCGACGTTCTCACCACAGAGGTGCGGTTGGCGAATTCCAAACGGTCCCGGGTGGCCGCGGTTCAGAATTACACCCCCGAACAGCTTTGGCTTCTCGATGAGATCAAGATGGACAAGGATCCCATGAGAAAAAGGGCATAAATCAAGCCGCCACCCTCCCGGGATGGCGGCTTTTTATTTTTTCGGAAACAGGCCGTCATATCAGGGGGATGCTCTTCTCGCGCAGAGTGTGAGGAATCCCCCTAATGATATCTTGAGTTTTTGCAGGCGGTGTGGATATTCGGCCGGATCCTCCGGTCGTTTTTTATCTCTCGGGCACTGCAGAAGGGGCTTCATTCCCTCCAACCGAAGAGCCTTTGCGGAAGGTGGAAGGGGCCACCCCATAATGTCCACGGAAGGCATTCGAAAAATGGCTGATATTGCAGAATCCACAGGCTATGGCCGCCCCACCGACGCTTTCCTGCCGTTCCAGAAGGCGGCGTGCTTGCTCGAGCCGGAGGATCGTGATATACCGCATGGCGCTGATACCGGCAACCTCTTTGAAGCGGCGGCAGAAGTACGCCTTATTGTATCCAAACCGGCAGCTCAATGCGTCCAGGGTCAGCGGTTCGGTATAATGGGCTTCGATATACTCGAAGACCTCCCGGAAACGTGCGTCCGCCAAACGGGAGGGCGACTCGTTGAGCAAACAGCGGTCATACAGCACGCCGAGCAGCTCATACACCCTGCCGACCGCATACAGCGCCGTTCCCCGGCCCTCACTGCGGCACAGGCTGACCAGGCCGTCCAGCACACCCAGCACCCGGCTGTCGCCAGTACACGGGGCAAACACCGCGGTCGAATCACATATGGCGGTCAAATAGCGCCTGGACGCACCACTGGCGTTGTAAAAGTCGGCGGGGTCAAACATGACGGTATGATAACGTGCGCCCTCCCGTCCCGCCGCCGCCCCATGCGGACGGCAGGGACAGGCTATGGCCAGCTCCCCCGTCTTCACTATAAAACGTGTATCGTCAACGTGACATTCGAGACTTCCCTCCACCACCCGGATCAGCTCCATGCGTTCGTGCCAGTGCAGCGGAAAGGCCTTTGCCCCTGGTTCCACCCGGGCGTCGTATAACACCTTGACCCCGTTTTCGGGGTATCGTACCGGTTCATATTCTTTGTACGCCCTCGTATTCATCCTCTCACCTTTTCAAAAAGTCAATATGATGCAAATAATAGTCAAAGCGGCTCTTTCACGGCCTTCACGGGTATGATACCATAAAACCGTCAGCACCACAATGTTTTGACCATGAAATGATGGGGGATACGTATGAGGATCGGAACCTGCATCCAGTTCGACGATGCCGAACATATTGCAAAGAAATTTGAAACGCTCCGGAACAGCGGCTTTGACTGCTGCCAGCTGGTATCCTGGAAGCCGGCGTTGTGGACCACCGAAAACGCCGCGGAGATCCGCCGCCATGCGGAGGAGAACGGGGTGACGCTCTCGGCCTTCTGGTGCGGCTGGGAAGGAGCGTGTACCTGGAATTTTTACGAAGGGCCGCAGACCATTGGGCTCGTTCCCCCGGCCTTCCGCGCCCTGCGGGTCCGGAATCTATGCGACGGCTCGGACTTTGCCGCGGCGCTCGGCGTTTCGGACGTCGTCACCCATATGGGGTTTATTCCGGAGAATCCTTGCGACCCGGAATATGAGGGCTTCTGCGACGCTGTGCGCACTGTCGCGCTGCACTGCCGGAAAAACGGACAGCATCTGCTTTTTGAGACAGGGCAGGAAACACCCGTGACTCTCCTGCGCTGTTTTGAGACGGTGGACTGTGACAATCTCGGCGTCAATCTCGACACCGCGAATCTCATCCTTTACGGCAAAGCCAATCCTGTAGACGCACTCGATGTTTTCGGACCCTATGTCCGCAATCTCCACGCCAAGGATGGCATGTATCCGACCAACGGCCACGATTTGGGTGAAGAGATCCGCCTTGGAGACGGCAGGGTGGATTTCGGCGCACTCTTTGAAAAGCTGCATACGCTCGGATACGACTCCTATGTAACGATCGAACGCGAAATCGACGGCGAGCAGCAGCTGGCGGATATCCAGCACGCCAAAACGTATCTGGAACAGATCATCCAGAGGGTTTATGGAGGTGGAAAGGCATGCTGACGGTCGGACTGATCGGCGTCGGGGGCATCAGCGGCGCACATATACCCGCGTGGGACGGTATGGAAGATGCCAAACTCGTGGCGCTCTGCGATATCCGGCCCGAGCAGATGGAAAAATACCCCGATAAGCACCATTACGAGCGCTTCGACGACATGCTGGACCAGGAATCTCTGGATATTCTGGATATCTGCCTGCCCACCTATCTGCATGCCGAATACGCCGAAAAGGCGATGCAGCGGGGCATACACGTGCTGTGTGAAAAGCCGGTATCCCTGAACACCGTGGACATCCCCCGTCTGACTGAAACAGCGGCGAAACATCAGGTCAAGTTCATGGTCGCGCAGGTGCTGCGGTTCTGGCCGGAGTATGAGCGGATCAAGGACCTGTACGAGAGCCGGCAGTACGGGAGACTGCTGTCGGGAAGCATGTCCCGGCTGGGCTGTTATCCCGCCTGGAGCTGGGACGGCTGGATGATGGACGAACGGCGCAGCGGGCTCGTTCCCTTCGACCTGCATATCCACGACCTGGATTTCCTGGTGTACGCCTTCGGCACACCTAAAAACGCAACCCGTTTCCGCGCAAAGGAAAAAACGCAGGACTATGTGAGCGTGGTATATGAATTCGACGGCTTCTTTGTCACGGCCGACGCCTCCTGGTACGCTTCCCCTGTCCCTTTCCGCATGGGGTTCCGTTTTCAGTTCGAGGAAGCGGTGGCTGTTTACGAGGATAACCGCCTGACGATATACGAGCGAAACGGGCGGATTCTGTCGGCTGGGGAGGATGCCGGAGAAAGTGACACCCTCCAGCTCCCCAAAAGCGACGCCTATGCCAACGAGATCCGGTACTTTGCCGACGCGGTGCGCAACAATACCCCGATCGACCGGGTGACACCGGAGAGCCTGACCACCGTTCTCAGTTTGTTGAACGCCTTGTAAGAGGCCGGTTTCTATATATAAACTATTAAAGAAAAAAGGGCCGAGCGCCGTCACCTCTGTGTGTGACATCGCGCTCGGCTCCTTTTGTGATGTATGATTACCATGGAAAGTGATTTTCCGTCCTTTGCTGCCGCCAGACACTCCGATTCATGACCCCGGTTCCTTCATGTCCCCCCGCGCACAGACTCGGCCGAAGCGGCCATACGGGACTGGAAAGGTAGAGCCCTTGACAAACAGAGAAAGAGGGGATATAGTAAGAGACGGCTTCGGCCAGGTCAGTTCGAAACCATCCTGACCCTGCGGTGCCGCATGGTGCCGCGGAAATCAAAACTATGGAGGCATTTGGTATGCAGCACACACACACCCGCGCGGCCCTGATCCGGCTCGTGCAGGCGGCGCTGATCGCCGCACTGTACACGGTCTACACCGTCCTCATCCAACCCGCCGGTTTTGGTGCCGTCCAGTTCCGGGTCTCGGAAGCGTTCACCATCCTGCCGGTGTTCACCCCCGCCGCTATCCCGGGACTCGCCATCGGCTGCCTGGTTTCCAATCTGTTTGGCCTGATGGGCGGCGCCAATCCGGCGGGGGCCTGGGATCTGCTTTTTGGAACTCTCGCCACCCTGGTTGCCGCCTGCCTGACGTATGCTCTTCGCCGCCCGCGTATATGGGGCCTGCCCGTCTGGGCGACCCTGCCCCCGGTACTGATCAACGCGGTGGTGGTGGGGATCGAGCTGACCCTCGTATATGGGGGCCTGCCCTGGTATTTCAACATGCTGGGGGTCGCGGCCGGCCAGCTTGCCGCCTGTACGGTCTGCGGGCTTCTGCTCTTCGCCATGCTCGAGCGGTCGGGGGCGGCCAGGGTGCTGTTCGGTGCCCAGACCGGCCGTGCCGCTTTGTAACGTTATACAAATGGGATAATATGTATAAAAATCAACCCATTGATTTTTCCGTGCCCTCAACCGACACAACGGCCGCCTGTTTTCCATGAACAAATCCCGGAAACGGACACATGCCCGGCTCGGGTAAGTCCCGCGCCGTCCGGCTCTCCGACCGGCGTCTCCCGTCACCCGCCGAAAGCGCGGATGAGCCACATCACACCGCCGCACACGACATAGATGACCGGCTGATGGACGACATAGATGATGAGGGTGTGTTTCCCGATCCAGGACAACCAAGGCGCGCGGCTTTTATACATCCAGCCGGGAAAACGGCCGGCCTTCGCCCATACCCCCACGAAGCTGCCCGCGAGGAAACAGAAAAACCAAGGCAGCAGGGGAAAATAATCCGCGCCGGTCCCCCGGCCGATCCCGAGCGGGTAAAGCCACGGAATGTCGACGAGGCTTTCGGGCAAGGGCAGAGTAAACAGGCCCTTGATCCCGAACCAACTGCCCAGCTCGTGCGACATGTGATAGGTGAGCAGGAACAGGACGGCACACACGGCGATCCCCGCGAGGGGAGGCACCTTGGAAAGCAGGGGCCGCAGCGCCGCAAACAGCAGGATGGAGACAGCCAGAAAATGCAGGATACCGAACCAGATCATTTCGTCCCGCATGAACAGGTAGAGAAAAAGGGAAATTCCCACCGAAATTCCCGCCAGAATCAGGCCGCGGCGGGCGTTGCTGTGGGACAGATAGCAGGAAATGCCGCAGATAAAGATGAACAGCCCGGCAAAAAGGGGCTGAACCGGCCGGAAAAACTGGAAAAGCGTGCGCCCGAACGCGACGTCGTAGATCCAGCCCAGCATATAGAACCCATGGAAAAACACCATGAGGATCAGGTCGAATCCACGAACCTCATCGAGAAAATGGATCCGGCGGCGAAGAACAGGGGTGTCGTCCAAGGCGGGCCTCCTCCTTTTGCGGAATGAAAACGGCGGCGGATAGGTGGTTCCGGGTAAAACGCCCGGCAAAATCATATTTTATCATAGTTTCTTCTTTCCCGCGAGAGAAAAACGGAAAGTTTACAGAATCTTGATAAACGAAAGGCGGAAAAGGACGATGCAGGAATTCGTTGGCAGACAGGAAAAACGGGAATGGACGGTCACAAAGGAGATGCTCGCGGTGCAGATGGGCAGCGGGATGGTGCCGGTTCTCGCCACGCCCGCGCTCATCGCCTGCATGGAAAACGCCTGCATGCGGCTGGTACAGCCAGCCTTCGGTGAAGGGATCACCACCGTGGGTACCCGGGTAGAGGTGGCGCATCTCGCGCCGACCCCCGAAGGGGCCCGGATCCAGGTGACGGCCACCCTTCTCGCCACCGACGGGCGGCGCTTTACCTACCGGGTGGAGGCCAGCGACGAAAGCGGCAAAATCGGAGAGGGGTCGATGGAACGGCAGAGTGTGCGGCTGTCCTCCTTCGGGGAAAAGGCGGAGGCACGGAAGCGGTCCTGATGCGGGGAAGATTTCCGCACAAACCCGTTGACAGACAGGAAAAGCTGTGGTATACTGACGGATGCCGCATGTTCCGGGCGGCAGCGGTTTGCGCTGCCGGAAGAGGGCTTTCTCCCGCCCGTGCGCAGCGAGTCTTAAGAAAAGGCAGGTTCCCGTATGTACGCCATTATTGAAACCGGCGGCAAGCAGTACAAGGTGCAGAGCGGAGATGTGCTCTTCATCGAAAAGCTGGATGCCTCCGAGGAGACCGCCGTGACCTTCGACAAGGTGATCGCGCTCCACAACGACAAGGACCTCAAGCTCGGCGCCCCGTATATCAAAGGCGCTTCGGTGGACGCCCGTGTCCTCAAGCAGGGCAAGGGGAAAAAGATCACCGTCTTCACCTACCGGCCTAAAAAGGGCAGCAGCCGTAAAATGGGCCATCGCCAGCCCTATACCAAGGTGCAGATCGAGCAGATCCGTGCACGCGCCCCCCGGGCTGCGAAAACAGAGGCGGCGGCCGAGGCTGAAGCCGAGGCATGATTCGGGCGCGGTTTTTCACGCAGGACGGGGCCCCGTGCGGTTTTTGCATCCGGGGCCACGCGGGACTGGACGCGGCGGGACGGGATATCCTCTGCGCTGCGGTCTCATCGGCCGCCATTTTGGCTGTGAACACCTTGACTGAGGAGTCCGGCATCCGGGCGTTGGTCCGCGAAAAGGACGGATACCTCTACGTCTGGGTCGTCCGGAAGGACCGGGAACGCAGCCGGGCGGTTCTGGCCGCGCTGCGCCGCCATCTGATCGGCCTTTTCGAGGCTTATCCCACATATTTACAGGTAGAGACTACGGAGGTGTAACGACATGCTGAAAATAAACATCCAGCTGTTCGCCCATAAAAAAGGAATGGGATCCACCAAAAACGGGCGGGATTCCGAATCCAAGCGGTTGGGCGTCAAACGTGCCGACGGACAGTTTGTGCTCGCCGGCAATATCCTGGTGCGCCAGCGGGGCACCCACATCCATCCCGGCCTGAACGTCGGGATCGGCTCCGACGACACCCTGTTCGCCAAAGCGGATGGTACCGTCCGGTTCGAGCGGATGGGCAAGGACCGCAAACGTGTGAGCGTCTACGCGGTCGAGCAGTAAGTTCAGGAGAAAATCCGTCCTGTCGTGCGGTCCGCCGTGCGGCAGGGCGTTTTTTTACGGCGGGGCGTGTGCGATTCCCGGATCCGGGGATGGAAGGCCTCCATAATTCAGCAGAAACCGTGTATACTAGAACGGATGAATCCGCGTCCCGCAGGGCGGGACGCGGTGGAAGGGACGTGTGCGACATGTTTATCGATAAAGCGGTGATCGCGGTCAAGGCCGGCGGCGGCGGCAATGGGGCGGTGAGCTTCCGCCGGGAGAAATATGTCGCGGCAGGCGGGCCGGACGGGGGCGACGGCGGCCGGGGCGGCAACGTGGTATTCGTGGCCGACGACGGCCTGAATACCCTGTCGGATTTCCGGTATAAGCGGAAATACGCCGCGGAACCGGGGCAGAACGGCGGGGCGAACCGCTGCTTCGGCCGGGCCGGGGCGGACTGCGTGATTAAGGTGCCCCGCGGCACCCTGCTTTACGACAACCAAACCGGACGGCTGATCGCCGACGTTTCGTCGGACGAGCCCTTCGTCGCGGCCAAAGGCGGGCGGGGCGGCTGGGGCAACGCCCATTTCGCCACCCCGACGAGGCAGGTGCCCCGGTTTTCCAAACCGGGCGTGCCGGGTGAGACGCTGGAACTCCGCCTGGAACTCAAACTGCTGGCCGACGTGGGGCTGGTAGGCTTCCCGAACGTGGGCAAGTCCACCCTCGTCTCGGTCGTCAGCGAAGCCAAGCCCCAGATCGCCAACTATCCCTTTACCACCCTGACTCCCGTGCTGGGGGTGGTGCGGACGGGAGCCGAGGCCTCTTTCGTCATGGCGGATATCCCCGGCGTGATCGAGGGGGCGAGCGAGGGGGTCGGCCTGGGCCACGATTTTCTGCGCCATGTCGAGCGCTGCCGCCTGCTCGTGCATGTGGTGGATATCGCGGGCAGCGAGGGGCGGGATCCCCTCCAGGATTTTGATGTGCTGAACCGGGAGCTCGCCGCTTTCAACCCCGAGCTCGCGTCCCGGCCTATGCTGGTGGCGGGGAACAAATGTGATCTGGCATCCGAAGAGCAGCAGGAAGCCTTCGCCGCCGCCATGCGGGAGAAGGGGTATGAGTACTTCCCTATGATGGCGGCGATCGCCCACGGCACCCGAGAGCTGACCAACCGCTGCGCCGCCCTGCTGGCGGAGCTGCCGCCCATCCGCCGCTTTGAGGCCGAGCCCGAGCCGGCCCCGGAGCTTCCGGAGGGGACACGGGAGGTCGCGGTCACGGAGGAAGACGGTGTGTTTTTTGTCGAGGCGGAATGGCTGGAGCGGCTGTTCCAAACCACCGATATCCGGGATACCGAAGGTCTGCAGTATTTCCAGCGGGTGCTCCGTTCCACCGGCGTGATCGACGCCCTGGTGCGGTCCGGCGTCCAAGAAGGCGATACGGTGAGTATATATGGATTTGAATTCGACTATATGGAATAATCCGGCCGGAATATTCCATGGGATAGGAACGTATAGTATAGGATGAGGCGACAAATGGAGCCGTTGCAAAACGACAAAAAAGCCCTGGGGGAGATCAGCTCCCTGAATCTCGCGTATATCGGGGACGGGGTGTATGAGCTGATGGTCCGGGAACGGCTGCTCCGGCAGGGGGGCCGTGTCCGGGACCTACATACGCTGGCGGTGGAGCAGGTGCGGGCGGAGGCCCAGGCCGTCGCGGCCGACCGGCTGCTCCCCCTCCTGACCGAGCGGGAAGCGGCGGTCTACCGGCGGGGACGCAACGCCCGCACGGCCCGGACCGACGGGGCGTATCATAAGGCGACGGGGCTGGAAGCCCTGTTCGGCTATCTCTATCTGAGTGGGGAGACGGCACGGCTGCGGGAGCTTTTCGACGAGGCGATGACGGCGATCGGGGAGACTGCCGGATAAGGCCGTGCGATGCCTCTGTGTCCCGCTGGACACGGGGCGGGAAAGGACGGTCCTGATGATGAAAAAAACGCGCAGCAAGGGGATTTGGAAGCGCACAGCGCTCGACGGCCTGTTTTATCTGCTCGGCAGTGTGCTGTACGCCTTGTCGGTGAACATCTTTACCGCCCCCAACCAGATCGCCCCGGGGGGCGTGACCGGTGTGGCCACCCTGTTCAATTTCGCCTGGGGGCTGCCGATCGGCACCATGATCCTGGTCATCAATCTGCCCCTGCTGATCGCCTCGTGGTTCCGGCTGGGCAAAGCCTTTACCATACGCACCCTCATCGTTACGGTGCTCTCATCGGTCGTCATCGACGCCGCCGCGCCCTTTCTGCCCCCCTTCCGGGGGGACCGGATGCTGGTCGCCCTGTTCGGTGGGGTGCTGGCCGGAGCGGGTCTGGGCCTGATCTACATGCGGGGCGCGACCACCGGCGGCACCGAGGTGGTTGCCCGGTTATTAGAGCGCAAGTTTCGCCACATCCCCATCGGGCGTTTGATCCTGCTGGTGGACGCCCTGGTGGTCGCGGCGTCGGCCCTGGTCTACCGCAACGTGGAATCCGCACTGTATGCGATGGTTCTCATCTTTGTTTCGACCAGCCTGATGGACGCGCTGGTTTACGGCGGGGACAAGGGCAAAATGCTCCTCATCATGAGCAAAAAGGAGCGGGAAATCGCCGACGCGGTGCTCGACCGGATGGAACGGGGCGTCACCATGCTCAACGCCACCGGCGCCTATACCGGCGGGGAGCGGCGGGTGCTGCTCTGCGCGGTGCGGCGCAGCGAAATGTACCAGCTGCGCAGCCTCGTCATGGATATCGATCCCGGTGCCTTCCTAATCGTGGTGTCCACCGATGAGGTGCTCGGCGAGGGGTTCAAAACCCCGGAAGAGAAAAAATAAGATCCTCTAAAAATCGTGCCGGACACCCGCGTCCAGTCCATATTCTTCAAACAGAGTGATAATATCTTCCACCATCTCAAAATCACTGCGCTCCATGTCCTGTATAACCGCCTGGATATCCCGCAATAAGGATATGGCCTTGCTTTCCACGTCGGCAGCTTGGAAGGGAAGCACCTGCAAATGGGATAAAATATACCGGCCAATATCCCGGCATAACAGCTCCTCATGAATCTCCATTCTGTTCACCTCAGATGCATTATATCTGAATTCCAGATAAAATGCAACATCTGGATTCCGGATGTCCCATACTGGGTATGGGGTGATAAGCATATGCTGTTTCATCATATACGCGCTTTGCGCGAAGATAAGGATGTATCTCAAAAGACATTAGGGGAATTGCTGGGAATGGCGCAAAACACGTATTCACAATACGAAAATGGAAAGATCGCCTGGACGGCCGAACTTCTTATAAAGCTTTCCGACTATTATCATGTCAGCATTGACTATTTGCTGGACAGGACCAACGACCCGACCCCCTATCCGCCCCCTCGGCGCTGACCGGGCGGGGCCGCTAAGGAAGGGAATCAACATGGCCTATACTATCGAGCATCTGCCGAAGGAGCGGTGGCAGGGGTATATCCTGCCCATGCGGTATACATCGGACAGTTATTACGACGTGCGGGTGGACCGGACGGCGGACGGGTTCGCGGCCTCCTTTCGAAAGACGCCGGCCCGACCCCCTATCGAGCACACGCCGGAGGAATACGACTTTCCCGACAGGCTTTACGCGGAGTATTATGAGGGCGCCTTCGCCTGGGGGATTGTCCGGGACAAAGAGCTGCTCGCGGCGATCGAAACCTGCCCCGAAACCTGGTCCAATCGCCTGCGGGTAACCGAGCTCTGGGTTGCGGAGGAGCTCCGCGGGCAGGGTATCGGGCGCGCCCTGCTGAATCTCGCCAAGGAGCAGGCGGGACGGGAGCGCCGCCGGGCAGTGATATTGGAAACCCAATCCTGCAACGCGAACGCAATCGGTTTTTATCTGCACGAGGGTTTGACCCTGACCGGATTCGACGCTTGCTGCTACCGGAACGACGACCTCGACAGAAAGGAAGTCCGTCTCGAGCTGGGCTGGTTCCGGAACAAGCCGGAACGGCTCTCCCCGGACAAGATCACCGTCCGGGAGGAACGCCCGGAGGAGTGGTTCGAAACCGAGGCCATGACCCGTCGGGCTTTCTGGAACCGGTACCGCCCCGGATGCGACGAACATTTCCTGGTTCACAAACTCCGTTCCTCTCCGGCTTACCGGCCGGAGCTCAGCCGGGTCGCGGTGGTGGAGGGCCGGATCGTCGGCTGCATCCTGTATTCCGAATCGCAGATCCGGGACGGGGCGGCCGTTCATCCGGTCCTGACCTTCGGGCCGCTGTGCGTGGATCCCGCCTGGCAGGGCCGGGGGATCGGGGAGCGGCTGCTTGGGGAGACTCTTCCCCTGGCGGCAGGGGCCGGGTATCCCGGTGTCGTGATCTATGGCGAACCGGACTACTATCCCCGGCTGGGGTTCCGGCCCTGCGGCCGGTTCGGCATCACCACGCCGGAAGGGGAAACTTCCGACGCGTTCATGGCGATCGAGCTCGTCCCTGGGGGGCTGGCGGATGTCCACGGAACATTCTATGAGGCGGCGGTCTTCCATGATCTGTCGCCGGAAGCGGCCGCCGCCTATGACCGGCGGTTCCCGCCGCTGGAAAAACAACGCTTTCCCGGCCAGTGGGCCGAAAAAAAGAGTTGAAAAAAGAAGGGCAAGCGTTGCTTGCCCTTCTTTTGGCGCGTGCCGGTTCAGGCCTCCGGCTCTTCCTGCCAGAGCTGCGCGGCGGACTTGGACACCGCCTTGATCGCGGGTTCCGGATAGGGGGACGCCTCCCCGCCGATACCATAGAGGAAATAGAAGCCCTCGGGGGTGAGATACAGCCTTTCCTCGTAGCCGGCGGGATCGCCGTAATAGCTGAAAGCCCGGCTGGCCACCAGCTCGGCGGTTTCGGTATTATAGACCTTTTTCCGGATGATTTTTTCCATGGATAATCCTCCTTTTGTCCGGATATTCCGGGTTCTGATTTGTATTGTACGGAGAATCGGGGAGGATTGCAACCGAAAGGCGTTGGAAACTGTCGGATGGGAACCATTCCCTCCCTTTTTCAGGAGAACCCGCCCGCTTTCCATTTGGGCTTTACACATTTTCCCGGCCAGATCCGGGATCATCCGCTTGTACTGCGCCGGAAAATCGGCTATAATGAAACCAGTTTCCGGCGGGTGTGTCGCCGGTACCATAACGAGAATAAGCCGGTAGCCCGGCTATGGAGGAACCAGATGGACAATTCGGATTGGCGCCGGATTGGCGACCAGATCAGCGACACGGTCAGCCGGGCGCTGAGCTCCCGGGAATTCCGGGAGATTCAAGGTACGATTCAAAATACGGTCCATGAAATTCAGACCGCGTTCAAAAACGAATTCAGCGGCTATGCCCCGCAGACGCCGCCCGCCCCTCCGCCGGCTGTACCGCCCCGCAAAACGAAGACCCGGGCGCCTGGCCGGACGGCGGGTACGCTTTTGCTGGTGTTCGGGGCCATCGGGTTCGGCGCTGCCGCCTTGACCGCCCTGATCTCCAGCGTTTTGGCGCTGACTTCCGACCGTATCCTGCCTTTTATGGGGCTGGGAATCGGGGTGTTTCTGCCCCTTCTGGCCGTATTCGGCGGCATGATGCTGGGCGGCGGCGCGCTCCGCCGGCGAGCACAGCGATATCTGCGCTATCGGGAGGAGCTGGGGGACAGCGCCTTCTGCCCGGTCGGCGTTCTGGCCTCCGCGGTGGGCAAGAGGCCCCGCTTTGTCGCGAGGGATCTGCGCCGTATGATTGGGCTGGGCCTCTTCCCCGGCGCCCGTGTCGACGACGAGGGCACCTGCCTGATGCTGGACGACGAGACCTACCGCTATTATCTCGCAGCCCGGCAAAAACGGGACGAGGAGGCCGGACGAAAGAAAAAAACCGCGCCCGAGACGACGGCGCCCTCCGACGAAGCCCAAAGCGTCATTGCAGAGGGCCGGCGTCTCCTCGACCGGATCCGGGCCTGCAACGACGAGATCCCGGGGGAGGCGATTTCCAGGAGCCTCGACCGCCTGGATGAGGTCGCCGCCGCCATCTTCGCTTATGTTGAGGCGCACCCGGCGAAGCTGCCCGAGATCCGGCGGTTTCTCAACTACTATCTGCCCACCACCCTCCGTCTGCTCGAGGCGTACAAATCCTTCAGTGGCCAGCCGGTCCAGGGAAAGCATCTGGACGAGACCCGTGCCCAGATCGAGGGCACGGTGGACACCGTGGTGCAGGCCTTTTCCAACCTGCTGGACGGCCTGATGCAGGACGATATGCGGGACGTTTCTGCCGATATGACGGTGATGAAATCCCTGATGGAACAGGAGGGCCTGACCGGCGGCTTCCCGCGCCCGAAGCCCTGAAACGGCTGCACAGATCCCGTCTGCGGCCAATCGCAAGTCCATCAGATCGATAAGGGGGCGAAACCCCAGGGCGGATACGGGATGGCACATGGTTTCAGGGACCGTCAAAATCCCTGAGCGGCCGCCCTTGCTCGATTACGGTAGCGTCGGGCAATGCGGTTTAGCGCGATTTGCTTTCTATGCAAAGCGGGCCTTCTGAGCCAGCCTTTATACAAATAGGGGGCCAGTCACCATTCTATAACTTATAAAAGCCGAAAGCCCTAGGGATATTGTCCCGAATCGGACGGTTATTCTTCCCGTACCGCCAATTCCTTGCCGAAGAGAGGGGCCACCTGCCGCACCCGCTCGGTCAAAGCGGCGAACTGAGCGGGGGTGATGGACTGGGCGCCGTCGGACAAGGCGTGAGGCGGGTCGTTGTGCACTTCGATGATCAGGCCGTCCGCCCCCGCGGCGACCGCCGCCAGGGCCAGGGGCTCCACCAGGGCGCTGATGCCCGAAGCATGGGAGGGATCCACTACCACCGGGAGGTGGGACAGGGATTTGAGCAGGGGTACGGCCGAGATATCCAGCGTATTGCGGGTCATGGTTTCGAAGGTCCGGATACCCCGCTCGCACAGGATCACACGCTCATTGCCTGCGGCCATAATATATTCCGCGCTCATGAGCAGCTCCTCAATGGTGTTGGCCAGGCCCCTTTTCAGCAGGATGGGCTTGTCGCACTTGCCCAGTTCCTTTAGCAGCTCGAAATTCTGCATGTTCCGGGCCCCTACCTGAATGATGTCCACGTCCTCAAACAAAACCAGATGGGCGGGGGACATGATCTCGGTGACGATGGGCAGGCCGGTCTTTTCCCGGGCGTGACGGAGCAGCTCGATGCCGCCGGCCCGCAGCCCCTGGAAGGCATAGGGGGAGGTGCGGGGCTTGAACGCGCCTCCCCGCAGGAAAGCGGCGCCCGCCCCCTTGACATCCTCCGCCACGCCGACAATCTGCTCCTCGCATTCCACTGAGCAGGGGCCCGCGATGATGCCCAACCGGCCTCCGCCGATGACCGACCCGTCGCCAAGGTCGATGACGGTGTCGTCGGGGTGGAATTTCCGGTTGGCTTTTTTGTAGGGTTCCTGCACCCGTTTGACGCTCTGCACAATGTCCTGGGCCCCCACCGACTCGATATCCACCGTGGCGGTGTCCCCCAGCAGGCCGAGCACCACCGAATGCTCGCCATACCAGGCGTTGACCTTGACGCTGTGTTGGTGTTCAAGCCGGGTGGAGAAAGCCTCCACCTGTTCATGGGTGACGCCGGGCTTCAGTACGATGATCATGTTGATTGCTTCCTTTCCTGCGGCGAACCGCTCTGCTGTTTTGTATAAAAAAGGCGGGGCCCCTCCATGGGCCCCGCCTTTCATCGACTGTTGCAAATGCCAATATTCCGGGACGGCCTCATGGACTATTCACTTGGGAACTCCGCGCAGCAAAAAGCACTCCGGCTGAAAGTAAAGCCGAAGTGGAAGCTAAAAAATCGCGCGGTACCCAGGATACGGGCCATCAAAGACGCCTCCGGTTTCAAGTGTATATGTTTATCATACGGCCCCCGCCGACGATTGTCAATGGAAAAACCTACGGTTCTTGAGGGCGATCGGCGAGGATTTTTGTACGTCCCGGCCGAAAAAGCGGCCCTTATACCTTCTTTGGAAGGGGGCGGTCAGGAATACCCTGCTCATTCCCCAGCGCGAGGAGAATGTCCCCCGCCACCGCCTCAGGGGCCTGGTTGCCGTCGATAAACAGGGACGCGGCCTCATAATACTGGGGCAGGCGGCGGGCCATCAGCTCCCGCACCGCCATCTCCTTATCCTCTCGCTGTAAAAGGGGACGGGTACGGTCCCCCTTGAGGCGATCGAGCACGGTTTCAGGGGAAACGTCTAACAGGATAATCACTCCAGAACGGCGGAGGACCGCGGTATTTTCGGGAAAGGTCAGCGCCCCTCCGCCCGTGGCGATCACCAGATTCTCTTTTTCAGCCAGGCGGGAACAAGCCTGCCGCTCCCGCTGCCGGAAATCCTCTTCTCCGAACCGTTTAAAAATGTCCTCCACCGCCATGCCCGCCTCTTCCTCAATGAGGGCGTCGGTATCCACAAAGCGGCGTCCGGTACGGGCGGCGAGAAGGCGTCCCACCGTGGTTTTGCCACAGCCCATGAAACCGCAGAGCACGAGATTGTTCATCGGATATCGATCCTTTCGGGTTGAGAGTCTCCGCCGATATCCGGCGTCCGGATGCCGGGCGGGGATGGGACCGCCTTCGCGGCGTTTCATCCAAACGACCGGGCCATTTCCTCCCCCGCATCGGTGATGAGACGGCGGATATCCCCGTTTTCAAAGGAGGCGCCGTACCAGCAGGCATGAGCCTCCACAGCCTGCCACACCAGCATGGGCATACCGCCCGCGGTTTTGGCCCCGCAGGCCGCCGCCATACGCAGAAGCGCCGTCTCTCCGGGATTGTACACCGCGTCGAATACCGCAGCCGTATGGCGGAGCACCGCGTCGTCCACCGGAGATACGCCTATCCGCGGATACATCCCCACCGGCGTGGCGTTAATCAGAAGGTCGAAGCCTTCCCTTTCCGCGGCTGCCGGAAGGCAGGAGAGGGGGATCCGCTGGAAGGCGGCGCCGGGGACCAGGTCACGGACATACACGCCGAGGGCCTCCCCGGCGGGCAGATCCTCCTCGCGCACGGCGCATACGATCCGGGCGCCGGCCAGGGCGGCCTCACAGGCAAAGGTGCGGCCTACCCCGCCGCAGCCGAGCAGCGCCACCCGTCCGCCGAGGGGGATGCCGGCGTCCCGCAGGGCGGCGAGGAAGCCGCCGGCGTCGGTGTTGTAGCCAACCGGCCCTTCCGCGGTGAGGGCGATGGTGTTGACCGACCGGTAGAGCTCCGCCCGGCCTTTCAGGGCGGACAAATAGGGGATGACCGCCTGCTTGTGGGGGATGGTGACGTTCAGTCCCTTCACACGCCCGAAAAGGGCGGGCAGCGCCGTCTCCAGCTCCTCGGGAGGAAGGTCCTCGAGGGTATACGAGACATCCTGCCCGCTCAGAGAGAAGAGACGGGCATGGATAAAGGGGGACAGGCTGTGTCCCAGGGGATGTCCGATCAAAGCGTAACGCGATTTTTCCATGCGGCAACGGCCTTTCTGCGGCGGCGGAAAAGAAAAACAAAAAATTTTCCAAAAGGTGATTGACAAACCGCCGGTTTACGAATACTATTTTGGTGTACTCCCTGATGCCGGCCCGCAGCCGACGGAGTCAGTATACCACACCGGCCCCCGCCGGTTCAACCCCGGGACGGCAAAGGTGCAACAATTTTGGAAGGATGAGCTGGATGGTACTCGAAAAGGTTAAAATGATCCTCAGCAGCCAGTTTGATGTGGAAGAGGACAGCATCACCCCGGAAACCAATATTGCCGACGATCTGGGGGCGGATTCGCTGGACGTGGTGGATATGCTGATGTCCCTGGAGGACGAGTTCGATGTGGAGATCCCGGATGAGGAGATCGAACGCATCCGCACCGTGGGCGAGCTGGTCGCCTATATTGAGGAAAACATGTAAACATTCCCGACGTATCAAAACGTGGGCTGTATGCCGCGGACCGGTTTTCCGGCCGGCGGCATTTTTGCTGGGAGGGATCGGCTTGGAAAGGCGTGTCCGGCTGCCGGAAGGGGAGCTTGCCTATATATGGACCCGCAAACGGGTAAAAAATTGGAATCTGCGGGTCAGCCCGGACGGCACGGTCACCCTGTCCACGCCGACCGGTGTAACCGGAGCCGAGGCCGACCGCTATGTCATCGGCAAGGCCGCCTGGATCGATGCGTCCCGCCGGCGGCTTGCCGGGCGGAAACCCCTGTGTTTGACAGACGGAGCGCGGTTTGCGGTGGCGGGGGTACCTGTCCGGCTGCATATCGAGACCGGGGAAGCTGGTCCCGCCCGGTGGGAGGACGGGAGTCTCACCCTGCGTCTTCCGGCCGGACTGTCCCAGGATGAGGAGAAAGAAGCGGTCCGGGAGGCGCTGCGGCAGGTGCTGCGGGACCCCGCCGAACGGATGCTGACGGAGCTTCTGCGCCGCTCCCTTCTATGGATGGAGGCGGAGACCGGACGGACGGATGGGGCCCCTTCCCTGACTCTGCGATGGATGCGCTCGAGATGGGGGAGCTGCGCGCCCGGGCGGAACCGGCTGACGCTGAACGCCGCTCTTGTCCTGGCCCCGCCGGACTGCGCGGCGTATGTGGTGATCCATGAGCTTTGCCATCGGATCCATCCCGATCATTCCGCCGCGTTCCACCGGCTGGTGGCACGGGTATTGGCCAGGGCCGGCCTGGCGGATGAGGCGTCGCTTCGCCGACAGCTGCGCGGCTCCGATGCCGCGGCCTGGATGCGATGACAACCGGGACGGGCGCTTGCCAGTCCCGGTTTTTATGATGAGGGAGCCGTTGTATACAGACGGCAGGCGTCCGCCCCCCAGCGGACCCTTCCTCTGTGGGGGGAGACGCCGCCTCTCAAGACCTCTTGCAGAGCGGCGCCCGGTATCGGGAAGTTCGAGAAAGCGGGCATGGGCTCTCCTTTCAGCAGGAAGGCGAAGCGCTCTGCGCTGTGCGTTTCCTGGAATTGTGCGGTTTCACCGTCTTTCAACAGGGACTGTCCCGCAGGATCAGATGGGGTTCTGACCGGCTCTTTTTTCTTGTTTTTTTCATAACGCCGTACCGCCCGCAAACAGAACCCCCCGCCGGGTATTGACCGGCGGGGGGTTCTGGCGTCGTTATTTCAGGTTGTTTTTCAGGGTGGCGAGCTGGCTCTTCAGTTCGGCCGGGAGCTTGTCACCGAACTTCTCATAAAACTCGGCGATGCCGTCCGCCTCGGTTCTCCACAGATCCTTATCCACTTCCAGGATGGACTTGAGGGTGTCGAGGCTGAAGTCCAGACCTTCAAGGTTGATGTCCTCAGCCTGCGGGACATAGCCGATCGGGGTCTCGACCGCGTCGGCCTTGCCTTCGCAGCGTTTGATGATCCATTCGAGTACCCGGAGATTATCGCCGAATCCCGGCCAGATGAAGTGGCCTTCGTCATCGGTACGGAACCAGTTGACATTAAAGATTTTGGGCGCCTTGTCGCCGAGTTTCTTGCCCATTTCCAGCCAGTGAGCCCAGTAATCGGCCATATGATAGCCGCAGAAGGGCAGCATGGCCATGGGATCGCGGCGAACGACTCCGACAGCGCCGGTGGCGGCGGCAGTGGTCTCAGAGGCCATGATGGAGCCTACAAACACGCCGTGGTTCCAATCGCGGGACTGATACACCAGAGGCGCAGTCTTGGCACGGCGGCCGCCGAACACGATGGCGGAAATCGGCACGCCCACCGGGGAATCAAACTCGGAGGACAGGCAGGGACAGTTGCGGGCCGGGGCGGTGAAGCGGGAATTGGGATGAGCGCCTTTGGAGCCGTCGGTGCAATCCCATTTCTCGCCCTTCCAGTTCAGGGCGTTCTTGGGCGGATTCTTGTCCAGGCCCTCCCACCACACGGTGTTGTCCTCCAGGTTGTGTACGACGTTGGTGAAAATGGTGCCTTTCTGAGTCGAAATCAAGGCATTGGGGTTGGATTTCATATTAGTACCGGGAGCCACGCCGAAGAAGCCGTTTTCCGGGTTGCAGGCCCACAGGCGTCCGTCGGCACCGATGCGCATCCAGGCGATATCGTCACCCACGCACCAGACCTTATAGCCCTTCTTCTGATAGAGCTCGGGCGGAATGAGCATGGCGAGGTTGGTCTTACCGCAGGCGGAGGGGAAAGCGGCGGCGATGTATTTCACTTCGCCGTCCGGGCTCTCCAGCCCCAGGATGAGCATATGCTCGGCCATCCAGCCCTCCTGCCGGCCCAGGTTGGAGGCGATCCGCAGGGCGAAGCACTTTTTGCCCAGCAGCACATTCCCGCCGTAGCCGGAGTTGACCGAAATGATGGTGTTGTCCTGCGGGAAGTGGCAGATATACCGCTTTTCTTCCACGATGTCGCATTTGCAGTGCAGGCCGCGCACCCAGTCGTCACTGTCGCCCAGGGCTTCCAGCACATCCTTGCCCACCCGGGTCATGATGGCCATATTCAGCACGACGTAGATGGAGTCGGTCAGCTCGATGCCGTATTTGGCGAAGGGAGACCCCACCGGACCCATGGAATAGGGGATGACGTACATCGTACGTCCCTTGTAGCTGCCGCGGGCGATATCGTAGAGCATTTTATACGCTTCATCGGGATCCATCCAGTTATTGGTGGGGCCGGCCTGTTCCTTGGTGGGGGCGCAGATAAAGGTACGGCCCTCCACCCGGGCCACGTCGTTGACCGCGGTGCGGTGGAGATAGCAGCCGGGCAGTTTCTCCTCGTTGAGCTTGAGCATCTCGCCGGTGGAGCAGGCTTCGGCGCGCAGGGCGTTCAGCTGATCCTCCGAACCGTCGATCCAAACGATCTGGTCGGGCTGCACGAGCGCGACCTTGTCCTCGATCCAGGAGAGGACGG
The DNA here is from genome assembly GCA_934647945.1 of uncultured Eubacteriales bacterium. Classification (GTDB taxonomy): domain Bacteria; phylum Bacillota; class Clostridia; order Oscillospirales; family Acutalibacteraceae; genus UMGS1623. The sequence continues at coordinate 18,226 of CAKUFK010000005.1, read as the reverse complement.
ACGGATTTTTGGTCAGTGCGTTGGTCATAGGATGATCCCCTTTCTGTAGTCAAACCTTTCAGAAATCCAAAGTTCGCTAGATATCATTATAGGCAGAATCGGTTCCGATATCAATGGATAAAATGTGAATATTCTGATAACTTTTTAACAAAAAGTCGGTAAATGTGCAGAATCGGCCGGACAATCCTGCAAAATCGGCCGAAAAATCTGTTTCCATGCCGGTATATATGCATGGCGGCTCATGCGTTGAAACAGGATGGGCGCCCTAAACGCCTTGGATGGAAGAGCTCCCCGATTTCAAGGCCCCTCTCCGTAAGAACCTGGATTCAGGTTCTGAAACGATTGGTCGCCATGCCAGGCAGCCGATCGCGCGCAGCCGTCTCCGGCGTAGGGGCCTGGATTCAGTCGAAAAATACAAAAGAAGCACGAAGGGGGAACCCGGGACGTGGAATTTGATAAAGTTTTCACGCACATCCCGGTTTTCTCTTGCAAAAGCTGGGAGAATACAGTAGAATAAGGGATTGGAAGGCGGGCGGAGCCCGCAAGCCTGTCCCGCAGACAAGGCGGGCGGGACAGCCGGATTTCATAGGAAAGGATTGTCTGACTGTATGAATTACCTGAACAAGAAGACCATCGAAGACATCGACGTCAAGGGGAAGAAGGTCCTCGTGCGGTGCGACTTCAACGTACCGCTGGCCGACGGCGTCATCACCGACGACAAACGGATCCGGGAATCTCTGCCCACCATCCAGTATTTGGCCGGGCACGGCGCCGCTGTAATCCTCTGCTCCCATCTCGGCCGTCCGAAAGAGGACGATGAAGAATCCAAGAAAAAGGCCTCCCTGGCCCCGGTTGCCAAGCGCCTCTCCGAGCTGTTGGGCAAGGACGTAAAATTCACCCATGACGTGGTGGGGGACGAGGCGCATGCCCTGGCCGCCGCCCTGAAGCCGGGCGAGATCCTGCTGATCGAAAATGTCCGGTTCTTCAAGGCCGAGACCAAAAACGACCCGGAATTTGCCAAAAAGCTGGCGAGCCTTGCGGACGTCTATGTCAACGATGCGTTCGGCACTGCACACCGCGCCCATGCCTCCACCGCCGGCGTGGCCGACTATCTGCCCGCGGTGTGCGGTTATCTGATCCGTAAGGAAATCACCATCATGGGCGGCGCCCTCGCCGATCCGAAGAGGCCCTTTGTCGCCATCCTCGGCGGCGCCAAGGTCTCCGACAAGATCGGGGTCATCACCAACCTGATCGACAAGGTGGACACCCTTATCATCGGCGGCGCCATGGCCTATACCTTCAAGGCCGCCCAGGGCTTTGCCATCGGCTCCTCGAAATTTGAGGAGGACAAGGTGGATCTGGCCCGCGACATCCTCAAAAAGGCGGAGGAAAAAGGCGTAAAATTCCTGCTGCCGGTGGACAACATCTGTGCGGACGCGTTCGATGCGAACGCCAACACCAGGGTGTTCGAGGGGAATATCGAGGATGGCTGGATGGGCCTGGACATCGGCCCCAAGACCCAGGCTCTCTTTGCCGATGCCGTGAAGGGCGCGGGCACCGTGATCTGGAACGGACCGATGGGTGTGTTTGAAATGGCGCCCTTCGCAGGAGGCACCATCGCCCTGGCCAAGGCCATCGCGGAATCCGGCGCCATCTCCATCATTGGCGGCGGCGATTCCGCCGCTGCGGTGGAACAGCTCGGTTTTGCGGACAAAATGACCCATATCTCCACGGGCGGCGGCGCCTCCCTCGAATTCCTCGAGGGACTCGAGCTCCCCGGCATCGCCTGCCTCAACGACAAATTATAATAGAAAGCGGGGGACAGGCACTGTCCCCTTCTTTCACATCACGAGAAAAGGAAGAGAACGATGCGCCATTATGTGATCGCTGGAAACTGGAAAATGAACAAGAATCCCGCCGAGGCCGCCGCGCTCATTGCGGAAATCAAGCCGCTGGTCGCGGACGCCTCCTGCGGTGTTATCGTCGGGGTCCCCTTTGTCGACCTGCCCGCCGCCCTGGAGGCCGTGAGGGGCACCAATATCGGTGTCGCCGCACAGAACTGCCACTGGGAAAAATCCGGTGCCTATACCGGTGAGGTGTCGGCCGAGATGCTGGCGTCCATGGGCGTCGGCACCGTCATCCTGGGCCACAGCGAACGGCGGACCTATTTCGGGGAAACCGACGTCACGGTGCAGAAGCGGGTCCGCGCCGCCCTTGATGCCGGGCTGACCGTCATCCTCTGCGTGGGCGAAACCCTCGAACAGCGGGAGCAGGGCGTCACCGGCGAAGTGGTCGCCCTCCAGACGAAAATCGCCCTGCAGGGTGTCGCCAAGGATGAGCTTGCCCGGGTCATCATCGCCTATGAACCGGTTTGGGCCATCGGCACCGGCCGCACCGCTACCGCCGAACAGGCGAATGAGGTCTGCGCTCTGATCCGAAATACGATTGCGTCGCTGTACAGCTGGGACTGCGCCGACGACGTGGTGATCCAGTATGGCGGCTCCATGAACGCGGGCAACGCCGCGGAGCTGCTCGCGCAGCCCGACGTCTTCGGCGGACTCATCGGCGGCGCGTCTCTGAAGCCGGCCGATTTCGCCGCCATTGTCAAAGCCGCCTGCGAGGCCGCGAAATAAGTTCATAACTACCTACGTTCCCGGGGCCTCGGTCCCTGCCCTGTATGGGGGATCGGTTCAGGGGTTGGCCTTTATACCGATTTTTAGAAAGAAAATCGGCTCGGAAGCCGCTGCCTGAACCAACCTTTATACAAAAAGGGGCTGCAGCCCCGGCGATTTGCCCGGCCAAAGATATATGGCTTATCATTTCGCAGACCTGCGGGTATGTAATGAAAATTTTGAGGAGGGGACAGGTATGCAGTACAGCATTCAGGGGGATAATCTTCCTGTGGTGATCTGCACACTCGGGCAGGGCGAACAGATGCTCACCGAAAAGGGTGCCATGAGCTGGATGACCCCTAACATCGCGATGGAGACCTCCATGACCGGAGGGATCGGCAAAGCCTTCGGCCGGGCGTTCAGCGGGGAATCGATGTTCATGAACGTCTTTACCTGCACCGCCGGCGAGGGAATGATCGCATTCGCCTCCAGTTTTCCCGGCCGGATCCTGCCTTTAGCCATCACACCGTCCACCTCCATCGTTGTGCAGAAAACCGCGTTTCTCGCCGCGGAAACGGGTGTGGAGCTCCACACCCACTTCACGAAAAAGCTGGGCGCCGGCTTCTTCGGCGGGGAGGGCTTCATCATGCAGCGCCTCTCCGGCCAGGGGACCGCGTTTCTGGAGCTGGACGGGCATGTGGTGGAATACGACCTGCAGCCTGGCCAATCCCTATTAATTGACACCGGCCTGCTCGCCGCTATGACCGATACCGTCCAGCTCTCGGTGGAAGCGGTCAAAGGGGTCAAGAACATGGTGCTCGGAGGCGAGGGCCTGTTCAACACCCGGGTGACGGGTCCGGGCCATGTCTGGCTGCAGACCATGCCCTTCTCCCGCCTGGCCGGCATGCTGTCGGTCGGTAAGCGCTGACCATTCCCGAACGAATCCGAAAGGCTGACTATTTATGAAAAAACCGCTGATTCTCATCATTATGGACGGTTTCGGGATCAATCCCGACACCTACGGCAATGCCGTCAAGGCGGCCAGGACGCCCAACCTCACCCGCCTGTTTGAAGAAAACCCCTGTACCGCCATCGGCGCGTCGGGGATGGACGTCGGTCTGCCCGACGGGCAGATGGGCAACAGTGAGGTGGGCCACACCAATATCGGCGCCGGCCGGGTGGTGTATCAGGAACTGACCCGGATCACCAAATCCATCGGGGACGGAGACTTTTTTGAGAATCCCGCCCTGCTCGACGCAATAGAGAACGCCAAAAAGCCGGGCGCGGCCCTGCATCTCGCGGGTCTGCTTTCGGACGGCGGGGTGCACAGCCACAACACCCATCTTTACGGCCTGCTGGAGCTGGCCGAGCGTCAGGGCGTGGAGAGGGTCTTCATCCATTGCCTGATGGACGGCCGGGACGTGCCGCCGACCTCGGGCAAGGGATATATCGAGGACTTGCAGGCCGAGCTCGCCCGCATCGGGGCGGGCCGGATCGCAACGGTGATGGGCCGCTACTACGCGATGGACCGGGACAACCGCTGGGAGCGGGTCGAAAAGGCCTATGCCGCCATGGTGTACGGCGAAGGGATACAGAACCCCGACCCCTCTGATGCGGTGGCCGAGTCCTATGCCGCCGGTATCACCGACGAATTCATCGTGCCCGTGGTCTGCGCGCCGGACGGACAGATCAAGGCCGGCGACAGCGTGGTGTTTTTCAACTTCCGTCCCGACCGGGCGCGGGAGATCACCCGCACCTTCGTGGATCCGGATTTTGCCGGATTTACCCGCCGGGACGGGTTCTTCCCCCTGACCTATGTCTGCATGACCCAGTACGACGCCGAAATGCCGAATGTCCAGGTGGCGTTCAAGCCCCAATCCCTGCGGAATACCTTTGGGGAGACGGTCAGCCGCCACGGCCTGACCCAGCTCCGTATCGCGGAAACCGAGAAGTATGCCCACGTCACCTTCTTTTTCAACGGCGGCGTGGAGACGGAATTCGAAGGGGAGGACCGGGCGCTGATCCCCTCGCCCAAGGTGGCGACCTATGACCTCCAGCCCGAGATGAGCGCCTACCTCGTGTGCGACGAGGTGGTGGAACGGATCGAAAGCGGCAAATACGACGTCATCATCCTCAACTACGCCAACTGCGATATGGTGGGCCACACCGGTGTCTTCGACGCCGCGGTAAAAGCCGTGGAGGCGGTGGACACCTGCGTGGGCCGGACAGTGGACGCCATCCGCAAAATGGGCGGCATTGCCCTGATCACCGCCGACCACGGCAACGCGGACAAGATGTATGAGGCGGACGGCTCCCCCTTTACCGCCCACACCACCAATCCGGTGCCCTTCTGTGTCGTCGGCGCCCCCTGTACCCTGCGGCAGGGCGGGCGGCTGTGTGACATCGCGCCGACCATGCTCCAGTTCCTCGGGATCGACCAGCCCATCGAGATGGACGGCAAGAGCCTGGTGGAACGCTTGGAGCGGGTGGAACCCGCGTCCGTATAAGCCCGGCCGCCGGGCCGATACAAAACCAGCCGGAGAGGGAATCCCCTCTCCGGCTGGTTTGTTTTATTTAGAGCCCGGGCTCCCCCGGCGCGTTCCCTTTTTCGCGTAGAGCGCAGCGAATGCCATAAGCAGGACGCAGAGCGCCGCATAAGGCCAAAAGACCCGATGGTGCGCGGTCCCGGATAGAATCAGGAGCCCGCCCGACGCTGCCAGCAGGGGGACAACCCCACCCCGCAGGATCCCTTTGACCGCACCCCTCCGGTAGAGGCGGAACACCTGCCCGTAAAGCGCCAGATACAGCGCGTAGCTCAGCCCTACCGCGACCTCGGATACGTCGGAGTTTGGGAGCAGACGCAGCCGCACGGCAAGGATATGGAACCCGCTCCAGACGGCATACACCGCCAAGGCCAAGCCCGCGGCCGCGAGCGGCATTTTCAGGCGGGGATGCTCCCGGGAGAGGATGCGGCTGCCGGGCAGCAATCCCCGCAGGGCCAGCGCGTACGGCAGCCGGATGCTGCCGAGGACCAGGCCGTTGACCGTCCCCATGACGGAGACCAACACGAAGGTCAGCAGTACCTTGCCGCCGCCCGGCCCTAACAGCCGCACCGCCGCCAGCTCCACGTGCCCGTCTCCCCCCGCCATCACGGTTTCAGGGCCGAGATAGTGCGAAATCCCTGCGAAATACAGGATATACAGCAGCAGGATGCATGCCGGTGCGATCACCAGTGCCAGGGGAACGTTCCGTTTGGCGCGTCTGACCTCACTCGAGATGGAGGCGGAGACCGTCCATCCGTCGAAGGAAAAGGCGATGGGCGCGATCGCGGTGATCCAGCCCGCCCCCTCTGAGGTCGCCCGGCCCATCCCGAAAACGGGTTCCGGCCGCCCAAACAAGAGGCCGCACACCCCCACAACCAGAAGCGGCACCAGCTTGCAGAGGGCGGCGGCATTCTGGAACCAGCCGCCCAGCCGGGCGGAGAGACTGTTGACCGTATAGCACAGCAGCACGAAGGCCATCCCGATCCCCATCTGGAGCAGAAAAAGGCCGTTCTCTTCAAGGCTCCGGCCCCAGCCGAAGAGCTGGCAGGCGTAAACCCCGACCGCAGAGGAGACGACGGTGATGATGGCGGGCAGGTAAACAAAGACCTGAAACCAGCCGAACACCGCCGCCGCAGGCGGACCCGCGAGATCCTCCGCATAGGCGATGACCCCGCCCGGCCGGGCGGTCCGGGCCGCCAGCTCACCGAGGCAGAGGCCGCCGAAAACGATCCCGATCCCGCCCAGCAAAAAAACCGCCACACCCAACGGCACATTGCCGCCGGTGGCGAGGAGGATGTTGTCGCTTTTGAAAAAAATGCCCGACCCGATCACGATCCCCACGATCATCGCGATCACGGTCGGCAAGCCGTACCGTCCTTTTTCCATCCGCATCCCTGCCCGTCCCGGACATCCATCCGGGACATTCTATTTGATAGGGCCGGTATTAGTATGGTTGTTTCGGACGGTTTCATGCGCAGAAAAGGGCACGGCACAAACGCGTGTACCCGTCACAGGGGTCCTGGATAGTGGCAGGAAACGAAATGCCCCGGCTCGGCCAGAACCGGCTCCGGCTGTTTTTCCGCGCAGAGAGGCCCGGCCTTGGGGCAGCGGGTGCAGAACGGGCAGCCGGAGGGCACGTCGATGGGGCTCGGAATTTCCCCTTTCAGGATCACCCGCTCCCGCTTGCTGTCCACGTCCACATCCAGCACCGCTGACAGCAGGGACTGGGTGTAGGGATGGAGGGGATTGTCGAAAATCGTCCGGGTCACGCCGGTCTCCATGACGCAGCCGAGATACATCACCGCCACCGACGGGCAGATATCCTTCACCACCGCCAAATTGTGAGAGATGAAGAGATAGGTCATCCCGAGCTTTTGCTGCAGGTCAGCCAACAGGTTGAGGATCTGCGCGTGGACCGACACGTCCAGCGCCGATACCGGCTCGTCGCAGACCAGGAATTCCGGATGGAGGGAGATGGCCCGGGCGATCCCGATCCGCTGCCGCTGTCCGCCCGAAAAATCGGAAGGATACCGGTGGAGATCCTCGGCGGACAGCCCCACCAGCTCGAGCAGTTCGAGCACCCGCTGTTCCATCTCAGCTTTGGTATACCCGCCCCGGATCAGCATCGGCTCGGACACTAGGCGGAAGACGTCGAACCGGGGATTCAGCGAGGAAAACGGGTCCTGGAAGATCATCTGCATATCCCGGCGGAGCTCCCGCAGGCCCCGGCCGGAGAGGGCGTGGACGTCTTGGCCCTTGAACAGCACCCGGCCGCCGGTCGGCTTCACCATCCCGAGGATAGCGTTTGCCAGAGTGCTTTTTCCGCAGCCGGATTCCCCCACCAGGCCGAAGGTTTCGCCTCGGGGGATACAAAGGGACACGTGGGACACCGCCCGCACTTTTTTCTTTTTACCAAAAGGCACGCCGCCCCGGACAGGGAAGTGGACACTCAGGTCCTCCACCCGTACCAGGGGCCCACCCGTCTGCTTTTGCGGTTCGTTCATACCCGCACCGTCCTTTTATCGAGTTGCGGCGGCGTCCCCGCCGTCGTCCGTCCATTCTCCCGGCCGCCAGCAGCGGACCAGCCGCCCGTCCCCGGCATCGGCCAGCGGGGGCAGGGTATTCCGGCATTGTTCGGTGCAGAGGGCGCAGCGGGGATGGAAGGTGCAGCCGTCCGGCTTGTGCAGGGGGCTCGGCACCGCGTCCGGGATCTGGATGAAACGGCGGCGTTCCGCCGTCAGGCTCGGCACCGCGGCCAGCAGGCCCCGGGTATACGGATGGAGCGGCCGGTGGAACAGCTCCCGCAGTGGCGCTTTTTCCACAATCCGGCCGCAGTACATCACGTACACCGTGTCTGCCATATGGGCCACCACGCTCAGATCGTGGGTGATGAGGATCAGGGAGGTCCCCTGCTCCCGCTGCAGGCTCTTGAGTACATCTAATACCTGGGCCTGGATGGTGACGTCCAGGGCGGTGGTGGGCTCGTCGGCAATGATGAGTTTGGGGTTGCAGGCGAAGGCCATCGCGATGAGCACCCGCTGGCGCATGCCGCCGCTGAGCTCATGGGGGAAATCCCCATACCGCCGTTCGGGGGAGGGGACCCCCACCAGGCGAAGTGCCTCGATGGAGGCCTGCTTGGCCTCACGCCGGTTCATATGCCGGTGACGGCGGAACACCTCGTCGAGCTGGCGGCCCACCGTCATGACCGGGTTGAGGGCAGTCAGGGCGTCCTGGAAGATCATCGCCATCTCGCTGCCCCGGATGTTCTGCATTTCCCGTTCAGATAAGGGAAGCAGGTCCCGGCCCTCGAATTCCAGCCGGTCGGCCCGTACCACGGCAGGCGGAGTTTCCAGCAGCTTCATGACGGCAAGGCTGGTCACACTCTTTCCGCTGCCGCTCTCGCCCACGATGGCGGCGCATTCCCCTTCCCGGACTTCGAGGCTGACCCCTTCCACCGCCCGCACCACGCCGGCGGGGCCGGGAAAAATCACCTTTAAATTCTCCACTGCCAGCGCGGTTTTGTCCGTCATGGCCGGTCCTGCCTTTCTTTCCGGGATGTCTGGAGCTTTTATACCCCGGCCGTTTCTTTCTCCTTTACCGGTTCCGGTTTGGCGGCGGCCGGTTCGTCCATGGAGGCGAACACCTCGTCGAAATAGGTGTTGTTGAGGGTCTTGAACAGCTTATACAGGCCGCTCGACCGCTTCATGCGGGGATTGAAGATTTCTTCCATCGCCAGGCCGATCCGCATGAAGGAAAAAACCGACAGAAAAATCCCGATGCCGGGAGCCAGGATCCACCACCAGTGGCCGAACAGAAGGGCGCCGCCGCTCTGGGCATCGGCCAGCATCTTGCCCCAGCTGATGGCGGTGGGATCCCCGAGGCCCAGGAAGGAGAGTCCCGCCTCGGCTACCATGATGCCGGCGCTGGTCAGCGCGGTGCTCATGATAAGCAGATGGGAGACGCCGGGCAGGATGTGGCGGAACATGATATGGCCCCGGCGGGCACCGGCCAGCTCGGCCGCCTTGACGTAGTTGCTGTTTTTGAGCACCAGAACCTGAGAGCGCACAACCCGGGCAAGGCCGGTCCAGCCGAAGATGGTGAAGATGAAAATGATCATGAAATAGCTCTTGCCAAAGAGATTGGTCAGCACAATGGTCAGAGGAAGGGTGGGGATGACGAGAAGGATATCCACCACCCGCATCACCACCATATCCACGATTCCGCCGAGATAGCCGGTCAGAACCCCCATCAGCGCACCGAGGAAAGCGGTAGCGAGGCCGGTCGTGACCCCGACCACCAGGGAGACCCGGGTGCCGTAGATCAGCATGCTGAAAATATCCTGCCCGGTGGTGATAGTGGTGCCGAGCGGATGGGCGAGGGAGGGGGAGAGCCCCTTCTCGGCCCGCTGGGTCACGTCATAGGGATCATAGGGCGCGATCAGGGGGGCGAAAACCGCCAGGATGACCAGCAGCCCCGCGATGAGTAGACCGATCCGGCCCTTCGGATGTTTCCACAGCTTGGCGACAAACCGGCCGATTCCCCGGAGTCCGTCCAGGAGCCCGGCGGCCAGCCGGGAGAAAACGCGTTTCATCAGCGGGCACCCCCTACCGTGACCCGCGGATCCAGCAGGCAGTAGCACAGATCCGTCACCAGGTTCGCCACCAGGGCGAAGAAAGAGAGGAAGAGCATAATGCCCATCATCAGCGGGTAATCGTTGGTATTGTTGGCGTTGAGGAACAAGGTGCCCATGCCGTTCCAGTTGAAAATCTGCTCGATCACGACCGAGCCGCCTATGAGGCCGCTGACGCTCATGCCGAGGTTGGTGACGATGGGGAGCATCGCGTTGCGCAGCGTGTGCTTATACAGCACCTGCCGGGTGGGCAGGCCTTTGGCTCGGGCGGTGAGGATGAAGTCCTCCCCCGAGACGGCGATGACGCTGTTCCGGGTATTCTGGGCATAGCTGACGATGCTGCCGATACTCATGGAGATCACAGGCAGGGCCGCCGACGCCGCTACCAAAGAGATGGAACGGAGACTCCAGTCGAAGGACGCGGCCATGTTGGGATCGGTATAGGCGGGAAACCATTCCCATTCAAACCCGAGGTACAGCGATAACAGCAGCGCGATGAAAAAGGCGGGCAGGGCAGTGGTGATGGTGGAGGCGTTGAGCACCATGGTGTCTACCCGCCGCCCCCGCTTCCAGGCCGCGTAGGAGCCGATGAGCAGCCCCAGCACCAGGCCGATGAACAGGGTGCTCACCGAGAGTACCAATGTCCAGGGCAGCCGCTCAGCGATCAGGTCCGCGACCTTGGGGGAGCCTGCCTGGAAGGAGGTGCCGAGGTCCCCGTGAAGCAGATCCCCCAGATACCGCAGATACTGCTGGAAGGTCGAAACGTCGAAGCCGTACTGCTCCCGGGTGAGCTGCTTGACGATGTCATATTCGATGTCGCTCATATTCCCCTGGGGCGGATAGTACCGCTGCGCCGGATCCTCCACCCCAATGCGGGGAATAAAGAAATTCAGCGTCACCACGATAAAAAATATGAAGATGGTGTAGAGGATGCGCTTGATCACATACCCCTTGTGCATAGGCGGACCTCGTTTCTGTCCCGGCGGGGCCGGTATCGGACCGGTCACGGCCGGAAGAGTGGGCGGCGGCTGATCAGACCCGGCGCAAGTTCTGCAGCGATGTCAGATTGAAGGCGGTTTCCCCCGCGTCGGCCGTCCAGCCGTCGAACCGGTCGGTCCGGGCGACGGAGAGGACATCGGCGCTGTACAGGGGGATTTTGTAATATTGCTCGGCGGTGAGGATCTGGATATCCCGGACCGCCCGGTATTTTTCTGAGAGATTAATAGCCCGCCGCATCACGTCGATCTGCTCGTTGACGGCGGACACCTGCAGCCTCCCGTAGTTGGAGGAGCGGTTGAGGTTGCTGAAATGGGAATTGTACATGATATCGATATTCGAGAGGGAGAAGGTAACCCCCTGGATCGTCATGTCGAAATTGCCCCCGTAGAGATAGGTAGTCTCAGGCGAGCTGCCCTTGGCTGCGAACTTGACCTCGATCCCGATCTTTTGGAATAGAACCTGCAAAAACCCGATGGTCTCCTGCTCGCCGGGCGAACCGAGGATTTGGAAGGAAATCCGGGTGCCCTCCGGGGTCAGGCGGTAGCCGGAGGCATCCTTCTGCGGATAGAGTTCATCCAGGATCGCGTTGGCCCTCGTCCGCTTTTCCTCCATATCCCCGGCGAGGATATCGGCCTCGGGATTGTACAGATCCGGCATGCTCTTGAGAATCAGGCCGGCCGGCACCGTGGCACCGGCGCCGTTGAGGACATTGCGGATCAGCTCCTCCTGATCCACCGCCAAGGCGATGGCCTCCCGTACCCGGATGTCGGTGAGAATCTCCCGCATCGCGGTTTTCTGATCCGCGGGCGGATTGACGTTGAGAACCAGCGCCTGGACAAACAACCCCGGAGGGGAGAGCAGCGCGACGTCCTCCTCCTGCTCGAACAGCCCGGCGTAGTTGGGGCTGATCGAGCTGTCCAGCACATCGAGATGGCCTTTTTTCAAAGCGTAGATCGCCACGTTGATATCCTGGTACAGAATGAAGCGGAGGGTATCGACGGCGTAGAGATCCCCGCCGTCCGCCCCGCGGAGGTAGTAGTCCTCCCGGCGGCGAAGCACAATTTCCTGGGAATTGGTGAGCTCCGCATCGAGGGTATAGGGCCCGCAGCCGACCGGATTCCGGTAGGCGTGGGCGAGCGCCTCGTTCGGACTGGTGCTGTTGAGGGTGCTGCCGCCCGCCAGGATCGGAGCGTAGATATGCTCCGGCAGCACGAGGACGGTGGACACTAAGGGGGTGATCGCGCCGAGGACTTTGTTTACCTCGAAATAGAAAACGTGGTCCCGTTCCTCTTCCGAGATGGGATACCCGGCTTCATTCGCACCGTGGTCGTAGGTGTAAATCCCCTGGCGGGTCATCCGCCCGGTCTGGCTGTCGTACTTGTGCAGCAGATCGCTGACCCACGCAAGGGCGCCCGCATGGTTGGAACGGGTCTGGTCGGCGGCGATGTCGAAGGTGAAATAGATATCCTCCGCCGTCACCGGTTCCCCGTCGCTCCAGGTCGCGTTGGGGTTGAGCTCGAACCGGACAGGGAAAAAGGCGGTGTCGTCCCCCCCGTAGACCTCCTCCAGCCGGTCATAATCCACCCCGCCGTCCGGGGTGACGATCGGATTCCCCTCCTTATCGATATAGCACCAGGAATCCGCCAGCAGGGGATGGTATTCCCCCGTGTTCTCATCGTATTGGGACAGGGTGGAATACACCATGCTCGAGATGGTGGGGGCCACGCCGTCCCGGGAGAGCCAGGGCATGTACGAGGTCGGGAAAGCCGCTCCCACCTCTCCGATATACAAGGTGGAGGAGGTGTCGCCCCTCCGGCTCACCCCGCCGCCGGAGCAGCCCGGCAACAGCACGGCGCATACGAGAAGAAGGCCGGCCGTCAGGCCGGCCGCTCCCCGCCGCGCGGCTCTTCTATTTCCTGTTCGCTGTGGTGTCTTCATAGGCTGTCCGCGTGTCCTTTGCTTCAGGTTGGATTTGGACTGGGGCATCTGCCGCCATCAGGGCCCGATCAGTACGGATACTGCATCTTGTTGCCGAAGCCCTCCGGCGTCACGCAGTTGTCGTAAACCTCTTCGATCCGGAATATGTAGGCGGGCCGGGTGAGCCAGCGGGTCATATCGGGAGCGTGATAGACATCGTGCTGCGCGTTGATGAACTGCTGATAGATCTCCCGTTTGCCGGATTCACACTCGTCGTAGATCTCCATCTTGCCCCGCAGCTCATAGGAGATGGCAGGCGGCTGATAAAAGATCAGGGTTGCCTCGGGGTTGACCTTATAATTGGTGTAGCTATGCTTCTTCGCCATTTCCAGGCTGCCGACCTTGGTGAAATCGACCCGCTTCTGTGCCTCTTCGCCGTACATGTATTTCACCAGCAGGGCGAGGCCCCGTTTGCTGTATTCCTTGTCGTCCTTGTCATACGTCTTGATATGCTCGATATACGCCGCCAGCGTCTCCTCGAGATACTCATCCTTGGGCAGGAAGCCGATGCCCTTGATGCTGGCGTTGAGTCCGGCCGGGCCGTTCGAGACAAAGGCCGGATCGTGGGAGCAGAAGCTCAAAAACATCTTTTCCGGCGACACCATTTCGCCATTGTAGAGCTTGAGAACCGAATTGGCCCGGGTCCGAAAGGCCCAGTTGAAGAAGCTTTCCGCTGATTTCATAGAGAGTATCCTCCGATCCTTTTGTCCGTTTACCGGACGATTGGTTTTATCATAGCACATTTCGCCCGTGTTTGTACAGCCCGTCTCCGGCGAAAGTTCTGCCAATACCTCGTCCATTTTGCCGAAATTGCCTTTTCACGGCCCCTTTCGGCTGCTTTTACATGGTAAATCATTGACACAGGCCTTCGGTTGCGGTAAACTGGTGTCAGATCGTGTCCCGCCGGCTCCGGCCGGCCGATACTAGGGATAAAGGAGAGTCGATATCCTATGAAAAAATGCCTTGCTTCCCTCGGCGCCCTGACCATGGCCCTGATGGTTGTCCTGACCGGATGCGACAGCAAGCCCGCCTCCTCCGGCGCTTCTTCCGGCCAAGCCGTGAATGACGCCACCAAGGACATCGCGGGGGATTACATCCTTGACGCCACGCCGCTGGGCATGCCGCTGCAGATCTATCTGAATATCGGTGAAGACGGCAGCTTCCGCCTGAGCAACCAGCTCACCGACGGGCAGGACAAAGGCAGTGGGAAAATCGGGAAAAACGGCGATACCTACATGCTCCTGTTCAGCGACTCCACCACCGAATCCCCCAAGACCGCGACCTTCACCGTGGAGGGCAAGCAGCTCGTGTTCAGCACCAAGCTCCCTTATGGGACCAGCGGCTTCGCCCCCAATACGGAGGACCCGGAGAATCCGATCTATCCCACGGCCAAGGCCATAGCCTATAAGGATGTTCTCGGCGACTACGTGGGCAGCCACGAGGAAACCATTGCCGCGATGAACGCGACTCTCACCTACTCCTACACCCTGACCCTGTCCTATGGCGCGGAGTACACCTTCGTCAGCGAGTATACCGTGATGGGTCAGCCCCAGACCTATACCCAGACCGGCACCTTCACCGTCGACGGTGAAAAGCTGTCCCTGACCGCCAAGGGCGAAAGCACGGCGGAAACGGGCACCATCACCCCGGACAAGACGATCACGACCAAGATGCTGGTTTCCGCCCAGGGCAAGGAGAAGAAGGATGTCACCCTGAAGCCCGCCACCACCGGCGCCTATGCCGGCACCTATGCCGGGCGGAAAACCATGAGCATGGGGATGTCCATGACGGCGGACGTGAGCCTGGTGCTGGATAAGCTCGGGGGATACACCTATACCGCTAAGATCGCGGGTGAGGACGGGGAATACACCGAATCCGGCACCTTTGCCGTCGACGGTACCGCCATCACCTTCACCAGCAGCGCCGAAGGCGCCGAGCCCATATCCGGCACACTCGAAAATGACGTGGTCAAGGCCAAGTTCCGCATCTCCTCTGCGGTGCCGATGGCGACCGATCTGGTCTTTTATTCCGGCCGGATCCAGGGCACCTTCACCGACACCTCCACCGACGGGGAACACGCGGGATACACCTCTACCCTGGTGCTGTCCCCCGACGCTTCCTACACCATCACCGTGGTGAAAGACGGTAAGGAGACCTATACGGAAAAAGGCACCTTCGAAACCGCCACCTCCCCGATGGGGGTCAGCCTGGTCCTCAAATCGGAGAAGGGCGAAACCTCCGGCGTGGTGTCCGACGCTTCGATCAACATCAATCACCCGGTCTCGACCGGTGATACCACCGCCGTCGGGTTCCAGTACGGCAAATAAACCCGTTCGAACAGATCCCGGGCGCCTGTCGGGCGCCCGGGACTTTTTTGTGACAGGCCCGCCTTCCAAGCTCCGGATTTTTCCAGGGAGCCGGTATACAAACCGCCGGTTTTGTAGTATAATACAAATGAGTCCACCGGCTTTTCCGGGCCCTTTCCGACGCGGCAGCGGACGGGTGCGCTTTCAGCCCGGCCCGGAGCCTATACGAGCAAGGAGGATGCCACATGAACAAGAAAACCGTGATCACCATCGGCCGGCAGTTCGGCAGCGGCGGCCGGCAGGTCGGCCGCCGGATTGCCGACGAGCTGGGCGTCCCGTTCTACGATAAGGAATTGCTCGCCCATGCCGCAAAGGAGAGCGGCATGGCCAAGGAGCTGTTTGAGAATTACGACGAGGCGCCCACCAACAGTCTGCTATATTCCCTGTCCATGGGCGCGTATTCGATGGGCAACCTGAACGCGGCCGCCTTTAACCTGCCCCTCAATCACAAGGTGTTCCTCGCGCAATTCGACGCGATCAAAAAACTGGCCGAACAGGGCGGCTGCGTCATTGTGGGCCGGTGCGCGGATTACGCCCTGGCGAATTACCCCCATCTCGTCAATGTGTTCATCTACGCGGACATCAAAAAACGGGCCGCCCGGGTAGCCGAGTACGAGGGCATCCCTCTCAAGGAGGCGGAGGAGCGCGCGCTGAAGACCGATAAGAAACGCGCCAGCTATTATAACTTTTATTCGAACAAAAAATGGGGCGCGGTGGAAAGCTATCATCTGTCGGTGGACAGCGGGGCCATCAATCTCGACAACACCGCCCGGTTGATCCTGGATTTCGCACAGATGAAAGACCCGGTGTAAGGCCGAAAGAACCCCCTCGGGGGCGAATCCAGGATTCGCCCCCGAGGGGGTTTATCGTGCGCGGAAAGACCGGCGCGCCTATACCTGCACCGTATAATCCCACTCACCCGCCGGATTACGGAACACCAGCGCCTTCACACCGTACGCCTCCCCGATTTTTTCGGGGGTGAGGACCTCCTCCGGCGGGCCGCTTGCGAGCACCCGTCCCTCTTTCATCAAAAACAGGCGGGAACAGAAGCGTGCCGCCTGACGCAGGTCATGCAGCACCGCTGTCACCAGCCGCCCTTCCGCGGCCGCCGTCCGGCAAAGCCGGAAGGCCTCACAGGCATGACGGATGTCCAGGCTGGCCGTCGGCTCGTCGAGCAGCAGGCAGGGCGTATCCTGCGCAAGGGCCCGGGCGAGCATCACCCGCTGGCGTTCACCTCCCGACAGACGGCTGGCCGGACGAGAGGCCAGCTCCGCGCAGCCCGCCTGGGTCATAGCCGACGTGACCCGGGGATCCGAGGGGGAGGGGACCGCGAACGCCCCGATCCAGGGACTGCGCCCCATCGCGACGACTTGGGCGGCGGTAAAATCGAAGGGTACCGTGGTATCCTGGTGCATATAGGCGATTTTCCGGGCGAGGACCCGGGGGGGATAGGAGGAAACCGGTTTTCCGTCCAGCCGGATTTCCCCCGCCGCCGGCAGCAGCCCCGCCAGGGCCCGCAGCAGGGTGGTCTTTCCCGCCCCGTTTGGCCCGACGATGCCGGTAAAAGTGCCGGCCCCGGCCTGAAAATCCACCCCCCGCAGGACGGCAATGGTTTCCCCGCTGCCGGACAGAGCCGTATATGAAACGTTTCTGGCTTCCAGCAACCTGGCTGCCCCCTTTCCGTTTATGTCGTTTACAGCCCGCCCATCCGGTTCTTTTTCGAGCAGAGCAGGAACAGGAAATAGGGGGCGCCAAGCAGGGCCGTAACGATCCCCACCGAAAACTCCCGGCCCTGAAATCCCGCGAGCCCCCGCACCAGGCTGTCGCAGAGCACCAGGAACAAACCGCCCCCTAGGGCTGAGGCCAGGCACAGCCGCCGGTGGGACGGGCCTGTAAGTATCCGCATCATATGCGGCACCATCAGGCCCACAAACCCGATCGGCCCTGTTACACAAACGATACAGGCCGTACACAGGGAGGCGAGCAGGATGAACAGGAGACGGCAGCGTCCCGCGTGGAGCCCCAGGGCCCGGGCCTGCTCATCCCCGAGCAGCAGCAGGTCCAGCCGGGAGGATACCAGCAGGGTTGTCGTCACGCAGACGAGCACCGGCACCGCCATGACCAGTACATGTTCCCATCGCCGGTTGGAGAGCCCGCCCATGCTCCAGAACATGTACGCCGTGACCTGGTATTCGTTGGAAACCGAGAGGAGCAGCGATGTCGCTGCACCGAACAGCGCGCTGACCGCCATCCCGCTCATCACCAGCGTGACGGTGGAGGTGCGTCCGCCCCGCCTTCCGGCCGCCGCCGACACGGCGAGGATCAGGGCCACCGCTCCCAGAGCGCCCAGAAAGGATGCTCCCGGCAGAAGATACAGGGACGTGATCCCTGCCGTCATTGACAGCAGGGCGCCGAACCCGCTCCCCGCCGATACGCCGAGCAGGCCGGGATCGGCCAGGGGATTGCGGAACACCCCTTGCATCACGGCCCCTGACAGAGCCAGGCCGCTCCCCGCCAGCAGTCCGCAGAGAACCCGGGGAAGACGGATGGAGACCACCACCGCATAAACCGCAGGATCTACCGCTTCCTTTTCCAGCAGTCCGCAGGCGGCCGCGATCGACTTTACAACGTCCGGCAGGGGGATCCGGGTACTCCCGATCCCGACCGATACCACCGCGGCGAGCAGAAGCGCGGCTCCCCCGATCAGGAGAATTCCGGCAAAGCCTTTGTCCTGTTTTCGCCGCATCGCCGCACCTCCTGTTTGAATCAGAAAAGATAGAAATCGGAATAGAACCCCCAGAGATTTGGGGGCCGCTGGATATCTGTAAGATCGCCCTGGGACCGGCCGGAAGCGTCTTTATAGAAAGATGTCAAAAAACTCAACACCGGTTCCGTGAAGCGTCCGAATATGTCTAGGCCGGGAACCCTAGGGCTTTTGTCCGCTTAGGGCCATGGCGGGAAGCGCCATGAGCGGTGGCCGGTTCAAGGGAGCGCCCGATTTGTGTCTAGGCCGGGAACCCTGGGGCTTTTGTCCGCTTAGGGCCATGGCGGGAAGCGCCATGAGCGGTGGCCGGTTCAAGGGAGCGCCCGATTTGTGTC
>CAKUFK010000004.1 GCA_934647945.1 uncultured Eubacteriales bacterium | reverse complement strand
GGGACGGGCGCGGAGTAGAGGTGTCGGGGCCATTCCGGACTTGGCGGAATGGTGGGCGGCCGGTCCAAGACAGCGTTTAAAGGGAGTCCGGCTGGGGACGGGCGCGGAGTAGAGGTGTCGGGGCCATTCCGGCCTTGGCGGAATGGTGGGAGGCCGGTCCAAGACAGCGTTCAAAGGAAGTTCGGCTGGGGACGGGCGCGGAGTAGAGGTGTCGGGGCCATTCCGGACTTGGCGGAATGGTGGGCGGCCGGTCCAAGACAGCGTTCAAAGGGAGTTCGGCCGGGGACGGGTGTGGAGTTGACGGATCAGGGCCATTCCGTGCTTGGCGGAATGGTGGGCGGCCGGTCCAAGACAGCGTTCAAAGGGAGTTCGGCTGGGGACCGGTCTTGTTCTTCTATTTTTATGCACGGGAAACCGGAATAATGCGGCGGGACAAACATATGTATGAAAGGAGAAGGCTGCGATCAGGCGGACGGCGACGAGGAGCGGGAGGGCTACACCCTTGCACGCGGGGAACGAGCCGCTCTGAGTCACGCGCTGGATGAAAGGGTGAACGGGATGTTTGTCAAAACCGTGCGGGCGGCACATCTGAAAATGGGGGGGCTGCTGATCCTGATTCTGGCAGCCGGCGCGGCACTGCTGATCTGGCCCCAGGCGGCGGCAGGAGGGGTAAGCCGTGGCCTCTCCATCTGCTCGGGGGTCATCATTCCCTCTCTCTTCCCTTTTTTGGTGCTGGCAGGGTTTCTGGTGCGTTCCGGGATCAGCGCGGCGCTGGGGCGGCGCCTGGAGGGAGTGACCCGGGCCCTGTTCGGCCTGCCGGGCTGCTGCGCTCCGGGGATCCTGATCGGGTTTATCGGGGGATACCCCACCGGCGGCATGGCGGTGGGGGAACTGGTCGAGAGCGGACAGATCACGGGGGAAGAGGGGCGGCGGATGCTCCGCTTCTGCGTCAACGGCGGCCCGGCGTTCATCATCAGCGCGGTGGGAGCCGGGATGATGGGCAGCGTGCGGTTCGGTGTGGTCTTGTTCACCGCCCATCTGCTCGCATCCCTGCTCATAGGGATCGGGGGCGGTATCGGCGCCCGGCATCGCCGCGGAGAACCGCCCGCCTGCGGAAAAAAGACCTGTATAGCCGGAAAACGGATCTCCCCCGCGGCGGCGTTCGTGGAGTCCGTCAACGCGGCCTGCCGGTCGCTGCTGTATATGTGCGGTTTTGTGGTGCTGTTCGCCGCCCTGCTTGCCTTGCTCGATGTTTCGGGCGCCACGGCGGCGTTCACCCGTTTCCTGACACTGCCCTTCGCGCTGGCCGGGGCGGATACGGGGACGCTGTCTTCGTTTCTGCCCTGTCTGCTCGAGGTCAGCTGCGGCTGCGTCGAGGCGTCCGGGACGGGGGAAGCGGCCCCTCTCCTGCTGGGGGCCGCCCTGGGCTGGGGGGGGCTGTCCGTCCACTGCCAGCTTGCGGCTTCCCTTCACGGACAGCGGCTCATGGGACGGGGATTTTTCGCCTTCCGCCTTCTCCACGCACTGCTCGGCGGCCTGCTGACGATGGTGCTGCTCCGCTTCGTTCCCATCCCGGTGACGGTCTGGCAGCCGTCGACCGGGGCGCTGATCAAGCCTTTTTCCGGCCCCGTCGTGGCGTCGGCGGCCCTCCTGCTCATGTGCGGGATGCTCCTGCTGACCACCGCCGGTCTGCGGCAGATCCGGGAAAATCGAAAATAACCGTGGATTTTCGACAGCATTTCTGCTATACTGAAGGGTGTCCGACGATGGAAGAGACGGCGGCGGTGCCGCAAGAAAGCTCTTCCCGCGAAAAAGGAGGTCCCCTTCCATGCGCCGCAAGCTCTATGGCAACACCATCTCCCCCGCCTGCGAGGTATGCGCCTACGGCCGCCGTTCTTCGGACGGAAACGCCGTGCTGTGCAGCCGGAAAGGGGTTATGCCTCTGTATCATCATTGCCGCCGCTTCGAATACGACCCTCTCCGGCGGATTCCGACCCGCCCGAAGGGCCCCGGCAAGTTCGATGAGGACGACTTCCGGCTCGACTGAATGGCCTTTGACGGGGATGGAAAATTTTTCTTGTCCCGCGGGGCAAAATTTGACGAAAAACCAGGCAGCCGGCACTTGACAAAGCGCCGGCCATCGTGTATAATACGTGTAAAGCTTTTTCCTTTACAGTGAAACGCTTGGAAGCATCCGGGCGTTTTTCCTTTGGTCTGTGGGAATCGAAATGCGGTGAAAGGAGACCGGTCATGGCCAAAAACCTCGAGATTGCGCTGTTGTTCGATTTTTACGGCGATATGCTGACCGACAAACAGCGGGATGTGGTTGAGCTCTACTACGATAACGACCTGTCTCTGTCAGAAATTGCGGAAAACGAGGGGATCACCCGCCAGGGGGTGCGCGATTCCATCAAGCGCGCCGAGGCCCAGCTTTTGGATATGGAAGACCGCCTCCATTTAGCCCGCCGTTTCCGTCAGATGCGGGAGGGGATCGCCGCCATCCGCCAAGCTGCGGGCGAGATCCAGGAACTCAACGACCGCTTCGGCTATTCCCGCGATATCGAGGAAAAGGCCCGGCAGATCGCCGCCCTTTCCGACCAGCTCGCCGAGGCCTGACCCTCCCCGCGATTTTGCATGAAAGGCAGGTATCCCCGTGGCGTTTGAAGGACTCTCCGACAAGCTCTCCGCCGCCTTCAAGCGGCTGCGGAACAAGGGCAAGCTCACCGAAAAAGACGTGCGCGACGCGATGCGGGAGGTGCGCCTCGCCCTCCTGGAAGCGGACGTGAACTATAAAGTGGCCAAGGATTTCACCGCCGCCGTCACCGAGCGGGCGGTGGGAAACCAGGTCATGGAAAGCCTCACCCCCGCCCAGATGGTGGTCAAGATCGTCAATGAAGAGCTGACCGCCCTGATGGGTGGCCAGGCGGCGCGCCTGGCGTCGGCAAACCGTCCTCCCTGTGCCGTCATGATGTGCGGCCTGCAGGGTTCGGGTAAGACCACCCATTCCGCCAAACTGGCCAAAATGCTGAAGAGCCAGGGGCACCGCCCCCTCCTCGTCGCTTGTGACGTCTATCGTCCTGCCGCCATCGCCCAATTGCAGGTGGTCGGGGAGAAGGCTGGGGTTCCGGTATTCGAGATGGGGCAAGGCAACCCGGTCGAGATCGCCAGACGGGCGCTCTCCCATGCGAAGGACCACGGCAACGATTATGTCATCCTCGACACCGCCGGCCGGCTCCACATCGACGAGACCCTGATGAAAGAGCTGCAGGAGATCAAGGCCGCTGTTTCGCCGGGGGAGATCCTCCTGGTGGTGGATGCCATGACCGGCCAGGACGCTGTCAACGTTGCCTCTTCCTTCAACGAGGCGCTCGGCATCGACGGCGTGGTGCTCACCAAGCTTGACGGCGATACGAGAGGCGGCGCGGCCCTGTCGGTCCGGGCTGTGACCGGCAAGCCGATCAAGTTCGCCGGCATCGGCGAAAAGCTCGACGATCTCGAGGTGTTCCATCCCGAACGGATGGCGTCCCGTATCCTGGGAATGGGGGACGTGATGTCCCTCATCGAGAAGGCGCAGCAGCAGATCGATGAAAAGGAAGCCGAGGCCCTCGCCCGCAAGATGCAGCAGGATAAATTTGATTTCAACGACCTGCTCGACCAGTTCCGCCAGATCCAGAAGATGGGGGACATCAAGGGGATGCTCGGGATGATCCCCGGTGTCGGCAAACAACTGCGGGACGTGGATATCGACGAAAAACAGTTTTCCCGGACCGAGGCGATCATCCTCTCTATGACGGGGGCGGAGCGGGCCAAGCCCGACCTCATCAATCCCTCCCGCAAGCGCCGTATCGCGGCGGGCTGCGGCATGAAGGTGGAGGATGTCAACCGCCTGATCAAGCAATATGAGAGCATGCGCCAGATGATGAAGCAGATGAAGAGCCTTGGCAAGAAAGGCGGCCGGGGCCTCGCGGGGCTCGCCGGTATGGGCCGGGGCGGTCGCCGGTTTGGTTTTTAGTATTCAATCCATGGATGTGGTTGAAGAATATAGAGGCATAACCGCGGGGCCGACCCGTGGTTACCCATCTACCATTTCACTTTATTGGAGGAACAACAAATGGCAGTGAAAATTCGTCTGCGCCGCATGGGCGCGAAAAAGTCCCCGTTCTATCGTATCGTGGTGGCGGATTCCCGCTATCCCCGCGACGGCCGTTTCATCGAGGAAATCGGCTATTACAATCCCCTCGAGGAGCCGGCCGTGGTGAAGGTGGATGTCGAAAAGGCGCAGAAATGGATTGCCAACGGAGCCCAGCCGACCGATACGGTCAAGGATCTGCTCAAGAGAGCCGGCGTCTGATTCTGGAAGAACATGTGATGCGGCCGCCGCGCGGCGGTATAGGCATCGCGTCCCATGAATGTGAAAGGAAAGGCCTGTATCATGAAAGAACTGCTCATCGACATGGCGAAAGGCTTGGTCGAGGATCCCGATGCCGTCACCGTGACCGAGGACGCGCCCACGGAGGATGGAACCGTCGTGTTCCATCTGCGGGTCGCCCCGGACGACATGGGCCGTGTCATCGGCAAACAGGGCCGGATCGCCAAGGCGCTGCGCACGGTCATGCGTGCGGCCGCCACCCGGCAGAACGCCAAGGTTTCGGTCGAAATCGACGACTGATGCCCTGGCGGCAGGCGAAACACCCTTTGCGGGCCATGCATCGTGGCCCGCATTTCGCGTCTGTAGGGCAGGCGCGGGGCCGCGCCGTTTGCCGGCCTCGCGTCTTTATCCCTGGGGCCGCAGTCCCTTGCTTATCGAGGGTTTTTGCGATATCGTTGGGGAGGTTCTCCTAAAAAGAGAACCGGCAGGATCACTCGGGGCCCGGGGATATCCCCCAGCGGCGCTTTTGCCTCCTTTTGCCGCCGGGGACAAAAGGATGTGGCCGCGCATTCGATATCCTTTTCAGCAGCGCTTGTGCCGCGCAGGCACCCCCTTTCTTTTCTCAAAGAAAGGGGGAAAAGAAGCGCCAAGGGGAGCCCCCCTTGGCACCCCCAGGCTGCTTGTCGATTTTCTTTTTATGAAAATCGACTCGAACGCCGCCACCCGAACCGGCCCAAATAAAAAAGGGGCTGCGGCCCCGCGGGTTGGGGCTGCCGTCTTTTTTCAGCCCTGCGCCCAATCGGTCCCCGGGTTCCCCCTTGTTGTATGAACGTCGGTTCAGGAGATATCGTACCCACCGGTTTTCCTGAAAAGAAAACCGGCCGACCATCCGGGGTGCTTATGGGGGCACCCCCTAAGCGTCTCTTTGCTCCGTTCGGAACGGCTGGTTCCGAACGTGTTCTCCACGCGGAGAAAGGATGTGGCCGCGCATTCGATATCCTTTTCAGCGGGATGCCGCATGGTATGCGCGGACAAACCGAAAAGCCGTTTTATACAGGTTTGGCCTGATGGCCACCTTCTTTCTTCACACGAAGAAAGAAGGCAAAGACGTGTCAAGGGGTGAACCCCTTGGAACCCCCGGGTGGTTCTGTCGATTTTCTCTCTATGAAAATCGACTCGAACGCCGCCACCCGAACCGGCCCAAATAAAAAAGGGGCTGCGGCCCCGGGGGTTGGGGCTGCCGTCTTTTTTCAGCCCTGCGCCCAACCGGTCCCCGGGGCCAGAGGCCCTCTGGAGCCGGGCCGGCCTTGCCCTATGCCGCGTTGTGTTGGACAGCCGGCCGCCGCTTCGCGGAGAAAGAAGGAGGACAAACATGCCGAAACAGACCTATTTGGAGGCGGGACAGGTCGTGGGTACCCACGGCGTCCGGGGGGAGCTGCGGGTCCAGCCTTGGTGCGATTCCCCGGCGGTTCTGGCCGCCTTGTCCACCCTATATCTCGACAGGGACGGCGTACAGCCGGTCAAAATCAAGGCCCGTGCCCATAAAAATATGGCCCTTGTCAAGCTGGAGGGGGTGGATACCGTGGCAGAGGCGGAAGCGCTGCGGGGGCGGATTCTCTATCTCCACCGGGACGACGTGAAGCTGGAACCCGGCCGGCATTTTATCCAGGATCTCCTGGGGCTTCGGATCGTCGATGCGGATACGGGAGAGCTTTATGGAGAGCTCACCGACGTCAGCGCCACGGGTGCCAACGACGTTTACCACATGCGGTACCGGGACGGGCGGGAGATCCTGATCCCCGCCATTCCGCAGGTGATCGCACTGATTGACACGGATGGCGGCGTTTTGCGCCTGCGTCCCATGCCGGGGTTGTTGGATGATGAGATTTGATGTATTGACCCTGTTCCCCGAAAGCTGTATGGCGGTGCTGGGGGAGAGCATCCTCGGACGGGCACAGGAGAAGGGGATCCTGGAAATCCACGCTCATCAGATCCGGGACTACACCCTCAACAAACAGAAACAGGTGGACGATTATCCCTATGGCGGCGGGATGGGAATGGTGATGTACGCCCAGCCCATTGCCGACGCCTTCCGGGCCGTGTGTGGAGAACTGGGCACCCGCCCCCATTTTGTCTACATGTCCCCGCAGGGTACGGTCCTGACCCAGGAGCGGGCGAAAGAGCTGGCGGAGCTCCCCTCCCTCTGCATCCTATGCGGGCATTACGAGGGGGTGGACGAGCGGGCGATCGAGGCCCTTGTAGACGAGCAGATCTCCATTGGGGATTATGTCCTTACCGGCGGCGAGCTGCCCGCTATGGTCCTGGTCGATTGCGTTTCCCGCATGGTGCCCGGAGTGCTGGCGGATGAGGTCTGTTTTACAGAGGAAAGCCATTTTTCTTCCCTGCTCGAATACCCCCAATACACCCGTCCCGCCGTATGGGAAGGGCGGGAGGTGCCCGAGGTTCTGCTCTCCGGCCACCACGCGAACATCGCCAAATGGCGGCGGGAGCAATCCCTGCTGCGTACCATGAGGCAGCGCCCCGATCTGCTCGAAAAGGCGGATCTGACGGAGAAGGAACGCCTCTGGGTCATGCGTCATAAGCTGAAGGAAGAGACAGGTCGGGTGGATTCATACGATCCTGAAATGGCACACACAGACAAAAATGACGAAAATTGACAGGAGTATTTCTGGATTATTCGGTTTATCTCACCAAAAATTATTCACGCTTCTTGTTAGAACAAACAAATCCGTCAACTTCTTTTTTCGGAAAATAGGGCAGCCAGCCAAAAATGCGGTTTTAGGCGATTTCTGGGGGCAAAACCGATTGACGGGGCGGGTAAATGTGGTATAATAACACTATTCCATCAGGGTTTTTGTTTAGAATGGCGTTAGAGAGATGAGAGGGAGTTTCCGTCATGTATGTAAAAGACGTTTTGGTCCAAAATCAGGTTGGCCTCCATGCCCGCCCGGCTACCTTCTTCATCCAGAAGGCCAACGAGTATAAATCGTCCATCTGGGTGGAAAAAGAGGAACGCCGCGTCAACGCGAAGAGCTTGCTGGGCGTGCTGTCCCTGGGCATCGTTGGGGGAACCAACATCCGCATCATCGCCGACGGCAATGATGAGGCGGAAGCCGTGGACGGCCTGGTGGCCCTGGTCGAATCCGGCTTCGCGGAATAAGACCGGCGGTTTGTTCTCCCATAAGCGACTGGTTCTATGAAACGCGGCTGTCTTCGGCAGCCGCGCTTTTTCCGTGTGGCCGGGTCCGGCCGAGGAGGCGCGCTATGAATCCCCTTCCCGATAAGAACCCCAAACTCGCCGAGCTAAGACGGCAGGCGATGGCCCTGCCGCTCGATCCCGGCGTGTATATCATGAAGGACGCCCGCGGCGACATCATTTACATCGGCAAAGCCAAGGCGCTGAAAAACCGGGTGAGCCAGTATTTCGGCTCGGATACGAACCACACCGAAAAGGTGCGGCAGATGGTCCGGCGGGTGGATCACTTCGATACCATCGTGGTGGGCAGCGAATTCGAAGCACTCGTGCTCGAATGTTCACTCATCAAGCAGTATAATCCGAAATACAACATCCTGCTCAAGGACGACAAGGGATACCATTATGTCCGGATATCCCCGCCGCCGTATTCCCGGATATCGGAAGCCAAGCTCAAGCAGGACGACGGGGCGCGGTATCTGGGGCCGTACCTGAGTACCTATGTGGTCCGGGAAACGGTCGACGAGGCCAACCGGGTCTTCCAGCTCTCCACCTGTTCCCGCCCTCTGGCCTACGGAAAAAGCCGGGAGCGTCCCTGTCTGAACCACTATATCGGCCAGTGCTGCGCCCCCTGCACCGGACGGGTCAGGGAGGAAGATTACGCCGAACGGGTGGGCCAGGCCGTCGAGCTGCTCACCCAAGGATCGAGCCGGATGGCCGCGCTCCTGACCGAACGGATGGAGGCGGCGGCGGAGAACCTGGAATTCGAAAAGGCTGCCCGGTATCGGGACCGGGTGAACGCCATCCGAAAAATCGGACAGAAACAGAAGGTGGTCATGTCCCGCATCGAGGAGCAGGACGTCATCGCCGCGGCGCAGGGGCCGGAGGGCGTCTGTTTCGCGGTGCTCCGGTTTACAGGCGGGTCGCTTTCGGATAAAGAGGATTTTATCATCGAGGAGGCTGACGCTCTGCCGTCGGTTCGTTCGGAGTTTCTCCGGCGGTATTACGCGATCCGGGAACGGGTGCCGTATCAGGTGACGATTGACGGCGAGGTGGAGGACCGGGAGCTGCTCGAAGACTGGCTGACCGAAAAGGCCGGCGGCCGGCGGCGGGTACGGATCGTCCTGCCCCAAAAGGGGGAGCAGGCGCAGCTGATCGCTATGTGCCGCGACAATGCCGCCGAACGGATCGCGCGCCAGAACGGTATGTCGGGCCGGGACGCGGCCGCTCTCGACGAGCTGGCCCGGCTGCTGGGGCTATCCGCGCCGCCCGTGCG
The DNA here is from genome assembly GCA_934647945.1 of uncultured Eubacteriales bacterium. Lineage (GTDB taxonomy): Bacteria > Bacillota > Clostridia > Oscillospirales > Acutalibacteraceae > UMGS1623. The sequence goes on along the minus strand of CAKUFK010000004.1, from coordinate 134,401 downwards.
GATCGAAAGCTACGATATTTCCAATACCGGCGGCAGCGACAACGTCGCGGGGATGGTGGTATTCGAGAACGGCCGTCCCCTGAAAGCCGGATACCGAAAATTCAAGATCAAAACCGTGGACGGACAGGACGACTACGCCTCGATGCGGGAGGTGCTGTCCCGCCGCATGGAGGAATACGAGGCGCACAAGGGGGAGGACAAGGGCTTCGGCACCCTGCCCGACCTGATCCTACTCGACGGCGGGAAGGGGCACGTGGCGGCCGTCAGGCCCGTGGTGGACCAGTACGGCTATGCCATACCGGTATTCGGTATGGTCAAGGACAGCCATCACCGCACCCGTGCCATCGCGCTGGACGGCGGCGAGATCGCCATCGGGGCCAAGCGCTCCGCCTTTACCCTCGTTTCCTCCATCCAGGAGGAGGTCCACCGCTACGCTATCGCCTTCCACCGGCAGCAGCGGGCGAAAAACAGCGTGGGGACCACCCTGACCAAAATCCCGGGGATCGGCGAAAACCGCGCCCGTCTGCTGCTGCGGCATTTCGGATCCCTGCGGGCGGTGAGGGAGGCCGACGCGGACGCGCTCGCCGCAGTCAAGGGGATGACCCGGCCGGCGGCCGAGGCCATTGTGCGGTACTTTGAGCAGCAGGACGCGGAAGGCCGGCGGGACGGCTAAAAAACAGATGAAGCCGCTAAGACCGTCCGGACGGTCTTCACGGCTTCGAGGAATCCGGGTTTATACGCAAAAAAGGGGTTACGATTGGTCCGGCGGGCGCGGCCCGCGGTCCTTTTCGCACAGATACCGGGAAACCACCAGCAGCGCGGCGACCGCCGAAACCGTCAGGCCCGCCGCGAGGATGCCGACGGCGGTGATGGCCAGAATATCCGTCAGCATGCTGGTCATCCGCATGTTGTCCCAGATATGCCAGATCAGGCCCCCGCCGATGACGGCCGGCAAAAAGCCGAGGAGCCAGCATGTTTTTTTAAACAGTTTCAAACCCGTTTCCCCCTTCATACACGATTCCTCCATCCGTGGCCGGCACCGGCGGCGGTTTGCCATATACGCCGGTGAACCCGAATTTTTCCGCGGCCAGGACGGCCACGTCCCGGCAATCCATCCAGAAAGAGAGGCTCCGGCATGCCCAAAGTCGGTCTGCGGATACTGAAATCCGCGCTCGCGGTCTTTTTATGCTTTGTGGTGTATCTGGTCCGGCAGGACGGCATGCCGTTCTATTCCGCCATCGCCGCGGTCTTGTGCATGCAGCCGTATGTGCGTCACAGTTTTACCGCCGCGCTCAACCGCACCGTGGGCACCCTGATCGGCGGCGCCTACGGCCTGCTGATTCTCCTGCTGCTGCGCCTCGGCCCGATTGCCGCCCGGCCGCTGCTTGGGTACGGGATCATCTCCGCCGCCATCATTCCCTTGATGTACCTGACGGTCCTGATTAAAAAGACGCCCGCGACCTATATCACCTGTGTAGTCTTTTTGAGCGTCGTGGTGTCCCACGGGATGGATACCACTCCATATTGGTTCGCTCTCAACCGGGTGATCGACACACTCATCGGCATCTTCATTTCCCTGCTGGTCAACACGCTGGTGTTTCCACAAAAACCGCCGCCCGCGGAGTAGACGGGCGGCGGTTTTTTGGAGGGCGGGGTTCAGCCTGCAGGCGGCTCGCCGCCGGATGGGCCGTTATCTGTCGGCGCCCCATCATCCTCGGCCGGCAGCCCCTCGGGCGGAGGGGTATCCCCCTGTTTTTTCTTGCTCATGGTGCTGATTACCACCATAGCGATTACCAGAGCCAGCCCGATCCCCGCCAGAATAAAGGGGATCGGGGAACGCGGATCCTCTCCCGTGACGGGAGAGGCAGCGGACGCTCGAAGCGGGAGCAGCGCGGCCCATCCCGCGGCCGCAAGACCTGTCAGCCATTTTTTCATGCAGGGGCCTCCTTTTCATGTGCTCTTTTTCCTATTGTACCGCACAACGCCCAAAAGTACAACGCTTTCTTCAAAGCCGCCTGAAAATCCCGCCTATCCAGGCCGCCGGGCGGGGAATTTCTTGAAGTATGCCGGCCGATATGATACAATATGGCGGGATTATGGTTCGTCCGTGCCGCCCGAGGGTGCGCACCGGACCAAAGAAAGGAAGTCAAGTCCATGCATGACGTTTATGAGACCCCGTTTTCCTCCCGCTATGCCAGCCGCGAAATGCAGTTTCTCTTTTCATCCGACCACAAATTCCGGACCTGGCGGCGGCTGTGGATCGCGCTCGCCGAGGCGGAGCAGGAGCTCGGCCTCCCGATTACCGACAGCCAGCTCGAGGAATTGCGCGCCCATGCCGACGATATCAATTACGATGTCGCCGCGGCGCGTGAAAAAGAGGTCCGTCACGACGTCATGGCGCACGTCTATGCCTACGGCCAGCAGTGTCCCAAAGCCAAGGGGATCATCCATCTCGGGGCGACGAGCTGCTATGTGGGGGACAACACCGATCTGATGATTCTGTATGACGCGCTCCGTTTAATCCGGAAAAAGCTGGTGTGCGCCATCGCCCTGCTCTCCCGGTTCGCGGACGAATACAAGGCGGTCCCCACCCTGGCCTTCACCCATTTCCAGCCGGCGCAGCCCACCACTGTGGGCAAACGGGCGACCCTTTGGACGCAGGAGTTCCTGATGGATCTCGAAGAGGTGGAGTACCGCCTCTCCCGTGCCCGCCTGCTCGGTTCCAAGGGAACCACCGGCACCCAGGCAAGTTTCCTTGAGCTGTTTGAGGGCGATCATGAAAAATGCCGGGAGCTGGACCGGATCATCGCCAAAAAGATGGGGTATGACGCCTGTTTCCCCGTCTCGGGACAGACCTATCCCCGCAAGCTCGACTCCATGATTCTGTCCACCCTGTCGGGCATTGCCCAGAGCGCCTCGAAGTTCTCCAACGACATCCGCCTGCTCCAACACCTCAAGGAGGTGGAGGAGCCCTTTGAAAAGCATCAGATCGGTTCGTCCGCCATGGCGTACAAACGCAATCCCATGCGCAGCGAACGGATCGCCGCCCTGTCCCGTTATATCATCGCGGATTCCCTAAACCCGGCTATGACCGCCGCCACCCAATGGTTTGAGCGAACCCTTGACGACAGCGCCAACAAGCGGATCAGCGTAGCGGAGGCGTTCCTCGCGGCTGATGCGGTGCTCTCCCTCGTCATCAACGTGGTGGACGGCCTGGTGGTCAATACCGCCGTTATCGACCGGGATCTGCGGCGGGAGCTGCCCTTCATGGCGACCGAGAACATCATGATGGACTGTGTCAAACGGGGGGGGGACCGGCAGGAGCTCCATGAGCGGATCCGTACCCATTCTATGGCCGCCGCCCGTCGTGTCAAACAGGAGGATGGGGTCAACGATCTGCTCGAGCGGATCGCGGGGGATCCGGCCTTCGGTCTGACTCTGCCGGAGCTCGAGACGGTGTTGGATCCCGCCCGTTATGTCGGCCGCGCTCCCGAACAGACGGAGGAGTTCCTCCGGGAAGAGGTTGCGCCGGTACTGGAAAAATACCGGGACGATTTGGGTGTGACGGTGGAAATCCGGGTGTGATAGTATGGCCACCCGATTCCCGGAAGGGGATCAGGGACAACCACGCGCGATTGTATCCGCGTTCGGACCGGCCCTTTTGTGACAAGAAAGGGAATGGCCATCGGGCAAATCCCTGACGATCACTTGCGAATTTTTATTTGCTCGTGCTTATAAAGTACAATCTGCACTTTGGCACCTCCATTCTCTGTGCGGGTCGGTACAACGGCGCATGGTATGCGCAGATATAGTGGAGGAGCCCTCTGCGCTCACGCTAAAAGGGCCAGTGAACATAGTTCACCGGCCCTTTTATAGTGCAGCTATTCGCAGACAAGAGGCGGGTTCCCGCATCCAAGCCTTTTATGCCCCGAAATACCGGCGCAGCTCGTCCGCCTTGTCTGTCCTCTCCCATGCGACGTCCAGATCTTCCCGGCCGATATGGCCATAAGCGGCCAGCGGACGATAGATGGGCCGGCGCAGCTCGAGCTGATCAATGATGGCGGCGGGGCGGAAATCGAATACAGCGCGGAGCGCCTCGGCAAGCCGGTCATCCGGTACCGTTCCGGTCCCCTCGGTATCCACCAGCACCGACACGGGCCGGGCCACGCCGATGGCGTAGGCAAGCTGTACCTCGCAGCGGCGGGCAAGGCCCGCAGCCACCACGTTCTTGGCCGCGTAGCGGGCCATGTAGGAGGCGGAACGATCCACCTTGGTCGGATCCTTGCCCGAAAAGGCGCCGCCGCCGTGGCGGGCGTATCCGCCGTAGGTATCCACGATGATTTTCCGTCCGGTCAGGCCACTGTCCCCCTGAGGCCCACCCACAACGAAGCGGCCGGTGGGATTGACGAAAATTTTGGTGTCGTCGTCAAGCAGCTCTGCGGGCACTTCGGGGCGGATAAGGCGTTCAATCAGATCCCGGCGGATCTGATCCAGGGACACGTCTGCGTCGTGCTGTGTCGAGACCACTACCGCCTCGATCCGCACAGGGGTATTGCCGTCGTATTCCACCGTCACCTGGGTTTTCCCATCGGGACGCAGGTAGGGGAGGGTCCCTTCCTTGCGCAAGGCAGTCAGCCGGCGGGCCAGCCTGTGGGCGAGGGAGATGGGCAGCGGCATCCGCTCGGGCGTTTCATCGCAGGCAAAACCGAACATCATCCCCTGATCCCCGGCGCCTGTCCGGTCGTACCGGTCGCCGTCTCCGGCCCGGGCTTCCAACGCTTCGTTGACACCCATGGCGATATCGGGCGACTGCTCGTCAATCGCTGTGAGCACCGCGCAGGTATCCCCGTCGAATCCCTGCCCGGCATCGTTATAACCGATGTCCCGGATCACCCCCCGGGCGATTTTCGGGATATCCACATAACATCTCGTGCTGATCTCCCCCATGACCAGCACCATGCCGGTTGTGGCAATGGTTTCGCAGGCCACATGGGCGTCCGGATCCTGTGCCAGGATGGCGTCGAGCACCGCGTCGGAAATCTGATCGCATACCTTATCCGGATGCCCTTCCGTTACCGATTCGGAGGTGAAAAATCGCTTGGCCATTGGATAGTCTCTCCCTTCCTGTTTCCCATCCGCCTGTGTATACAGGCAAACCGCTTGCGCTATTCGACAAAAAGCGCCCCGGCATTCGCACAGGGCGCTTCGAAACGTCCCCTCATCTGCCGGCAATCCGCCGCAGGATTTGGCACCTTGTACGCCATGTACCGGTTGCCGGGCTTCATCGGGCCTGTTCCCTCCACCGCTCTTGATAAGGAATCTGTTCTTTTGTAAGAATATACATCCTAATTGTCCGGGATGTTTTGCGTTGCGGCTCTGCTAACGGCAGCTGCCGTTGGAAACGCCGGACAAAACTCCCACACTTCGTTCTATAGTATACCTATATCGGAGGATTTTGTCAAGAAAAGGCGGTCAGCCTTTTTCGGCACGGCGGTTTCAGCGGAACCCACCCAATACCCGGCGGACCGGTTTTAATGTCAATGTGAGCAGCGGAATCATCAAGACACTAAGAATCATCCCTTTGATGAAGTTAAATGGTACACTGATCCAAGCCGCCGCCAAGGCTTCCCCACTTCCCAAGGGGTTATTCAAAAAGAAGCGGAAGAACAGGGGCGCTACCGCCCAGTTGCTGAAAAAGCCGATTACCAGCATAGACACCGTCCCGGCTAAAGACGCCAGGATTAACCGCCAGAATGTGGAGAGGGTTTTCTTTTTTAATCCGGCGAAAATAGCGGTAAACGGGAGCAAGTAAGCACAACCCAATAAAAAATTCTGTATGTTTCCAAAGCCCATTTGACTGCCCAGACCACGAACCATCATTTCCAGCAGATTTTTAATCAGTTCCACCATTACCCCGCAGACCGGGCCAAAAACCACCGCGCCGAAAATGGCGGGAATGTCGCTGAAATCCATTTTAAGATAAGGAGCAGCCGACAGAAGCGGAAACTCAAAAAGGAGAAAGAGCACCAACGCCAAAGCGGAGAGCATTGCGGTAGCCACCATCATCACCAGCGGCTCGCGGGTGGCCGGTTGAAGAGATTTCATTGATAAAAACGCCTCTTTCTTTTCGCCGTCTTATTTGGGAAAACAAAAACACCCCACAGAGACTCTGTGGGGTAGGAAAGAGACAAAAGCGGGAAAACCGCCTTATGTGCATCTTCTTCCATCCGGACTGTAACCCTGGATCCCTTTTTTAGAAGGAATCCAGCAAAACACCATTAGCGTTTTGCAAGGACCGGCCTAAAGACCGGCCCCTGGACCGTCGGCTTTGGAATTTCACCAAATCAATGCCTATGCAAGGCACTCGCGGGCTGTTCCGTTTCCGGAATTCACCGCCGGTGGGGAATTTCACCCCGCCCCGAAGACAGCGTATTCGATTTGTATGGATCGGTACCGAATCCTGGATATAAGTTTACTCCGATTCCCCGTCCCTTTCAAGAGGCAGAGAGCCTAAAATTCCGAGATCTCATATCTGGATTTTTGCACAGGATGTCGGGCCTGACTCCCCTCGGAGGGGGCAAAGCAAAACCCCCGCCGGGTGGCGGGGGTTTCAAGGACTGTTTCGGGATCAAAGGACTGCAATCAGCCGTTGATCTTGGTGACGACACCGGACCCGACGGTACGGCCGCCTTCACGGATAGCGAAACGCAGGCCTTCCTCAATGGCAATGGGGGTAATCAGCTCCACGTCCATCTCGACGTTGTCGCCGGGCATGCACATCTCGACCCCTTCGGGCAGGGTGATGACACCGGTCACGTCGGTGGTACGGAAATAGAACTGCGGGCGGTAGTTATTGAAGAAGGGGGTATGACGGCCACCTTCATCCTTGGACAGGACGTACACCTGGCCGTGGAACTTGGTGTGGGGATTGATGGAGCCGGGCTTACAAAGAACCTGGCCGCGCTCAATCTCATTGCGCTGTACGCCACGGAGCAGGGCGCCGATGTTGTCGCCGGCCTCCGCATAGTCGAGCAGCTTCCGGAACATCTCGATACCAGTGACAACCGTCTTCTTGCGCTCGTCGGTCAGACCGATGATCTCGACTTCGTCGGACATGTTGAGCTTTCCGCGCTCCACACGGCCGGTGGCGACGGTGCCGCGCCCGGTGATGGTGAAGACATCCTCAACCGGCATCAGGAAGGGCTTGTCGGTGGTGCGCTCGGGGCTGGGGATATACTCGTCGACAGCCTTCATGAGCTCGAGGATGGGGGCATACTCGGGGGCGCTCGGATCGGTAGAGGTGCACTCGAGGGCCGCCAGAGCCGAACCCTTGATGATCGGGGTGTCGTCACCCGGGAACTCGTACTCATTGAGCAGCTCGCGGATCTCCATCTCGACGAGCTCGAGCAGCTCGGGATCGTCGACCTGATCGCACTTGTTCATGAACACGACGATATAGGGCACGCCGACCTGACGGGAGAGCAGGATGTGCTCACGGGTCTGGGGCATGGGGCCGTCGGCAGCGGACACGACCAGGATGGCGCCGTCCATCTGCGCAGCGCCGGTGATCATGTTCTTGACATAGTCGGCGTGGCCGGGGCAGTCGACGTGGGCATAGTGACGGTTTTCGGTCTGATATTCCACGTGAGCGGTGTTGATTGTGATACCGCGGGCACGCTCTTCGGGAGCCTTATCGATGTTGGCGTAATCCACGAAATCCGCGTCACCCTTCAGGTTCAGGACCTTGGTGATGGCCGCGGTCAGGGTGGTCTTTCCATGGTCGACGTGGCCGATGGTGCCGATGTTCACATGGGGCTTATTTCTTTCGAATTTTGCCTTTGCCATAATGGAGTTCCTCCTTTATCAACCTCAATAGTATTATGAGTCTGCACGGACTCATTGTAGCAACTTCGTCCAGGAATTTCAAGCCTTTTTTCCAATTCTTTCAGGGGTTTGGAGGGGACGCCCCCTCCGGATCCCGATTTCGACGGGATCAGTCCTGTTTCTTGGCCCGGCTGGAAATGATGTTCTCCCCGACGCTCTTCGGAACCTCGGCATAATGCGCAGGCTCCATGACGTACTGGCCGCGTCCCTGGGTGCGGGAGCGCAGGTCGGTGGCGTAACCGAACATCTCGGACAGCGGGACGAGGGCGTGGATCTGCTGGGCGCCGGCGATGGCTTCCATGCCCTGCATCAGGCCGCGGCGGGAGTTGATATCGCCGATGACATCGCCCATATACTCCTCGGGAACCGTGACGACCACTTTCATGATCGGTTCGAGCAGGACCGGATCGGCCTTGCGCATCGCCTCTTTGAACGCCATGGAACCGGCGATCTTAAAGGCCATTTCGGAGGAGTCGACCTCGTGATAGGAGCCGTCGTACAGCGTGACCTTCACGTCCACAACCGGATAGCCGGCGAGCACGCCCGACTGCATCGCGCCCTGAATACCGGCATCGACGGCGGGGATATACTCTTTCGGGATCACACCGCCGACGATGGCGTTGACGAACTCGTATCCCTTGCCCTGCTCGTTAGGCTCCAGCTTGATCTTAACGTGACCGTACTGGCCGCGGCCGCCGGACTGGCGGGCATACTTGTTGTCGACGTCCGCGAGACGGCGGACCGTCTCTTTATACGCGACCTGGGGCGCGCCCACATTGGCCTCGACCTTGAATTCCCGCAAAAGGCGGTCCACGATGATCTCGAGGTGCAGTTCGCCCATGCCGGCGATGATGGTCTGCCCGGTCTCTTCATCGGTGTAAGTCTTGAAGGTGGGGTCTTCCTCGGCGAGCTTGGAGAGGGCGATGCCCATTTTCTCCTGCCCGGCCTTAGTCTTCGGCTCGATGGCAACCCGGATAACCGGATCCGGGAATTCCATGGATTCGAGGATGACCGGGTGCTTTTCATCGCACAGGGTGTCACCGGTCGTGGTGTTTTTCAGCCCCACGGCCGCAGCGATATCGCCCGCGTAGACGGTTTCGATATCCTGGCGGTGATTGGCGTGCATTTGCAGGATACGGCCCATCCGCTCGTCATTGTCCTTGTTCGCGTTATAGACCGTGGTGCCGGCATTGACCGTGCCGGAATAGACCCGGAAAAAGCACAGCTTGCCCACAAAGGGATCGGTCGCGATCTTGAACGCGAGAGCCGCGAACGGCTCAGTGTCGGACGAATGCCGCTCGATCTCCTCACCCGTCTCGGGATTGACGCCCTTGATGGAGGGGACATCGATCGGGGCGGGCATATAGTCGATGATGGCATCGAGAAGTTTCTGCACGCCCTTGTTGCGGTAGGAGGTGCCGCAGGTGACCGGCACCATCAGGTTGGCGAGGGTAGCCTTCCGGATGCAGGACTTGACCTCGTCGATGGTCAGTTCCTCGCCGGAGAAGTACTTCTCCAGCAGGGCGTCGTCCTGCTCCGCGACGTGCTCGATGAGCTCTTCGTGGTATTTCCGCGCCTGCTCGAGCATGTCGGCGGGAATATCCTCGCAGCGGATATCCTTGCCCACGTCGTCATAGTAGACGTAGGCTTTCATCTCCACCAGGTCGATGATGCCCTTGAAGGTATCCTCGGCCCCGATCGGCAGCTGAATCGGCACGGCGTTGGTCTTGAGCCGGTCCTTCATCATCTGCACCACGCGGTAGAAATCGGCGCCCATGATATCCATCTTGTTGACATAGGCCATACGGGGTACCTTGTACTCGTCGGCCTGGCGCCAGACGGTTTCCGACTGGGGCTCGACGCCGCCCTTGGCGCAGAAAACCGTCACCGAGCCGTCCAGCACCCGCAGGGAGCGCTGGACCTCGACGGTGAAATCCACGTGGCCGGGGGTGTCGATAATATTGATGCGGTGCTCCTTCCAGAAGCAGGTGGTGGCGGCGGAGGTAATGGTGATGCCGCGCTCCTGCTCCTGGGCCATCCAGTCCATGGTGGCGGATCCGTCGTGGGTCTCGCCCAGACGGTGGTTGATACCGGTATAAAAGAGGATCCGCTCCGTTGTGGTGGTCTTGCCCGCATCGATGTGCGCCATAATACCGATATTTCGGGTGCGCTCCAGCGATACTTGTCTTGCCATAAGTGTCCTCCTAATCTTTGTCTCAATTGGCCGCAAACGCCGCCTCTAGCGGATTTGGAACCCGAACCGCAGGCGACAGCGCCGTGAGAACGGTTGGTCCTCATGCCGGGGAGGGCAGGTATGGGCTTACCATCTGTAATGGGCGAACGCGCGGTTGGCTTCCGCCATCTTGTGCGTGTCGTCCCGCTTCTTGGCGGCGCCGCCGTTGCCGTTCACGGCATCGAGAATCTCGGCGGCCAGACGCTCCCGCATGGTGCGTTCGGAACGGCTGCGGGAATACGCTGTCAGCCAGCGCAGGCCCAGGGTCTGCCGGCGGTCGGGGCGAACCTCGATCGGGACCTGGTAGGTGGCGCCGCCGACACGGCGGGCCTTGACCTCCAGCTGGGGCATGATATTCTCCATCGCCTGCTCGAACACCTCGAGCGGCTCCTTCCCGGATTTCTCCCGGATGATGTCGAACGCGCCATAGACGATTTTCTGGGCGACGCCCCGTTTGCCGTCGACCATGACGTTGTTGATGAGTCTGGTTACGAGTTTGGAATTGTAAAGCGGATCAGGCAAAACATCGCGCTTTGCGATCGAACCTCTTCTCGGCACTTTACTTCCCTCCTTCACATAAATGATATCATCGGTACTCGAAAGGCACAGTCTCCCGTTGGCCGATGCGAGGCAGATCCGCTACAGGCCCGGACAAAGCCGGGCATATATCAAAGCTGCCGCCGAAACGCGCTGCGCGCGCACGGCATCGCATCAAAACCTCTGATGAACATGTGGGGATTCCATCGACGGATGGAATCGGGCGGAACTCCCGAATTACTTGGCAGCTCCGGCCTTGGGACGCTTCGCGCCGTACTTGGACCTGGCCTGCATACGCTTGGCCACGCCCTGCGCGTCCAGGGTGCCGCGCACGATGTGATACCGCACACCGGGCAGGTCCTTGACACGGCCGCCGCGGATGAGGACGACGCTGTGCTCCTGCAGGTTGTGGCCCTCGCCGGGGATATAGGACGTCACTTCGATCCCGTTGGAGAGGCGCACACGGGCGACTTTCCGGAGGGCCGAGTTCGGCTTCTTCGGGGTCGACGTTTTCACCGCGGTGCACACGCCGCGCTTCTGGGGGGAATTCTGGTCGGTGGGAATGCGCTTTTTGGAGTTCCATCCCTTGAGCAGGGCAGGCGCCTTCGCCTTCTTCCCGATCTCTTCCCGGCCTTTGCGCACGAGCTGGTTAAAGGTGGGCAAATCTAACACCTCCTACATATAGTATCTATCCGAAAAGAGCGCTCATACGCCCTTTTGGAACAAAAATGAGGATCCGGGGTCAACCCTGCACACGAAGGGTCGCCGCACAGGCGCAGCCGACCTTCAGCCCGCAGGACCGGCCGAGTTCCCGCATGGTGGGGACCTCACACACCGGCACGCCGGCCTCGCTTGCCGCCGTCCGGACGGGGTCTGCTACCCGGGATGCGGCATCCCGGGCGATGTAGACCCGCAGGGCCCGGCCGTTTTGCAAGGCCCTTTGGGTTTGCTTGGCGCCCGAAACCAGAGGTTTTTCCAAAGCGGCGCTCAAGACAGACCCCTCCCCTGTACGGCAGATGCCACGGTTGACTATTGTATCACAACTGTTCGAGATTTGTCAAGACAGGCTCTTCCAGGGCAGGCTCGGTGGAGGCGGCCGGCGCCTCCTCGTCCTCCAGCATGCTGCGCAGGGTGGCGATATACGGATCGTTCTCCGACGCGTGGATGTTGACCACATCCACATCGGTATAGACCTGCATGCCGGTGCCCGCGGGGATCAACTTGCCGATGATGACGTTTTCCTTGAGCCCGAGCAGCGGATCGACCTTGCCCTTGATAGCGGCCTCGGTGAGGACACGGGTCGTCTCCTGGAAGGAGGCGGCGGAAAGGAAGGAATCGGTCGCGAGGGAAGCTTTGGTGATACCCAGCAGCACTGGGGCGCAGGTGGCTTCCTTGAGGTGGATCTCGCCGCTTTCAATGCGGGCGCGGACCCGGTTGTTCTCCGCGTCGAACTCGGCCCGGTCGATCATCGCGCCGGGCAGGAGATAGGTGTCGCCCGAATCCTCGACCCGGACCTTCCGCATCATCTGGCGGACGATGACCTCGACGTGCTTGTCGTTGATATCGACGCCCTGCATCCGGTAGGTGCGCTGCACTTCCTGGATCAGGTAGTTCTGCACCGCTTCGGGACCGCTGATGGCCAAAATGTCGTGGGGGTTGATGGAGCCTTCCGTAATCCGGTCGCCGGCCTTGACCTCATCCCCTTCCTGCACCCGGATGCGGGCACCGTAGGGAATGACATAGCTTTTCTCGTCCACGTCGCCGTCGACGTTCCGGGTGACGTACACCATCCGCTTTTTCTTCTCTTCGCCGTAGCGGACGACGCCGTCGATTTCGGAGATGATGGCGAGATGCTTGGGCTTGCGGCCTTCAAAGAGTTCCTCGACCCGGGGAAGACCCTGGGTGATATCCTCGGCGGACGCGACGCCGCCGGTGTGGAAGGTCCGCATGGTCAGCTGGGTGCCGGGTTCACCGATGGACTGGGCGGCGATGGTGCCGACCGCCTCGCCGACCGTGACCGGATCGACCGTCGCGAGATTGGAGCCGTAGCAGTGGGCGCAGACGCCGTGCTTGGCTTCGCAGGTCAGGACTGAGCGGATTTTGATCCGCTTGACGCCGTACTGTTTCGCGATCAGCTCGGCTTCCTTGTCCCCCATCATGGTGTCGTGGCTGACCAGGATCTCGCCGGTCTCGGGATCGCAGAAATCCTCGGTCAGGTAACGGCCCACCAAACGTTCGGTCAGGGGTTCGATCATCTCACTGCCGTCCTGGATATCATAGACGGTGATGCCTTCGGTGGTGCCGCAATCCTCTTCCCGGATGATGACATCCTGGGCCACGTCTACCAGGCGGCGGGTCAGATATCCCGAGTCGGCGGTCCGCAGGGCGGTGTCCGCCAGGCCTTTCCGGGCGCCGCGGGAGGAGATGAAGTATTCCAGAATATTCAGGCCCTCGCGGTAGTTGGCCCGGATCGGGACCTCGATGGTCCGGCCGGAGGTGTTGGCGATCAGGCCGCGCATACCGGCCAACTGCCGGATCTGGCTGATGGAGCCGCGGGCCCCGGAATCCGACATCATAAAGATCGGGTTGTAGGGATCCATATTTTGATTGAGGGCCTCGGTGACCTTGGTGGTCGTTTCGTTCCAGGTCTCGATAACGCCGCGGTACCGCTCCTCATTGGAGAGCAGACCCTTGTTGTACATCTTGGTGATGTTGTCCACCTGGGCCTCGGCCTGGGCGATGAGCTCCTTCTTCTCGGGCGGGATGGCCGCGTCGATGACGGCGACGGTCAGGGCGCCTTTGGTGGAATATTTGTAACCCTGGGCCTTGATGGCGTCGAGCACCTCGGAGGTGCGGGCTGCGCCGTGGACCTTGATGCATTTTTCCACGATCTTGGACAGGCCCTTCTTATCCGCCTTGAAATTGATCTCATACTGGAACATATCGTCGACGGTGTTCCGCTCGACAAACCCGAGATCCTGCGGGATCGGCTGGTTGAAGATGACCCGGCCGATGGTGGTTTCCACCAGGCGGTGCTGCATCACGCCGTCGATTTCCAGGAAACGGCGGACCTTGATCTTGGCATGCAGGCCGATCACATGATCCTGATACGCCATCATAGCCTCGTTTTCGTCCCGGAACACCTTGCCCTCGCCGGGCTCACCCGGCTTGTCGATGGTCAGGTAATAGGAACCGAGGATCATATCCTGAGTGGGCACGGCAACGGGGCGCCCGTCGGAGGGCTTGAGCAGGTTGCCGGCCGCCAGCATCAGGAAACGGGCCTCGGCTTGGGCCTCGGCGGACAGCGGCACATGCACGGCCATCTGGTCGCCGTCGAAGTCGGCGTTGAAGGCGGTGCAGACCAGGGGATGGAGTTTGATGGCGCGGCCCTCGACGAGGACCGGCTCGAACGCCTGGATTCCCAGGCGGTGCAGGGTCGGGGCGCGGTTGAGCATGACGGGATGGTCCTTGATGACGATTTCCAGAGCGTCCCAGACCTCGGGGCGCACCCGCTCCACCATCTTGCGGGCGGACTTGATATTCCCGGCAGCGCCGGTCTCGACCAGCCGCTTCATGACAAAGGGCTTGAACAGCTCCAGCGCCATCTCCTTGGGCAGGCCGCACTGGTACATCTTGAGTTCGGGGCCGACCACGATGACGGAGCGGCCGGAATAGTCGACCCGCTTGCCCAGCAGGTTCTGGCGGAACCGGCCCTGCTTGCCCTTGAGCATGTCGGACAGGCTCTTGAGGGGGCGGTTGTTCGGCCCGGTGACCGGACGGCCGCGGCGGCCGTTGTCAATTAGGGCGTCCACCGCCTCCTGCAGCATCCGCTTCTCATTGCGCACGATAATGTCGGGCGCACCCAGCTCCAGCAGCCTCTTCAGACGGTTGTTCCGGTTGATTACCCGGCGGTAAAGGTCATTCAGGTCGGAGGTGGCGAAGCGGCCGCCGTCGAGCTGGACCATCGGCCGGATATCGGGGGGGATGACCGGCACCACGTCGAGGATCATCCACTCGGGGCGGTTGCCGGACAGGCGGAAGGATTCCACGACCTCGAGCCGTTTGAGCAGGCGGGCCCGCTTCTGGCCCGTCGCCGATTCCAGTTCCTCTTTCAGGGAGGCGGAGAGCTCCTCGAGATCGATTTCCGCGAGCAGTTTTTTGATATATTCGGCGCCCATGCCGGCGTCGAATTCGTCCTCATACTTTTCACGCATGTCGCGGTAATCTTTTTCGCTGAGGATCTGCTTTTTCTGCAGGGGCGTCCGTCCCGGCTCCACCACGATGTAGGAGGCGAAATAGAGCACCTGTTCGAGCAGGCGGGGGGAGATGTCCAGGATCAGCCCCATGCGGGAGGGGATGCCCTTGAAATACCAGATATGGGACACGGGCGCGGCGAGCTCGATATGGCCCATCCGCTCCCGCCGGACCTTGGCGCGGGTCACCTCGACGCCGCAGCGGTCGCAGATCTTACCCTTGTAGCGGATGCGTTTGTATTTGCCGCAGTGGCACTCCCAGTCCTTGGTCGGCCCGAAGATCCGTTCGCAGAACAGGCCGTCCCGCTCCGGCTTGAGGGTGCGGTAGTTGATAGTCTCCGGCTTTTTGACTTCGCCATAGGACCAACCGCGGATCTGATCAGGAGAGGCGAGACCGATCTTGATCGAGTCGAACACGTTGAATTCCATCATATGCTTTCCGTCCTCCCCTTTATCAAAGCTCATCGTCGAGCAGGAGCTCGTCGTCGGATTCAAAGGCATCGTCCGCAGAGAGCGGTTCTTCCCCGGCCTCCGGCTCTTCCATGCCATAGCCGACCAGATCGTCCTCGTTGGCCACGGTGGTGAAGGCATCCTCGTCCACCGTCACCATCCCCAGCTCTTCGTCGTCGTCGAAGGTCTGTTTGAGGTCGATCTCCTGTTTATCCTTATTAAGGACTTTGATGTCGAGGCCCAGGCTCTGCAGCTCCTTGACAAGCACCTTGAAGGATTCAGGTACGCCGGATTTCGGCACGTTCTGGCCCTTGACGATGGCCTCGTAGGTCTTGACACGGCCCACCACGTCGTCCGATTTGACGGTGAGGATTTCCTGCAGGGTATAGGCGGCGCCGTAAGCTTCGAGCGCCCACACCTCCATCTCGCCGAACCGCTGGCCGCCGAACTGCGCCTTGCCGCCCAGAGGCTGCTGGGTGACCAGGGAGTAGGGGCCGGTGGAACGGGCGTGGATCTTGTCGTCGACCAGATGGTGGAGCTTGAGGAAGTACATATACCCGACGGTGACGGGATTGTCGAAGGCCTCGCCGGTACGGCCGTCGTACAGGACGGTTTTGCCGTCCCGGCGTTTGCCGGCCTGTTCGAGCATTTCCTGGATATCCTGCTCATGGGCGCCGTCGAAAACCGGGGTCATGACCTTCATGCCCAGGGCCGCAGCCGCCATGCCGAGGTGTACCTCGAGAACCTGCCCGATGTTCATACGGGACGGCACGCCCAGAGGATTGAGCACGATGTCCAGGGGCCGGCCGTCGGGCAGGAAGGGCATGTCTTCGCTTGGCAGGATCCGGGAAACGACGCCCTTGTTGCCGTGGCGTCCCGCCATCTTATCGCCCACGCTGATCTTGCGTTTCTGCGCGATGTAGCAGCGCACCACCATGTTGACGCCGGGGCTGAGCTCGTCGCAGTTCTCCCGGGTGAAGACTTTCACGTCCACGATGATGCCGTATTCGCCGTGAGGAACCCGCAGGGAGGTATCGCGGACTTCGCGGGCCTTTTCGCCGAAAATGGCGCGCAGCAGCCGCTCCTCAGCGGTCAGCTCGGTCTCCCCCTTCGGGGTGACCTTACCCACCAGGATATCGCCGGAACGGACCTCGGCGCCGATGTGGATGATGCCGCGCTCGTCGAGATCCTTGAGCGCGTCCTCGCCGACGTTCGGGATATCGCGGGTGATCTCCTCCGGCCCGAGCTTGGTATCCCGGGACTCGATCTCATATTCCTCGATGTGGATGGAGGTGAAGACGTCGTCCCGCACGACCTTTTCGTTGATGAGCACGGCGTCCTCGTAGTTATAGCCTTCCCAGGTCATGAACCCGATCAGGACGTTCTTGCCCAGGGAGATTTCACCCTGGTCGGTGGAGGGGCCGTCGGCGATGACCTCGCCCGCCTCCACATGCTGGCCGTAAGCCACCACCGGGCGCTGGTTGACGCAGGTCCCCTGGTTGGACCGCATGAATTTGATTAACTTATAGGTATCGAGGGCCCCGTCGCCGTCCCGGCGGATCATCACCCGGTCGGCGGAGACGGCCGCCACCGTGCCGGCCTCCTTGGCCAGCACGCAGACGCCGGAATCGACGCCGGCCTTGTATTCCATGCCGGTGCCGACGATAGGCGCCTCGGTCTTGAGCAGCGGCACTGCCTGGCGCTGCATGTTCGAGCCCATCAGGGCGCGGTTGGCGTCGTCGTTTTCGAGGAAGGGGATCATGGCCGTAGCCACGGATACCACCATCTTCGGGGAAACGTCCATATAGTCGACCTTATCCGGCTCGATTTCCAGGAACTCGCTGCGGTACCGTGCGTTGACGCGGGCGCGCGCGAACCGGCCGTTCTCATCGAGCGGCTCGTTGGCCTGAGCGACGATGAATTCGTCCTCGACGTCGGCGGGCATGTAGACCACCTCGTCGGTGACGACGCCGGTTTCCTTATCCACCCGGCGGAAAGGTGCCTCCACAAAGCCGTATTGGTTGATGCGGGCAAAGGTGGCGAGATACGAGATAAGGCCGATGTTGGGGCCTTCCGGGGTCTCGATCGGGCACATACGGCCGTAGTGGCTGTAATGCACGTCCCGGACCTCAAACCCGGCCCGCTCTCTCGACAAGCCGCCGGGCCCGAGGGCCGAGAGGCGGCGCTTGTGGGTCAGCTCGGCCAGGGGGTTGTTCTGATCCATGAACTGGGACAGGGGAGAGGAGCCGAAGAACTCCTTGATCGCTGCGACCACCGGCCGGATATTGATCAGCGCCTGGGGGGTGATGACGTCCATATCCTGCGCCTGCAGGGTCATGCGTTCCCGGATGACCCGCTCCATCCGGGAGAACCCGATGCGGAACTGGTTTTGCAGCAGCTCGCCCACCGACCGGATCCGGCGGTTGCCCAGATGGTCGATGTCGTCGACGTTGCCGATGTCGTGGCCGAGGCAGTTGAGATAGTTGATGGACGCGAGGATATCATCCACAATGATATGGTTGGGCACCAGCTCGCCGGCACGTTTGCGGATGGCCTCCCGGCGGTCCTCCTCCGACTCGTTGTTTTCCAGGATCTCCTGGAGGACCGAGAAGCGGACCCGTTCGTGGATGCCCAGCTCCCCGCAGTCGAAATCGACGAAGCGGCCGATATCCACCATACCATTCGAAATGATCTTGATTTCGCGGCTCTCGCCGTGGTCGTCCACCACCACATACGCGACGGACACACCGGCGTCCTCGAGTTCGATAGCGCGGGCACGGCCGATCAGGTCGCCTGCCTCATTCAAAACCTCGCCGGTCAGAGGATCGACGACCGGGCGGGACAGGCGGCAGCCGGCCAGCCGGTTGGCAATGCCCAGCTTTTTATTGTATTTATACCGGCCCACCCGGGACAGGTCGTACCGCCGGGGGTCGAAAAACAGGCTCTCGAGATGCTGCTGGGAATTTTCCACGGTCAGGGGCTCGCCGGGGCGGAGCTTGCGGTAGACCTCGAGCAGCGCCTCCTCGGTGTTCTTGGTGATATCCTTTTCAATGGTGGCGTGGATCCGCTCGTCGTCCCCGAAGAAATCGAGGAGCTCGGCATCGGAGCCCAGGCCCAGCGCCCGCACAAACACGGTCACGGGCAGCTTGCGGTTTTTATCGATCCGCACGTAGAACACGTCGGAGGAGTCGGTTTCATACTCCAGCCATGCGCCCCGGTTGGGGATGACGGTGGAGGTGAAGAGTTTTTTACCGGTGGTATCGTAGGACATCCCGTAATACACGCCGGGGGAACGGACGAGCTGGGAAACGATGACCCGCTCGGCGCCGTTGATGATGAAGGTGCCGCTGTCGGTCATCAGGGGGAAATCGCCCATGAAGACTTCGGACTCTTTGATTTCGCCGGTTTCCTTGTTGAGAAGGCGGGCGCGGACCCGCAGCGGGGCGGCGTAGGTCACGTCCCGTTCCTTGCACTGCTCAACCGTGTATTTCGGAGTTTCGTCCAACCGGTAATCGATAAACTCCAGCACCAGGTTGCCCGTGTAATCGGTGATGGAAGAAACGTCGCCAAACACCTCTTTGAGGCCCTCGTTCAAAAACCAGTTGTAGGAATCCTTCTGGACCTCGATCAGGTTGGGCATGTCGAGGACTTCGTTGATCTTCGAAAAGCTCATGCGCGTCGTTTTGCCCAGCTGTACCGGTTTGATATTCACCATTCGCCCGATCACTCCTGTTTTCCATTTTCATTCCAATTCGGCCGGACAGGCCGCCCGGCCGGGAGCGTTTGCGTTCCACGGATGGTTTCGGAGGAAGCGTTGGGGATTTGCCCAATTTTTTTTGCATAGGCCCTTGCCATTTCTCCGAACGTGTGCTATACTATTCCTGTTCATCGGCTTATCCACCCGTGGTTGTGCAGTATACTATAATACATCATGTACCTGCCATTGTCAATGATTATTTGAGAATTGGCAGCTTTTTTTATGTATTTTCCAGTCTTTTCTGCACAAACCGTATTGTTGACCCTGCGAAGGAAGTTTATGCGAAAGAAAACAAAGCTCGATACACACGGAGCCGTGTCTTCTTTCGAAAAGGAAAGGTCGGACAGTCCATGCCTCTATCCCGCTTGAAACAAACCGCCGCCCCCTGGTTTGCCGCCCTGCTTCTATCGGTCTCTCTTACGGGCTGCTTGTCCCCGGCAGAACCGTCATCCTCCGATCCCGGGGCCGTCATCACCGGCGGAAGCACCGCCGCGACGACCGCCCCCACCACGGCCGGAACGACGCTGGCACCCACCAAAACCAACGCGAACGAGGCGATTCGCGGCCTGTTGGTCAATAACCCCTACGGCTTGAAAATCGACAAGGCTTCCCTGGACGCTCTTGAAAAGCTGTATACCGGCCTGAACTCCAAGGCGTCCCTGTATTATCGCGACATCGAAAGCGGCCTGACTATCGAGTATCTGGCCGATTATGATTGGCAGAGCGCCAGCTGCATCAAGGCGCCTTATGTCAAATACCTGCTCTCCTCCGGCGTCGACCGGAACGAAAAGCTCAAAATGACAGCCAAAATGGGGGGATCCACCCATATCGATTCCTTCCCGATCGGGACCGCCTTCACGGTGGACGAGCTGCTCAAATACGCGATTCTGTACAGTGACAACACGGCTTATTATATGCTCAACCAGCGGTATGCCTTTGATGGCTTCGTCGATTACGCCGCTTCTCTCGGGATCGAGACCGACCTGCGTCTGCCCAAACCCCGGTTCGGGTATCTCTCGGCTCGGGATGCCGGCCTCTACTTCGAGGATATCTACCGCTTTATCGAGGCCGGGTCGGAGGAGGGGCAGATGCTCTACGATTACCTGACCCACACCACCTATCAGCTCCAGATACCCGACGCGTTCAAAGGGAAATACACAGTTGCGCACAAGTACGGCGAGCAGGGGAATATGGGGTATCACGATGCGGCGATCGTCTACAACGAGCATCCGTATATCCTGACCATCTTTACCACCCTGACGCCCGAGACCGATTCGACCCTCGCCACCTTCCACAAGATCGCCGGTCTTGTGGACGCCATCCATCGGACGGCCTACGGGCAGGGATGAGACGGCGGACAACAAACTCCCCCTGGAAAGCTAGCTTTCCAGGGGGAGTTTGTTTTATTGCCTGCGCAGGCCGCAGGGCCTTATACCGGTCGTGTCAAAGCGCCGGGAATCTATGGAAAGGATACTCGCTCAAGGACCTGGGGAATGGTTTTTTATATTATATAATTATGACCACCCAAACTCCCGGGGTTGAGTGATCTCGCCAGTGCCGGTTTCCCTATAAAGGAAACCGGCCGTTCACCCGGGGGTTCAGGAGGCATGCCCCCTGACGCTTCTTTCCCCGTTCCTACTCGATTAGCCTCGGGCAAATACGGAAGCATTTGCGAGGGCCGGGGCAGGCCGCGTATGATTTCGACGGCGTTCGACCCGGCCTTCTTGTCGTAAAGACAGGGGGTGGCCATCAGGCCAAACCTTACTATCACTTGCGGGTTTTTATTCGCTCATGCCATAAAGCACATGCTATGCTTTGGCACCTCCTTTCTCTGTGCGGAGAAAGGAGGCAAAGACGCAGGATCATTTGTCGGTTTTCATGAAGAGAAAACCGGAGGCAGCGTTATCACCCGAACCAACCATACCATTAGGGCTGCGGCCCAGGATCGTATCCCGATAGAGCGGTTTTTATCTGATAAGATTATGACCACCCAAACTCCCGGGGGCCTCGGGCCCCCTTGTTGTATGGGCGTCGGTTCAAAAGATTCCGTACCCGCCGATTTTCATGAAGAGAAAATCGGCACATTCTCTGGGAGTCCGGGGGCGAAGCTCCCGGCGGCGTTTTTGCTTCCTTTTGTCGCCGAGGACAAAAGAAAGTGGCCGCGCAGTCGATAACTTTTTGGGTAGGATTGCGTTCTTTATGCGCGGACATATCGCAACAAAAGTCTGGCCTGCCGGCCACCTTCTTTCTTCACACGAAGAAAGAAGGCAAAGACGTGCCAAGGGGGGTTCCCCCCTTGGGATCCCCAGGCAGCTTGCCGGCTTTCTCTTTAGGAAAGCCGGCGGGAGGGCAGACGCCCAAACCCGCCTATATACAAAAAAGGGCTGCGGCCCGGGGCTTGGGTGGCTATAAAATCATAGATTTATATTACAGTCATCCGCCGTGCGATTCGTAGCATCCGGCACCGCCCCAGGTGGCGCCGGATGCACAGGCGGAAAGGCGAGATGGTAGAACGGCGGGCTTTGTGATATACTATAGTCATCGTAAACCATGCGGCAGCCCCGCATAGCCGCCGTCCGGCGGCATTTCAAAATCCCAATGCGCCGAAAGGAGTTCCTTTATGTCCACGAATCGTTCCGAGCATGCTTACCTGGAGCTGCTCTCCCGCCAGTATCCCACCGTGGAAGCGGTGTGCAGCGAGATCATCCAGTTGGGCGCGACCCTGAGCCTGCCAAAGGGCACCGAGCATTTTATGAGCGACCTGCATGGTGAGGATGAGGCCTTCCGGCATATCCTCAACAACTGCTCGGGAGTCGTCCGGGAAAAGGTGGACGCCGCATTCGGGCACACGGTGCCGGAACGGGAGCGTGCCTGGTTCGCCGCCATGATCTATTATCCCGAGGAAAAAATCGAGGAGGTCAAAAAATCCGGCGCGGACATGACCGATTGGTACAGCATCACCCTCTATCGCCTGACCGAGACAGCCCGCTTAGTCGCGTCCAAATACACCCGCTCCAGGGTGCGTGCCGCCCTTCCCGAAGGCTATGCCGATGTACTTGATGAGCTTCTGTACACGAGTCTCGAGGAAAAGGACAAGGCCGCCTATGTGCAGAACATCGTGACCACCATCGTCGAAACCGACTGCGCGGACGAGGTGATCGGGGCACTCTGCGCCCTGATCAAGCGTCTGGCCGTGGACCGGCTGCACATCGTGGGGGACGTGTTCGACCGGGGGCCGCGTGCCGACCGGATCCTCGACCTGCTCATGCGGCACCACTGCGTGGATGTCCAGTGGGGCAACCACGACATCCTGTGGATGGGCGCGGCCGCAGGCAATGAGGCGTGTATTGCCTGCGTGCTCAACCTCGCTCTCCAGTACAACACCCTGGACATCGTGGAAAACGGATACGGCATCAGCCTGCGGGATATGATCGCCTTCGCGCAGGAAACGTACCGTGACTGCACCTGGTTCATGCCGCGCACGCCTGATGACAAGGAGTATCTCAAAACCAGCATGGATACCCTTTCCAAAGTCCATAAAGCCGTCGCCATCATGCAATTCAAGCTGGAGGGGCAGCTCATCCTCCGTCATCCCGAATACGGGATGGAAGACCGCCTGCTGCTCGACAAAATCGACACCGTCCGGAAGACCGTCACCATCGACGGCGTGGACTACGCGCTCAACGACGCGCATTTTCCCACCGTCGATCCGGAAAATCCCTTTGAACTGACCCTCGCCGAGCGGGAGCTGATGGCCTCCCTGCGCCACGCCTTCCGCCACAGTGCCCGTTTGCAGCAGCAGGTGGCGTTTTTGTACAATAAGGGCGGCATGTATACCATCTACAACCGGAATCTGCTCTATCACGGCTGTATCCCACTGGATGAGGAGGGGCAGTTCCTGGCGTTCGCCCCCGAGGGGCGGGAGCTCAGGGGACGGGCCTATATGGACGCCTGCGACGATATGGCCCGCCGCGCCTACTTCCTGCCGAAAGGGCACCCCGACAAGCAGCGGTGCGTGGATTTTCTGTGGTATCTTTGGTGCGGCCGGCGCTCGCCCTTGTTCGGGCGGGAGAAGATCACCACGTTCGAACGGTATTTTGTCTCCGACCGTTCGGTCTGGGAAGAGAAAAAGAATCCCTACTACCGTTTGCTCGGGGACCGGGCGGTCTGCGACCGGATCCTGTCCGAGTTTGGGCTGGATCCGGCCTTCTCCCACATCATCAACGGCCATGTGCCGGTCCGGACCCTGAAAGGGGAAAG
The DNA here is from genome assembly GCA_934647945.1 of uncultured Eubacteriales bacterium. GTDB lineage: Bacteria > Bacillota > Clostridia > Oscillospirales > Acutalibacteraceae > UMGS1623. The sequence goes on along the minus strand of CAKUFK010000004.1, from coordinate 111,027 downwards.
CCCCATTAAGGCCGACGGGCGCCTGCTGGTCATCGACGGCGGCTTCTGCAAGGCCTACCATCAAACCACCGGCATTGCCGGATACACCCTCATTTACAATTCCTGGGGCCTGCGCCTGATTTCCCATAAGGGCTTTCCTGGTATCCGGGCGGTCATCCAGGACAATTCCGATATTCTGACGACGAAGAATATCTTTGAGACGTCCAAGGCCCGGATCCTCAACCGGGATACCGACGAGGGACGGGAGACACTCGACCGGATTGCCGCCCTCAAGGCGCTGCTCGAGGCTTATCGGTCGGGCGTTTTGCGCCCGAAAAAATAAACAATCCGTATAAAAATCGAACAAAATTCCGAAAAGGCGCTTATTCTGCCGAAAGAGGGGTCCAGCGCCCCCTCCCACCAGGGCGGCCTTTTCCCACGCCAGAACCGCCGCCTCGGTCGCCGGCCGGCCGTCGGTGGAGAAGGTCTCGCTTTCTTTGCTGCCGCCGCTTTGCCTGTGTGCCAGCGTTTCCTCATAAAACCGGCCGCCGCGGAGCCGCAGCCGGGCGTATTCGCTGTCCATGGCCCCGTTCGAGGCGGCGTACACGCCGTCTGTTTGCAGATCCTGGAAGGCCCGGGTCCGTTCGGTACCGTAAAAGGCCTCCCCTTTCCGGAAAAGAAGCAGATAGGGCCCGCCTTCGGCCGAAAAACGGAGGATCCGTTCTTTCCCCCCGTCCTGGTCCAAGTCGCAGAGGGTGAGGAAACGGATCGGTTGCGTTCCCTGTTCGTTCACGAACGCGGCGTCGGAATAAAAGCCGTCCTGGACGACGCGTTGCGGCTGTGTGGAACCAAACGGGATCCACTGAAAAGCCGCGCCCTCCTGCCGAACGGAAAAATAGCCGGATAGGACCAGCCAGTCCTCCGTGCCGAGCCGGTTCCGGCAGGACGCGAAAACCGGCGCAGCCGTCCCAGTGCCGTCCGAGGCATCTGGGCCGGATGTCCCTGTCGTCCCCGGTGCCTCCGTCGTGTCCGCTGCGGCGGATACCGACGGGGATGGAGCCGGCCGCCGTTGTGGGAACCGTGCCGGCGGCGGAGGCGCTGTCCGGTTTCCCCTTTCTGCAGGCCGTGAGCGCGGTCAGGCATCACACGATGAGCAGGAGCCGTTCCGCCCGGTACGGATTTGGTTTCGTCATAGGGCACCCACTCTTTCTTGGCGGCGGTGTCCGTACTATACCAAATCCTATGCCGAAGCGTCCGGGAAGGGATTTAACCTCTCCGGGACACGGAGATACGGTGTTCTCCCGGGTACGCCCGGCCTATGGGATGGTTTTGCTGTACAAGAGGCATTTCAGGGGGACCTCTTTGCTCCCCAAACGCAATACGATGTCCGTCTCGCCGGCGCGTTCAAAGCCTCTGTGTTCATAAAACGAATAGGTGCAGGCGTTGTCGGTATACACATAGACGGTTTTCCCTTGCTCTCTGCGTTCAAATTCCGCGAGCAAAGCGGTTCCGATCCCCTTGATTTTCAGTTCAGGGTTTGCTGCCAGGAAAAGGATTTCCCCATCGGGCGTGTTGTTTTTGCAGTACCGCGCGAACAGGTCCTTGTTCGCGGCTTCATAAGCGCCGGCCCCGTCTTTAGAAAAGCCCCTCTGCAACCGATCAAAAATCGTCACATACAGGGATTTCCAAAAGGAACGATGCCGTTTCTCCTCACCCTTGACTGCGGCGAGCAGCACGCCTGCGAAGTCCCCTTCCGCATAGGCGGCAATCACCTGTGTGGCACGTGTCAGCTCCAAATACCAGAAATAGCGGCCGTATAGGTTCAGCAATACCCGGCTGTCCATATACCAGTCGAAGTGCATGCCGGTGATGGCGAAGCGTATGGTTTTTTTATAGTCCTGTTTTCTGAGTTCCCTGAGTTCCAGTTGCATATGCCATTCCCCCTGGGCAAGTGACGGTTGAATCCGGGTGCGCAGGGCGTCCCGAAAAGATGCCGGGCCGATGAAATCATGGCTTACCTGGAAGCCGGGCCGTCCGGCTGTGTACAGTATACCATTCGGATGGACCCATGGCAATGCATACAAGTGCAACCGATGCGGCTATCCGTGCGGGGAAGGAAGACTTTATCCGCCGTTTTCTTGACAGGGCGAGGGATTGTGGTAAGATGGAAGAAAACGGCCTGTCCGTCGCCGGACAGGGCTCACAATGGGGGAGTCGGAATGAAAGTTGGATTTATAGGTGCCGGCAACATGGCAGGCGCGATTCTCCGCGGCATGACGGCGGGGGGATTTTCCGGCAATGACCTGCTGGTATACGACACCGACGCCGCCAAGCTCGCGGCGTTGTTCGAGAAATGCGGTGTCCGCATCTGCGATTCCGGCACGGAGGTGGCGGAAGGGGCGGATGTCCTGCTCCTGGCCGTCAAGCCGCAGGTGTTTCCCGACGTGCTGCCGGAATTGGCTCCGGTCCTCCGCCAGGAGTGCCCCCTCGTGATCTCCATCGCGGCGGGCAAGACGCTGGCGTCCATCGAGGCATTCACGGGGCCCGGTCTGCCCATCGTGCGGGTGATGCCCAATCTCAACGCCCGGGTAGGAGAGGCCATGTCGGCCTTTTGCGGGAACGCGCAGGTGACGGAGGAGCACAGGGGGACTGTGCGCTTGATTTTTGAGACGGTCGGCGAGGTCATGGAGCTCGACGAGCGATATTTTTCCGCCTATTCGGCCATTGCGGGATGTTCGCCGGCCTTCACCTTCCTGTATGTGGATGCCCTGGCCGGCGCCGCAGTCCGGTATGGGATCCCCAAAGATGCCGCGCTCAAAATCGCGGAACAGGCGGTTCTGGGCAGCGCGCGGCTGCTCAAGGAGTCGGGGGATCATCCCCGGGCGCTCATGGACGCTGTCTGTTCGCCGGGCGGTACCACCATCGAAGGGGTACGGGCGCTGGTGCGGGGCGGATTTGAGGCGGCGGTGCAGGACGCGGTGGAAGCAAGCGCCGACAAAGACCGGAAATTGCAGGTTGACACCACGGCCGGTTGATGGGATAATAGATGTTGAGAAGCCGGATATTGGCGAAAACCGGCGATGCCAGCCATTCCATGAATAGGCGGAGTGAAACGAGAGACAATGAGAGTGATTACGGGAACGGCCCGGGGACGCCGGCTGGAAACCCTGCCGGGTGAGGAGACCAGGCCGACGGCGGAACGGGTGAAGGAAGGCCTGTTTTCTGCCATACAGTTCGATATCGAGGGACGCCGGGCCGTCGATCTTTTCGCGGGCTCGGGCCAACTGGGGATCGAGGCCCTGAGCCGGGGCGCGGCCGGGTGCATCTTTATCGACCGGAACGCCGAAGCGGCGGAGGTGATCCGCCGTAATTTGAAGGCTGCGGGCCTATACGCCAGCGCGCATGTGCTCACTACCGACGCCATGCTGTTCCTGGAACGGGGCCGGGAACGTTTTGACCTCGCCTTTCTCGACCCGCCCTATGCGTCCGGGCTGCTGCCAGAGGCGCTTGCGCGGCTGGCCCCGCAGATCGATCCGGGCGGCACCGTGGTCTGTGAGAGCGACCGGGATCAGGCGCCCGAGGAGGTCGGCGGGCTCAAACTTCAGAGGATCTACCGATATGGCCGCGTCTATATCTGGCTGTATCGCAAGGAAAACGGGACGGACGGTCCGGAAGGCGGCGATCCGATATGAGGAGCGCGATATGTCCGGGCAGTTTTGACCCTGTGACCCACGGCCATTTGGATATCATTCGCCGTGCGGCCGCTATGTTCGACCAGGTGACGGTGGTGGTGATGACGAATTCCCAGAAGGTTCCGGCCTTCACGCGGGAGGAGCGGGTGGATTTCCTGCGGCGGGCCACCGCCGACCTGCCCAATGTCGAGGTGGACGCCTACGGCGGCCTGTTGGCGGAATACGCCCGCCTCAAGGGGGCCAACGTGATCGTCAAAGGCCTGCGCGCCATGTCGGATTTCGAATACGAGTTTCAGATGGCGCTGACCAACCGCAAGCTCAACCCTCTTGTCGAAACGGTCTTCCTGACCACGACGGCGGAGCATATGTACCTCTCGTCCAGCCTCGTCAAACAGGTGGCGAGCCTCGGCGGGGATATCACGGGCTTTGTACCGGCCTGTATCCTGCCGGATATCCTGCAGAAAATTGGGGGGACCCGGAAGGACTGACATCTTCCGCGGTTTGTCCCGGTGACGTTCGAAGGAAAGGAATGGTCTTACAATGACGGTAGAAGAACTGCTCGACCAGATCGACGACATGATCGACAAAGCGTGGAGCTTTCCTTTGTCCGGCGGCAGATGTGTGGTGGACGCCAATCATCTGCGGGACATCATCGACGACATCCGCGGGAACATCCCCAGCGAGGTGCGCCAGGCCAGGGCTATCGTCTCCGACCGGGCCGATATCATCGCGACGGCCAAGCGGGAAGCGGAAGGGATTGTGCGCAACGCCGAGGAACGCGCCCGCAGCCTGATCGCCCATGAAGAGGTGGTGCGCCAGGCGCAGCAGAAAGCTGGAGAAATCCTCGGCCAGGCGCAGCAGAAGGCGAGAGAAATGAGGCGCGGCGCCAACGATTTTGCGGAGGATGTGCTCAAACGGACCGAAGAGACCATGGCTAAGCATCTTGGGGAGCTCCGTCAGGCGCGCCAGGTGCTGCGAAATCCCACCCGCCCGGCCGGTCAGCCGGAGGACGAGGATTCTTAAAAAGATGGTGGTCAACGGGGCCCGCTCCCGCAGGGAACGGGCCCCTCTGTATTGCCGCTGGCCGGTTAAAGAGGAATGGTTTACCGTCCAATTCACATTACATAGGGAGGCCAGACGATTCCATGATACGGCAGTTTGCGCGGTACTACCGCCCTCATATCAAATTATTCGCGGCGGACATGTTCTGTGCGCTCATGATCGCGGCGGTGGACCTGCTTTTCCCGATCACCTCCCGTTACGCGATGCAGAACCTGCTGCCTCAAAACGCTTACGCGGCGTTTTTCTGTGTGATGGGGGCGCTGGTCGCTGCCTATCTTCTCCGGGCGTGCTTTCAATATTTTGTCAATACCTGGGGCCATATGCTCGGCGTGCAGATGGAGGCGGACATGCGGAGTGAACTTTTCCGCCACCTGCAAACCCTACCGTTCCGTTTCTATGATCAGCATCGGATCGGGCATCTGATGTCCCGGGTGGTCAACGACCTGTTTGAAGTGGTTGAGCTCGCGCACCATGGCCCCGAGGATCTGTTCATCTCGGTGCTGACCCTGGCGGGCGCGGTCGGGATCATGTTCACCATCCGGTGGCAGCTGGCGGTGCTCATCCTGGTCCTGATCCCCCTGATCCTGCTCTTCACCATCTGGCGCCGGGGACGGATGATGGCGGCCTCCCGTCAGGTCAAGGAACGCACCGCCGGCATCAACGCGGACATCGAATCGAGTATTTCGGGGGTACGGGTGGCCAGGGCCTTTCACAACGAGGCGTATGAAATCGAGAAGTTCGAGAAGGGCAACGCCCGATACCGTACCGCGAAACGGGATTACTACCGGGAGATGGGAATTTTCATCTCCGGGCTCGACTTCCTGAGTTCTATCATGAACGTCGCGGTCATCGCCTTTGGCGGTTTCCTCATCATGCGGGGGGATCTCGACTACATCGATCTGATCACCTTTTCACTGTATGTCGGCACATTCTTGCAGCCCATCCGGCGCCTGTCCAGTTTCGTCGAACAGTATACCGTCGGCATGGCGGGCTTTTCGCGGTTCCGGGAGCTGATGGCGGTGGAGCCGGATATCACCGACGCGCCCGGCGCTTCCCCGCTTGCCTGCGTGCGGGGGGAGGTGGAGTTCCGGGACGTGGCCTTTTCCTATGACGAAGGGGTCAGTGTCCTGACCGGGATCAACCTGCATATCCGTGCCGGGGAGACGCTGGCGCTGGTGGGCCCCTCCGGAGGAGGGAAAAGCACGCTCTGCCACCTGATCCCGCGCTTCTACGAGATCGACGCGGGTGAGATCCGGATCGACGGCCGGAATATCCGGGACATCACCCTCGCCTCCCTGCGGGAGCAGGTCGGGATCGTGCAGCAGGAGGTGCTGCTCTTTGCGGGCACCATTCTCGAGAATATCCGATACGGCCGCATCGGCGCGACCGATGACGAGGTGGTCGAAGCGGCGAAAAAGGCCGAGATCCATGAGGATATCCTCGCTATGCCGGACGGGTATCAGACGTACGTGGGAGAACGGGGCATCATGCTGTCGGGCGGACAGAAGCAGCGGGTAAGTATTGCCCGCATCTTTCTCAAGAATCCGTCCATCCTGATCCTGGATGAAGCGACATCGGCGCTTGACACGGTGACCGAAGCGCATATTCAGGCCGCCTTTGATAAATTGTCGCAGGGACGGACCACCCTGGTGATCGCCCACCGCCTCTCCACTATCCGGGGCGCGGATGAGATCGCCTATATCGACAGCAGCGGCATTCAGGAGATCGGCACCCATGAGGAGCTGATGGCGCGGGACGGTGCCTACGCCCGGCTCTATCGGGTGCAGTACGAAGGCGGGTTCTGTTCCCCCGAATTTGCCTCTGGTTTTTCGGGAGATATCCGCGTATAATGAAGCCATACGCGCTGCGTATCCATCCTGTCTGAAAAGGAGCCTGCACCCATTGAAAACCCGGATACACCGCGGCCTCTCGGAGCTGATCCGGGAGGGCTGCGAAGGATGCCTGAATGTACAGATCAACCCCCGCTGGTTCTCCTGGGGGAATGTATTTCCCGACTGCAGCCACCAGCGCCTGCTGCATCTGCATGAGCTGGATTCCGCCGGCCGGATGGTGGAACGGATGATCCGCCGGTATTGCCGCCGCGGGCTTGACGGCCGGAAGGTCCTGTCCCGCTGGCGCTCCCTTCGCCTGGGCATCATTTCCCATTACATATGCGATTTCACCTGCTTTGTCCATACCGCGTCGTTTAAAGGAAGCCTGCGCGAGCATCGATTGTACGAGGCGGAGCAGGGGCATCTGAGTCCCCGTCCGGTTTGGAAAGAGTCCTGTGATTTTTATGGAGCGGAAACTGGCGATGCGGTGTTCCGGCAGCTGCAAAGGATGCTCCGGGAACGGGAGACGGACAGCTATTCCCCGGCTGGGGATCTCGATTATGCCGCGGCGGCCGGGACACAGACGGCCTGTGCTATCCTGCGCCTGTGCCTGAACAGGCCGGCAAGGCCCGCTGCCTGGAAACGGCTGCCGTTTGTCCGCCGCCGTCTTATCCGCGCCGCCTGAGATGTTAAGTAGGGAGGTGTTGCCATGGATCCGCGTCTGGAGTCTCTCAATACCCTGCTGGTCGAGACCTTCAATGCGATTCTCAAGGTGGAGGAGCAGTCTCTCCGCCGCGCCACCAGGGAGACCGTGACGGTGACGGAGCTCCATTTGCTGGATGCCGTTGCCCAGGATGAACAGGCTACCATTTCATCCCTGGCCGCGGCCACCCGGGTGACGGTCAGTACCATGACGACCGGCGTCAAACGTCTGGAGGCGAAACAGTATCTCGAGCGGGTGCGGGAAACGGCCGACCGCCGTGTGGTGCGGGTGCGCCTGACTGAACGGGGACGGGCGCTGGCGTATGCCCATAAGCGTTTCCATCGCCGGATGGCACGGGCGGTCGTGGACGGCCTGCCCGAACAGGAGCTCGACGCGCTGACCCGGGCTATGGAGAATCTCCGGGATTTTTTCCGGGAGGAGGGAAGCCCGCTCCATACGGATATGCAGGCGCCCGACGAACCCGCCTGAATCTCATCCAAAGAAGCGGGATCTGGATGGGCGCGGCGGCAGGGTGTGCAGTTGTTTTGGCATGTCGTCTGATGGGAAAAGGGCCCTTTTCTTTCCGGATATAGGCAAAAATCAAAACGGGACCGGTGAAAACCGGTCCCGTTTTATCATGCGGAGTGTCCCTCGGCGGTCAGGCGTTGTTTCGAGCGACAGCTTCGAAGTTTTCGGGCTTACAGGCCTTGATGGCACGGTCGACGTAGGAAACCTCCAGCGTTTTGATATAGTCGGTGACTTCCTTGTCGTATTCCTCATACTTGGCGCCGTAGATGATGTCGCTGCGCTTTTCGGTGAAGAAATCCTTGCCGTCTTTGCGGTCCTGCTGCGGATCCATGCGGTAAATCAGGGCGATGGTGTCGGTGGTGCCGTTCTTTTTATATTCCTGGATGGAGGCCGTACCGATCTCCACCTTTTTGACCGCGTTGGTGAAATCCTCATCCCCATAGATATTCGCGTCGATATCCTGCCGGTTGGGATCGGTGGTGGAATCGGTGTCCTCCGTATCGCCGCTGTCCCCTGCATCGCCGGTGCCTGTTGTGGCGGTGGTTCCATCGGTGGCGGAAGTGGAGGTCGTGCCGGACGAAGCGGTCGTAGTGGAAGAGGACTCGCCGGAAGAGCCGCTATCTTCGGAGTCGTCGGGCATGTCGTCCTCTTCCTTCATCTTGATCACGGTGTCGAAATTGTCGCTGGTCACGCCCAGCTTTTCAAATTCAGCCAAATATTTGGCCAGGCGGTCGCGGTAATCCTGGATGACATCGTCGTCGAGCGGCTGGTTGGAGGTGTCGACGAGCTTGAATTCGATGATCTTGTAGCTGAGGAAATTGTCGTCGAAATACTTCCGGATCTCCTCTTCGGACATCGGGTTGACACCGCCTTTGTCATAGGTGCCGTAGAAGAGGGACCACTCGTTGAGCTGGGTGGCCTTGTACATTTTGGCAAAGCTCTCGTTATTGAAACCGTAGGCGATATAGGCATTGGATCCGAGCTCGGCCAGCGTCTCCTCCACCTCGGCGAGCTTTTCCGCGTCGAGCGGGATGTTTTTCTGTTCGAGGAGGTTCTCGATGGCCTTCTGCCGGATGATGGAATCCTGAGCCGTCCGTTTGATGAACTCGGCGGTGGAAATATTTTCGGCGGCGTCCCCCTCGCCGTAGGGGACGGTCTGCGCCCATGGGTCCATGCCGTACGCCTGATACATAGCCATGTTTTGCGCCATGGAATAATAGACATTGTACAGGTAGGCAAGGTATTCGCCGGTGGTATATTGCCTGCCGTCCACCGTCATGGCGTATTCCGGGGTGGAACAGCCGGTCAGCGTCAGGGAAAACGCGAAACACGCCGCCACGGCAGCGCAGGCTATGCGTTTGAACGTCCTCATATGTTGTACCTCCATTCGTTGTGCCGCACGATTCTTATATTATACAGGACGGTTACGAATTTGTCCACTGCTTTTCCCGTCGAAAATTTATCGGAAATTTGTGGCCGGGGACAAGGCGGGGCATGGAAAGCGAGACTCGGCAAATTCACCGAATCTTCCGATCTTGGGAACCCAACTTTTTCCTGCCGTCCGCTGGTGTTTTCCGGACGGTTGTGGTATACTACATCCGTATGCTGTATGGCCGCTGCGGCCGGGAAGCCGCGCGGCCGGGAAAGGAAGGGTAACGGATGGATGTTTCCAAGAAGAGGCGGCTGGCCGCAGCCGCAGCCCGGATCCGCATGAAGGTCATCGAAGGGACGTTTCATGCGAAAAGCGGGCATCCCGGCGGTTCCCTGTCGGTGGCGGATACGCTGGCGTATCTCTATTTTTCGGAGCTGAACGTGGATCCAGCCCGTCCCCGGTGGGAGGGACGGGACCGGTTTGTCCTCTCGAAGGGGCACTGCGCGCCCGCGCTTTACGGTGCGCTGGCGCTCCGGGGCTTTTTCCCAGAGGAAGAGGTAAAGAAGCTCCGGAAGGTCGGCGGGATGCTCCAGGGGCATCCCGATATGAAGGGCACGCCGGGCGTGGACATGTCCACCGGCTCGCTCGGGCAGGGGATATCGGCCGCGGTGGGTATGGCGCTCGCCGCCAAGCTGGACGGCGCCCCCTGGCGCACCTACGCGGTTTTAGGCGATGGTGAGATCGAGGAGGGGCAGGTATGGGAGGCCGCTATGTTCGCCGCCCATAAGAAGCTCGATAACCTATGCGTCGTGGTGGACAACAACAACCTGCAGATCGACGGAACGGTGGAAGAGGTCAATTCGCCCTATCCCATTCCGGAAAAATTCGAGGCGTTCGGATTCCATGTGGAGGAAATCGACGGCCACGATTTTGACCAAATCGAGCGGGCGTTCGAGGCCGCAAAGGCCTGTAAAGGCCGGCCCACCGCCATCATCCAGAAGACCCACAAGGGCCGCGGCGTCTCGTTTATGGAGGACCAGGTGAGCTGGCACGGCTCGGCACCCAACGAGGAACAATACCACAAGGCGATGGCGGAACTGGAAGCCGCGCTTGCGAAGGCGGAGGAGGCGTAACAATGACGGACGTCATGAAAAAAGCGACCCGGGATTCCTATGGCGCGGCCCTGATCGAGCTGGCGGAGGAATACCCGGATCTGGTGGTGCTCGACGCGGACCTCGCGGCGGCCACCAAAACCGGCGGCTTTAAAAAGGCGTATCCCGACCGGTTTTTCGACTGCGGCATTGCGGAGAGCAATATGATGGGCATCGCGGCTGGACTCGCCGCCGCGGGGAAAAAGGTGTTTGCCTCCTCGTTTGCGATGTTTGCGGCCGGGCGCGCGTTTGAACAGGTGCGCAACTCCATCGGCTATCCCCACCTGAATGTCAAGATCGGCGCGACCCATGCGGGCATCTCGGTCGGCGAGGACGGCGCGACCCATCAGTGCTGTGAGGATATCGCCCTGATGCGGACCATCCCCGGCATGACCATCCTGAACCCTGCCGATGACACCGAGGCCCGGCAGGCGGTCCGCGCCGCTTTGGAAATAGACGGTCCGGTATACCTGCGGTTCGGGCGTCTGGCGGTGCCGGTGCTGTTCGGGGAGGATTACCGTTTTGAAATCGGCAAGGCTGTCCGGATGACCGAGGGGGACGATGTCGCCATCATCGCGACCGGCCTGATGGTCGGCGAGGCGCTGTCCGCGGCTGAAATCCTGAAAAACGAGGGGATCGCGGCCCGGGTGATCGACATGGCGACCATCAAACCCATCGACCGGGACTGCATCGTGCGCGCGGCGAAGGAAACCGGCGCTATCGTCACCGCCGAGGAGCACAGCATTATCGGCGGCCTGGGCGGTGCGGTGGCCGAAGTGGTCTGCGAGACGGTGCCGGTGCCGGTTCTACGGGTGGGTGTCAACGACACCTTCGGCAAATCGGGGCCGGCGCTCGAGCTGCTGCCCCTGTTCGGCCTTTCCGCCGCGCATATTGCCGAGACGGCCCGTGAGGCTGTCCGCCGCAAATCGTAAGACTCAAATGCCAATCGGATACCCGATCGTGCATTCCGGAGCGGCGGTTTCCCGGATTCGGGAAACCGCCGCGTGTCTGCTTCCCCGAACAGATTGAAGGAGAGGATTCCGCGGTGTTTTCCCTGCGTCCCCGGCCGCCGGCCGATCTGCGCGGCGACAGCGTGGGCCGGCTGATGGTCCGCCTGGCCGTCCCGGCGATCACGGCCCAGCTTATCAACGCGCTTTACAATATGGTGGACCGCATGTACATAGGCAATCTGCCTGGCGACGAGGGGGTGCGCTCCCTGGGCGCCCTGGGTGTGTGCCTGCCGCTGATTATGATCGTGTCGGCCTTCGGAACCATGATCGGCGCGGGCGGCTCGGCGTTGGCCGCCATCAAGCTCGGCGGCGGCGACCGGGAGGGTGCCGAGGATATCCTGGGCAACTGTCTGCCCCTGCTGGTCGGATTCTCCGTGGTGATTCTGGCGGTATGCCAGATATTTTGCCGGGACCTGCTGTATCTGGTCGGGGCGACGGACAGCATCATCGAACCCGCGGTCGCGTATTTCCGGACGTATCTTGCCGGCACGCTGCCGGTCCTGCTGGTGCTCGGCCTCAACGCCTTTATCAACACACAGGGCCTCGCCGTCATGAGTATGCTCACTGTCCTGCTCGGGGCCGTGACCAACATCGTTCTCGACCCGATCCTGATTTACGGCATGGGCATGGGGGTGCGGGGCGCGGCCATTGCGACCGTGATTTCCCAGTGCCTGTCGGCCGTTTGGGTGATGGTGTTCCTCTGCGGCAGGCGGACCCGGTTGAAGCTCCGGCTGTCCCGCATGAGGCCGCGCTGGAGCCGGATCGGCCCGGTGCTGGCGCTGGGGGTGTCGCCGTTCATCATGAACGCTACCGAAAGCCTGGTCGGGATCGTCATCAACATGAGCCTGAAGGCGGTAAGCCCGGATATGGCGGCCGCGGAGCGGGCGATCGGCGCGTATTCCATCCTTGCGAGCGTGATGCAGCTGCTTTTGCTGCCCTTGGTCGGGCTGGGACAGAGCGTGCAGCCGATCCTCAGCTTCAATTACGGAGCAGGACAGTTTGACCGGGTCAAGAAGACATTTACCTTGTTCCTGCGCTCATCCTTGACCTTTACCGCGGTTCTGTGGTCGCTCGTCATGTTGTTCCCAGGCCTGTTTGTCCGGATGTTCAGCAGCGACGCGACGCTGTTCTCCGTCGCCGTGCCGGCGCTGAGGGTGTACATGCTCATGGCCCTGCTGCTCGGCATTCAGACCGCCTGTCAGCAAACCTTTGTCGCGACGGGGCGGGCGGGGATTTCGCTGTTTCTCGCCCTGCTGCGCAAGGTCTTGCTGCTGATCCCGCTGGTTTTGGTTTTCTCCCGGCTGTGGGGCGCGGGCGGTGTCTTCGCCGCAGAGCCGGTTGCGGATTTTCTGGCGGTGGCGGTAACCGCGCTGGTCTTCGCCCGGTACCGGCGGCTGCTTTTTTCGGATGCCGGCGCCATAAAAAAGCCGTTCCGAAACACTATAGAATAAGAGGGGCCCGGCTAAATCTTAAGATTCTCGAAACATGGAAATTTCACCAACTTTTTCGGGAGTTCAGTACTCCCTATATACAGGAGGGAAAAGTCGCCATGAAACAATTGTCCGATATTGAAATCGCCCAGAGCGTGCCGCCCCTGCCGGTGGCGCAGATCGCCGCCGGGCTCGGTTTGTCCGAGGACGAGATCGAGTTCTACGGCCGTTACAAGGCCAAGGTGGCCCTGTCGGCGGCAGAGCGGCTCCGGGACCGCCCGGACGGCAAGCTGGTGCTGGTGACGGCCATTACGCCCACCCCCGCTGGGGAGGGGAAGACCACGACGACGGTGGGGCTGGGAGACGCCCTGCGCCGCCGGGGGAAGAAGGCGGTCCTCGCTCTGCGGGAGCCTTCGCTCGGCCCGGTTTTCGGCATCAAGGGCGGCGCGGCCGGGGGCGGCTGGGCTCAGGTCATCCCGATGGAGGACATCAACCTCCACTTTACAGGCGACATGCACGCCATCGGCGCGGCGAACAACCTGCTCGCCGCGATGCTGGACAACCACATCCACCAGGGCAACGGGCTTGGCATCGACGTGCGGCGGATCACCTGGAAACGCTGTGTGGATATGAACGACCGTCAGCTCCGCCAGGTGGTGGACGGCCTGGGCGGCCGGATGTGCGGTGTGCCCCGGGAGGATGGGTTCGATATCACCGTGGCCTCCGAAATCATGGCCATCCTCTGCCTCTCTTCCGGAATCCGGGATCTCAAGGAGCGGCTGGCGCGGATCGTGGTGGGCTACACGCGGGACGACCGCCCGGTGACGGCGGGGGATCTCAAGGCCGCGGGAGCGATGGCCGCCCTCCTGAAGGACGCGATCAAGCCGAACCTGGTCCAGACCCTCGAGCATACTCCCGCGTTCGTGCATGGGGGGCCGTTTGCCAACATCGCCCACGGCTGCAACAGTGTTACGGCTACCCGCATGGCGCTGAAGTTGGGAGAGATCGTCGTGACCGAAGCCGGATTCGGTGCGGATCTCGGCGCGGAAAAGTTCCTCGATATCAAATGCCGCAAGGCGGGGCTCCGGCCAGATGCCGTGGTGGTGGTGGCCACGGTGCGGGCGCTCAAGCATCACGGGGGCGCCGCCAAGGGGACGCTCGAACAGGAGGATCTGGCGGCGCTCGAGCGGGGGCTGCCCAACCTGCTCGCCCATCTGGAAAATATCACGGTCCGCTTCGGGCTGCCCGCCGTGGTCGCCATCAACCGTTTCCCGGCCGATACCGAGGCGGAACTCCGCCTGGTGCGGGAGAGATGCGCGGCGCTCGGTGTCCGGGTGGCGCTCTCCGAGGTGTGGGCAAAGGGCGGCGAAGGCGGCCTCGAGCTCGCCGATGAAGTGCTGGCGCTGACGGAACAGCCCTCCTCCTTCCGCCTGCTTTACGAGGACGCGCTCCCGCTGCGGGAAAAGATCGAAACCGTGGTCAGGGACATCTACGGCGGGGACGGGGTGGAGCTGCTCCCCGCCGCAGCCAGGGAGCTGGAGCGGCTCCATGCCCTCGGTTTCGGCGGCCTGCCGGTCTGCATCGCCAAAACCCAGTATTCCCTTTCCGATAACCCCGCCCTGCTCGGACGTCCGGAGCATTTCCGCGTCACGGTCAAGCAGGTGCGGCTGTCGGCCGGGGCCGGGTTCGTCGTGGTGCTGACCGGCGATATCATGACCATGCCAGGCCTGCCGAAAGTGCCGGCGGCGGAAACGATCGATGTGGACGACGACGGCCGGATCCATGGGCTTTTCTGATGGGGCGGCAGGCACACACATAGAACCTTTTGGAGCCGGACAGACTAGGACGGGGCGTGTGATTCCGGGGACAATGCGGCCGAAAGCGGCGCATAATCCGACGGATTTCCCCAATTCCCCATATTTCCCGCTTGATGAACCAGACACAACGTGATATGATGGAAGAACTTGACAAGAGCCGCCGGCGATCGGCAGACGATGGGAGATGTCGAATGTATCATGGATAAAAAGACGAGAAGGGCGCCGTCTCACGCGGCCGCGAAAGCGAAACCAAAAGCAAAATCGAAGCCGAGATCGAGAAAAAACAGCCGGTATTCCCGAAGGGTGCGGATCGTCACCGTTGCCGGTGTCTGCGTGATGGGCTTGATCGCGGTCCTGTGCATCGGGGTGGGCGGGTTTGTATGGAACCTTCTCAGCAAGCCGCAATACATTCCGGACGGCGGCTCGCTCGTCGAATCCATCCCCCCCGACGGCGACGAGGGGCTGAACGGCGAGCTCCAAAACTTCGAGGAGGACTACAAAAACGCCCAGACCCTCGCCCAAATCCCGCTGCGGAAAAACGGTAGTGGGATTACCAACTATCTGCTGCTCGGATACGACGGGAATTCCAACCGGGGCGTCCGGTCGGACACCAACATCATCCTCTCCGTCAACGACAGAAAAAAAACCATCAAGCTCATCTCCCTGCTGAGGGACACCTATGTTTCACTGCCTGGGAGGGACTCCAACAAGGACGGCAAGGACGACTGGGGCAAGCTGAACGCGGCCTACGCGTACGGCGGCCACGATATGCAGTTCCGGATGATCCGGGACAATTTCCGCCTGGAAATCACCCAATACGTGGGGGTCAATTTCAAGAGCTTGCCGATCGTCATCGACGCCATGGGCGGCCTGGATATCGAGCTGACCAAGGCGGAGATGAACCTGGTGCCGGCAAACGGGTTGAAGGCGGTACCCAATGATGCGAACTGGAGGCCCCTTTCGGGGAGTCCCGGCGTCCACCATTTGGACGGTTTTCAGGCATTGCAGTACGCCCGCATCCGGCATATCGACAGCGATTTCAAGCGGACCGCCCGCCAGCGCCATGTGGTGACATTGATGCTGGAAAAGGCCAAGACCATGGGCGTTCTGCAAATCGCGGGGGTGGCCACCAAGGCCCTCGAGTGCGTCGACACCAATATGACGCAGGACGAGCTGCTGGGCTTCGCATCGAACGCGCTCAAGTATAAGGACTACACCATCATCAACGATTATTATGTCCCGCAGGACGGCGACTACGTGGGCAAAACCTACAAGGGGCCGGGAGCCGTACTCGAGTTCAAGAACCAGAAGGCGTCGGTGGAGGCGCTCCACCACTATATTTACGATGAATGATCCCTCGCCCCGTATGGACGGCGGCAAAGGCGAACCCCCGGAAGCGGCCCATGGCCGCTTCCGGGGGTTGTTCGTGTGGCATCCTAGGCGAGGATGGACTCAATCCTCCTGGTTCCAGCTATACAGCTTCCGCAGCTCCCGGCCCACGGTTTCGAGCTCGTGCTCGCTCTCGATCCGACGGCAGGCGTTGAAGTGGGAGCGGCCCACCTTGTTCTCGTTGATCCACTTGGAGGCGAAGGTGCCGTCCTGGATTTCGGTGAGGATCTTTTTCATTTCCTTCTTGGTCTCGTCGGTGATCAGGCGCTTGCCGGTCTCATAATCGCCGAACTCGGCCGTGTCGGAAATGGAATACCGCATCATGGAGAAGCCGCCTTTGTAGATCAGATCGACGATCAGCTTCATTTCATGGATGCACTCGAAATAGGCGTTGCGGGGATCGTAGCCGGCCTCGACCAGGGTTTCGAAGCCCGCCTTCATCAAAGCGGTGACGCCGCCGCACAGCACGGCCTGCTCACCGAACAGATCGGTTTCGGTCTCCACCTTGAAGGTGGTCTCCAGCACGCCGGCACGGGCGCCGCCGATGCCCGCGGCATAGGCCAGAGCCACGTCCAGGGCACGGCCGGTGGCGTCCTGATGGATGGCGACGAGGCAGGGCACGCCTTTGCCCTCGACATACTCGCTGCGGACGGTATGGCCCGGACCCTTCGGCGCGATCATGAACACGTCGACGTCCGCGGGAGGCACGATCTGGCCGAAATGGATGTTGAAGCCATGGGCGAAGGCCAGGGCCTTGCCGGCGGTCAGGTGGGGCTCGATGTCCTTCTTGTACATATCGGCCTGGCGCTCGTCGTTGATGAGGATCATGATGACGTCGGCCGCCTTGGCGGCGTCCGCCGCCGTCATGACCTTGAGCCCCGCAGCCTCAGCTTTGGCCCAGCTTTTGGAGCCGTTGTACAGCCCGACGACCACGTCCACGCCGCTTTCGTGCAGGTTGAGCGCATGGGCATGCCCCTGAGAGCCGTAGCCGATGATGGCGACGGTTTTCCCCTTGAGGACGCTCAGGTTGCAGTCGCTTTGATAGTAGATTTTTGCCATGATACCATTACCTCCTGTGCCGGGTTGCGGCAATTTAATGTATGGGTTTGAACCCGTTGTTTCGAGCCTCGGCCAAAAACGCAGGGTAAGCTCATCCGGGGTCGGCGGCGTCCGCCTTGGGTTTGTCCTTCCGGGTGGGATCGGCGCCTTTTTCGATGGCGATAATACCGGTGCGCACGATTTCCCGGATACCATAGGGACGCAGCAGCGCCTCGAGGGTTTCAGTCCGTTCGGCGGTGTCCGCGTATTCGAGGGTCAGGGTGGAGCGGGTGGCGTCCGCTACCTTGGCGCCCATCAGTTCGGCGGCGCGGATGATCTCGGCCCGCTGTCCCGTCCCGACCGCCACCTTGATCAAGGACAGGGTACGGGCGATGGTATCGCCCGGCTTCAGGGTTTTGACCTTGATGACCGGAATGACCTTGTTGAGCTGCTTTTCCAGCTGCTCGACGATGTATTCGTCCCCGTCCACGACGATGGTCATGCGGGAGACGGTGGGGTCCTCGGTGATGCCGACCGCCAAGGAGTCGATATTGAAGCCGCGGCGGGAAAACAGGCCGGAAACCTTGGAAAGCGTGCCGGGATGGTTTTCCACCAGCACGGACATGGTGTATTTCATCGGTGTTCCCACCCCTTCCGGTTACAGTGAGGGATAATCGGGCATGACACGGCATTCGAGCAGATAGGGCCGGTCGTCGGTGAGCATCTCGTCCAGTGCCGCCGCAGCCTCTTCGTTGGACGAGACGGCGCTGGCGCGGATGCCGTAAGCCTCCGCGATTTTCACGAAATCGGGGCTGGCGGTAAGATCGATGCCGCTGTGTACTCCGCCGTATTGGTTGTCCTGCAGCTCCCGCACCATGCCGAGGCGGGTGTTGCGCATGACGACGATCTTGACACCCAGGTCCTCCTGGCGGATGGTGGCCAGCTCCATCAGGCTCATCTGGAAGGAACCGTCGCCGCACACCGCACAGACCTGCCTGCCGGGAAGGGCAATTTTGGCGCCCACGGCGCAGGGGATGGAGTAGCCCATGGTTCCCATGCCGCCGGAAGTGAGGAAGCGGCCCTCCCGCATGGCAAAATGGTTTGCCGACCAGATCTGATTCTGTCCCACATCGGCGCAGAGAACACAGTCGGCCTGCATCCGGCCGGACAGCGTGCGCATGAAGGATTTGGGCTCCACGTATCCTTCCACGGGGGGGATGGGCTTTGCGGCGTACCGCTGCCGCCGGTCGACGACGGCCCTGACCCATTCGTCCGGCGCCTGTACGCCCTCTGTCCGGCGGGTGAGCTCGGTGAGCACCTGACGGAGATCGCCGACGATGGGGATATGTACCGGGAGATTTTTGCCGATCTCCGCGGGATCGATATCGATATGGATGACCTTGGCCCTGGTGGCAATCTGGCCGGGCGCGGCCACCGCGCGGTCCCCTACCCTGGCCCCCGCCATGATGACGAGATCGGCGTCCCGCACGGCTTTGTTGGCCGGGGCGCCGCCGTGGGACCCGAGCATGCCGAGATTTAAGGGATGGGTGGTCGGCAGGGCGCCGATCCCCATCATGGTGGAGACGGTGGGCAGGTTCACCTGCTCGACAAAGGCGCGCAGCGCCTGTTCGGCCCCGGCGGAAAACACGCCGCCGCCCGCGCAGAGAACCGGCCGCTTGCAGGCGGCGAGCGCCTCGGCGGCCTTGCGGATCTGGAGGGAATGCCCCTGGGTGCGGGGCTTATAGCCGATGATATCCACCGGGCGGCTGTAATCGAACTCCCCGATCATCTTCTGCTGCATATCGATGGGGACGTCGATGAGCACCGGGCCGGGACGCCCGGTAGAGGCAATGTGGAACGCCTCTTTGAATACCCGGGGAAGGTCGGCGGCCTTTTTGACGATGTAGCTATGCTTTGTGAACGGTTCGGCGGCGCCGGTGATGTCGGCCTCCTGAAACACGTCCCGGCCCAGCAGATCGCTGCGGACCTGGCCGGTGATGACCACCAGGGGGATGGAGTCCATGTAGGCGGAGGCAATACCGGTGAGCAGATTGGTGGCGCCGGGGCCGGAGGTGGCCACACAGACGCCGACCCGGCCCGAAACCCGGGCATATCCGGACGCTGCATGGGCCGCATTCTGCTCGGTGCGCACCAGCACATGGTGGAGGGAACTGCCGGCGAGGGCGTCGTAAAACGGGCAAATCGCCGCGCCGGGATATCCAAACAGTGTATGGACTCCCTCCAGCTCCAGGCACTTGACCATAGCCGCAGCTCCCGACATCATGGCGAACGGCCCCCTTTCCGAAAAAACGCTTCGTTGGATATTGCGGACATTATACACCCGCGGAGAAGGGGAAGTCAAGACATTTTTAGATGCTAAAGCGAAAAAGTGACCGAATCATCCAACAAGATTTCAGCCAAATTGACGGTCAGTTCCGCTCCAGGCTGCCCTAGCCGTTTTCCGGCCGCCTGGAGGGCGGCGCGGACAGCGGCCGGCGGGACTCCGGCGCAGGCCCGGTTCTCTTCAAACAGGCGGATGAGATATTCCCGCAGGTACAGGATTCCGCTGCCCGCCTCCGGGAAATCCCGCAGAGGATAGAGGGGGAACATCGCTTCCTCGGCGGCGTGGAATTCCGGGTCGTAGCCGCGCAGAAAATCCGGAATGTCGCGGTCGATGAGGCGTTGGTAGGAAAGAAGAGGGGCGGGCAGGCGGCTGGCCCGGACTCCTGCGTATAGAAAACGGCAGCGTTGAATCTGCCGCCGCAGATAGGCGAGGGCGCGGGAATAGGCCGCGTCCAGATCCGCGAGGGAGCATCCGGGCTCTTCCGCCGACAGCGCGGAAAGGGCGTATAGAATCGAGCGGGCGATCTGTTCCGCCGTCTCCGTCCGGACGGAGCTGCTTTGAAACCGGGTGTACCGCAAGATCTGGCGGGACAGCAGGGCGGCGAAAGCTTCGCGGGGGATGCCGTCCATCCGCGGTTGGAGGGTCAGGGTATCCATAATCCAGCTCCTTTTTATGTCGTGTTGGAGGCCGCCGGTGGCGGGCTTGCCAACCGGACGGGAATGTGGGATACTGAGGGGGTCATTCGGAAAGAAGGAGGGGAAACGATGGGAAAGGTGCTCATGATCGGCGGCAGCCCCATGACGGGGAAGTCCACGGCCGCCGCCGCGATGGGCTCGGTGCGCCGTTGGCCCTGCCTGTCCACCGACGACGTGGGGGAGGTCCTGCAGGCCGCGCTGCCGTTGGATCCTATGCGGGGGATGGACTATCGGGACTATTACGCCTGCGTACCGGAGGACGGCCTGATCGAGGATATCCGGCGGTACCACCGTGCCATGGAGCCGGCGCTCGAACGGCTCGTCGCTATCCACAGCACCTGGGGCGGGCCGCTCGTGCTGGAGGGCTGGGCCCTTTATCCCGCCCATGTCCGGCCCTGGCTCGGAGGGTCGGTTTTCGGGATCTGGCTCGTCGCCGGGGAGGGGCTCCTGGAGTCGCGGCTGCGGCGGCGCCCCGGTTTTCTGGACGGCGCCGCGGCGGAGAACTATCTGCGCCGTTCGAAGTGGCACAACCGCCGCCTGCTTGAGGAGTGCCGGGCGCTGGCCCTGCCCTTCCTGCAGGTCCGGGAAGGAGATACGCCGGCGGAGATAGCCGGGCGGCTGGAAGCCCTTCTCCCGTCCGGATTTTAGGGTCGCTTGCCCGCCGTTTTTCAATCGTCGAACCAGCCGGGGAGGGCGGAATAGCTGTCGTCGGCCCGGCCCAGGCGGCGTTCCCACTCCCGCTGCAACAGCTCCGGCTGCCCCATGCAGCGATGGTCGAAGGCGTACCGCATCCAGGCGACGAGGCCGTCGTCGCCGACCGGCTCCAGGCTGGTGTTTTTAAAATGGTAAAACCAGCCGCACAGCTCCCCCAACAAAAGGGCAAACCCATTGGACGGCGCATAAGGGGAGGCGGCAAAGGAGGCGGCCAGTTTGGGAAGGACGGTGCCGCTGATCTCTATCCGGCCGGCGTCGTGAAGGGCCTGCCGATGGGTGTTTGCCAGCGCCAGCGCCTCCTCCGGCGTCACGGACAGGCCATGGCGGGCCGCGGCTTCCCGGACCGCCGCCAGGCAGGCGGCTTCTTCGTCTTGAGCGGGAGCCAGCAGGGCGAAAAGGGCATTTTCCACGGGGATTTCCTCCTTTTCAAAATAAGGGGTTGACAAACGGGGATGGGTATGATATGATATAAAGGGAAAGATTTTCGAATCATAAAAAGCCATGGGTTAAGACGACTATTTTATCCGATTTTTATCCTATTGTCAAGAGAATATCACAAAGGCGCCTTCGGATTTCCGAAGGCGCCTTTCGGTTCCCGGACACAACCGAGCCGGCAAGGACGGGCTCAGGGAGCCAGGCTGTCGGGAGATAGGAAACAAATATCCAGGCCCCGGGCTTCCGCGAGCCGGACGGTGTGGGCGGTGCCGCCAGGCGAACCGTCGAAAATCGCGATGAGGCGGGACGTGTGCTCCACCATCCAGCGGTTGCGGGCATGCATGGCATAGGGGGTGTATGCGGGGCAGGCGGTCACACATAGGTCGGCCTGTGCGAGCAGGGCGCGGTACCGTTCCTTGTCGGCCAGAGGCCAGCGGGCTTCCTGACCGGGACAGGGGAGCGCCGCGATCAGGCGGACAGCGGGCCGGCACTCCCGCATGGCCAGCACCTCTTCGGCGGCCAGGGTGTCGGCGCCAAGGGCCATGCCGCAGACGAAATCCCGGTATCCGTCCGTGTATGCCTCTTCCAGGGCCTTGCGGATCCAGAAGCGGAGCGGCGAGGAGGGCGTGTGCCAGGCGGCATATCCGCCCGGGAGGCGGCCGGGCCGGTGTCCGCTGAACGAGCAGGCGGTTTCCCGCCGGAAGGCCGGTGTCTCCATGGTTCGTGATCCCTCGCTTTCCCTATCGACCGAACATAGTATACCGGACAGAGGGAAAAAAGGCAAGGGCGGGCAAGTTGACAGATTTTCAGTATGGGGGTAAAATGCGGGAGAATCCACCGGCCCTGTGCCGGGCGAAAGAAAGGAAGCCTTCCCCATGCCAGTATCCGTATCTGTCCGCCGCCTGTATCTGGAACTCCTGTCCCTGTCGGTTTACCGGGGGGTCCTGGACCGCCCCGTCACGGCCGCACTCGTGCGGTTGTTGGAGTCGGCCGCGGGGGGCGAGGAGCAAGCCCTGTGCGTGCGGTGGGGGGAGCTGTGCCGCGTGCTGCTGCAAAGGGGGCGGCTGGACAGCCTGCCCGCCGCCGTGGCGCAGGAAATCCTGGAGGATGAAAATCCTTTTTCCATCCGTTTGGCCGCCGGGGCGTTACCGGACGCCGCCGATCCGGACAGGATGGCGGAGGCCGCGCGGCGGGATCTGGATGTGCTTTACCGCGCGGCGACGATACGGCCGGAGACGCTCTGCGCCGCTCTGGAAACCGGGCTCTCCGCCCGGCTGCCCGATTGGGGCGTGGCCGCCGCCGCGGTCCCGCTGGACACGCCCTGGGGTGACGCGCTGCCGGCGCTGGCCGCTTATCACGCGGCCCATGGCTGCGGCCGGTTTGCCGCCCATCGCGCCTTTTTGTGGCGGGACGGCGCCCTCCATCCCGTGGAGCACCCCGACCCGATCCGCCTGTCGGATCTCAAGGATTACGCCGCGCAGCGGCAGATCGCGGTGGATAACACGCTGGCCTTTTTGGATGGGTTCGAGGCGAACAACATGCTGCTGTACGGAGACCGCGGCACCGGCAAGTCCTCCACCGTCAAGGCTCTGCTCAACGAATACGCGGGCCGGGGCCTGCGGATGATCGAGCTGCCCAAGGAAACCCTCCGGGAGCTGCCGGAGCTGACCGATTTCCTCGCCGGGCTGCCGATGAAGTTCATCCTGTTCATCGACGACCTGTCTTTTTCGGGGAACGACGATTCCTTCGCCGCGCTCAAGGCGGTGCTGGAAGGGGGGCTCGCCTCCCGTCCGGTGAACGTGCTCGTCTACGCCACCTCCAACCGCCGCCACCTGCTGCGGGAGACCTTCCGGGACCGGGACGGGGACGAGGTGCATGCCGCCGATACGGTACAGGAGGCGGTGTCGCTGTCCGACCGGTTCGGGATCAGTTTGACCTTCCTGATGCCGGACAAGCGGCGTTTTCTCGACATCGTGGCCCAGATCGCCGCCGATCGCCATCTGGAGGTGGAACGGGAGACCCTGCTGGCCGCCGCCGAGCAGTGGGCGCTCGAACGGGGCGCCCGGTCCCCGCGGTATGCGAGGCAGTTTGTGGCCGATGCCGAGGCGCGGCTTGCCCGCGGGGAATCTCTTTTATAAGGAAAAATAGGCAGCCGCCGGCCAGAGATGAGCCGGCGGCTGTTTTTGGATATGGCCGCTGCATTGACAGGGGTGGACAAAACGGGTAGAATATGGCCAGGAGATCGAGCAAAAAGGAGGGCGGGCTCATGGGATGGTTTCGCCGGGGGGCCAAGAAAAGCGACAGCATGGCGGATGAGGCGCTGCGGCGGCTGGACGGCAGGCTGCTCAAATACGCGGTCCGCCGAGAGACCGACGAGAACGGCAGCCCGATTGAGGTTGTGCTGGGGAAGGATGGCCGCCTGATGGTGCTCGAAGACCGGGTGATCGTCATGGCTGGCGGGAAAGAGGCCTTTTCCGCACCGCTGGAAACGGTCAAGAGCGGGGAACTGATGAGCCTGGACGGTGTCGTCGTCTCGGGCCGGGACGACGTGACCGGCACCTATGCCACCGTGGTCGGGTTTTATATCTGACCTTTTTCAGGGGGCGGATTGGTAGGATATAAAACGTTATAATCCGACGGTATTCGACTGATTGAAAAATATCAGAAGGGCGGGAAACATGAAAATCTGTTCGAAATGCGGAGCCGAGCAGAAGGACAGCCGATTGTACTGCGTGGACTGCGGCGCCAGACTGGGAAAACGGCTGACGGCGGAGGAAACGGCGCAAAAAAAGGCCGAACTGGACAGCCGGATGGATGAGCTGTTCGACGAGGGAGCAGGACTGAAAGCCGGACCGGTTGAAAAGATATCGGCGGCCGCGGCACTGGTGGGGGCGGTTGTTTCCATCGGTCTGTTTGTGCTGCGGGTGGCCGGGGTGCTGAACCTGTCTCACAGCATACTGGAATCCCTGGGTTGGTTGCTGTTTGAACTGTTCTTTTTCGGGGGAGCGGCGCTGATGTCGCTGCGTCCCAAAAAGCTGTGGGAGGGGGAGAAAGAGTGGCTCGCCTGGTACTACGATGGAGGGGACGCCGTAGCGCCGTCGGTCATCGGTGTTTACAGACGCCGCATCGGCGCCGTCGTATCGCTTGTGATCGGCTTTCTCCTAATCGGGATTTGTCTGTACCAGGGGACATTGCTGGCCGGTTTGCCAAACGTGCCGGACGTGGATATTATATCCAATCCGCCGGATGAAATCGACTGCTTTCGGATTATAGAAAGCCGCTTGTGCGGCTGAGGGGGAAATCCGGTCTGTTTTGCCGGAATATCGCACACTGCGCATTGACAAGACGCGCGAATCGGTTTAAACTAAACAAACAGATGCCTGCTTCCCGACAGGGCAGCGGATATTGGCACGAAAGGAACCGTCCAGCATGAACAACAGTGAAAAAACCATGGACCAAATCGTGGCCCTGTGCAAAAACCGGGGATTCGTCTATCCCGGCTCGGATATTTACGGCGGCCTCGCCAACACGTGGGATTACGGTCCTTTGGGCGTGGAGCTGAAAAACAACGTCAAACGGGCCTGGTGGAAGAAGTTTGTCCAGGAGTGCCCTTACAATGTGGGCCTCGACAGCGCCATCCTGATGAACCCCCAGGTGTGGGTGGCATCCGGCCATGTCGGTAACTTCTCCGATCCGCTGATGGACTGCAAGAGCTGCAAGACCCGCCACCGGGCCGACAAGCTCATCGAGGACACCGGGGTCAACCCCGCCGGCTGGAGCTTCGAGAAGATGAAGGCCTACATCGACGAACAGGATATCCGCTGCCCGCAGTGCGGCGAGCGGAATTTCACCGATATCCGGACCTTCAACCTGATGTTCAAGACCTTCCAAGGCGTGACCGAGGATGCGAAAAACGAGCTGTATCTGCGGCCCGAGACGGCCCAGGGCATCTTCGTCAATTTCGCGAATATCCAGCGCACCGCCCGCAAGAAGGTGCCCTTCGGTGTCGCCCAGATCGGCAAGTCCTTCCGCAACGAGATCACCCCCGGCAATTTCACCTTCCGCACCCGCGAATTCGAGCAGATGGAGCTCGAATTCTTCTGCAAGCCGGGCACCGACCTCGAGTGGTTCGAGTATTGGAAAAACACCTGCCATCAGTGGCTGCTGTCCCTGGGAATGCGGGACGAAAACCTCAAGCTCCGGGATCACGAAAAAGAGGAGCTGTCCCACTATTCCAAGGCGACGACCGACTTCGAGTTCCGTTTCCCCTTTGGGTGGGGTGAACTGTGGGGCGTGGCCGACCGGACCGATTTCGACCTGACCCAGCATATCCGCCAGTCTGGCCAGAAGCTGGAGTATTTCGATCCCGAATCCGGCGAGCATTACGTGCCTTACGTCATCGAGCCCTCCCTTGGCGCCGACCGGGTGGTCCTGGCCTTCCTGTGCGACGCTTACGACGAGGAAGTGGTGGATGCCGAAAAGAACGATACCCGGGTGGTGCTCCGGCTCCATCCCGCCCTCGCGCCCTTCAAGGCCGCCGTGCTGCCCCTGTCCAAAAAGCTCAGCGACGGCGCCAGGGAGGTCTATGCGTCCCTTGCCCGGGATTTCATGGTGGATTTCGACGACGCGGGCTCCATCGGCAAGCGCTACCGTCGTCAGGACGAGATCGGCACCCCCTACTGCGTCACCTTTGACTTCGATTCCCTCGAGGACGGCTGCGTGACGGTCCGGGACCGGGATACCATGGGCCAGGAGCGGGTCGCCCTCGCCTCCCTTTCCGCTTACCTGAGGGAAAAGACCGCGTTTTAATGAGATAGAAAGCGGATCCCCCGGCGCGTTTAAGGCGCTGGGGGATCTTCGGGTTTTCCTGCACAGCTGTCCCGGGGCAGGGGGTTGCTGACGATGGAACAGACGGGCGAATGCTTGATTCCAGCCTCATTTCCATGCATGAGACCGGTTTTTCTCATACGGATTTAAAGTTAAAAGCCTCATTGCAAACGCAATGAGGCTTTTTTGGCTGCGGAACTAGGATTCGAACCCAGACAAACAGAGTCAGAGACTGTCGTGCTACCATTACACAATTCCGCAATGTGTGAGAGCGTTTACCATTATACCGAATTTTGGGGATTTGTCAAGAGGCTACAGGTGAGATTTTTCCCATCCGAGCGAATTTTATGCATCAAGATATCGAAACCCATTCCTGTGCGAAGGAAAGCGGAATCGGCCGGGGGCGAACGCGAATCCGGCGGAGCCATAGGAAACCGCCGGGAGGCGATTGCCTCCCGGCGGCCGTGTGAGAGGGCTTGAATTACTTCAGGCCGTTCTCGTACTGCTGGATCATCTTTTTGACCATCTGGCCACCGATCGAACCGGCCTGCTTGGAGGTCAGGTCGCCGTTGTAGCCCTGCTTCAGGGTCACGCCGACTTCGTTGGCAGCTTCCATCTTGAAACGGTCGAGGCCTTCGCGAGCTTCGGGAACCAAAGTTTTGTTGCTAGACATACTTCAATACACTCCTCAGTTTTTTTGGCGGCGTTTACGCCGCTGTTGATTGCTTGCGTTTGCATTCATTATTCTGGTTCTGAGGAGGCATTTCATGCGAGTAAATTTGTGTTAATATAGCGAGTTTTTTCCAACGCAAACCGGGTTTATTTCTTTTCGTCCTTGGGCAGGAAATCCCGCTGTACACCGGCTGAACGGGACTGGAAAGGCCGGATGGGACGCGGTTTTTTCGTAATGGCGGGTTCGAGTCCCGGGCGCTGTGCGGCGGCTTTGCGCGGGGCGCCACCGGACGGGCTGGCCGTCTCCGGGCGGGACGGGGCGGGCGCTGGGGCGGAAGGGGACGGCGGCGTTTTTTCCTTGCGGCCTTTCGGCCGTTTCCCACCGGATACGGACGGCGGCGAAGCCGTGTCCGCCGTGTTTTTCCGAACGGTGCCGGGTACGTTCTGCACCCGGCCCGTGCCGCGGCTCTTGTTCTCCTCTTTTGAGTCTGGCTGTTTAGCGGCCTGTTTATGCGGACCCGGCCGGACCGCGTTTCGCGCGTCGGCTTTCGGCCCCTGTCCGGGACGGCTGTTCTGCCGGGGCGGCCGTTCGGGCTTGGGCGGGATTTCAAACACCTGCATGGGATAGGGATGCCCCTCGACGACCGGGACCGGCTTGCGGATGAGTTTTTCAATGTCTTTCAGATAGGCTTTTTCTTCAAAATCGCAGAAGGAAACGGCGACCCCGCTGAGCCCCGCCCGGCCTGTCCGGCCGATGCGGTGGACATAGGTTTCAGGGATGTTCGGCAGATCGTAATTGATCACATGAGAGAGTTCCTCGACGTCGATCCCCCTGGCGGCGATATCGGTCGCGACCAGGACGCGGATCGAGCCGTTTTTAAAGCTGCCGAGCGCGTTTTGACGGGCGTTCTGCGACTTGTTGCCGTGGATGGCGAGCGCCTGGACCCCGGCACGGCCCAGATCCCGCACCACCCGGTCGGCGCCGTGCTTGGTGCGGGTAAAGATCAGGGCGGAACGGATGGCGGGATCCTGCAGCAGATGCAGGAGCAGACGGGATTTGTTGGCCTTGTCCACGAAATAGACCGACTGCACGATGGCGTCGACCGTGGAAGAAACCGGGGCCACGGCAACGTGGACCGGATCGGTGAGCAGGGTGTCGGCCAGACGGGCAATCTCGTCCGGCATGGTGGCGGAAAACAGCAGGCTCTGCCGCCGGGCGGGAAGCTGGGAAATCACTTTCTTGACATCGTGAACGAACCCCATGTCCAGCATACGGTCGGCTTCGTCCAAGACGAAAATTTCCAGATTTTTGAGATGGACGTGGCCCTGGCCGATCAGGTCATTGAGGCGGCCGGGAGTGGCCACTAGGATGTCCACGCCCCTTTGCAGGGTCTCCACCTGGGGAACCTGGGAGACGCCACCGAAGATGACGGCGCTGCGCAGATGGGTGTGGCGGCCGTAGGCGTCGAAGCTCTCCTGGATCTGCAAAGCGAGCTCCCGGGTGGGGGTGAGGATGAGGGCGCGAATCGGCCGGGGAGTCCGCAGCGGCTGCCCGTCGATCCGGCGAATCGGATTTTTTGTCAGGCGCTGGAGGATAGGCAGTGCGAACGCCGCCGTTTTGCCGGTCCCGGTCTGGGCGCAGCCCACCAGATCCCGTCCCTCCAACACCGGCGGGATGGCCTTTTCCTGAATGGGGGAAGGGGCGGTATACCCTTCCTCCTCCACCGCTTTGAGCAGGGAGGGCATCAGCTTCAGGTCGGAAAATTTGACTGGATTCATGCTTCACGTTCCGTTTCTTCCCGGGCGGAACCCGGTTGATCGTTTGCAGAGGCGCGCATAGCCGCGACCGCGGCCAGCAGCGCGGTATGGGCGGCGGCGGGGTCGTCGATATCCCGGACCCGGTGTTCCATTGGGCAGACGCCATCCCCCCGCCGGTTGACGATATGGGGGACGCGGCGCCCGCAGGCGTAAGGAATGCCGTGCTGCTGGAACACACCGGCGGCAGCGTCGCTGAGTACGCCGCCGTACACGCCGCCGGAGGATCCATCCAGCCCGCCCTGGAGCAGCAGGAGCGCCGCGGCCTTGCCGAGGATTTTGTCCGCGACAAAAGCGCCCTGAAAACAACACGGATCCTCCGCCAGCCAGTCCAGAAGGGGACGGATGCCGGAAGCCGTCGACGTATAAAGCCGTCCGCCGCGCACGAAAGCACAGGTGAAGCCGTCCCTCAGGGCGGCGACGGCCCGTTCAGCATCGGTCAATCCGAGCGCCTCCTTTTTTGAGGGCCAACAGCAGCAGGGGAATGAACAGCCACTGCACCACAATGCCCGGCCAGCCCTTGACGGCGGCGGTGACAGCCGCGATGGGCGCGGCCCCCGGGACATGCAGCAGCGTCCCCGCGAAAAACAGGCTGAGCCCATAGGCGGCCCGGCCGGCCAGTTGCGTAACGGCCAGGGAGAGAGGCAGCGGCAGCCGCGCCTTGCGGTAGCAAAGCCCCGCTGCCAGGGCGTATACCCCGAGCTCTATCATCATAAAGGGCAGACGGGCGGGGGGCGGCATGCTGCCGACCAGGGTGTTCAGCAAGGGGGGTAAGAGCTCCGACCGCAGCGCCGAGCGCGGGCCCGAGCACCATTCCGGCCAGGATGACAGGGATGTGCATGGGCAGGAAAATTTCCCCCGACCTGGCCGGCAGAAGATGAAACAGCAGGGGGAACAGGATCCCTAAAGCGAGAAACAGGCCGCCAAAAGCCAGCCGCTGCGCCAGAGGCTGCCGCGGGGAGGAGAGACGCTGTTCCATTTGAATAATTCATTCCTTTCCACGGACAGGGAGGAGCCGGTCGCGGCGTTCCGAGACGGCCGCCGGACGGAGGCATACTAGGACACCCGGAACCGAAATCAGTCCCCCGCCCCGTCTTTTGCAAATACAGGTGGAATCGCCTTCATGGTGGTGCTGATGGCGATGTGCTGCGGGCAATTCCGTTCACAGCGGCGGCAGGCGCGGCACAGGTCGGCGCGGTGCCCCTCCAGGCCGGCGTAAAGATCCCGAGCCTCGTTCATATTGACGGCGGTGCGGTTGTACGCCTCGAATACGCCCGGGATATCCACCCCAAACGGGCAGGGCATGCAGTAGGCGCATTTGGTGCAGGGGACCAACGCCATGGTATCGTAAACGGTTTTGGCCCGCCGGAACATCGCGCGGTCTTCCGTGGTGAGCATCCCCGGACGGGCACGGCCGGCGTATGCGAGGTTATCGGATACCTGCTCCATCGCGTTCATGCCGCTGAGAAGGAGGCTGACCTCGGGACGGTCCCACAGGAAGTCCAGCGCCCATTCCACCGGCGTGCGGGAGGAGGGCAGCACCGCCCGGACCCCCGGGGCGGGATTGGCCAGCTTGCCACCGAGCAGGGGTTCCATCACGATGACGCCGAGCCCCTTTGCCGCGGCCTCTTCCAGCCCGCGCAGGCCCGCCTGATTCTCCACGTCGATATAGTTAAGCTGGAGCTGGCAGAAATCCCAGCCGTCGTAGCCGTTCAGGATTTTCAAGAACGCCTCGTGGCTGTCGTGGAAGGAGAAGCCGATATACCGGATCTTGCCGTCGGCCCGGGCCTTTTCCATTTTGTCAAGGAGGCCGTAACCCAGCACCTTTTCCTCATAGGTCTTGAGGCTCAGGGAATGGAGCAGATAAAAATCGATGGTCCGGGTCTCAAGGCGCTCGAGCTGCTCGTTCAGAATCCGGTCGAAATCCTCGGCCGATTCCAGCGCGAAAACCGGCGATTTGGTGGCGAGATGGACCTTCTCCCGGTAACCGTCCCGCAACGCCCGCCCCACCAGGGCCTCGCTTTGGCCTTCCAGATAAAAATAAGCCGTATCGACGTAATTGACGCCGCCGTCGATGGCGGCGCGCAGCAGGGAAACGGCCTCTTTTTCCTTGATAATGCCGTTTTCCGTTTCAAAGCGCATGGCACCGAATCCCAGCACCGAGACGGATTCCCCGGTTTTGCCAAAGGGGCGATATTGCATAGAGCACCGGTCCTTCCTCACATTGTTCCGGTTCCCAGTATAGCATGTGCGGCGCGGCGCGTCAAATACCCATTGGAAGAAAAAGGGGCGTTGCGTCCCGGTGCTGTCCCGGCTATACTAATAGGGACGTGTCCTTTGGATGCAATCAACGCCATGAGCGTTTTGGAGCGGGCGGCGCCCGCGCGGAAAGGCGGTACCATCATGTGGGCTTATGACAGTGTCTTTTATCAGATCTATACCCTGGGCTTCTGCGGCTGCCCGGACAAGAACGAGGGTGTGCCGGGCCACCGTCTGCAAAAAGTGGCAGACTGGATCCCCCATATACGGCGCATCCATGCGGATGCGGTCTATTTTACGCCGGTGTTCGACTCCGACGCGCACGGCTACGATACCCGGGACTATACCCGGATCGACGGCCGGCTGGGAACGAACGGCGAATTCGCCGCCCTTTGCCGCACCCTTCACGAATCGGGGATCCGGGTGGTGCTCGACGGGGTGTTCAACCACGTGGGCCGGGGCTTCTGGGCGTTCCAGGACCTGCTGAAAAATCGGGAGGCTTCCCCCTACCGGGATTGGTTCTTCGTCCGTTTCGACGGCAACAACGGGTATGGCGACGGATTGTGGTACGAGGGATGGGAAGGCCATGACGAGCTCGTGAAGCTCAACCTGCGAAACGAAGAGGTGGCCGGGCATCTGCTCGGCTGCGTGGAGGGGTGGATCCGGGAATTCGGCATCGACGGGCTGCGGCTGGACGTGGCCTACAGCCTGGAGCCGGACTTCATCCGCCGGCTGCGCCGCCTCTGCGACGCGCTCAAACCGGATTTTTTCCTGGTGGGGGAGATGCTCCACGGGGATTACAGGCGGCTGGTCTGCGACGGGATGCTCCACAGCGCGACCAATTACGAGTGCTACAAGGGTCTGCATTCCAGCCTCAATTCGGACAATCTGTTCGAGATCGGGCATTCGCTCCAGCGTCAGTTCGGCCCCGAGCCCTGGACGGTATACAAAGGGCTGCATCTGTTTAATTTTGCGGACAATCACGACGTGACCCGGGCGGCCAGCATTTTGCGCAACCCCGCCCAACTGCCGCTGCTCTATGCGCTCCTGTTCGCCATGCCGGGCATTCCCTGCGTGTATTATGGCAGCGAGTGGGGGGCCGAGGGGGTCAAATCGGAATCCGACGCGCCCCTGCGCCCCTGCTTTCCGGAACCGGCCGAAAACGGGCTCACCCGTTTCATCGCCTCCCTGGCGGCGGCCCGGCGGGAAAGCCCGGCGCTGCGCCATGGGGATTTCCGGATCCTCCTCATGACCAACCGGCAACTGATTTTCGAGCGGCGGCTGGAGGGGGAACGGGTGCTCGCCGCCTTCAATACCGAAGCGGTTCCGTATACGGCGCATTTCGATGCCGGGGCCGGGCGGGCAGACGAATTGCTGACGGGGCGTCCCCACGACTTCGGCGGCGGGAGCGAGCTTAACCCATACAGCGCGTCCTACTGGCGGATCGGCGGGTAAAAGGCCTCCTGCGCGGGGCTCAGGCCTTAAGGACCGTGATTTCCTGCCGTCCCGCGTCGAGCCGGACCCGGCCGGTAGAAATCCTGTTTCCCGCATAGACGGCCCGGCTTGATCCGGTATCCTTGATTTTCCAGATAGCGGATAGCCGCCCGAGTGGCTTCCGGCGCGAGGGCGGTCAAGGGGTAAGAGGGGGAGAAGATGCCGATGACATCCCCTTTTTTCAGTGCATGCCTCATACGCGGTTTCCCCCTTCGTGAAGTATAGTTGAGCGGGTTCCCGTTTCGATCCAGATAAAAACAGTATAGCATAAATGGGATACACAATCAAACGGCGGGGCCGCCTCCCTTTATGATAGGGGGTGGTTCTGGCCATGCCGTTTTTGTCGATGTTCTGAGCCAGGGACGGTTCTCCGAGGCGAATCACCGTCATTGTGAGGTCCCACAATGGCCCTTAAATCATATACGGTGGATTGGGGGGAGCTCCATCGACTTCCTGATCGGGTTGACGGCGCATTGTATGCGCGGACAACCCGCCATACCCGTCTTTTTCAGGTCTGGCCTGCGGGCCACCTTCTTTCTTCGCACGAAGAAAGAAGGCAAAGACGTGCCAGGGGGCATCGCCCCCTGGACCCCCGGGTGGTTTGCCGGCTATCTTTAGAGGAAAGCCGGCGGTAGCACGGCTGCCTGAATCAACGATAAAAAAGGGCTGCGGCCCCGGGGTTTGGGGCTGGCTGCATTTTTTCGGCCCTGCGCCCACTCCAACTCCGGGGGCCTCGGGCCCCCCTTGTTGTATGGACGTTGGTTCAAGAAAACCGGCCAAAAGCCCGGGGGTCTGGGGGCAAAGCCCCCGGCGTCTCTTTGCATCCTTTCTCCACGCGGAGAAAGGATGTGGCCGCGCAGGCCAAACCCATTCAATAAACTACGATTTTTTTATGCGCTTGTGCCATAAAACACAATCTGTGCTTTGGCACCCCCTTTCTTTACACAATGGGCCGGGCTGAACGCGGATAAAAACGTGCATAGTCTGCCCCGGCCCCCACAAATGCTCCCGCATTTGTCCCAGGCTATTCAAAAAGAGGGAAAGAAGCACCAGGGGGAAATCCCCCTGGAACCCCAGGCAGCCGGAGCCGTTTTATTTTTGCAAATCCCCTTGACATTAACGCAGCGTCAAGGTGTATCCTCACAGAAGAGGGCATCCGGACCGCGGCCGGACACCCTCCCACAGACAGAAGGAGTGGTCGGGTTGGACTATACGGTGGATAAACTCGCGAGGCTTGCGGGGATCACGTCCCGCACCCTGCGGTATTACGATCAGATCGGGCTATTGCGGCCGGCTGGCACCGCTTCGAACGGATATCGCTTCTATGGTCCGGAGGAGGTGGATCGGCTGCAGCAGATCCTTTTTTACCGGGAGCTCGGTATGCCTCTGGACGAGATCCGCCGGCTCCTCGATGCCCCCGGCTTCAATCGGGAAAAGGCGTTGGAGGAACATCTGGCCGCCTTAGTCGCCAAACGGGAACGGATGGATATCCTGATCGCGAACGTCCGCCAAACCATCCGTTCCCTGAAAGGAGAGGAAGATATGTCGGATACTGAAAAATTCGAGGGCTTCAAGCGGCAGGCCCACGCGGAAAATGAGCGGCGGTACGGCTCCGAGCTCCGGCGGCGGTACGGCGACGGCATCATGGACGCGGCCGGCGCCCGGTTCCTTGACATGAGCGAGGGGACCTATCGGAAGGCGGAGGAGCTGGACGGCGAGGTGGTTCGCCTGCTCAAGGAGGCTATGGAGGCGGGCGAGCCCGGAGGGGAAGCCGCCCGGCTCGCCTGCGGCCTCCACCGTCAGTGGCTCGAGCTCTACTATCCGGAGGGCGTGTATTCCAAGGAGCTGCACCGCTCTCTCGGAGAGATGTACGAGACGGACGAGCGATTCAGGGCCTATTACGACCAGGAGAAGGAAGGCCTTGCCGCCTTCTTTCACCACGCGTTGGAGCTCTACTGCCGGTAAGGCGCCGGCCCGGCATCACCCGGGGGGATCCGTTCCTCCGGGTGATGCCCGTATATATGGACATTTTGGTGCGCATGCTGTATGATGAGGGGGATCGTATATCCCAAAGAAGGAGAGACCGGCATGCTGGAATACAAATTCGACACCCAACTGCTCATCGAGGGCGAAAACCTGTCCGAGGACGACATCCACGACTACATCACCGCCCATTTCAAGGGCGACTGTCTGCTCGCCGTGGGGGACGACACCCTCATCAAAATCCACTATCATACCAACGAGCCCTGGGACGTTCTCGCTTACGGAGCGTCTTTGGGTGACATCTTCGATGTCGTCGTGGAAAACATGGAACGGCAGGAAAACGGCCTGAAAGGATAGGCCGCCAAGCGGCTGGACGGGGACACCGGATCACGGCGGTTTGCTATCGCTCATCTTGCACCCTCCGTCCCCGCCGGGTCCACCCCTGCTCTTGACAAAGGGCGGAAACACATCGTGTTTTCCGCCCTTTGTCGCTTATAAGGAGTGTTTTCGAGACACGTGCCCTTGAAAACACGGATCCTGAACTCGCCGCGGCCGTTTGGGCCATCGACTGCGCTTTTTCTACTTTTTTGACCGTCTGGGCCCCGGCATAACTGTTTTTTCGGCTGCGGCCTCATCCAAAGCCGGAACCCCCTTTTGGTGAATTCTTGGTTCTGGCGTCTGCCTTCCCCCTGCGTTCTTGAAAAGGAAACCGCTCGATGGTTGTTGACAAATCAGAACGTATGTTCTATACTGAGAAAACAGGGAGGTGACGGCGTTGGAACTGATGGACAAACTGCGGATACTGGCCGATTCCGCCAAATATGACGCGGCCTGTACCTCGAGCGGCGTGGACCGGGAGGGGCAGGCGGGTATGCTGGGATCGGCGGTGGGGTGCGGCATCTGCCACAGCTTTGCCGCCGACGGGCGCTGCATTTCGCTGCTGAAGGTACTGATGACCAACAGCTGCGTATACGACTGCCAGTACTGCGTCAACCGGTGCTCCAACGACGTGCCCCGGGCCACCTTCACCCCGGAGGAGCTGGCGACCCTGACCATGGAGTTCTACCGGAGGAATTACATCGAAGGGCTTTTCCTCAGCTCGGGTGTCCTGAAGGATCCGGATACCTCAATGGAACGTATGTGCCGGGTGCTGGAACTGCTGCGGGGCCCGTATCGTTTCGCGGGATACATCCACGTCAAAACCATCCCCGGCGCTTCCCCCGAGCTTATCGATAAAATCGGGCTGCTGTGCGACCGGATGAGCGTGAACATCGAGCTGCCCAGTGAACGCAGCCTCACCCAGCTCGCCCCCGACAAAAGCAAACAGAGCATTTTGAAGCCCATGGCCGCCGTGCGCGACCGGGTGGCCCAGAGCCGGCACGAGCTGGCGGTTTACCGCCATGCCCCCTCCTTCGCGCCCGGCGGGCAAAGTACCCAGATGATCATCGGCGCCACCCCCGATACCGATTACCAGATCATGAAACTGGCTTCCGGCCTTTACAGGAAGTATGCTCTCAAACGTGTTTTTTACTCCGCGTATATTCCGGTGGGCACCCACGCCCTTCTTCCCAAGGACCAGCCTCCGCCCCTGCTGCGGGAGCACCGCCTTTACCAGACCGACTGGCTGCTGCGGTTCTATGGCTTTCAGGTGGAGGAGATCCTGGATGAGCGGCATCCGTCCCTGGACCCCCTGCTGGATCCGAAATGCAACTGGGCGCTGCATCATCTCGACCGCTTTCCCGTCGAGGTCAACCGGGCGGACCGGGAAATGCTGCTGCGGGTGCCGGGGATCGGCGTGAAATCCGCCGACCGGATTCTGAGCGCCCGCCGGGTGGGCTCTCTGTCCTTTGACGACCTGAAGAAGATCGGGGTGGTGCTCAAGCGGGCGATCTATTTCATCACCTGCAAGGGGCGGATGGCGGACGGCACCCGCCTGTCTGAGAGCTTCATTTATCAGAACCTGACGGCGGATATCCGGCTGCGTCCGGGCAGCCTGCCCCTGACACAGCCGGTGCGGCAGCTCACCTTCGACGATCTGCCGCAGCTTTCGCCCGGAAAGGAGGACCGGCTCAAATGCCTGACGGGACAGATGTGACACTCCTGACCGACGGCACGTTCGAAGGGCTGCTCACCGCGGTTTTCGACTCCTATTCGGTTCATCCGGCCCCGGTCTCGGTCCATGCCGCGGCCGTGTGCCAGCAGGAGCTCGGCCGCCGCTATCTGGAGATACGAACCGATGACGCCAAGGCGGAACGGGTGATTGCCGGTGTGAAAAAAAGCCTGGGCGCCGATGGATACGCCCAGGTCTGGACGTGTTTTCAGTCGAATTCTGTATACAAAGAGGATATTATATACAAATATATACGATTTGGTATGAAAATTGGCCGGGTTATCCATCAAAAGATCACCGACGAACGGGTGATGCGGCTGCAAAAGCTCGTTTCGCTTGTCGGGCGGGAGGCGGGAATGCTCCGGCAGTTTATCCGCTTTTCCAAGCTGGAGGGAGGCATCTACTATGGGGAGATCACCCCGGAACACAACGTTGTAGCCATGCTGATGCCGCACTTTGTCTCCCGGTTTCAGATCCAGCCCTTCATCATCCACGACAAGACGCACAGACTGTGCGGAGTATCCGACACCAAAACCTGGGTGGTCGCCACCGACGAGGACCTGGTTCTTCCGGCGTTTTCTGCCGACGACACGGCCTATCGCCGGATGTGGAAGGCCTTTTATGAGACCATTGCGATAAAGGAACGGACCAATCCGGTCTGCCGGCGCAACCATATGCCGAAGAAATACTGGAAACACCTGACCGAAATGCACCTGTCCAATGAAGATCCGGATGCGCAGGCCCGTCTTCCGCTGCCTTCGGCCCTGTCCGCCGACCGGGTGCGCGCTCTGGCGGACAGGGAGAGAGCCCCGCTGCCTGCGGACCCGCCGGGGAGATGACAGTTGTGGAGAAAAGAGGCGGGTTTCTCCTTTTTTCGCCCCTTCCCGGCCTTTCCAAATCCACGTATCTGTGATATACTGTATCCCATTGGAAGCGTGTTGACGGGCGAAAGGGGGATGACTGAGATGGCGAAACCGGAAGCGCCGGTTTTGGAAACCGAACGGCTGCGCCTGCGCCGCCGGCAGCATCGTGACATTCCCCGGATGATGCAGGCCTATCAGGACGACGAGATCCGCCGCTATCTGGGCGGGCATCCCCCCAAGGACGGCGCGATGCTCGCCCAGCTCGTCCGCAGGCGCAGCCCTACCGAATGGGCGGTGACCCTGCGGGGGGAGGACCTCTATATCAGGGAATGCACCATCAACCGGGTGGTAGACGGCTATCTCGGGGAGCTCGGCTATCTCTTCCTGCGGGAGTATTGGGGAAAGGGCTATGCGGCGGAGGCGGCACAGGCCGTTTTGGATTACGCGGCCGGCAAACTGCGGCTGGGCCGGATGTGCGCCTGCATCGACGCGGCCAACACCCGTTCGGTCCGGCTGGCCGAGCGGCTGGGCTTTGAGCGGATCGCCTTTCTGCCCGAAGCCGACTTCGGCGGGCGGGTGGCGGATATGTATTACTACGCCCGCAAGCTGCCGGGGCGGGAGTGGCCGTTGGTGCCGTGATCCCCCGCCCGCGTGGCCGTGGACGGCATCAATGTTTACGGATCGTTCACGGATTTTTGCGCCGAGACGTTGAAAAGCCTTTTCGAGGTATGGTATACTAGACGAAAAAGCGGCGGCCATGCGCGTCCGGCCCGGGCGTCCGAGTCCCGCGTTTCCAGGGCAGAAACAGGCCGGGGGCCTTTCAAATCGAAGGAGTGTCGAAGATGGATACGTTTGTGGAACAGATCATCGTCAAGAAAAAGGGGCCGAAGGAAATCGCCATTATCACCGGGACGATCCTGTTGGTCGTGATCCTGGTTTTTGTGCTGTTTCTGTTCCTGAATTATTTTTCCCTAGTGATCGACATGCTGCTCATCTACGGGGCCTGGTGGCTCATCACCGGCCAGAATGTCGAATATGAGTACAGCGTGACCAACGGGGACATCGACATCGACCAGATCATCGCGCAGCGCAAGCGCAAGCGGGTGGTGTCGGTTGCGGGCAGCAAGATCGAAACAGCGGGTCCGTATAATCCCACGGAGTTCGCCGGGCGCCGCTTCGACCGGACCGTGGTGGCGGCACCGGCGGAAACGGCGCCGGGGGTGTGGTACTTCACCTACCACAGCAAGAAAAGCGGCAGCACTCTGGTGCTGTTCCAGCCGGAGGAGCGGGTCATGGACGCTTTCAAAGCCTCCCTGCCCAAGCTGCTGATGCTGGAGGTCAACCGGAAGCTTACGCAGCAATAGACGGAAGGTACGGATGGGGCGGACCCCAGCGGCCGCTTGGCGGCCCGGGGCCCCGCCCTTTTTTCATCGGCGGCTGGAAGGTGGCTGCCTGCATCCGGGCACGGGGGCAGGGTGCCGCGCGGATTTCCGGCTATACTCCGGCAGACGGAAAGGACGGATGAGTCATGAAGATTTTGACAGCCCGGGATATGCGGCTGGTGGAAGCGGCGGCGGTGGCGGGCGGCCTCGATTATCCGCGCTTGATGGAAAACGCCGGCAGCGCGGCCGGCCGGATGATCCGCTCGCGCTATGAGGTCCGGGGCCGGAAGGTGTCGGTCCTGTGCGGCAAAGGCAACAACGGCGGCGACGGCTTTGTCGTGGCCCGCAAGCTGATGGAGGCGGGCGCGGAGGTGACGGTCGTCCTCCTCTGCGGCAAGCCGGCTACGTCGGATGCGGCGGACATGTATGCCCGCGCGGTCGGGATCGGCGCCGCCCAGTGCAATCTCGAAACCGAGCCGTATGTGGCGATGACGGCGGTGCGGGAGGCGGAGATGCTGGTGGACGCGGTCTACGGCATTGGGTTCCACGGGCGTCTGCCCGACGCGCTGCGCCCGGTGTTCCGGCTGGCGAACCAGAGCGACGCGCCCGTTATCGCCTTGGATGTCCCCAGCGGGTTCAGTGCCGACTCGGGGGTCTACGATGAGGATACGATCCGGGCGGAGTATACCGTCACCTTCACGGCTATGAAGCCGGGGCTGCTCGTCCATGGGGCGTCGGAGCTTACCGGGCCGGTCGAGGTGGCGCAGATCGGGATCGATCCCGCCCTGCTTGACCAGTATGCCCCGAGCCAGACCATCGTGGACTGGGAAATGGTCCGGGCCTGCTTCCTCCCCCGCCCTCTGGACAGCCACAAGGGGACCTATGGCCGTGTGCTGGCGGTGTGCGGCAGCGTGGGGATGGCCGGAGCGGCCATGCTGGCCGTCCGGGCTGCGCAGCGCTGTGGCGCCGGCCTGGTTGCGGCGGCGCTGCCGCGTTCGCTGTATCCGGCCGTGGCGGGGCAAAACCTCGAGGCGGTCTACCGTCTGCTCCCGGAAACATCGGACGGGCTGGTCGCGGCGGAGGCGCGCCATTTGCTGCGGGAGGAGCTCGGGCGGGCCAGCGCGGTTTTGTGCGGATGCGGCCTCGGCCGGGGGGATTCGGTCACGGCGGTGGTGGAGGATTTGCTCGCGCAGGCCTCTTGCCCGGTGGTATTGGACGCGGATGGTATAAATGCGGCGGCGGGGCATATACATATAGGGAAAACAGCCCGCGTGCCGGTGGTGCTGACGCCGCATCCGGGGGAAATGGCCAGACTGATCGGCTGCCGCATCGAGGATGTGCAGCAGAATCGGGTGGAGACGGCCCGCAGCTTCGCGGAGGAACAGAAGGCCGTGGTGGTGCTCAAGGGCTATCAGACCGTTATTGCCGCCCCGGGCCGTGCCGTTCTGCTGAACAAAAGCGGCAATCCCGGGATGGCGGCGGCCGGCAGCGGCGACGTGCTGGCCGGGATGATCGCTTCGCTGATCGCCCAGGGAATGGAACCAGCCCAGGCGGCGATGTGCGGCGTCCATCTGCATGGTCTGGCGGGGGATCGGGCCGCGGCCCGGCTGTCCCAGCACGCGATGCAGCCCTCCGATATGATCGAAGAGCTGGGCGGACTGTTTTCCAATCTGGAAAAATAGGAGTTGAGCCCCTATGGTCTGCCGCATCTCGTGGAAAAGAGGCGTCGCGGCCCTGGTCTTTCTGGCGGCCGCCGCGCTCTGCCTGATCCTGGCCATGAGCAGTTGTCAAAAAAGCGGCGGCGGGGCCGAGGCGCCGGTGGTCACGGGCTTCGAATGCGATGTCGCCCTCACCTACCGGGACATGGAGATCACCGGCCATCTCACCCGGCTGAACGCGGGTACCCTGACCCTGGCGTTCACCGAGCCCGCCTCCCTCAAGGATATGACCATGATGTGGGATGGGGAGAATATCTCGATGAAGATGTACGGCCTGACCTTCGGCGTCGATCCCTCGGAAATCCCGGAAAGCGCCCTTGGAAAGGGAATCGTCGACGCGCTCGACGTCGCGCTCCGCGGCGGCGGGGGCGGCGCCCGGGTGACAGAGGAGGGCGTCAAGACCGAGGGGGATTCGGTCAACGGGCAGTTCGAGCTCCTGTCCGACCCGGAGAGCGGCAGCCTTCTCTCGCTGAAGGTGCCCTCCCTGAACCTGAAAGCGGATTTCTCCAATTTTGCCGTCAAGACCTCCTGACGATACCGGCCGCGGGGCGTCCTGCCCCGCGGTTCTCTCTGTCCCGGCCTCTCCTGGATGGACTGTTTGGCGAAGCCGCCGCATATAGTGGGAGGGATGGCCCGCCGCTCTTGCGCCGGGGGGAAAAACATGGTATGATAAGACTTCAGCGTGCAGGGCGCGCAGAGGAGGAATGGGGATGGACAACCGGCCCATCGGCGTTTTTGATTCGGGGTTGGGCGGCCTGACGGTCGTCCGGCAGCTGCTGTCGACCCTTCCCGGGGAGGACATCGTGTATTTTGGGGATACCGGCCGGGTCCCCTACGGTACCCGCAGCCCCGAGACGATCGAAAAATATACCCGGCAGGACTGCCGTTTCCTGCTGTCGAAGGGCGTCAAGCTGATCATCGCCGCGTGCGGCACGGTCAGCTCGGTCGCGTCCCATATCCTCCGGGAACTGCCCGTCCCCGCCATGGGGGTGGTGGAACCCACCGCCGACGCCGCCGTATCCGCGTCGAAAACAGGGCGCATCGGGATTCTGGGGACGGCGGCGACCATCCGGTCCGCCTCTTTCGAGAGACGGATTTTGGAAATCCGGCCCGATGCGGTGGTGATACCCGTCGCCTGCCCCCTGTTTGTCCCCCTTGTGGAAAACGGATGGATCGAGCCGGACAATGAGGCTACGCTTGCGGCCGCCCGGCGGTATCTGGCCCCGCTGGCCGATAAACGCGTGGATACACTGATCTTGGGATGCACACATTTTCCGCTCCTGGCCCCGGTTATCTCCAAAATCGTGGGGCCGGATGTCGCTCTAGTGGATTCGGGATCGGCCTGCGCGACGCTCTGCGCTGACCGTCTGGAACGGGACGGTGCGCTGAACCGGACCAAACGGGCGGGAATGTGCCGTTTTTATGTCAGCGACCTGCCGGACGATTTTACCCACGTGGCCCGGATGTTCCTCGGGCGGGAGGTGGATGGGGATACCGAACGGGTGGACATGGAAACCCTGTTGGGTGCGGGAGCCCCCGATACCGTGTGAAAAGAGGAAGAATCCGATGGACGTGCTCATATCCATCACCGGCACCCAGCGGGTGGACGGTGAGGAAGAAACCATAGAACTGACCACCGCCGGCGGCATGGAGCCGGCCGGGGAGGGTTGGACGCTCACGTATGACGAATCGGCGGCGACCGGTATGGAAGGGGTTACCACCACCATCCGGGTGCATCCGGATGAGGTGCTGCTGGAACGGACCGGCAGCCTGCATTCCCTCCTCGTCCTGCAAAAGGGGCGCCGCCATCAGTGCAGCTATGCCACCCCTTACGGGACGCTGCTGCTCGGGGTGTATACGAGCGAGCTGCGCAGTACCCTGACCGGCTCCGGGGGAGAGCTGCGGTTTGCCTATACGCTCGATACGAATGCCGGCGCCCTGTCGGCACACGACGTGCGTATCTCTGTTAAGGAAGTTTCATAATCAGGAGGCTGTTTCATGCAAAACATTGTATCGATCGCGGAAGACCAGGTGCGGGAAGCGGTTCTGCGCGCGGCCGGGGAGGCCGTGGCCGCTGGGGAGCTGCCCGCCGAACCGATGCCCGCCTTTGTCGTGGAGGTCCCGGGTGACCGCACGCATGGGGACTATGCGGTCAACGCCGCCATGGTCAGCGCCCGGGCGTTCCGCCGGGCTCCCCGTCAGATCGCGGATGCGCTCCTGAAGCATCTGGATCTGACCGGTACCTTTCTGGAAAAGGCCGAGGTGGCGGGGCCGGGGTTCTTGAATTTTTTTCTCGCCCCCTCCTATTACGCGGCGGCGGTGGAGGCTGTGCTGGCCGGCGGGGACCGGTATGGCCGCTCCAGCTACGGGCAGGGTAAAAAGGTACTCGTGGAATTCGTCTCCGCCAATCCGACAGGCCCCATGCACATCGGCAACGCCCGGGGCGGAGCGCTCGGAGACGGCCTGGCGTCGGTGCTTTCCTGGGCGGGCTATGAGGTCAGCCGGGAATTCTATATCAACGATGCGGGCAATCAGATCGAAAAATTCGGCCGGTCCCTCGAGGCCCGCTACCTGCAGCTCTACCGCGAGGGGATCGAGATGCCGGAGGAGGCCTATCTCGGGCAGGATATTGTGGACCATGCCAAGGCTTTCGCTGCCAAGGAGGGGGACCGGTATGTGGACGTTCCTTCCGACGAGCGGCGGAAAGCCCTGGTGGCGTACGCCCTGCCTCTGAACATCGCGGGACTGGAGCGGGATCTGGCCACCTACCGAATCCGGTACGACCGCTGGTTCCGGGAGTCCTCCCTGCATGAAAACGGCGAGGCGAGGAATGTGGTCCGGCTCCTGACGGAAAAAGGGTTTACCTATGAGCAGGACGGCGCCGTCTGGTTCAAAGCGACGGAATTCGGGGCGGATAAGGATTTCGTCCTGGTGCGTTCCAACGGTCTATTGACTTATGTGGTGCCCGATATCGCCTACCATTACAATAAACTGGTCACCCGGGGGTTCGATCTGGCCCTTGACGTGCTCGGGGCGGACCACCACGGCTATGTGCCCCGCCTGAAGGCGGCCCTGCAGGCCCTCGGTGTGGATCCGGCCCGCCTGCAGGTAGTGCTCATGCAGATGGTGCGGCTCATCCGGGACGGCGAGGTGGTCAAGGCCTCCAAGCGCTCGGGCAAGGCCATCACCCTGGTCACGCTCCTCGAAGAGATTCCCATTGACGCGGCGCGGTTCTATTTCAACCTGCGGGAGGCCAACTCCCAGCTCGATTTCGA
Source organism: uncultured Eubacteriales bacterium (assembly GCA_934647945.1). Classification (GTDB taxonomy): domain Bacteria; phylum Bacillota; class Clostridia; order Oscillospirales; family Acutalibacteraceae; genus UMGS1623. The sequence goes on along the minus strand of CAKUFK010000004.1, from coordinate 67,438 downwards.
TCTGGATCTGGCCGTGGAACAGTCCGCCTCCAATCCCGTGTACTATGTCCAGTACGCCCACGCGCGCATTTGCTCCATTTTCCGGAATCTGGAAGGGGAAGGGATCCGTCCCCGTGCCTGCACGGCGGACGAGCTGGCGGCGCTCTCGGCGCCGGAGGAACGGGAGCTCATCCGCTTTCTCGCCGCTTTTCCGGAGGAGATCGCGGCGGCGGCCCGGGAGTTCGATCCTTCCCGGATCACCCGGTATGCGCTCGATTTGGCAGGCCTGTTCCACAAGTTTTACAACGCCTGCCGGGTCAAAGGGGAGGCCGAGCCACTGCTTCAGGCGCGGCTGGCCCTGTGTGCCGCCGCTCGGACTGTCCTCGGCAATGCGCTGCATCTGCTGAAGATCGACGCCCCCGAAACCATGTAAAGCCGGTCCTCGAGCTTCAAACCGACGGGTTCATGGCCGGCCCCGTGCGTTTCATCGTCGGTTCGGATGCCGGCGCTCCTGCCGGCGTCCCGAAAGGGAACGCCGGCCCGGCCAAAAAAGGGGAAAAGCACGGCACGTGCTTTATGGCGGCATGAGCGGGTATAGCGAAGCCCTTTTCGGTATGTCCGTGCATACAATACGCTGCTAAGCCGATCAGGTTGTCCCATGCGCGGCCCACCATCTTTCCCCGTGCGGAGAAAGGACGCAAAACACCGTCGGGGGATTCCCCCGAACCCCCAGGTGGTTTTGCCGACCGTCTTTTTATGAACATCAACTCAAAGGGTATTGCCTCAACCGCTCCCTATGGTAGGGAACTGTGGCCCTGGGGATTTTGGCGGTCATGACAGGATGCCTTTATGACTCCATTGTGAAAAGGAGAGAAGGGAATGGCTCATATCGCGGTCTGTGGCGCGGGCGGCTGGGGTACGGCTCTGGCGGTGATGGCGTCCCGGTTTGGGCAGGATGTTGCCTTGTGGTCCCCTTTTGAAGAGGAAATCGAGGGGATCCGGCGGCACGGGGAACACAAAAAACTGCTGCCGGGCATCCCGATCCCGCGTGACGTGCGGCTGACCTCGGATCTCGCCTGTGCGGCCGACGCCGATTTGGTGCTGCTGAGCGTTCCCTCCTTCGCCGTGGGCCAGACAGCCGAAAAACTTCGGCCTCATCTGCGCCCGGATACGGTGGTGGCCAATGCCGGCAAGGGGCTGGAGGAAGCCACGCTCCGGCGGTTCAGCGATATTCTGACGGACAAGCTGCCGGGCATCCGCGTGGCAGTCCTGTCGGGCCCCTCCCACGCGGAAGAGGTGGGCCGGGGCGTGCCCACCTCGGTGGTCAGCGCGTCCACAGACCTGGAGGCGGCGGAGCGGGTACAGGACTTGCTGATGAATCCCACTTTCCGGATTTATTTGAGCCGGGATGTCGCCGGTGTGGAATTGGGCGGCGCGCTCAAAAACGTTATTGCTCTCGCCGCGGGCATCTGCGACGGCTTGGATATGGGGGACAATACCAAAGCGGCCCTGATGACGAGGGGTCTCGCCGAAATGGCGAGGCTCGGCGCCGCGATGGGGGCGAAGGCGGAGACTTTTGCCGGGCTGTCGGGGATGGGCGACCTGATCGTGACCTGCGGGAGCATGCACTCCCGCAACCGCCGGGCGGGGATCCTGATCGGCCAGGGGATAAGCCCCGCCGAAGCCGTCCGCCAGGTGGGGACGGTGGAGGGGTATCTCGCCGCCGGTGCCGCCTGGAAGCTGGCCCGCCGTGAAGGAGTGAGCATGCCGATTACCGAGCAGTGCTACCGGGTCTGTTATGAAGGACAGCCCCCGGAGGACGCTATCCGTCTTCTGATGGGACGTCCGAAGCGGCACGAAGGGGAATGTCCCTGGCTGTGACCGAAGAACAAGTGAATGTACAATTAAAAGCCTGTGCTGATTCAGTGGCACAGGCTTTATTTTTGCGAAAAATATTCACATTATATACAACAAAATAGATAGATATAAACAAATATCATTAATTATATTTTATATTATAATAAATATATATAAATTAAACCAACTAATTTATAAAATATGTACATGATATGAAACAGGGATCTACGATATTGTACATTTGGGAGTGTGAAAAAATATCCATTCATAAGCTGGAGGGAACGGTATGAAAAAAGTGGTTAAAAAGATGGTTCGGGCACTTGCACTGTTGTGCAGCGTGGCTCTTTTACTGGAGGCAGGGCCTGTGATATCCCTGGCGGAGGCGGCGATGGAAGAGGCGGCCCTATCGGTGTCCGCAGGGGAAAACGAGATTTTCGAGACAGAGGGCGGATCCCGCCTCTCCTATTTGATCGGCGAGGCGGCGGGAGAGCGGGAGGAGGCTGTCAAGCACTTCCGCCGCTCCGACGGAACAACAGTGGCGGCTGTTTACAGCGAGCCGATCCACTACGAGGAGAATGGGGAATGGCGGGATATCGACAACACGCTGGTATCCGCAGAGCCCCGGAACGGCGTGGCTTATGTTGAAAACAGGGCGAACGATTTCCGCGTGGCACTGCCGTCCGGAATGGCAGCGGGGCGCCCGGTCGAACTGGCGTACCAGGGGCATACCCTGCGCTTCCATATGGATTTTGGCATCCGCACACGCAGCGGCGTCGCGGATGCCCGCGAGGGGATCCTGCGTCAGCCGGACACGGGTGGGGCGGCCCGTATCCGGGCGCTCCAGGACTCGTTCCGGGAGGCGGCCGGGCTGAAGGCGGAGGAAGAACAAGCCCTTTCCGTGCCGATGGAGGAAACGGCTGCGGCTTCTTCCGCGAACGTCTTGGAAACGCCGGACATGCGCGCGGAGGAGGAAACCGCCCTGCAGGCCCGTGCGGAAACGCTGACGCCGGAGGAAGAGGAGACGGTGCGGAACCTGGCAGAAGAAATCGAGCGGGAGGTCACCACTCTGCGCATGGCGTCGGCGGGGATCACGTACGCGGACCTGATGCCGGGGACGGATCTGCTCTACGATGTGACCGGCAAGAGCCTGAAAGAGAGCCTGGTATTGGACGCGCTGCCGGGGACGGCCTCCTATACCTTTCTGCTGGAATGCGCGACCCTGACCGCCGTCCTGAACAGCGATCGTTCGGTGACGCTGGCAGACGCGGCGGGGGAGGCCGTGCTCGTGATCGAAGCGCCCTATATGTGGGACGCGGCGGGGGAAGAAAGCTCCGATATTGCGGTTTCGCTGGAAGAGGCGCCGGGAGGATACCGCTACACCATCACACCCGACCGGGAATGGCTGGCGGCGGCGGAGCGGCTCTATCCCGTGACGGTGGATCCCACCATGTCGGCACCTAACAATTGGAGCACCATCAAGGATACGACGGGGGTTTACAACTCCAGCATGGGGACCCTGAATACCACGGCGGAAAAGAAAACGATCAAGGTCGGGAACCGGCAGGGATCGGAGGTCGTCGGCCTGGTGTATCAGCCGATGCCGTCCCTGCTGAACGATACCAGCCGGATCATTGAGGCTTCCCTGGTGCTCTGCCAGAGAGCCGACGGCTCTCCGACCTGTTCCGGAGGCGTCCAGATCAACGCCCATCGCATCACCGGTGACTGGAACACCGGTAATATCCAGGAAAACGGGGTGCTGACCCATTCGTCGATTCCCGGCTGGAGCGGCACGGCCCTCGATTACCAGATGATCAGCGACGCCTCGGCCCCGTCCAACCCCTGGGTCAAGTTCGATATCACCAAGGCCGCGCAGCAATGGATGGAGGGGGAACCCAATTACGGCATCCTGCTCAGCGGGGCCAATCTGCCGGCCCTGTCCCAGTCCTGTTTCGCCCGGTTTTACGACAGTGACAACGGTCCTGTCGGCGGAGTGGAGATCGCCCCCACCTTCCTGTACGCGTACCGCGATACCAAGGGAACCGAATCCTATTGGACATCCCATGAGCAGGCGGTCGGCCGCGCGGGTACGGGGATCGTCAACGATTTCTCAGGCCGTCTCGTCTTTGTCCATCAGGACGCGGCTACGCCGGGCAACCGGTTGCCCGCGTCGGTCAGCCACGTTTATAACGCCTTGCAGGCGGGGGAGGATTTTTCAAAGGACAGCGCGGCCGTGGCCGCCGGGGGAAGCGGCGTTCCCGCCTATCCCAAGACGGGGCTCGGCTGGAAGCTGGATATACAGCAGACGGCGGTGGCGATTCCGGAATCGTCGGATCCGAATTCGCTTTATCAGCTGCTGCAGGAGACTTATCAATACATCTACACCGACGCGGACGGGACCGAGCATTACTTTTTCGAGCGAAACGGGCAGTATGTGGACGAGGACGGCCTGAATCTGCGGATGTATTCCCAATCCGGCGGCATGCGGCTGAACGCGGCGGACGGCTCTTTCATGGAGTTCGACACGGCGGGCGAGCTGACGGCGATGCAGGATAAGGAGGGGAACCGCCGGGAGATCACCTATGCCACCTATAACGGCATGAAATACATACAGAAGATCACCGACGGAGCCGGCCAGGCCCTGACCCTGCATATCGACAACAGCGGATACCTGGACTATATCGAGGACACGGCTGGACGGCGGACGACCTATTATTACGATGCCAGCCGGCGATTGACCCGCATCGCCTACCCCGATGGAACCAGTTCTTATTACCGCTACGACAGCGGGAACCGCCTCTCCGAGGTGGAGAGCGGCCGGGTCGTCATGCGCTATTCCTATGACAGCCGCGGCCGGGTAATAAAGGTGCTGAAAACCACGTCCGGCACGCAAAACGGCGTGGCGCTCGGCATCTCCTACCCAGACTACAGCACGACGGAGTTCCGGAATGCCGGCGGGGACGACGTATATGGCAATGCGGACGACCTGCTGACCACCTACCAGTTCAACAACTACGGGCAGACGGTGGGAACGGCGACGCGGGATCTGAACGGTGTCTACATGGGGGGCGGCCGGTATACTTACAGCAAGGGCAGTTATCTCGACAGCGGCGACAGCATGCCCAACCGCCTGCAGAAAGATGTGGCGAGTGACAAGCCGGTGATCAATCTCCTTCCGAACACCAGCATGGAAAACGGTCAGTCTCCGTGGGGCAGCTGGGTCTGGGAGACCCAGGGCCATGATACGTTCACCCGGGATACCACCCGGGGATACAGCGGCTCCAGCTCGCTGAAAATCAGCAAAACCGGCAATGCGGGCAGCAAAGCCTATTGGTGTTACGAAAACGCCGCCATGTTCGAACCGGGGAAGAGCTATACAGCCTCGGTGTACGCCTATGCCCCGAGCCTCAACGGCAATTCGGTCCACATCGGGCTGTGGTGCCCGAACCCGGACGGATCGGGAACGGTGGTATATTCCGAACCGCTGAGCATGAACACGGTGGACGGCTGGGAACGCCTGAGCGTGACCATCGACGTGCCGGCGGACGCGGGCACCACCTTCGGCTGCGTGTACTTTTTCTATAACGGACAAAACACGGGAGAGGTGTGGTTCGACTGCGCCCAACTCGAAGAAGGCACCGCCGCCAACGGCTACAACCTGTTGGAAAACGGGGATCTCGAAAAAGGGAGCGGAAACGGCTTCGACAGCTGGAACGCCCAGGGCTCGTATGAGCAGGCATGGGCCGCCAGCGGCGACGCCGCCACGGGCCGGATGGTACGCCTGAACGGACAGCGCACGTCGCGCTCGCAGTTGTCTCAGACGGTACAGGTGGGCGGCGAAAAACGGGACACCTACGTATTGGGAATGTGGGGGAAGGGCTCCGCGGTCAAGCGCGGCGGCACCTTTGGGGCAGAAATCACCATACACTATACCAGCGGCGGGGATAAAACCCTGACCCAGCAATTCGAGCTGGAGGCGACCGGATGGCAGTACCTGACGTACGGATTCAATCTGGACGACGGGAGCCGCAACAGCCGGAGGCCGGTGAGCGTGACGATAAAGCTGGTATACGAGAACCAGCTCAACGGCGCGTATATCGACAGCGTGCAGCTGGTCAAGGAGCCGTTCCCGAGCTACACATACGACAAGAACGGCAACCTGATCAGCGCGGTGGACAACGCACGGAGCCAGGAATTCACGTCGGACAACAAAAACCAGTTGACCCGGATGACCGATCCCTCGGGGAACTTCATGTATTACGACTACGCCGTGGACACCGGCCGGATGGAGTGGGCGGTCACGACAAACGGCGTGGAATACAGCTTCGACTACGACGAATACGGGAATGCGACGGGGGTGCGGGTCAACGCCCGGGAATTCACGAGCATAGGGACGATCACGATCCGGAACAGGAAAACGGGTCAGTTTCTGTTTGCAGCGGGCCTGCCGGAACAGACGGAGGCAACGCTGATGATGACAAACCGGGACAAAGAGATGAACGGCGTCTGGACGAACGACCAGTTCCAGATGCAGTACTTCTCGAAGGGCTACCGGATCAAATCGGTGGCGCATCAGGGGTATATATACAGCAATTGCCCGGGGACCTTCCTGCGGGTGATCAAGAACAGCGCCCCGAGCTTTGGGGAGTTCCTGCTGGAATTCGGGGATTACACAACAAGCCAGGGCGCGTACTGCCGGATCAAGCACGAGTCGAGCGGGAAATATATCACATACGACGAGGCACACGGCTGGGTGACGTTGATGGAGGGGGATGAGGATAACGCGGCGCAGTACTGGCTGCCGCAGAAGGTGGAAGAGGCGTCCGCGCGGTCGCTGGTGAGCGGTGCGGAATACAGCGCGGACGGGCGGTACCTGACCGACGTGACCGACACGCGCGGGTACGTGACGTCGTATGAATACGACGAAACGCGCGGCGTGCAGACGAGGGTGACGAGCGGGAAGGAAAGCAAAACAGACGCCACGGGCGGCCGGACGGTGAATTACACCTACAACGCGCAGAACGACCTGTTGACGGGCGTGAGCCAGCAGAACGGGACGGGGACGGCGCAGGTGGGGTATACGTACGACGGGACGAACGCGCTGTCGTCGATCCAGCACAATGGGTTCGAATACCGGTTCTCATACAACCCGTACGGCCAGGCGCATCAGGTGCGGGTAGGGGAGCCGGAGGGGGGGAGGAACGTGCTGCTGAGCACGTCGACCTACCTGCAAAACGGGGCCGGAAAGCTGAGCCGGATGAGCTACGGGAACGGCGACTGGTATGTGGACTACGGGTATGACGCGCTGAGCCGGCTGACGCGCCAGTCGTATAACGGGGTGACGGCGTTCGAATGGGGATACAACAACAAAGGGCAGACGGCGTGGGAAAAAGACCACGCAAACGGCCGCGAGACGCGGTACGGGTACGACACGCTGGGGCGTATGAGCGAATGGTGGAACACGTCTGGAGCGAGGGGAAGCTACCGGTACGATGAGAACAACAGCCTGCTGAAATGGCGGTATGGGGCGTTCGGGCTGGCGGCGGAACAGGAGAACACATACCGCCGGAACCTGCTGACGAAGTCGACGGTGGGCGGGGTGACGGTGAATTACACGTACGACGCGCTGACGCGGGTGTCGGAAAAGAAGGTGGGCGTGCAGAGGACGACGTACGACTACCTGCCGGTGCTGGGGATCTCGAACCGGACGACGACATTCCTGAATCACATGAACGTGTATGGGGCGAACAAGGTCATCGATTACGCGTACATCCCGGACCGGTACGGGAACATCGTGCAGTATCGGGATTTCGGGAATCTGAAGGCGACGTACACGTACGACGAGCTGAACCAGCTGGTCCGTGAGGACAACATGTACAGCGGGAAGAGCGTGGTGTACGAGTACGACGGCGGCGGGAACATCGTGACGAAGAAGGAGTATGGGTACACGACGGGGGCGCTTGGAGAGGTGCAGAAAACCGTCTCATACGGATACGACGAGGTGTGGAAGGACCTGCTGAAGAGCTACGACGGTCAGGCGATCGCGTACGACTGGGTGAAGAACCCGCTGACGTGGCGTGACGGCCTGTCGTTCACATGGTCGAATGGCCGCCAACTGACGGGGGCGACGAAAGACGGGACGGCGCTGTCGTTCGGGTACAATTCGGACGGGCTGCGGCTGCACAAGACGGTGGGGACGAGCCGGACCGACTACGAATGGGATGGGTCCGCCCTGCTGGCGGAACAGACGGGGAACAACAAGATCCTGTACCTGTACGACGGGACGGGGCTCATCGGGTTCAAGCGGAACGGGGTCACCTACACGTACGTGTACAACGGGCTCGGGGATGTGATGGAGATCCTTGACAAGGATGGAAACGCGGTGGTAAGCTACCTGTATGACGCATGGGGGGCGCCGATCTCGATCACGGGGCCGATGGCCTCGACGCTTGGTGTCCAGAATCCCATCCGCTACCGCGGGTACTACTACGACACCGAAACCGGGCTGTATTATCTCCAGAGCCGCTATTACGATCCTGTCGTCGGACGGTTTTTGAACGCGGACGGGTTGCTCGGAGCCAATGGCGACTTGATGTCCTATAACCTCTTCGCCTATTGCTCCAATAATCCTGTTAATATGAGCGACCCTACGGGGAAATGTGCCATATGCAAATTAGAAATGGAACGGCAATTCCAGCTAAAACTACGCGGTATGGTTAGGAGTATTGAGCAGCCTTCCGTTCCATCACCTCCCTCAAGCCCCGCTCCGGCTCCCACAAAAAGTGTTGGTGAAAAAATAGTAGATACTGTGCAGGCTATAGCATCGTCAATTGAAACTGAAGCTGGAGTAGGTATAGGCTTAAAGGGAAATGTCGATATAGCGGGTATTGGCGTGGACGTTGGCGTCAAACAAGACTTATTTCAAGCAAAAATCGTCGATGGAAATTTTGATTTAGGGTATGGATTCGATGCTTCTTTTATGGCGACTGTTGGACCATATGATCTTGGTCCACATGTATCACAATTCGGTTCTCACTTATCTAATATAATATATCCAGAAGAATATAGTAATCTGCAAAATACTGGAGTTATAGAAATATTTGGGGCAGAAGCATATGTGCTATATGGTTTTAATTATTCGATTGGGTTTAATTACAAAACATTTTCAAAAAAGTGGGATGAAATATGGAACTAGCGAAAAAAAGAAGAAAAACTATTGTCGTTGTTTTATCTATTGTAATAGGATTTATAGTATATCAAATCAGTATGTGTGTATTTGCTGAGTATATACTTAATCAAGGGGTGAACGCTTGGCATGGTTTTGCTCTCCCCATTGCTATGGCTTTAGCTTTTATCCCTATAGCATTAGGCGAAATAGCTTTATTGAGATTTCTAAAGAAAAAGGGAAAGAAATATGTCATTTTAAACTTTATATTTGGTCTCCATCTAATTGGATTTCCAATTGGGATAGTCGTTATGATTATATATAATATCGTTGTAGGCATAAAGTAAATGAATGAGCCAGGATTAATATCCTGGCTCATTCTAAAGACGGCCTGTCGTTCACATGGTCGAATGGCCGCCAACTGACGGGGGCGACGAAAGACGGGACGGCGCTGTCGTTCGGGTACAATTCGGACGGGCTGCGGCTGCACAAGACGGTGGGGACGAGCCGGACCGACTACGAATGGGATGGGTCCGCCCTGCTGGCGGAACAGACGGGGAACAACAAGATCCTGTACCTGTACGACGGGACGGGGCTCATCGGGTTCAAGCGGAACGGGGTCACCTACACGTACGTGTACAACGGGCTCGGGGATGTGATGGAGATCCTTGACAAGGATGGAAACGCGGTGGTAAGCTACCTGTATGACGCATGGGGGGCGCCGATCTCGATCACCGGGCCGATGGCCTCGACGCTGGGTGCCCAGAATCCCATCCGCTACCGCGGGTACTACTACGACACCGAAACCGGGCTGTACTATCTCCAATCGAGATATTATGACCCCGTTGTGGGACGGTTTTTGAACGCGGACGGATATGTTTCCACGGGCCAAGGGATTCTAGGCACCAATATGTTTGCATATTGTGGGAATAACCCGGTTAGTCGGTTTGATGTGTCTGGATGTAATTGGCTTGACGCACTAAAGAAAACGATTTTAAGAGAAGATCAGTGGAGAAAACTAGAAAACGCAAAATACGGATCTCCTGTTTATGGCGAACCAAACTCTTGGTTGCACATACCTAGTTCTGGTGGAAATAATGATATCGATCGTTATTTCGGACCTGATGGAAGAGCACAGCATGATGTTCATTGGGGGCACGCAGGCCATCATCCAGGAATTGGAAGCCCACATACTGAGGACTGGAAATGGGACGGGGATCACCCAACTCTAGACCCTGGTTCAGCAAGACCATACGATCCGAATAAAGATGGGGCTCCACCAGCATCAAATCCAGTCCCCCAGCCATCTCAAGGTACAAATATTCAAATAGATCCACAAGCAGCGGCGATAGTCGCTACGACAATTATGGTAATTGGGGGTATTGCGATGCTTTTGTTGACAGGCGATCCCTCTGCATTATCACATGCTTTTGCCTAGGGTATTGAAATGGCGTTCACTTCTAAATAGACTTGTTTACTGTAAACGAAAAGAAGGGAAATTATGATCGGAGTGCGTTTTGAATATGATGTATCGAAAGTTGGTAATTGTTTTCTTCATACAATTCTAGACAAAGTTGATGTGGACAAATATGTATGGAATATCAATTTCGATGACATTTACTTAGTCCCATGCAAAGGCAACGATTATTTGTTTCATTCGAAGATCCTTGATGGAACAAATTTTCTTGAAAGAATTTCGAAAGCGCAATATGTCGTTATTCAATGCAATTTACAGGCGTTTCCAACAATTGATAGTGTTACGGATCTGAATACGTTTATGGACTATCAAAAGAGTAGATGCCAGTTAGTTGTGGTAGTAACGGACAATCGATATGTTGGAATTCTATCCAAAGATGAGCGGATCGTCCAACAAATCTATAAAAACGCGGTCGAAAATAGATTTAGTATGATTAGCTTTATCAATGAATTAGATTTCTCTACGTATTTAAGTGACCTGTAATCATGCCCTATATGACGTACTATGGTGGAGTCCGGTGGGGGATAATTTAGCGGATGTAGACTTGAATGAGAGGGAGTGGTTGCCATGGGATTGGGCATGGTAATGAAAAGAACGCTCCTCATTCTATTGGTTGATTTGGTCGTGATTCTTGTCCCATTAATGTTGGGTGGTGGAATTCTTTTGTTGGCCTTTTTAATGCCGGTCATCATCAGCTTGATCCTCGTGCACTATATCCTCCATAGTGCGACTAGGAAAATGAAATCCCTCGTATTTCTTATTGTTTTCGTTATTGTAACAGTAACTCCATCTTTGTTTTGCTGGTTCGACTTTCATTATGGCTTCTTGGATTACGGCGGAGTAGCGTTTATAGTCGTATTCACCGTGATCTTCAACTCATTGCCGTCACTGATGATCTCACTGATCTACTTCATCAGGGCTTTGATAAGGAAGGAGTTTAAAAGACAATAGGGATAACAGGCCCGAACTGCGAGGACAGTTCGGGCCCGTTAGTGATGGCATGATCTTGAAAAAGGTGTTACGAAAGGGGAAAGCACCCTGTCGTTCGGGTACAATTCGGACGGGCTGCGGCTGCACAAGACGGTGGGGACGAGCCGGGCCGACTACGAATGGGATGGGTCCGCCCTGCTGGTGGAACAGACGGGAAACAACAAGATCCTGTACCTGTACGACGGGACGGGGCTCATCGGGTTCAAGCGGAACGGGGTCACCTACACGTACGTGTACAACGGGCTCGGGGATGTGATGGAGATCCTTGACAAGGATGGAAACGCGGTGGTAAGCTACCTGTATGACGCATGGGGCGCGCCGATCTCGGTCACCGGGCCGATGGCCTCGACGCTTGGTGTCCAGAACCCCATCCGCTACCGGGGATATTACTACGATACCGAGACGGGACTGTATTATCTCCAATCGAGATATTACGATCCCGTTGTAGGAAGGTTTTTGAATGCGGACGGGTTGCTGGGCGCCAATGGGGACTTGATGTCCTATAACCTCTTCGCCTATTGTTCCAATAATCCTGTTAATATGAGCGACCCGACGGGAGAGGCGAGCTCGGCGGATGCACGGCACGCAGCCAGAAGAAGAGCCAGGGAAAGGAAACGGAATGAAGGTCGTCCGGAAGCCCTCGACAGTAACTCAAATATACCGCCTCAGACATTAAGCTACAGCCGGGATTTTGGCTTGTCGCCGGATAGCTGTTTTGTGTATGTGGATAGCAAGGTTTATACCGAAACGATCGATTCAGGACAAGCGAAAGATATGCAGCAGCAGATACAGAGACAAGATCTGGTGATGAATGCCATAGAATCGTTACCGCTAACCATTTTGGGTTTTGTAATATCAGGACCCGCAGGTATAGCGTTTGGAATAGGCACCCAGATACTGGGCTTTGCGGATTCATGGATGGATAACGTATATGCGGCAAACGGCACATATTATACGGTAGTGGCGCTCTATCAGGGGGAAGACAGTTACGCAGTTTTAAAGAAGACATATAGCGATATGGATTCCAGTCTTAACAGCGGGTGGATATATTATGGCTCCAAGGAGCGTCCAAATCTAGACGATTACAGCGGAGTAAGGGCTCTCTCCTCTGTTCATTGAAAACACCGAAGGGGTTGATCGGGTATGGCGAAAAAGCTGTTTTTGTTCGTGTTGGCCTTGCTGATGGTTATCTGGCTGCCGGGGTGTGTCAGCCGTCAATCCGATTTCCTGAAAACGGATATGGAACTGGCCAATACGGAATGGGTTGGGTCATCCGATAATGTAGAGGGGTGGAAGTATCATTTCAATGATGACGCCACGGAAATTTTGGATGACTTTCCCTTTAAAAAATATGTTAAGCAGAAGAACGGATTCAAGAAAATAATGGGCGTCGATACCAATCAGCAATGGTTTTTTGATGCAGGGGTGGAGGTGAAAATCAAGGTAGAAAACGAAGTGATGACCATTACAGAAATCGAGGATGACGAAACAACGGTGATGACCTTTACATTAAAACAGGAATAGTGGGTAATAGCGAGGGGTATACAAGGCTTTTGTATACCCCTCGCTAAAATGATGTTACTGGCGGAACAGACGGGGAACAACAAGATCCTGTACCTGTACGACGGGACGGGGCTCATCGGGTTCAAGCGGAACGGAGTCACCTACACGTACGTGTACAACGGGCTTGGGGACGTAATGGAGATCCTTGACAAGGATGGAAACTCTGTACTTGTGTGTCAAGTCATGGGCTCGGTGTGCTGTTGTTATTTTTCCGTGGACAAGCAGCGACGGCATCGGGAGCCGTCTGAGCCCAGCCGCACAAGAGAGCGGCTGTTTTCTTGTGTTCCAAAGCAACGGATCAGCTGCGCTTAATCAAGGAGGGCTTGTCTGACTACCTGTGTAAAGGCTTGATTGCTTACGGCGGTGATTTTGTGCCGTTTGACATATTAAGCTATCGTTGAAAAACCACACTAAACGCCGGTGTTGAGCCCCCGGCGTTTAGTGTGGTTACAAAGCGATATGTTTCACGCGGCAGGGAGGCGGAAGCGGCCGTGCGTCACACTTCGTCCAGATCAGAGTACGTGTTATAGTCTAGCATAGCAGAGGGAGTGGCCCGCGGGCCACTCCCTTTATTCCGCGCAAGGTTAATCCTGCGTGTATATTTGAATTCTCGGCTTTGTGGAATTCCACAATAGTGTCGCCGGCTCAGGGGTATGCGGATATAGGAACCGGGCCAATGGCTGCGGCCCCCGGATAGGTCAACCAGCCTCATCAATAACAGGGCAACGTCAATTAAAATCCCGCGTGATACTGCACCCCCGCGTATACCACCTCATTGCGTGCAGCGAGCAGTTCCGGCACCGTCACGATGGTGTATCCGTCGGCAATCAGCCTGTCCATCATCCGGACGGCGGCGTTCAGCGTGGTCTCATACACGTCGTGCATGAGCACAATGGCACCGTCCCGTATCCCGTAATTTCCGCTCTGAAAGGCGGTTTCCAGAACCTTTTCGGTATTGCGGCTCTGCCAGTCGCGTGTGTCCACCGACCAGTTGACCAGCGCGAGGTGCTGGTCCTTGAGCACCTTTTTGACCGCATCGTTGACATTGCCGCCCGGGCAGCGGAGCAGATACGGACGCACACCGCTGGCGTTTTCCACGATATCCGCACAGGCGTCGATCTGCTGGAGCACCTCACTTTCCGAAAGCTTGGTGAGGTTCTTATGGTTCATGGTATGATTGCCGATCACATGCCCTTCCTCCGCCATGCGTTTCAGCAGGGCGGGATAGTGCTGCGCGTTCTGCCCCACCACGAAAAAAGTTGCGTGCAGGCCCCTGGCTTTCAGTTCGTCGAGAAGCCGTTCGGTGTATTTCCCCGGGCCGTCGTCAAAGGTCAGCGCGATCAGCTTGGTCCCTGCTTCATAGACGGGTTTTTGAAACTGCAGCACCACATCCCCCGTTTCCGTGACCGAGGCAGCGGGGGTATTGGGAGTCATGCCGGAGGATGCGATCTGCTGCTCGAGTTGCACAATTTTCTTCTGGGCATCTTCCAGTTTGGCTGTCAATTCCTCTTTTTCGGCTGTCAGGCTTTCGGCCTGTCCGGACAGCGCATCGAGCTGCTTCTGAAGGTCCTGCATCTGTGCTTCCAGAGAGGCGGCCCGCTCCGCCAGCGTCCGGTTTTCCTCGGCCAGGCGGTCCGCTTCCGCCCCTTCTTTCTGCATTCGATAGACCGACATACCGCCTCCTGCCAAGGACAGGACCAACACCACGGAAACTGTCAAAAGCCCGACGAAAAGCCGCCGGCTGGTGCCTTTCAAATTCCTCATCTATATGTACCCGCTTTCCTTTACCGCTTTTTTCATTTTAGCATACCCCTTTGAAAAAACAAGTCCGATCCCCGTTTTGTAATGATATTGTAATCTTTTCGGTTCTATGATATACTAAACAGGTATCTGGTAAGATTTTTCGGAACGGAGGTATCGGTACTTGAGTAAAAAGACGGTCCTGTGCGCAGACAGCACGTGCGACCTGGGGGACGAGCTGCGCGAAAGATACCATGTGCAGTATTTTCCCTTTCACGTTATTCTCGACGGCCAAACCTATTCGGACGGGGTGGACCTGGTTCCCGACGAAATCTATCGGGTTTACCGCGAGAAAAATATCCTGCCGAAAACGGCGGCCATCAACACCGCCGAATACATGGAATTTTTCAAACAGTTCACCGATCAGGGCTATGAGGTGGTGCATCTCACCCTCGGCTCGGGGTTGTCGGCCACCTATAACAACTGCCGTCTGGCTGCCGCGGAAATGCCGGGTGTCTATGCCGTGGATAGCCGCAGCTTGTCGACGGGGTCCGGCCTCGCCGTTCTCGAGGCTGCGGACCGCATCGCGGCCGGGATGCCGGCCGAACAGGTCGCCCGCGAGGTGCAGGAGCTGACCGCCCGCTGCCATGCCAGCTTTGTCATCGACACCCTGGAATTCCTGTACAAGGGCGGGCGCTGCTCCGCCCTGGCCATGCTGGGGGCCAATCTGCTGCAGCTCAAGCCCTGTATCGAGGTCAATCCAGCCGACGGTTCGATGAACGTGGGGAAAAAATACCGCGGTTCTCTCGACAAGGCCCTGTCCCAGTATGTCCGGGACAAGCTGGAGGGATGCGCCGATCTGAAGACCGACCGGGTATTCATCACCCATTCGGGCATCTCGCAGGAACGCATCGACATGGTGCGCGACCTCGTCAAACAGTACGCGGATTTCAAGGAAATCTATGTCACCCGCGCCGGCTGCACCATTTCCTCCCACTGTGGGCCCAATACCCTTGGCGTCCTCTTCATGACCAACAGCTGATAGGGGACTCTCCACCGGAAGCCCTTCGTGTAAGGAACGGGTAGAATACTCTGAAGTAAAAGGCAGCCTAGTCGGCCGACTAGGCTGCCTTTTCCCATATGCGGCTAGGCTTCGGTCACCGGCAGCCAAACCTCATAATACCGGTTTTTCCGGCGTTTATCGTGGTCTGTCCAAAGATGCAGTACCTCAATCATCATGTCCTGCGTTTGCCTGTACCCGGAAGTCGGAAGCCAGGAGTCCCATATCAGCTCGAACAGCTTGGGGAATTCCTCCCACGCCAGTCCGCCGCACCCGGTTCTGAAAGCGGCATATGTCCCGGCGGGAATCGTGCGCTTTTCAAGAGCGCCGTTTTTTGTGTCCGCCTTTTCACGTGCAATCATGTAGCTGCCGTCCTGCCAAATACCGTACCATATGCCGTCATATGCGTGATTCCCGGGCTGGTTCCAACGCCCCTCGCAAATCTGCCCGGGAACATCGCCGGCATCGTCCGCCCACATCGTGTGCCGCAGCTCTTCTCTTGTCTGATACCCCTGTCCGTCGAATGGTTTTGCAACGCCGCAAACCTCGGTGTCCGGTAACTCCAGCATTCGAAAGTCCATTTCCCTGGCTCCTTTGATCATGATGTGAAAGGAAACGGGCGGATAGACTTTCAGCGAGCCGCCGAAACGCCGAAACGCAGTCGGCGTGATGCCGTGCTGCTTTGCAAAGGCCCTTGAAAAGGCGTCCGCGCTTTCATATCCATATTTTATGGACAGGTCCATGACCCTTGCCGTACTTTGCTTCAGGTCGCAGGCCGCAAGTGTCAGCCTCCTTCGCCGGACATATTCGTGCAACGTCATCCCCGTCATATAACTGAAAAAGCGCATCAAACTGTCTCGGGTAACGCAGGCAATTCTCGCCGCTTCGTCAAAATGGACGTCGTTGCACAAATTCTGCTCGATATAGACCATGGCGGCGTTGAGCTGTTTGAGCATATCCATCCGTTTCACCTTCCGCGTACAGTATATCAAAGAGGATTTTGCGATGCCCGACTTTTTGGGGGCGGAAGCGGTATTATCCGGATATCCCGACATGGTCTGCATAAGCGTCCGGTGATACGGAAATACGGCCCCGTATCGTATCCGGCGGGAAAGAAACAGGTTTCCCGCCGGGGAAGCCGCCAAACCCGCCTAGCTTTCAAAAAGTAGGCGGGTTTTTCGATTACAGTATTTCCGGCCGAGGCCATCGTTGTAGCAGCATATATCTCCGGCGCCCGGATCCAGCCTCTGAAGCACAACACGGCCGTCCGCGCCGTGAGCGAGAGCGTACTGTTTACACAGTCTTCCACGCTTCGTCGCAAAAGCCCTCGGGCTTCGCGTAATCCGCATAGAGGGCCTTCCGGGTCTGGCTACCTTATCGTATGCGCAGCCACCCACTTTTGGCCCGAGCTTCAGCTCGTAGCCGCAACAGCATTGTTCGGGAACCGAACGCTGCAAAAATATTTCAGGGCGGTTGCCGATTTTCTTTCCTATAAATGAGGCGATGACGAAATCTCTTGAGACGGCGTCCATACAGGAGGAGGGCCGAGGCCTCCGGATGTCTGGACGGTCGTCAATCCATGAATAGCCCCATAACAATGCCGGATCCTAATCGGCCGCCGGCTCCGCTTCCGGAACCGCGGGGACCGCCAGGCCTTCCGTATCCGGCAGCCGCCGGATGGTCAGCACATAGGCGGTCGTCAACGGGATGAGCGCTCCGAACCAGGCGATCGGGTTGGACAGGCACACCCCTGCGTATCCCCAGATATTGGCGAGTACCAGCGCCGCGAGGGTCCGCATCAGCAGTTCGGCCACCCCCGCGATGGTGGGGAACAGGCTTTTGCCGAGTCCCTGGAGAGTGTAGCGGAAAATAAAGAGCAGCGCCAACAAAAAATACAAGGATGCGTTGAGAAGCAGGTAGGTCTGCACATAATCCAGCACCTCCGGCTGGTCCGCCCCCACAAACAGACCCGCCATGGGCTTTGCGGCCAATATCAGGGCGCCGCCGCACACGATGCTGAAACCAACCGACATCAGGATGCATCGGCGCACACCGGCACGGATACGCCGCATGTTGCCCGCTCCATAATTCTGCGCAGCGTAAGTGGCCATGGTGATCCCGAAGGACATCATCGGCTGGTTGGCCAACTGATCGATTTTCTGCGCCGCGATGAATCCGGCGATCGCTGTTGAGCCCAGCCGGTTCAGGGCGATCTGCAGGATCATGGCGCCGATAGCGATAATACTCATCTGAAAGCCCATGGGTAACCCCACCCGGCTCTCATTTAGGAGCATTCTCCGCTCCGGGATCCAGTCCCGCCGCTGCAGGCGCAGCACAGGAAAACGCCGGAACATGTAGAGGAGACAGAGCCCGCCGGACACCAGCTGCGAAAAAACTGTCGCTACTGCCGCGCCGGCCACCCCCATCGAACACCACAGGATGAGCACGAAATCCAGACCGATATTGAGCACACAGGCGGCGGCCAGAAACAACAGGGGGGTGCGGCTGTCCCCGAGAGCCCGGATGATGTTGGACAGCAGGTTGAACATCACCGACGCCCCGATGCCCGCAAAGATGACCGCGATATAGGCGTGGGCATCGTCAAGGATATCCTCCGGGGTCTGCATCAGCTCCAGCACCGGCCGTGCCAGCGGTACGCTTACCGCCGTCAGGATCACGGTAATCCCCGCTCCCAACAGGATGCCAGACGTCACGCTTTTGCGCACGCCGTCCATATCACCCGCCCCGAACCGCTGTGCGGTGATGACGGCGAAGCCGGAGGTCAGTCCCTGCGAAAATCCGATAATCAAAAAGGAAATACTACCCGTGGCCCCCACCGCCGCCAGAGCCTCCACCCCGATCGTCCGTCCCACGATCATGGTATCCGC
This sequence comes from uncultured Eubacteriales bacterium, assembly GCA_934647945.1. Lineage (GTDB taxonomy): Bacteria > Bacillota > Clostridia > Oscillospirales > Acutalibacteraceae > UMGS1623. Next base: position 48,722 of record CAKUFK010000004.1, on the reverse strand, counting down.
CATGCTGTAAAATTGCTGGAACAGGTTGCCGATGAGCAGCGGAATCGTGAAAAACAGGATTTGTTTGGCTGGGCTGCCCCTGGTCAGGTCGTTGGTCACGGTTGTCGTCTCTCCCGTCAGGCGGGGGGCTGCCGGATAGGCAGGCTCCCTGTTTCATCTGGTCGCCGGCCGCCGCATACCGCGGCCCGGCAATCGCTAGAGTACCACCGGTACCCCCTGTTGTCAAGCCTATTTTATCCTCACCGGCCATTCCCACGGCAGAGAGCGAGACCGCCCTTACGGTTCCAGCAAAAACCGGAAAATCTCCTCCTCGCCGCCCATGCGGTGCTTAGCCGCCCGCCGTCATGTTGTCCCGGCTTAGCAAAAGCATCGTGATGCCGATCAGACGGTTTTTCCGCCTCCATTGATGAGGCGCCCTATCCCCGGCCGGACAGCACCCGGCAATACCGGTTGTGCAGCATGTTTTGATAGTCCCATTTTCCGAATAGGCGCCGGCTGTCGGGATTCCCGCAGGCGCGGGCCATTTCCGAGATAGGGACTGTCAGGCGGGTATGCTGGGCGAGGGTGCGGTTGCCCGCGTAGTTCATCAGGACGGCCCGGACCCCGTCCGTTTTCAGGTTTCCCAGCCTGTACGATTCCGACGGGGTTTCATAATTCGGGTAGACGTCGAAATGCCGGTCCACATAAAAAACGGGGGTATCCGTGACCAGATTTTCGGTGGTATGGTCGAGAAGCAGCTCCTCGACCAGCTCTCCTTCCGGTTTACCCAGCACCTCTTCGAGCGAGGCCTTTCCATAATGCCGCAGCGTCCGCCGAGCGAGCGCCGGCGGGATCGCGCGGATGTCCTCCGGCGTGATCCAATCGTCGTAGAATTGTTCGTTCTCGCCATCGCAGGAGCCCTGATGCAGAAAAAACGCGAACTCCCGCCCGCAGGCGGAACAGCGGTTTTCCAGATCCAGCTCGTCTATGAGCTTTTCGATATGGGGCAGCTCCCCGATGTTCTGTTTATAGATGAACGTCTGGATCCGCGGCGCGATCCCGTTTTCAAGAAGGCGGTCGATGGTCTCCAGGATTTCACGGTACACCCCTTTCCGCCCGAAAAACAGGTCCGTCGTCTCTTCTCCGCCAAACAGTGTCAACTGGGCAGCCCGGACCCCCAGGGAGCGGAGCCAGGGAATATAGTTGGAGTCCCGCACCGCCCTCCAGATACTGAGGTTTTCAAAATGCGGTGTCTTCCGGTCGGACAACGCCCCTGTCAGTTCCCACATTTTCTGATAATCGTCCCCATAATCCGGTTCCCGATACCAATCCATGACCTCCAGATCGCGGGTGAACGGCCGGAAGGCCTGCGCGACAAACCGAAGGTCCGGTTCCTCCAGATGTCCATTCGGTGTGACACCGAGCCAGCAATGGCGGCAGCGGTTAGGACAGCCGCGCATGTCGAGACACACAGTTATCTGCCGGAATAGCATAGGATCCCTCCTTTTTCCAACGCCGCCGGACGTCTCTCAGCCGGACGGCCAAAAATCCGGTATCATAGAAGATTCTTTATATGCTCAAAGGAGCCTGCGGACCGTTCTTTACCAAGAGTCTGTCCTCTTTCACGCAAAGTAAGCCCGCTTTCGTCGCCCCGGCCATCGTATCCGCACCGTTTATGAGGAATATCGATGTCTCCCCGCAAAAGGGAATGAGAAGGGCGAACGGACGCGTCCGTTCGCCCTTCTAAAACTAGCCGGAATGTTGCCGGGCAGAATCCAGGAAACCGCGAGCCCCATTTGCGCGAAACGGAAGGCTTTACGTCACCCATAAACCCGACAGTTTTCTTGTTCGGGCTTGCTGCCGCCAGAGCGGCGGGAGGGGCCTCGCCCCGACAGCGCTTCTTCCAGAGGAAACACGCTGTGTTTCCTCATTCCCTCTCTATTTTTAGAAATGTCTCATAGGTCTTTTTAACATTATTTCGTGTCTTTTATGTCCTAAATCTCACCTGTTTGGGCCTATTTCAACCGGCTTTGACCGCTTCGTGTACCCCAAATCTCATAGTATCAGATTTTCTCTGAATATGCATATACTCTCGACTCCGGTATTTTTCTTGTCATTTAACTGTTTGATGTGCTTCGAAACAGGTTACCTTTCATAAAGATATTTAGAAATTAATTAATATAATTTTCAGCTTGTTTTGTGAACATCTCGTAGTACTTTCCTTTTAATTCCATAAGTTCATCATGTGTCCCCATTTCTTTTATTGCTCCGTTGTCAACCAACACTATTCTGTCTGCTCCCCTTATAGTTGATAGACGATGTGCAACAATAATCGTAGTAGAAAGATTGCTACTGTCAAGGATTAGCTTTGTCATTTCATACTCTGCGAGAGGATCAAGCGCCGATGACGGTTCATCCAAAAGCAATAGACCAAATTCACCTGTAAACAGTCTGGATATACCAATTTTTTGAATTTCACCGCCAGATAACATAATTCCCTTTTCATCAAATTCTTTTGTTAATTCGGTGGTTAAATTAGCATCATTTCTTGTTAAAACATTATCTAATCCAATTTTATTAATGATTTTTTGTAGTTGATCATCAGTTGCTTCGTTGTATAACATAATGTTTTTAGCTAACGATATGGCGTAGATGTTCATATCTTGAAATGCGACGCCTATTTTTCCACGCAATTCCGTTATATTAAAATCTTTTATGTCTGTTCCGTTTATCAGTATATGGCCACTTATGGTATCATAAAATCTCAAAAGAAGTTTAACTAAGGTGGATTTTCCGGCTCCATTTTCACCAACAACCGCAATTTTTTCTCCTGGTTTTATTTCAAGATTAAAATCTTCTATAGCAAAAAGAGCATTGGCATATGAGAAACAAACATTTTGAAAAGTCACAGCATAAGCACCAGAAGGTAATGGGAGCTTATTATCAACATCTGTTTCTATATCCGATTTTACATCAAAAAAAGCACGAATTCGTTTTGCATACATTCCGAGACGATTTGCATCTTTTACATAGTAAAACATTTCATTCAATGCATTTTTTAAAGATTCAACAGCAAGCATCATTGTCATATAAGAACCTACCGTTGGGATATCTCCGGTAAAAATGCCATATGCAATATTTAATATAACAAAGGTACGAGCAATATAGAAAGTTAAGTTGGCCGATAATGCAGAGGGGATCATTTTACCAGCATATTTTTTGATAATGTTTATTTTTTGCGTGCTCGCTTCATCATAATCCTCTAATAAATATTTCTTTAGTCTTGTACTTTTCAGATCTGCAGCATAATTGCTTGTATAGAAAACACGGTGATGATAACCCAGCTTTCTATCATAGGGTACAATTTCCTCATCTTTTTTAACGTCAAAATAATTCGTAATCATATGGAGTATATTTTCAATGATTGTGCCGATAATCGTCACGATTACTGCCAGTGGACTGAGTATAGCAATAATAGAGAGCATAGAAACAATCGTTATTACAGAGGAAGACATGCGATTTACCAAATTTTGCGCTTGCTCTGCTTGAGCCGAATACTGGCTGACGGCCCATGTGTAATTGTCATAATATTCCGGATCGTCTATATATTTATAATCGGTTTTTATCGCTTGCTTATAAGCGTCCGCCTTAAGTCGAGCGTCAATTAAAGCAAGCATTTTGTTTTTACAGAATATATTAAAAACGTTTTCATACATTGGCTGAAACATTAGGATGAGCTGCATGAGAATAACATAAAGAACTACATCACGAAATGGCCTTTCAGTTTCCAGGAAACTGATTACGGTACTCGGCAAAAATACCCCCACCAGTTGAGCGATGGGTATGATTATAAGCCAAAATAATAAGGAGAGAATTACAAATATTTTTCCATACTTTATATAAGGCTTATAAAGCCAGAATATATTTTTGGCTATTCTAATTATGTATTTCACAATAACCCCCGTATTTTATAATGGATTTGATTAACTGAAATGCACTTTCGCTGTTTGTATAGGAAATCCGATAAGCCTGAGATGTTTTTATAAGATTGCTAATATCCGTAAATATGGTTTTGGGATCATTTGAATGCCGTAAAAATTGATCGATTATTTCTTACCCACAAACCACTTGCAACGCAGAATAACTACACTTCAGTAGAATCCTATCAAAACACGGGGGCGAAGTCCGAAAAGCCTTGATATTACTGGCTTTTTGGTTTTTTTGATTTATTCCCACTCGATTGTGGCGACGGGTTTTGGCGAGAGGTCGTAGCACACCCGATTGACGCCGGGAACCTCGCGGAGGATACGGTCGGTCACCCGATGGAGCACCGGCCAGGCGAGTTCCTCCACCTCGGCGGTCATGGCATCGACGGTATTGACCGCCCGGAGAATCACCGGGTATTCAAAGCTGCGTTCGCCGCCCCGTACCCCGACAGACCGGAATTCCGGCACAATGGTGAAATATTGCCAAACGGTCTTGTTCAGGCCCGCCCTCTGGAACTCGTCCCGGAGAATAGCGTCGGATTCCCGCACCGCCTCGAGACGGTCCCTCGTGATGGCACCCAGGCAGCGCACACCGAGGCCGGGACCCGGGAAGGGCTGGCGGTACACCATGCTCTCGGGCAGGCCGAGAGCCAGGCCGCAGGCCCGTACCTCATCCTTGAAGAGCTGCCGCAGCGGCTCCACGAGCTGGAACTGCAGGTCGTCCGGCAGCCCACCGACGTTGTGATGGGACTTGACCGTTTTGTTGGTTTTCGTGCCGCTTTCCACGATGTCGGGATAAATGGTTCCCTGGGCGAGGAACTCGATCCCCTCCAGCTTCCGGGCTTCCTCCTCAAATACGCGGATGAACTCCGCTCCGATGATCTTGCGTTTCTGTTCCGGATCGGCCACTCCCGCGAGCTTGCTGAGGAAACGCTCCGATGCGTCCACATAGACGAGGTTGGCCTTCATCCGGCTGCGGAAAACCTCCACCACCTGTTCGGGCTCCCCTTTGCGCAGCAGGCCGTGATTGACATGCACGCAGGTGAGCCGGTCCCCGATGGCACGAAGAAGGAGCGCGGCCACAACCGAGGAATCCACCCCGCCCGACAGGGCCAGCAGCACCTTCTTATCCCCGACCTGCGCCCGCACCTGCTCGACCTGATCCTCAATGAAATCGGCCATATTCCAGTTGGCCTCGGCTCCGCACACATCGAACACGAACGCGCGCAGTGTCTCCTGCATCGCTCCGGCGTCCTCCGGCCAGGTGTCCAGGCTCGGGACACCGGTAACCTGGGGGCAATCCACGGCCAGAACCGGCAGGCCGCAGGTCAGCAGCTCGGCCCCGACGTTCACGGTCTCCCCGGTTCCACCCCGGTTGGGGCCGCCGTTGAGGATTACGCCCCGCACGTTGTCGAGCGCGCGCAGCTGGGCCAGCGTCAGGTCGTGGGGATAGATTTCACTGTAAACACCGAGCGCACGGATCGCCCGCGCTGTCGCGGTGCTGTCCCGGCTTCCCAAATCCAAAATGACGATTCTGTCCTGTTTCATGCTGGTTCTCCTTTATGTTGATTTCTCCGGCGACGGCGGGAGGGGAGAGGCATGCTTTTCCGCGCAGTCCCGGCAGTAGCCATAGATCTGCACCACATGATCCGTCACCACGAAGCCGGCCGTGTCGGCAATTTCCTGTTCCAAACGGGCGAGCGGGCACTCCGGCAGATCCTGCATCCGGTTGCAGTCCCGGCAGATCATATAATGCCGGTGGGGATGTTCCCCCGAGGGGCTGTAAAAGCTTTCGCCGTTTTCCAGTTGCCCGCGGACGACCTCGCCCCGTTCCTGCATCATCTCCAGGTTCCGGTAGACCGTCGATATCGCCAGGTTGGGCTGCTCCTTACGCGCCATCCGGTAGATTTCCGCAGGAGTGAGCGGTCCGGCGGACTGTTCCAGAATGGACAGGATCAGCCGTTTCTGCCGCGTGCTGCGCGTTTTGACCGCCATAGGGCCCCGCCTCCTTTACCCTCTATTGTATCCGGGGGCGGGGGGCCTGTCAACCTTTCTCACCGTCCCCGACGGTAAAAGGGGAGTCCAGCAAGCCGTCCCGGGACAACTTGACCTCCAAGACCTGGATATCGGTCGCCACATCCAGCGCATCGGCGGCAAACAGGCCATCGAGCTCCTTTTCAAAGGCCTTTACCAGCACTTCCGCCGCCTCTTCGATCTCTCTTTTTGTACGGGTGACGGAGGCGGTCTGTATCCCGCTCCCGGTCAGGTCGGCATAGGTTTCGAACAGCTTGACCGAAGTCGGCAGATAATAGTTGAAGAATGTCCGCACCTGCGTCTTCTGCTCCGGTTTTTCCTCCGCCGTCCGCAGGATAGCCCCAGATAACTCCTGGATCCGCGCCGCGGCTCCCGACAGCTCCAGAGCCGTCGGCGTCCCGCCCAGCTCGGCCAGACGGGCAAGCGGCTCCCGGATCCCCGCCCAGTCGGGTTTCTTCGGAGCGGCGGCTCCGGGCGGAGCGGAAGCGGCGGAAGGGACGCTGCCCACCCGGTTGGACAACACGAGGGAGGGGACACGGTTTTTGATTGTCATCGTCGCATCGTAAAAGGCGGGGTAGTCGTAAAATTCCAAGTAGGTCCGGTCCGCGCCGGCCGGGCTCAGCAGCCGCTGCCCCCGTACGAGCGTCACCATGCGGCCGGGCTGGCCGGAGGTGGGAACCTCGAGTTCAATCGCCGTAATATCCGAAAAAGGGATGGTGCAGTCGGTCAGCTGATGCCGCTTCGTCACACGGTTTTTGTCCCGTATGATCCGGATTTCACCCCGGACGGTATCCAGTTCCAGCCGGGCACCGGACGCTTTAAAGGTACGTGCCATCTCGCCACTCTCCATTCCCCTTCATGATATCATGCCCCAAAGCGGGTTTCAATGGGTATTTCGCGGCTGGCGCATCGCACGGAGCACCTCCTCCAGGATCCGTTCCTCCCTGTCGGCCAGATTTTGAAGATACGTTTCCATCTTCTGGACGAGATGCTCCGGCTTTTTGAGCCCGCAATCCAGGCTGATGTTGTATTTCAGCGCCATCTCTTTCAGGAGGGCCGCCTGTTCCTCCACCTGCTCATACCCGAGCAGGACGGGCTTGTCCGGCAGAAAACCCTGTTCCATCATATATTGAATCCGCATCCACATCAGCTTTTTGTGATCCCACAGGAAATAAAAATACCGCAGGTCCAGGGCTCCTGCCATTTCCCGCACCTTCTCGAGGTAGCATAACAGATATCGCTGCGCCTTTGCCCCGAAGAGCAATTCCTCCCCCGAATACTCATGAGGATCGCCGTATGTTTGTGTACAAGGGCGGGATTCCAGATATTCCCGGATACGGAAAGCGCAGGACTCCGGATCGAACACAGGGACAAATGCCGGATTGCATCGGTAAAAATCGATCGTTATCTTTTCCCTGCCGCTTTCGGCGAGGGCGCGCAGATAATCCGAAAAGGGGATTTCCAGTTCCTCATACCGCCGCGCGTCGCTGTAGGCGGCGGAGAAGAGAAGATGCTGTTCCCGGCTGTATCCATACAGGCAGTAACAGTGCCGGAAATCCCACCGGCGATAGCTGCTCGTATGGGGTACGTACCGTTCATTGAATTCCCCGTACACATAATACCCGCGGCGGAGCAGGGACAGGATGGCCTGCAGCCCTTGATCCGGGTCGGCGACTTGCTCGACGGGCAGTTCCATAAAATAATACTGCATGGCTCCCTCATAGACCCCCATCCAATCGGTGGCGATCTGTTCGAACCGGCTGTAGTCCCGTCTGGCACCGATGGCGATATATTGGTTATACAGCCATGGCCAGGGCGGGTTTTCCTGAGCAAACAGGATGCTGAGCAGATAGGCATACCCCAGATAGCCCCGGATAGGCGGGGTGTAGGTAAAGGGATTTTTCAGAACAGAGGGTTCATGCATCCGGCGTCACCTCCTTCAGTAAGGCCGGGAGCCATCGTTTTTCCATCTCGATCAGGTCTCCCAGATGCTTATGGCACCGGGATACCCCGTCCCGGTCCCGCGTTTTGTTCCATTCGCGGACATCGGCCGCCACCTGACAGGCCAGCCGGACGGCTTCCCCATAGCCCCGGCAGACGGTCTCATTGCCGCCGCACGGCGAGCGCCATTCCAACAGCGCCCGCACACGTCGTTCCATCAGCTGTTTGTGTTCGGCCAAAAAACCGAACAATTCGGGATCCAGCCCCTCCGCCCGGCCGGCCTGTTCCGGAAGATGCCGGTGAAGGTGTTCCAATGCCTTTATCCCGCACGCCCAGTCATCCTGTGAATATCCCTCAGCGGTGCCGCTGAGATACGTTTCGATTCCGCGTATGCATCGATATGGGTCAAAGCGGGGGATAAACGCGGGATTCATGGAGAAAATGTGGAGCGCTAAATCCGGCAGTTCCGCGTGGAGGGTCGCTTCCAGGAAAAGGGTATATGGGACGGCATAGCGGGTATACGGCTCCGACCGGGTGCTCCCGAAAAGCGACAAGGTGCGGCGAATGGGATCAAACCCCGTGATCATATAGCTGTTCAGCTGGTCCTTCTGTCTGTACGCCGGTTTTTCCCGTATGTATTTTTCATTGAAGACCCCTAGGATAAATTGCCCGTGGGAAAGGATCGCGGTGAGCAGCGTCCAAAGGGATTCCTTCTCCTGCGCAAATTCCGGAGGCAGGCGGTACCGGTGGTACTTGAACACCCCTTCTGCGGTATACATCCAGTCGTATTCGGCTTTGAGCAGAGAGTAGCCGCCTCGTTCCCCCACGACCGTGATAAACTGGCCGAGCAGCCAAGGGTCGAAGCGGTCGTCCCGGGCATACAGGATGCTCAGTGGAAAGCCGTAGGCGGGATACGCCTTAACGGGCGGAGATAAAGTAACGGGTAGTTCCATGGACAGACCTCCTTGTATGGTTTTACAGTCGGATGGCGACGTGTGCAGAGGCCGGCCAGAGGCTCTTTCATGGAGACCTTCCTCGGCCGGAACACCCAAACAAACGGTAAACGAGGAGGGGCCACGTGCCCGGAATTTTGGTTGCCATAAATCTGCAGATGGCTGACCGGTTTCCTCAGAGAGCCGAGACCCCCATAGTCTGAATGGTTTTCTAAGAGAATTGTATGTTTTTTGAACATGACAATCAATGAGAATTGGAGGAAAGTCGTATCTGGACAGATAAAAAAGCAAAGGGGCACCGCAGCGCCCCTTTGCTTGATGAAATATGGGATTTACGCTTCTTCTTCAAAGGCATCCTTGCCCACGCCGCAGACCGGGCAAACATAGTCTTCCGGAAGATCCTCAAAAGCCGTGCCGGGGGCGATGCCGTTGTCGGGATCGCCCACCTCCGGGTCGTATATATACCCGCATACCGTGCAAATCCACTTGTTCATACTGACACTCCTTTTCTTTCATATCCAGTATTGTTCCATCCCGTCCGGTATAATATACGGGCGGAATGCCGGAACCACTCTGTCTGTTCCCGTGAAAATATGCTATAATGGGAACCAAAAATAGGGAAGGGGATTTTTTACATGGTCCATCATCCTGCCGACATGCCGGTGGAGAAGAGGCCCCACATGAGAGGCGGCGAGGGTATCATCGCCCTGCAGGCCGCGTTTTCGCCCCGGGATCACGCCTCGCCCGTGCGGCTGTTCTCCCGCATCACGATTCCTGCCGGTGGGTCTATCGGCTATCACATCCATGAACAGGAGGCGGAATTTTTCTACGTCCTTTCCGGAGAAGGGATGATGGACGACAATGGCACCCCGGCCGCCATCGCCGCGGGAGACGCCACAGTCACGCGGGACGGGGAAGGCCACGGCGTGGTCAACACCGGATCCGGCCCGTTGGAACTGCTGGCCGTTATCGTCACCGGATAAATCCCGGGATGCCCCGATGAGGCCACTATACACGCGCGGACGGGAAAATGCAAGCCCTTATTTGTAAAAAATTGGGAGCCCCTCGGTATGCGGCCCATCTCGGCGGCAGGAGTGGCTACCGATTTCTGGCCGGAAGCCCGTCAGCAAACCGGCAGCGGATCCCCGCTGCCGGTTTGTCATGCGGGTGCCGTCGTGACGGTAATCTCGAACGACAGGGTGGTCAGCGGGTCGTCGGTTATCTGAATCTGATCCGGGGCAATATACAGAAGAAAGGGCGTAAACTCATCGGGAGGGAGCACGACACCGTCCTCCACCGCCTCAGCGTATCCGGCGGCGATCGGTACGCCGTCCCCATTCGCCACCTTGATTTCGATCGACCGCATCTGCTGGGCCGCCCCCATGCCGTTGGAGAGGCTCAGGCGGATGGCCATATGCCCGTCGTTGGTGTAGTACGCCTGGGTAACCGCGCCCTTGACGCCGTCGGGCGATATCTCCGGCACGGCGTCGGGCTGTTGGAAGACCGTCGCCCCGTTCCGGGGGCCTTTTCCATCGTCCATAGGGGGCAGATAGGTGGCGGAACAGCCTGTCAGCGCCACGGCCCCGATCAGGGCGGCGAGCAGCACGCCCCATATCCGCTTTTTCATCGTCTCCCGCTTTCCGTTCCGATCTTTATAACCATAGTATACCCGATATCCACGCGGGAGTAAAGAGGCGGGTTATGTAAACGCTCAGACGGTCGAAAAAGAGAAGTCGACGGCCCAAACGGCCGCGGGGAGTTCAGGAACCCTGTTTTCGAGGACATGTGCCTCGAAAACACCCCTTATAAGCGACAAAGGGCGGAAACACACCGTGTTTCCGCCCTTTGTCAAGAGCAGGGTGATACTGGCGGCCGCCGTGATCCGGCGTCCCTGTCCAGCAGCTTGCCGGCCTTGCCGACAAGCTCATGCTGTCCCGCAAAACGGGAAAGCGGCGGTTCAGAACATGCCGGTGACATTGTCGACGAGCTCGCCGACGTTCCGCAGGGCCTTGCCCACATTTTTCTTCAGGCTTTTTTTCCCATGCATGGCACGGCTTCCGACCGCGCCGGCGATGCAGCCGACGGCTACGCCCATGCCGACGCCTTTCATGAACCCCATAACGCCTTTTGTCATGACTCCAAGCACTCCTTTCAACTGCGGGATTGGTTTCCGCTTTTTTAGCATATCCGCCGCGCCTGCCATTTTTCCCGGAACTTCTTGGAAGAGGATTCGGACTTTTTTACGGGGCCGTTGCATAAAACCGCTGTATTTTCCATATGGTATAGGTGGAAAATCCCCATTTCGGGCGATCCTTGAAGGAAAAAGGAACGGATTTTCCGGATCGTTCGTCAAAAACAGGAGGAAACACCATGACCACCATCAGCCGCCGGGGAATGGTCCGGCTGGTCAGCTATACGGCAGCCCTCGTCGTCGCCCTGTCCGTTGCGGCGGCCGGCGGATACGCGGCGGCCAACCGGTATCGCACCACCATCGAATACGGCTATCAACGCGCGCTCGGCGAGCTTAGCGAATATATCAGCAACCTGGACATCACCCTGCAGAAGGGCCGCTACGCCACGACGGAAAACCAGCTCCAGGGCCTGGCCTCCAAATTATGGAGGGAGGCCGGCAGCGCCAAGAGCTGTCTGGAGCAGCTCCCCCTCGACGGCGGAGAGCTCGGAGGTATCCATAAGTTTCTGTCTCAGGTGGGCAATTTCTGCATGTCGCTGAGTCACCGGGTATCGGACGGCGGGGAGATCACGGAGGAGGAAACGGCGGCCCTCCAAAAGCTCTCCGCCTATGCCGGCAGCATGACGGTGCGCCTCGCGGAGATGGAGGCGGGGCTGAACACCGGGGCCCTGTCCTTTGGCGAGGTATCCCGCCGCCTGCAGGAGGACGACCCGGGCGGAGCCGCTGTGCCCGATTTGCAGCAGAGCTTCCTGGAAATGGAGGAGGAGCTGGCGGACTATCCCACCATGATCTATGACGGCCCCTTTTCCGACCATATCTACCAGCAGCAGCCCCGGGCGCTCGAGGGGCAATCCACATTCCCCGAAAGCTTTGCGCGGAATGCACTGACACAGCTCAGCGGGGTGAGCGAAATCCGCCTCGCCGGAGAGACGGGGGGGAGCATGCCTTGTTATCAGTTTGCCGGAGACAGCTTTACGGCCGCCGTCTCCAAGCAGGGGGGCAAGGTGGTTTATTTCCTCCATTCCCGCCCGCTCGGGGAAGCGAAGCTTTCCCTGGAGCAAGCTCTCGAAAGAGGGGACGCCGTCATGCGGGAATCGGGGCTCGGGGAGTTCGCCTACCGCTATTACAGCCTGAACAACGGAGTCCTTGCCATCAACTATGCCGCCGTGCAGGACGGCGTCATCCTCTACCCGGACCTCATCAAAATCGGCATCGCCATGGATGACGGGCAGCTCGTCAGCTTTGACGCGAACGGGTATCTGATGAACCACACGGCCCGCGTATTGCCCGCGGCCTCGGTGGGTGAAGCCGAGGCGCGCGCCCGGCTGAGCCCCCATCTGACCGTCCAGGGGGAGGGGCGTCTGGCGCTCATTCCCACGACACAGCAGACCGAGGCGCTTTGCTATGAGTTTTCCTGCACGGGCGATCCGGGCGATGGCTCTGAAGAGCCCGACCGGGTGCTGGTCTATGTCAACGTGCAGACGGGGCTGGAGGAACAGATCCTCATTCTGATGCAGGACGATCTGGGTGTCCTGGCCATGTAACCGCGCCCAGGCCGGCATTTGTCACGTTTAACAGAAACGGCTCTGCGGAATTTTCCGCAGAGCCGTTATTTTCAAAACCGTGTGCGCCGAAAACGGCGGGCGGCGTGATCCCGAACAGGAACCCGCCCGTTTTGGATACCGCCGGATCGCGGCGAAACTCATGCCGGCCCGATACGGACGCTCAGCGCGGCGGAGAGCCATTCCTCTCCGGTCAGGGCACCCGGCTCAAAGGATACGGCGATATACACGCCCCGCTGTCCGTCATAGGAGAGGATGGCCGGTTTCATCCGCATCGGCGCGTCTGCCATCCTGCCTTGCCACTCGGGGCCGGTGTCCTTGACCATCTCCCGGCAGACGGCGGTGGAACCGGCCTCTGTCTTTGCCACAACGCGGTAATCGTTGTCCCAGTTGTCCATGGATCCGAGCATCAGATCGGCATAGATGCTGACGTAATCGGTTTCCGCGTCCAGCGGGGCGGCGGCGTCGACAAGTCCGAAATCCGCCTTGCCGACCACCTTGCCGCCGCTGACGAGCTCCATCTCCGTCGACGGCGCCGCCCCCTGCGCGAGCCTCCGGGCCGTCCATCCCTCTGGGAGCGCCATTTCCAGTGCAAACGGTTCGGTACGGAAAAGCGGCGAATCCTCCGTATTTTGGCCTCCCGGATCCGGCGGAAAGACGATCTGAGTCCGGGAAGACCGTTCAGCCTCGTTCCCGTCCGGTTGAGTTCCGCCCGGCGTGCTTTCCGCGTCCGCCGTTCCGCCCGGCTGGCTACCCGCAATTACCGGCCCGCCCGGCGTGGCTTCCGGGACCGAAGCGGTCTTGCCGCCCCGTTTGCCGCATCCGCTGACGGAAACCGCCAGCACCAGGCATAGCAGCGCATGTCCGACATTTCGACCTCTCATAATAGACCCCTCTTTCTAAATTGTTCAAACGACCGCGCGGCGGCCGGCACACCCCTCCTTTTCCATAAACAACGCCACGCTCTATACCTTCCGGTTCATCCAATTCCCGCTGCCAAAGCGCAGATAGGTCATCAAAAACCGCACAAACTGATCGGACAGCAGCCCCAGCCACGCGCCGAACAGCCCCAGCCCCGCCGGATAGCAGAGCAGCCAGCCCATCAGGGGACGGACAGCCAGTACGCTGACCAGCGACACCACCGCGGTGAACACCGTATCCCCTGCGCCGCGCAGACAGCCCGAAAAGACCACCTGGGAGATTTGCAGGAACACCTCGACCATCATCACCATCATGATCATCCGTCCATAGGACAAGATGGCCGGATCCTCCGAAAACAGGCCGAATATCCGTTGCCCCAGAGTGAGGAAAATCACCGACAGGCCGCAGGCGAACAACAGTCCGCACCGCTGGCAGACGTTGCCGTATACCCGGGCGAGGTCGGGCCGGCCTCGCCCAAGGCTCTGCCCGACCAAGGCGACCGAGGCTACCGACAGCCCGTCCCCGAAGGAGAAGCAGATGCTCATCAGATTCATCCCAATCTGGTGAGCCGCCATCGGGATGGTGCCGAGCCTGGCCACGATAACGGCAAAGGTCATGAAGCCGATCCGCAGGAAGGCCTGTTCGGCCAGGGTGCTGGAGCCTATGTTCGTGATCGCCCGCACCGTGGCTTTGTCGAAGCCGATTTTTTTGACTTCCCGGATGCAGATGAAATTGTCCCGGTGGAGCATCGAGAGGATGCTCAGCGCGCATCCGCACACCGAGCCGATGACGGTGGCGATCGCCGCGCCGGCAACGCCCAGGGCCGGGAAGCCGAAATGCCCGCCGATGAGAAGATAATCGAACACGACGTTGACCAGGTTGGACACCAGATTGGTGGTTAGGGAGATCCGGGTATTGCCCGCGCCCCGTTGGGCGGCGTTGATCACCATGGAGACGACGTTGAACGCCATACCGCCCATGACGATGCGGAAATAGGTGACGGCCGGGCGGTGGGTATCGGGCTGAGAACCAGCCAGATGGAGGATCGGGTCGGCGAACGCCACGCACAGCGTACTGACCACCACCAACAGCCCGCCCGTAATCAGCAGCGCCTGCTGGAGCACCTTGTTCGCGCTCTCGCGGTTTCCTTCGCCCTTCCGCCTGGCCACGATGGCCGACACCGCCACGTTCAGGGAAATGAAGACCGCCAGGCCGATGAATTTCGGCTGGGTCGTCAGTCCCACCGCGGCGATGGCATACACGCCGAGGGAGCTGACCATAAAGGTGTCCACCATCCCCACCAGGCTGACCAGGAAAGATTCCATGATGGACGGCCACGCCATGCGGACGGTACCCGACAAAATATCCCGGTCGGCCGGCAGTTCTCCCAAAACCGGCTGTTTCCGGAGGATTTTCCGCGCTGAAAAGAGAAACAAGACCGCACCGTCTTTCTGAAATTCAGGATACCTCCAGTATACCGCGATTTCGGCCGTTCGGCAAGAGCACGGCACCGGAGTTTACCGGCGGACTCTATGTACGGCCAGGGCATCGCCGTATAACCGGCGATGCCCTGTTTACGCGGATTTTCCAGAGGGAATTCCCGTCTGTTTTTATTCCTTGAGGAGTCGTTCCACGGCGTCGGCAGCAGGCTCCATCTCCTCGCACACCACCCGCTCGATCTCCCCCTCGTCGCACAAGCGGGCGACATCGGGGTTCATGGGCAAGCGGGTGAGCAGCGGGACGCCCATTTCCGCGGCGGCCTGTTCCAGCCCCTCCGGGGTTCCGAACAGCTCGATGCGCCGGCCGCAGTCCGGGCAGACGGCATAGCTCATGTTTTCCACCATCCCGAGGACCGGGATGGACAGCATATCCGCCATTTTTTTGGCTTTTCCCACCACCATCTGCACCAGGGACTGGGGAGTGGAGACCACGATGGTCCCGTCCACGGCCAGGGACTGGTAGACCGTCAGGGGCACGTCGCCGGTTCCCGGCGGCATATCAATGAGCAGGACATCCAGTTCTCCCCAGGCCACGTCGGTCCAGAATTGGGTGACCGCACCCGCCAGGATCGGGCCGCGCCAGACGACCGGCTGGTCCTCGTGTTCGAGCAGGAGGTTAATGGACATGACCTTGATCCCCATGGCGGTCTCTTCGGGCAGGATGCCCATCTCGCTGCCCCGGGCTTTGCGCTTGATGCCGAAGGCCCGCGGGATGGAGGGGCCGGTGATATCGGCGTCGAGCACCCCGACCTTCAGCCCACGGCGGGAGAGGAGGACGGCGAGCATTGCGGTCACGGAGGATTTGCCCACCCCTCCCTTACCGCTGCTCACGGCGACGACTTTTTTGATGCTGCTGAACTCCCCCAGTTTGGCGTGAGGATCCCGTTCGGCGCAGTTTTCCTGACAGCTTCCGCAGTCGTGTCCACAAGATTCGCTCATATTGTCAATCCTTTCCGAAATGATGCCGCGTGCAGGATTCCCGGTCCCGCCGGACAGGGCCGAGGACGCAAAAACGAGCGGAAATCCGTCCGCCCTGTGATAGTATACGCCAAACCGTTCCGAAAATCAAGGGAATGGATCGACAACCCGGATTTCCCTGTGTATATCCAAAATTGTGGTGGATCCCCCGCCGCGCCCCAATATTTCCAGGATGAGGAGGATTTCCTCTATACACGGAAAGTCCGGGACATTTCTGTTGGACACGACCAGCCGTATCTGTTCCAGGACGGCTACGCAGGTCATATGGACATGGGCGGCGATGCGGGGGAGTTCCCATCCGGCACGCCTCTCTCCGTAAAATCTCGATCAGGATATCTTTCAAAAATTCCATATGGTCCCCTCCTATGCTATTTTAGGCCAAATTGCCCTATTGATTTATAGGGCAATTTGGCCTTTCTGAAATGAAGCTTAGAGGGAATTGTTATGACATTTAAATAATCTATTATTCAGCGGTTACGGGTTCGGGTCGGTTTATGCCGGACAGGACGGCGGTGGGCTACCCGCACTGCCCGGCTGCTTCCTTCCCGGATCCCTTCCCGTTTGAGGACGTACCGGACGGTGTACCGCAGGATCCTCCAGTCCAGCCGGAAGGACAGGTGCCGGGCATAATACCGGTCGTAAAGCGCTTTGCGGTAGATGGGCAGTTCGTCTCGTCCTTTTATCTGGGCGAGGCCGGTGATGCCCGGCCTTACCCGGTCTGCCTCCCACTGCGCGCGCAGATCCAATAGTGTCTGTTCTGTCAGGACGACCGGCCGCGGCCCTACGAAACTCATATCGCCTTTGAGCACATTCCAGAGCTGAGGCAGTTCGTCCAGGCTGGTCTGGCGAAGGAACCGCCCCACTGGGGTGATATAGCGGTCGGCCTCCATCAATTCGGCAGTGGCTACGTCCCGCGGGGCGCTGCGGTACATGGTCCGGAACTTATATAAAGTAAATGGACGGCTGTATAAACCTGCACGTTTTTGTTTAAATATTACACCTCCGGCCGAGTCCGCCGAAATCGCCAGCATAATCACGAGAAAAAGAGGAGATAATACCACCAGGAGCAGGGCCGACGCAAAAATATCAAAAAATCGTTTCCAAAACCGGGACAAACAGGCATCACCTCCTCGTGATTTTCTGTCCATAGTATGCCCGGACGACGTTCTTGTCCGTCAAGCGATTGATGGATAATCGTGAAATACTTTCCGATTATCAATAAATATAGCGTGCGGAAATGCATCCCTTATCGACTTGAGACCGCAAAAAATGATATAGTTTGTACAAAAAAGCGAAGAGACGGTTGTATAAAGATGGCGTTAACCACAGACTTCGTGAGAGTTACAAAAATGAAACTTGATTTTTGTTCAATGAGATAGTATAATGCGTTCAACAGAGCGTAGTGGGACGCTTTCTGTGATTTTGATCGCTTACTTCTGACGATAGACTGCTTGTATAGTCCCCTTTGGAGGAGGCAACATTATGCAGAAAATTGTACCGCTCTCCGGTTACGCGGGGAGCGCGAAAAAACAAAAACGGGTTTATGCGTTTGTCAAACGCTCTTTTGATATCGTGGCGTCCCTGGCGGCGCTGTTGGTTTTATCCCCCCTGTTCTTGGTGGTCTCGGTCATATGTGCGCTCGACACCAAGGGCAAGCCGCTGTTTGTCCAACAGCGTATGGGCCGTAACAATGTACCGTTCCTGGTTTTCAAGTTCCGTACCATGAATGTGGCGGCTCCCCGCGAGGTTGCCACCCATAAGCTGGAAAACCCCGATCAGTATATCTCCCGCGTGGGGGAGACGCTGCGGAAACTGAGCATCGACGAACTTCCCCAGCTCATCAACGTCCTCATCGGCAATATGAGCATTGTCGGACCCCGCCCAGTCGTCCTCACCGAGACCGACCTGATCGCCCTGCGCAAGCGCAACGGCGCGAATTCGATCCGCCCGGGTATCACCGGCCTGGCGCAGATCAGCGGCCGGGACAACGTCACGATCAAGGAAAAGGCGTGGCTGGACGGCGAATACGCTGCCAACCGCTCGGTCTTGCTGGATCTCCGGATCCTGTTCAAATCGGTGGGGTATGTACTGAAATCCAAGGGCATCTGTGAGGGCGCGAATCCCCGCATTTCCACTTGCAGGGAAAAGACCGAACGGTCGGCCTGATTAGGATGAAAAGGAAGGCGTCTGCCGTGTGGCAGGCGCTTTTTTAATGTCCGGACGGCCCTTACGGGTTGTCTTCGAGGACGGAAGGGCGGAAAGTCCCGGTTCTACGGGACCATCAGGACCAGACGCGTTGATACGGTTTAGTGGGCATGACGGATGCCTGAAGCTTCAGGGGGGGCGGCTCCTCCTGCGTTTATCGCGGATACAGGGGAAAACGGCGGAAGGGCATCCGCAGAAAGGAACCGGGCTGGACATCGGGAGCCGGTTCTTAAAATACCATACGGAAGGGCTTGCCTGCCGCAACCGGTTGTGTTACAATAATCGGTAATTCATCAGGCTATCGGAATCAGCCCGGCAGCGGGCGTTTGGGAGGAGATCCGTCATGGCGGAACGAAAAGAACTGGCGAAAACCTATGATCCTGGCGAGGTGGAGGACCGGATCTACGATTTCTGGATGAAGGGCGGCTACTTCCACGCCGAGGTCAATCCGGATAAAAAGCCGTATACCATCGTCATCCCGCCCCCCAATATCACGGGGCAGCTTCATATGGGACACGCGTTGGACGAGACGTTTCAGGATATCCTGATCCGCTGGCGGCGGATGCAGGGGTATGAAGCCCTGTGGCTGCCCGGCACCGATCACGCCGCCATCGCCACCGAGGCCAAGATCGTTGCCGCCATGGCGGAAGAGGGCGTGACCAAGGAGGATCTCGGCCGGGACGGCTTCATGGAGCGCGCCTGGGCCTGGAAAGAAAAATACGGCGGCCGGATCGTGGAACAGCTCAAAAAGCTCGGCTCCTCCTGCGATTGGGACCGGGAGCGGTTTACCATGGACGAGGGCTGCTCCAGGGCGGTGCGGGAGGTATTCGTCCGTCTGTACGAAAAGGGCCTCATTTATCGGGGCGAACGCATCGTCAACTGGTGCACCCACTGCAAAACCTCGATTTCCGACGCTGAGGTGGAATTCGAGGAGAAAGACGCCTTCTTCTGGCATCTGCGGTATCCCATCGCCGATGAGCAGGGGAATCCCACCGGCGAATATGTCGAGCTCGCCACCACGAGGCCCGAAACCATGCTGGGCGACACGGCGGTGGCGGTCCATCCCGACGACGAGCGGTACCGCCATCTGGTGGGGAAGAACGTGATTCTGCCCCTGGTGGGCCGGCTCATCCCGGTGGTGGCCGATACCTATGTGGAGATGGATTTCGGCACCGGTGTGGTCAAGATTACCCCCGCCCACGATCCCAACGACTTTGAGGTGGGGCTGCGGCATCACCTCGAAGTCATCACCGTCACCACCGAGGACGGGCACATGAACGAGCTGGCCGGAAAATACCGGGGCATGACCCTGGCCGCGTGCCGCAAGG
This sequence comes from uncultured Eubacteriales bacterium, assembly GCA_934647945.1. Classification (GTDB taxonomy): domain Bacteria; phylum Bacillota; class Clostridia; order Oscillospirales; family Acutalibacteraceae; genus UMGS1623. Next base: position 29,145 of record CAKUFK010000004.1, on the reverse strand, counting down.
CTGTGGTGAAGGATTTGGAGGAGCAGGGTTATCTCGTCAAAACCGAGCCCATGAAGCATAATGTCGGCTCCTGCTACCGCTGCCATACCGTGATTGAGCCCCGGGTGTCCATGCAGTGGTTCGTCAAGATGAAGGAGCTGGCCGGGCCGGCGATCGAAGCGGTGAAAAAGGGCGAGACCAAATTCGTGCCCGAGCGGTTCGACAAGGTGTATTACAACTGGATGAACAGTATCCGGGATTGGTGCATCTCCCGGCAGCTCTGGTGGGGCCACCGGATCCCGGCCTGGGCCTGCGCCGACTGTGGAGAGATCGTGGTCAGCCGGGAAACCCCCGCGGCCTGCCCCAAATGCGGCGGCGCGCATCTTCATCAGGATGAGGATACGCTGGACACCTGGTTTTCCTCGGCCCTGTGGCCGTTTTCCACCCTTGGATGGCCGGACGAAACCCCGGAGCTTAAGTACTTCTATCCCACCGATACCCTCGTCACCGGCTATGACATCATCTTTTTCTGGGTGGCCCGTATGATGTTTTCCGGTCTCGAACAAATGGGGCAGGCACCCTTCCATACCGTGTTTATCCACGGCCTGGTGCGGGACGCCCAGGGCCGGAAGATGTCCAAATCCCTCGGCAACGGCATCGATCCTTTGGAGGTCATCGGCCGATACGGCGCCGACGCGCTCCGGTTTACCCTGTCCACCGGCAACAGCCCGGGCAACGACATGCGCTTTATGCCCGAAAAGGTGGAGGCGTCCCGGAACTTCGCCAACAAGCTGTGGAACGCCGCCCGGTTCCTGTTGATGAACCTGGAAGGGCATGAGGCGGCCCCCGGGCTTCCAGGCACCCTGACGCTGGACGAGAAATGGATCATCTCCCGCTATAACTCCCTGGTGTCCGCCGTGACCGAGAACCTCGAAAAGTTCGAGCTGGGCCTGGCGGTGCAGAAACTGTACGATTTCATCTGGGACAATTACTGCGACTGGACCATTGAGCTGTGCAAGTCCCGGTTGTCCGGCGGGGACGAGGCCGCCGCGGCAAACGCCCGCCGGGTGCTGCTGTATGTGATGCAGGGGCTTTTGAAGCTGCTCCATCCCTTTATGCCCTTCATCACCGAGGAAATTTGGCAGGCGCTGCCGCACGAGGGGGAGGCCCTGATGGTTTCCGCCTGGCCGGTGTTCGACCCGGCTCTCTCCTTCCCGGAGGAGGAGAAGGAAATGGAACGGCTGATGGAGGCAATCCGGGCCGTCCGCAACCGGCGGGCCGAAATGAACGTCCCGCCCTCCCGCAAGGCGCAGGTGTACGTAGAGACGGCCTTTGCCTCCACCTTTGCCGACGGAGCGCCGTTTATGCAGCGCCTGGCCTCGGCGTCGGAGGTTCTTGTGGGCTCCGGCTTCGATCTGCCGGGGGCGGTGAGCATCGTCACCCCCGACGCCACCATCAAAATCCCGATGGACGAGCTGGTGGACAGGGAGGCCGAACGCGCCCGGCTGCAAAAGGAGCGGGACGGCGTACAAAAGCAGCTCGACGGCGTGCTGGCCAGGCTCGAAAACAAGGCCTTTACCGATAAGGCGCCGGAGGCCGTTGTGGCGGGGGCCCGGGAGAACGCCGCCCGGCTTCGGGATAAACTGCATCTGCTCGAACAGAGCCTCGCGGCCCTGTCTTGAGGAAAAACGGAACCGGGGGTTGGACCCGGTTCCGTTTTTGCGGTGAGGGAGACCAAGGAGGGAACGCGGTATGCGTTTGGGATTCTGGGATACGGGCACCTGGGAAGGACGCTGGCGTAAAGGCCTGGTTGTGACGGGAGCCGTCCGGACACAAGATCTGCGAATCTGCGCGAGATCGGGGAGAAGCCGCCCCGCCGCGCGGGAAAAGGGCCGCAGCACGGTGGAGAATCCCGGAGGGGCCCGGCGAGCCTTGATATGCGGGTTCCGGCTGCCGCCGGCATGAAAAATATGGATGGATCATACGATTATCCCATGGGATGGCATAAGAGGCAAAGAGGTTGGGACAATAAACAGGGATGCCGCCGGCCGGTCAAAAAGAATTTACATTCGGACGGTTGCATTCAGCGCCTATCTATTGTAAAATAAACTCATCAAGTAGGAAGAAAGCCGAGGGAACAGCACATGTCGACCACGTTGGAAACCCGCTACCTGGACGGGTTCGTCCGGGACCATGAATGGAGCGCCATACAGCCCCAGGTGACCGCCGCCCACGAGCTGCTGACAAGCGGCAAGGGCCCGGGAAACGATTTTTTGGGCTGGGTGGATCTGCCCGTCAACTATGACAAAGAGGAATTTGCCCGTATCGAGGCTGCCGCGGCCCGCATCCGCCAGGATACCGATGTGTTTATTGCCATCGGGATCGGTGGATCTTATCTGGGTGCCAGGGCAGCCATTGAATTTTTGAAATCTCCTCATTACAACGCGAAGAAAAAGGACACCCCCGACGTGTATTTCGCCGGCAACAGCATCAGCTCCACGGCGCTCAGCGAGCTGCTCGGGCTGTGCGAGGGCCGCCGGGTGTCCATCAATGTCATTTCCAAATCCGGTACCACCACCGAGCCGGCCATCGCCTTCCGGGTGTTCCGGGAGTATCTGGAAAAGACCGTCGGGCCGGAAGAGGCGAAAAAGCGGATATACGTCACCACCGATAAGGCCCGCGGCACCCTCAAGGGCCTGGCCGACCGGGAGGGATACGAGACTTTTGTGGTTCCTGACGATGTCGGCGGCCGGTTCTCGGTCCTGACGGCGGTGGGGCTGCTCCCCATCGCTGTGGCCGGATGCGATATCGGCGCCTTGATGCGGGGCGCCGCCAAGGCCAGGGAGGAGCTCCGCGACCCGGATATCGAGAAAAACGACTGCTATAAATACGCGGCGGCCCGCCATATCCTCTATCGCAAAGGCCGTGCGGTGGAGATGATGGTCAGCTACGAGCCCTGTTACACCATGATGAACGAATGGTGGAAGCAGCTGTACGGCGAGAGCGAGGGCAAGGACGGCAAGGGTCTGTTCCCGGCCTCCGCGGTTTTCTCCACCGACCTGCATTCCCTCGGCCAGTTCGTCCAGGACGGCAGCAACGTCCTGTTTGAAACCGTGGTGCTGCTCGACAAGGCGCAGCGGGAGCTCGAAATCGGCCATGATCCCGAAAACGTCGACGGCCTCAATTTCCTCACCGGCCGGACCATGTCCGACATCAACCGGAAGGCGTTTGAAGGCACCGTCCTCGCCCACAGCGACGGCGGCACGCCGAGCCTCGTGCTCCATGTCCCCGCCGTGTGCGAGGAGGAGCTCGGCTACCTGATCTATTTCTTCGAGAAGGCCTGTGCCGTTTCCGGGTATATGCTCGGGGTCAACCCCTTCGATCAGCCGGGCGTGGAAAGCTACAAGCGGAATATGTTCGCCCTGCTCGGCAAGCCGGGATATGAGGACGAGCGCGCCGCTTTGGAAAAGCGTTTGGGCCGGTGAGAAAACGACGGCAGAAACCGCTCATTTGCGGTTATTATATAGGTAGGAGGAAAACAAAATGATCACGCTTATCCTCGGAAAAAAAGGGTCCGGCAAGACCAAACGGCTGATCGACATGTGCAACGCGGCTACCGCGGAATCCAAGGGCAATGTGGTGTTCATCGAAAAAGACAGCACGCTGACCTACGATATCAGTCACAAAGCGCGTCTGGCTGTTGCCGATGAATATGGGATCAGGGGCTTCGACAGTTTCTACGGCTTTATCGCCGGCATGTGCGCAGGCAACTACGACATCACCGACATTTTTGTGGATTCCACGCTGAAAATCGGGGGCAGCGATACCGATAAGCTCGCCTCTTTCATTGAAAAACTCAAGGAGCTTTCGGACAAGACCGAGACGAATCTCGTGCTGTCGGTGTCCGCAGACAAGGCCGACATCCCGGCCCGGATCGCGGAATTCGCGGTGGAAATCTGACGACAGCCTACACACCGGAGGACGGGAACGGCCGCGCCGTTCCCGTCCTTTTGCGGGGAAACGGCAAAGGATGGGACAAAATGGGCGGCTTTTTTGAAACGCATTTCCATACCATGGAAGTCAGCTCCTGCGGGCGGGTGCCCGCGGCGGAAGGGGTGCGCCGGTACCATGCGGCAGGGTACGACGGGATCGTCGTCACCGATCATTATACCGAAGGTTTTTTCGGTGATATGCCGGCAGATACATCCTGGCGGGACAAGCTGGACCGGTATCTCACCGGCTGGAGGGCGGCCCGGGATGCGGGCGGGGTGCTCGGCATGACCGTCCTGCTCGGCCTGGAGCTGCGCTTTGCCGGCAGCAATAACGATTACCTGGTCTATGGGGCCACGCCCGCGCTGCTCGAGGCGCATCCGGCGCTGTATACCCTCTCTCCGGAGGTTTTCTCCCGTTTTGCAAAGGAAAACGGGTTGTGGTGGGCGCAGGCCCATCCCTTTCGTCCCGGCCTGACCCGCTGTCCGCCCTCCTGCCTCGACGGGCTGGAGGTTTTCAACGGGAACCCCCGCCACGACAGCCACAACGGGCTCGCCGCTGCTTACGCGGAGGAGCACGGCCTGACGGCTATCGCCGGTTCGGATTATCACGAGCTCCCCGACCTTTCCGGTACCGGTGTGCGCTTTCACAGCGAGGTGACCGACAACCGCACGCTTCTGGAAGGGCTGCGTTCCGGCGCTTTTGATATCGTGCGGGGGGCCGTGCCGCCGATTCGGTGAAAAAGTGGTTGACAAACCTGCCCCGGACCGATATAATATTCTGCGTGACACTCGAGGTGGATTATGCTTTTGCAACTCAAGCCCTTGTTCATGGGCGAAAAGGAATCCCTGCCCCTGCATTGCGAGCTGGATTTGTCGGAGCTCGTGATCGGGGGATCCCATCCGTTCCCGCATCCTGTGGTGGTGGAGGGGGAAGTACGGGTATCCGCCGACGTCGTCAGCCTGCGGGCCGAGGCGCGCTATCTGTTTGAAGGAGCGTGCGACCGCTGCCTGCGGGACATCCGCTGCGAACGGCTTGTGCCGGTCGAGCATATTCTGGTGACCTCCCTGAATAACGAGGACAACGGCGAGTTTGTGCTGGTGGACAACTATCAGCTTCCTCTGGACAGCCTGGTGGAAGCGGATTTGATCCTCAGCCTGCCGTCAAAGGTCCTTTGCCGCGAGGACTGCCGGGGCCTGTGCCCCCACTGCGGCAAGGATCAGAACGAGGGCCTGTGCGGCTGCAAGCCGCAGGCCGCCGATCCCCGTCTCGAGGCGCTGGGACAGTGGAATCACTCGTGATGGAGTAGGCTTCAAGTAGGTTGAAGGAGGTGCTGACGGTGGCGATAGTACCCAAAAGGAAACATTCCAAGGCGCGCCGGGACAAAAGACGGAACAATGTCTGGAAGATCGAGGCTCCGGCGCTCGTAAAATGCTCGAATTGCGGCGAATACAAGCGTGCGCATCGTCTTTGCGGCAATTGCGGCTATTACAACGGCAAACAAATCGTCAAAAAGGACGCCTGATATCTGGGAGGAACCCTGTTGGATATCAGGAATCGTGTGGTGCCAAAATGGAGGGTGTAACCTGCAAGGGGTTGCGCCTTCTATTTTTGTGACGGGGAAAGGAGGACGCCCGATGGCGGTGACGATCAGCGGGGTGGTGCCGGGCAGTCCGGCGGCCCGCAAATCCATCCGGCCTGGGGACCGGCTGCTGGCCCTCAACGGCCACGAAATCGCGGACGTGCTCGATTACCGCTTCTATCTGGACGAGCCCTGCCTGACCGCCGTGATCGAAACGTCGGAGGGAAAACGGCGGGTTCTCCGGCTCCACCGGGACGCCGGCGGGGAAACCGGGCTGACCTTCGCCTCCTACCTGATGGACAAGCAGCACCGCTGCCGGAACAAATGCGTATTCTGCTTTATCGACCAGATGCCGCCTGGTATGCGGGAGAGCCTGTATTTCAAGGACGACGACAGCCGCCTGTCCTTCCTGTTCGGCAATTACATCACCCTGACCAATCTGACCGAACACGAGGTGACCCGGATCCTCGAGATGCACATCAGCCCCATTCATGTCTCGGTCCACACCACCAATCCCGAACTGCGCTGCCGGATGATGGGCAACCGTTTTGCCGGGGAGAGCCTGTCCCTGCTGCGGCGGTTTGCGGAAGCCGGCATCCGCCTGGAGTGCCAGTTGGTGCTCTGCCCGGGTTATAATGACGGGGACGAGCTGATACGCAGCATGGCCGATCTCGCGGTCCTGGGGGATGCCGTGGAAAGCGTGGCGGCCGTGCCGGTGGGGCTGACCAAGTATCGGGAAGGGCTCGAGCCCCTGCGTCTGTTCACGAAAGAGGAGGCCGCGGCCGTGATCGACGCGGTCGAAGCCTTTGGCGGCCGGATGCTGGCGGAACGCGGGAGCCGGGTGTTTTTTCCGGCGGACGAGTTCTATTTAAAGGCCGGGCGCCCGATTCCTGAGGCGGCGTTTTATGAGGATATGGCGCAGCTCGAAAACGGCGTGGGCCTGACCGCGCTGCTGTTTAAAGAATTCCGGGAAGCCCTCGCCGCCTGTGAGGAAACCCCGGAGGGCACCCGCATGACCATTGCCACGGGCGTGGCGGCGGCTCCGCTGCTGCGGATGCTTATTGACGAGGCCGGAAAAAAGTGGGATAATCTGCATGTGGATGTCATGGCGGTCCGCAATGTGTTTTTCGGGGAGACCATCACGGTGGCGGGGCTCGTCACCGGAGGAGACCTGATCCGGCAGTTGAAAGGCCGGACGGCGCCTGTCCTTCTTATTCCCGACGCGATGCTGCGGCATGAAAAGGACCGCTTTCTCGACGATGTCCAGCCGGGTGACGTCGAGCGGGAACTCGGTGTGGAGCTGCGGGTGGTGCCTGTCGACGGGGCCGCCCTGCTGCAAGAGCTGCTCCGCTGAATGAAACGGGACAATCCGGACAGACCAATATTATCTGATAAGGAGGGACGCGTATGGCAAGGCCCGTCGTCGCGGTCGTCGGCCGCCCCAACGTGGGAAAATCCACATTGTTCAACAAGCTTATCGGCCAGCGGCTGTCCATTGTTAAAGACACGCCGGGTGTGACCAGAGACCGGGTCTTCGCGCCCTGCGAGTGGAGGGGGCGGACGCTCCTGCTCGCGGATACCGGCGGTATCGAGCCGAAAACCGATGACCAGCTGCTCCGGCAGATGCGGTATCAAGCCGAGCTCGCCATCGAGCAGGCGGACGTCATCGTCCTGGTCACCGACCTGCAGGCGGGCGTTACCGCGAGCGATGCCGACGTGGCGGCTATGCTGCAAAAATGCGGCAAGCCGGTGGTGCTGTGCGTCAACAAGTGCGACCGGATCGGGGAAGTGCCGCCCGAATTCTATGAGTTTTACAATCTCGGACTCGGAGATCCGGTGGCGGTCTCCTCCGTTCACGGAACCGGCACCGGCGACCTGCTCGACGCGGTGTTTGAACACCTGCCGCCGGAGGGGGCGGAAGAAGAGACGGGCGACGCCGTCAAGGTGGCGGTCATCGGCAAGCCGAACGCCGGCAAATCCTCTCTGGTCAACGCCGTGGCGGGAGAGGAACGGAGCATTGTTTCCGATATCGCGGGTACCACCCGGGATGCGATCGATACCGAGGTCAGCAACCGGCACGGCCGGTTCGTGTTCATCGACACCGCCGGACTGCGGCGCCGCAGCCGGGTGGATGACGCGATCGAAAAATACAGCATTTTGCGCGCCCAGATGGCGGTGGAACGGGCGGATGTCTGCGTCATCCTCATCGACGGAGTGGAGGGCTTCACCGAGCAGGACAGCAAAGTGGCAGGCCTTGCCCTGGAGGCGGGAAAGGCCTGCGTGGTGGCGGTCAACAAATGGGATGCCGTGGAAAAGGACGATAAGACCATGGACCGGATGCGGAAAAGCCTCCGGGAGGACCTGAGCTTTATGTCTTACGCGCCCATCGTGTTCCTCTCCGCCAAGACGGGGCAGCGCCTCGACCGCCTGTTCGAGGTGATCCGGTATGTCAATGAGCAGAACAGCATGCGGGTTTCTACCGGTATGCTCAACGACGTCCTGGCCGACGCCACAGCGCGTGTCCAGCCCCCCACAGACAAGGGGCGGCGGCTGAAAATCTATTATATGACCCAGCCATCCACCCGCCCACCCACCTTCGTCTGCTTTGTCAACCGGGCGGATCTGTTCCACTATTCCTATCAGCGGTATTTGGAGAACCAGCTGCGCCAGACCTTCGGGCTGGAGGGCACCCCCGTGCGTTTCATCGTGCGGGAGCGGGGGGAGAAGGGCGGGGCGTCCAAATAGCGGCCCGCCCGCCGTTCTTCGCCTGCGGGACATCTGCGCCGCGAACCATCCGTTTTTGAAGGAGGCAATCCCATTGTTCATGGAATTCCTGAAAAACAGCTGGTTGGCCCTGCTGCTGACCATGGCGGCCGCCTATCTGCTGGGCAGCGTCAATTCCGCCATCATCGTTACCAAGATTTTCGCCAAGGATGACATCCGGAGGTACGGCAGCGGCAATGCCGGGGCGACCAACGTGCTCCGTTCCCAGGGCAAGCTGCCGGCGCTGATCACCACCGTGGGGGATTTGCTCAAGAGCTTTCTGTCGGTCCTGGCGGGCGGATGGCTGATGGGGCATCTGCAGCTTTCCGCGTCGCCCGTCACGGGCGTACAGGGGCTGGACGGGATGATGCTGGTCGGCCAGTATCTGGCGGGTTTTTTCTGCATCATCGGTCATCTGTATCCCCTCTATTTCGGTTTCCGGGGAGGGAAAGGCGTGATGACCACCTTGGGCATGATGCTCATCCTCGATTGGCGGGTGGCTCTGATCTGCCTCGGATTTTTTATTCTGGCAGTGCTGGCCTGGCGGATGGTGTCCCTGGGCTCGGTCATCGCCGCGTCCCTGCTGCCGGTGTTTACCTTCGTTTTCCGGATGTTCGTCGATCACAAGGCGGACGAGACGGTGTGGTTCTGCACCGCGATGTCCCTGCTGATTGCGGCGATTTTGGTCATCAAACATATTCCCAATATCAAACGGATCATCCACGGAACGGAAAGCCGCCTGGGGAAAAAGACGTCATAACAGAACGCCGGACCGCTCCTGACGAAGCATGTCACGGCATCTTAGCAAGGTTGCAGCCATTTTGGACTGGAAAAACCGCCCGCAGATTCCACTGCGGGCGGTTTTTCAAAAGCATGCAGGGGCGGTTTTCACTTCCCCTCGACATGGTCCTCACCGTAAAGGTTCAGGCGGAACAAACGGGATTCGTCATCCATATTCTTGCAGGTAACGGTGGCCTCGCCGATGTTTCCCCAGTCGATAGCGCTGGACAGGGCGAGCAGCTGCGTCAAACGGCTCTTCAGGTTGAGCACGTCGCCGTCAGGGGTTTTCAGATATACATCGCCTTTGGCGGTGGAAGCGAACTCCATGAGTTTGTTGAAATCGAAATTGTGAATTTGCAGATCGGCCATGATTTTCAGACTCCTTTCAGAGGCACCCCTTCCGGAGGCCTATGGTTCTGGTCCCTGCTTTTTATTATATACAAAGATTGCCAGATTATCAACAAGCAAAACTGCCGAACTTTGAATGGGAGCGCCATCTATTGTGGTATATATTTACAATTGTCATGTCAAATAAATGTACAACTTGCATATTTTTAAACAGTGGGCTCTTCTGCCGATTTCTCGCACAAAAATAGACAAACCGCATGGTTTTAACAAAAGATTCACAATTTGAATATTGACAGAAGGCATGGGGAATGGTAGAGTATAGATGTTAGCACTCGAAGTGCAAGAGTGCTAAACCCTGACACTGAAGCCCGCCTCCTGTCCGGCCGCGCGGCCGGTGATATAGAAAGGAAGATGGTCATGGAGCTGGGTGAGCGCAAACAGAAAATCCTGGCCGCCATCATCGATGCGTACATCCAAACCGGCGAGCCGGTTGGCTCAAAGGCGCTTGTGGAAATGCTCGATAACGCGGTGTCCTCCGCCACCATCCGCAACGATATGGCGGATCTGGCGGCGGCCGGCTATCTCGAACAGCCCCATACCTCTGCGGGGCGTATCCCTACCGCCAGGGCGTTCCGGCTGTATATCGACTCCCTCATGCGGCGGCAGACACTGTCGGAAAAACGCCGCCGGGAGATCGAGGATATGCTGGCCGGGGCTGCGGGCGACCCGGAGCGGCTCATTGAGGTGGCCTCCCAGGCACTGGCCGCCGTCACCGGTTGTGCGGCGGTCACCACCACCCCTGACCAGCAGGGTTCCACCATTCGCCGCATCGAAGTCATGCGTTCCGGTTCCAGGAGCGCGGCGCTGCTCCTGATGACCAGCTCGGGTGTGCTGCGCAGCCGTTTGTGCCGTTTTGAGTGCGAGGCCGACGGCCCGCTGCTCGATCGGCTGTCGAAAACACTGAACGCGGAGTTTCTGGATCAGCCTCTCGCAGACGTCGGGCTGGCGCAGGTTCAGAGTCTGCTGGTCGCGCTTGGGGAATACGGCCTGGCCTGTGCCCCGGCGCTTACGGCTTTCGTGGAGCTGGTTCAGGATTCGGCCGAGGCGGAGGTGCTCCTTTCCGGGCAGCTGAATCTGCTCCAGCATCCCGACTACGAGCTGGAACGGGCCCGTTCCCTTCTATCCTTCCTGTCACAGAGGGACCTGCTCGCCAGTATGCTGACCGCTCATTCGGGCGGGCTGCGGGTGGTGCTCGGCAGCGAGAGCCCGCGCCCCGAGCTGGACGGCTCGAGCATTATCATCACCGGATATTCCCAGGGGGGGATGGCGGACGGTTCGATCGGCATCATCGGCCCCCTGCGGATGGACTATGCCGCGACGATTCCCCAGATTGAATATTTCGCGCAGACGGTCAGCCGGCTGTTGGGAGAACTGAACAAAGACGGCTGACGCCGCGGAGAGGATGTTTTGACATGGACGAAACCAAGACGTACGAGGAGCCGAAGCCGGCTGCTGAGGCCGAAGAGGCTCCAGCGGCCGCTGAAGCCGTACCCTCGGAGGGAAAACCGGAGAAAGCCAGGAAGGCGAAACGGGAGAAGCCCGAGAAAGACGATGCCCGGCTGAAGGAGCTCCGAGAGAAACTGGAGAAAGCCGAGCAGGAGCTTGGCGAGACCAAAGATCAATATCAGCGCATGCTGGCGGAATACGCCAATTACAAACGGCGTACCGAGCAGGAAAAGGAACAGCTCGGCCAGTTCAGCCGAGGCGAAATGCTCAAAGCCCTGCTCCCTACAGTTGACAATTTGGAACGGGCAGCAGCTGCGCCTGACGGAGAAGAGTACAAAAAGGGCGTGGATATGGTTATCCGCCAGTTCCATGAGGAATTGGCCGGCCTGGGGCTCGAGGAGATCCCGGCGGAGAGCCAGCCCTTCGACCCGGAACTGCATCACGCGGTCATGCGGGAGGATGCCGACGGCGTCGAGCCCGACACGGTCACGGAGGTATTCCAAAAAGGATATCGCTATAAAGGGCGGGTGCTGCGTCCCGCCATGGTCAAAGTGGCCAACTAGCCTGTCCCGGCCTATCTGACATGAGCCGCATCCCGCCGTTCATCCGGCGATGCAATATATGGGATTACAACATCTGGAGGTAATAAATATGGCAAAAATTATCGGTATCGACCTTGGTACGACCAACTCCTGCGTTGCGGTCATCGAGGGCGGCGAATCCGTCGTCATCCCCAACGCGGAGGGCGCCCGCACCACCCCTTCGGTGGTGGCCTTCAAAAAAGACGGCGAGCGGATTGTCGGCCGGGTCGCCAAGCAGCAGGCTGTCTCCAATCCCGACCGGACGATTTCGTCCATCAAGCGGGAGATGGGCACGGGTTATAAAGTGAAGATCGACAGCAAGGACTATACTCCCCAGGAAATCTCCGCCATGATCCTCTCGAAGCTCAAGCAGGACGCGGAAGCCTATTTGGGCGACAAGGTGACCGAGGCGGTCATCACGGTGCCGGCCTATTTCACCGACGCCCAGCGCCAGGCCACCAAGGATGCGGGCAAGATCGCCGGCATGGAGGTCAAGCGGATCATCAACGAACCGACCGCCGCGGCCCTCGCTTACGGTATCGACAAAGAAAAGGACCAGAAGGTCATGGTCTACGATTTGGGCGGCGGCACCTTCGACGTGTCCATCATCGAGATGGGTGACGGCGTCCAGGAAGTCCTTGCCACCGCCGGCAACAACCGCCTGGGCGGCGACGATTTCGACCAGAAGATCGTGGACTGGATGGTCGCGGGCTTCAAGGCCGATACCGGTGTGGATCTCTCGAACGACAAGATGGCGATGCAGCGGCTGCGGGAAGCCGCCGAAAAGGCGAAAATCGAGCTGTCAGGCGGCCTTTCGAGCAACATCAGCCTGCCCTTCATCACGGCCGACGCGACTGGGCCGAAACATCTGGATATGACCCTGTCCCGTGCGAAATTCAATGAGCTGACCGCGCCCCTTGTGGAGGCCACCATGGGCCCGGTCAAGCAGGCCCTGTCCGACAGCGGCCTGTCGGCGTCCCAGATCGATAAGGTCCTGCTGGTGGGCGGCTCCACCCGGATCCCTGCCGTGCAGGAGGCCATTCAGAAATTCATGGGCAAAGAACCTTTCAAGGGCATCAACCCCGACGAGTGCGTCGCCATGGGCGCCGCGCTGCAGGCGGGCGTGCTCGGCGGTGAGGTCAAGGGACTGCTGCTTCTCGACGTCACCCCCCTGTCTCTGGGCGTCGAGACCATGGGCGGCGTCATGACCAAGGTCATCGAGCGGAATACCACCATCCCGACCAAAAAGTCCCAGATCTTCTCTACTGCGGCCGATAATCAGCCCTCGGTCGAGGTGCATGTGCTCCAGGGCGAGCGGGAATTCGCCAAGGACAACAAGACCCTGGGCGTGTTCCATCTCGACGGTATCGCCCCGGCCCCCCGCGGTGTACCGCAGATCGAGGTCACCTTCGATATCGACGCCAACGGCATCGTCAACGTCAGCGCCAAGGACCTCGGCACCGGCCGGGAGCAGCACATCACCATCACCTCCAACACCAATATGTCCAAGGAGGACGTGGATAAGGCGGTCAAGGAGGCCGAGCAGTATGCGGCCGAGGACAAACAGCGCCGCGAGGCGGTCGAAGTTCACAACGGCGCCGATCAGGCGGTGTACCAGTGTGAAAAGGCCCTGACCGATCTCGGCGACAAGGTGGAGGAAGCCGACAAGACCGAGCTGCAAAGCAAGATCGAGGCTCTCAAAGAAGCCAACAAGTCCGACAACATCGAGGAGATCAAGCAGAAGCAGGACGATCTGATGAAGAAGTTTTATGAGGTCTCCGAAAAGGTATATAAAGCCGCGGCGCCTCAGGACGGCGGCGCTCCCGCCGGCGATGGCACGACGCCTCCTCCGGAAAACGGCGGCGACGGCTATTACAACGGAGAGGTCCATTGAGCCGGCCGGAGATGAAAATTTCGGATTGCACTTGTGCAAAGAGCCAGCCGGGGATCCGGCTGACTCTTTGCCTGTGTCTGGATGGAGTGGTCACACATGGCGGATAATAAACGCGATTATTACGAGGTGCTCGGCGTCGCCAAGGGTGCCTCAGAGGACGAGATAAAAAAGGCGTACCGGCAGATGGCGAAAAAATACCATCCCGACCTGAACCCGGGGGATAAAGAGGCGGAGGCGCGCTTCAAAGAGGTCAATGAGGCATATGAAGTGCTCTCCGATTCCCAGAAAAAGGCGCGGTACGACCAGTATGGCCACGCCGGCGTGGATCCGAATTTCGGTGCGGGCGGATATCAGGGATACGGCTTCGACGGTATGGATATCGACCTCGGCGATATCTTCTCCTCCTTCTTCGGAGGGGGCGGTGCCCGCCGTTCGAATCCCAACGCCCCCAGGCGGGGCAGCGACGTGTCGGCTTCGGTGGTCATTTCCTTTGAGGAAGCGGCCAGAGGCTGTAAAAAGCAGGTGGATGTCCGTTTGGTGGACACCTGCTCCGATTGCCGCGGCTCCGGCGCCGCCAAGGGCAGCGCGCCGAAGCCTTGCCCGGCCTGTAACGGCACCGGACAGGAGCGCCGCCAGCAGCGCACCCCCTTCGGGGTTATCCAAACCCAGTCGGTCTGTTCCCGCTGCCGCGGAAAGGGAAAAATTATCGATAAGCCCTGCTCCACCTGTTCCGGCACCGGGCAGGTGCGCCGCCCCTCTTCAGTAGGGATCAATATCCCGGCCGGTATCGCGGACGGCCAGGTGATCACCATCCGGGGCAAAGGCAACGCGGGGACAAACGGCGGGCCCGCGGGCGACCTGGAAATCCAGGTCGCGGTCCGGCCCCATCCCGTGTTCGAACGGGAGGGATACGACGTCCACTGTGAGCTGCCCCTGACATTCGCCCAGATGGCGCTGGGCGCGGAGGTGCAGGTGCCCACGCTCGACGGGAATGTGCCTTACACCGTCCGGGAGGGTACCCAGCCCGGCGAGACTTTCCGCCTGAAAGGGAAGGGGTTCCCTTACATCAACGGACGGGGACGCGGCGACGAGGTGGTCCGGGTGACGGTCGAGGTACCCAAAAACCTGACCTCTGAGCAGAAAAAGCTCCTGCACGCGTTTGAAGAGTCGCTCGGGGACAAAAACTATCAAAAACGCCGCAGCTTTTTCGATAAGCTGCGGGACGCGTTCAACTGAAAACGCCAGGACAGAGAAAGACCGGCGGGGGAAATCGCCCTTTCCCCCGCCGGTCTTATCCGTCCCCGCTGGCGCTATCTTCATAAATTCTTCCCTTGTATTTACAGGGTGAAATTGGTATACTGTCGGTGTAACGGGGCACACCCAATCTGCTAGGAAAAGAGGCGGCGTATGAAACGCTTTAAAGGCATCGCCCAGTGGCTCTCCCTGTTTCTGCTCGCGGTGGCGGTCATCGCGGTATACAAGACCTTCGACAACATCGTCGAAATCGGGGGGTTCTTTTCCAAGCTGATGGGGATCCTCAGCCCGTTTGTCATCGGCTTCGGCATGGCGTTTCTGCTCTATGGCCCGTGCAATAAGATCGAAGGGCTGTTCCGCCGTTCCGGGAAGCCGATCATGCATAAGCTGGCCCGGCCGGTGTCGGTGGTGATCGTCTATCTGCTACTCTTCGGGCTGCTCACCTTAATCGGGTATCTGGCGCTCCCCGCCCTTTACCACGCGATCATGGACTTCGTCTCGGCGGTGCCGGGATATTATAACAACGTCATGGCATTCCTGGCCGAATATACCAAGGAGGGCGGCCTGCTGGAAGATCTGCACCTGGAGGAGCGGATCAAGGACATCTACACCTGGATCAGCAGCCAGCTGACGGCCGACCGGATTTTCTCCTATTTCCAGGGGATCCTCAATTTCACCACCTCCTTGCTGGATATCTTCATGGCGCTCATCATCTCGGTGTATATGCTGCTCGGGCGGGAATCCCTGATCCGGGCGGTCAAGGCTGTGGCGGGGCTGGTCATCAAACCCCGGGGCATGACCTTCTGCAGCATCTACGCCCATAAGATCACCAAAATCTTTTACAGCTATTTCTACAGCCAGGCCATCGACGCCTGTATTGTCGGGGTGCTTGCCACCATCGGCCTGCTCATCGCCAGGCTGCCCAACGCGCCTGTGCTCGGCATGATGCTCGGCATCATGAACATGATCCCCTATTTCGGGGCGATCATCGGCGGGGTGATCTGCGTGCTGGTGGCGCTGCTCTCCGGCAACATCTACGGAGCGGTTTTCGTCGCGATCTACATTCTTGCCATGCAGCAGATCGACGGCAACATCATCCAACCCCGGATTGTCAGCAATTCGGTGGGAATCAAGGCGATCTATGTGTTGCTGGCCATCACCATCGGCGGCGGCTTCTTTGGCTTCTGGGGGATTTTCCTCGGCGTGCCGTTCATGGCCATGGTGCAGATGCTCGTCAAGGATTTCATCGAGTATCGGAAACGCCAAGAGGAACAGAGGATCAGCGCGGGGACCGCATCCGGAAACGGAATCCCGCCAGAGGAGAACGGCGAATAGGGGGAGCACGTCATGCGGATACGGCCTTTCCTCCGATCCATACGGCTCGAGCGGGAGGAGGTACCGGATTTTTCCCGGTACCCCTTCTCTATTCCAGCCCTGGGCAGCCTGGACACCCTCGAGTTCCACGAAAAGGTCACCTTCCTTGTGGGGGAAAACGGCAGCGGCAAATCCACCCTGATGGAAGCGGTCGCGGTCGTGTGCGGTTTCTGTGCCGAGGGCGGGGGACGGAATTTTCAGCTCGAGACCCGGGCCACCCATTCCGGGCTGTGGCGGTATCTGCGGGCCGAAAACGGCCCTCTTTCCCCGCGGGACGGGTATTTTCTCCGGGCGGAGAGCTTTTATAATGTCGCGTCTTATTTGGAGGATCTCGACGAAGGCTATCCCTTTGCCTCGCATATATTGGATATTTATGGCGGCAGCCTCCACGAATGTTCCCACGGCGAAAGCTTTTTTGCCCTGCTCCAGAACCGCCTGGGGCGGGACGGCCTGTATCTGTTCGACGAACCGGAGGCAGCTCTGTCCCCGCTGCGGCAGATGGCGATGCTCTCCCGTCTGCATCAGCTTGCGGAAGAGGGCTGCCAGTTCATTATCGCGACCCATTCCCCCATCCTGCTCGCCTACCCACACAGCCGGATCTACCAACTGGATGAAACGGGGATAAGGGCCATATCCTATGAGGAATCCGCCCCCTTTCAACTGACCCGCCGCTTTTTGAACGACTACCGCCGGATGACCGCGGAGCTGCTGGACGGCCCCCGGGGGAATGACGAAACATCCTGATGCCGGAAGGAGCAAGGGCCTGTGATACTGGAACGTATGGATGCGTTTTTCGATTCCCGCCTGGATGGATATGAGGAGCATCAACTGACCTGTATCGAATCCGCGGGAATTTTCTATCCCTTCACCGCCTCGCTGCTGCCCATGGCGGCCGGCTGCGAGGTGCTCGACCTGGGATGCGGCACCGGCCTGGAGCTCGACGCCTATTTCGAACGGAACCCCGACGCTGCCGTGACCGGTATCGATCTGGCGCCGGGCATGCTGGAAAAGCTGCGCGCCAAATTCCCGAAAAAGCGGCTGACCCTCATCCAGGGCTCCTATTTTGACTTGCCCTTCGGCTCCGGACAGTTCGACGCGGCGGTTTCGGTGGAGTCTCTGCATCATTTCACACAGGAGCAGAAAATCCCACTGTATCGGAAATTGCGGGATTCCCTGAAGCCCGGCGGATATTTTATATTGACCGACTATATGGCCGGCAGCGAGGACGAGGAACGATTGTGTTTTTCCGAGTTTTCCCGGCTGAAACGGGAACAGGGGCTGCCGGACGACGGATTTTTTCATTATGATACGCCGCTGACAAGGGAGCATGAAATCCAGACTCTGCGAGCGGGAGGGTTCTCCCGTGTCGAGCTTGTCCGGCAGTGGGGAAACACGGTGCTGCTCAAGGCGGTCCGATAGCCGTTCGGCCCCCAAGCCGCATATACCAAAAGATGAAAGGCCGCGGCCATATATGGGTTTATGACCATAGCGCAGACGAAGCTGCCTGGACGTAAAGCGGCAGCATGGCGGTTCAAAACCTTTACCGCAGGAAACGGCGGCATTGGATTTATAAAAGGGCTGCGGCCGTCGGTTCCGTTGGAAGCCGTCTGAAGGAACCGGGGACTTTTTTGGGGGGACAGACGACGCGGACGGAGAATAAGGACGCACACGGAGAGCCCGGGTTTCCGTCATTGGGAACCCGGGCTCTCCATGCCGCCTTTCCGCAGACCGGCAAACCCGGGTTGCGATGAAGCAACCCGGGTTCTTGTATGACACTGTATCGCTCCGGACGAGCCAAAGCTTTTGGGGGAGTAAGTCAGCGTCCCGTCAGAAGGGACAGGGTTTCGGTACGGGTGCGGGCATCGGCCTTCATCCGCCCCCGCAGAGCGGAGGTCTGGGTCCGGGATCCGGCCGCGCGCACCCCCCGCATGGTCATGCAGAGGTGCTCCGCCTCGATGATGACGGCCACCCCCTGGGGATTGAGCTCTTGCTCGAGGAAATCCGCGAGCTGGGCGGTCAGCCGCTCCTGGAGCTGCGGGCGCCGGGCAAAGCTGTTGACGATCCTGGCCAGCTTGGACAGCCCGATGACCCGCCCGTCCCGGGGAATGTAAGCAATATGCGCCACACCCGTAAAGGGGAGGAGATGGTGCTCGCACATGGAATAGAGCGGGATATCCCGCACCGTCACCATTTCGTCGTGCTGATTCTCGTTGAAAATTTTCAGATGCCGGCGGGGATCCTCCTCCAGCCCCGAAAAAACCTCACCGTACATATCGGCCACACGGCGGGGTGTCTCCCGGAGGCCTTCCCGGTCGGGATCCTCCCCGATAGCCGCGAGCAGTTCCCGCACGGCCGCCTCGATCCGTTTTTTGTCCATTTTCGGCGCCTCTCTTTCCAGGCAAAGGCCGGTCATGCCTGTCTTTTCATTATAATGAAAAGACGCGCGGTGTCAAGCCTCGTCGAGAGGCGGGAAGAGGGTGCACCCCATCTGCTGGAATTCCCGGATCTTCTCCCGGATACGGGTTTCACTGCAGGAAAAGTGGCCGGCAAGGCACGGAATACAGAGGAACCCCGCGTCAGCGCCGCGGTTGACCAGCTTTTTATACGCGCCGATGTCGTAGACGCCGAGAGGACGGCCGCACCGGGCGCAAAGCGGCTCGTTCACGCCTTGGCACCCTTATTCGGGACGATCGAGAGGCGGAGCAAGCGGCATTCATGCGGCTTGACCGAGAGCGGGCAGTCCGCCTCGAATACGCCGAGATCCTCCCCGGCCCAGACATCCCGCACGGCAAAGGCAAACCCGGAGGCGGGCGGAAGACCCAGATCCCACCAGTTGGTGTTGATGAGCTGGGCGTTGTCGGTCATATTCGCGTACAAGAGAGCGTAGCCGCCGTCCGAAAGCTGTTTGGCCCAGGCGAGGGTGTCGTCCCCCCACATACACTTGGTGGCCGGAAAAGGCTGGCACTTCGCATCCGCATGGATGGCGAGGACCTCGCGGTTGGTGAGCATGTCGCGGATGGGATCCTCCATCGTACGGACGTCGCAGCCCAGCATCAAAGGGGAGCTCAGGAAGGCCCACAGGGTGAAATGGGTGCGGTATTCCTCCAGCGTGCAGCCGTTTATGCCTACATTGCCCTTGCCGTTCATGCCGACGATCAGCATGTCCATGTCGTTATAGCAGCCGGGGCCGCCGTAGGGCAGGATGTCCCGCTGCTGCCCGAACAGCGATTTGACCGAGGCCCAGGAATCCACGATATCCCCCGTAGAGCGCCACATATCCGCGCCGGTGGAACGGATCCATTTGGCGGTATCGTCCGCGCCCCAGCTGCAGGCGCTGAAAACGATGTCCCGGCCGGTGGCTTTGAGCGCCATGCTCATCCGGTTGTAGAGCAGCCGCCCGTCAATGGAATCCGGTTTGTAGCAATAATCGTATTTCAGGAAATCCACGCCCCAGTCGGCAAACGTCTGCGCGTCCTGGAACTCATGGCCGAAACTGCCCGGATAGCCCGCGCAGGTTTTGGTCCCCACGCAGGAATACATCCCGAACTTGAATCCGAGGCTGTGTATGTAGTCGGCCAGGTCCTTCATGCCGTGGGGGAAGAGAGCCGGATCGGCGACCAGTCGGCCGTCCGCGTCCCGGTCCTTGAGCGACCAGCAGTCGTCGATGACGATATAATCGTAACCCGCGTCTTTCAGTCCGCTTTTTGCCACGGCCTCGGCCGATTCCCGGATGAGGGCGTCGTTAATGTTGGCGCCGAAGGTGTTCCAGGAATTCCAGCCCTTCAGAGGTCCTCGCATCTCCATGTATTTTCCCTCCATTTTTCGTCTGAATGGTCGGCGGTGAACCGCCGTGTCCATTCTAGCATACCCGTCCGCCCCTTTCAATGGGCCGTTTATGCTTTTTCGTTGTCAAAAGATGCGGTTTATCCAGACGAACTGCTGTGTATTTCCAGTAAAGCTGTCACCCATTTTCCCTTTCGGAATACCATGTCAGTAGGGGCCAGGAGCCGCAGCCGATACCGCGGCCTCCTGCCGAACAATACGCTGGAGGGATGACCATGTCGGGAATTCACGCGCCGGTCCGTTTCTTTCTGGGGGCCAATACGCCGGGGGGCTTTGTGGGATACATAGACGACCTGTACGACGCCAAGGACGGATGGCAGGCCTACATCATCAAAAGCGGGCCGGGCACGGGAAAATCGTCCCTGATGCGGGCCGTGCTGGATAAGCTGACTGACCTGGGGCAGGAGGCGGAGGTCATCTGCTGCTCTTCCGACCCGAACTCGCTCGACGGGGTGCTTTTCCCCGCCATGAAGATGTGCATCCTGGACGGTACCGCCCCTCATGTCATCGAACCGTCCTATTGGGGAGCGGTGGAACAGATCATCCCTCTGGCAAGCTGTATGGACACCGCTCTCCTCCACCGCCAGGCTCCGGCCGTCATCGCTGCCACCGACGCCAACAAAGCCATGCACGCCCGCTGCCGCAAATTTCTGGGCGCGGCGGCCTCTCTGATTGGGGACAGCACCCGCATCGCCGCGGAATGTACCGACGACGCCAAAGCCGTCCGCTGTGCGGCCCGCATCGCGGCCCGGGAATTCGGTCCCCTGTCCGAGACGCCCGGACGGGAAAAACGGCGTTTTCTCAGCGCCGTCACCCCCGACGGGCTGATCACCTTCCACGAGACCCTGCAGGCTTTGTGTCCCCGTATTTATGCGGTGGAGGATGATTACGGTGCCGCTTCCCGCCTCTTCTTTACCGAGCTGCGCCAGCGCGCCCTCGCCGCGGGTCTCGATATCATCACCTGTGCCTGCCCGCTCGCCCCCTATGACAAAATCGAGCACCTCCTTGTCCCGTCGCTGGGACTGGGATTTACCACGTCGAATCCCTGGCATAAGGCGGACTTCCCCGTCTACCGCCGGATTCACGCCGCCCGCTTCACCGACGCGGAGAAGCTCCGGCTCAAGCGCCAGCTCCTCTCCTTCAACAGGCGGGCCGCCCGGGAGCTGCTCGGAGAGGCGGTTGCCATATCGGCCGAGGCCAAGGCCCTGCACGACAAGATGGAGCAGTTCAACATCGCGGCGATGGATTGGCAGCAGGCGGAGGATATCACCCGCTCGACCGCCACCCTCTTCGCCGCCGCGGCTCTCGGGGCGGCGGAGGCGTAAAGCAACTCCTCGCGTGGCAGCCCGTCGGGTTTTATGATGAGAAACCTATGATTTTATAGCCACCCAAGCCCTCGGGGCGGCAGCCCCTTTATGTATGGGCGTTGGTTCAAAAGATTCCGTACCCGCCGGCTTTCCTAAAAAGAACTCCGGACCGACCCCTGAAGGGCCCTCTATACGGACGGGCACTGGGGCCGGTCACCGGCCATTGTGGTGTCCCACAATGGCCCTAAAAATCAAAATACCTGGGGAAGGTCCAGGAGGGGCTCCCCCTGGCGCTTCTTTTCCCCCTTTCTTTGTGTAAAGAAGGGGCCCGCAGGCCAGACCCGTTTTTGCAGGGCGTGTTGGAGTTTGTCCGCGCATATAAAACGCTGTCCTAATGAAAAGGGATATCCAATGCGCGGTCACGTCCTTTCTCCGCGTGGAGAAAGGACGCAAAGAGACGCCGGGGGCTTTGCCCCCAGGCCCCCGGAGAATTTGCCGATTTTCTCTTCATAAAAATCGACGGGTACGGCATCTCCTGAACCGACGTTCATATAACAAGGGGGCCCGGGGCCCCGGGAGTCTGGGGGGCATCATTTTATAAAATTATAACCGTACATAGGACTTTCTGTATAAAAGAAGAGCTCCGGTGTGATGAAGTTCCAAGGCGCCCATTGGATGCCAGGGGCTTATGATTTGAAGCGGCACGAGCAGCGGGGGATCTTGCGGGATGGCCGAAACCGTGCTACACTGAATCCAAAGGTTCAGGCAGCCGGGATGTGGGCCGGGCCGCCAGACGAAAGGAAGTGGAAGGGCCATGACCGACGAGGGCCGTCCGTCATATCTAAAGGATGTGATTGTTTTCATCCCGTCGCTGAATCCGGACGATAAACTGCTCTCGACCGTCCGCAGCCTTCGGGAGGAGGGCTTTACACGGATCCTGGTGCTGGACGATGGAAGCCGTGAAGAAACGGCTCCCGTTTTTGCCCGGGTGAAGAGCGAATGCGGCTGCGAATTGCTGCGGCATCCCATTAATTTGGGAAAGGGGCGGGCACTCAAAACCGCTTTCATGTATATTCTGAACACCTATCCCGCCTGTGCCGGCGTCGTGACCGTGGACGCCGACGGGCAGCACAAAGCAAAGGATGTGGCGGCTTGTGCCAGGGCGCTCCTGGATCACCCGGACAGCCTGATCCTGGGATGCCGCGATTTTAACGAGAGCGGAGTGCCCGCCCGCAGCCGGTTTGGAAACCAGTTGACCCGCCGGGTGTTCAGTTTTCTCTGCGGGCTGAAGGTCTCAGATACCCAGACCGGCCTGCGTGGAATGTCGAAGCGGCTGATGGAGGCTTTTCTACCGGTCAAGGGGGAGCGGTTCGAATATGAAATGAACATGCTCATCGAAGCGGATGAGCGGCAGATCCCGATCCGGGAGGTGCCGATCGAAACCGTGTACATCGAGGAAAACCGCTCTTCTCATTTCAATCCCCTGCTCGATTCCGTTCGGGTTTATTCGGTTTTCACCCGGTTTATCCTGTCTTCGCTGACCTCTTTTTTGTTGGATATCCTGCTGTTTGCGCTGTTCGTCTATCTGCTGGAGGACCGCGCTCCGCAGCTCTATATCTTTTATGCGACGCTGGGAGCACGGCTGGTCTCCTCTTTGTTTAACTTCCTGACCAACAAAAACCAGGTTTTTCAGTACAAGGAACGCAGTGTCCCGGCGCTCACCCGGTATTACGCCATCTGCCTCGTGGTGCTGGCCGGTTCGGCCTTTGGCGTCTACTTTCTCCACAGTTGGTTCAAAATCAGCGAGGTGGCGCTGAAAATCCCCGTGGATCTGCTGCTCTTCGTCCTCAGCTTTCAGGTGGAGCGGAACTGGGTGTTCGGCCAAAAGGACAAAAAGGGCATTCAACAGTCTTCGCGTCGGTGAAACGCCGCCGCCAATCGGAAAACGGCGGTGGAGGGCAGAATTTAAAAGGCGGTTGGAACCGGAAGTTGTGCTTGACCCATGACGGGAAGGATGGTAAAATAAAAAGGTATTTTTTGTCGGGTGGATTTCCTGACCGGCAGGGACGGGAAAGCGGAGCTCTCTTTATAGGGAGAAACCGCCGGACGCCGGGAGGTGCCCCGGACCGGGAGGCCCCGTGAGGAAGGAGAGAGGCGGATTTGATTGCCATTGTGGATTATGGGGCGGGCAATCTCCGCAGCGTAGAGCTCGCCCTTGCCAGGCTGGGCGTCCATACGCGGGTGACTGCCGATCCCGACATGCTGGCGCTGGCCGACGGCCTGATCCTGCCCGGTGTCGGCGCGTTTTCCGATGCCATGGCGGCGCTTGGCCGCAGCGGCACGATCCCAGCCGTGCTGGAAGCCGTGGGTGCGGGCCGGCCGCTGCTGGGGATCTGCCTGGGGATGCAGCTGCTGCTCGACGGCAGCGAGGAAGGGCCCGGGGTGCCCGGGCTGGGGCTGATCCCCGGAGAGGTCCGGCGCCTGCCCGGCTGCGGCCTCAAAATCCCCCATATGGGCTGGAACAGCCTGACCCCGGCCAAGCCGAGCCCGCTGTTTAAGGGGCTGCCGGAGGAGCCGTATGTGTATTTCGTTCATTCTTACGCCTGCAAAGCCGCCGATCCCGCCGATGTGCTCGCCGTGACGGATTACGGTGTGCCGTTCCATGCGGCCGTACAGCGGGGCCGTATCCTGGGCTTCCAGTTCCACCCGGAAAAATCGGGGGATGTAGGGCAGAAGCTGCTGGCGAATTTTGTAGAGATGGTGAGGGGGACGGCCTGATGTATGCCAAACGGATCATCCCCTGCCTGGATATCAAGGACGGCCGTGTGGTCAAGGGCGTCAATTTCGTGGATCTGCGGGATGCGGGTGACCCGGTTGAAGTGGCCGCCGCCTATTCCCGGGAGGGTGCCGACGAGGTGGTGTTTCTCGACATCACGGCCACCCATGAGGGCCGCGCGACCGTGGTGGATTTGGCCGCCCGGGTGGCCGAGCAGCTGTCCATCCCCTTTACGGTGGGCGGCGGTATCCGGACGGTAGAGGATTTCCACGACATCCTCCGCCAGGGGGCCGATAAGATCAGCATCAACTCCGCCGCGATCGAACGGCCGGGGCTCATCTCTGAAGCGGCCGAACGCTTCGGCAGCCAGTGCGTTGTTGTCGCCATCGACGCCCGGCGCAGGGAAGGCGGCGGCTGGGATGTGTACAAGCACGGAGGCCGCCTGAACACCGGCCTGGACGCTCTCGAGTGGGCGGTCCGGGCGGAAAAGCTCGGCGCAGGTGAGATCCTGCTGACCAGCATGGACTGCGACGGGACCAAGGCGGGCTACGATTTGGAGCTGACCGCCGCGGTGTCCGAACGGGTGGGCATCCCTGTCATCGCCTCCGGCGGCGCAGGGTGCATGGAGCATTTTGCCGAGGCCCTGCTGCAGGGGAAGGCTGATGCCGTTTTGGCCGCCTCCCTGTTCCATTATCATGAAGTGGATATCGGCGCGCTGAAAACCTATCTGGCCGCCCGGGGAATCCCGATTCGTCCAGTGGTGAAATAGAGGAGGAGCAACATGGCAGCAAAATACGTATTTGTCACCGGAGGCGTGGTGTCGGGCCTCGGGAAGGGGATCACCGCCGCGTCGCTCGGCCGCCTGCTCAAATGCAGGGGACTGAGCGTGTCGGTCAAGAAGCTCGACCCGTATCTGAATATCGACCCGGGTACCATGAACCCGATCCAGCACGGGGAAGTGTTCGTCACCGACGACGGCGCCGAGACCGATCTGGATTTGGGGCATTACGAGCGGTTTATCGACGTCAGCCTCTCCCAGAACAGTTCGGTGACCTCGGGCAAGGTCTACTGGAACGTGCTGCAGAAGGAACGGCAGGGGGATTACGACGGCGGGACTGTCCAAGTTATTCCCCATATCACCGATGAGATCAAGCGCCGCATTGCCCTGGACGCGGACAAATACGACGTGCACATCGTGGAAATCGGCGGTACGGTCGGCGATATCGAGGGCCTACCCTTCCTGGAGGCCATCCGCCAGTTCGCTGTCCAGCACGGCCGGCAGAATTGCCTCTTCCTCCATGTCACCCTCATGCCCTATATCGCGGCTTCGCAGGAGATGAAGACCAAGCCGACCCAGCATTCGGTCAAGGAGCTGCTCTCCCTGGGCATCCAGCCCGATATCATCGTTTGCCGTGCCGAGCAGCCTATCTCCCGGGAACTCAAGGACAAGGTGGCCCTGTTCTGCAACGTCCCGCGGGAGAATGTCATCGCCAACTGCGACGTTCCGCTGTTGTATGAGGCGCCCCTCGCCCTCGAGGAGGAGGGGCTCGCTTCCATCGTCTGCAAGGGCTTGGGGCTCGGCGAGCCGCCCCTGGATCTGACCGAGTGGGAGAAGATGGTGGACACCCTCCGCCATCCCGAGGTGACTGTCACCATCGCGCTGGTGGGCAAATACGTCGAGCTGCACGATGCGTATCTGAGTATCGCGGAGGCGCTCAAGCACGGCGGCATCCCGAGCCACGCGGCCGTGGATATCCGATGGATCGACGCGGAAACCCTGACCGATCACAATGCGCGGGAGGTGCTGGGGCCGGCCGACGGCATCCTGGTGCCGGGCGGCTTCGGCAGCCGCGGCATCGACGGCAAGATCGCCGCCGCCCGCTACGCCCGTGAAAACGGGATCCCGTACCTGGGCATTTGCCTGGGTATGCAGATCGCGGTGGTGGAATTTGCCCGCCACGTGTTGGGGTATACGGATGCGCATACGACCGAAATCGACCCGACGACGACCCACAACGTCATCGATCTGATGCCGGACCAGCGGGATGTGGACCAGCGGGGAGGCACCATGCGGCTGGGGCAGTATCCCTGTGTTCTGGATATCCGCTCCAAGGCATATGGCGAATACGGCGAGGAGCTCATTTACGAGCGCCACCGCCACCGGTATGAATTCAATAACGATTACCGGGAAGAGATGGAGGAGAAGGGAATGCTGCTCGCCGGTATATCGCCGGACAAGCATATCGTTGAAATGATCGAGCTGCCTGACCATCCCTGGTTTGTGGCCTGCCAGTTCCATCCTGAGTTCAAATCCCGGCCCAACCGGCCCCATCCGCTGTTCCGCGGCTTGATTGCCGCGGCGGTGAAAAGGAGACAAGGACGATAACTCACGGGGCTTCTTCCCGTGAGCTTCCGGCGCCGGATGCGGCGGCCGTCAGAAGCGGGATGAATACATCGTATTCATCCCGCTTCTGGTATGCGGATCTTATTTGAGGTGTTGGCGAACTCGCCGCAGCGGTGCGGAAGGGAGATAAAAAACCAGCCGCACAACCGTGCGGCTGGTTCCTGGATCCAATTAAAGGGCTTTGAAGGAGCCGATGCTGTCGATCAGGGCCTGTTTCGCGGCGGCGTCTCCGTTGAAAACGGCGGTGAGCGCATACAAGGTGCCGTCCTTGCTCAGCATGGTCTGATAATATTCCGCGTTGACACCGGCTACGGTCAGCTTATAGTTCATCTTCAGGCCGGTCAGTCCGTTGACCTCTACGGAATCGAAATCCATCCATTCAAAGCCTTCCCCCCACTGCTGGAAGGTTTCCGCATAGATTTCTTTCATGTCATCCGCGCTCCCCGGAGGGATGGTCCCAGGGGTCACTGTGACGGAGAAGCTATCCACCGTCGTGGAATAATCCCCGGCGACAAATTCGACGATCCCCGCGATAGCGTAGGTAACTTTCCAACCGTCCGGAACCGTTATCTGGTAGCTGGAATCTTCGCTGGTATACACATTGTCAACGATTTTGCCGGCCTGCGCGGACGGTGCCTCCGTAGCCTGCGTGGTGGGGGCAGTTGTGGCAGAGGTGCCCGACGTATCCGTCCCGGAGGAAGCTCCGCCGGATGGCTGTTCCCCGCAGCCGGTTGCCGCCGCCAGGAGCAGTATCATGGCCGCGCTGATACCGAGCACTTTCTTCATGATGATTTTTGACCCCTTTCTAACTTGGCTTATTTCCATATATATAATAAAATGTGGACAAAGTCAAGCAAATGCGATAATATTCGTCTAAATATGGGGTAAAGGGATAAGGAGGAGCCTATGCAGACGTTTTTCCATCGGTCCGGACATCTGGATCTGGACCGGACCATCGTTATGGGGATTTTGAACGTGACCCCCGACAGCTTTTCCGACGGCGGACGGTATCTTTTGCCGGAAAAAGCTCTGGAACACGCGCTTCAGATTCAGGAGCAGGGGGCAGGAATCCTCGACGTGGGGGCCCAGTCCACCCGCCCCGGACATATCCCCGTATCGCCTGAGGAGGAGAAGGAGCGTCTGCTCCCGGTGCTCCGTTTGCTCAAAGGGCCGATACGCATTCCGATTTCGGTCGATACCTACTATCCGGACGTCGCGCAGGCCGCCCTGCTTGAGGGGGCCTCGATCCTCAACGACGTATCCGGCCGGCTGGACAACGGCATGATGGAGCTGGCCGCCCGGACAGGCGCAGGTCTTATCTTGATGCACGCGGGAGACGGCGCGGACGACACGGGAACCGGCGAGGATGTTCTGCAAACCGTCCGCGTTTTTTTTGAGCGGGCGCTGGACAGGGCCGCCCGAGTGGGACTCGATCCCCGGCAGATCTGCCTGGACCCGGGTATCGGGTTCGGCAAGACCCGGGAGGGGGACCGCCGCCTGGTCTCCAATCTGAAGCGGCTCACGGCGGGCCTGCCGGAGACGGCGCTGCTCGTTGGAGCCTCCCGGAAACGGGTGGTAGGGGAATGCGTCGGGGAGACGGTTCCGCTTTGTGAGCGGCTGCCGGGGACCCTCGCGTTTCACAGTATCGCGCAGTGGAACGGTGTCCGCATCCTGCGGGCGCATGACGTGGCTGAAGCTGTCCGGGCGGCGGCGGTTGTGGATGCTTTGATGAAGGAAGGAGACGGGTGACAATGGAACATCGGGAGAAAAAGGATTTGGATCAGATCCAGATCCGCGGCCTGCGGGTGTATGCCTATCATGGCGTGAAGGAATCCGAAAAGGAAAAGGGGCAGCCGTTCGAGCTGGACATCACGCTGTGGACCGATATCCGCCGGGCTGGGGCGACCGACCGGCTGGAGGATACGATCAATTATTCCCGTGTCGCCAGGCGTGTGCTTTCTCTCATGCAGGAGCAAAAAGACGACCTGATCGAGCGGGTGGCCGCCCGGGTGGCGGAGGGGATTCTGGCGGACTTCCCGGCCGAGGGCGTGACGGTTTGCCTGAAAAAACCACGGGCGCCGATCGCCGCCGACTTCGCCTATGTGGCGGTGGAAATCACCCGCTGGAGGGAATCATGAGGGCGGCCCTGGGGCTCGGGAGCAACCAGGGGGATTCCCGGGGATATCTCCGCGCGGCGCTGGACAGCCTGGACGCCTTGTGCGGGACTAGGGTGACGGCGGTCTCCTCCCTGTACCGAACAGCTCCGGTCGGCTATGCGGATCAGCCGGACTTTTACAACGCCGTCGCAGAGGTGGAGACATCTTTGTCGCCCCGCGCCCTGTTGGGCGCCTGCCTGGGGATCGAAGCAGCACTCGGCCGGGTGCGTACTTTCCGGAATGCCCCCCGCGTCATCGATGTCGATCTTCTGTTCATGGAGGATGTGCGTTCCGCCGACCCGGAGCTTACCTTGCCGCATCCCCGTGTGATGGAGAGGGGATTCGTCCTTATTCCGCTGTTGGAACTGCATCCGGACGGATGGGGATTCGGGTTGGATATAGCTGGAGCGGTCCGCAGGGTGGGACAGGTCGGGGTCGTGCGAATCGAGGACGGATTTTGGAGAAAAAAGGAATAAAACCGGCCATTAAACAGAAAGCCGGCATCTGGCCAAAAAAATCTTACATTTTTTTAAAAAAGAGCTTGACAAAGGGGAGGAGGGATGGTATGATAGCAAGGCGCTCTTGAGGGGGCCCCTGAAGGGGAACCC
>CAKUFK010000003.1 GCA_934647945.1 uncultured Eubacteriales bacterium | reverse complement strand
CGCCAGGCCTCGCAAAGTTTTGAATTTCCATTCTGCTCAGGATTTGTGGACCTTTGAACTCACTTCCTGTTGCTCTTAGTTTCACAATTCACTTTGCGGCTGGTTTCGAGTACCACCACGTCGAGGGGAGGGACCGCGATGTCGCCGCAAAGCTTCCGGCCGGTGAGGCGGTCTGTTCCGGAAAAGTCAGTCGGGACGACGCGCTCCTCGAAACTCAGGTTGACCAGAAAGACATACCGCCTCTCGGCATTCTCCCGTATGGTCAGATAGGTATTCTCCGGCATTTCCGTCACCGGTATGCCGAGTTCCTTCAGCCGGTCCCGGAAATAGTCCCGGAGCAGCTCCGGGCAGCCGGCCACGCCGATATACGCCGCTGACCCCTTCCCTACCCCGTGGCGGGTTATCGCGGGCGCGCCGCGGTAAAACCGGCCCGCGTAAACGGCCTCGATCCGGGCGGGGCCGGCGGCAAGCACATCAGCCCACCAGCGGACATCATAGTCCCGACCCTGATAGGACACCTGGTTCCATGCATGGGCGGGAAACGCCTCGAATTCCTCCACCGTGATGCCGCACAGCCCGGCCAGGAGACCCGGCCATGGGATGTCCACCATCACATTGTTTTCATCCTTGAGGCCGCTGCGCACGCCGAACACGATATGCCCGCCCTGCTCCACATACGCCTCGAAATTCCGGGCCGCGGCCTTGCCGACAAGGACGGAATTGGGCGCCAGGACCAATTTGTACCGGGACAAATCCTCCTCCGGCCGGACGAGGTCGGCCGTCACCCCCAGATCGCTCAGCGCATTGTACATCTCCCGCTCGAGCTTGACGCAATCGGAGTTGGCGTATTGCCGGTTGGCCTCGAAGGCCCAGAAGTTGTCGTAGCTGTGCAGAATGGCGACCTCTGCCCTTACGGAGGTGGCGGCGAGCTCCCGGCCGAAGGATTGGAGCTCCCGCGTCAGACGCTGGATTTCCCCGTATGCCCGCCGGGGAGAGCCGTCATGCCGGAGGATCCCGTTGGGGTTCTGCTCCTGCCCCCACCGATTGGAACGCCAGCGGTAAAAGAGCACGCCGTTGGCGCCTCGGGCGATATCGTTATATGCCCAGGCGCGCACCAGCCCGGGCGCGATGGCCAGATTATAATTGGCGCCGTTGAAATACCCGTTTTTCTGTTCGAGCATCCAATACGCCTGGTGTTTGGTACTCCGGTAGAGATCGTGCCCGAGGTTGTTCTCCCGCATGTCCCCGTCGACATGGGGGTAATTATCCCACGCCGCGAAATCCAGTTCCCGATGCAGGTCGTACATGTCGATGGGGGTATGGATGCCAATGGTATTGTGGGCGACAAATTGATGGGGCGCGGCCCGTTTCAGGATGGCGGCCTGCATGCGGACGAACCCCACCGTCGTATCCGAAACAAACCGTTTGAAATCGAGGATCTGGCTGGTGGAGACGGTGAGCTGGTCGGCCGAGGGGGTCTCAACCTCTTCGAAATCCCGATAGGTCTGGCTCCAGAACCAGGTACCCCACGCCCGGTTGAGCGCCTCAACGGTGGAATACCGCTGCTTCAGAAAGGCGCGGAACGCCCGCCGGCAGCTGTCGCAGTGGCAGGGCACGGGACGGACCTCGTTGTCGATCTGCCAGCCGATCACCCCCGGATGGGCCGCAAAATGCGCCGCCATCCGCTCCGCCACCCGGGCGCTGTAAAACCGGAACGCCTCGCTGTTGTGGCAGTGCTGCCCCCGTCCGCCCGTGCGCAGGCCCTGGGCATTGACACTCATCACCTCGGGGTGGGCGCGCCGCAGCCAGACGGGCGAGGCTTCCGTCGGGGTTCCAAGCACGAAGCGCAGGCCTTGTTTCCCCGCCAGGTCCATAAAATCATCCAGCCAGGCAAAATCGAACACGCCGTCCTCCGGTTCCATCCGGGACCAGGCCAGCTCCGCGAGCCGGACGACCCGGATCCCCGCCCGTGCCATGAGATCGATGTCGGTCTGCCAACGTTCCCGCGGCCAATGCTCGGGATAGTAGGCGGTCCCGATGACCATTTCCCGTAAAACAGCGGCCGGGTCCCGCGCCTGCGTCTTGTCCATATCGTCCGTCTCCTTGTCAAAAGTCCTTTTCAACAGCATACCCCGGCCTCATCCGCCTGTCAACCGGTCCGGAGCATTTTTCCGGACAAAACCACGCGTTGAACGCATGGTTTGAACAGGCCCTATAAGGGGACACCGAAAAGCCTGACAGCCACACTTTTACCATGGTCAGCCCCCTATTCGGGGGCTATTTTTATTTGCCCTGTTTTACCGGTTCACCCGTAAACAGGTCTACGAACTCCTTGAGACTTATTTGGTCATTCATAATATCTCCCTGCAATTGATTCTGAATATACTCTTTGATTGCCCCTTCATACTTTCCAACTGTACCCACATAATATCGCCTTAGGCTCTCCTGAACCACTCGCCTTGCCGGTGGTTTTACTCTACAAAAAGGGACGGACCCGCGGGTCCGTCCCTTTTATTATTTGATCAATTCCTTGACCTTGGCGGCCTTGCCCACCCGGTCGCGCAGATAATAGAGCTTGCTGCGGCGCACCTTACCGTTGCGCACCACCTTGACGGCGGCGACATTCGGGGAATGCAGCGGGAACACGCGCTCCACGCCGACACCATACGAGACACGGCGGACGGTGAAGGTTTCGGCCACGCCGCTGCCCTTCTTCGCAATGACGGTGCCTTCGTAAGCCTGGATCCTCTCCCGCTCGCCCTCGCGGATTTTGACATCCACCCGGACAGTGTCACCGATCGAGAACTCCGGGGGCGTCTCCTTGAGGCTGCCCTCCGACATGAGTTTCAATGCATCCATTTCCAGTTCCTCCCTCAAATTCAGACATTCTTGCCACATCGGAACGCTCCGGGGCAGAGGACTGTCCGCTTAATGTCCTGCTTTGCGCCTGGCATTAACCCCACGCCGGGCCGGAAACCCGGTGCGGATACCAAATACCGATATAGTTTAGCACAACCCGTTCCGGAATGCAAGGGGTTTTG
This sequence comes from uncultured Eubacteriales bacterium, assembly GCA_934647945.1. Taxonomy (GTDB): domain Bacteria; phylum Bacillota; class Clostridia; order Oscillospirales; family Acutalibacteraceae; genus UMGS1623. The sequence goes on along the minus strand of CAKUFK010000003.1, from coordinate 285,758 downwards.
GCAATTTTTTTAGCGAAACGGCTCGCCGTCCGAGCCATAGACCTCCAGCCGCCGGATGCGGCAAGGGGTTCCGTCCATCCCGGGCAGCGCCCTCAGCGCTTCGGTCAGCAGGCCCGGATTGAGGGATTCGGTTCCGCAGGGCAGGGTCAGCTCCAGCCGGCAGCCGTCCCCCTCCTCCCGCAGTTCCCATCCTGACGCGGTCAGCGCGGGCTTCAGATCCACCGTCCTCATGGTTTTCTTCTTGGTCCGTTTTTGGACCGGGAGACTGTCTCTCTCCAGCAAGGCCCGCACCGCACAGGCCGGGCAGCTGAAGAGGAGCTCATACCGGGCGGCCGCCACCTCCCCCGGCTTCCGCACCGCGGCGGCGGCCGAGAGCGCCCGCAGGCCTTCGGGCAGCACCGCGCCCAAACGGGAGACCAGCTCCTCCATCGGCACGTCCTCCTCCAGCCGCAGGTCCATCGTCTCATGCAGCCCCTCATACCCGAGCGAAAGAGGCGCCGCGAAGGTCACATAGGGGTGGCGGTTGAATCCCTCGGTATACCACACAGGCAGCTTTGCCCTGCGCAGGGCCCGGATCATGGCCCGGTTGAGATCGAGGTGGGACATGTAACGCGCCCGCCCGGTTTTGGAAAAGACCAGGCGGATGGTACGGAACTCCTTAACGTCGTTCAACGCAGATCCCTCCTTTGAAACAGGCGGCACCGCAGGCGGAGCAGGCCTCACGGCAGTTGGGGGTGGTGGTGCTCTCCCATGCCCGCCGGTTTTCCCGGATGAGGAAATCCTTTGTCACACCGAAATCCAGGTGGTCCCACGGCAGCACCTCGTCAAAGGGCCGGCGGCGGTTGGCGTAAAAGGCGGGATCCAGGCCGCAGGCGGCGAAGGCGTCCAGCCACCGCTGCACGCTCAGATGCTCCGACCAGGCGTCGAGGCGCCCGCCGGACCGCCAGACCCTCTCCAGCACCCGGCCCAGCCGCCGGTCTCCCCGGGCGAGCACCGCCTCGAGAAAGCTGACGTCCGCGTCGTGCCAGTTCAGGGAGATTTTGCGGGTGGTGACCGACTCCCGCAGCAGCCGCTGCTTGCGCCTGAGCTCCTCCGCCGTATCCTGCGGCTCCCACTGGAAAGGGGTGAAGGGCTTGGGTACAAAGCAGGAGACGCTGACCGACACGCCGACCCCCTTCCCCTTGGGCTTGTCCGGGTTGCGGTAATAGCAGTCGACGATCTCCTGCCCGAGCCGCGCGATGCCCACGATATCCTCATCCGTCTCGGTGGGGAGCCCGTTCATGAAATACAGCTTCACCGCCGTCCAGCCGGCGCCGAAAGCCTCCTTGACCGTGCGGAGGATTTCCTCCTCCGTCAGGTTTTTGTTGATGGCATCCCGCAGCCGCTGCGTCCCCGCCTCGGGCGCGAAGGTCAGGCCGCTGCGCCGCAGCACATTCAGGCGAGCGGCGAGATCCCCTGAAAACCCGTCCACCCGCAGGGAAGGCAGGGAAATATTGGTATGGGCCTCCTCCGCCCAGGCGAGAAGCCGGGGGAGGAGCTCGGGCAGCCGGGTGTAATCGCTCGTGGACAGGGAGGACAGGGAGAATTCCTCATATCCCGTGGATTCACAGAGCGCGCGGCTCTGACGGTCGATGGTATCCACCGATTTTTCCCGGACCGGACGGTAGAGGAAACCCGCCTGGCAGAACCGGCAGCCCCGGATACAGCCGCGGAAAATCTCGCTCATGGCCCGGTCATGGACGATGTCGAGGAACGGGACGACGAAGGTTTCGGGATAGTAGGCGGCGTCGAGATCCCGGACGATCCGCTTGCGCACCCGGGCCGGGGCGCCGTCCGCCGGCGTGACCGCGGCGACGGTGCCGTCATCGTGATAGGCCACGTGGTACAGGGAGGGGACGTACACCCCTTCGATCCGCGCCGCCGCTTTGAGGAACGCCCGTTTCGAGAAATCCGGCCCCTGCATCGAGCGGTAGAGCTCCAGCAGCTCAGCATTGACCTCTTCCCCCTCTCCCAGGGTGAACAGATCGATGAAATCGGCGAGCGGTTCCGGATTGCAGGCGCAGGGTCCCCCCGCCACCACGATCGGGCCCGTGTCGCCCCGTTCCTCCGCCCGGACCGGCAGGCCGGCGAGATCCAGCATATTGAGCACGGCGGTAAAGCTCATTTCGTACTGCAGCGTGAAGCCGATGAAATCGAATTCCCGGACCGGATCCCCGCTCTCGATCCCGAACAGGGGGACACTCTCCTCCCGCATGAGGGCTTCCATATCCGTGTCGGGCGCAAACACCCGCTCGCACCACACATCCTCCATGGAATTGAAAAGGCCATACAGGATTTTCATCCCGAGATGAGACATCCCCACCTCATATAGGTCCGGAAAGCAAAACGCGAAACGGATGCGGACCGCGTCCCGGTCCTTGACAACGCTGTTCAGTTCCCCGCCGGCGTACCGTCCGGGCTTCTGTACCCGATCCAGCAGGGTTTCGATCGTTGGGTTCATGGGCTCCTCCTATCGCCGGGCCTGTGTCTGTGCCTCCGGAATCCGGACGCCCGGCATGACGCCTATTATACCCCATCGACAGCGGTTTTTCAATGGGAACGGATCCGCCGGAAAAAGCCCGCGGCGTCCGCGGGCGGCACGAGATGGTTTCAATATAACGTATTATAAATCCGTTTGAAATCTTCCAGGATTTCCATGTGGCCGAAATCCCGCTGATATACCATATGGATCTCCCGCACCATCCGGGCATTCTCGATGGGTACGATTGCGAGCTCCCCCCGCCTGACCTCGTCCCGGCAGGCGCTGCGCGCGATAATCGAAACGCCCAGATCGCGGGAGACCAGCTCCTTGATCATGGTGATGTTGTCGAGCTCCATCATGACATTAAAATTTTTTATGGTCTCGAGATTGCTTTGCAAATAGGTATCGAACAGCATGCGGGTACCGGCGCCCACCGGGCGCAGGATGAGCTTTTCCCCCTTGAGCTCGGACAGCTCGACGCTCTGTCGCCTCGCAAAAGGATGGCGCGGAGAAACCACCAGGCACAGATAATCCGTGTCGAGCAGGACGGCGTTGAAATTGGGATTGGGCAGCACCCCCTCCACCACCGCGATATCCAGCTCGTACAACTCGAGACATCGATAAAGTTTTTTTATGGTGTCCGTACGAATGTTTATGTGGACGTCGGGATGCTCCCCGCAGTACAGGGCGATGACCTGGGGCATCAGGTTTTCCCCTGCCGTCTGGGTGATGCCGATGGTCAGATGGCGCTGCTGTTTCCGGCAGTCCTCCACCGCCTGCCTGGCCTTGCTCTCCACCGCCACCGCACGCCTGGCGTATTTAATCAGCACGTCGCCTTCCGGGGTGGAAATGAGCTCCTTTTTATCCTGCTTGAAAATTTTGATCCCGAATTCCTTTTCCAAAAGCCGGATGTGGTGGCTCACCGCCGGCTGCGTCAGGTGCAGCTCTTGCGCGGCTTTGGTATATCCCCCCTCTTTCACCACGGTGAGGAGAGTTTTGATTTTGTTGTCGATCATAGCCCGTTCTCCTTCTAAAACAGACACTATCATAAATATATGTAATGTAATCCATAGGAATTATTATTTGATTTTATCATACCCGCCGCATATAATCAAGCAATATGAGACATATCCAAGAAATTGAGGTGAAACCTTTTGGGATTTATTGAAAACGACACCGCCCGCACCATCCTGTCGCTGGCCGTTATGCTGACGGCCGGTTTTTTGGTCACGCGGGTGACAAAACGGCTGCATCTGCCCAACGTCACCGGTTATATCCTGGCCGGGATCCTGATCGGCCCCTGCGTATTCGGGCTGATCCCGGCGGATATGATCGGCGGGATGGGATTCGTTACCGACATCGCGCTTGCCTTCATCGCCTTTGGCGTCGGAAAATATTTCAAATGGGCGCAGCTGAAAAAGAGCGGCTGGAAAATCCTGATCCTGACCGGATGTGAATCCCTGGCCGCCGGTATACTCGTCACCTTGACCATGATCTTCGTTTTCCGCCTGTCGGTGCCGTTTTCCCTGCTGCTCGGCGCGATCGGCTCGGCCACGGCTCCGGCTTCCACCATCATGACTATCCGGCAATATCGCGCGAAAGGGCCGTTCGTCAACCTCATCCTGCAGGTCGTGGCGCTCGACGACGCGGTCGCCCTGTTGGCCTTCAGCGCCTGCGCGGCCGTGACCCAGGCGATGGAGGGGGGCGGGGCCTCCGCCAGCGACGTCTATCTGCCCATCCTGTACAATCTCGGCGCCCTGGTTCTCGGTGCCGCGGCCGCCTTTCTGCTCCACTGGCTGGTGGACGGCAAACGCTCGAGCGACCATCGCCTCGCCCTGACCATCGCGATCATCCTGGCGCTCACCGGTCTATGCTCCGCCTTCAATATTTCCCCTCTCCTTTCCTGTATGCTGCTGGGTACGGTATACATCAACGCGGGAGGAAACAAGCAGCTGTTCAAACAGGTGAACAAATTTACGCCGCCCGTTCTCATGCTTTTCTTTGTCCTGGCCGGGCTGGGCCTGCATCTGCCCTCTCTGGCGACGGCCGGCGTCATCGGGGTCGTGTATTTCTTCGTCCGTATCCTCGGGAAATACGCCGGGGCCTTCGCGGGCGCCAAAATCTGCGGATACGCCCCCCGTATCCAAAAATGCCTCGGCCTGGCGCTGATCCCCCAGGCGGGGGTCTCCATCGGCCTGGCCGCGCTGGGGCAGCGCATGCTGCCCGAGGAGGCCGGCCTCCTGCTCTCCACCATCATCCTGTCCTCCGGCCTGTTGTATGAGATCGTGGGCCCCGCCTGTGCAAAAGCCTCCCTGTTCCTGTCCCACACCGTCGTGCGCCCCGCGGCGGTTCCGACTCCCTCCGGGGAGAGGACGGGGAAGGCGGAGGAGCCGTCCAAGACCGGGAAAGCCGGGAAAAAGGCGGCTCCGCCCAAGGAAGCCCTCGCGGCCAAATCCGGGAAAAAGGCCGCCCTGGCCGCCAAGTGAAGCCGCCCCGGTTTTTCGCCGCCATCCGGCTGAAACCCGGGCTTGTCAAGGAAAACCGGTCCGCAGACAGATAAAAAATCTAAAAAAGCCCGCCTGTCCCTATACCAGAAGGCATCATCGGATACCGCCGTCAGGCCGGGTGCCGTAGGTGCAGGAAGAGGCGGGCTTTTTCCCTAGGAGCAGAGGCGCGCATCCCAATCATCACAATTTTGTAACAGTATTTGACAGTCTCTTTTTAAAAGAGGTATAATCGGACAGGAATCGGCGGGCTCCAAAACGAAAGCCCGCGGCAAAGGAGTGGGCGCCGTGTCCTGCCGGCATGCACGCGTAAAACGGTCCCGTGCGGACCGCCGTCAAAAACGCCATCCCGTCCTGCGCGCCGTCGGGCGGACGATGGCCGTCCTCGGGGTGACGCTGCTTGGAATCCTCGCCACCGCTTACGGCGCCGTCGCCTTGATGTGCAAAGGGCCTTCCCCAACGGCGCGGGACATGTTCGTGACCACCATGATGGAAACGAGCGCGGCCAAATTCGTTCCGCGCCTCTTTTTGTCCGGGGCCGAGATCGAGGCCATCCTGCATAAAAATACCGTCATCGAGGGGGAAACCAACACCGAGGCGGTGGAGGAATTCGTTCCCCGGAACGAAGAGGTGCCCAAGGACACCATCGAACTGCTCGATGTTTACGGGCCGACATTCAAGGGGAAAATGATGATCGTCCACGATCCCTCCCGGATCAAGGTGGCGACGCTCGACCGCTACGGGGCGGACCTGCCCGGATTAAAGGTGGAGGATTTCGCGAAAAAATACGGTGCCACCGCCGCTGTTAACGGCGGCGAATTCCTGGACACCAACGGGGTCGGCAAGGGAGGACAGCCTCTGGGCATCGTCATCAAGGACGGCGAGTTCCGGTATGGAAACGAATCCACCGTCGTCTCCATCATCGCCTTCGACGACCAGGACCGCCTGCTCGTGGGACGGATGTCGGGAAAAGAAGCCAAAGAAAAACATGTGCGGGACGCGATCAGCTACGGTCCCGCTTTCATCGTCAACGGCGAGCCCCTGGAGGTGTCCGGAACCGGCGGCGGCCTCAACCCCCGCACCGTGATCGGCCAGCGGGCGGACGGGGCGGTACTGCTCCTGGCCATCGACGGCCGGCAGACCCACAGCCTCGGCGCTTCGTTCAAGGACTGTATCGACGTCATGATGGAATACGGGGCGATCAACGCCGCCAATCTGGACGGCGGCTCCTCCACCATGATGGTTTACAAGGGCGAAACGGTCAACAGCTGCGCCTCGATGTACGGGTCGCGGCGGCTGCCGACCGCCATTATCGTCGAATAAGGAGGCAACGATATGGCGGAGCTCCATCTGGATTCCAGAGAGGCGGAGATTCTCGAGTCCCCGCCTCTCGATACAAAGACGGCCTTGGACCCGTCTCCCGCTTATCCTTTCGCGGAGGATGCCGCCAAAAAGCCGGTGAAACGGCGGTTCCGCCATTGGTTTTGGATCGCGCTTCTCCTGTATTTTCTGCTGCTTCTCGGGATCGGCGCGTTCGCGCTTTCTTCCCTCTCCCGTTTTTTGACCCGGTATGAAGCCGCGGCGCCCTCCCCGGCCGTCGATCGGTATCTTACCCTGCTCCGGACGGGCGATTTTGATACCATCTATGCGGAATCCGGCTTCGAACCGACCGTTTTCACAGGGAAAGCGGACTATATCGCTTATCTGCGGGAGCTATACCGGGAACCCGAAAACCTGCACACGGTGGAAAAGGCGTCAGACGCGGGAGAGCAGAAACAGTATATCGTATACCGGGGGGACGAACGGGTGAGCCTGCTCTACCTCGACCCTGCCCCGGAGGGCTGCGATGCCGCGTGGCGCGCTCACACCGAGCTGCGCTACCTGGAACCGTATACCTACACCGTGTCCCCCCAGCTGCATCTGTCGGTCAACGGTGTGGATATCGCCTCATCCGGGCTGACCGGCGAAGAGGTACGGACGGAATACTATGCCGGTATCGATGACCATGCCGTGGCTCCCTCGCTGCTGCGCTACCGGGTGGAAGGGCTGCTGGTTCCGCCCGATGCCCAGGCCTTCACCGACCGCGGCGTCGCGGTACCCCTGCTGCCCGATCCGGACGAAGCCCGCGCCTTTACGGCACGCGGCGGGATCTCGCCGGGGGAAGAGCCGGAGATGCTCGCGCTGGCTGAAAAGACCGCGAAAGCCTATTCCGAATTTTTGAGCAAGGACGCGGCCAAACGGGATATACTCGCCCATATCTACAAAGGCTCCCATTTCTATGACGCCGTTGCGGGCTTCGACAACTACTGGTACGGCACCCATTCCTCCCATAGCTTCGAAAATTTCCGGCTGTACAATCTCAGAAGCTATTCTCCAGACGATTTCACGGTCGAGGCCAGCTTCGACTATGTGGTACAGTACTACAGGACCCGGAAATACCCCACCCACTATACCATGACCTTCCTGCGCATCGACGGCCGCTGGCAGTTGACCAATCTGCAGGCCGACGACAATACACAGGGCGGCACCACAGACCAAGCCACATAGAGCCCAAGCCTCCTCGGGACTCCCGAGGAGGCTTTTGCGGCAGAATCCGGTTGTTTTTTGTCCCTTGGCTGTATATAATAAAACACATACGCCGTTACACCACGATCCGGGCCGGACAAGGGGGATATGTATGAAGGAAGGCACCGTGCGCATGCGGGGACATGCGGATGAAGTGATGAACCGTCCGGTGACGGCCGCCGTAATCGTGGCGGCTGGCGCTTCTACCCGGATGGGGGTCCCCAAGCAGCTCATTCCCCTGCGGGGGATTCCGGCCATCGCGTATACCTTGTCCGCCTTCGAACAGGCGGCGTCGATCGACGAAATCCTCCTGGTGGCCCGGCAGGAGCACATGCTGCAATATTACGACATCGTCAAAAGCTACGGCATCGGGAAACTGACCCAGATCATCCCGGGCGGGAGCAGCCGGCAGGAATCGGCCGCCAGAGGGGTTTATGCCTGCCACGACGACACCGCCTTTTTCGCCGTCCATGACGGGGCCAGGCCGCTGATCCGGCCGGAGATCATCGACGCCGTGGCCGCCGCCGCGTATCGGGACGGCGCCGCCACGGCCGCCGTGCGGGTGAAGGATACGGTCAAGGTATCGAACGACGGCGGGTTTATAGCGGGGACCCCCGACCGCCGCTATCTCTGGAACGTCCAGACACCGCAGATTTTCGAGAGGCGGCTGTATCTGGACGCCCTCAAACGCGCCGTACAGGAAGGCCGGGACTATACCGACGACTGCCAGCTGGCCGAGGCGGCGGGCTATCCCGTCCGTCTGGTCGAATCGGATTACGGGAATATCAAAATTACGACGCCCGAGGATGTAAGCGTGGCGGAAAGCCTTCTGCGCAGGCGGGCGGATATGCAAAACGGGACGGAGGCGGAAAATGGGTATGCGGATAGGACACGGCTATGACGTACATCGTCTGGCGAAAGGACGACGGCTGATCCTGGGCGGGACGGTGATCCCGTATGAGAAAGGGCTCCTCGGCCATTCGGACGCCGACGTTCTGGCGCACGCGGCCGCTGACGCCCTTCTCGGCGCGGCGGCGCTCGGGGACATCGGTGCTCTCTTCCCTGATTCTGACCCGCAGTATCGGGGCGCAGACAGCCTCTGGCTGCTCTCGCAGGTCGCGGACCGCGTCCGGCAGGCCGGCTATGCCGTTTCCAATCTGGATGCGACGGTTTTGGCCCAGGCCCCCAAGCTCGCTCCCTATGTCCAACAGATGCGGGAGCGTCTGGCGGCGGCCTGCGGTGTAGAGCCCGGGCAGGTCAGCGTCAAGGCGACGACCGAGGAAGGGCTCGGCTTCACCGGCACCGGGGAGGGCATCGCCGCCCACGCGGTCTGCCTGCTGGAACCGCTGCCTTTGGGAGACGATTCCGATCCGGACGAGATGATATAGTTTAAAAACCACGCTAAAGCTCGGGGGCCTCGGGCCCCTTGCTGTATGAACCCTTGGTTCGGGTGACCACGCTCCCGCCGGCTTTCCTCAAAAGAAAGCCGGCCGGCAAACTGGGGTTCCAAGGGGGTGATTCCCCCTTGGCGCTTCTTTGCATCCTTTCTCCGCGCGGAGAAAGGATGTGGCCGCGCAGGGGGATATCCTTTTGGTGGGATGGCGGTCTTTATGCGCGGACATACCGCCGCAAAGGTCTGGCCTGCGGGCCACCCCCTTTCTTTACGGAAAGAAAGGAGGCAAAGAACCGTCAGAGGGCTTTGCCCCCTGAATCCCCGGGTGGTTTTGTCGATGTCTTTTTAGGAACATCTATTCACACCTCATAGCCCAAACCACCCTCCATACAATATAGGGTTGCGGCCCCGGGTTCGGGTGGGTACTATTCTATAGCCAGGCCACATCCCGGGTCTCATATACGAAAATACACAGCAACCGATGCAGGAGGTTTCGGACTTTGAAAAAACGTGTGTCCGCATCCCGAACCGAACAAATCCAGATCCTGATGCCTGAGCACATCAACGGCGCCGGCCGCTTATTCGGCGGCAAGCTGGTCGAATGGATCGACGTTGTGGCGAGCGTGGCCGCCCGGCGCCATTCCGGCTGCAACGTCATCACGGCGGCGATCGATAATCTGCAGTTCAAGGCGGGGGCCTACGTCAACGACACCCTGGTGCTGATCGGACGGGTCACCCATGTGGGGCATACGTCGATGGAGGTCCGGGTCGACACGTATGTCGAAAGCCTGAACGGTACCCGTTCGGTAGTCAACCGCGCCTACCTTGTGCTGGTGGCGCTGGACGAACAGGGGCACCCCACGCCGGTGCCGGGCCTGCTGCTGGAAACGGAAAGCGAGCGGGCGGAATGGGAGGCGGGCGAACGGCGGCAGGAGCTGCGCAAAACCCGCCGGCAGGAAGGGTATTGAGGCGGCCCTGCCCCCGCAGGCCTTCTTGCGAGGGATGAGCCGATTTTCCGCAAAAACAGTCAGTCATGACCACGCCCAAAGGACGTGGCATGACTGGTGGCCCTTGGTTGCCTCGCTAAAGCAACCCCCTCATCGGCCCGAAGCGGCGGATGAGGGGGTGTTTTACCGTTCCACGGCTTTTTCCATAATAAAATCGTCCATCACATACCCTTCCCCGATATCGGTCACCTGTTCCCGAACCTTCCGGAACCCCATGGCGAGATAGGCGGCGATGGAACCGGCATTTTCCCGGTTGACGGTCAGGTACAGCGCCACGAGCCCCTGCTCGCGGCACAGCCGGTTCAGCCCGTCCACCGTCCGGCGTGCCAATCCCCGCCGGCGGAACCGTTTGCGGACATACAGCTTGCTCAAAAACAGCCGTCCCTCCTCCGTACGATACGCCGCGTATCCGGCCGGTTCATCTCCGACAGTGATCAGGCGGTACTGATATCCTTCGGAAAGCTGGAGAGTGATCGCCTCCTCCGACTGGAAGCGATCCACCATATAGGTGATCTGCCCAGGGGTGAGAAGCTCCCTGTAATGCTCGCCCCATATCTCTTTGGCCAGCGCCGCCACCTCGCGCACCTGCTCCGGCGCGGACACCGGCACCCATTCGACCGTTTCACGGCTCATATCTGTCACCCTTATCTCCAGCAGAATCGATAGGTACAGTATACCACACCCCACCGTCCGATGCAACGAGGCGGAACGCCTTCACAGCACCATGACGAGGGTCCCCGCCGTGATGAGCACGCTGCCGATGAGCATTTTGAGGCTGAATTCCTCGTGCAGAAAAACGAAGGCGAGGATCAGGGTGATGACCACGCTCATTTTATCGATGGGCACCACCTTGGACACGCTGCCGAGCTGGATGGCGCGGTAATAGCACAGCCAGGACGCGCCCGTCGCCAGCCCCGAAAGCACCAGAAAAACCAGGCTGCGCTGGGTGATCTGTCCCAGCCCCGCCTGGGCTCCGGTGGCAAAAACCATCACCCAGGCCATGACCAGCACCACCAGGGTGCGGATGGCCGTGGCCAGGTTGGAATTGACATTGTCGATCCCCACCTTGGCGAGAATCGACGTCAGCGCGGCGAACACCGCCGACAGCACCGCAAACACCAGCCACATAGACCGTTTCCCCTCACTTTTCTCCATCATCCGTCTCCCCTGCCCATCTTGTTTCCCGCCGCCGCTTTCGGATATCCATCCCAATCCACACGACGGCAAGCGCCAGCCCCACTGCGGAGAGGGCCGCCCCGGCCTTCAGCCCCTTCGGGCGGAATACCAACCGGAAACTATGCTCTCCCGCCGTAACCGGTACTGCTAAAAACGCACCGAAAGCGGTTTCCGCCTTCACGGCCTTCCCGTCCAGCTCTGCCGACCAGCCGCTGTCCATCGGAATGGTGGTGAAGAGCAGCCCGTCCCGCGGTGCCGCGATCCGGCCGGTCACGGCGGTATCCGTCACCGTGAGGCTGTCCGCCCCGCCCTGCCTCAGCCCGTCCGTCAGAGCCTCGAACGCCTCTTCATCGAAGCCCGCGGCCAGGGGGGCGGCTATCCATTTCCTCTGCCCCGTCACATAAAAGGAAACCTCCACCTTTCCGGCCGGCTGCCGGCCGAGCTCGATGACGCCGGTGACGAGCCGGTCGTCGTATACATTGAGACGTTTTCCCCGGAGGTATACCGCCGTATTTTCATACAGATTGTTCTTTACATACAGCAGCACATCCTGTTCCTTCGGGTTGTCGATGGTAAAGGTCAGGGTGCCCGTCCCGTCCAGGTTCATCCGCCCGTCCGCCTCGGAGATCCGGCCGGAGAAGGCGGCGGTAACCGGCAGGCTTTCAAAATATGGTACGTCCGCCGTCCCCGCAAGCTGGTTGAACAGGGCGTTCTGCCGGGTAAAGGGGGACCCCTCCTCCGGCAGTGCCGACAGGGCGGCGGTGTCCGCGAAATAAGCCAGGGGCAGCGCGTTTTCGTTCCGGTATACCTTGGTATCCCCCGATCCGGCGCCGGTATCCGCCATGCCGGGCCGGCGTTCCTCGGTGTCGAAAACATAGCGCACGCCCAGGATGGCATCGAGCGCGGAGGTAGCCCCGTAATAGCGCAGATACCGGTGATTGACGTAATTGGTCATTCCCAGCTCTCCCAGCAGCCGGAAGGCCCGTTGATTGGACAGGGAGCTGTAATGGCTGACCGCGTGATACCCGACCGACATCCCGTCGTTAGAGTTGCGGGCGGTCGCATTCTCCACCCGGTAAAAGCCCTCCTCCTCCGCGACCGTATCGAGTGCCCCCAGAAGGGCCGCACCCCGCCGGCGGAAGGCGGCGTAGTCCTCCCGGTCCTGAAAGCCGAACTCCCCATCCAGTCCCCGGAGCATCCGCACCGCGCTGCCGGTGAGCTCGCCGCACAGGAGCAGGACCGTCAGCCCCGCCGCCAGGGGGGCCGCCATCCGGCGAAGCCGTGAACGGACTTCTTTCTTTCGCAGCTGGAGATAGGCAAAGACAAAAAGCGCATATCCCGTGAGCAGCAGGGCGCTGACCGCCCCGTCCCCGGCAAAGGGGAGGCCCGGAATGCAGGAGAGCAGGGCCGTCACCGCCGCCATGCAGGCGAACCCGAGCGCGGCCGTCCACGGCCGGAGGCCATCCGGCTTCGACAGCGTCCTGGCGGCGCATCCCGTGAATAGAAACACCACCGTAAAGCTGTACCGGGCCGGGAACCAGGTCGGGGGCTGGAACACATGCCAAGCCACGTCCAGATCATACAGCAGCATGGATAGGGCCAGCACGATAAGCAGTATCCCCACGCCGGCTTTTTCCCGCCGGGATATCTCCCGGTTGCAGAACCAAAGCGGCAGCAGGCCGGCCGTCAGCACACCGCAGTAGAGGTTCGGGCTCCCGGTGTGGGTTGCGGAATCGAAAGCACCGTAGGCCAGTTTTCCGGGCAGGGCAAGCGGGTCAGCCGCCGCCTGGAAGGTCAGGCTGAGGCCGTGGACCGTCTCGTAGCCGTTCCGCAGGGAAAAGAAGGCGGGCAGCAGCACCACGGCGGCGATGCAGGCCGCCAGGGCGGCACAGCCGAAAAAGGCGCTCATCCTCCCGAGCAGGCGCCGTCCCCCGCCGCTGTCCGAGAGGCACCAGACGAGATATACCAGGAACGAAAAGGCCCCCACCATATACGCGATATAGAAATTCGCGGCAAACAGCACCGCCAGAGCCAACACGAGGGGCAGGCAGCGCCGGACACGGGGAAAACCGGCGGGCATGTCGAACACCCGCCGGGCCGCCAGAATTACCAGCGGAAGCAGGATCACACCGTCCAGCCACATGATGTTGAAGCTGTATACCACGCTGTAGGCGGACAGGGCATACGCGGCTGAAAACCCGAGATTCCACACCCCTTTTATCCGGAAACGCCCGAAAAGATAGAAGGACATCGCCGCGCCCGACGCCGCGATCTTGAGGGTGAGAAGGCACAGGATCCCTTCGGTGAGCAGTTCGGGCGGAAACAGCAGCAGGATTGGGGTAAAGGGGCTGGACAGATAATACGCCCATATCCCCAGAAAATTCATGCCCATCCCCGAATCCCAGGTGAAGAGCAGGCTGTCCCCCTCCCGGATCATCCGGGTAAACGCGGCGAAGTATTCGACATACTGGGACCCCATGTCGGTGATAAGGATGGAGGATTCCCCGAAAGGATAGAATCCGAACAAAACCATCGCGGCGGTCCACAGCAGGCCGCTGAGCAGGAAGGCCCCCGCCGTATATAAGGCGGCCCGGCCCTTTTCATGCTGCATCGTTTCCCTTCTTCCCTCATAGAATCAACTGTAGTATAACAGAAACCGGGCTGCCCCGCCAGCCCCTGTCCCGGGAAATCCGTGTGATAATCTGTCAAATTGTGAAAGCCGGTCATTTACTTCGGAAGGCGGGTATGGTACAATAAGCCTGGCGTGGCCATATCCGGCCTCCGGCCGTCCCCTCATGAACGAGGGCGGCCGTTTCATTTCACCAATTGAGAAAGGCGGCGTTTTTATGGGCCTGTTCGGTTTCATCAAGGGACAATTCATCGAGGTGATCGAAGCGACGGATTTTTCCAAGGACCTCATGGTGTTCCAGTTCCCGGTCGACAATCACGAAATCAAAATGGGTGCGCAGCTGACCGTGCGGGAAGGGCAGTGCGCCATCTTTGTGAACGAGGGCGTGATCGCCGACATCTACGGCCCCGGCCGCTATACCCTTACGACCGAGAACATGCCGGTCATGACCAAGCTGAAAAGCTGGAAATACGGCTTCGACTCCCCCTTTAAGGCGGAGGTGTTTTTTGTGAGCACCCGCCTGTTCACCGATCAGAAATGGGGGACCCAGAAGCCTGTCCTCATGCGGGATAAGGAATTCGGCATGATCCGGATGTCCGCTTTCGGGGTGTTCGCCTTCCGGGTGGTCGCGCCCGAGGTGTTCATGCGGGAGATTTTCGGCACCCTTTCGTCCTATTCCACCGCCGACATCACCGGATACCTGCGCCGTATCCTGGTGTCCGGCCTGTCCGACACCATTGGGGAATCGGGAATCGCGGCCATCGACATCGTCAACAGCTATGACGAGCTCGCCGCCGCCGCGAAAGAGAAGCTGGAACCCGCCTTCGCGCCCCTCGGCCTCTCCCTGCAGAGCCTGGTCATCGAAAACATCTCCCTGCCCGAGGAGGTCGAAAAGGCCATCGACAAACGCACCACCATGGGGGTGCTCGGCGACATGGGCGACTACACCCGCTATCAGGCCGCCGAGGCCATCCGGGATTTCGCTCAGAACGAGGGCGGCGGCATGGCTGGAATCGGCGTCGGCCTGGGAGCCGGCGCTCAGGTGGGTCAGGTGTTCGCTAGTGCGATGAACGCAAACACGGCGCCCGCCTCCCCCGTCGCTCCGGCGGGCACCACCTGCGCCCTCTGCGGCGCCGATGTGCCCGCGGGTGCCAAATTCTGTCCGGCATGCGGGAAGAATCCCCGTCCGTCCGGGCGGGTCTGTCCGGGCTGCGGCGCGTCCGTGCCCGCCGACGGCAAATTCTGTCCGGCATGCGGAAAGCCGCTGGCCTGCGCCAAATGCGGCGCACCCCTGGCCGGAGGAAAATTCTGCCCCTCCTGCGGCGAAGCGCAGGAGTAACCGCGGCGAAGCGCGCGATTCATTACAGAGCCCAATTGAGGGTATCGGGAGGCGGACAAACATATGGCCGAAACACAGGAAAACGCGCGGCGGATCGCGGCGGAGGGCTTTCCCTGCCAGGGTTGCGGCAGCCAGATGACCTTCGAGCCGGAAAGCCAGTCGATGTGCTGCATCCACTGCGGGAACCGGGAACCGGTCCCCGCCGACATGCTCGAGTCCCCGGAGTATCTCTATGACCCGCAAACCGATTCCTACACCGCGCCCGACTGGGAGGCTGTCGGCACCCGGACGGTCCGCTGCCAGGGCTGTGGGGCCGAGACGGTGGTCCCCTCCTCATCCATGACGGTGCAGTGCCCCTTCTGCGGCAGTGAATACGTCGTGGATGTCGGTGACATCGGGGCGGGTATCCTGCCCGAAACCATGATGCCCTTCCGGGTTGCCGAAAAGATGGCGCTCGACCGCTTCCGCGCCTGGGCGAAAAAACGCTTCTGGGCTCCCCGGGCCTTTAAAAAGACCGCCCATAAAACCGGCGGCATGCAGGGGATCTACCTCCCCTTTTGGACCTATGACGCCGATCTTTATACCTCCTATACCGGCCAGGGCGGCCGCGACCGGACCGAGGTGCGCACCCGCCGTGTCAACGGCAAAACCGAAACCTATACCGTCACCGTGACCGACTGGTTCCCCATTTCGGGCGACGATACCCTGCATTTCGACGATGAGGCCGTCTGCGCCACCCGCAAGGTGGATCTGTCCCAGCTCCGCAGCCTCGGCGCGTTCAGCATGAAAGTACTCGCCCGCTACAACCCCGCCTATCTGGCCGGCTTTGCCGCCGAACGGTATGACGTGGGGGTAGGGGAGGGCTTCGCGGAAGCCTCCCCCGGCATGCAGAACCGGATGGAATCGCATATCCGGCAAAGCCGCGGCTACGACCACTACCGGAGCATGCGGTATGACCACCGGTTTTCGGATGTCCGGTTCAAGCATATCCTGCTGCCGGTCTGGCTGTCCTCCTACACCTACCGCGGGAAAATCTACCGGTTCATGGTCAACGGCGAGACAGGCAGGGTCGCGGGCAAGGCCCCGGTCAGCCCGCTCAAGGTCCTGCTCGCCTGCCTGCTCGCGGCGGGAGCGGTGGCTCTGATCGCGCTGCTCGTGTATTTTTACGGCAATTCATGAATCGGGCAAGATTGTCCGGGGTGCTTCATTTATTTACGTTAACAGAGGAGGGACCGGTATGAAACAACGCAAGGGACTCCTTATTTTTGGCGGGATCGTGGCCGTGCTCGTCTTGACTTGCGGGATATATCTGTTTGCCGGCACCCAAAGAACGGAGTCCCTCATGTGGAACCACCTGACAGAGAGAGGGCTCACCGCGGAGGATATTCAAAGCCTGGATGTAAAACACTCCTTCCTCAATGCGATCTTGCATGGTAGGGAATGGACGGTTCATGTCCGGTATGCCGACGAACCCGACTCCATTTACATTTACACCGCTGAAAGTGGGCGGATTCAGGCCGCCGGGGTTGCCGGAAGTACCGACAAGGACGATTTAAAGCATGTGGAGTGACGGCCGCACGCTAGCCTTGTCCCCGGATGGGGAGCCTCGCCGGATTGCCTATCATTTTATTAAAGGATTTCGAAGGACATGACCTCATTATCGGTACAAAACATCGGCAAATACTTCGGGGAACAGCGTCTGTTCGACGGTGTGACCTTTGATATCGGGGACCGGGACAAGATCGGCCTGGTCGGGGCCAACGGCTGCGGCAAGACCACCCTGTTCCGTATCCTGACCGGTGCGCTTTCCCCCGACTCCGGCGGTATCGTCCGGGCGAAATCGACCCGGCTCGGCTATCTTGAGCAGCACGCCTGTTCGGATGGGGACCGTACCCTGCTCGACGAGGTGCTGCTCGTGTTCGCCTCCGTCATGGCGATGGAAGCCGAACTGCGCGACATCACGGAACGCCTGGCCGGCCCGGACAGCGGCGACGACGCTCTCATCGAGCGGCAGCATCTGCTGCGGGAACGGTACGAGGACGCGGGAGGGCTGACCTATCTCAGCCGTGCCAGGGCCGCCCTGCTCGGCCTGGGCTTCGACGAACCGGCCCTGTCCCAGCCGGTCTCTTCCCTCAGCGGCGGGCAGCGCTCCAAGGCCGCGATGGCCAGGCTCCTCCTGTCGGACGCCAATCTCCTCCTTCTCGACGAGCCGACCAACCATCTGGACATTCCGTCGGTCGAATGGCTCGAGGAGTTCCTGCGCGCCTATCCCGGGGCGGTGGTGGTGATTTCCCACGACCGCTATTTCCTCGACAAGGTCACCGGCCGCACCCTCGAACTGTCGGGAGGCCGGCTGTATCAGACGAACGGCAATTATTCGGCTCATCGCGACGCCAGGGACAAGGACCGGGAGGTCGCGGAAAAGCATTTCAAGACCGCCAGCCGGGAAATCCGGAAACTAGAGGACAACATCGCCCTGCTCAAGCAATGGAACCGGGAAAAATCCATCCGGGCGGCCGAAAGCCGCGAAAAACGGCTGGAGCGGATGAAGGCGGCGCTCGAGGTTCCCGAATCCGAGGCCGACACCATCCATTTCGATTTCACCGCCGCCATGACGAGCGGCAACGAGGTGCTCGTGACCGATTCCCTGAAAATGGGGTTTGAAAACCGCCCGCTGTTCGACAACGTCTCTTTTCAGGTGCGGCGGGGGGAACGGGTATTCCTCCTCGGTCCCAACGGCTGCGGCAAGACCACTCTGCTGCGCATCCTGAACGGCCAGCTTGCTCCGCTGAAAGGGACGGTCCGTCTGGGCGCCAAGGTCACGATTGGATATTATGACCAGACACAGGAGCGCCTGGACATGAAAAAATCCGCCCTGGAGCAGCTCTCCGACGCCTATCCGTCCCTGTCCGGGACCGAGCTGCGCTGCGCCCTGGCGGCCTTTTTGTTCCGGGGGGACGACGTATTCAAGCCCGCCGCCCTCCTGAGCGGCGGAGAACGCGCCCGCCTCCTCCTGCTCACCCTCATGCTGGCAAGGGACAACCTTCTGCTTCTCGACGAACCCACCAACCATCTGGATATCGCGTCGAGGGAGGCACTCGAGGAGGCGTTGTCCGGGTATGACGGCACCCTGTTCATCGTCTCGCACGACCGGTATTTCATCAACCGGATGGCCACCCGCGTCCTCCGCCTGACCGGGGAGGGCTGCGTGTCGGTCAACGGCAACTACGACGACTATGCACAGCGGTTCGCCCCTCCCGCCCAAACCGAAACAGCCCCGGCCGAAAAACCGGCCAGGGAGAACACGTACAAGCTCCGCAAGGAACAAGAATCCCTCCGCCGCAAAGCGGCTGCCCGCGTGCGCCGTGCGGAAGAGGCCGTCGCCGCGCTCGAGGCCGCGGTCGCGGCCCTCCACACACAGCTTGAACAGCCGGAGGTCGCTGCCGATTACGAGCGCCTTCTCGCCGTCACGGCCGAGCTGGACGCTACCCAGAGGCGGCTGGACGAGCAGATGGCGGAATGGGAAGCCGCCCTTTCAGAGATGGAACGCTGGGACGCCGCAGCGTCCGGATAAAGAAAAGGTGACATCTATGGGAAACCCGGAGGCTGTTTTCAATACCCTGCGCGACCAGGTCGGCATCCTGGCACTGGGCTTCGGTGCGATTTTCTCCCTGATGCAGTGTTTTTTCGGGTATAAGCTCCGCAAGCTCTGGATCGCCTGCGCTGGCTTTTTCATCGGTTTCGGCGCGGGCGCGCTTCTCAGCGCCTTTCTGCTGCCCGCAAACCGGTATACGCTTCTCCTGGTGGTCCTCATCGGCCTGGCGGCAGGGGGCCTGCTGGCGCTGACAGCGGTGAAGCTGTACCATGCCGGCATCTTCCTCTACGCGTTTTTCATCGTGTTTACGACGGTCGCGGGCCTGTTTCCGGACAAGCTGTCGTGGCTGGGCCTGCTGATCGGTCTCGCCGCCGGGATCGCGGCGGGGATCCTCACCCTGCGCTTTTTACGCCCCTTTGTCATCTGCACCACCGCCATCGGCGGGGGCCTGTCGGGCGCTCAGCAGCTGCTGACCCTGTTCGGGGTTTCCTCCCTGCCCGTCATCCTGGGAGTGGGCACGGCGGCGGCGCTCCTTGGGCTTATCACGCAGTTCATTCTGAATCCCCGGTATCCCGAGCGCGGCGCCGGCGGGAGGCCGGCGTGAATCCGGGGGTATCCGTCCGGTCAGGGCTTTTCTGTGCTTCAGCCTCGGCGATGCTCTCCCGCACCATGTCCCGGATCATCCGGTCGATATCGGTTCCTTCCCGGGCGGCGATGGCGGCGATTTTCGCATAGACGTCCGCGTCGATTTCCAGAATCAAGGTGTCTTCATGACTCATAGCGCACCCGCCTTTCCGTAAAGTGGTCGTTTTATCTTGAAACCAGTATAAGTCTTTTTAAATATCTTTGTCAACACAATTAAGCGATTTTATATATACTTGTGAAAGAAGGTCACACTATGCGCTTAAAAGAACTGCGGGAAGAGAAACGACTCACTCAGAAGGAGTTGGCCAAAGCCCTTGGTTTGAAACGGACCAGAATCGCGGCTTACGAAACCGGCGTCAACAATCCCGAATACGCCGTCCTGCTGCGGCTGGCCGACTATTTCCATGTGACGCTCGATTATCTCACCGGCCGGTCGGATACGCCCGAGGTGACGCTGACCGAAGAGGAAAACCAAATCCTCCTGCTCCTGCGCCGCCTGTCGCCCGGGGAGCGGGCCGCGCTGCTGCGCCTTCTGGAGGCGACGCTGGAGCGGCAGTCGCGATAAGCCGCAATCGCCCCGGGGGCCCCGGGGCCGCAGCTCCATTTTATATGGACGTTGGTTGAGGTGTTCGTGTTGCCGCCGATTTTCATAAAAAGAAAATCGGCCAGCAATCTGGGGGACCAGGGGCGAAGCCCCCGGCGTCTCTTTGCGTCCTTTCTCCACGCGGAGAAAGGACGTGGCCGCGCATTGGATATCCCTTTTCGTTAGGACAACGTTTTATATGCGCGGACAAACTCCAACACGCCCCGCAAAAATGGGTCTGGCCTGCGGGCCACCCCCTTTCTTAACGACAAGAAGGCCGGGTCGAACGCCGTCGAAATCATACGTGGCCTGCCCCGGCCCTCGCAAATGCTTCCGCATTTGCCCGAGGCTAATCGAGTAGGAACAGGGAAAGAAGCGTCAGCCTGGACTCCGCAGGTATTTTGATTTTTAGGGCCATTGTGGGATACCACAATGGCGGGTGACCGGCCACAGTGCCCGCTTATATAGAGAGCCCTTCAGGGGCCGATCCGGAGTTCTTTTTAGGAAAGTCTCCCCAACGCGGACTTCTGAAACACCCTCTATACAAAAGGGCGACGGCCCCGGGAATTTACATGGCCACCATTCTACGCTATCACATAAAAGCGGGGCGGACAGGATTTCTGTCTGCCCCGCTTTTGTCTATACGCCGGATCCATCGTGCCCCGGTAGGAGGCACCCTACTCCCGAACCTTGTGCATATCGAGCTGGGCCATGACCAGGCCGTAATAGATGCCCTTTTTCCGCATCAGCTCGTTGTGGGATCCCACCTCGGCGATGCGGTGCTTGTCGATGACGACGATCCGGTCTGCTTCCCGGAGGGTGGAAAGCCGGTGGGCGATGGCAAAGGTGGTCCGCCCTTTGATCAGGCGACCCAGCGCCTCCTGGATCTGGTACTCGGTCTCGGTGTCCAGGCTGCTGGTGGCTTCGTCCAGGATCAGCAGCCGCGGATCATGCAGGATGGCCCGTGCAATGGCGATCCGCTGCCGTTCCCCGCCCGACAGGGTGTAGCCCTTCTCCCCTACATAGGTGTCGTAGCCGTCCGGCAGCTTGGTAATGAACTCATGTGCGTTGGCCATTTTGGCGGCTTCGATCACCCGCCGCTCGTCGGCATCCGGGCTGGCATAGCGGATGTTGTCGAAAACAGTGCCGGAAAACAGGAAGGTTTCCTGCAGCACCACGCCGATCTGGCTGTGCAGGCTCCGCTTCGACATGTCGGAGAGGGGCCTCCCGTCGATCCGGATCTGTCCCCCATCGACGTTATACAGCCGCATGAGCAGGTTGATCACAGTGGATTTGCCGGCCCCGGAGGGACCCACCAGGCCGATCATCTCCCCCTTTTTCACCGACAGGTCCAACCCTTCCAGAACCGGTTCATAGGATTTGTAGCCGAAGCTCACCCCCTCGAATTCCACATCCCCGCCGATCTCATGCTCCTCGCTGTCCGGCTGGTCCCGGATATCCGGCTCTTCATCCAGAATGTCATAGAGCCGTTCCAGGGAATTGACCAGCCACACCAGCATCCGGGGCAGCCGCGATACATACCCGAGCGGGCCGTACAGCATCCCGGCGTAGGCCAGGAACTGGACGAGCTGGCCGGGTGTCATGGTGCCGTCCAGAACATGGACGCCGCCGAAATACATTACGAAATACGTTCCGGCGGTCATGAGGATGGTCACGAAGGGATACAGGGTCGCCCAGAAAATCTCGTTGCGCCGCTGGATCTGCATCAGCCGCCCGGCGGCCTCTCGGAAACGATCCGTTTCCCGTTTCTCCTGGCCGAAGGATTTCACCACCCGGATACCCGAGATCACGTCCTGCAGCCGGTCGTTGAGACGGTCGTCCACGATCCACTGCTGCCGGAAGATGCGGTGCTCCTTGCGGTGAAAGAGCCGGACCAGCAGCATGGCAGCCGGCGCCAACGCCACGGCCAGCAGGGCCATTCTCCAGTTCATGATCAGCATCAGGATCAAGGCACCCGCCATGGTAAAGAGATTCGTAAACATCTGGGCCATGGTCTGCTGCATGAATTCCCGCACCCGGTTGGTATCTTCCACCGTACGGTTCATCAGTTCCCCGGCCTGCCGGACGTTCAGGAAGGACAGGGAGAGCTGGTTGATCTTGTCGAAGACCCTGGCCCGCAGATCCCGGCTGACCCGGGTGCCCAGGTGGTTGCTCCACAGGGTGTTGGTGATATTCAACGTGATGCCCGCCAGCGTCAGCGCCAGCATGATACCGAAAAAGCGGGCCACATCCTCCAATGTACCAGAGGCGGGACGCAGGACATTGTCGATGAAATCCCGCTGGATGAACTGGATACCGACATTGATGACGGCCACCACGCCGGTCAGCAGGGTCAGCAGGAGCAGCGGCAGGGTATACCGGCTGCAAAGATCCCAATAGTGCCGCAGCCCGAGGCTGCGGCCACCGTCGCATTTCGGACACAGGGACGCGCCGGGCAAAACGCGGCCGCACCTTTCGCAGTGGAGCTCCCGCTCCCGGCTCTCCACCTGCCGGTCGATCCCGGCGGCAAACTGCGTGGCGCCCTTCGCGACATAGGAAATCCGCACCATATGCCGCATGGTGAAGCGGCAGAGGAACCGTTCCTCCCCATCCTGCCGGGAGAGCAGCAGCCCGCTGTCCACCTGGGGCGAGCAGACGATTTCCGTTCCCTGCCGCAGCGGGATGTCCCGCAGGATCCGGCCCCCTTCGAGTACGAACAGCCGTTCCCGCGTCACGGCCAAGTATCCATCCCGGAGGAACCGCCCTTCGGCCGTCAGGTCATAGGGCACACAGTACCGCACCTCCTCCGGCACGATGCCCGGAAGCGTTTCCGCCCAAACGGGCAGGGCATATTGCAGCTTCATGGAACCACCCCCCTATTCATTGAGGTTGTTTGTACATGCATGGACTGCCGTCCCGTCCATCCCCGGGGCCGCAGGCCCTTTTGTATTGGCGGGTTCGGGTGGCGGCGTCCGAGTCGATTTTCCTTAAAAGAACTCTGGACCGGCCCCTGAAGGGCTCTCTATACTGGCGGGCACTGGGGCCGGTCACCCGCCATTGTGGTGTCCCACAATGGCCCTAAAAATCAAAATCGCCCGGGATTCCAAGGGGGATTCCCCCTTGGCACGCCTTTGCCTTCTTTCTTCGTGTGAAGAAAGAAGGTGGCCCTCAGGCCAGACTATGTTGCGGTATGTCCGCGCATACCATGCAGCATCCTGCCGAAAAGGATGTTGAATGTGCGGCCAATCCTTTCTCCGCGTGGAGAAAGGATACAAAGAGACGCCGAGGGCTTTGCCCCCAGACCCCCAGGTAATTGACCGGTTTTCTATTCAGGAAAACCGGCATTGCCGTTTTTTCCTGAACCGACGCCCATACAGTAAGGGGGCCCGAGGCCCCCGGGGACCGGTTGGGCGCGGGACTGAAAAAATCAGTAACCCAACCCAGGGGCCGCGGCCCCTTTTTATATAGGCGGGGTCAGGTGTCGGCCTGCCCGCCGGCTTTCCTGAAAAGAAAGCCGGCAAGCTGCCCGGGGCTCCAAGGGGATTTCCCCCTTGGCACGTCTTTGCCTTCTTTCTTCGTGTGAAGAAAGAAGGTGGCCCGCAGGCCAGAGATGAAAAATAGACGGATATGCGGGAATTGCGATGGTCACTAGCCGTCCCATCCCCGGAAATTTGGGCGGCCGTTTTCCTTCCGCCGTGTCTCTTCCTACACAAACAGATCCAGCATCTTCAGTTCCCGGGCGGACATCCGGCCGAGCTCCGGGATTTCAAAGCGATTGCCGTCCAGATCGGTGACGAGATACCGGTCCTTCCCGATGGCATAGACGCTCCCGCCGCCCATCCGGACGGTAAACCGGCAGGCACCCCGGTCGGTCTCGGTATCCCAGTAGGAAAAGCCGTTCTCCTCTTTGATGCTATGGATTTTCTGGATCACCGGGGTAAAATACCGCAGGGCCATCTGCTCCTCCAGCATGGCCCGCGTCTCCCCTGGCAGGCGGCGGATGTCCTCGATCAGGCCGATCTCTTTTCCGTCCGCCTCCGGTTCCCGGATGGAAATGTAGCGGTCCGGATCGGAAAAGGGGAAACAGCGGTGGACCGATATCCGGGGATATTCCTTAACCGTGCCGTTCGGCGCGGTAAAGGCCATCCGCACGAATCCGCCGCCGGTCCTCTCGAAAACCGCGTTGTCCGGGGTGATGGCCCGGACGGCGATCATATCCGCCACCGCTTTCTTTTCCTGCTCCAGTATGTCGGTTTCAGGGCACATGGCGGCCCCTCCTTTCACCTTCCAGTTTCTTTGTCAAATACCTTTGACAGATATAAGATCAAATCGTCGTCATTGCGGCAAATGGCGTAAGGCTCGCAGACGGCGTCCCGGTACCATACCCCCGAACCGTCCGGAAGATACCCCCGTTTGGCATATAGCCGCTGTGCGCCGCCGTACCCGCTGTGCAGGCCGACGCCCAGGCAGACGGCCGGGCCGTATGCCCGGGCGAGCTGCTCCGCCACGTCCATAAGGCGGGTGCCGATCCCGTTTTTGCGGTATTTTTCCAGCACGCCGAAATCCACGATCTCCGGGATGCCCGTACCGGCAAAGGGCCCTGTCCCGCTTCCCGGTACACATGGATATAGCCCGCCACCGCCCCATGATATACCGCCACCAGCGCGACGGAGCGGTTTTCGGCCTGATCACGCAGCCGCATATCGTACTTTTCCACGGAAACGGCATCCCCCCTTGCCGTTTCTTCCCGAACGATCGTCCGGACATCCCCGGGCTCCATATACCGGATGAGAAGCCCGGCATCCTCAAAATAGACCATATTCGGCTTCCATCCCTATTCGATCCCCCGCATGGCGAGGGCCTTGGTCTGCAATTGCAGCAGTTTGTAGTACACACCCCGCTTCTCCACCAGCTCGGCGTGCGTGCCGCTTTCCACCAGCTCGCCGTTATCCAGCACGATCAGATGATCCGCACTACGCAGGGTGGAGAGGCGGTGGGCGATAGAGATGGTGGTCCGGCCCTGGACGAGCTCGTCCAGGGAATCCTGGATGGCCCGCTCGGTCTCGGTGTCCACTGAGGCGGTCGCCTCGTCGAGCACCAGGATCTGCGGGTCGGCCAAAATGGCCCGGGCGATAGACAGGCGCTGCCGCTCGCCGCCCGACAGCTCCCGGCCGCCGGAGCCGATGACGGTATCGTAGCCGTGCGGCAGGCGGCAGATGAAGCCATGGGCGCTCGCCGCCACCGCGGCCCGCACGATCTCCTCACGGGTGGCGTCCGGCCGCGCGTAGGCAATGTTTTCCGACACCGTGCCCATAAAAATATAGGTTTCCTGGCTGACCATGGCCACCGCCCCCCGCAGTGAGGAAAACGCGAGATCCCGCACGTCGATGCCGTCCAGCCGTACCTCTCCCTCGTCGGGATCATACAGCCGGGAGATCAGGTTGACCAGGGTGGATTTCCCTGCCCCGGATTTGCCGACGATACCCAGCATCTCCCCCGGCTTCACCTCAAAGGAGACGTTCTTGAGCACCGGCTTATTCGGCTCGTAGCTGAATGAAACGCCGTCCAGCCGGACACCGCCCCGGAGTTCGACCCGCTTTGCGTCGGGCTTTTCCGCGATATCGGGGACCGCGTCGATGATCTCGAACACCCGCTGGGCGGCGTTCATGCTGCTCGACCACCAGCGGAACACGTCGGAGAAGAAGATCATCGGCCCCTGCATCATGACCAGGTAGTTGATGAAGGTAATCAGCTTGCCGTAGGTGAAGTCCCCCGGCCCCGCCAGGATGATCAGCGCCCCTACGCCCCACACCAGCAGGGTGGGGATGTCCCGGGCCAAGGCATAGGCGATGTCGAACCGGCTGCCGTACCGCACCGCCTTCATCTCGGCCTCCCGCAGCTTCTCATTGACCTTGTGGAACCGCCGGTTCTCGTTTTCCTCCTGACCGAAGGCCCGGACCACCCGGGCGCCGGTCAGGTTGTCGTTGAGCAGGGAATAGAGAGAGCGGACCGTCCGGGAGCGGCGGCCGTGGGCGTGCCAATACCGGGGCAGGAGCAGGTAACTCACCCAGAACAGGGGCGGCAGCATAAACAGCGCCACCAGCGCCAGCCGCCAGTCCATCCGGAACATCAAGATCCCGGAAAACAGGAAGGTGAGGACATTGAAGAGGAAATACGGCATGCCATCGATAAAAAACTGCATGACCTGCCGGGCGTCGCCGTTGACCCGCTGCATCAGGCTGCCGGTCTGCCGGCGGGTATAAAAGCCGATGGACAGCTTCTGCAGGGATTCAAAGACCTTTTCCTTCATTTTACAGACAATGCCCGGGACCATATAGGCGGTCATCCGCCCATGGAGGATCCCGGTCAGGTTCTGCAGCAGCTTGGCTGCCGCCGAGGTGAGCACCAGGAGCAGCAGGATCAGGGTGAAGTTGCCCGCCATCCCCAGAGAAGCCGCCAGCGCCTCGTCCCGTCCCAGGACCTGGTCGTACAGCACCGAGCCGCTCAGATAGGGCAGGAACGCGTTGAACAGGCCGGACAGGGCCACGCAGAGCAGCATGACCGCCACCCGGAGCTTATACTCCTTGAAATACGCCAGGATCCGCATGAACACCGTATGCTTTTCCGAACATTTCGGACAGACCGCGCGGCCCCGGTCGGGATAGGGCGCCCCGCATTTCGGGCAATATTCCGCCTCCGCCGATTCCCGCTCCGGCGGGAAGGGCTTGTCCTCGATAGCCGCCTCCAGCTTGCGGGTAAAGCGCTGCATCTCCCGCATTTTCGTCCCTGAAAACCGGCAGATCCAGGTTTCGGCCCCGTCCAGCTCCAGGGTGAGCAGCCCGCCCACTACTTGGTTGAGGATCCGGGGCTTTCCCAGCCTGGGCAGGGACAGCTCGATCCATTCCCCGATCCCCTCCGGCTCCCGATGGCGGAAGGGCTGGGCTCCGGCATAGGCCATTTCTCCCGTCCGGTCGGACACGCCGAGCAACAGGGCGTCGGCGGTCAGAAACAGGTAAATGTTTCGGAGCTCCCCCTCCTTTGACATGTCGCAGCAGGCGGCGGCCCGCACACCGTCCGCCCTGATGCCCCGCTCGTCCAGCGCGTCCCGGACGCTGCGGGGTACCGATCGCCATGGCTCCTCCATGGATATGACCCCCCTTTTTGCTATATGCTTCATAGTGACGCCGGCCGGCACCCGCCGGGATCCCGGACGTTTTAGAAATCCGGCCAGGCGCGAACCCGCTGTGTGAAAACCCCTGTGTTTTGTCTTACACTCCCCTTCTAACAAAAACCGGCAGGCGTTTCCGTCACATACGAAAACGCCTGCCAGGCTCCGTATATGCAGGCCCCGAGGACCTGATTTGTAAAAAGATGAGCGGGCCTGTAAGCCGAGTTCTGTCTTGGACAGCCATCTATCTCGACCGCATGTTGCCATGCGGCTCTAGCCGCCCGTTGAAGCACATCGGGCCAATGTATCGCTTCGGTCGGCGTTGCTTCGGATAGGGTTTGCAGGGCCGCATGGTCTCCCATGCGCCGGTGAGCTCTTACCTCGCCTTTCCACCCTTACCGCGCCAGGCGCGGCGGTATCTCTCTGTTGCACTTTCCCTAGGGTCACCCCCGGCGGCCGTTAGCCGTTATCCCGCCCTGTGAAGCTCGGACTTTCCTCATGCCAAAAGGCACGCGGCTGCCCGGCCCGCTCATAGATTTCCATTGTAAAGGAAATCGGTTCGGTTGTCAATGTTCCTGAGGTTCAAGTTTCCGAAAATCCGTATCGGGGCCGTCTTCGCACGGTTTCCCGCCGCTTGTTTTTGGAAAATAAAAAAACACATCTGATTTCCAGATGTGTCGAATACGGACAGCCGTTACACCCCGCAACGCATCGCGGAACGCCCTGCCGTGAACCACACCACTCCGGAAATATGACCGGTCCTCCTGCTCGTTCCCCGCAGCTTCTTCGTCATGTGGTTCCCCTTCTTTCAGTTTGGAATAGGTCTCATTTTATCACAACCTCACGGAATGTCAAGGGCATTTCGACAATTTTTTGCCTATTTTCCCAAAAATCCATTTGATATTCCGTCCAGCTTTTTCTCCATCATCACATGCGGCACATGCCCGTCCATGTGTTCCTCCCCGCAGACGCGGTAGCCCTGTTTTTCGTAGAAGCCCCGGGCGCGCGTCTGGGCGTCGAGCTGGGAAACAGAGGCGCCCAGTTCCGCCGCCTTCCGGCCCAGTTCCTCTACCATCCGGGCCCCAAGGCCGCACCCGCGGTAGGATTTCCGTACAGCCAGGCGGCCCAGCCCCATCACCCCGTCCCCCTTGGGATACAGGCGGCCGGCCGCGGCCGGATATCCGCCGTCGTACAGGACCAGATGCCAGGTGTCCGGCCGCCGGTCCAGCTCGTCCAGCTCCTGCTCGAGCCGGTACCCTTGCTCGTCGCAGAACACCTCGATACGCACGGCATAGGCATCGGAGAGATCCTCCGTGCCATGGATAAAACGGGCTGTCCAATTCATATCGATGCCTCTTCCTTTCCGGATCATGGAACGCGGCCGCCCCGGTGTGGGCGGTTGACAGGCGGGGCTGGTTGTGCTACACTGATTCCGGTCGTCACACCGGCCGGCACAATCGTATAACCGCTTTCTCGAAGGCTATATATTTTTCCTGTTTTCTGAGCACAAAACAGGAGGAATAGAGCCTTTTTTTCGTGAATTTCTGTAAAGGATGTTGGAATATGGCCAGCCTGTCCGCCGCAAAAATGGGGTCAAAACGGGTCTTCCCCCTGCTGATGAGCATGTCCCTCCCACCGGTTCTCTCCATGCTCGTCCAGTCGCTGTACAACATTGTGGACAGCATGTTCGTCGCAAAGGTCAGCGACAGCGCCTATCTGGCGGTCCTCTATGCCTTTCCGATCCAAAACTTTATCCTGTCCCTGGCCGTCGGCGCCGGCGTGGGGCTCAACTCCTACATTGCCCGGAAGCTCGGCGCGGGCGACCGGGACGAGGCGGACAGCGCCGTGACGCACGGCTTCCTCCTGGCCGGCGTCCATTCCCTGCTGTTTGTCCTGCTCGGCCTGTTTTTCATCGAGCCCTTTTTCAGGCTGTTCACCGATTCGGCGGAAGTGCTCTCCCTCGGTGTCTCCTATACCCGCATCGTGGTGTTCCTCTCCTGCGGCACCATTTTCCATATCACGGTCGAGAAAATCTTTCAATCGGTCGGCCGGATGGTGTTCCCCATGCTGCTGCAGGCCGCCGGCGCCGTCATCAACATCCTTCTCGATCCTATCCTCATTTTCGGGCTGTTCGGCTTCCCCGCCATGGGGGTGGAGGGGGCCGCGGTCGCCACCATCATCGGGCAGATGAGCGCCATGCTCCTCTCGTTTTTGCTGTTCTTTTTCGGAAAATACGACGTCGGCCTCAAAATCCGGGGATTCCGGTTCTCTATGAAGACCGTCAGAAGCATCTACGCGGTGGCCATCCCCTCGACGGTGATGATGTCCATCGCCTCGGTGCTGGTAATGGGGCTCAACGCAATCCTGGGGCGGTTTTCCGAGTTTGCGGTGAGCGCCTTCGGGTCATACTACAAGCTCCAAACCTTTGTCTATATGCCCGCGAACGGCCTGGTACAAGGCATGCGGCCCATCCTCTCCTTCAATTACGGGGCAAAGAACCGCACGCGGGTGATGGGAACCCTTCGCTGTTCCCTGCTCGTGGTGGTCCTCATTATGGCGGCCGGCACTCTCTTGTTCATGGCCGCGCCTGCGGCGGTGCTCGGGCTTTTCAACGCCTCACCGGAGGTGCTCGGCATTGGAATACCCGCGCTGCGGATTCTGTGTACCAGCTTTATCGTTTCCTCTGTCGGGGTGGTATTCTCGGCCCTGTTCGAGTCGCTCGGCATGGGAAAGGAGAGCTTGGTCATCTCCCTGCTCCGCCAGTTCGCGATCACCCTGCCGCTGGCGTTTTTGCTGTCCATTCCGTTTGGGCTGACCGGGATCTGGATTGCCTTCCCCATCGCGGAAACCGCCGCGGCACTGGTTTCGCTGCTGCTCTTCCGCCGGGTGCGGAAGCGGGATGAGGTGCTGGGGAGGTGATATGCGGCGGTCGTACTACAGAATTCCAGCTTTGGCATGTATGACTGACTTTTCGAGATGTGCAAACCCTTGTTAACCGATATATGTATATAGCACAAGATTCAATAAGCGAAGCTCCCTGATTGCATATAAAAATGCCCATTTGAAGAATCAATGTAGAAGGCGCTATCCTGATAAAAAAGCATGTCATCCCATTTGCCGCCAGATAAAGCGAACATACGAGATCCCGGTAGCGGAACCTGTATTCTATCTTCTTTTGCTAAATCAAAATAGAAGTATATCAGTAGTTGGTATAGGCCTGCCAGAGAATATAGCGTATATTCCAAATTTGCAAATTTATAATAATCTCGTTCCATATTATTGATACACCCATTTCCATATCTATCGTGTTTTACTTTATTGTAAGCCTTCCACCAATTCGGGGTTTCTGCCGTATTATCTTCCTTAAAAATCCCCCATGATTCCCATGGTTTTACGGAAAATATGGTTCGGCTCTGTAAGATTTTTACTTCGGTAGTACTAAAGTCAGTTTTCCTCTTTATTATTTCTGATCTATAGTCACTCATTTTGTCGCCTTTAAATTCCTTATCGAGATATTGACAATAGGATTTCGCTACTATATCAATTTCACTACCTAACTGCAATAAAATTTTAATATATGCAGAAGAATATGTATCATAGTTTTCTTCAGCCAATGATACATAATTTAAAGTTTGAGTAAATTCTTTTTCAATTGAAATATAATTTTTCCAATATAAATAAATATAATCCTGTTTATTCATTATCCCTACACCAGATTCCCCATACATTCTTATTAGCTTACATTTTCTACTTTTGGATATACTTTTATCATATTTATTCTGTAACAAGCCTCGCCACGCACTCCACATGCGGCGTCCGGGGGAACATGTCGATGGGCTGGACCCGTTCGGTCCGGTGCCCCCGCTCCGCAAAGCGTTTGAGATCCCTCGCCAGCGTGGCCGGGTCACAGGAAACGTAAACCACCCGGCCAGGCGACATCGCCGTGACCGAATCGATGACCCCGGGCGCGCAGCCCTTGCGGGGCGGGTCAAGGATCACGGCGGCGGGCCGGATCCCTTCTTTTAAAAGCTGCCCGGCGGCCTCTTCCGCGTCGGCACAGAGGAAACGCGCGTTTTCGATACCGTTTTCCTCCGCATTCCGCTTCGCATCCTCCACCGCCTGGGCCACGGTCTCCACGCCGACGATCTGTCCCGCTCTTTTTGCCATGGAAAGCCCGATCGTCCCGGTCCCGCAGTAGAGGTCGAACACCGTGTCCTCCGGCCCGGGCGACACGAAATCGCCCGCGATGCCGTAAAGGATCTCCGCCTGCCGGCGGTTGACCTGATAAAACGACTGCGGTGATAAACGGAACCGCAGGCCGCACAGCTCGTCCGTGATCCATTCCCGCCCCCACAGGACAAAGCCCTTGCCGCCCAGCACCACGTTCGTATCCTCCCGGTTGAGGTTGACCATCACCGACACGAGGCCGGGAACCTCCCTGCGCAGGGAATCGATGAGCGCATGGGTATCGGGCAATTTTCCCGACGTGCAGACCAGGCAAACCTGGATTTCCCCTGTAGCCTCAGCCTCGCGTATGTAAAGGTGCCGGAGGATCCCTTTTCCTGTCGTTTCGTCGTAGATCGGCAGCCCTGTATGTTTGGCCCATCTGCCCACGATGTCTACAACGGTACGAAATATCTCGGGCTGCAGGAGGCAGTCGTGCTGCTCCACCACCCGGTGGCTGCGCGGCGCATAAAAGCCGATCATCGGCCGGTACAGCCCCGGCACGACCGGATACTGCGCCTTGTTGCGGTAACGGCCGTCGCGCTCGCTGCCGATGATCGGCAGGACCTCCGCGTCCAGCCCGCCTATACGGGCCAGGGCGTCGGCGACCCGCTGCTGCTTGTACCGCAGCTCCGCCTCATAGGAAACATGCCGCCAGGCGCAGCCGCCGCAGCGGCCGAAGGCCGGACAGCCTTCCTCCGGCGGCAGACGATCGCCGGAGGGGATCAGAAGTTCCTCCACCCGTCCGTAAGCCAGCCGTTTTTCCACTTTGAGGATCCGGCACCGGATCCGGTCCCCGACTGCGGTGAACGGCACGATCACCGCCATACCGCTGCTTTCATCACCGGTCTCGGCACGGCCGATGCCGCTGCCCTCCGCCGTGGTCCCTGTAATAACGAGCGGGATAATTTGATTTTTGGACAAACCCATATCGGTTCCCTCTGTTTTCTTTTTTACCAATTGTACACGCGAATGCAAAAAAATACAAGGAAAAAGCCGGTAAAGACGAATCTTCACCGGCTTTTTCTATCAGCAGCAGGATTCTTTGACCTTAAAAGACTGGCAGTCCGTGCATTCCACCACCGTGGGATGCGCTTCATGGGTGCCGACCTGGATTTTCTCCAAAGAACAGTAATTCTGATTTTCGCAATGATACCGGCACTGCTGCACGGTGCACGCGATAGACTGATTCGCCTGGCAGTTGTTCTCCATTTTTTCTCCCTCCTTTATCTTGGGTTCGATTTTAGTTTCCCCGAAAGGAGCCGGAATATGAGCGCGTCTGCCGTCTTTTTTGAAAACGTTTGTTTTGTGCTTTTTCTTGACATCCGTTTAGATTTCCTATATACTGAGCAAGGAATAGAACATATTTTCGTTTTTGAAAGAAGGGGTGCCGCATGCGGCTGTCGGTGCGCGAACTGGTCGAATTCGTCCTGCGGGACGGCGACATCGACAACCGGAATGCCGACCCGGAGCGGATGGCTGAGGGCTCGCGCATCCACCGGCGCATACAGAGGGAGCAGGGCGACTGCTACGAGGCGGAGGTCTCCCTCTCCCTGACCGTCGACTATGAGGGGATCACCTACACGGTGGAGGGCCGCGCAGACGGCATCCTGACCACCGGTGAAGGGGTGCTGGTGGATGAAATCAAAACCACCGCCCTGCCGCTCGAGGAAATCGACGGGGAAAACCGCGTGCATTGGGGGCAGGTGCTCTGCTACGCGTATATGGTCGCCCGGCAGCGTTCCCTGCCCCGCCTGGAGGTTCAACTGACCTACTGCCGGCGGGAAACCGGGGAAATCCGCCGTTTTGTCCGGCCCTATGCCTTCGAACAACTGGAGACCTTCTTCCAGGACCTGCTGTTTCAATATCGGATGTGGGCCGAGATGCAGGAAGAATGGGACGGGATACGGGATGCCTCCATCCGCGATCTCCCCTTTCCGTTTTCCTCCTACCGGCCGGGGCAGCGCCAGCTGGCCGCCGCCGTCTACCGGACGGTCCGGGATGAAGGCCGGCTGTTGTGCCAGGCGCCCACCGGCATCGGCAAAACCATATCCACCCTCTATCCGGCTGTCAAAGCCCTCGGAGAGGGATATACCGAAAAGCTCTTTTATCTCACCGCCAAAACCATCACACGCCAGGCCACGATGGACGCCTGCGAAAAAATGGCGGCGCAGGGGCTGCGGCTGCGCACCATCGTCCTGACCGCCAAAGACAAAATCTGCTTTTGCCGGGACGCCGACGGAAATCGCAACGGGGAGTGCAATCCGGACGGCTGCCCCTACGCCAAAGGGCATTTCAGCCGGGTCAACGATGCATTATACGATCTGCTTGGCCGGTGTGACCTCTATTCCAGAGCCGCGGTCGAAGCCTGCGCAAGAGAGCACCGCGTATGCCCCTTCGAGCTCCAGCTGGATGCCACCCTCTGGTGCGACTGTATCGTGGGGGATTACAATTATCTTTTCGATCCTCAGGTGTATCTCCGCCGGTTTTTCGACGTTCCGCAGAGCGCTTACACCTTTCTCATCGACGAGGCGCACAATCTCGTGGACCGCGCCCGGGAGATGTATTCCGCCTCTCTGAGCAAATCGACCGCCTGGGCGGTCAAAAAAGTCCTGCATAAAAAAGAGGCGCTCACCCGCGCCCTGGCTGCACTGAACAAGGCCTTCCTGGCTCTCCGGGAGGGGGATACGGAAGAGCGGACGGTGACGCGGGAGGCGGCTGCCGACACCCTCCTGTCCCCCCTCAACCAGGTGGCGGATGAAACCGCGCTGTGGCTGAAAACCCATCCGGGCGCTCCGGAAGAGGACGCCGTGCTGTCTCTCTATTTCGATGTGCTGCGCTATCTGAAGGTCGCGGAGCTGTACGACGGCCATTACCGGACGCTACTGACCTTTGCCAAGGGGGACATCACGGCCCGGCAGTTCTGTGTCGACCCGTCGGCGCTCCTGTCCGGATGCCTTTCCAAAGGGCGGAGCGCCGTCTTTTTTTCGGCCACGCTGACCCCCCTGCCGTATTATCGGGAACTGCTCGGCGCCGGGGAGGAGGCGCAGACCCTCCTCCTCCCCTCCCCTTTCCCACGCGGGAACCTCTGCCTGCTCATCGGCGACCGGGTCAGCACCCGGTTCCAGGATCGGACCGGCAGCGTCGAGCCGGTCGCACGGATGATCGGTGCCGCCATAGAGGCGAAAGCGGGGAACTATATGGTCTTTTTCCCTTCCTACGCCTATATGCGGGAGGTGTACGAGGCCTTTTCCACGCTCTATCCGGACCAGCAGACCGTGCTTCAGGCTCCCAACATGAAGGAGGCTGAACGGGAGGCGTTTCTCGAGCAGTTCGAGGCCCGGCCCCAGGCATCCATTCTCGGATTCTGCGTCCTCGGCGGCATCTATTCCGAGGGGATCGACCTCAAGGGCGACCGCCTGATCGGGTCGATCATCGTGGGCGTCGGGCTCCCACAGATCAATCCGGAGCAGGAGGTCATCCGCGCCTATTTCGAAGGCCGGAACCATATGGGCTTCGCCTATGCCTATCAGATCCCGGGGATGAACAAGGTTCATCAGGCGGCCGGACGGGTGATCCGGGACGACACCGACCGGGGGCTGGTCCTGCTGATCGACGACCGCTTCACCACCTTTTCCTACCGCCGCCTGCTGCCGGACCATTGGAACGGCTTCCAGGTGGTACGGACCCCATCGGCGGTTTCCAGCCGGATCCGGTCGTTTTGGGAGGAACGGCCCTATGCGGCAGGTACTCCGGAGCTTCAGGCCGGTCCCACCAGGATTCCCAGCAGCCGCACGCCGTCGGCCAGGCCCTGCTGATACAGGAAACGGGATTCCTCTTCCGCCGTCGCGTCTAGCTCCAGCAAGGCCTCATCCACCATCTCTTTCTGCTCGTCCAGCAGGCCGTAGGTCAGATCGTTGTCAAGCTGCCTCCTCCGCTCCAGGCAATGCCTGTATTCCGCGGTTTGACGGTACCGGTCTCTCGCCCCGTTGAGCAGAATGCCGAAAATGGCGGTCCATGCGTCCCCGTCGGGTAAAAAAGCGGCTGTACGCATCGGTGTTCCCCCTTTACAAGTCCGGAATTTGACGGTATACTGGAAAAAACGCCTATCACGACGGATCGCAGGGATGTATTGTCCACAGAAGATGGACACGGAAACCATCCCTTCTCCCCGGCTGCCGCCCCGGCGATATCGTGGAATATGTGCCAGACGAGGAATCCATATGCGATTCGTAAGCTCTCATTTCAACTGTATTGAACTCAAGAAAGACCATATTGTCAATGGGTATTGTCACCAAGAATATGGTCTTATAATTGTACATGGTGTGGTAATCGTAAGGGGGTGGACAAATGCCGATACGGTATGATGCGCTATTCATGCTGATCAAACAGCGCGGCCGGACCGAATATTGGCTGCGGCAGAATGGAATAAGCCCCTCTATACTCAACAAGCTGAAACACGGAACCGGAGGCTTGGACGCGCGGACAATTGAAAAGCTGTGCCGTTTGCTCGATTGCCAGCCCGGCGATATCATGGAATATGTGCCGGACGAGGGATGAACGGCTTTTTATCTTGGAAGGGGTATTGGTTAAGCTAACATTATTATAGTACTTTAAGGAACTATAATCAAGTTTTAAAACTGCCAAATGTAAGTTGATGATATTGTACAATATGATACTTTATAGGACTATGTTGGGGGGACGGTACATGCCCATGAAATACGATAAGCTGTGGGATCTTATCGAAAAAAGAGGGTTGTCTCAATATAAATTATTAAAGAGCAAAACCATATCCGCCACGACCATGCAAAAACTTCGTGAGGGAAAATCCGTAACCACGGAATCGATATCCAGATTGTGCTCTATCCTCGATTGCCAGCCCGGCGATATCATGGAATACGTCCCGGGTGAGGAATGAACCACACACAGAGGCGGGGAAAACCGGATGGTTTCTCCCCGCCTTTTCATCTATATCAGAACAACAGCCGACCAAAATGCCTCTCCAAATGCGCGCATCGATGGATAACGATCGGCCTTATCGGGTTCCACCGCCCTGCGGACGATGTCGTAGAGTGGCCCATCCAAGGCCCATCCCTCCCGCGGACAGGGTTGGAAGGCGCTTTCCCGATACATATTCTGGATGTCTGCATGGGTGTAGGCCCCGAACAGGTGCAGGATCAGGGCGCCAAGGGTAAAAACGTTCGTCCGGCTGTCGATTTCCGCCCCGAGGATGTATTCCTCCGGGGCTTTCAGCCGTTTCGTCCCCCAAAAGTCCGGCCCCATGTGATTATACAAGGGCTTAGGCCGATACAAATCGATGTCGCAGATTTTGGTCGTATCGCTTCCAAAATCATACAGAATGCTGCCGTCGTAAAAATCCACGGCGACGAAACCCCGTTCCTCCACATACAACAAAAAATCGAACAGGGTCCTAAGGGACCGGAGCCGCTTTTGGAGCGGCAGATGCCGATAGCGGTAGTATCCCGACCGGGGATCGGTTTCCTTATCGATACCCCTGCATATCTCGCTGAGGTCATGCAGCCCCTTCCCGTCAAACCAATCAAAAACGCAGGCGAATCCATTGGGCAGCTCCAGCACCTCGTTCATCCCGATCAGGGCGGGATGGGCGAGCGCCCGGTAAACCCCGGCCGCCCGCCGCAGCCTGGCGACCGCCTCCTCCGGCGTACCGCCGTACTCCGTCGTCCGGGCACCCGCATATTTGACAAAGCGTCTGATCCCGTCCCGTTCGACGCCGAACAGTAGGTTGCCGGAATCCTGCCCGGGATAAACGCAAAAGACGGCCCCTAACCGCCTCAGCCACGAAAAATCGTGGGGTTCCAGGAGCGCGAATGTCACATAATCCAGATGGATCGTGGCCATAAAATCCCTCCTAACAGGAGGCCTGTTTCCGGGCTTTCCCGGCCAAACGTGTATCGTTCAGAGCCTCCGCGCCCCTTTTCCATACGGCGGCGGGATAGCCCGTCAAAACGCATCTGTCCCTCACCGCCGCCGCAGTTTGTCCTGCAGCCGGCGGATCTGCTCCCGGCGTCGGGCCGTCTCGTCGGGGGCCGGCGAATATCGATCTCCATCCCGTATCAGCACGTCCCCCGGACGGGCGCCCTCAGGCAGCAGGATGCGCGGTATGGTCAGGGTGTGTTCGTCGTCGTCCTCCAGGACGGCCAGCTCCTCCTCAAAGCGGTCCAGGCTGTAATACATGGTATGCCCTCCTATTCTATCGTTCGGTTTCAAAGGTGATCGCGTCCCCGTCGCAGCGCACCACGATCGTACCGCACAGATCACTGCGATAGCAGGCGATATGCCGCTTTGCGAGCGCGTCCAGTGTGACCTGATGCGGATGGTTGTACGAATTGTCGACGCCGCTGGTGATCAGCGCATAGCGAGGGGCCACTGCGTCAAGCAGGGCGGCGGAAGAGGAGGAACGGCTGCCGTGGTGGCCGATTTTGATTACATCGGCTGCGAGATCCGTCCCCGTTTCGAGCAGGGAGGCCTCTTCCTCCTTCTCCGCATCCCCCATGAAGAGAAACCGGCGGTTTCCGAAGCTGACCCGGCAGACCACCGACATGTTGTTGCGTTCCTCAAATTCCCTGACCGGGCCGAGGATCTCCACCACGGCATCACCGAGGGGATAGGATGCGCCTGGCGCGGCCTCAGTGACGGCGATATTGTTCTTGTCCAATGCCTGCAGGACGCTGAGATAGCTTTTGGTCGTCGGTTCGAACCCCTCCGGCATAAAAGCCATGATAAAGGTATCGATTTCAAACGCATCGATGACATTGTCCATCCCGCCGATGTGGTCGACATCTCCATGGGTGGCAATCACCAGATCCAGCCGCTGTACACCCTGATTGTGGAGATAATTCACCACATCCTGTCCGGCCGGATTGGTGCCCGCGTCAATAAGCATATTGTGGGTGCCGTTGCGAATCAGGATGGAGTCCGCGTTGCCCACCTCGATGACGTCGATGCGCAGCTCCCCTTCCAGATCAGACAGGGGCGGCGCATCCCGCAGTCCCGCCGCTTCGAAGATCCGCTCCCAGGTGGGCAGAAAGGGGCGGTTCATCTGCTCACTGATGGTGACCAGACCGGAAAAAACGAGCAGCAGCACCACCAGCGGCAGGAAAATCCACAGCAGCACGCGGCGTCGTTTCTCCCGTTCCTTTTTCGTCATCCGCGTCTCAGCCATACTCCAATCCCTCCCGGTCCAGCGGCCAAGCGGTGTCAACCTGCGGGATGCCGCGTCCGATGTCCGTCACCGGCCATTCCTGCCCCTCCAAAAGGGAAAAGGGACGGATGTCCACGCCCTTCATCTGTAAACGGGCCGTCCGTCCAGCCTGTGTGAGATCCATGGAAAATCTCGCCTGTGTTGCGCGGAGGCCGACCAAATTGCGGTTTCCCAAAACGGGTTTTCGCGTATTCATGCTCTCTCCCTCCCGTTTCATGGTATCGCAGCGGGAATTAGCCGCCCAATTGTTGATATGGCCATATCCCGCCGGCTGTGCTGCCCTGCGGGATCCTATTGTCGCCGGGGACGATAGGATGTGACTCCGCCTTGGTCAATCAACAAAATTTATGGGTGCCCAGCCGCAAGAAGCCACTCGGCACAACGCAAGCCGTCCACCGCGGCGGACAGGATGCCTCCTGCATAGCCCGCTCCCTCCCCACAGGGATATAAGCCGGGAACGGAGGACTCCCCCGCCTCGCCGCGTAAGATCCGGACCGGGGAGGAGCTGCGGGATTCCACCCCGGTCAGCACCGCGTCCGGCCGGTCGAATCCCCGAAGCCGCCGCCCAAACAGGGGCAGCGCCGCCCGGATCGACGCCGAAACAAACTCCGGCAGGCAGCCTCCGAGATCGGCCAAGGTCACGCCGGGCCGGTAAGACGGCTCCACCGCGCCGAATGCCGTGGAGGGCACGCCCTGCAGAAAGTCCCCAGCCAGCTGGACGGGGGCGCGATATCCCCCACCCCCCAGCTCATAGGCCGCCCGCTCCATCCGGCGCTGAAAGGCGATGCCCTCAAGCGGCCCTTCCCCTGGAATATCCGCCGGCTCCACCCCCACCAGCAGGGCGCTGTTGGAATTGCGGGCATCCCTGGCAAACACGCTCATCCCATTGACCGCTACGCCTTCCGCTTCCGAAGCGGCGGCGATCACCTCGCCGCCCGGGCACATACAGAAAGTATACACTCCCCGGCCGCCGGCCGGGCGGCAGGAAAGCTTATAGTCCGCCGCGCCCAAAGCCGGATGGCCGGCAAAGCAGCCATATTGGCTGCGATCGATCATCTCCCGCGGGTGCTCGATCCGCACCCCTACGGCAAAGGGCTTGCGTTCCATCCGCACACCCCTGCGATGCAGCATTTCCATGGTGTCCCGGGCACTGTGCCCGACGGCGAAAATCACCCGGCGGCAAGGGAATTCCTCCCGGCCAGCCGGCGTGTCTGCCAAAAGGCCGGCCAGCCGGCCAGCCTCTGTCAGGATATCCGTGACCCGGTGGCGGAACAGGACCCGGCCTCCCAATTTTTGAATCTCTTCCCGAAGGCCCCGTACCGTGTCGATGAGCCGGTCGGTTCCCACATGGGGTTTGGCCTGCCACAGGATCTCCTCAGGCGCGCCGCAGGCGGCGAGCTGCTCAAGGACAAAACGGCAGCGGGGATTTTTGATCCCCGTATTCAGCTTGCCGTCTGAAAAGGTGCCGGCGCCCCCCTCTCCGAATTGGACGTTCGAGGCGGTGTCCAGCAGCCCGGTCGTCCGGAAACGCTCCACGTCCGCCCGGCGGCTGTCCACATCCCGGCCGCGCTCGAGGAGGATCGGCCTGAGCCCCGCCCGGGCCAGCGCCAGGGCGGCAAACAGTCCCGCCGGGCCGCTCCCCACCACAATGGGCGGCGGCTCATCCCCCAGGGATACGGGATGAGGCAGAGGGAATGTCCGGGCCGGCGGCTCAAGCAGAGTCGCACCGGGGCAACGCGACGCCGCCGCGGTCTCCCCGGTCCCGAGTGTCACGTCCACAGTGATCTGAAATACCACATTCTCTTTGTGCCGGGCATCCACCGAACGGCGGTAAACCCGCAGCGCGGCTATAACGGACGGCGGCACCTTCAGTTCCTTCGCCACCCGCCGCCGCAGAGTTTCCTCCGTATAAGACAGCGGCATGGCAAGCCCGCTCAAGCGGATCATCCCATCCCCTCGTTTCCAGTCCGAACGGCTTCCCGCATGGCCGACGCCGCGGCATGGGCGGACGCCCACGCCCACTGCAGGTTGAAACCGCCGCAGTCCCCGTCCACGTCCAGCACCTCTCCGGCCAGATACAGGCCCGGCACCTTCCGGGACATCAGCGTCGCCGGCTCCACCTCCGCCAGGGCGATCCCTCCGGCGGTGACCTGCGCCCCGCCCATTCCCTGGGTACCGGTGACCGGGATTTCCCATCGTTTGATCAGACGCGCCAGCGCCGCCGTCTGCCCGTCGTTCAGATCGGACGCCGGACGGGTAAAGGGGCCGATCCCAGCCTGCCGCAGCAGAGCCTGTCCCACCCGTTTGTGAAGAAGGCCGGTGAAAAACTCCTCCAGTGTCCGTCCGGGAAGACTCCGGCGCTGTTTGAGACAGGCATACACGTCCTTTTCCTCTGTTTCAGGCAGCAGATCGAGCATCGCTGTCATCCGGCCGTCCTTCCTCCGCTCCCAGTCCCCGACAGGACGGGACGCTTGCATCACCG
This sequence comes from uncultured Eubacteriales bacterium, assembly GCA_934647945.1. GTDB lineage: Bacteria > Bacillota > Clostridia > Oscillospirales > Acutalibacteraceae > UMGS1623. Next base: position 244,684 of record CAKUFK010000003.1, on the reverse strand, counting down.
CCGGGCCGGACAGCCCGTATTCGGTAAAAAGCAGCTCCCCTGTCTCCTGCGAAAGCGTCTGGCCGTCCAGGCAGAAGGAAACGGCGGCGTCCAGGCGGATCCCCCTGATCGCACGCACAGCCGCCGGGTCGGTTTTCACCTGCACGATGGAGGGAGACAGCGGGGTACGGGTATGGCCCAAAGCCGTGAGCAGCGTATAGCCGTCCGTCCCCCCGCCGAGGGCGGGCGCCGCTGCCCCTCCGGCACCAACGAGGACCAGGCGGGCATTCAGAACTCCGCCGCCCGTATCCAGACGGAAGCCGCCCGCCGTCCTCCGGATCGCTGTGACCGGGCATCCGGTCCGTTCCTCGGCGCCTGCGGCGGACAGGGCCAGCCGCAGGCAGTCGAGCACCGCCGACGCCTGGGCAGTGCGGGGATAGACCCGCCCGTCCTCCCGCACCTGGCAGACAAGGCCGAGTTCCTCGAAAAAACGCATGATGCGCCGGGGCGGATAGGCTTCCAAAACCGGCCGCACGAAATCGGCAGCCCCTTTGCCGTGATATCGGGCGGGCGAGGCGGAGAGGTTGGTCAGGTTGCAGGTGCCGTTGCCGGTCGCAAGCAGCTTTTTCCCCACCCGCGGCGCCTTTTCCAGCACCACGGTTTGAAGCCCTGACCGGGCGCACAGGACCGCGGCAGTCAGCCCCGCCGCACCGCCGCCCACAACCGCGATATCCGTTTGGTTTGCCCGCTCCGGCATGCGATCCCCCCGCTCTCCCGCGTTTGTCCCAAGTATACCCCACCTATCCGGGTCCGTCAAGAATATGGTAGTGGCAAAGTAGCGTCCCCGCAGGTAAAAGCCATGTCGAAAGCCAAAGAATCAGCCGCCCTGTTCGAGCCAGCTTTTGGCTTCCACAAGCCACGGATGAGGGCAAAGAAGCCGATCGTTTTCCAGCACGAAATCGATATAGCGGAGCGCGGCACTCGACAGCCGATAAAATAAGGCCGTTCTTGATGCCAAAGAGCTCCTTCGCCAATACCGCCGACAGGCGCTGATGCAGGAGGAAGGGATGTCGGCGTTCGGAACCGTCAATTGCCCAACCCCGATCAAGCGCATAGTCGAGCATATCGGACGGCTGCAGAACGTTCGATATGTCGTGCAGCCATGCGGCGGTTGTGGCCACGGATATATCCAGCCCGAAGCGAGCGGCGATTTCCCCACTTGTGTTCCCGACGGCCATACAATGAGCCGCCGTTTCCCGTTTGCCGTTTGAAACCAAAAAACGGGTGGCGTCCGATTGAAGATCACCGGACAAAGCGATCCCCCGTATGGACGGCCAACGCGACAGGTCAAACATCTTTATCCCTCCCCGGCGTTTTTTTCGGAAACGAAGCGTCAAGGGGACTCCCGCCGCCTCTGCCTATATAGATGTATTATCCCACAGTCCGCACGGGATCACAAGTTTTTTTATACGATCTCCCTATTCACAAACATCCTTCATTCATCATGCGAGGAAAATCTTTGCATTTTTCCCTTTTTGCAGTATAATACTGTTTAAAAAGGTTTATCAAAACAAAGGAGGGTCCTCCGTGATCTGGTACAGCGACAAGCTGGACGATGTGGTCCGGGAACTGAACACTGATTTGGCGCAGGGGCTGTCGGACAGCGAGGCAGCCGTTCGGCTGCAGGAGCATGGCTCCAACCGGTTAAATGAAAAAAAGCCCCGGTCCTTTTTACAGCGTTTTTTGGATCAGATGAAGGATGTCATGATCATCATCCTTCTCATCGCGGCCCTGATCTCATTGGGGCTCAGTATTTACAATTTCATCCAGGGAGCCGAGGCCGACTGGATCGAACCGATCGTCATCGTCCTCATCGTCATCGTCAACGGCCTGCTCGGCGTCATTCAGGAAAGCAAAGCGGAGGCGGCGCTCGAGGCACTCAAAAACATGTCCTCCCCTTCGGCAAAGGTACTGCGGGACGGCGAGATGCGGAGCATCCCCTCCACCGACCTTGTGCCCGGGGATATCGTCGACATCGAGGCGGGGGATCTGGTTCCGGCCGACTGCCGGCTGCTGTCCAGCGCCAGCTTCAAATGTGACGAATCCGCCCTGACAGGGGAATCCGTCCCGGTGGAAAAGGATGCCGCTGTCGAGATTCCGGACATTGCGCCTCTCGGTGACCGTCTGAACATGGCCTATTCCGGCTGCGCGGTCTCCTACGGCCGCGCCCGGGCCCTCGTGGTGGAGACCGGCATGCACACCGAGATGGGGAAAATCGCCTCCATGCTGGAAGAGGAAGAGGAAACCGTCACGCCACTGCAGAACCGCCTCGCCCATCTGGGCAAAACTTTGGGCTTTCTGGCGCTGGCCATCTGTGCCGTCATCCTCGTCGTCGGCCTGATCGACCGCCTCCCGGTCATCGATATGATCATGACCTCGGTTTCCCTGGCCGTCGCAGCCATCCCGGAAGGGCTTCCCGCCATCGTCACCATCGTGCTGGCGATCGGGGTACAGCGGATGGTGGCCAAAAACGCCATTATCCGCCGCCTGCCCGCCGTGGAAACACTCGGCAGCGCGTCGGTCATCTGTTCGGACAAGACCGGCACCCTGACCCAGAACCGCATGACCCTGACCCGCTTGTTCTGCGGCGGGCACATGATCGACGATCTGGGCAGCCCTCTGTCCGAGGGCGCGCTGGCTCTTGTCCGGCTGGCCACCCTCTGCACCGACGGCACTGTCCAAGTAAAGGACGGCAAAGAGGTGCATATCGGCGATCCCACCGAGACCGCCATCGTCGCCTGTGCCCTGCACCAGGGACTCGATAAGGCCGAGCTTACGGCGGAGCATCCCCGGCTCGGGGAAATCCCCTTCGATTCCGACCGCAAGCTGATGACCGTCATCCATCTGATCGAGGGGCAGAACATCGTCATCGTCAAGGGCGCGCCCGATGTGCTCTTTGAACGGTGTATTTCCGGACCCGTCGAGGCGGCCGCCGCCGCGAACGAGGAGATGGGCCGGCAGGCGCTGCGGGTACTCGCCGTCGCCTATAAGACCATCGACGAAGTGCCGATGGACTGCCGGCCGGAGGATCTCGAGCAGGGCCTGACCTTCGCCGGCCTCGTCGGGATGATCGACCCGCCCCGCCCCGAGGCCGTGGACGCCATCCGCGAATGCGACGCCGCGGGTATCCGCACGGTCATGATTACCGGCGATCATGTGGTCACCGCCTCGGCCATCGCCCGCCAGCTCGGAATCCTCCACGACGACGGCGAAGCCGTCACCGGCGCTCAGCTCGCCGCCATGAGCGACGAGGAGCTGTATGAAAACATCCGGCGTTACCGGGTCTATGCCCGGGTGACACCGGCAGATAAAATCCGGATTGTCAAGGCCTGGCAGCAGGCGGGCGAAATCGTCTCCATGACCGGAGACGGCGTCAACGACGCCCCTGCCCTGAAAGCGGCGGATATCGGCTGCGCCATGGGGATCACCGGCACCGACGTAGCCAAGGGCGCGGCGGACATGACCCTGACCGACGACAACTTCGCCACCATCGTCACCGCCGTCAAAGAAGGGCGGGGGATTTACGACAATATCCGCAAATCCGTCCAGTTCCTCCTCTCCTGCAACCTGGGCGAGATCCTCACGGTATTCCTGGCCATACTGCTGTGGAGGGAAACGCCGCTCATGCCGGTCCAGCTGCTCTGGATCAATCTGGTCACCGACAGCCTGCCTGCCCTGGCGCTCGGCATGGAGCCGGTGGAAAAAGACGTCATGCGGCGGCGTCCCCGTGCCAAGACCGAAAGCCTCTTCGCTCACGGTATGGGAATCCGGGCAGGGCTGCAGGGTATGCTCATCGGGCTGCTCTCCCTGGTCGCCTACGCGATCGGTTCCCGGTTCCTGCATCCGGCCGGGGATGGTTTCTTCGGCTGCCTCTTCGCCGCCCCCACCGACGACAACATCGTCCTCGGTGAGACCATGGCCTTTGCCGTGCTGGCCATCTCCCAGCTCGTCCACGCCTTCAACGTCCGCTCCTCCCACTCCCTTTTCCGGGTGGGTTTTCACACCAACCTCTATATGGTCGGGGCATTTTTCGCCTCCCTTTTCCTGATGCTCGTCGTGCTGTTCATACCCGTACTGCAAAACGTCTTTGAGGTGACAACCCTGAGCGCCACCGCCTGGGGTATCGTCGCCGGGCTCGCCCTGGTACCGCTGGCGGTTGTGGAGATCGCCAAGGGCATTGGGGCCCTGGTCCGCCGCTTCCGCAAAACCGACGCATAACCCCTCTTGAAAGGAGAACGCCATGCCATCCAATACCGGCCCTGAGAAAAAAACGCCTTTCTATACTCTCGGAGAAGAGATCACCAACTCCATCACTCATGGCGTCGGCGCCGGCATGGCCATCGCCGGTATGGTCGTCCTGCTCGTGCAGTCCAACGACGTCTGGCAGGTAGTCAGCTCAGCCATCTATGGCGCGAGCATGATCTTCCTTTTCCTGATGTCCTGCCTCTATCACGCCCTGACCAATCCCACGGCGAAAAAGGTATTCCGCGTCTTTGACCATACCTCTATTTTCTTCCTTATCGCCGGGACCTATACCCCTTTTACCCTGGTCACTCTCCGGGGCTGGGTGGGCTGGACGGTGTTCGGCGTGGTCTGGGGCGTGGCTGTCGTCGGGATTGTCCTGAACTCCATCAGTGTGGAGCGGTTCAAAAAAATCTCGATGGTTGGCTATATCGCGAGCGGCTGGTGCGTCATCGCCGCCATTGTGCCCCTGGTGCGGCGGATGGCCCTGCCCGGCGTGATCCTGCTCATCCTCGGCGGTGTGTTCTACACCGCCGGTGTCCTGTTTTACCGCAAAAAAGGCGTCCGGTTCATGCACGCGTTCTGGCATTTCTTCGTATTGGCCGGGGCCGTTCTCCATTATTTCTGTATCCTGTTCTATGTCATTGGATAACATAAGGGGGATTTGTCATGCTCAACTTTGAATTTTATAATCCGGCCCGCATCCTTTTCGGAAAGGGGATGGAGGAACAGGTCGGGAAACGGATGGCCGCGCTTGGCCGGCGGGTGCTGCTGGTATATGGCGGCGGCTCCATCAAACGCAGCGGCCTGTATGATACGGTCTTGGCCCGTCTGGCGGACGCCGGCGTCGAGGTGACCGAACTCGCCGGCGTCCAACCCAATCCTCGCCTCGGCCTGGTGCGGGAAGGGATCCGTCTCTGCCGTGAAAACCGGCTCGACGCCGTTCTGGCGGTCGGAGGCGGCAGCGTCATCGACACCGCCAAAACAGTCGCGCTCGGCGCGTGTGCCGACGGGGACGTGTGGGACTTTTTCGAACGGCTCGTTCCGGTGGAAAAAGCGCTGCCGGTCGGCGTGGTGCTCACCATCCCGGCGGCGGGCAGTGAATCGAGCGACAGCTGCGTCATCACCAAAGAGGAGGGCCTGCTCAAACGCTCCTGTGCCGGAGAGGCACTCATTCCCCGTTTCGCCATCCTCAACCCGGCTTTTACCTGCACCCTGCCTCCCTATCAGACAGCCTGCGGCGCTACCGACATCCTCGCCCACCTCATGGAGCGGTATTTCACCCGGGTAGATCACGTGGATCTCACCGACCGGCTGCTGGAGGCCACCATGCGCACGGTTATCAACTACACCCCTTTGGCTCTCGAACGCCCCGACGATTATCATATCCGGGCGGAGCTGATGTGGGCGGGTACCGTCGCCCACAACAACCTGCTGGACACCGGCCGGATCGGGGACTGGGCTTCCCACCAGATCGAACATGAGCTCAGCGCGCTCTACGACATCGCCCATGGCGCGGGTCTGGCCATCGTCTTCCCGGCATGGATGAAATACGTTTATCGCGCGGATATGTCCCGATTCGTGCAGTTTGCGGTCCGGGTGTTCGGCGTGGACCTGGCTTTTGCGGAGCCCGAACAGATCGTGCTGCAGGGGATCCGCCGTCTGGAAGCCTACCTGCGGTCCATCGGGATGCCGGTCCGGCTCGGGGAGGCCGGCATCGACGACAGCCGCCTTTTGGAGATGGCGGAGAAATGCTGCGCCAAAGGCCCTCAGGGACAGTTCCAAAAGCTCCATACCCGGGACGTCCATGCCATTTATGAATTGGCGCTGTAAGGCAAATGCGCGAAAAAAACACCCTGGCGGGAGCCAGGGTGTTTTTTTCGTTGCCCGCTATAGCAAAAGAAAAGCCCGGGAACGGATATCCAGTCCCGGGTCTGTAACCATTTCGTCGTTATCGTGCGTCTTTCTCCAGCCGGATGGGGCCATGTTCCGTTTCATACGCCCTGATAACCTCGCGCATCCGGAATTCGATCTCCTTGTTGACCGACCTCCCATTCTGACTGGCCACCGCACAAGCCAACAGAAGGAGAGCCTTCAATGAATGAACCGTTTATCCCATCGTGTTGCCGATCATAATCCAAACAAGACAGAGCCTTGAAGCAGAGACGCCAGCGATCGCAATGCCCCGCCCAAAACGCTGTCCAAGTGTTTTTTCACCCTCTGTACGATCACAGGCTCTGAGACATTTCAATGGGTGTCAGGGCCCTGGTCACGGCCGTTTGACACCGCGGTCTTTCGCAAAGGTCTCGAAATCCCGCTGCCAGAGCGCCTCCCCCTCTTTGGTGAAAAAGCAGCCGGGAATCCCGCCTTCCTTGTCCCGATGATGGGCCACACAGGCGCAGCAGTGTCCATGGCGAGGACATCCCGGATAGGTACACGGGCAAGGCCGCCGATTGTCACAGGGCATTGTAATCCCTCCTTTTTTCTTTCATTTTAGCGTGTTTTTGACAAATTTTCAATAGATTCCCTTGAAATGCAGCCATGACGGGCAACTTGTATGAAAAAATGGCTGGCAGAAAAACGCCTGGACATCCGGAGATACTATGTGAGAAGGAGGTGATGACAGCCCGCGCGTTTTTCATGAAATCAGATAGAAAGAAGGATGCGGATATGGGAAAAAACAGCCTGAAAATCAAAATGGCAGGTTTGGCCGGCTCTCTGATGCTCACGGCCGTGCTCTTCTCCGGTTTTGGGGTCGCAGCCGAAAAAAACATCCCTGAGCCGCCTGTTTCGCAGGGGGCTCCCGCCTCTTCGGAAGAAGAACCGGGAGCCCGGCTGGCCAGGATGCGGGAATTTAGGGAAGCCATTCAGGAAAAATGGAACGCCCTCTCCGACGAACAGAAACAGGAGCTTTACAAGCTCGCTGAAGCCCGGATGAACGCAGACATCCAGCTTCTGCAAGGGCTTGCAGATGACGGCATCCTAGAGGCAGACAAGGTGGCCGAACGGACCGGACAGATGCGTGAGCACATGCAGCAGCTGCGGGACTCGGGACTCTGCCCGTTCCCCATGGGACGGCCGAGACATATCCATGAGAATCCCGACAGCCATTCGTAAGTAACCAAACCCCACAGCCGCCGTTTAGACGGGTGTGGGGTCATGGATACCTCAAATTCTAAGTATTTTCTTCAAAAACTCCTCTTAATATGGCAACCTTGCATCGTCTTCCAAAACAAAAAGCACTTCGTATGAAGTGCTTTTTGTTTTGGAGCTGCTAACCAGATTCGAACTGGTGACCTCGTCCTTACCAAGGACGCGCTCTGCCGACTGAGCTATAGCAGCAAGTGGCGACCCGGAACGGGCTCGAACCGTCGACCTCTAGCGTGACAGGCTAGCGTTCTAACCAGCTGAACTACCGGGCCACTTTTGACATCTGCCGCGCCGGCCAAACGGCGGAACAGCAGGATGCAACGTCGTCTATTATAAGCAAAACGAGCCGGTTTGTCAACAGGTTTTTCGAAAACTCGGCCAAGTATTTGCCGGGCCGGGTTTTCGAAAAGGGTAGGGTGGTTATTCGGACGAAAAATCAGTTGAGCCCCTGCTCCCCCACCTGCTCGAACAGCCGGACGACTTCCGTCCGGAGAGGCTGGCTGCCGGGCGATTCCAGCCCCGGATCTTCGCCGATCAAACACTCGGCCGCCTCTTTCGCCTCCTGAAACAGAGGCATATCCCCCATTAGGTCGGCGATTTTGAGGTTCGGCAGGCCGTGCTGACGGCTGCCGAAGAAATCGCCGGGACCCCGCAGCTTTAAATCCTCGTCCGCGATGCGGAACCCGTCGTTGGTCTGGCACATCACCCGCAGGCGCCGTACAGCCTCCTCGTTTTTCGCATCGGATATCAGGATACAGGACGACGCGTGGCGGCCCCGTCCCACCCGGCCGCGGAGCTGATGGAGCTGTGCGAGGCCGAACCGCTCGGCGTTTTCAATGACCATGATCACCGCATTGGGGACATCCACCCCCACTTCGATGACGGTGGTGGCAACGAGCACCTGGATCCGGCCCGCCGCAAAATCCCGCATCACGGCGTCCTTCTCAGCTGCTTTCAGCCGGCCGTGGAGCAGGCCAAGGGAGTAGGAACGCAGCGGTCCCGCCATGAGCTTTTCAAAATACGCCGACGCCGAGGCGAGATCGGTCTCCCCATCCTCGACCAGGGGACACACGACATAGGCCTGCCGGCCCTCATCGAGGTGCCGGCGGACATAGGCGTACGCTCTTTCCCGCTTGTCACCGCCCACGGCGAATGTGGCCACAGGCTGGCGGCCGGGGGGCAGCTCGTCTAAGGCCGAAACGTCCAGGTCCCCATACAGGATCAGGGCCAGGGTACGGGGGATCGGGGTCGCGGACATGACGAGAAGGTGCGGGTTTTCCCCTTTGGCGGCGAGGGCGGCCCGCTGCGCCACTCCGAATCGGTGCTGCTCGTCGGTGATGACCAGCCCCAGGCGGGCGAAGGACACCCCTTCTGACAGCAGCGCGTGTGTGCCGACCAGAAACTGGATCCGTCCCTCTGCCGTGTCGGCGAGCACTTGCCGTTTCTCGGCCGCGGCCAGGGATCCGGTCAGAAGACCGACCCGGATTCCTCCTTTTTCCAGCAGGGAAGTCAGGGACCGGGCATGCTGTTCCGCCAAAATTTCCGTGGGCGCCATCATGGCCGCTTGGAACCCGTTTTGGATCACAGTGAACGCCACGCCGGCGGCCACGGCGGTTTTGCCGCTGCCCACGTCCCCCTGAACCAGGCGGGACATGGGCGCGCCGCTCTGCATATCCCGGACACAGTCTGCCACGGCGCGCCGCTGGGCTCCGGTCGGGGAAAAAGGGAGCAGAGGCCAGAAAGCCGCCGACGCATCCCTCTCGATCCGGGCCCCGGTCCTGCCCCGGGAACGGCCCTTGAGCCGCAGAAGGCCAAGCTGGAGCAGGAGCAGCTCCTCGAACACCAGGCGGCGCCGCGCAACCGAAAGCGCCCGATGATCGGCCGGAAAATGGATGTTGTCGAGCGCATACCGGCGGGTGCAGAGCTGATGCGCCTGCCGCAGGGAAAAGGGAAGGGGATCATCGTCCAGCTCATTGCCCAGCGCCAGGAGGGTATTGGCCACCACGGTTTCGATCACCCGGGAGGTCAGGCCCTCGGTCTGCGGGTAGATCGGGCGGATCCGGGCTCCCCCCTCGGCCGGCTCGATGAGGGGCGATGCCATTTCCGCCCTCCGGAACCCGCCGGTCACCGTGCCGAAGAAGAGATAGTCCTCCCCTTTCTTGATCTTGGCAGCTGCATATTTATTGTTGAACAGGGTGACATGGAGCAGGCTCACTCCGTCCGAGGCGGTGAACCGGTACAGGGACAGGCCCCTGCGCACCCGATGCTCCTGTGGCGCCGCCATGGCGGTGGCGCGGATGCAGCAAGGCTCGCCCACCGGTGCGGAGGCGATGGGGACAATGGCGGTCCAGTCTTCGTATTGCCGGGGATAATGCCGCAGCAGGGTACCGGCCGTCGTCACGCCGAGACGGGCAAACTGCGCCGCCCGCCGCTCGCCCACTCCCTTGAGGAACTGGACGGGGGTGTCCATATGGATTTCCATGGCCGATGCCTCCTCTTCTCTTGATCAAATCGGCGTGCGCGTGTATACTGGGACAAAAAAGGGGGGATCGGGATGCTGCAGAAGCCACCGCGGCTGAAGGCCGGCGATACCGTGGCCGCCGTCAGCCCCTGCCACGGCTGGGCGGGGGACGCCTCCATCATCTGGCGGTACGAGCTGGGCGTCCGAAGGCTCCGGGAAGCTTTCTCGCTGCGGGTGATACCGGCACCTCATGCACTGAAGGGTTCGGACTATCTGCGCCGTCACCCGGAGGCGCGGGCGGAGGATCTGTTGTGGGCCTTCGAGAACCCGGAAGTCCGGGGGATCCTCGCCAACGTCGGAGGCAACGACAGCCACCGCCTGCTGCCCTATCTACATGAGGAAACGGTCCGGCGGAACCCCAAGGTGTTCATGGGGTATTCCGATGTCCTCAACCTTCATCTGTTTTGCCGCCGGGCGGGGCTATCCACGTTTTACGGCCCCAACCTCCTCTCCCCCCTGGCCGATCCCCAGGGCCTGCATCCCGACACCGTCCGCTGGTTCCGCCGGACGCTGATGGAGGGGGCTGCGGGGCCGGTAGAGGTGCCCGGAAGCTGGACCTGCCGCCCGCCCATTTACGAGAATCCGGAGGATGTCCGCCCCTATGCGCCCTGCCCCGGTTACGAACTGATCCAGGGAGAGGGGCGGGCCGAGGGGGTCCTGCTCGGCGGGCACACCGGCCTGATGGAGCTGGACGGCACACCCTTGGCACCGAAGGCGGAGGACTGGGCCGGCGCGATCCTCTTCCTCGAGGATATCCCCTCCTTCTTTTCGCCGGGCCAGCTGGATGCTTTTCTGGACTGGCTGGGAAAAAGCGGGGCACTGGAACGGCTGCGGGGTATCGTGATCGGGCGGATCGGTGAAAAGCGCGGGTTTGAGGAGCACGCCGCGCGGATCCGCCGGACGGTGGGAGAGGAATACGGACGTCCCCATCTACCGGTTTTATATGGTTTGCCGTTTGGGCATATCTCTCCGCAATGCCCGATGCCCTATGGCGTACAGGCCCGGATCGACTGCGACGCCCGGGCGTTCTCGTTTCTGGAGGCAGGGGTGCTGTAAGCCCTCCATCCACTGCGGGCGGGGCAAACCCTGAACCCGCCCCCTTTTCGCAAACAGGGCGGGCCCGCGGCGCCGCACGGCGCACGCATGGGCTCGCCCCTGCGGTTTTTGGGCCGAACCGGCCCCTTATTCGATGGAAATGAAGTAGTAATACACCGGCTGTCCCCCGTCGACCAGGGTGATGTCCACGTTGTCGCCCGCCTTGGCGGTGATGGCATCCCGGACGGCCTCGGCGTCTTCCTCGGTCATCCCCTCGCCATACATGAGGGTGATGAACGCGACCTCCCGGCCCGAGATGCGGCGGGAATTGATCATGCTCTTGGCCAGTTTGACGGCAGCGTGATGGATATCGGTATCCGTAAACATCAGCTTGCCGTTTTCCAGCGCGAGGATTTCGCCCTCTTTGATCGAGTGGTTATCGAAATCGCTGTCCCGTGCGGCAAAGGTGACGGAACCGGTGGACACATTGTCGGCCGCCTTCATCATCACGGTCAGGTTCTCTTCCACACCCGCGTCGGCGTCAAAGCTCAGCAGGGCGGCGACACCCTGGGGGATGGTGCGGGTCTGGAGCACATGCACCTTGCGGTCGGCAAGCGGGACGGCCTGTTCCGCCGCGAGGATGATGTTTTTGTTGTTCGGGAGCACATACACCACCTTGGCGGGAGTCGCCTGGATGGCGTTCAGGATGTCGTCGGTGGAGGGGTTCATGGTCTGGCCGCCCGAGACAACCTGGCTGCAGCCGAGATCCTGGAACAGGGTGCGGAGGCCCTCCCCCGCGGCAACGGCGACAAAGCCGTATTCCTCCTCCGGCTCCACCCGTTCAAGGGGTTTCGGCTCGTCGGCGCCCTCGGTGTCGACCCAGCCGGCGTTGGCGTGCTGTATCCGCATATTCTCCACCTTGACGGTTTCGAACTGGCCGTATTTCACACCCTCCGACAAAGCCTTGCCCGGGTCGTTGGTGTGGACATGGACCTTGATGATCTCCTCATCGTCTACCACCACCACACAGTCGCCGATGGATTCGAGATAGGCGCGCAGGCGGAGCGGATCGCGGTCGTTCCCTTTATCACGTGCAACGATGAACTCGGTGCAGTATGTAAAGGTGATGTCCGCCTCAAAGGAACCGGCGGCGCTGACGCCTTTACCCGCTGCTGGCGCTTCGGCAGGGGTGTCCCCCTCGACGATGGCGCCGCCCCCGAACACGTCCTGCATGGCGCGCAGAATGATGCAGAGCCCCTGCCCGCCCGCATCCACCACACCGGCCTTTTTCAGCACCGGCAGCAGATCGGGTGTCCGGGCGAGGGAGGCTTCTGCTTCGTCGCAGATGACGGCCCACACCGTTTTGACCGACGGATCCTTGGACGAGGCGGCAATCGCTTTTTCGGCCGCCTCCCGGGCGACGGTGAGGATAGTCCCCTCGGTGGGCTTCATAACGGCCTTATACGCGGCTTCCACCCCCATACCGAGCGCCGCCGCAAGATCGGCGCCACTTGCCTCGCTCTTACCCTTGAGTCCCTTGGAAAAGCCGCGGAACAGCAGGGAAAGAATCACCCCGGAATTGCCCCGGGCGCCCCGGAGAAGGGCCGCGGAGGCGGTATCGGCGGTTTCGCTGACGGTGGGATCCTGCAGGCGGGCCAATTCCCTGGCGGCGGCGGACAGGGTCATAGACATATTGGTACCCGTGTCCCCATCGGGGACCGGGAAAATGTTCAGCTCGTCGACCGATTGCTTTTTCTGGCTCAGGCAGTTGGACGCGGAGATCATCGCGTCCCGCAATATCTTACCTTGTATCAATTTCAGCACTCCCTTACAGGTACGCGCCCGGCGTGAACGCCGCAGCGGTTCACCCCGATTATTCGGTTTTCATCCCGTCCACGTAGACATTGACCTTCTTCACATCCAGCCCCGTGGCTTCCTCCACGGTATACCGCACCTTGTTGACGATGCTCTTGGCGATGGCGGATATGTTCATGCCATATATGACGGAGATATGCAGGTCCACGATGAGTTTGTCGTTCTCACTGCGCACCCGGATTCCCTCGTCCGCGAAGGGACGCTTATAAAAAACCGAACGCAGCCCCTGTTTGGTGCCGCTTTTGACCATGCCGGCCACACCATAGCAAGAGGACGCGGCGTTACCCACAAGATAGGCAAAATATTCCTGCGATATTTCGATGGTCCCCAGATGATTTTCGATTCGGATCATGCTATAACACACGCCTTTCTATTCAGGTTTGGCGAGGGACGCTTTGGAAAAGGATTGCGCGGCGGTCAGGCAAAGACCCAACTCTCAAAGCCGCTGTACACATCGTACGCGTGGGGGATAAGCCCCGACAGGCTGCGGTGAAAAGCCGCCATCCCCTGGCGCCAGCACAGAGGGATATACGGCAGATCCGCGGCGAAGGCATCACAGAACCCCTGAAGAGTCCCGTTCCCCGCGAGATACGCGTTATAGGCTCCAGCCGCCGGTGATTCCGCCGCAAGGCCGTAGGCCGCGGCCCCGCCGGGGGTGAGGAAGGAACGCAGATGCAGATCCGCGCTCAAGCGGACCTCGCCCAGATACAGGTCGAACTGCCCCTTTTTCAGCCGGTTTTCATACTCGGCAAACGGCAGCTCGGTCACGGTCACCGCGATACCCGCCCGGGCCATCTGCTGCGCGACAAGATCAGCGGTGTTTTTCCGGAAAGGGTTCCCCTGCGTAACGAGCAGCTCGAGGGATAGTCCCGCGGCGCTGTCGGTAGTATTATAACCCGCCTGCTCCAATTGTGCAACAGCGGAGGCGATATTTTCCGCCGCGCCCAGTACTTTTATATCCGCAGCCTCCGCCCATTGGGGTGGAAACGGGGAGAGCGCCGGGGCTCCCCGGCCGGACAGCGCCCCCGAGACGAGCTCCTCGCGGCTCAGGGCGGCGGAGAGTGCGGCACGCACCTCCGTTTTTTTCAAGGCGTCGTGCCGGGCGTTGACCCCCAAAAACAGCAGGTCAGGCAGCGGGACATCCGCCGTGGCGCTGGAGGTACGGGGGATCTCCCCGCCCGACAGCTCACTGTAGAAAAAGGTAAGGGAACCGTTTTCCAGGCCATGCAGCATAGCATCGGCGTCGGGGAAATCCCGCAGACGGATGCTCGTGATCGTGCCGCCGCGTCCCGGACGAAGGGTGAGGGTATCGTCTCCGGCGTTATACACATACGCGCCGGAACCGAGGGGCGGGTCCTCCGCTCCCTGCTTGACCACCGGAAAAGAGAGGCATGCCTGCCACCGGGGGTCGGGGGACGCCAAGGTGAACGCCACCCGGTCGGTTCCCTGGGCCGCAGCGGCGGTGATATTGGTCAGCAGAGGGCCGAAGGCCGCCGTGCCTTTGGCGGCCGAAAACGAGGCGGCGATATCCGCCGCCGTCACCGGCGACCCGTCGGAAAAGTGCGCGTCGGAGCGAATGGCGACGACTGGGCGAAGGGGCTCGCCCTCATCGATAGACGCCGCCAGGTTCAGCCGGACGGCATAATCGCCGCCAACCGCGGTCAACCCTTCGTACAGCAGGGAGGCGAGGTCGAGATTGGCGCGGCTCTGGGCCTTATACGGATGCAGGGAGTCCTCCTTGCTGAAACTCAGGGCGAAGGGCGGCAGCGCCGGCGGCGCCGAAACAGGAGGCTCGCTCGCCGCGGACGGCTCCGGCTCGGGAGGATGAGGAATGGTGGAACAGCCCCCGAGGCAGAATGCGGACAGGACGAAAAAAGCCAGGCAGATCCGTGCCTTTTCCCCCAAACCGGCCACCTCCCGTCAGGACTATTCAATCGTATAGTATACCCTAAAACCCCGAAAGAATCAAGGCTTACGCCGGGATTCGACGAAACTTTGTATAAAGTTTCCCGATTGACAAATCTTGAACAATCCATCATAATAAGGAATATACGAAGAAATTAGGAGGAATTCCGCATGGGCTACACACTCGCACAGAAGCTCATCAAGGCCCACCTACTGGACGGCGAGATGACGCCGGGCAGCGAAATCGGGCTGAAAATCGATCAAACGTTGACCCAGGACGCCACCGGGACGATGGCATATCTGGAATTCGAGGCCATGGGTGTGCCCCGGGTAAAAACCGAACGTTCGGTGGCCTATATCGACCATAATACCCTGCAGACCGGCTTTGAAAACGCCGACGACCATCGGTATATCCAGAGCGTGTGCAAAAAACACGGCCTGTATTTTTCCCGTCCGGGCAACGGCATCTGCCATCAGGTCCATCTGGAGCGGTTCGGGATTCCGGGCAAGACCCTGATCGGGTCGGACAGCCACACCCCGACGGGGGGCGGCCTCGGCATGCTGGCCTTCGGTGCCGGCGGGCTGGATGTGGCCGTGGCCATGGGGGGCGGCCCTTATTACATCACCATGCCGAAAATGGTACGGGTCAATCTGACCGGCCGGCTGCGGCCTTTCGTCGCAGCCAAGGACGTGATTCTCGAGGTGCTCCGCCTGCTGAGCGTCAAAGGCGGCGTGGGCAAGATCATCGAATACGGCGGGGATGGGGTCAAGACCCTGTCGGTGCCCGAGCGGGCGACCATCACCAACATGGGCGCCGAGCTGGGTGCCTCCACCTCGATTTTCCCCTCCGACGAGATCACCCGGGCGTTCATGAAGGCCCAGGGCCGGGAGGCTGACTGGGTGGCCCTGGCCCCCGACAGCGACGCTGAATATGATGAAGTGGTGAACATTGACCTCTCCGCCCTGCGGCCGCTGGCCGCCTGCCCTCATTCTCCCGACGCGGTGAAGACAGTGGAGGAGATCGGGCCGATCAAGGTAGATCAGTGCTGCATCGGTTCCTGCACCAATTCCTCCCTCTACGATATGCTCAAGGTTGCCGCCATCCTCAAGGGCAAGACCGTCCATCCGGACGTCAGCCTGTCCATCGCGCCTGGATCCAAGCAGGTGCTGGGCATGCTCGCGGAAAACGGCGCCCTCGCAGACCTGATCGCCGCGGGTGCCCGCATCCTCGAATGCGCCTGCGGCCCCTGCATCGGTATGGGCCAGTCTCCCAATTCCGGCGGCATTTCCCTTCGGACCTTCAACCGCAATTTCGAGGGCCGGTCGGGTACGGCCGACGCCCAGGTGTATCTGGTCAGCCCCGAGACGGCCGCGGCGTCCGCCCTGGCCGGGGTATTCACCGATCCGCGTACCCTCGGGGAGATGCCGAAGATCGGGATGCCGGAATCCTTCCTCATCAACGACAACTTGATCGTCCCTCCCGTCCCGGCAGAGGACATGGACGAGGTGGAAATCCTCCGTGGGCCCAACATCAAGCCTTTCCCGGCGACAGTGCCCCTGGCGGAGTCCATCGAGGCTAAGGTGCTGCTCAAGGTGGGCGACAACATCACCACCGACCACATCATGCCGGCGGGTGCCAAGATCCTGCCCCTTCGCTCCAATATCCCCGCCATTTCGGAGCATTGCTTTGTCCGGTGCGACCCGGAATTTCCCGCCCGCTGCAAGGCGGAGGGGACCGGCATCATCGTCGGCGGGGTCAACTACGGCCAGGGGAGCTCCCGGGAACACGCGGCGCTGGCGCCTCTTTACCTCGGGATCAAGGCCGTGATCGTCAAATCCTTTGCCCGCATCCATGCGGCCAACCTCATCAACGCGGGGATCCTCCCCTTGACCTTCGCCAATGAGGCGGATTACGACCGTATCTCGTTCGGCGACGAGCTGTGCCTGCCCGATATCCGCCGCCGTTTGGACAAGGGGGAACCGGTAGTGCTTTTGAACCGGACGACTGGGGAGGAGTTCCCTCTGGCCGCCGCTTTTTCCCGCCGCCAGGTGGAGATGCTGCTCGCGGGCGGCTTGCTCAATTATACCCGGGAACAGGGCTGAACAACGATGCGCACAATCAGGAGGTGACAGGATATGGCCAAGGGAGACACGATCTCGATGTCGGTGATCCGGCGTCTGCCCCGCTATTACCGGTTCCTGTACGATCTCAAGGAAAACGGCGTGACCCGTATCTCGTCCCGGGAGCTCTCCCAGCGCATGGGCCTCACGGCGTCCCAGATCCGCCAGGATCTGAACTGTTTCGGCGGCTTTGGCCAGCAGGGTTACGGGTACATGGTGGAACAGCTTTATACCGAAATCGGCCATATTCTCGGGATGGATCGGCTCTCGGACACCGTCCTGCTGGGGGCCGGCAACATGGGCCGGGCCATCGCCAACCACATGGATTTCGAGAACCGCGGCATCCGGCTGGTCGGGATTTTTGACGACTCCCCGGAACTGATCGGGAAAACCGTCCGGGGGATGGAGGTCCAGCCCATTAAAAATTTGGACAACGTCTGCCGTATAAAAAAACCCGAGGTGGCCATCCTCTGCATCCCGAAGGAGGCGGCCCCCGAGCTGGTGGAACGCCTCCTCGAGGTGGGGGTACGGGGATTTTGGAACTTCAGCCATTATGACATCAGCTATTATCACCCCGGGGCCGTGGTGGAGAATGTCCATTTGGGGGACAGCCTGATGACCCTCTCCTATCAGCTCAAAAAAACCGGCTTCTGACACATCAAAACGCCCGGGACATCCGAAGGGATGTCCCGGGCGTTTTGGGTTGGTTAGCGGATTTCGATCTGGCGGGAGGCCGGAAGCGAAGCCGGCTCGTCTTTCGGCAGCTCCAGTTTCAGTACGCCGTTCTCATAGGACGCACTGATCTGGTCCGCTTTGATGCCGGAGACATCAAAGCTGCGTGAGAAGGACCCGTAGCGGCGTTCGCGGCGGACATATTGCCTTTTCTCGTCCTTGTCCTCTTTTTCCTCCGTGTGTTCCGCACGGATGGTCAGGATATCACCCTCGAGATCGAGGTGGATATCCTCTTTTTTGAAGCCGGGCAGTTCGGCCTCAAGCAGATAGCGGTCACCCTTGTCCAAAATGTCGGTGCGGAAACGGGAGACACGGGTGTCCAGGCCGTCAAAAAGGCTCTTCTCGACATTGTCCAGATATTGAAACAGGTTGCGTTCATTGCGTCCAAAAGGAATCAGGTCAAACATACGACATACCTCCATTTAATAGGATCTGTTTGATTCTGCTCTGCATCGGTGTGCCCCATCGGGTTCACCCTCCATCTGTCTTGATCTCTTAACGTCTTTTAGTTTACCCGGAATTTATGACAAAGTTTACGATAAAATATGAACAAAATATAAATATTAGCACTCTATTCAATAGAGTGCTAATATGAAAGAAACATATTTCTCTCCTCTTCCGCTTATACTAGAAGGAAGGAAAGGTACGGGCAAGGGAGGAAATCCGAATGGCGGAGTCGAGCGATGTCCTGATCATTGGCGCAGGCCCGGCCGGGCTGACGGCGGCAATCTACGTCTGCCGGGCCGGGTGGACGGCCACGATCTTGGACAAGGGTTTTTACGGCGGACAGGTGGCGATTACCCCTGAGGTGGAAAATTATCCGGGGGTGCTGCGCATTGCCGGACCAGACCTGTCTCAAAACATGTATGAACAGGCGGTGGAGCTTGGTGCGCAGGTGCGCTTTGAGGAGGTCCGGGAGCTGACGCTGGAGGGGGAACGCAAGAGAGCCTTAACCTCCGGCGGAGAGTATGAGAGCCGGGCCGTCATCCTCGCCAACGGGGCGAAACGGCGCCATCTCGGCTGTCCGGGCGAGGAAGAATTTGCCGGCCGGGGTGTTTCTTACTGCGCGACCTGTGACGGCGCCTTCTTTAAAGGGAAGGATGTCGTATTGGTCGGCGGGGGAAACACCGCCCTGGAGGACGCGCTGTATCTCGCCAAGATATGCGGCAGCGTCACGCTGGTTCACCGAAGGGAATCCTTCCGTGGGGAGAGGCGTTTGGCCAAAGCGGTGCAAGGCCACCCGAATATCCGGATTCTCTATAACGCGACCGTAACCGAGATTCGTGGCGACGAGACCGTTAACGCCGTTTTGATAAAGGATGGAAAAACGGGTACCGTCACGCCGGTCGGGGCCTCGGCCATTTTCATCGCCATCGGATATGAACCCGAAAACCGGATGTTTTCACCACCGGTCCGGCTGGACAAGGCCGGCTATATCCTGGCAGGAGAAGACTGCCGGACCGGGGTGCAGGGGGTGTTTGCCGCCGGAGACTGCCGCACAAAACCGCTGCGTCAGATCGTCACGGCCACGGCTGACGGCGCGGTAGCCGCCTTCCAAGCCGGCGCTTATCTGTCGGCGGAGGAGGAAAAAAAGGGATGAGAATCCCTTTTTCCCGCTTCTCCTCCTAGTTTTTCGGCGGCAATTCGGCGAATAGTTTACCCTCTTCTCCGATTATATGACAATGACAAATTTAAATAGTGAAACATATTCACTTGACAACCGGCGGCATCGGGGTTAGGGTGGAAATAGAACAGAGACAAAGGAGAGGGATTCTTCGGTGGAGGAAAAAAAGACGTGGAAGACTTACCGGAATCAAAAGGAATTTGTCGTGCGCGCCCGTATGGACGTCCGCTCCGTCTATAAGCTGGACATCTGCTGCCGGATTCTGCAGACGAGCCGTTCCGATATCCTCCGAAAGGGGATTGACCGGCTCTATGAGGAGCTTACCGAAGAGTAGCGGCCCGGCTCCGCACACCATACAGCAACCCCCGCGGCTGGTGCGGTCCGGCCGTGGGGGTTATTCTTTTGCCGGCCATGCCTGTTTGGGGACGCAATATGGGCCAGATGCGAAATATAGTTTGGTAAACTGCCAAAGAAAGGCATTGCGGCCGGATGGACAAATCGATATAATGAAATTGCAGGTTTTCCGGCATAGCCGGCATCCAAATTGACAAATTGAGAAAATGGAGGAAGAAAAGATGGCAAAACTGAAGGTCGGCGTTATCGGCTGCGGCGGAATTGCCAACGGCAAGCACCTGCCCTCTTTGCAGAAGCAGGGCGACCGGGTGGAACTGGTGGCGTTCTGCGATCTGATCGTGGAACGGGCGGAGCAGGCAGCGGCTACATACGGAGCCGAAGGTGCAAAGGTCTATGTGGATTATCATGAGCTGCTGGCCGACAAATCCATCGACGTGGTGCATGTCTGCACCCCCAACCGCTCCCACTGTGAGATCACCGTGGCGGCCCTGGAGTCCGGCAAGCATGTCATGTGCGAGAAGCCGATGGCCAAAACCGCGGCGGACGCCCGTCTGATGTTGGAAACCGCGAAAAAAACCGGTAAAAAGCTGACGATTGGCTATCAAAACCGCTTCCGTCCCGATTCTCTGCTGATGAAGCGGGCGGCCGAGGAGGGTGAGCTCGGCGACATCTATTTCGCCAAGGCTCATGCCATCCGCCGCCGCGCGGTACCCACCTGGGGTGTTTTCCTCAATGAATACGAACAGGGCGGCGGCCCTCTGATCGATATCGGTACCCACGCCCTGGATCTGACCCTGTGGATGATGGACAATTACAAACCCAAGGCTGTACTGGGCCGGGCGTTCAAAAAACTGGGCGATCAGAAGGAGAGCGGCAACGCCTGGGGCGATTGGGATCCCAAAGAGTTCACGGTGGAGGATTCCGCGTTCGGCATGGTAACGATGGAGAATGGCGCGGCGATCATCCTCGAGTCCAGCTGGGCCATCAATCTGCTGGATGTCCGGGAGGCCCAGACCACCCTGTGCGGCACGATGGGCGGCGCCGACATGATCGACGGCCTGCGGTTTAACCGGATCCATCTGGGACGTCAGGTGGTGGAGCAGGTCGATCTGAACGCCGGCGGCGTGGCTTTCTATGATGGCGCGTCGGCGGCCGATCCCGCCGAACTCGAGTGCTCCCAGTGGATCACCTCGATCCTCAACGACACGAATCCCCTCGTCCTGCCCGAGCAGGCCCTGGTGGTCACCGAAATCCTCGAGGCCATCTACACCTCTTCCAAAACGGGTAAGGCTGTCTACTTTGACTGAGCGTTCCGACGTAAAAGCGGCGCGGTGGGCTATGCCCCACCGCGCCGCTTTTGTCCAACCAGCAAAACCCCCTTCCGGCCATGCCGGAAGGGGAAGCCGGAATCAGGTGGCAAATATCAGCTTGAGCACCAGGAGGGCTACCACCCCCGGAATACCCAGCACCAGACAGCACAATCCGGAGAGTAGATTGAGGCCTAGCGATACCCCTGTAAACGCGCCGACGACATTGACGGCCGCCAGGGCACAAAGCCCCTGCGCACCGCTGCCGATCAGCCCTCTCACCGGCCGTCTGGAGCGGATCAGCGCAATGGCTACCGCTAAGACCAGGCAAACCCCCACCGCCCCTACTACGATGCTCAGCCCAAGACTCATCTCCGGTTCCTCCATTTAGCCGTTTTTTTCCTGTACGGCCGCGCCGGCCGGTATTCCCCTCGCTTTTGCCTGCCGCAGCAAATACCGGTAGCGGGCCCTCAGAGATTCCATTTCATAAATGCACGCTTCTATCAGATCGCTGTCGTTTTCCATCTCAAAACGTGCCTGGACGTTTTCCAGCTGCCGGCAAACCTCCCGGATTGCCTCCCGGGTGTTGTCGGTCTGGTCCTCCGGTTTCAGCAGGACGCGCTTGATTGCGAAATCCATGTGTTTCCCGCCTTTCATACAAAGTCTATGCGTAGTATTGGCAGAATATGCCGCTTTAATCGGCGGGGTGATAAGACGGCAAAAAAGCTCCGGACGCCTGCGGTCGAGTGGCTTTCACGCGGGGGTCCGCACTCCGATACAGACTGAGCCCCGGGCCTATGGGAGGCCCGGGGCTCAGTCTATCAAAAGCGAAACGTTTAATCGACGCCATCGTTTATGGGATCGTTCATCCTGGCTACATCCGGAGACACCCGCCCCCGATGCAGCCCTTCCAAGGCATTGTATAAGACCTGCCGGCCCTTGCTTTACAAAAGAACGCGGGGCGCCGCGACACGGCCCCTTTCATCCAAAAGCGTCCCTTACTTTTTCGGCGCGCTGAAAGCCCCAGCCTGTCAAAGCGTCTGCAGCCGCGCGAGGAAATCGCGGAAATAGGGCGGCAGCGGGCTGGTAAATTCCAGATACGCCCCTGTCACCGGATGGCGGAACCCGATCGTCCTGGCATGCAGGCACTGTCCGTCCAGTCCGGGCGGCTGTCTGGACGGGCCGTAAACCGTATCCCCCGCCACTGGATGCCCGAGATAGGCCATATGCACCCGGATCTGATGTGTCCGGCCGGTTTCGAGACGGAGCTCCACGTGATCATAGCCCGGATAGGACGTAAGCACCCGGTAATGGGTCACGGCCGGACGGGAATGCCGCTCCACCACCGCCATCTTCTTCCGATCGGCCGGATGGCGGCCGATCGGCGCCTCCACCGTCCCGGAGGCCTGCCGCAAATGCCCCTGTACCACGGCCTCATACAGCCGCTTGAAGCTGTGCGCCTGGATCTGCTCGGCCAGCCCCTGATGGGCCCGGTCGTTCTTGGCCACGATAAGCAGCCCACTGGTGTTTTTATCGATGCGGTGGACGATCCCCGGCCGCAGCACCCCGTTGATACCGGACAGGCTCTCCCCGCAATGGGCCAGCAGGGCGTTCACCAGTGTGCCGTCGGGGTTCCCGGGAGCCGGATGCACTACCAGGCCCTTCGGCTTATTTACCACCAGCAGGTCGCTGTCTTCATAGACGATCTCGAGGGGAATATCCTCCGCCTTGGCCTCATATACCACCGGATCGGGGATTTGGACCAAGACCGTTTCTTCGCCCTTGAGACGGGTGTTCTTACCATAAGGGAACCGGCCGGCCGGATCCGTCACCCTCCCCTGTCCGATCCATTTCTGTACGGCGGAACGAGGGCTCCCGAGCAGTTCCGACACCGCCTGGTCAATCCGTTTTCCCGCCATCTCCGGAGGAATCGTCAGTAATTTGTCCTCCATCGGCAGCCTCCTTCGACGCGGCGGATACGTCTTTTCCGTCCGGACCGGCCGGCAGCTTCGCCGCCGGCTTGTCGTCATAAATGAAGAAAAAGAAAATCAGCAACAGGACTGCGCCGATGACGACGCAGCAATCCGCAATATTGAAAATCGGGAACCCGATCCACGTTACCGAGATAAAATCCACGACATAGCCGCGGAAAATCCGGTCGATCAGGTTTCCGACACCGCCCGCGACGATCAGGATGCCGCTGACGGTGACGAGCTTATAGGCTTTGAAACGGCGGGAGAGCAGCATATAGAGGATGAAAGCCATAATCAGCGCGGTGACGGCGACAAAGACCCACCGCATCCACGGCCCTTGATTATGCCCGATCCCGAGCGCGATGCCGCGGTTTTCGCTGTAATGGAACTCCAGCACACCGTCGATCAAGGGAACAGGCACCCCGTCCCCAATCGTCCGGACCACCACCCATTTCACCAACTGGTCGACCCCGACGAGCAGGGCGATCAGGAGAATGACGATCAATTGAAACATAAGCTGCACGGCTCCTACTCGATGATGGCGGCACAACGCGCACAGAGCTCCGCATGGCCCGGCTGCTGTCCCACGGTTTCACTGTACGTCCAGCAACGGCTGCATTTGCCGCCCTGCGCATGGGCCACGCTCACACGCAGGCCTTCGGTCTCGCCCGCGGCATCTCCTTCGCCTTCCCCGGTGACGTCCACCTTCGACACAATCAGCACGGAAGGCAGCAATTCCCGGATCTCCTGCACGAACGCCAGGAGCTCCCCTTTACAGTGCAGCGTCACCTGGGCATCCAGAGACCCGCCGATCACTTTCTGCGCCCGTGCGGCTTCCAACGCCTTCTGCACGTCGTTGCGCAGGGCGTGGATACGCTCCCAGCGTTCCATGAACGCTTTATCCCGGACAGCCCCCCCTTTGGGCATATCATTGAAAAGGACGGACCGGGCATCGTCGTGTTCACCGTGGGGCAGATAGGACCAGATTTCTTCCGAGGTATAGGCGAGGATGGGGGCGATCAGCCTGGTCAGGGCATGCAGGATGCGGTAGATGACGGTTTGAGCGGCACGGCGGGTGACGCTGTCCGCCTTTTCCACATACAGCCGGTCCTTGAGCACATCGAGATAGAAATTCGACAGGTCGACCACGCAGAAATGATGGATCCGATGGAAGGCCTCGTGGAAAGTGAAGCTCTCGTACGCCTCGCACACCCCGGCGGACAGCTCATCCAGGCGGGTCAGTGCCCAGCGGTCGATCTCCTCCAGCCGGTCTTCCGTCACGCTGTCCCGGTCGGGCCGAAAATCGGACAAGTTGCCGAGGATATAACGGGCGGTGTTGCGGATTTTCCGATAGGCCTCGGAGAGCTGCTTGAGGATATCCTTGGACAGACGGACGTCCACCCTGTAGTCGAGAGAGGCGACCCAGAGACGGAGGATATCGGCCCCGTAATCCTTGATGACCTCATCGGGGGCAATCGCGTTGCCGAGGGATTTGTGCATCGCCTTTCCCTCTCCGTCCACCACCCAGCCGTGGGTCAGCACGGCCTCATAAGGCGCGCGGCCCCGCCAGGCGACAGCGGTGAGCAGGCTGGATTGGAACCAGCCCCGGTACTGGTCGGCGCCTTCGAGATACAGGTCGGCCGGCCATTTGAGCTCGGGCCGCTCGTCGAGCACCGCCGCATGGGAAGAGCCGGAGTCGAACCACACGTCCATGGTGTCGGTTTCCTTACGGAAATGACGCCCGCCGCAATAGGGACACGCCGCCCCGTCAGGCAGGATCTCGTCCGCGCTGTGACGGTACCAGCCGTCCGATCCCTCCCTGGCAAACAGCTCCGAGACCGCGTCGATAAAGGACCGGTCGATGACGGGTTTGCCGCAGTCCTCGCAGTAGAAGATCGGGATCGGGACACCCCACAGCCGCTGGCGGGAGATGCACCAGTCGGTGCGTTCCCGCACCATGCCGGCCATCCGTTCCTCCCCCCAGGCGGGATGCCATTTGACCTGGTGGATGGCTTCCTCCACCTGATCCCGGAAACTCTCCACCGAGCAGAACCACTGATCGGTGGCGCGGAACAGGACCGGCTGCTTGCAGCGCCAGCAATGGGGATACTGGTGCTGGAGCTTCTTCATGGCGAACAAGGTTCCGTCCGCCTCCATCCGCGCGGCAATGGCCTTACTGGCGTCGCCGGTCGCCATTCCCGCGCAGATCGGCCCCGCCTCCTCCGTCATAAATCCCCGGTCATCGACCGGCACGACGATGGGCAGCTCCGGATATTTGCGGCAGACATTGAAATCGTCCACGCCGTGGCCGGGTGCCGTGTGCACACAGCCGGTGCCGCTCTCGAGAGTGACATGGTCGCCCAGGATGATGAGGGATTCCCGTTCGAGGAAGGGATGACGCGCCGTCATAGATTCGAGTTCCCTACCGGTAAAGGACGCGAGGACGGTATACTCCTCCCGCCCGGCCAGCTTCATGACCTCCTCGGTCAGTTCGGCCGCCAGAATGAAATTCTCCCCTTCGCTCTTCACCACCTGGTAGGTGAATTTCGGCCCCAGGCAGATCGCCACGTTGGCCGGGAGGGTCCAGGTGGTGGTGGTCCAGATCAGGAAGGAGGTCTTGTCCTTGTCGATCCCGGCCGCCGTCAGCAGGCCCTTGTCATCCTTGACCGGGAATTTGACGTAAACCGAATAGCACGGGTCCTCGGCGTACTCGATCTCCGCCTCGGCCAGGGCCGTTTGGCATTCCGGGCACCAATGGACCGGCTTGAGGCCTTTATAAATATACCCCTTCAGAGCCATTTCCCCGAACACCCGGATCTGCCTGGCCTCGAATTCCGGACGCAGGGTCAGGTAGGGATGCTCCCAGTCGCCCAGGATGCCCAGACGCTTGAACTGATCCCGCTGACCGTCCACATATGCCAGCGCAAACTCGCGGCAGATCTGCCGGAGCGCCAGTGGCTCGAGCGCGGACAGATCCCCTCCCGCCTTGGCCCGGGCCTTGAGCTCGATAGGCAGGCCGTGGGTGTCGAAGCCCGGCACATACGGCGCCTGATAGCCGGCCATATTGCGGTACCGCAGGATAAGGTCCTTGAGGATCTTGTTCATCGCGGTACCGATGTGGATATCGCCGTTGGCATAGGGCGGGCCGTCGTGCAGCACATACAGCGGTTTGCCCTCGTTCTTTTTCATCAGCTCTTCATACAGGTGCTTCTCGTCCCAATCCTGCCGCATCCCCGGCTCCCGCTGGGGCAGGCCGGCCCGCATGGGGAATTCCGTGACCGGCAGGTTCAGCGTTTTGTTGTAATCCTGTTCTTGCATCTGGGTGTGTCTCCTTTATACGGTCAGCGTTCGGACCTTTTTTTCTTAAAAAATCCCGGCTCCTCATCGGTGTCCTGAGAAATGTCGTAGTTTTCACCGAATTTGAGATCGGAAAAGCGGCTAGACGGCTTCGGCACCGCCGCCGCGGGCTCCGCCGCAGGCTCCGTCCCCTCTTCATCGAGGATCGGGATGTTCATCCGGAACGCGGCCACCGTCTGCTCATAGGCCACGGTATCGGGCGCTTTGGGAACCGCGATGGGAGCCGGCGCCTCCGAGGCTGCCGGAGCCGCCGCAGGGACAGTACTTTCCGCCGCCGGCCGTGACGGCTCTTCCGCCGCGGAAGGCGCCGCCTCCGGCTCGGCGGCAGGCGTCTCGTTCCCTTCGGTTTCAGAAGCGGCCTCGTCCTCCGGGAGCATGCCGATCAGGGACAAATGCTCCCGGTAAATCGACATCATCCGGTTTTTGAAGAGAGAGACCTCCTTTTTCACCCGCTCGAGCTCCCTTTCCTCGTCCACGATTTTGCGTTTGGCGGTTTCCTCGATTTTCTGCGCCTTGATATTGGCGTCGTCGAGGATCAGGCCCGCCTTGTGGTTGGCCTCACGCACCACGGTGTCGCCCAGCCGCTGCGCAGAGAGCAGCGCCGTGCGGATGCTGTCCTCGTCGTTGCGGTATTCCACCAGCTTATCCGCCAGCACCTGCAGCTTTTTGGAAAGCTCGTTTTTTTCGTTCAGAAGGGCTTCGACCGTGTCGGCGCAGCGGTCGATGAACTCATCGACCTCCGACGTTTTGTAGCCGCCCAGGGATTTGGTGAATTCAATACTGCGGATTTCCTGCGGTGTATACATGGGAATACCTCCTTATTGTTCACAGTCCGTTCTGTTATCGATATTTCTTGACGGTGATAAACAAGCGGCCCTTCCTGGTAGGCGGGCCGAGCGCGTCCACCAGGAACCGCCCCTCTCCCCTCACCGAGACCCGGTCCCCCTCCTTCACCGCGGCGCTGGCCGACAGGCAGGGGGCGTGATTGACCGACACCAGACCTGCCGCGATCCTGCGGGCCGCTTCCTCGCGGGAGGACCCGATCATCACCTTGAGGACGGCGTCGAGGCGGGGGGAGGCCACGGTATCCCGCCTCTCCTCAAACTCCCGGCCGCCCGGCAGCTCTCCTTCATAGGGAAAGAGCACCTTGACCCCTTCCCCGCCCACCTTCTCCACCGAAGCGGCGAAATGGGCGGCGAGCTCCTCTTGCACATAGGCTACGGCCAGCCCCGGCCCGCAGACGATGTCCCCGACCGTCTCCCTCTTGACGCCGAGGGAGAGCAGGGTCCCCAGAAAGTCCCGATGGGTCAGGCCGACATCCCGCCGATAGGAAAATCCCAGCGCCAGCAGGGGAAACCCCGCCGGTTCCGGCTCCTGAAAAGAGGGAAACAGCCCCAACAGGGTACGTTCGGCATCCTCATACCCGCCCCAGAAAAGGAAGGGAACACCTCTGCAATGATGCAAGACGGCCCGCGCCACCGTCTGCTGGCGTTCATCCAGAAAGCCAACGAAGCGGGGACACGAGCGGATCTCACACAGGCGGACGGCGTCCTCCACACGAGCGCGAAGGAGCGCGTCTTCCGAAGCCGTATTAGAAATAGAGGCCATTGTTCTCGAGTTCGTCGAGCAGATCGCCCATGATGCCGACGTTGTAAGGGGTGATGATATAGGTGCAGTTGGCGACCTTCTTGATCTGGCCGTCATTGGCGTACGCCACGCCGCTGAGGAAATCCAGGATGCGGCGGGCCACGTCCTTGTTGGCCGATTCGAGATTGAGCACCACGGTGCGCTTGGCGTTGAGATGGTCGGCAACGGCGCTCGCATCCTCAAACCGCTCCGGCTTGACGAGCACCACCTGGAGCTGCGCAGTGGCGTGGATGTTCACGACCTTGTTGCTGCGTTTGGCATTATCCGCCGCAAACTGTTCCGGCGTTTCGGTGGCCTTGGAGACAAAATCCATATTCTCCTCCTGTTCCTCCTCGAAGTCGTCCTCGATTTCCGGATCGCCGATAAAGCCTTTGATTTTATCAAACAGTCCCATGGTATTGCTCCTCCTGTTTTATTATACACGTTTTATAGCCGTCTGCCGAAAAGGGCCGACCCGATCCGGACAAGGGTTGACCCTTCCAGAATCGCCTGCTCATAATCGGACGACATCCCCATGGACAGCATATCCATACGTATATTATCTATGTTTTTGCCCCTAATGTCAATAAACAGTTTATACATCTGTGAAAAGACCCGTCTCTGCTCCTCTGGAGCGGTCAGAATGGGGGGAACCGTCATCAATCCGCGCACCCGGATCCCGGGCAGCGCCGCCATGGCATACAGCAGCTCCTCCAGCCGCTCCGGGGCCACCCCTGTCTTCTGTTCCTCCCCCCCGATGTTGACTTCGACGAGCACCTCAGTATATCCGACCGGCAGGATTCTTGTATTGTCTTCCCGCAGGGAGGCCTGCGAAATGGCCTCCGCCAGCCGGAGGCTGTCTACCGACTCGATCATCCCCACCCGGCCCACGATCTGGCGGACCTTGTTGGTCTGCAGATGGCCGATCAGATGGACATCGACCCCGTCAAGGCGCAGCGCGTCCCGTTTTCCGAGGAATTCCTGCACCCTGTTTTCCCCGATATGGGTCACCCCTGCCCCGATAGCAGCGTTGATCCGCGCGGGCGGCACCGTTTTTGTCACGGCCAGCAAGGTGACGTCCTCCCGTTTTCGTCCCGCCGCGGCGCAGGCAGCGGCGATCCGCTCCTCGATCCGGCCGAGATTGTCCAGCACAAAACGGCTGTCTCCGTCCTCCGGGCGGTCAACGAATGATTTTTCCGTCATACAGATCCTTGCCTCCCACCACGATGTTGTCGTACAGCTTGAGATATCCGCTTTCATCGGTCTGTTCGCAGATGGAGTACCGGTCATGCTCGCTGTGGTACAAAACCTTGATCCGTTTGAAGGACAGGGCGTTTCCCACCCGGACGTATACCCCGGATTCCTGCTTGTCGTTGAACTGTATCGCCTCGTCGGGCACCCGGAGGCCTTCATACTCCTTGAGCTGGATCTGCACCTGCTCGATCCGGATGGAGGAGAGTTCCTTGGACATCTGGGAGCACTCGAAAATCACCGCCACCTGTCCCGCCCGGTCCTTATTGGTCGCCGCCACCCGGACGGGGATGGCCTGGTTGAGCACAAAGGGCAGGCGTACGGTCAACTCCGCCCCCTCCTTCATCTGCGCGGCCTGTTCGACCGGCAGGACACAGGCGAGATACCAATCGTAATCCCCCACCACCTTGCCGATCCCGGACGCCGTGCCCGCCGTGGATCCGGCCAGTGCTTTGCCGACCTCCTCCGGCGTCAGATCGGCCGCTTTGTCGGCCGTCAGACTGGCCTCATAGCCGTCGATCCGGCTGACGAAGTACCCTGCGATGGGGGACCGGATTTCCGAGGTGGATTTGGAAAAGGAACCGGCCAGCGTGTCCCGGGCGCTCGTGAGCGCCGCGAGGCGGTCGTTGAAATTTTCCACCCGGCCGATGGTGATCTGCTGCCGGTTGAGCAGGGCCAGCAGATCGGCGCGAAGCTCCGGCATATTGAGGAAGGACGGGGACTGCGCCCCTTCGACAGCGGACAGCCAGGCCCGGTTCAGCTGCTTGTTGATCCCGCTGAGGTTCGCCCGGTTGGACGTGCCCTGGGCATTGATGGCGCGCAGGGTTTCGATCTCCTCATCCAGCAGATCGAGCTGCTGCTGCGAAAACGCATCGTTTTCGCTGGGAAACACGCGGGCAATGGTACCGTCTTTGGCCACCCGCCCCCCGTTTTCCGTCGTGTAAAACAGGTAGCCGTCCGCCCCTTGGCTGACCACCGTCTCATTGCGGATGGCCACCCCTTTGGTCTCGATCGTTTCATAGACCTTGTAACTGCCCACCGTCTCGACCTCGATGGTGGTGTTGAGGATCTGATAGGCCTGAAAACCCACGTATACAAGCAAAAAGAGGGACACCAACACGGTGATCAGACGTTTGAGGAAGGTATCCATGGCGTCCTCCTTTCATAGGCCAGCACACTGGCGACAATCCGTTCCGCCTCTTCGGCGAGAGCCCTTCCATCCGGCATTTCGTCCACATACAACGGTGTCAGCGGCATCCGCCGGAACCAGGAGAGCTGCCGTTTCGCATACCGCCGCGTCTCCTGCTTGAGTTTTTCCACCGCGTCCGACAGGGGGATTTCTCCCCGGAAATAGGGGGCGAGTTCCTTGTATCCGATAGCCTGCATCGCCGTCGGTGCGTCCTCGGAGGACAAAACCCGCTCCGCTTCCTCGAGCAGGCCCTGCTCCAGCATCCGGTCAACCCGGCGTCCAATCCGGTCATACAGGATCTGCCGGTCCCGGAAATCCAGCAGCAGACCGGCGCAGCGGTAACGCGGCCCGTCCCTCCGGGACAGGCGGTTCTGTTCGGTGATGGTCCGTCCGGTGACGGCGTATACCTCCAGCGCCCGCACAATCCGGCCGATATCATGCGGATGCAGGCGGCCGGCGGTGTCCGGGTCGACGGCCCGCAGCTCTTCGAGGAGCCCTTCGCCGCCCTCCGTTTCCGCCCGTCCGCGCAGGGCGGCGCGCAGGGCTGGATCCCCCGCCCTCTCGGGGAAAACGAGATTGTCCGTCACCGCCTGGATATAGAGGCCGGTACCGCCGCAGAGGATAGGGAGCCTCCCTCTCTCTCCCACCCGGGCGATGGCGGCGTGGGCATCGGCCGCGTACTGCGCGACGCTGTAGGACGTGCAAAGAGGCAGGAAACCCAGAAGGTGATGGGGAATTCCCTCCATCTCCTCGGCCGTGGGACGGGCGGTGCCGATCCGAAGTGGTAAATAAACCTGCATGGAATCGGCCGACACCACTTCACCGTCCAGTCTCCGGGCCAGTTCCACCGCCAGCGCCGTCTTTCCTGAAGCGGTGGGCCCTGCCACCACCACCAGCGGCTGAAGTGTGTGCATGGCGGGACCTCCTTCCTGCGTCCGGCGGAAAATCGGGTGGGATTGGACTGTATCGATTGATTTATGTCCAGTGCCATATCCGGGGCCGCGATCCCGGAAATTGGAGCGGTTATAAACGTCTGATACTATGAGCGCCCAGACCCCCGGGGGCCCCGGGCCCCCTTGTTGTATGGGCGTCGGTTTAGGAGATTCCGTACCCGCCGATTTTCATGAAGAGAAAATCGGCACATTCTCTGGGAGTCCGGGGGCGAAGCTCCCGGCGGCGTTTTTGCTTCCTTTTGTCGCTACGAGCTGAAACTCGGACAAAAGGAAGTGGCCGCGCAGTCGATAACTTTTTTGGGTAGGATTGCGTTCTTTATGCGCGGACAAACCGCAACAAAAGTCTGGCCTGTCGGCCACCTTCTTTCTTCACACGAAGAAAGAAGGCAAAGACGTGCCAAGGGGGAGCCCCTTGGCACCCCTGATGCTTTGATTTTTAGGGCCATTGTGGGACTCCACAATGGCGGTTGGCCGGCCCCAAAGCTTGCCGGTGTAGAGAGCCCTTCAGGGGCCGGTCCGGAGTTCTCTTTAGGAAAGCCGGCGGGAGGGCGGACGCCCGAACCCGCCTATATACAAAAAAGGGGCTGCGGCCCCGGGGCTTGGGTGGCTATAAAATCATGGGTTGATATCCCGCCCCCGGGGACTGGGCGTTTACACATCCGCCCACCTTACCGGCTTATACGATCCGCCCAAACTGTTTTTCCAGCTCCTGCCGGGTCAGTTCAAAACAGACCGGACGCCCGTGGGGGCAGTACCGGATATCGTCGTTTTGGAGCACCCGCTCCGCCAAGCGGAGCAGCTCGGCGGGGTGGCTGACATTTCCCGCCTTGACGGCCGCCCGGCAGGCGGTGGAATGGTAAATCCAGTCGAGCTTTTCCACCGCCACTTCCCGTCCGCCCGCCAGAAAACCGGCGGCAATCTCCTGAATAGCGGCGGGGATATCGCAGCCGGTGAGCATCATGGGGACACTGCGGATGAGCAGGGTGTTCCCCCCGAACTCCTCCGTTTCAAAACCAGCCTTTTCCAGCAGGTCCCTCTGTTCAGACAGGGCGGCGTATTCCTCCCGGCTGAGCGTCACCGATACCGGGGCCAGAAGCTGCTGCGGCTCGCTGTGATCCGCACCCTTGAGCTCCTCGTACAGCAGCCGTTCATGGGCCGCGTGCTTGTCGACGAAATAGAGGGATCCCTTCCATTGCACAAGAATATACGTGCGGAAGGCCTCGCCCAAATAGATCACCGGCTCCTTTTCGGGAAGCAGTGCATCCGGCTTGTCCGGTTCCGCGGATGGGGCCAACGCGTCGGCTTCCCCTCCCGCGGGCGGCGGGCCGGCGTTTTCCTCGAACAGCACGTCCATGTCCACACGGCTGCGCGGACTGTAGGCCGCCGTTCCCGGATCCCGCAGGACGGCGGGCCCGCCGCCTAAAATCGGGGAACGCCTGGCCGGGAACAGCGGCGCCGGAAGCGGTTTACCTGCCGGCTCCGGCGGCTTGTCCCCGGACGGGACGGGCTCTTCCACTTTCGAAGCGATCTGTCCGGCGAGTCCCTTCGCCGTGAGCGGACGGTCCGGGCGCGCTTCGTCCGGCTTTGGCGGCGCCACCGGCACCTTGGCGGGCAAAACCGCCCGCTTGGGGGCATCCCCTGCCTCCAAAGCCGATTTGACCGCGTGATAGACAGCATCAAACACCGGCCGTTCGTTGATGAAACGGATTTCAATTTTGGCCGGGTGGACGTTGACGTCCACCGTCTCCGCCGGCATGGTCAGATACAGCACACAGGACGGGAATTTCCCCACCATCAGGGAACCCTTGTACGCCTGCTCCAGGGCGGCCATGGCAGTGCGGGTCTTGACATACCGGCCGTTGAGGAAAAAATGCTGCATGGTGCGGTTGGAGCGGCTCGCGGAGGGACGGCAGACAAAGCCGGTCACCCCCACCCCGCCGAGCTGATACCGCACGTCGATCAGCCCCCCGGCAAACTCCTTGCCGAATACCGCATAGACGCAGGAACGGGGATCTCCGTCCCCCGGGGTGAGCAGTTCCTCCCGCCCCTCCCGGACAAAGCGGACGGAAACCTCGGGATGGGACAGGGCGACCCGTTCCACCACCCCCGCGACGGCGTTTGCCTCACTGACATCTTTTTTGAGGAATTTCAGGCGCGCGGGCACATTATAAAACAGATCCCGCACGCAGATGGTCGAACCTTGGGGACAGCCAGCGTCCTCGACGGCGGTCTCCACACCCCCTTCGATCACATAACGGGTTCCCGCCAGCTCGTCCGCCGTGCGGGTGACCAGCTCCACCCGGGCCACCGCCGCGATGGAGGCAAGCGCCTCTCCACGGAAGCCCAAGGTGCCGATCGCTTCGAGATCCTCCTCCCGCCGGATCTTACTGGTGGCGTGACGCAGGAAGGCGGTGGGCACATCGTCCCTGGCAATGCCGCAGCCGTTGTCGGTGATACCGATATACGCCGCGCCACCGCCCCGGATTTCCACCTGGATGGTGCCCGCCCCGGCGTCGATGGCGTTTTCCATCAGCTCCTTGACCACGGAGGCGGGGCGTTCCACGACCTCCCCCGCGGCGATCAGCTCGGCGGTATGCTTATCGAGCACCTGAATCTTCGGCATGAGGCTCCTCCTTTGGGAAGGCAGACAGGTCAATGATGATTGGACACGGACACCCGCGTTTCCAGGCCGCCGCTGTTGTCGTAAAGAAAATGGAATTGAGTGTAGGCAAATCGTGGTTTCGTACAGCCGCGCCGGTTGGGGGCGCCCGCCGGCCGGCATTCCTACAGGCTCCCGATCCGCTCTTTACCCCGTTTATGAAGCGCCGCCGTGTCAGTATGCCCCGGCTTCCTTGCAGATGTCGTACAACGTCTGCAGAGCCTCGATGGGGGTCAGGGTGTTGACATCCATATCCTTGAGGCGGCGGATCAGCTCGTTATCCGCCGCGGGCATCAGAGAGAGCTGGCCGTCGTCCGACTCGAACCGGTCGGGGGAGGACACGGGCCGGGGCAGCTCCATGCCGCCGCTCTCGATTTGTTTTAGAATCTCCTTGGCCCTGGCCACCACGCTGTCGGGCACTCCGGCCAGCTTGGCCACCTCGATGCCGTAGCTGTCGTCCGCCGGGCCCCGCACGATACGGCGCAGGAAGGTGATGTCGTCCCCCCGCTTTTTCACCGCGATGTTGTAGTTTTTGATGCACTCGACCTCATTTTCGATGACGGTGAGCTCATGATAATGGGTGGCGAACAGGGTCTTGGCCCCCAACTTTTTGGGATTCGCCACATGCTCCAGCACCGCGCGGGCGATACTCATGCCGTCGAAGGTGGAGGTGCCCCGGCCGATCTCGTCGAATACGATCAGACTGTCCCGGGTGGCGTTTTTGAGGATGGAGGCCACCTCGCTCATCTCCACCATGAAGGTGGACTGGCCGGAGGACAGGTCGTCCGATGCCCCCACCCGGGTGAAAATCCGGTCCACGATCCCGACGGTGGCGCTCTCGGCCGGAACGAAGCAGCCGATCTGGGCCATGAGGACGATCAGGGCGGTCTGCCGCATATAGGTCGATTTACCCGCCATGTTGGGGCCGGTAAGGATAATGACCCGGTTTTCGTGGTTGTCCAGCAGGGTATCGTTGGGGACAAAGGGAGAATCCTGGAGGGATTCCACTACCGGATGCCGCCCGTTTTTGATCTCGATGCCGCCCTTCATATCGATAAGGGGACGGGTATACTGCCGCCGCACCGCCACCTCGGCAAAGGAACAGAGCACGTCGAGCTGCGCAATCGCCCTGGCCGTCCCCTGAATGCGGTGGAGCTCCTCGGCGACGGTGGTACGCACCTCGGTGAAGAGCTGATATTCGAGGGCCACCACCCGGTCCTGGGCGCCCAGGACCCGGGCCTCCAGCTCCTTGAGCTCCTGCGTGATGTACCGTTCGGCGTTGGCGAGGGTCTGCTTGCGTATGTAGTGCTCCGGCACCTCGCCGGAGTAAGCGCGGGAGATTTCGATATAATACCCGAACACCCGGTTGTAGCCGACCTTCAGGTTCTTGATGCCGGTGCGCTCTTTCTCCTGGGCCTCCACCCGGGCGATGACGCCCTTGCCGTCGGTCATTTCGAAACGGAGCTCGTCGATCTCGGCGTTGTATCCCGCCTTGATCATGCCGCCTTCCCGGACGGAAAAGGGCGGATCCTCCACGATGGCGCTGTCGATGAGGGTATAGACGTCCTCCAGGGGATCGATCCCGTCCCGGATCTCCCCGAGGAGGGCCGACCGTACCTCCGCCAGCCTTTCCTTGACCGGCTTCATCTGCCGGATGGTCTGACAAAGGGAGCGCAGCTCCTTGGCGTTGGCGCTGCCGTAGACGATCCGGGTCATGATCCGCTCGAGATCATAGATATCCGCCAGCTGCCCAGTAAGATCCCCCCGCAGGACGGTGTCGTGCACCAGCTCATCCACCGCATTCTGACGGCGGCTGATCTGGGCGGGGCTGAGCAGGGGCTGTTCGATCCAGGTGCGGATCAGCCGCTTGCCCATGGCGGTTTTGGTCCGGTCCAGCACCCCCAGCAGAGAGCCGCGCTTTTCCTTGTTCCGCATGGTTTCGAGCAGCTCGAGATTCCGCCGGGCGGTCAGGTCGAGCTGCATGAACTGCACGTCCGAATACACGTCGAGGTCGGTCAGGCGTTCCAATCCCGTCATCTGGGTCGCGTAGAGGTATTGCAGCGCGCAGCCCAGCGCCCGCACGGACGAAAACTGCTCCCGCAGCCCGAGCTCCTCCAGGGAGGGCTTGCCGAAATGGGCCAGGATCCGCTGCTCCGCCTCGTTGTAATCGAAGTCCTCGGCCTTCGCCACCTCGACCGCGGCGGCCAGCCGTTCGGTGACGAAATGGGTAATTAGCTCCTGCCCCGAGGCCACATCGTTATACAGGATCTCGCGCGGGGCGAAACGGCCGAGCTCGTTGGTCACCCGCAGGGGCACCTCTTCCCCGGATAGGCGGGTCAGATGGATTTCCCCCGTGGAGCAATCCACGAAGCAAATGCCCGCGTCGGCGGCCCCGTCGCTGAGATACAGCACGCAAAGGTAGTTGTTCCGGCCCTCGTCGAGCATGCTGCCCTCGATGACGGTACCGGGGGTGATGATCCGCACCACCTCCCGCTTGACCAGCCCCTTGGCGGTGGCGGGATCCTCCATTTGCTCGCAGATCGCGACCTTATATCCCTTGGCCACCAGGCGGGCGATATAGGATTCGCAGGAATGGAAGGGTATGCCGCACATAGGCGCCCGTTCCTCCTGCCCGCAGTCCTTGCCCGTGAGCACCAGCTCGAGTTCCTGCGACGCGATCTTCGCGTCGTCGAAAAACATCTCATAGAAGTCGCCCAGCCGGAAAAACAGCAGGCATTGGGGATGCTGGGATTTGACCTCGAGATATTGCCTCATCATAGGGGTCATTTCGGCCACCGGTTTCACTTCCTCTCCACGTCCTGCCCTATCGGCTCAGTGACAGCCCGCGCAGCCGGCGCAATTGCCGCTGCAGCCGCCCTCCTCGTAGCTGTCGGGGTCCTGTCCCTGGGCCGCGAGGGCGAGGATGGAATTGATGGCGCCGGTAAGGCGGTCCAGCTCGGTTTTGGCCGCGTTGTAAGCCGCCATGTTGGGGTTCTGCATAATCTGGGCGTAAACCTCCCGGAGCTCCCCATCCAGGGCTTTGAGCTTCTCACCGTCCCGCGTCCCCTCGTCCTTGGTCGTCTCGTTATTGATGGCAATGCGCTTGAGGTTGAACTCCCCGATCATACCCTGGAGCTCCTCATCCTCGTCCGCGGCGGCCTGCGCCATCTGGGTGCGGATGTAGCGCTCGTCCTGCTGAATCGCATACGCGAGATCTTTTGCCATTTCCAAAATCGGTTCCATGTGATGATTCCTCCAAAAATATAATGGATAGATTGGATCGCAATCCATCGGTTTATGACCGTGCAAAACTCCGGGGCCGCAGCCCCGGGACTGCCTCCCGGCAGGTTGCTGTACTTGTTGGGTTTTCAGTCCAGCAAACGGCGGATATCGCCGAACATGACGTAGCTGCGGGCTTCGGTCACGACGATTTCAGCCCTGCGGCCCACGAGGGCCGCCTCTCCCCGAACTCGCACGATGCTGTTTTCGGGGAGCCTGGCCTCGAGCTCCTCCCCGTCCGCCCGCTCGAGCAGGGCGGTATGCACGCTGCCCACCAACCCCGCAAGCCTCGAGGCGGAGAGCTCTTCCTGCAAAGCGGTCAGCTCCCGGAACCAGCGGAATTTCTCTTCTGCCGGGATCGGGTCGGGCATCTTCGCCGCCGGTGTCCCTTCCCGCGGCGAAAAAATGAAGGTATAGAGCGATACGAAACCCACCTGCCGCACGAGGTCGAGCGTCTGTTCGAAGTCCTCCCTCGTCTCTCCGGGAAAGCCCACGATAACGTCGCTCGTGAACACAATACCGGGAACGATCTGTCTCGCCGTGCGGATCAGATCCAGATACTGCTCCCGGGTGTATCCCCGGTTCATCGCCCGCAGCACCCGGTTGCTCCCCGATTGGAAGGGCAGATGGAAATGACGGGAGACTTTGCCCGACGCCGCGATGGCCTCGAACAGTTCCGGCGTCGCGTCCTTGGGATGGGACGTCATGAACCGGATGAGGAAGTCCCCCGGTATGGCATCGATCCGCCGGAGCAGCTCCGGGAATCCGACGCCGTGGGCCTCCCCTTTTCCGTAGGAATTGACGTTCTGCCCCAGCAGGGTGATGTCCTTATATCCCTGTTTCACCAGCTCCTCCGCCTCGGCGGTTACCGCCTCGGGTGTGCGGGACCTCTCCCGGCCCCGGACATATGGAACGATGCAGTAGGTGCAGAAATTGTTGCAGCCGTACATGATGGGCAGGAAAGCCTTAAACGTCCCATCCCGCCGGACCGGCAGCCCTTCGGCGACGACGCCGTCTTCCTGTGGGATCTCGATGACCCGTTTTTCCCCCATCAGGGCCCTCGCCATCAGCTCGGGCAGGCGGTGGAGCACGTGGGTGCCGAATACCAGCCCCACGAAGGGATAGCTGTCCCGGATCCGGCGTGTCACCGTCTCCTGCTGCACCATGCAGCCGCACAGGGCGATGAGCAGCCCCGGCTTCCGCCGTTTGAGCGTCTTGAGCGCCCCGACATTGCCGAACACCCGGTCCTGGGCGTGCTCGCGCACGGCACAGGTATTGAAAAGGATGAGATCCGCTTCCTCGGCAATGTCGGTAAAACCGAAGCCCATCCGGGCGAGCAGGCCCTTCATGTGCTCCGAGTCGGACACGTTCTGCTGACAGCCGTAGGTACGGACACAGGCAAGTGGCGCCGGCCGGTCGCCGATACCATAAAACGCGCGGACCTGCTGGATATACGGCTCCTGCCCGGCCAGCTCCTCCGGCGGGATCGTTCTGACGTTGGCCATAGCGGCGTGTTCTCCTTCTTTGGGAAAAGGACGGCCTGCGTCGTCCAAGATTCGGGATCCCGCCAAAAAACAGCCGGGACCCTATCGGTTTATTATAACAAACCGGCAGGCGTTTTTCAACGCATAATTCCACCCCTTCCCTCCATTTTTCCTCTTTTCCCCCATTTTTCCGCAAACCCGAGAGGCAAACTTTCCATTCTTTACAAAAAACAGTTTATTTTTCCCCAAACAGGCAATATAATAATCCATATGGGTGAAATCCAAACGGATTTTCTTCCCATATCTCACCGCATCGGCGCAATTACGTTGGCGCATCCGGATCGGCCGGATGGCGCGAAAGGATGGGCGTATCAATGGAAGCATCGGCGCTTCTGCCGGGTGTCCGGCGGGTTCATTTTATCGGCATCGGCGGCTCGGGTATGTGTTCGCTGGCCGAAATCCTCCATGCCATGGGGTACGAGGTCTCCGGTTCCGATGACCTGGAGTCGGACAACGTGGCCCGCCTGAGGTCTTTGGGGATTTCCGTCTCCCTGCCGCTGGCGGCCCGGAACATCCGGGATCCCGAGGCCGTGGTTTACACCGTCGCGGTCAGCGACACGCATCCTGAAATGCAGGCGGCGAAGGCACTAGGGGTCCCGGTCATCGAGCGGGCGGCGCTGCTCGGGATGCTGACCCGGCATTATCCCCGTTCCCTCGCCGTCGCCGGCACCCACGGCAAAACCACCACCACCTCCATGGTTTCGCAAATCCTCCTGGAAGCGGCGCTCGACCCCACCCTGGTCATCGGCGGACGTCTTCCCCTCATCGAGGCAAACGGCCGCGCGGGCCGTTCCGATATCCTGGTGTGCGAGGCTTGTGAATTCAAGGACCATTTCCTCCAGATGGCCCCGGCGGTCTCCGTAATCC
The DNA here is from genome assembly GCA_934647945.1 of uncultured Eubacteriales bacterium. GTDB lineage: Bacteria > Bacillota > Clostridia > Oscillospirales > Acutalibacteraceae > UMGS1623. Next base: position 205,081 of record CAKUFK010000003.1, on the reverse strand, counting down.
TCAACATCGACGCGGACCACCTCGAATATTTCGGCTCCCTCGAGAACATCATCCGGTCCTTCCGCCGTTTTTCGGAGCAAACCGGCTCGATCCTCCTCGTCAATGGCGACGACGCCAACACATTGCGGGCGGTGGACGGCCTGGAAGGCAAAACCATCGTCCGGTTCGGGCTGGCGCCGGAAAACGAATGGGCCGCGCTGAACATCACCGAGGGCGGGCCGTACGGCCGCTACGATCTGTACCACAGCGGGACGTTTGTGGCCCACATCGCCCTGAGCGTCCCCGGCCGGCATAACATCGCAAACTCCGTCGCCGCAGCTGCGGCCGCGAGCCTCCTCGGGGCCTCGCCCGCACAGATCGCCGCAGGACTCCTGCATTTCGGCGGGGCCGGGCGGCGGTTCGAAACCGTCGGCACCGTCCGGGGCGTCACCATCATCGACGATTACGCCCATCATCCCACCGAGATCGCCGCCACCTTGGAGGCCGCCAAATCCCTGCCCCACCGCAGGGTATGGGCGGTGTTCCAGCCCTTCACCTTCTCCCGCACCGCCCGGCATCTCGACGCCTTCGCCGATGCCCTGTCCGCCGCGGATGAGGCGGTGGTCAGCGACATCATGGGCTCGCGGGAAGTAAACACCTGGAACGTCTCCTCCAGCCAGATCACCGACCGCCTGCCCGGCTCCCATTATATCCCGGATTTCGAGGGGATCAGCCGGTTTGTGTCGGAACATGTACAGGAAGGCGATCTTGTCGTGACCATGGGCGGGGGCAATATCTACCAGTGTGCCCGGATGATCCGCGACCGGCTGACGCAGGGGGCCTGAATGTCCCGTCCCCCTGCCGGTCTTCCCGATATGGCGCAAAACAGCCCCGCGGGTAACCCGCGGGGCTGTCTGTATCCGGATCAGCGGCTTTGGAGGGGGGTATACTCCCGCCGGACCGCCACGCTCTTGTAGGACGGGCGGATGATCTTGCCCGCGTTGATGAGCTCCTCGAGCCGGTGGGCGCTCCATCCCGCGATACGGGAGATGGCAAAAATCGGGGTGTAGAGTTCGAGCGGCAGGTTGAGCATGCTGTACACGAACCCGCTGTAAAAGTCGATGTTGGCGCTGACGCCCTTGTAGATCTTGCGTTCCTCCGCGATGACCTGGGGGGCGAGCTTTTCAACGAGGGCGTAGAGCCGGTATTCGTCCTCCCTCCCCTTCTCGACCGACAGGCTCTCCACGAAATTCTTGAAGATGTTGGCGCGGGGGTCGGAGAGGGAATACACGGCGTGGCCCATGCCGTAGATCAGGCCGGCGCGGTCGAAGGCCTCCTTGTGGAGCAGACGGCGCAGATATCCGACGATCGCGTCCTCATCCGTCCAATCGGGCAGGGTTTGTTTCATGTCCTCGATCATCCGCACCACCTTGATGTTGGCCCCGCCGTGCTTCGGCCCTTTGAGGGATCCGAGGGAAGCGGCGATGACCGAATAGGTGTCGGTCCCGGACGAGGAGACGACGTGGGTGGTGAAGGTGGAGTTGTTGCCTCCGCCGTGCTCGGCGTGGAGGACGAGGGCCAAGTCCAGGATTTTGGCCTCGAGCTCGGTATACTGGCTGTCCGGCCGCAGGATGAACAGAATGTTCTCCGCCGTGGAGAGGTTGGGCTGCGGGTTGTGGATATACAGGCTGTTGCCGTCGTGATAGTGGCTGTAGGCCTGGTAGCCGTAGACCGACAAAAGCGGAAACAGGGCGATGAGCTGCAGACACTGCCGCAGCACGTTTTCAGTCGTGATATCGTTGGCGTTTTCGTCATAGGAATACAACGTGAGGACGCTGCGCGCCAGGGTGTTCATCATGTCCGAGCTCGGTGCCTTCATGATGATGTCCCGCACGAAGCTGGTGGGCAGGGTGCGGTAATCGGAGAGTATCTGCTGGAATTCCGTGAGCTGCTGCCGGGTAGGCAGTTCACCGAATAGGAGCAGATAGGTCGTCTCCTCAAACCCATAGCGTTTCTCCCGGATAAAGCCGCCGACAATGTCCTCCACGTTGATGCCGCGGTAAAACAGCTTGCCGTCGCAGGGAACCGCTCCCTCATCGGTCATGATGCTGGATTGGATCTCCGAAATTTCAGTCAGTCCGGTGAGAACGCCGTTCCCCTTGAGATCGCGCAGCCCCCGGTTGACCTGGTATTTGGTGAACAGGGTGGAATCGATGGTACTGCTCTGCCGGCATTTTTCTGCCAGTTTCCGCACCTGAGGCGTGATTTCCGAGTACTTGTTGGCCATATGCCTCCTCCTCTTTACAGTCTATTTTTATATGTTGAATAGATCTAGTATAGCATATATTTCTGAACGAAATATGTCCAAACCTAAATTTTTTCATCCATCTTTTGCAAAAAGACCATTTGAGGGACGGAAATTTGGAAAATCCCATGAAGTTTTCCTAAGAATTTGATAAGTTCCCGGCAGAACCCTTGCACTCCGGCCGCGCCTGCTTTATAATGAGAATGTAGGCAAAGCAGGCTCCCGGATATCGGCAGAGGGTCGGGCCGTCCATGGCTCACGCCGTATTCTTTCGACGGGATGCGATGTTTTTCGCCCCATGCCGTCAACGGCCCGCGGGCGGCCTTACACGGGCGCCGTCCGAAAACGTGCGCGACATCACCGAAGAGGAAAGGAATGGATCTGACATGGAAGAACGCAAATGTCCCCAGTGCGGCGCTCAAGCCGATCCGAACGCCAAGGTGTGCATATATTGTGGTACCCCGCTGGAGGAGGCCGCCGCTCCGGCACAGCCTGTACCGCCCGCGGGGGCCGCTTCCGCTCCGGTTGCCCCCTCCGCGTCTCCGGCGGGATCTCCCGCTGGTGCCCCGGTTCCCCCTCAGCAGACTTATACGGCCCCTGTGGGGCAACAGCCACAAACGCCGCCCCCGCCTCCGGCTTATGGCGCGCCGGCCTATGGAACTCCTCCCGCATCGGGTTATCCCCAATACTGTAAGCACTGCGGACGGCCGCTGGCCCCGGGAGCTGCGGTATGTGTGGGCTGCGGCGTGCCGGTGGGTTCGGGTGCCGGCTTCTGCCCCAATTGCGGCCAGCCGGCCAATCCCATGGCCGCGATCTGCGTCCATTGCGGCAGCAATCTCAACAACCCCGCCTATCCGGTCACGGGGGGCAAATCCAAAATGGCGGCCGGCCTGCTCGGCATCTTCCTGGGTTCCCTGGGTGTCCACAACTTCTATCTCGGGTACACCGGCAAAGCGGTGGCCCAGCTGCTGCTGTCCATCATCGGCGTCTTTGCCTGCGGAATCGGGCCGATCGCGGCCTGGATCTGGGGGCTGGTCGAGGGTATCCAAATCCTCACCGGCAATATCCGCACCGATGCAAGCGGACGCCCCCTCAACGACTGACGGATCGTTTCCGGTTCTGCCGCTTTATCAGCCGCGCTTTTGTTTCGAAACGCCCCGGTATTTCGTCGACGAAATACCGGGGCGTTCTTGTCTGTACTGTTGCCCGGGAAGGCGGGACTGCCACCCTATCCCATCCGCTTTTTCCGCATGGCGGTGCGGTAAGAAAGCGGGGTTGTCCCCACATGCTGCTTGAACACGCGCGCCAGATAGGCGCTCTCCCGGAACCCGCATTCCCTTGCGATCTCCGCCAGAGAGAGGGAGGTGAACGCCAGGCTGCTTTTTGCGGCTTCCAGACGTTTGAACAGCACATATTCGGACACCGGCAGGCCGGTATGGGCTTTGAACTGACGGTAGAGAGAGGTGTGGTTGGTGGCAAATGTCCTGCACAGGCTCCCAACCGACAGATCCTCTCCCAGATGGGTCAGGATATACCGGCAGACCCGCCCGGCCGTCTCCTCTGTCCCGGCTGCGCAGTTCTCCCGCTCCCGGCCCTGCGCCAGCACGGCAAGGATCCGGAACAGGATCTGGCGCGCCCGGCAGGACCATTTGGGATCCGGCTGCTCCTGGAGCTGAACCCGGATCCGCTCCAGGGACTTCCGCATATACGCGTAGGCAGCGTCGTCCAGGCCCAGGATACCCGGATCGTCGGCAAACACGCGGAAATCCGGATAGCCCTGGGTTTCCCGGATCATTTCATAACAAGAGGGATGGAGAGCCGGGGCATGCAGGCCGACGTTGATGAACTCCGGGGCGAACGCCAGATGCAGCCCGGAGGAATGCCGGATTTCCAAAGGGCGGAAGGCACTGTCCGGAGGCAGGCAAAGCAAAGAATGCCCTGCGGCCACATACGTCGTGTTCCCCGTGCGCCCGCGAAAGCAGCCGCTTTCCAAGAGCAGAAGGTGGAACCATCCGGGATCGAGCACCGTATCCGCACAAAGCGGCGCGAGCAGGACGGGTACCTGCCGGCCCGTCCTATATGTGCACGTGGTCATCCGGTGTCCCCCTTTCCCGGTCGATATTGCTCAAAATACAAAAAAACCTGTCGAAAATACAATGACGAAAGGACAGGTATACGATATACTAATATGGGTTTTTTTGCCAAATACAGGATACCACGCTTTTCCCCGCTTTTCAAGGGGGCAGTTTTACCGATGAGGATGTGGGAATGTGAAAACCAAGATGGGGAAACGAAAAGCGGCGCTGATAGGGGCGGGCGCCGGACTGCTGCTCATCCTGCTCGCCGTGCTGCTGTGGATATGGCTCGGCCGGGGCGGCGTCTATAAAATCACTCTGGCCCCGGCCTATCAGGAGCTGTTTACGGAGGAGCAGGCCAAAGCACACCGGATGCATCTGCCCGAGTACGATACCGATACCACCATCGGATACCTCAATCAGGACGGCACAAAATCCTTATATATATACGCCGCCCCCATCCGGTACCAGAGCGCGAACGGGACGTGGGTGAACATCGACACACGCCTTGCCAACGTTGAGGATGCGGCGCTGCTCGACGAGGGGTATGTCTACACGGCGGCGGCCAGCGACATCGTGCCGCTTTTTCCGAAGACACTGAGTGGGGAAAGCGGGATCCGTCTGTCCAAAAACATCACTTGTACCTTCGGCGTGGATTCCGATCATGAGATCGAGAGCCGCGTGCGGAAGGAGCGCAACTTCATCGGGGAAAAAAAGACGATGGTGTCCTACAACGGTGCGTTTGGTGACGGCACCAGCGCCCGTTTCTACCCGTCCTCTCTCGGGGTCAACGGCGAAGTGGCCATCCGCAAGGACCAGCCGGACGGTAAGCTTGTCATGTGGCTGCAAATGCCCGACAACCAGGCAAAGCTGGAAATGACCAAGGGCGGCTACCTGGTGATGAGCGCTCTCGGGAAAAACAAAGACATCCTGGCTGTGATCCAGAAACCGCTCCTCCGCACGGCGGACGGGCAGATCGATTACAGCGGCACACTCGATTTCGTCAAGCTGGACTCCAATCTGTATACGCTGGAGTTCACATTTGACAAAACGGCGCTGTCGAAGGGGGCCACGGTCTTTCTCTCGTTTGAGATGCGCAGGGAAAAGCAGCCCGACAACGCCCTGTATTCCCGCCTTCCGGATCTCGAGTATGCATATCTCCGGAACTATTCGGTGATCGGGAACAGCCCGGACTACGGCATCGGGCAGCTGCTCATCCGCTATCAGTTCACCTCGACTTTCCGCCTGAAGGCGGACGATATCCGCAGCGCCTCCTATTACACCTACTCCCTGACGGAATCTCCCGACCGGCTGGAAATGAAAACGGTTCTGGAGGACTGGTGCAGCCTGACAGGAAATTGGAACGACCATTATGAAATCGGCAAACGCACCGCCCTGCTGGAAAGCGTCACGCCGGAGCTGCGCTTCGACATCACCGACGAGGTGAAGATGTGGTGTGGGGATCCGGACGGACAGCTCGAACACAATGGGGTGCTGCTGAAATCCGTCGACGAGGCCGTAGGGGTTTACAATGTGCTGCTCAGCAACGACAATACCCTTTACCGCAACCGGACCGAGGTTCTTCTTGGATAAAGCATGAATAAATTGTTAAATTTTGTAAATTTCGTAAAAAGTATTGGATTTTTGATGGAGAGTGCGCTATAATACCTTTTGGCAGCGCCCGCCGTCCATTGGGTGGGGGGCTGTGGCAAGGATGGCCCGGCTTTGAAGGCACATATTTAAGGGGAGAAGCGGGGCCGCCTTGGAAAAAGCAAGAGAAGGGAAGAAAACAGGATGAAAAAAGTACTGTCGTTTGTCGCCGGTACGGCTCTGCTGATGGCCATGTGCGGCATGTCGGCGTTTGCGGATGAGAGGACCTATCTCGATCCCAGCACGCCCGAGAAAGTCACGATTGCCGAAGCCAAAGGCGACCAGGAAGTCGTTTTTGCCAACGGCACGCCCATCACCATCGTGGAGCGGACCGATGGAGAAGAGGGTGCCCTGGTTACATGGGAAGGCGGTAGCATTGAGGTCGGCCCGAATGCACACGTGTTCGGCGGCGGCCATGATCACGACGGCATTTACAAGACCACTTCCATCACGATGGAGGGCGGCAAGGTTCGCAACCTGATCGGCGGCGGCCTGCACAAGAGCCAGGTGGAAACCTCCGAGGTCACGTTGATTGACGGTGAAGCGGTCAGCGTCCAGGGCGGCGGCGCCTCGTCGCTGTTTAAAAACTGCGGCTGCGATAACGGTACGACCTGGTATGCCGGGGATCCGAAAGATTCGCCCTGCCGGGTGGAGGTGACGGAAGTCACCATTGCCGGCGGCAAGGTTTCCTCTTTGGTGTTCGGCGGCGGTGAGGGTATCAGCTTCACCGAGACGGCTGGCGTGGTCGTCCTGGACGGCGACCTGTCCACCGCTTGGGTAACGGCCGGCGGTTCGAATGGTTACACTGGTTACGGGATGGTTGCCGTGAACGGCGGCAAAGTCAATGTCGTGCAGAGTGTCAACCGCGGATCGATGGATGAAGCCGCGCTGGTCGTGATGGGCGGCGAAGTCAACAAGCTGTATGTCGGCGGTGAAACCGGCGACTCCAGTGTGACCGGCACCATTGCCCAGTCGGTTGCCGCAGTGACCGGCGGCACCGTGACCGAACTGCATCCCGGCACCACCGGCGGTGTGGAAATCACGCCCGAGACCGAGGGTGTCGAAATCGGGGTCGCGATTGCTCCGAATACGGTCGGCAACAGCGATTCTCTCTCCGACGCTTTCGGTGAGGATGCGGTCCGTGCCGTTTACACCGCCACCTTCAATGCGAACAACGGCACCGATCCCGTTGAGATGCCGATCGTAGAAGGCGAGCCGATGGAAAAACCGGAAGATCCTGAAAAGGACGGCTATACCTTCAAGGGCTGGTTTACCGACGAGGCCCTGGAGCAGGAATATGATTTCGAAACTCTGGTGACGGGGGATATCACCCTGTATGCGAAGTGGGAGAAGATTCCGGACACCAGCACTCCGAGTACCCCGAGTACCCCGAGTACTCCCAGCACCCCGGATGACACCAGCAAGACTGAAAACCCGGATACCGGCAGCACCACCATGGTTTGGGTGGTCCTCGCGGCCGCTCTGGCCAGCGCTGCGTCCGTTGTAATGGTGAAGTCCCGCCGTGTGCGCTCCAAATAAGGTTTGATACCTTAGAAAAGACCGGATCCTTACGGATCCGGTCTTTTTTCTCTGCATCTCCACGGAGAAGCTCCAGTCTCTCCGAATACGTCCCTCTCATCCCTCTATACGTTTAAAGAGCGGCCGGCTCTCCAGGGAGCCGGCCGCCTTTAGATGATCCCAATTCTATTTCACCTTCAGCCCGTAGGCTTTTAATATTCTCCGGGCCTGTTCCACATCCTCCGCACCGGCCGCAGGGGTGTCCTTCAAGGTATAGGGAGCAGCCAGTGCCTCCCATTTGTACTCCCCCATTTTGTGGAAGGGGAGCAACTCCACCCGCTCGATGCAGGCATACCGGGACAGCAGCACCCCCAAGGCACAGAGGTCATCCCTGCCGTCGGTCAGGCCCGGCACCAGCACGTGCCGGATCCAGACCGGTTTCCGGACGTTTTCACAGTGGTTGAGCAACTCGAGGGTGTTGTCCATCCCCCGGCCGGTGATTTTTCGAAACAGCTCGTCCCTGGCCGCTTTGATATCCAGCAGCAAAAGATCCGCCTGATCCACCGCTCTCCGGCAGTGAAACAGGGAAACCGAGCCCGCGGTGTCGATGGCGGTGTGCAGACCGTTTTCGCGGCACCCCTCCAAAATCGAAGCGGCGAATTCCGGCTGCATGAGGGGTTCCCCGCCCGAAAGGGTGACGCCGCCCTTCTGAATGAAATTCCGGTAGCGCAGGATATCCGCCACCACGGCCTTGGACCCGACCTTCTCCCCTCCCTGCGCATTCCAAGAGTCGGGGTTGTGGCAAAAGGCACAGCGCATGGGACAGCCCTGCAGAAAGAGGACGTACCGGATCCCCGGCCCGTCCAGTGCCCCGAAGCTCTCCACCGAATGGATCCGGCCCATCACGTTTTCCATGCTGCCGCCCCCTTCCCTTTCTCCAGCCGGTATGCCTAAAACCGGGTGTGGAAGGTGCGGTGGATGACATCGAGCTGCTGCTCCCTGGTCAGTTTGATGAAATTGACCGCGTAGCCCGAAACCCGGATGGTCAGCTGGGGATAGAGCTCGGGGTGGTCCATGGCGTCCAGAAGGATCTCCCGGTTGAGGACGTTTACGTTGATGTGGTGCCCCCCCTCCCCGAAATAACCGTCCATCAGCCCGACCAGATTTTCCGCCTGTTCCTCCCGCTCATGCCCGAGGGCGGTGGGGACAATGGAGAAGGTGTAGCTGATGCCGTCCTCGGAATAGTCGTAGGGGAGCTTTGCCACCGACATCATCGAGGCCACGCAGCCGTGGCTGTCCCGGCCGTGCATGGGATTGGCACCGGGGGCGAAGGGCTCCCCCGCCTTCCGTCCATCAGGGGTGGAGCCGGTCTTCTTGCCGTACACCACGTTGGAGGTGATGGTGAGGATGGACATGGTGTGGACACTCTCCCGATAGGTGGGGCATTTTTTCAGCTTGCTCATGAAGAGCTTGACCACGTCCACCGCCAGGTCGTCCACCCGGGGGTCGTTGTTGCCGAATTTCGGATAATCCCCTTCTACCTCGAAATCCACCGCCAGGCCGGTCTCGTCCCGGACGGGCCGGACCCGGGCGTAACGGATGGCGGACAGGGAATCCGCCACCACCGACAGCCCGGCCACTCCGCAGGCCATGGTGCGCAGCACGTCGTTGTCGTGCAGGGCCATCTGGAGCTTCTCATAGCAGTATTTGTCGTGCATATAATGGATGACGTTGAGGGTGTTGACGTACAGGCTGGCCAGCCAATCGAGGATAGCGTCGAACTTCTTCATCACGTCGTCGTAGTCCAGGTATTTCCCCCGGCAGGCGAGCAGCTCAGGGCCCACCTGCACCCCGGTTTTTTCGTCCCGGCCGCCATTGATGGCGTAGAGCAGAGCCTTGGCTAGATTGGCCCTGGCCCCGAAAAACTGCATCTGCCGGCCGATCCGCATGGCAGAAACACAGCAGGCGATACCATAATCATCGCCGAATTTCTTGCGCATCAGCTCATCGCTCTCATACTGGATGGAGCAGGTCTCAATCGACATTTTGGCGCAGTATTTCTTGAAGCCCTCGGGCAGGCGGGGGCTCCACAGCACCGTCATATTGGGCTCGGGGGCCGGGCCCAGATTGGTCAGGGTGTGAAGGAAACGGAAGGACATCTTGGTGACCAGATGCCGTCCGTCGGTGGAGAGGCCGCCGATAGCCTCGGTCACCCAGGTGGGGTCGCCGGAGAACAGCTCGTCATAGGACGGGGTGCGCAGGAACCGGACCAGCCGCAGCTTCATGACGAAATGGTCGACAAACTCCTGGATCTCCTCCTCGGTATAGCGGCCGTCAGCGAGGTCGCGTTCGGCGTAGATATCCAGGAAGGTGGACACCCGGCCGATGGACATGGCGGCGCCGTTCTGTTCCTTGATGGCGGCCAGGTAGCCGAAATACAGCCACTGAATGGCCTCTTTGGTATCTTCTGCGGGCCGGGAGATATCGAAACCGTACCCCTCCGCCATCCGCTTCAGGGCCTCGAGCGCCCGGATCTGCTCGGCGAGCTCCTCCCGGAGCCGGATCTCCCTCGAATCCATGACCGGGTAGTCCGCCGCATCCCGGGACATCTGCTTTTCCCGGATAAGCATATCCACCCCGTAGAGGGCAACCCGGCGGTAATCCCCGATGATCCGGCCCCGGCCGTAGGCATCGGGCAGGCCGGTGATGACGCCGGATTTGCGGGCGGCCCGCATCTGGGGGGTGTATACATCGAACACCCCATCGTTGTGGGTTTTGCGATACTGGAATACCGTTTCGATCTCCGGATCCATCTCCCGGCCATAGGCCGCCAGGGAATTCCGGACCATCCGGATACCCCCGAAGGGCATGATGGCCCTCGTCAAGGGGGCGGAGGTCTGCAGGCCGACGATCTGCTCCTTGTCTCTATCGATATACCCCGGCGCATAGGCGTCGATGCCCGAAATGGTGTGTGTATCGATATCGTAGACCCCGCCGCGGTCCCGCTCCTCCTTCATCAGGGCCGCCACCTCGTCCCACAGCGCTTTGGTCCGCTCGGTAGGAGGCGCGAGAAACCCCTCATCCCCGTCGTAGGGTGTCACATTACGGGCGATAAAGTCCCGCACATCCACCATCTTTTCCCAGATACCCGGTTTGAACCCCGTCATGGCATTCCTATCCTTTCGCGGCCGCAGGGCCGTCTTCCCATATCAACACACGCTTCACTTCATGGATTTAGTATACCAAAAACCCGGCTCCTATACAAGGAAGCCGGGTGGAAAATTTCGGATAGGCGTGCGAACAAATTCTGGACACTTTGAATCGGAGCCCGCAGAGCCGGCCTACGGCTGCCTCGCCGAAGGAGGGCCAACAACGATTCTGGTCCCCAAGAAATCGATTTTATGAACGACGCAATCCCCGGGGCCGCCGTCCCCTATTGAATGGGACGGGCAACACCCGGATGTTTGAATGGTTTTTAACCGATACTGTTCATGCAACGGGCGGGAAAGGGAGCTCTCCCAGTTCACGCAGGAATTCGTCGTAGAATACCCCCAGCTCTCCGATATACCGTGGCTTCCAAGGCTTGTTGCGGCCGCAATAATGGATGAGGACCGTGTTTTGCCGTACCCAGGCGAGATCGGGGCGTCCTTCCCCGACCGAACGCGGCCGCAGCCGGCAGGAAAGGTAAAATTTCTCTCCCAGGTTGTACTGGAGGGCGTCCAGGAGGAGAATCCGGTCTCCATACAACGTGCTGATGACATCCTGGTCGGGCAAAAACAGGCTTTTATGTTCCGCAAGCCATTCCTGAACCGTTTCAGGACGCTGCTCCCGCCGCAGCCGGGACAGGTTGAGGAGCATGACCCCCGAATTGATGTAGGGCGCGTCCTTCTTCATCCCCAGGCGAAGCTCATTGAGCTTGCGCAGCGAGGCGTGGACATGGGAACAGGCGGCGAACAGCGCGTCTCCCATGGGGGTGGCGTAAAGCTTTTCCACCGGATTGATGGCCAGCACGTCCGGGTCGAGATACAAGACCCGGTCCAGCTCGGGCGGCAGCACCTGGGCGGCGAAAATCCGGTAGTACATCTCCCGGGGATAACGGTCGGTGGTGGGGGCGCCGTCCAACCCGCCTCCGCTGACGCGGATCTCCTCGAGCGTCATCCGACAGCCCTCTATCGCCCTGCGCACAGCGTCCAAATCGGCCGGGGTCAGGGAGGAGTGGAGGACAAAAACCCGGAAATCCCGCTCGGGAGTCCGGGCGGCAAGAGAACGGAGCATCACGCATAAAGGACGTAGATACAAAGCATCGAGGGTGACGAGGATCGCGATGGGCTCCTTGTCCGGGGAAAGGGTATGCATGGCGGTAGGGCTCCTTCCATGTGGATTGGGTCAGCGTTTGCGGCGGCGCATCCGGAACAGCAGGACGCCGCCGACCGCGAGGGCCAGCAGATAGCCGATAAAGGCCGGCACCGGCAGGCCCAGTATCTGCGGTCCCGTTTCAAGGGAGGAGAGCAGGCCGGCACCGATGATCAGGGCCGCATCGAGGATCGCCAGGGCCAGCTTGTCTGTCCGGCGTTCGGCCGCCTTCAATGGATCCTCCGAGCCGGTGGGCTCGACGTGCAGCTTGAGCTGCCCCTTGAGGGTGGTTTTGAGCAGGTCGGACATCTGGGAGGGGATGTCGAGCGCCTTCCGTCCCGACGCCAGCAGAGACAAGCCGCCGCTTTTCAGTTCCTTTTCCAGGTCGAACGGCCCGACGGCGCCGCCCGCCATATGGTTGTGCATGATGGTGATGATTTGGATATCGGGACTGATCCGGGCCAGCACCCCCTGGATGGTGACGATGCCCCGGGCGAGCATGGACAGCCCCTTGGGCATCGAGATGCCGTGGGATTCGGCCAGGCCCAGGAGCTCTTCCATCAGCCGGGCCAGGTCGATGTCCGCCATGCCCATGCTGGCATATCTCGAGAGGAATTCGTCGATATCCGCATACAGGCGGACATGGTCGATTTTGCCGCTGTGGACACCCAGGGTGAGCAGCACGTCCTTGAGGGTACCGGCGTCGTTCTGCGCCACGGCGCGCACAGCGGTCTTCAGGAGCTCACGGTCCTTCTCGCTCAGCCGGCCCATCATGCCGAGGTCCAGAAAGACGATTTTGCCCGCCCGTATCCGCAGGTTGCCCGGATGGGGATCGGCATGGAAAAATGCCTCATCCAAAATCTGCCGGACATAGTTTTCCGCCAGCTTTTCCCCGATCTCACCGAGGTCGTACCCTTCCTCGCGGAGCCGGTCGGTATCGTCGATGGGGATGCCGTCGATATACTCCATCATCAGAGCACGGGAGGTGGTATAGCGGTGCTCCACCCGGGGGCAGGTGACATAGGCGACACCGGCGTTGCTGTCCCGGAATTCATCCATATGGCGGGCCTCCAGGAGGAAGTCCATTTCCTCCTGCGCCACGGCCCACATTTCATCGAGCACCATGCGGAAGTCGATAACCCCGGCGATGCCGCCCGCCCGTTGCAGGATGCCCGCCGCCCGGCGAAGGAGGACGATGTCCCTCGCCATGGTGTCCCGCACCCCCGGCCGCTGTACCTTGACGGCGACCTCGTTGCCGTCCCGCAGCACCGCCGCATGGACCTGGGCGATGGAGGCGGAACCGAGAGGTGTTTCCTCAAAGGAGAGGAAGAGCGATTTCATCGGGACGCCGTACTCCGCCTCCACCACCTCTTTGACCTCACCGAAGGGCATCGGGGAGACGTCCGCCCGCAACAGGGTGAGCTCCTGGCAGTATTCCGCCGGGAGCATGTCCTGCCGCATGGAGAGGATTTGGCCGAGCTTGACGAAGGTCGGGCCCAGGTCCTGGATAATGAGGCGCAGCTTCACGGGGGTGAGGCCGCGCAGGATGCCGTGCCGCGCGAGCACGGCCAGGATCTCCCGGAGGCGGTGGCGGTTGTCCGCCCGGCCGCCCGGCTCAGCTTTCCGGTTTTCCATGGGGATCCTCCGCGGCGTCCATCGCCGCGAGCTTGGCTTTGAGGGCAGCGAGGTCTTCCGGGCTCATCCGGTCGAGGCTGCGCAGGAGCTGGTCCGCCTCCGAATCGGGGGGGACAGCCCTGGACACGGGACCGGACCGGTGGTGGAGCTCCTCATTGAGCACCCGGCCCTGTTCCACCGTCAGGCGGCCTTTTTCGACCAGTTCCCCGACGAGGGCCTTGGTTTTTTCGGCGGTAACGGCCGCCGCACCCACTCCGGCCAGGAATAGCGTTTTGAGCTCTTCGCTCAGACGGTCCTGCATGGTGACAACCTCTTTTCTGTTGAAAGGGTATTCTTATTATATCCCAAATCCGGGAAAACGGATGAAGGATTTATGAATTCGGGCCGGGCCGTCCGGCCCTTGCCGCGAGGGCGGCGGAATGGTATACTGGACAGAGCAGGGGCCTTAAGCCCCTACATAAAACACCGCGGGCCGGGTCTGCCGGCCGCAAGGGAGGATACGGACGTGGAAGGAACCGGAGCACGCATCCTGATCGTGGAGGACGACGCGGATATCAACCGCCTGCTCACCACCCTCCTGTCAAAGGAGGGATATACCGTCATTCCGGCCTACTCGGGCAGCGAGGCGGAAATGCGGCTGCAGGCGGAACGGGTCGATTTGGTGCTGCTTGACCTGATGCTCCCCGGGCTGACGGGGGAGGAACTCCTCGCGCGTATCCGGAGGGATCAGGTGATGCCGGTGATCGTCCTGTCCGCCAAGGGGCGGGAGGACAAGCTGCGGGTACTCGCCGACGGGGCGGACGATTTTATCGGAAAGCCCTTCGACGTGGAGGATGTCAAGGCCAGGGTCGCGGCCCAGCTCCGCCGCTATACCCGCTTTGCCGCCGCTGTGCAGGAAGAGGACACGCCGTTGCACTTCAAAAACCTCGTTCTCGATCCAGAAGGCCGCCAGGTGACGGTCAAGGGCCGGGAGGTGTCCCTGACCGCCCGGGAATACGGCATTTTGAGCCTGCTGCTCTCCCATCCGAAAAAGGTCTTCACCCGCGCGAACCTCTTTGAATCGGTCTGGGAGGATCCGTATCTCGGGGACGACAATACGGTCAACGTGCATATCAGCAACCTGCGTGCCAAGCTGGCGGCGGCTGACCCGGACAACGGGTATATCAAAACGGTCTGGGGCATCGGCTTCAAGATGCAGGAGGACTGACCGGCCGCGGATTCCCGGTTCTAGGAGTTTCATCCTCCGGAAAAAGGCCCGGCTTTAGAGTTTCTTTAGATTTCCTTTAAGGCTTTTTGAAGGTACAGGGGTATACTGAGGCCAATCTCAGACGGAAGGATGAATGGTATGGCGGACAATGTACTGGTCACGCGGGGGCTGTGCAAGCGGTACGGCGCCACGATGGCGGTGGATCACGTGGATCTGCGGGTGGAACACGGACAGATTTATGGATTGGTCGGAAAAAACGGGGCGGGCAAAACCACCCTGATGCGGATGATCACCTCGCAGAGCAGGCCGAGCGGAGGGGAAATCGAGCTATTCGGGGCGTCCGACCCGCGTTCTCTCGGCCGGATGCGGGAACGGATGGGCGCAGTGATCGAAATCCCGAGCTTCTATCCCTTTCTGACGGCGGAGCAGAATCTCGAATATTACAGGCTCCAGCGAGGGATCGCGGGCAAAGACTGCGTGAAAGAGGCGCTGCGTCTCGTCGGCCTCGGCGATACAAGGAACAAGAAATTCAAGCAGTTTTCTCTCGGTATGAAACAGCGGCTCGGGCTGGCCCTGGCTATCCTCGGCAGCCCCGACCTGCTCCTTCTCGACGAGCCGATCAACGGGCTCGACCCGATGGGGATCGTACAGTTCCGCGACCTGCTGCTGCGCCTGAACGCCGAACGTCAGATCACCATCCTGATCTCCAGCCATATCCTGAGCGAGCTCGCCAACCTCGCCACGCACTACGGCTTCATCGACGGGGGACGGATGCTGCAGCAGATCGCCGCCCGGGACATCGAAGAATGCTGCCGGGAATGCCTGGAACTGACCGTGGACGATGCCCCGAAGGCGGCCGTATCGCTGGAAAGCCGCCTATATTGTTCCTCGTATGAAATCCTGCCCGAAAACCGGATCCGGATCTACGCATTTCTGGAGGATCCGGTAAAGGTGACGGCGGCACTCACCGAGGATGGCGTGCGGGTACACACGATCAATACCCGCGGGACCAACCTGGAGGATTATTTCCTGCGGCTGCTGGAGCGTTCCCGTCCGGACGGAACCGAAAGGAGGTATGCGTGATGCTGCGTGTGATCAAAAGCGAACTATACAAGACCCGGCATCGCTTGTATCCCTATATTTTCATCGGCGTTATCGTGGCTCTCGGCCTCGCGGGTGTGATGCTGTTTGCCGTTACCAACCATTACCTGCCGCCCGAAGAACGGGTGGGCTTTGACGGCATGGTGAGTATCGCTCTGTCCATGTTCCCGACAGGCCTTTTTCTGACCGTAGCGTTCGTGGACATGGTGTTTTCGGAGGAATATAAAAACCAGACGATGAAAAACACGCTGGCCTTCGGTACATCCCGGGCGGGCTTCTATCTGGGCAAGCTGCTGACCGAATTGATCACGGCTCTCGTGAGCCTTCTCGTCATCCTGGGCGTTATACTGGGAGCCGGTGTCCTAGTGCTGGGTCCCGTCTATCCGGTTCCGTTTCTCGAACTGTTTTCCGAGCTCGGCAAACGTCTGCTTGTGACCCTGCCCCTGTGGATCGGGGCGCTCTCTTTCGGCAACATGCTGGCTTTCCACGTCAAGAGCAGCACTCTGTACACACTGGGTTTCGTCGGCTTTTTCGGTTTCCTGCCCGTCATCCTCCAGTTTGCGGCGCATTATTACCCGTCTCTGGGGGAGGTCAGCCTCTGGCTGATGATCCCGCTGCTTGAACAGATCGTAAGAACCGAACTGACCGGAGAACTCGTACTGCGCAGCGTCGTGACGGGGGCCGCCTATTTAGCGGGGAGCACCCTGCTTGGACTTCTCTGCTACCGCAGAAAGGACGTCGCCTGAGCCTCTGCGCAAAACGAAAAACCCCGTCCGGCTCTTTTCAAGCTGGGCCTGGTATGGTATACTCAACGGCACAGGGAGGGACGAACATGGGGCTGGCCGGATGGATCATCGCTATACTGGCGCTGCTGCTCGCGGTCTGTGCGGGTGCGCTGATCGTATATAAACGGAATCTGCTCAAAGTGCGCCGCTCTCTGGAAAATCTGCGGCGCACACAGTCCAACGGGCGTCTGAGGCTCAGCGTACCAGACCGGGATTTGGAACGGCTGCTCGAGGAAGTGAACGCGCTGCTCGACGAACGGCAGGCGAGCGACGCCCTCCACCGGCGGCAGGAGCGGCAGCGCCGGCAGGAGATCGCCAACATCTCCCACGACCTGCGCACCCCCTTGACCTCGATCCTGGGGTATCTGCAGATGATCAAATCCGAAAGCACCACCCCGGAGGAACGGGCCGAATACCTTGCCATTGTGGAAAGCCGCGCCCATGCCCTCAAGGCCCTGGTCACGGGCTTTTACGACCTGTCCTGCCTGGAAGCGGGCGGCTATGCCCTCGCGCAGGAATCGGTGGCGCTCGCGCCTCTTCTGGTTGAACTGGCGGCGGCCTTTTACGCCGACTTCAACGCGGACGGGCGGGAGGCGGAGATCGACATCGCCGAGGGGCTGTCACCGATCCTGGGCGATCCCCAGGCCGTGCTGCGCATCTACACCAACCTGTTTCAAAACGCGATCAAGCATGGCGCGGGGGATTTGTATATCCGGGCGTTTCAGGAAGATGGGGTGGTGGTCACCTGTTTCACCAACCTGGCGCCGGGCCTGCTGCCACAGGATGTTGAGCACCTGTTCGACCGGTTCTTCACCGCCGACAGGATGCGCACCGGGCAGGACACAGGGCTGGGGCTGGCGATCGTCCATCGCCTGGCGATGCAGATGGGGGGCGAAACCGAGGCCCTGCTGCTCCAGAACAAGCTCACCATCACCGTCCGCTGGCCGGCGGTCAAGCCGCCCGAGGGACGGCGTTAGCACTCTTTGGCGGACAGACGGAGCAGCAGACCGAAATCGTCGTCCCGCGCGGCCTTATTCCGCCCTTCGCCTCCGCATTTCGTGCAGCGAAAGCGGATGACATAGCCTTTTTTGGCGGAGATGTCCAGACCGACCGGTTCCATCAGGCCCCGGCAGGGGTTCTGCCGGTCTCCCGGATGGATGTCCACATGCAGAGAATAGAGGCAGTGGGGGCAATGGTTACGGGAGGTGTAGCCCAGCGGCTCCACCGTCTGTCCGCAGTGCGCACAGACAAACCCCTGGTCATTTTTGACAAAGTGCCGCTCTTCCATGTCCGAACCTCCAAACAAGCCCTTTTCTCCAGTATAGAGGAAAAATGCCGCAAACGCAATAGGTGATCCGGCCGCCCGGGAGAGCGGCCGGTCTTTTTCTTTTCAGAGTCTCCGGGGTCTTGTTCCCACGAAGGAAATCTGGTATACTGGTAGAAAAAGGAAGCGGGGGAAACCCGATGAAAAGCTACCGGAAAGAACTGTGGTTTCATCTGCCCACCCGACGGGGCCTCGTCAACATCACCTCCCAGGTGGAGCAGGCGGTGCGGGAGAGCGGCGTGCGGGAGGGGTTCGTGCTGGTCAATGCTATGAACATCACTGCCAGCGTCTTCATCAACGACGACGAAAGCGGCCTGCATCGTGATTTCGAGGCCTGGCTCGAAAACCTGGCCCCGGAAAAGCCCTACAGCCGCTATGCCCATAACGGGTATGAAGACAACGCCGATGCCCACCTCAAACGCACCGTCATGGGCCGGGAGGCGGTGGTCGCAATTACCGAGGGCCGGCTGGATTTCGGCACCTGGGAACAGATTTTTTATTATGAGTTCGACGGCGGGCGCGACAAGCACGCGCTCGTTAAAATCATCGGCGAATAGAAAGGGGCAGGAAATATGGTACAGCCGGTTACCCTCATTGTATATCCACCTTGCACCACCTGCCAGAAGGCCAGGGCATGGCTGCTGGAGCAGGGCATCGAATTTACCGAGCGGCATATCAAGGAACAGCGGCCTACAGCGGAAGAGCTCCGCCGATGGAGCCGTGAGGCAGGCCTGCCCCTCAAACGCTATTTCAATACGAGCGGCCTGCTCTACCGTTCGATGCGCCTGTCCGAGCGTCTGTCCGGGCTGGACGAGGAGGAACAGCTCGCCCTGCTCGCGTCGGACGGCATGCTGGTCCGACGTCCGCTTCTGCTCGTCGGGGACCGGGCCCTGCCCGGCTTCCGTCCTGCCGAATGGGATGCCCTGCTGCGGGAAACCGTACAATCCATATAAAAGGAGGAAACCCTATGCCCTGTATCCAGACCAAAGTAAATGTCGCCATCTCACCCGAACAGGAGGCCCGGCTGAAAACCAGCTTCGGTGAGCTCATGCCGTTGCTGTACAAAACCGAGGACTGGCTGATGCTCAGCTTCGAGGATCACTGCCGCCTGTATTTCAAGGGCAGCGGCGAGGCCGCCGCCTTCGTGGAGGTCAAGCTTTATGGGGCAGCCGACCGGGGGGCCTACAACAAGATGACCGCAGCCGTGACCGCCCTGCTAAACAAGGAACTGAACATCCCCTCCGAGCGGATTTACGTCAAATACGAGGAAGTCAAATACTGGGGTTACGACGGCAGCAATTTCTAATCCGCCGGACACCGCATACAGGGAAGTGTCGAGTATGGAGGTCATTCCCTCCCGCGATCTCAATCTGCTCTATATCCTGCTGGATATCGGGTTTTTGCTCATTTTGGCCGGGGCGCTGCTGTGGTGCCGCAAATATCTGGCGGCCCTGTTCGGCCTATTCGGCGGGCTGCTGTATTTCCTGGTGGATTACGGCGGGTTTTATCTTCTGCTCGGCACCAGGGAGGTCAGCGGCGCCGACCCGTTCTGGTTCCTTCTCTGGCTGAGCATGAGCTATGGCTTCACGAATTTCGTATGGATCTGGCTCTGGCTCGACCGGGACGGGCATGCCCTCGAATGGTCGGTCCTCATCGTTGCGGGCTGGCTGGCCGTTGCTCTGCTCAGCCAGAACTTCGGCGGGGGATTTGCCCGGATCGTCATCTCCAGGGGGACTGGAAGCTACCACGGCATCATGGCCCTACTCCTGTTTGTCGGGTATGCCATCCTGTGCCTCCACAACGTCCGCTGCCCGAAAGAAGAACGGTACCCGCTGCCCTGGATTCTGGCCATCGGGATATTGGTGCAGTTCGCCTGGGAGTTCGTCCTTCTCATCACCGGCATCCGTGCCAGCGGCTTTGGCCCGCTGCTGGTCAATTCCCTGCTCGAAACGAATCTGGGTCTCCCCTATATCTTTCTGATCCATCGCGCCATCAATCGAAGGTGGAGCGAGAATCTGCGCCGCCTTCAGGCGGCGGGCTGACAGCCTGTTCGAAAACAGAAGCGGCATGCCCCGGGAAAGGCTTCCGGGGTATGCCGTTTTTGCTGAAAACTGCCGGGAACACTGGGATCCGCGGATATCGGTGCGTGTTTCCCCTCCCCTTGCCGTCTACCGGCAAAGGGCATCGGGATTTTGCACAATTTGCGGATTAACAAAAGCGAAGCGCGCTGTCAAATCTCCGAATTTGGATGAAAGGAGGGCTGCCAGAAGGGGAAAAGCTTGACAAATTGGGAAAATATGCGTATTCTATATATGGTTAGCTAAAGCTAACTTTTGTTTCGCCCATAAGTTAGTTTAAACTAATATACACGGAGGATACGGGGAAGGATGAGGCAGGATGCCGCTGACACTGGCACAAATCGGTGAAAAAAACACCATTGTCAAGGTGGGTGGAAACCCCGAGGTGAAAAAGCATCTTGAAAATCTCGGCTTTGTAGCGGGAGGGGACGTCACTGTTATCACCGTCCTGGGGGGGAACGTGATCGTCAATGTCAAGGAAGCCCGCGTGGCGATCAGCAGGGAAATGGCGCAGAAAATTATGGTCAAATGATGTTGGTATAGATCAAACGAGAGGAGGAAACACCGCATGAAAACACTGAGACAGGCCAAAATCGGCGACACGGTCAGGGTGGTCAAGCTCCACGGAGAGGGCGCTGTCAAACGGCGCATCATGGATATGGGGATCACCAGAGGGGTAGATGTCCACATCCGTAAGGTGGCGCCTTTGGGCGATCCGCTGGAAGTGACCGTGCGCGGCTATGAGCTGTCCATCCGGAAAGCGGATGCGGATTGGATCGAGGTCGAATGACCATCCGCGGGAGGGTCCCTCCTCTTTTTTTGGAGGAGAGTTAGTCGCGCCTTACTCGGCGCTTTCGAACAGGAAAGAGAGGAACAGCCATATGGAATTGCGAATCGCCTTAGCGGGCAACCCGAACAGCGGTAAGACCACCCTGTTCAATGCGCTCACTGGTTCGAATCAATTTGTAGGGAACTGGCCGGGCGTCACGGTGGAAAAAAAGGAGGGCAAACTGCGCAAACACGACGGCGTCACCATCACCGACCTGCCGGGCATCTATTCCCTTTCGCCCTATACACTCGAGGAGGTGGTCGCCCGGAATTACCTGATCGGGGAGCGGCCGGACGCCATCCTCAATATCATCGACGGCACCAACCTGGAGCGGAACCTCTATCTGACCACCCAGCTTACCGAGCTGGGGATCCCGGTCGTCGTCGCCATCAACATGATGGATGTGGTGAAAAAGGCAGGGGATCGGATCGATGTGGGAGAACTTTCCCGGGAGCTGGGCTGCCCTATCGTACAGATCTCGGCCCTAAAAGGCACCGGCGTCATGGAGGCGGCCGAGGCGGCCGTGGAGGCCGCGAAATCAGCCAAAACGGTGCCGATGCACACCTTCTCCGGGGCGGTGGAACACGCCCTGGCCCATATCGAAGAGGCGGCGGTCCACTCCATGCCGGCCGAGCAGCAGCGCTGGTATGCCATCAAGATTTTCGAGCGGGACGACAAGGTTCTCGCAAAGCTCGAGCTGAACCCGAATGTCCTGGAGCATATTGAGCAGGATATCCAGGCGGCCGAAAAGGAATGCGACGATGACGCGGAGAGTATCATCACCAATGAACGGTATGTTTACATAGCGTCCATCCTGAAAGGCTGTTACAAAAAAAGAAATGCCGGCCGGCTGTCGGTCTCGGATAAAATCGACAAGGTGGTGACCAACCGCTTCGCGGCACTGCCGATCTTT
Source organism: uncultured Eubacteriales bacterium (assembly GCA_934647945.1). Taxonomy (GTDB): domain Bacteria; phylum Bacillota; class Clostridia; order Oscillospirales; family Acutalibacteraceae; genus UMGS1623. The sequence goes on along the minus strand of CAKUFK010000003.1, from coordinate 183,329 downwards.
GCGGCCATCATGTTCATCGTCTACTTTGTGTCGGTCACGACAGTGGGCACTTGGGCGACCGATTGGGCCAATGACGGCGTGTTCGGCGACGGCTGGCACCTGTTCGGCATCGGGTCCTCTGCCTATGAAGCGGCGGCGGAAAACTATGAGGAACCGGGAGCCGTCGTGGAAGCGTTTGAAGCAGCCGCGGCGGCCGCCGGCGCGGTGGATGAGGCGGCGTCCACCGAAGAGGCAACCGTCCTGGTTCCGGAACTGGCGGCGTCTTTGAGTGCCACAGCCTATTTGTATGACGACGAAGGGAACGTGGAAGAAGAGATCCCCGTCACCTACGCCTCCTATCTCGAGGCGGCTGCCGTCGAAGAGCCGGATCCGGCGGCATATGGCGTATGGGTGCCGGGCATCCCGGTCCTGATCTCGTCCGGACTGACTGCCGTCCACTGCGCAGATTGGCTGCAGGGCCTGATTTTAGACGGTATCGTCGGGGGCGTCGGCGCCGTATTGGGCTTCGTGCCCCAGATGCTGGTGCTCTTCCTGTTCCTCGCTTTTCTGGAGAGCTGTGGCTACATGGCGCGTATCGCCTTCGTCATGGACCGCGTTTTCCGCAAATTCGGGCTGTCCGGCAAGTCTTTCATCCCCATGCTCATCGGCACGGGCTGCGGTATTCCCGGGATCATGGCGTCCCGCACCATTGAAAACGAGCGGGACCGCCGCATGACCGTCATGACCACCACATTCATCCCCTGCGGAGCCAAGCTGCCGATCATTGCCCTGATCGCCGGCGCTCTGTTCGGCGGGGCCTGGTGGGTAGCGCCCAGCGCCTATTTCGTCGGGATAGCGGCCATTGTCATATCCGGCATCATGCTCAAAAAAACCCGGATGTTCGCAGGGGATCCCGCGCCCTTCGTCATGGAGCTGCCGGCTTATCATCTCCCCACGGTGGGCAATGTGCTGCGCTCGATGTGGGAACGGGCCTGGTCCTTTATCAAAAAGGCAGGGACGGTCATCCTGCTGTCCGCGATCTTGCTCTGGTTCCTCCAGGCTTTCGGTGTGGAGAACGGCAGCTTCGGCATGGTGGAGGATCTCAACCACTCCATTCTGGCCGTGATCGGGAATGCCATCGCCTGGATCTTCATTCCGCTGGGCTGGGGCAACTGGCAGAGCGCCGTGGCCACCATTACCGGCCTCATCGCCAAGGAGAATGTCGTCGGAACGTTCGGCGTACTCTTCGGCGGTTTCGATGAGGTGGCAGAAAATGGCTGGCAGATTTGGGCGAACATGCGCGAGGTTTTCACTCCCCTCGCCGCCTATTCCTTCCTGGTGTTCAATCTGCTGTGTGCTCCCTGCTTTGCAGCCATGGGCGCTATCAAACGGGAGATGAACTCGGCAAAGTGGACCCTCTTCGCCATTGGCTATCAGTGTGTTTTCGCCTATGCGGTCTCCCTGGTCCTGTATCAGCTCGGCATGTTGTTCACGGGACACGGCAACCTTCTCGGCTCTATTTTCGCCTTTGCCATCGCGGCCCTGATCTTGTATCTCCTGTTCCGCCCATATAAGGAATCGAGAACCCTGTCCAAGCCCGTGAAAATTTGACCGCGGGGAAACCCCGAAGGAGGTATCCGTATGGGAACCTGGCTCACGGAAAACATCGCCACAATCATCATCAGCGTACTTTTAATGGCCGCCATCGCGGCGATACTCGTTCACATGATCCGGAACCGGAAAAAAGGGGAAACTTCCTGCGGATGTGGCTGTTCCCATTGCCCCATGAGCGACAGCTGCCATCCGAAGACATGACACAGCGGGAGACATCGGTATCGGCCGGTGCCTCCCGCTGCTCTCAGCAAAAACGCCGCGTCATGGGCATAAAACCCGTGACGCGGCGCTGTCAGTCTATTTGATATCGATATCCAGCGGGCGGTCCAGTTCATCCGAGACATAACGGCCGTTTTTCTTTCGCTGACGGACACATTCGGACAGGAGGTACTCGATCTGCCCGTTCACCGACCGGAAATCATCCTCGGCCCACGCGGCAATCGCGTCGTACAATTTCGCAGATAGGCGGAGCGGTACCTGCTTTTTCTGCTCGCCGGCCATGTCAATACAAACTCCCGGAATTGACGACGGGCTGCGCGTCATGGTTGCCGCAGAGCACCACCAGCAAATTCGACACCATGGCCGCCTTCCGTTCCTCGTCCAACGTGATGGTCTGGTTTTCGCTCAGACGATCGAGCGCCATTTCCACCATTCCCACCGCACCGTCGACGATCATTTTGCGCGCGTCGATAATGGCCGAGGCCTGCTGCCTCTGCAGCATAACAGCGGCAATTTCAGGGGCGTAGGCCAGATAGGTGATCCGCGCCTCAAGAATTTCAAGGCCGGCCTCCCCCACTTTCTGCTGAATTTCATCCCGGATGCGGGCAGCGACAATTTCGCTCGATCCCCGGAGGCTGCCTTCATCCGCAACACCGTCGCCGGTGGTATCCACCCCCGGCGCCACGTCATAGGGATAGTTCCGCACGATGTTCCGCAGGGCACTGTCACACTGCAGGGAGAGGTATTCTTTATAGTTGTCGACATTGAAGACCGCTTTGGCCGTATCGACAACCCGCCACATGACCGCAATGCCGATCTCCACCGGATTGCCGAGACAATCGTTGATCTTCTGCCGGTTGTTGTTGAGCGTCATGATTTTCAGGGAAATCTTCTTATTGACCAACTCCACATTCGCACCGGCCTGGGCGGCGAGCAGGATGGATTTTCCGGTGCCGCCATCGACATCGCCGCTTTGGTTGAGCTTGGTTTTGGCCGCGGGATTGACGCCGGTGCAGAAGGGGTTCACATAATAGAACCCATCGTTTTTAAGCGTTCCCACATATTTGCCGAACAGGGTCAAGACCAGCGCTTCCTGGGGCTTCAGCACCTTGAGGCCCAGGAAGGGAATCCAACCGATCAACAGCCAGATGGCGCAGACGATCAGCAGCACGAGGGAAAGCGCCGACGGTCCGCTTTCCACCAGGATACAGCCGAACACAAAGCCTACAATCGCGGCAGCGTAAAACAGGACAGACAGCAGCATGACCGCCATGCCGTTTTTCTTGTTGAGCAGTACTTTCTCGTGCATACAGGACGCCTCCTTAATATGATATTAAAATAATATCATATTAATATAAATTTGTCAATAGCCTGCCGGCCACTTTCCCTAGAGCGCCGCATATCTGCATCGCGCTTTCTATCCAATACCCATCCCGCTCCGCCTAGAGGTCGCCTGTACTCACTCCCATCATGAACCGGTCCTGTTTTTTAGGCCCCTCGGCATATCACCCAAGCCAGCAATACTCGATGAAACGCCGCGAGTCCTGGATTTTCGGTTGGTCACAATCGGATGCGACTGCCGCAGCTTCCGAGAAAAAAGGAACACCCGCGCCGGCGGATGTTCCCAGAATTTTTCAGACCTTGGCTGGCATCATATTCGGGTATACCCAGGTCATTTTTTCATCGGTGTAGTGCCGGTCAAGAAATTCCTCGACCGCATTGGCGGGCGGGACGCCGCTGTCCCTTGCGGTCCAGCGGGCGACGGCCACAGCCGATATCACAGTGTTCAGGATCATGAACACCAGCAAAACCCACGTCAGGACCTTGCCGACGGAATTCGGGATCTTCTCAATAAGCCGCGTCATCAGGGGAAACAAATTTTTCACCCAAAGAAGAGCAAGGATCCCCCAAAACATGGAATACATCACGTTAATCCGGCCGTTGAGGTTGAGAGGCATATGGTCATATTTCCATGAAACCGTGCCGAACAAGAGCTCCTGAACGAGGCTGCATATGTACTCGAAGGCGCTGCCGATGACGAATCCGCCCAGAAACACCCATAGATCCCGTTTGCCCCGGAGCCAGTACAAGCCCAGCGTCATCGCCAGGGCGCCGACGCCGTATACCAGGTTGAACGGACCATAAATCAGACCCTGCCGGCTTTCGAAATGGTGACGGGTGACGAGACAGTATAGGGTTTCGATCACCACACCCAAAAAACAGCCGACAAAAAAGATCCAGAACAGCTTATAAAAATTCAGACCGTGTGCGAAAGACTTTACGGTTCTGGACTGGATCGGATGAGGGTTCACCACCACTTGGGCCTTACGCTTGGTTGAATTGACGGTCATGGATTGGCCTCCTTCTCCCCGGCCCTAAGCCGGATCAGGGCCGGTCGCCCCGGTTTTCTTCAGATTCGGTTGTGGACCGGGCAATCCTACCGGCATGGGAACCCGTCCCTTTCTTCGGCTTCAGCCGTCTGGCGACGAAGCAGACGCAAAAGAGTGCCGCGCCGCCGATTGATGCCACCGTGCACAAAACCGTCAATACTTTTTTCATAAATCATCCCGCCTTCATATGTGTTTCTCTCACTAAAACGATCGGGCTGCGAAAAAACCTTCACATCAAAGGGGCGAACACACGCAGAACGGCCCTTCCGAGCCGGCGGAACAGAGGCACCCGGCGGCATTCCTCGAGTGACACTTCCTGGCAGACCTCCAGTGTCTTGAGATAGTCGGCCTTTACCGCGGCCACGCTGGACGTCCGGTACAGCAGGACACCGCATTCGAAATGCAGGTACAAGCTGCGGTAGTCGAGGTTCACGGTCCCCACCGTGGCGTACTCGTCGTCCACCACAAAGGTCTTGGCATGGACGAAGCCGGGGGTGTATTCGTAGATGCGTACGCCGCTCTCGAGCAGCATCTCATAATACGCGCGGGTAACGGCATGGACATACCATTTGTCCGGGATATGGGGGGTGACGATCCGGACGTCCACCCCCGATTTTGCCGCCATGCGCAGCGCCGTAGCCATCTCGTTGTCCAGGATCAGATAAGGGGTATTGATATATACATACCGTTTGGCCCGGTTAATGAGGTTCAGGTACACCGTTTCACCAACCGGTTCGCCATCGAGCGGGTTGTCCGAGTAGGGCTGTACATATCCGTCGCTTTCCACCTGCCCGGTCATATGGACCGACGGCTTATACGGGGTGAAATCCTCATCGATGCCGTGGATGTAATCCCACATCGACAAAAACATGACCGTAAGGTTCCAGACGGCATCTCCCCGAAGCAGGACAGCCGTATCCTTCCAGTGCCCGTGCTTCTCATAGGCATTGATATATTCGTCCGCCAGGTTGATGCCGCCGGTGAAGCCGGTGTGGCCGTCGATGACGCAGATCTTGCGGTGATCCCGGTTGTTGAGCCGGGAGGTCAGGACAGGGACAAATGGGTTGAATACGCAGCACTGGATCCCGAGGGCCTCCAGCCGGCGGTCATAGCGATAGGGCAGAGTCATGATACAGCCCATATCGTCGTAAATCATCCGCACTTCCACGCCCTGTTTCACCTTTTCTTTCAGGATTTCCAGGATCGCGTCCCACATCACCCCCTCCTGGACGATGAAATACTCCAGGAAGATGTAGTGCCGTGCCTTGGCGAGCTCCTCTTTGAGACGCTCAAACTTTACCTCCCCTATAGGAAGATATTCCGTATAGGTATTTTTATATACCGGAGAATAGGCATATTTTTGAATATACTGTACCTGTACCGCCGCATCCTCATTCTGCAAGCGGATTTCATCGAGCAGCCCCTCCTGCGGCGGCAGCTCCTGCCGCATTTTGACCTCCACATGGCGCATTTTCGCCTTGGTCTGGCGGCTCAGCCTTTTGCCGCCGAGGATGATATAAAACAGCACACCGAAAACCGGCACGAGGAGAATCGGGATGATCCAGGCGATTTTGTATCCCGGGTTGCTGTCCCCATTGACGATTTTGAGCACCGCGGCCAGGCTAAGAGCGATGCAGATAGCGTAAAAATAAACAAAGTATTCGTTGAATTTCACGAGCATCAGCACCAGCAGGCCCGCCTGCAAAGCGAGTGCCAGAGCCACAAGCACCACCCGGTGAAACAGAAATTTGAGAATTTTTTTCATCGGAGCCCTCCTGCCGTCCGCGCTTGCCATATGGCCGGCACTGAAGAATATGCACACCTTCTTGATAAAAAATACACAATATCTGTATTATACCATTTTTCCGCCCAAAAGCAAAGAGAAAGTTCAAAACCAGCCCAGGCTCGACAACAGTCTCCCGCTTTTTCGCCCGAAATAGGGGAAGCTATCCATCCATCTGAACGGTTGGATTCGAGGGGGAAGTGTCCCGGCTGGAAGGATGCTTGCCCCTCGCCGTCGTCTCTATCGACGATTCCCCATTTGCGCGTCTTCCGCGATATCTCCACTGTATGCAAGGACGAAAAAGGATGATCCCTTATCGGCCTGTGCGTCCCCGGCAAGAGGAAAACAGTAAAACGCCCCTGTCCGTCAGCACGGAACAGGGGCGCCTCTAACAGAATTCATTCCTCCGATGCGGGCGGCTCGGTCACATCGGTACCGGAAGGCCCGGTGGCCGGATCGGTCGGGTCGGCAGGCGCTGTAGTCGAGGTATGTGCACTGCCCTCCAATACCGCCCGGCCCGCCAGGATCTGCGGGTCCTCGTCATCGGTCAGCAGCGCCGCGTAGGGAGCGAGCTCCTCCGGCATTTCCACAGTTCTGCCCGGCTGTATGCCGGTATCCTGCCAGGAGGAACCGCTCTGGACGAGGGAAAGGGTGCCCACCGTGATCCGGATGGCCGATTTATCGGATTCGATCGGGACCAGCTCCTGAACCGTGTTTTTTCCCGCCGTAACGGTGCCGACGACCACGGTCTTGCCGAAGTCCTGCAGAACCCCGGCAAAAAGCTCCGCCTCACCGGCAGTCCGGCTGTTGACGAGGGTCGCGGAAGGCACCTGGATCTCGTCCGCGTCCTCCGCAGTAAAGGTCTCGACTCCCGTCTTGGTCGTATATTTCGCATAAGGACCCCGCGGCATGAGAAACGCAACGACCTCCTTGGCCGCTTCCAAGGATCCGCCTTCATTGTCCCGCAGGTCGAACAGAAGGGATGCGGCTCCCTGGTCGAGCAGGGACCGGTAAGCGGTTTTGAACTGTGCCGGCGTTTCACTGTCAAAATTCCGGATCCGGAGGATGCCGACCGTCCCGGCCATCCGGCCCTCGACGCTTACAGCCGTATAGGTGTTGGAGGAGAGCTCGACCGCGTAGTTGGTATCGCCCCGGGTGAGAGAAAGCATGATTTTACCGTTCACCCTCAGCTTGCTCTGGAGAGCATCGAATGTCTCGGCCGACACCGGTTCACCGTCCGCTGCCGTCACCACATCGCCCTTCTGTACCCCTGACAACGCGGCCGGCGATCCGCTGTCACAGAGCGCCACAACAACCGCGCCATCTTCATTCAGCACGAGTTCCATGCCGAAACCGGTCTGTTTCCCGGCGGCCCTGTTTTTGGCCGTCTGATATTCTGAGGCTGTCAGATAGGCGGCGTGAGGATCCCCCAAACCCTCTATATAGCCCCTGAGCAGTGCGGCGCGGAGCTTCTCCTCGTCGATGGTGTAATGCTGCCGTGCCGTCTTGTCGATATCGTTGACATAATCGAACATGGTCACACGCTGCTGCAGATCCATCTGCATCGTGCCGAAATGCCGCATCGCGATCACGACGGTGATGGAAACCGTCATGGCAATGGAGAGAAAGATCAGCGCCAGGGTAACGCCCAGAGAAACCTTTTTGTTCATTGCCCGTCTGTCCCTTCTGTCGGAAGATTGGCCGTAAGGCCGCAAAACACGAGCTCATGGAGCCGCCGGACGGCTCCATGAGCTCCCTGGTAGTATACCTTATTTCGGCAGGGAAATGTATCCATTTCCAACCGGATCTACCCGGGTGCCGTTGACCCGCACCTCAAAGTGCAGGTGCGCTCCGAAGCTGTTGCCGGTATTGCCAATGTAGCCGATCACGGTCTGTCCACCCACGACTTTGTCCCCCACATTGACGATAGGGCTGCCTTTTTTCATGTGGGCATAGAGGGTGACGATCTGCCGGCCTTTGGAATCGCGGCCATGGTCGATCATGGTGTAATATCCATAGCTCATGCCCCACTCATCGGTTTTATTGGCCTTGATGACGGTGCCGTCGGCCGCCGCGACGATCTTCTCACCCAGGGAAGCACCGTTGGATATGTCGGTACCGCCGTGGAAATCCCCGCCCCAGCGGTATCCGAACGGGGAGGAAATCCTCTTGACGTTGGGGGCCGGCCAGAACATGCTGCCGCCGTATTTGCCGTCGGAAGGGGTGGTGTTGAGCAGATCCTGGATCATTTTCTCCAGTTTCGCCTCATCCGCCTTGATCCTCTTCTGCTCGGCCTGATAGGTGTTCAGGTCTTTCTGGAGCTTGTCCCTCTCTTGTTTGGCTACTTTGTACAGGGAATCCAGACTCTTTTTCTGCTTGTCCATGTCCGCCTTGAGAGCAAGCTGGCTTTCCCGGGCCTGCAACACGCTGTCTTTATCCTGCTGCACCTGTTCTTTCCGGCTGTTGATCTCCTTCTTCTCGGCCTCCAGCTCGTCCATGAGCGCCTGGTCGTGTTCGGAAATCTGCTTCATCACCTGGGATTTGAGGAGATAGTCGGCATATTCCTCGGTGTTCAGCAACATCTGCAGCGCCGACAGGTTTCCTGTCTGGGCAATCGAACGGACCCGCAGGCGCAGCTTCTCGAAGCGGTCCTGGATGGCCGCCTCGCGATCGGTGATCTCCTGCTCCATAGAGGTGATCTGCTGCTCCTTGTCCGCGATCTGCTGATCCAGATTCGCAATCTGGTGCTCATATTCGTCGATTTGCGCCTCGACATTCTCGATCTGTTCGTCGTACAGGGCGACGAGCTCTTTCTGCTTGTTCAGGTCGCCGCTGGTATTCTTGATATCCTTGTCCAGCTGTTTCTGACGCTCCTGCAACTCGGCGAGCTTTTTCTGCGAATCCGACAGCGAGTCCGCCTTAGCCGGCAGAATCCCCGCCGGCATCGCCGCCATCACCAAAACCGACAGCACCGCCAGTAGGCGGGTGCCGACACTCCATTTTCTCAGTCGGACGGATTGCATCGGACATACCTCCTTGCCACAGCTTTTCAGTCGGCGTTGTTCTCTTCCCTCAAATATTTCCCCATCGATATAGCGCTTCCCAGCACGCCGGTGAGAACGCCTCCGATCAGGAAACCCAGCAGCAGCACCAGCCACACCTCGGAGAAGGGGATCAGCTTGTAATGGTCACCGAAGGTGAACAGCCTGGCGAGTTGCGTATAGACGAAATAGAGGATCCCGTAGGATATGGCGCCGGATAGGAGGCCGAGCACCATCCCTTCCACCACAAAGGGGAAACGGATGAAGCCGCTCGTCGCCCCGACCGAGCGCATAATATAGATCTCCAGCCTGCGGTTGTAAACTGTCAGCTTGATCGTGTTGGCAATGATGAACAGGGATACGAGCAGCAAAAGGCCGATAATCCACCCGCCCACTGCCAGCACAACCTGACGCACCTTTGTCAGCAGCCCGGCGATCTCCGGCTCATATTCCACCGTGTCGATATGCTCCACCTGCTGAACCTGCATCACCGTCGCGTCGAATTTGGCAAGATCCGCAAAGGTGATGATAAAGGAATCCTGCAGAGGGTTCTCCGCCATCAGGTCCTCATGCAGCTCTTCGGGGAAACTGTCGAGATAGCGAGTCATGAGTTCTTCCTTGGAAACGAACTCGACACTGGCCACGTTGGTGATGCTTTCGAGTTTTTCAGTCATCTGGGCGGTCTGTTCGTCGGTGGCGCCTTCTTCGGCGAATGCCACGATCACGTTCTGCCCGTACATCCACTCGAACGCGCGGTCAATATTCTCAAACACCATATATGCGCCGCCGGTCAGGATCAGGCAGGAGACCAAAACACCGATCGACGCAATGGCCATAAACCGGTTTTGCCACAGGTTGCGGAACCCGACCTGAACCAGATAACGGAAACTACTGAATCGCATGGCTGTCCTCCTCCCTGGGCCCGGAGCTGTCGGAGACGACACAGCCGTCCTGGATTTCAATGACACGCCGCCTAAACGATTTCACCAGGTCGTGCTCATGGGTGACGACCAGAACCGTTGTACCCCGGCGGTTGATTTCGGTGAGAAGCTCCATGATCTCATAAGACATTTCGGGATCGATATTCCCCGTCGGCTCGTCCGCGATGATGAGGGAAGGATTGTTTACCAGCGCGCGGGCCAGGCCCACACGCTGCTGCTCGCCGCCCGACAGCTCGAGCGGGAAGCTTCGTGCCTTGTTCTGCAGCCCCACCAGCCCGAGTATGTACGGCACCCGCCGGCGCACGTCCCGTTTCGATGAACCGATCACCCGCATAGCAAATGCCACGTTGTCGAAAACCGTCATACTGTTAATCAGACGGAAATCCTGAAATACGATCCCCATGGTGCGGCGCAGATAGGGGATTTCCTTGCGCCGGAGCTTCGAAAGCTTGAAATCGTTGACGATCACCTCGCCGGCGTTCGCCACTTCCTCCCTCATAATCAGCTTGAGAAATGTGCTCTTTCCCGCGCCGGAAGCCCCGACAATAAACACAAATTCCCCTTTATCGATACGAATGTTGATATCTTTGAGCGCCTTTATTCCGGTATCATAGGTCTTATGGACCCCTCTGAATTCAATCAAGGGAACACCTCCCGATCGTCCGTATGCAAACTGGGCGCCGCCCACAACCGGAAGCGGCGGCAACCGTCCACCTTCATTATGTCACAGGGGTACTGGACGGCGCAATGCAAAATAATTGCCATATCTGGGCATAAAACCCCTCTTTTTGTCGAGTTTTATCCCAAAACCCATTCCTTATCCTAATCCCGGGCCAAACGATTGTCAAGCTGTTAAGATGTAAGAAAAAAACGGCAGCCATCGTTTGCCAGTCACGATTTCTCTGTTCTAAGAAGAAGCGCGGCCACTCCCGGCCGCAGCTCCGGCGATGCAGGATGGGCCGGCCGCCCCGCTTCAAAGCCCGGCTCCGGATCGGCGCGGCGGACTGTGAAAACACCATAAAACGGCAGCCGGCCACATCCGGCCGGCTGCCGTCCGTTCTTTTAATACTTCACAGGGTTCGCCATCAGATACTTTTTCACCATGAGAGCCACCTTAAACACGATAGCGTCGTCAAATTCGCGCAGGTCGAGTCCTGTCAACCGCTTGATTTTTTCCAGGCGGTAGACGAGGGTGTTGCGATGGACAAAGAGTTTCCGGGACGTTTCAGAGACATTCAGGTTGTTTTCAAAGAAGCGCTGGATGGTAAAGAGGGTTTCCTGATCGAGCGAGTCGATGGAGCCCTTCTTGAACACCTCGCGCAGGAACATCTCGCACAGGGTGGTGGGTAACTGATAGATAAGCCGGGCGATGCCCAGGTTGTCGTAACTGACGATGTTCTTCTCCGTGTCGAACACCTTGCCGACCTCCAGGGCGACCTGGGCCTCTTTGAAGGAACGGGCCAAGTCCTTGATCCCTTCGACAACGGTGCCGATGCCAACCGTAGCCTGGGTATAGAACTCGCCGCCCAGGGTATCGACGATGGAACGGGCCAGCTTTTCCAAATCCTTGGATTCGATGCCGGCGCGGATCTCCTTAATCAGCGCGATATCCGTCTCATTGATATTGATGACGAAATCCTTGTTTTTATCCGGGAAGAGGTTTTGCACAATGTCATAGGCCGAGATGTCCGTTCTGGCGGAAATCCGGATGAGGAGGACAACCCGGTTGACATCGTTGTTGAAGCGCAGCTCCCGGGCTTTCAAATAGATATCGCCGGGCAGGATATTGTCCAAAATGACATTTTTGACAAAATTGCCCCGGTCGTACTTTTCATCATAATATTGCTTGATGCTGGACAGGGACACCGCCAGCAGCGCCGCGAACTTGGCCGCCTGGTCATCCGTGCCCTCCACAAACAGGATGTGCTCGGCGCGGGGACGGGAACCGAACGGCTTATACGTATAGCCGCCCTTGACGAACAGGTCCTGCGCGGAAAAGGACTCGGCCGTCACAGCATCGGACACCTCGCCGATCCGCCCGAGATCGCTGCAGGCGATGACGGACAGCGTTTCATCAATGACACCAATGGTGCGGTCAATGGCCTCCCGCATTTGATGGACAACACCTTGAAAAAGCCTGTTTGACATATCTGACGTCCCCTTTTATCTTCATTCTCGTGGCATCTTGGACTTACCGCCCGTCAACCGGCCGGGTATTTTGGGATATAAATTCGGAACATAGACAACATTATACTTATTGTACACAATTATTCTGGCAATTTCAAGTAAATTTCCCCCATTAAAATGAAAAAAACCAGAAAAATCCGCTGTTTTCCGTTCACAGACGCAGTCAAACGGGCGGGAAGGCGGGCGCTGCGGTTTCCTTCTTCCCGATCTGCGTCGAAGCCGTGCAAAAATGCCGCCGCGCCCCATCGATGGTCCCTTCCTTGAATATCCGGAAAACCCCTAATGGGCCCTGGCGTTCCCATCCACCGAAAAAGCCGCCCGCCGGTTATACACCGGCGGGCAGCTTCCGCATCATTTTCGAAACCGGCCGGTTCTCCGCAATCAGTTGCAGATGGTCTGTTCGGTCTCTTTGTCGAAGAGATGGATCTTCGTGTTGTCGATGACGATATCGATGTTGTCGCTCGGACGGGCGGTGGAGGTCGGCTCAACACGGGCGGTGAAGCTGAAGCCCTCCACGTTCAGATACAGGAAGGTCTCGGCGCCCATCAGCTCGGTGACTTCCACATCGGCCTTGATTTTGTTGTCCGCGAACATCTCGAGATAGCGGGGCTCGTCGTGGACATCCTCAGGACGGATACCCATCATGACCTCTTTGTCCTCATAGGCATCGAGGACGTTCTTCTCGTTCTTCTCGGCCGGCAGCTTGATCTGATACTTGACCCCGCGGGAGGTCTTGGTGTCTTCGGAACCGAACTCCACATAGAAGTCGTCGCCCTTTTTAATCAGCTTGGACTCGATGAAGTTCATCTGGGGACTGCCGATGAAGCCGGCGACAAACATGTTGCAGGGCTTGTCATACAGCTTGTGGGGTGTATCGACCTGCTGGATGAAGCCGTCCTTCATAACCACGATGCGATCGCCCATGGTCATAGCCTCGGTCTGGTCGTGGGTAACATAGATGAAGGTTGTACCCAGCTTCTTATGCAGCTTGGAGAGCTCGGTCCTCATCTGGGCGCGCAGCTTGGCGTCCAGGTTGGAGAGAGGTTCGTCGAGCAGGAAGACCTTGGGTTCACGCACGATGGCACGGCCCAGGGCGACACGCTGACGCTGACCGCCGGACAGCGCCTTCGGCTTCCGGTCGAGCAGGTGGGCGATATCCAGGATGCGGGCCGCCTCTTCGACGCGGCGTTTGATCTCGTCCTTGGGGGTTTTCCGCAGTTTCAGGCCGAAAGCCATGTTCTCAAACACGGTCATGTGCGGATACAGCGCATAGTTCTGGAACACCATCGCGATGTCGCGGTCTTTCGGCGCGACATCATTGACCAGCTTTTCGCCGATGTACAGTTCGCCGTCGGAAATCTCTTCCAGGCCGGCGATCATACGCAGGGTGGTGGATTTACCGCAACCGGAAGGTCCGACGAGGATGATGAATTCCTTATCCTTGATCTCCAGATTGAAATCGGAAACCGCTGTGACTCCGCCGGGGTACTTTTTGTAAATGCTTTTCAGAGACAGACTCGCCATAAGAAAACCTCCCAATCATTTGCACAACGCGTTTGGATACGCTAGAGAATACTATTACTATACCAGATTTGCGGTATTTGTACCATTCCTGTAATCCACAAACTTTGCTTTCAGCCTTTATCTAAATTATCTAAGGGCATTTTTCACAAAAATTGTATGGTTGTTCAGCAAACACCGCCTCCTTTTCTGTTTCGGTCAGTTCGCGGCATTCGCCCTCCTCCAGCCGCCTGTCCAGCACCAGCCCGCCGATCGATACCCGCTTGAGCCACAGCACCCGCAGCCCCAGGGCGGCAAACATCCGCTTGATCTGGTGATACCGGCCTTCGGTGATGACGACTTCCGTCAAGGGGTTCCCGCCCTCCTTCAGCACCCGCAGCCCTGCCGGACGGCAGAGGGTCCCGTCCTCCAGGCTTGTCCCCCGGCGGAACGCATCGATATGTTCCGGCAGCACGGCGCCGTCGACAAGGGCGTGGTAGCGCTTCGCGATCTGTTTCCGGGGAGAAAGCACACGGTGGGCGTAATCGCCGTCGTCGGTCAGCAGAACCAGCCCCACCGTGTCCTTGTCCAGACGCCCCGCGGGAAAAAGCCCCTTCCGCCGGAGAGGCTCGGGGACCAAATCCACCACTGTCCTGGCCTTCGGGTCCCGTGACACGCACAGGATCCCGGGCGGTTTGTTGAGCATAATATACTGATACTGCCGGTAACGCAACAGGCGGCCGGCGACCGTGATCTGCCGGCCGTCGGGATCCACCTTGGCAGACGGATCCCGGCAGACGGATCCGTCCACCGTCACCGCACCGGACCGGATGCAGCGCTGGGCGTCGCTGCGGCTCCAAGACCCCTGGGATGCCACCAACTTATCCAGACGCTGCACCATGTCCGTCACCTCTGTCCCGAGTATAGCATACTTTGTTTCAAATGACAAATCCTTTCCCTCTGGAAAATCCCACCGGCCGAATCAGGCACCTTCTGAGGAGGTTTGAATGGTGTTCATAGCGGTCAGTCCGTGCATGAATCCGTCCATCTTCGTCGAGCAGATATCGCCGCCGATGATTTTGTCGTTATAGACATACAAATGAGCCAACACACTCTCCTCCCCGGGATAATTGTCCACCCGGTAGCTCCAGCACTTCACGCGTTTGCCGTGATAGGGCTCGAGATCCATGCCCGCCTCCGCCTGGATCGTGTTGTAATTCTGGAATACCTCGTCGAACTCGTCCGGGATCAGCACTTCCTTGACCTCGGCCGTGGAGGGCGACGCCTCGTATCCCAGCGTTTTCAAAAAGCCAATCCGGGCTTCGTCGCTTGCCGCTTCCACCGGCGTATAGGGCTGCGTGCCGGTGGCGGCTGTCTGGCCCGACGGCCAGGCGATCGCCACCACCAGAATCGCGATCAGCATCACCACGCACACAATGATCGAGATCATCTGCTTTTTGGTGGTCTTTACGGAAAATACAAACACGGTATCGCACCCCGCCTTCCTAGATTGCTACACTATATGCAGCAAAGGTGGCAAGTATGCGCTTCCGGCCGCGAGCGACGGAGCGGCAGACAATCCCCGGCGTTCGGGACAGCGGGCTGGTTTTCAGGGCCAACGAACGAATATCCAGATAACCGGCAAATGATCCTGCGTCTTTGCCTCCTTTCTCCGCACAGAGAAAGGAGGTGCCAAAGCACAGCATGTGCTTTATGGCATGAGCGAATAAAAGACTGGCAAGTGATGGCAAGGTTTGGCCTGCGGGCCACCCCCTTTCTTGACGACGAACGCCGTCGAAATCATACGTGGCCTGCCCCGGCCCTCGCAAATGCTTCCGCATTTGCCCGAGGCTAATCGAGTAGGAACGGGGAAAGAAGCGCCAGGGTGAGCCCCCCCTGGACCCCCAGGTATTTTGATTTTTAGGGCCATTGTGGGACACCGCAATGGCGGGTGACCGGCCCCAGTGCCCGCCAGTATAGAGAGCCTTCAGGGGCGAGGCCGGAGTTCTTTTTAGGAAAGCCGGCGGGTACGGAATCTTTTGAACCAACGCCCATACATAAAACGGCTACGGCCCCGGGAGTCTGGGCGGCTATAAAATCATAATTTTATACATAGTATAATAGTATAAAAACCGTAAAACGACAAAAATCGGTGGCGATTGAGGTTTCCGTGTGGTATATTGATGACCAGCGCCGCATAGGATGGTAACGGACAAGCTGGGGCCGGGGACGGTGAAACGGATGAGACGGAAAAGAACGAAGCGGCGGTCACGCCGGATAGGGCCTCGGCTGGCCGCTGCCGCAGTTGCGGGCCTGGCCGTTGTAGGGCTGGCGGCCATCCTTTCGCGCGGAAGCTGGTGGCCCGAGCTGCGCCGCGCCCTGACACGGGACCCACTGCCGGCCCCATCGATCGGGACATTCCTCTCCGAGGCGGGAAAAGGAGGCGGTCCTCTCCCCCAAACGGACGGAGAAAGGAGCGAGGCTGCCGCATCCGCCTTTTCCATCGCCTGGATCAGCGACACGCAGGTGTATGCGGAGAGTTATCCCGGCACCTTTACGGCGATGACCTCGTGGGTGGAGGAGCAGCGCGGCTCCCGAAACATACAGGCGCTCCTGCATACAGGCGACGTGGTCAATAACCGCAAAAGCGCCAAACAATGGGCAAATGCCGTGGCTGCGATGGACCGGCTTCGCCTGCCGTTCCTCATCGCAGCCGGCAATCATGATGTCTGGACACCCGAGACGGATTACGTCTACTTTTCCCGCCATTTTGGCACCGCTAACGATCCGGACACCGTTACCTGGCAGGAAGGGAAAGGGCAATACCGCCTGCTGGCGGCGGGCGGCATGGATATCCTGTTGTTGACACTGGGCTACGGGACCGGGGAGGAAGGAATCGCCTGGGCGGATGCCGTACTCTCCCGTTACCCCGGGCATTACGCGGTACTCGGTTTCCACAGCTACATGCACGAGTCGGGGGCTCTCAGCGGGATTGGAAAGACTCTGTACCAGGAGCTGGTTCAACCCCATGCGAACGTCAAGCTGGTGCTGTGTGGGCATCATCATGGCGTAGGGCGGCGGGACAGCCCGATCGACGACGACGCGGACGGTGTCCCCGACCGCACGGTGGTACAGCTGCTCGCGGACTACCAGGAGGATGAGGATGGGGGCGGCGGGTTTCTCCGCCTCCTCACCTTCGATCCGGCCGCAGGCGTGATCCGGGTGGAGACCTATTCCCCCGTGCTGGACACCGCCCGAAGTGAGGATACGGCCCGTTTCCAATTTACGCTCGAACGATAAAGGGATCTCCGGTCGGCGGACCGGGGATCCCTCATTTTTGCCGGTTCCTATCGGCCATATACGGCCCAGCGGTTTCCGCCGCCGCGTTTGGCCTGGTACAGGGCCTTGTCCGCCTGTTCGAAAAGGGCGGCGTAATCCTTCCCGCCGGCCTCGGCGTAGGCGATGCCGATGCTGCATGTGACCGCGGCTCCCGCTTCCGAGACGTGCGCCTGACGCAGCCGGGAGAGCAGCCGGCCGGCCAGGTTTTCCGCCGCCCGTTCCCGGGCGTGCTTGACAAGGATCAGAAACTCGTCCCCGCCGATCCGTCCGGTGATGGTATCCTCATCCAGGTCGTTCTGCAGGATGGCGCCGATACCGTAAAGGACCTTATCCCCGAACAGATGCCCTTCGGAATCGTTGATTTCCTTGAAATGATCCATGTCCACGATCAGCATCGCAGAACGGGTATCCGGTTCCATGCAGAGAAAGCGCCGGCACAGCTCTTCACAGGACGCTTTGTTCAGCAGGCCGGTGGGACGGTCGAGGACACTAAGCTGCATCCAACGGGCACGGGAGCGGGAATCGCTGACCCGCAGCTTGACGACAACAACGGCGCAGAACAGGGCGATGATATAAGCCGGGATGACGGCCCATATATCGTATACCAGCGCAGCCGGGGCTTTGAGCAGCACCGCCAGCACGATGAAAACCGCGGTGTACAGCGTCAGGGAGAGAAAAAGCTGGCGGAAGGAAAAGAGGAAAACCACGGCCATGCCGACCAAAACCGGCGAAAAAAAGATGGCGGGCCGGTCGGGATACGGGAAAACCGAGACGGCGATGACGAAGCCCATAATCAACAGGGACAGGAGGGTGCACATGGCCTGGACCCGTCTGTATGCCGGCGGGCTGGTCCGGACGCTGAGAAGCCAGATGTCGAAGGCGAGCTGGGCGGCAACGAAAATCCCGTACAGGACGCGCAGCGGGATGCTGTCGAACAGGAAGAAGGCGGTGACGGAGTAGGCCAGCAGAAGCAGGGTGTATACCAGGCAAACGCTTTTCAGGGTGCCTAAATTCTTGCGCCGGATCAAGTCCTGGTCCCGCCGCATCTGCTCGTCGCTTGCCCGAAGGAACTCCGGCACTCGGCGCACGGCTCGCCACATATCCTCTCGCCTCCTTCCGTTTTTATAATTGTAGCATATCCGGTTTTGACCTGTCTATGGCAAAAGAAACGAAAAAGAAACGGCAAGACCCGGGAACGGGCTTTGCCGCGGCAGAAGGATCAACGGGACCTGCCCCGAAACACGAAAATACGTTGCAGGAGCAGACTGGCCGTAAAGAGGACCGCCTCGGTAATCAATTTGGCGATCTGGGCCGGGATACCGCAAAACTCGTTGAGGAACATCAGCAGACAAGTGTTGACCAGCAGGATCAGCACCACAACGGCGTAATATTTGAGAGCGGAAGCCAGCAGGTTGCCTTTGTCTTTGAAGACCAGCTGGCGGTTGAGGGTGAAATTCAGGGTAGAGCTCAGCATTCGCGCGATCACGTTGCAGATGCGCACCGCGGAAATGCCGACGAGGGCGGAAAAATCCACACCGGACAATACTCTGTAAAACAGCCGGAACAGAAAATAGTCGACCAGAAAGCTCAGCACGGCCACGCCCGTGTATTGAAAGAGGGCGGAATATACGCGGATGAACTGCCGCAGCGAACGGCCGTCCGTCTGACGGTCCGGCCGGGCCGTTTCCAGCGGCACCTCCAGAACCGGGACATGGTTTTGGAGGCAGCCCAGCAGTACCGACACATCGTATTCCGCTCCCTCGCCCGGGCAGTCCAGCAGCTCCGGGATCCGTCTGAGGGAAAAAGCGCGCAGCCCGGAGCGGGGGTCCCGCAATTTGGCGCCGCTGGCAAACGCGAAAACGTAGCGGAACAGCGTATCGTTCAGGCGGCCGCGCAGTGGGCCCTTGTCCCGATATCGTCTGGCTCCGATGACGAGGGAATCAGGATGCACCCGCAAGGTGTCGCTCACCTCAAGGATATGGGAAACGTTGAAGGATCCGCTGGCATCCGCGACCACGACCCCCGGCTCCTGCGGATAGGCGGAGACCGCGTAAGACAGCGCGGTCTTGACCGCCCGGCCGCGGCCCATATGAAGCGGATGCCGCAGGACGGTGCAGATCCGCCCGACAGCTTCAAAAACCGGGGCACGGTCGGAGGAGCTCCCGTCGTCGACCACCAGGATAGGATAAGCGGTCTTCTCCCGCAGCTCGTTTACAAGATCAACCAGACGGTCATCCGGCTGATAGGCAGGGATTACAACGATCATGTGGCGGCCTCCCTAAAACTCCCTTATACGACATTATACACGATGGACGGCGTAAAACCTAGTGAAAAGATTCTGAATTTTTTTGGAAGCCTGCAGAGATCCGCAAAATAGACAAAATCCCCTGTGTCCGCTTCGCTTTCGCCTTCCAACTCCACAAATTTTGCGGGGAGCGGGAATACGCCTTGCAATTTTCGGGGTTTTGCAATACAATGAAAGCAAGATGTGTAAGGAGGTCGTCGACATGCGTCTGGCTTGTGGGAAGATGCTCGGAAGCCGTCGCGTCGAGGGCACGGGTGCGGGGAAACGTGCAGGATGAGCGGGCTGTGGCGCGGGCGTGCCGCAGCCTGTTTTTTTCCGTGCCGGACTGTGAAGAAAGGACGAATGCAATGACGGAGAATTCCAAAAAAGTGGCGGTCATCATGGGCAGTGACAGCGACCTTCCGGTCGTGGGGAAAGCCATCGACACCCTGAAAGCGCTCGGCATCCCGGTGGAGGCACATGTGATGAGCGCCCACCGGACCCCGGAAAAGGCGGCGGCATTCGCCGCGGGGGCGGCGGAGAACGGCTTCGGCGTCATTATCGCCGCCGCGGGCAAGGCCGCGCATCTCGCGGGGGTGCTCGCCGCCCACACCATCCTGCCGGTCATCGGCATCCCGGTGAAATCCTCTACCCTCGACGGGCTGGACGCCCTGCTGTCGACGGTGCAGATGCCGTCGGGCATCCCGGTCGCGACCGTCGCGATCGACGGGGCGGAAAACGCCGCCCTCCTCGCCGCGCAGATTCTCGCCCTCTCCGACGGGGCGCTGCAGCAGAAACTGCTGGATAAAAAGGCCGATATGGCCCGCGGTGTCGAGGAGAAGGACCGAAAGCTCGCCGAAACCCTCGGCGCATAAACGGGATAGGTTTACAGCATCAAAAAGATATGAATACAAAGGAGTCGATGGACATGGAAAAACGGGAACAGCTTTACGAAGGAAAAGCCAAAAAAGTTTTCGCCACCGAGGATCCGGAGCTTTACATCGTGGATTATAAGGACGACGCGACTGCCTTCAACGGCGAAAAGAAGGGCACCATCATCGGCAAGGGCGTCATCAACAACCGCGTGACCAACCATCTGATGAAGCTCATGGAAAAGGAAGGCATCCCCACCCACTACGTGGAAGAACTGTCCGACCGGGAGACGCTGGTCAAAAAAGTCACGATCGTCCCGCTGGAGGTCATCATCCGCAACATCGCCGCCGGTTCCTTCTCCAAAAGGTTCGGGGTGCCGGAGGGCACGGTGCTCAAGCGGCCATCCCTGGAGTACAGCTACAAGGACGACAGCCTGGGCGACCCGATGATTAACGATTCCCATATCCTGGCATTGGGCATCGCGACCAAGGACGACTTGGACACCATTTCGAAGTACGCCTTCAAGGTCAACGAGGTGCTCAAAAAGTACCTGCTGAACCGGGACATCCTTCTGGTGGATTACAAGCTGGAATTCGGCAAGCTGTCCGACGGGACCATCGTCCTCGCGGACGAAATCTCACCCGATACCTGCCGGTTCTGGGATGTCCACACCCATGAAAAGCTGGATAAAGACCGCTTCCGCCGGGATCTGGGCGGAGAAGAGGAAGCCTACAAGGAAATCCTCCGCCGGTTGCTGGGCGAATAACAGCCGGCTGACGACTATAGGCCAAATAAGACTTTTGGCCTATAGTCTTGGTTTTTCATTCCGTGTTTGACGATATAGAAGGGGGACCTGTATGGGCGGCGTTTTTGGCGTGGCATCCAGCGACAACTGCATTACCGATCTGTTTTTCGGGGTGGATTACCACTCCCATTTGGGCACGAGACGGGGCGGCCTGGCGGTATACAACGCCGAGACCGGCTTTGAACGGGCCATTCACAACATCGAGAATTCCCCGTTCCGCACCAAATTTGAGCGGGATGTGGACGAAATGGCGGGCCCGCTCGGCATCGGCTGCATCAGCGACACCGATCCGCAGCCGTTGATCGTGCGTTCCCATCTCGGCACCTATGCCATCACCACGGTGGGGCGGATCAACAACCTGGAGGAGCTGGTCGGGCACGCCTTTGAAAACGGCAGCTCCCATTTTCTGGAGATGAGCGGGGGCAAAGTCAACGCCACCGAGCTGACCGCCTGCCTGATCAACCAGAAGGATACCCTCGCCGATGGGATCCGGAACGCCCAGGAGCTCATCGATGGATCCATGACCATGCTGCTGCTGACAAAGGACGGCCTCGTCGCCGCGAGGGACCGGATGGGCCGGACCCCGCTGATCGTCGGCAAAAAAGAGGGAGCCACCTGCGTCTCCTTTGAGTCCTTCGCTTATCTCAACCTGGGATACCGGGACGAATACAGCCTGGGCCCCGGGGAGATCGTCCGGATCACAGCGGACGGATACGAAACCCTCGTGCCTGCGCGCAAGCCGATGAAAATCTGCGCGTTCCTCTGGACCTATTTCGGGTATCCGACTTCTTCCTATGAAGGGGTGAACGTGGAGCAGATGCGGTACGACTGCGGCCGGATCCTCGCTCAGCAGGACAGGGATACCGACGCGGACTACGTCGCAGGTGTCCCCGATTCAGGTACAGCCCACGCCATCGGCTACGCCAATGAGTCGGGAATCCCCTTCGCCCGCCCCTTCATCAAATATACCCCCACCTGGCCCCGCAGCTTCATGCCGCAGAACCAGGCGGTGCGCAACCAGGTGGCGCACATGAAGCTGATCCCCGTGGACACCCTGATCCGGGATAAACGGCTCCTGTTCATCGACGATTCGGTCGTCCGGGGGACCCAGATGCGGGAAACAGTCGATTTCCTGTACAACAGCGGCGCGAAAGAGGTGCATATCCGCCCCGCCTGCCCGCCCATCATGTTTGGCTGCAAATACCTCAATTTCTCCCGTTCCACCTCTGATATGGATCTGATTACCCACACGGTCATCCAGGATCTGGAGGGGGAGGAAGGCTTCCGCCATCTGGAGGAGTATATCGACGCCCGATCCGAGCGGTATGGCCGGATGGTGGAGGGTATCTGCCGGCGGCTGCGGGTCACGTCGCTCCGGTATCAGACCCTCGAAGGGATGCTCGCATCCATCGGGATTGATCCCGAGCTGGTCTGCACCTATTGCTGGACCGGGAAAGAATGAGAAGGCAGGCCCCGGCAGCGGCCTCAAGACGGTGAAAGGAAGGAAACGGATATGGAGAGCGTGAGCAAAAGTTATGCCGCCGCGGGTGTGGATGTAACCGCCGGGTATAAAGCGGTGGAGTTGATGAAATCCCACGTGGCGCGCACAAAAATCCCGGGTGTACTGTCCGGGATAGGCGGCTTCGGCGGCCTGTTTGAACCGGAGCTCGGAGGGATGGAGCGGCCGGTACTCGTCTCGGGCACGGACGGTGTCGGCACCAAGCTGAAGCTGGCCTTCCTGCTGGACAAGCACGACACAGTGGGGATTGACTGCGTAGCCATGTGCGCGAATGACGTGGCGTGTTCGGGCGCAAAGCCCTTGTTTTTCCTCGATTACATTGCCTGCGGGAAGAATGTGCCGGAAAAGATCGCCGCCATCGTGGCGGGGGTCGCGGAGGGCTGTGTGCAGGCGGGCTGCGCCCTGATCGGCGGCGAGACCGCTGAGATGCCGGGCTTCTATCCGGTGGATGAATACGATCTGGCCGGCTTCTGCGTGGGCATAGCGGATTATCACAACATCGTGGACAGCAGCCGGGTACAGGCTGGCGACGCCCTGATCGGCGTGAAATCCAGCGGGGTGCATTCCAACGGCTTTTCCCTGGTCCGCAAGGTGTTCGACATCTCGGAGAAAACCGTCGGGGCCTATTGCGGTGAACTCGGCGCCACCCTGGGCGAGGCCCTTCTCACCCCGACGAAAATCTATGTTCGGCCTCTGCTCGCCCTGCTGGAGGCGGTACCGGTCCATGGGGTATCCCATATCACCGGCGGCGGATTCTATGAAAACATCCCGCGGATGCTGCCCGACGGACTCACGGCGGTTATCGAGAAGAAGGCGGTGCCGGTCCTGCCCATTTTCGACCTGATTCAGAAGACCGGGGCCATCCCGGAGCGGGATATGTTCAATACCTTCAATATGGGCGTCGGCCTGTGCCTTGCCTTGCCCGCCGGCAAGGCGGACGAGGCGGTCCGCATCCTGAACGGGGCAGGGGAAGAGGCCGTGATCCTGGGCGAGGTGCAGACCGGGACCGAAGGCGTCCGGCTGGTATAAAGGATCATGGAAAAGGAAGGCGGGATGAGTGTGCGGAACATCGCGGTATTGGTGTCGGGCGGCGGAACCAACCTCCAGGCTCTACTGGATGCCGAGGCGGCCGGGGCTATCCGGAACGGCCGGATCGTCCGGGTCATTTCGTCCAAGCCAGGCGTGTTTGCCCTGGACCGGGCAAAGCGGCACGGCATCGAAACCGCCGTGGTGGAACGGAAGGCCTGCGAGTCCCCGGAAGAATTTGACGCGGCCATCCTGCGGGAGCTCGAGGGCTGCGGTGCCGATATTGTAGTACTCGCGGGCTTTCTTTCGATTCTCGGCCCCACGGTGATATCCCGCTACGAAAACCGGATTTTGAACGTCCATCCGGCTTTGATCCCCTCCTTTTGCGGAAAAGGGTATTATGGGCTACGGGTACATGAAGAGGCGCTCCGGTACGGCGTCAAGCTGACCGGCGCGACGGTACATTTTGTCAGTGAGGTGCCGGATGGCGGTGCGATTCTGCTGCAAAAGGCGGTAGATGTCCGGCCGGACGACACACCCGAATCCCTGCAGCGCCGGGTCATGGAAGAGGCCGAATGGCAGCTCCTGCCCCGTGCTGTCTCCCTCGTCTGTGAAGGACGGGTGCGGGTAGAGGGCCGGATCGCCCATATCCTGGACGGGGATGGGAACCGATAAAAACGTATGATTTTATAGCCACCCAAGCCCTCGGGGCCGCAGCCCCTTTATGTATGGGCGTTGGTTCAAGTGTCGGCCAAAACCACCCGGGGTGCCAGGGGGTGGAACCCCCTGGCACGTCTTTGCCCCGTTCCTACCCGATTAGCCTCGGGCAAATGCGGAAGCATTTGCGGGGGCCGGGGCAGGCCACGTATGATTTTGACGGCGGTCAGCCCGGCCTTCTTCGCGTTAAGAAAGAAGGTGGCCCGCAGGCCAAACTTTCTTTCCATATGTCCGCGCATAAAGAACGAATCTTGCCGAAAAGGAGATTCATGCGCGGCCACCCACTTTTGCCCAGAGCCGCAAAAGA
The DNA here is from genome assembly GCA_934647945.1 of uncultured Eubacteriales bacterium. GTDB lineage: Bacteria > Bacillota > Clostridia > Oscillospirales > Acutalibacteraceae > UMGS1623. The sequence goes on along the minus strand of CAKUFK010000003.1, from coordinate 158,805 downwards.
ATCGTTCGGTTCCCGAACGATGCAAAAGGTCTCCCGGGGGCCTTGCCCCCGGTCCCCTAGAGAATCGGCCGATTCTCTTTCATATGAAAGTCGGCGGGTACGGAATCTTTTGAACCAACGCCATACAGAGAAGGGGCCCGAGGCCCCCGGGAATCTGGTTGGCCATAATTTTATAGGAGGACATGCCATTATGCAGAATCGGACATTGACCGGGGAACTGGGCCGGACGAGCTATCCGGGCCGGGGCATCATCCTGGGCATGAGCGGGGACGGGCAAAAGGCCGTCATCGCTTATTTCATCATGGGACGGAGCGAAAACAGCCGCAACCGGATATTCGTAGCCGACGGAGAAGGGCTGAAGACCAAAGCGTACGACGAGAGCCGGCTGGTGGACCCGTCCCTGATCATCTACGCGCCGGTGCGTACGGTAGGGAAAACCGTCACGGTCGTGACCAACGGCGACCAGACCGACACGGTGGCCGATTTCCTGCAAAAAGGCCGCACCTTTGAAGAGGCGCTGCGCACCAGGGAATTCGAGCCGGATGCCCCCAACTACACCCCCCGCATCTCCGGCATAATCGAGCTGGAGCAGGGAGGCTTCTCGTATACGCTATCCATCCTCAAGAGCGACCGGGGCAATCCGGACGCCTGCCTGCGTTTTTTCTACGAGTATGCACCGGTGGCCGGACAGGGTCATTTCATCCATACCTACGAGCAGGACGGCGACCCGCTGCCCTCTTTTGAAGGGGAGCCTGTGCCGGTGGAGATCGCGGGGGATATCGACGCCTTTACCGAAACGGTTTGGAACAGCCTGGATACGGATAATCGAGTCTCCCTTTTCACCCGGTTTATCGACCTGAAAACCGGCGGGACAAAGACCCGTATTGTCAACAAGCACGAGGGCTGATGCCCTTTGTGGATACACCGGAAAGGATGACGTGTATGAACGAACTGCTGCTCAAATACGGCTGCAATCCCAATCAGAAGCCGTCCCGGATCTTTATGAAGGACGGCGGCGCTTTGCCTATCGAGGTTCTGAACGGCCGGCCGGGCTATATCAACTTCCTCGACGCATTCAACAGCTGGCAACTGGTCCGGGAACTCGCGGCGGCGACCGGCCTGCCCGCCGCCGCGTCCTTCAAACACGTCAGCCCGGCGGGGGCCGCGGTGGGCCTGCCCATGGGCGACGAGTTGAAACGGGCCTGTTTTGTCGACGATCTGGAGCTCTCCCCTATCGCCTGCGCCTACGCCCGGGCAAGAGGGGCGGACCGGATGTCCTCCTATGGAGACTGGGCTGCCCTGTCTGAGCCCTGCGACAAGGAAACCGCGCTGCTGCTGGCCCGGGAGGTGTCGGACGGCATTATCGCCCCCGGCTACACCCCGGAGGCGTTGGAAATCCTCAAAACCAAGCGCAAGGGCGGTTACAATGTCGTCAAAATCGATCCGGACTACCAGCCTGCTCCGGTGGAACAGAAGGATGTCTACGGCATCACCTTTGAGCAGGGCCGCAACGAAATGGCCATCGACGGCCGGATGCTGGAAACCATTGTGACCTGTCACAAGGAGCTGCCGGAGACCGCCCGGCGGGACCTGATCTTATCCCTCATCACCCTGAAATACACCCAATCGAATTCCGTCTGCTACGCCAAGGACGGCCAGGCCATCGGGGTGGGCGCTGGTCAGCAGAGCCGCATCCATTGCACCCGCCTGGCTGGGAACAAGGCGGACGTCTGGCATCTCCGCCAGCATCCGAAGGTTCTGGCTCTGCCGTTCAGGGCGGATATCCGCCGCCCCGACCGGGACAACACCATCGACGTGTACGTCTCGGACGATGGCATGGATGTATTGGCCGAGGGTATATGGGAACAATTCTTCACCGTCAGGCCGGACCCCCTGACAAGGGACGAGAAGCGTGCCTATCTCGACACCATCACCGGCGTCTCCCTAGGCTCCGACGCGTTCTTCCCCTTTGGAGACAACATCGAGCGGGCACACCGCAGCGGGGTACGGTATATCGCCCAGCCGGGCGGCTCCATCCGGGACGACAATGTGATCGAAACCTGCGACAAATACGGCATGGTCATGGCCTTTACCGGCCTTCGCCTGTTCCATCACTGATTTCCCGAACGATTCGGGGCTTTTTGCCCTCCCCATTTTACACCCATGTGGATATGAAACGTGATAAAGTGAGGTTTGGCCAATGGAAAAACGAGATATTCTGGTTGTCGGCGGCGGCGGACGGGAACACGCGATCATCCGCAAACTGAAGGAAAGCCCCCGCTGCGGGCGCTTGTTCTGCACCCCCGGCAACGGCGGCATTTCGCGTGACGCGGCCTGTTTTGACGTGGCCCCCACCGATGTGGACGGCGTAGTAGCCCTGGCTAGGGAATGCGGGGCGGACCTGGTCTTGGTAGCGCCGGACGACCCGCTGGTGGCCGGGATGGTAGACGCCTTGGAGGAGGCAGGGATCCCCGCCTTCGGCCCCCGGGCGAATGCCGCGATCCTGGAAGGCAGCAAGGTATTTTCTAAAAACCTCATGAAAACCTACGGCATCCCCACCGCCCGGTATGAGGTATTCGAGGATCCGGCCGAGGCCCTGCGGTACATCCGCGAGCAGAACCGGTATCCGGCTGTGGTCAAGGCGGACGGCCTGGCGCTGGGCAAGGGCGTCCTGCTCTGCGCCGATTATGAGGAAGCGAAACGGGCGGTACACGACATCATGGAGGACCGGGTATTCGGCGCCTCCGGTTCCCGTGTGGTGGTGGAGGAATTCCTCACCGGTCCCGAGGTGTCGGTGCTGGCCTTCACCGACGGCAAAACGGTGCGGCCGATGGTGTCCTCCAAGGACCATAAGCGGGCCTTCGACGGGGACATGGGCCCCAACACCGGCGGCATGGGGACCATCAGCCCCAATCCTTTCTATACCGAGGAACAGGCCGCCTGGTGCATGGAGCATATCTTCCTGCCCACTGTCGCAGCCATGAACGCCGAGGGCCGGCCCTTCAAGGGCTGCCTGTATTTCGGCCTGATGCTCACCCCCGACGGACCGAAGGTCATCGAATACAACTGCCGGTTCGGGGATCCCGAGACACAGGTGGTGCTGCCCCGATTGAAAACCGATCTGATCGACATCCTCGAGGCGGTGCGGGAGGAACGGCTGGCTGAGCTGCCCATCGAATGGAGCGAGGATGCCTGCGCCTGCGTGGTGATGGCGTCGGGCGGGTACCCCGCCGCCTACAAAAAGGGACTTCCTATCCGGGGCCTGGATAAACAGGGCCAGGTACCCGGCGCCGTTGTTTACCATGCCGGCACCAAATATGAGAACGGGTGTTTTTACACGAACGGTGGCCGGGTGCTGGGGGTCACGGCGGCGGCCCCGACGCTGGACGAAGCGCTGAAAAAGGCCTATGAAGCGGTGGGCCATATCGACTTTGAGGGAGCCCACTACCGCCGAGACATCGGCAAAACCGAATGAAATAGGAAAAAAGGAGGCACGCCCCCCGTTTTCCATACCGGAAGTCCGTAGGATGGCCAAACCTGTACCTGGACGGAAAAAAACAAAAAGCGGCCGGGCCCAATTGGGCCCGGCCGCTTTTTGCTGCGTTTAAACCTATAGGAACCCCCCACTCTACCAGGGAACAATTCCGGAACGCAGCCCTGAATATGGGAAGACTAAGGAGATACGGCTGCCGCCGGTTTTTATGAAGAGAAAACCGGCAAATTCTCCCGTATCTTTGCCTTGTATATGAGGCCACGGGTTGTGTTATAAAGGAATAGGAGAAAAGAAGCGTCAGGGGGCATTCCCCCTGAACCTCCGACTGATCGGGCGGCCAACAATCTATGTGTTTTGCAGGGTCGTCTGGCACCAGGTGAAGAGCAGGCGGAACGCCTCCCCGGCGTCCATGGTATCCCCTGCCTTCAATGCGGCTGCCGTTTGGAGGACCTCCGCATCGATGCCGTCCAAATGGGCCAGCAACTCCCTCCTGGTTTTCCAATACACCCCGGTTTCGAGGTAGACGCGGTTCTGCAGGATATACAGAACGGGCTTATAGGCGTCCCGCAGCCCGTCCGCGTCCCATCCATCCGCCGCGTGGACGGCCCGGTGGCAGAGGGCGTGGTACAGATTGCCCACGCTCAGCTTGACATGCTGACGGACATCCTCCTCGGTGTAAGACGGTACCAGATCGGCCAGCCGGCCGAGGATGTCGTCCGTTTCATGGAGAATCTGGCAGATTTCACAGGTGTTCCAGTTGAAAAGCTCTCCCCGTCCGCAGAGGAAACCACAGGATTTTTCTGCCTCCCCCAGCCGGGCAAGCAGGCCCCGGTACACCTCCAGATCACCGGCCGTCAGCTCGTCGAGCACCACCATCAGGTCGATGTCGCTGTTCTCATCCGCTTCCCCCCGGCTATAGCTCCCCTGCAAGCCGACATAAAGCAGGCGGTCTGCAAAGGTATCCCGCAGGAGGCATACGGCCCGGCTGATATACTCGTCTATTCGCACCATTCCGGATCACCTGGCTCCTCACATCCCAAATACGTCGTGTAAGGCTCATTACGGTAGAGCCTGCGGATTTGCCCGCGCAATTTGGAAGATAAAGCGGCTGGCGGGGCAGGGTTTTGATGTCGAGCCACTCCCACCCGGTTTGATTCCGAGCACCATAGAGGGCCACATGCCCCAGGACGCCGTTATAGTCGCACAAAAAGACCAGATCCACCCGGTGGAAAGGCTCGCCGCGGAGGCCCTCCACCACGAATACGGGGTCCTTTGGGATCACGTCCAGTCCGATCTCCCCTGCGACCTCCCGCCGGACGGCGTCCGGCAGGCATTCCCCCGGCTCCTGTCCCCTCCGGGCAGAATACAGAACACATCCCCCTCATCGTCCAGCATTTCCCCATCCCGGATGATCAGTGCCTTGGACGAATGGCGGATCCTCTGTCCATACGCATCCTCCCCGTATAAAAAAGTGCCGGTACGACCGCACCGGCACCCTTCATTCACGGAGTCTTATTTATCCTCTTCTTCGTGGCAGCAATCACAGCCGCATTCCTCGTCCTCGCAATCACAGTCGATGTCGAATTCGAGATGCTCGCCGCAGTTCGGGCATTCGATGCCGCCCTCCAACAGGGTTTCCTCGTCGACACAGAACTCCTCGTCACAATTGGGGCAGCAGATGTCGTAGAATTCGTCTTCACAGTCCTCACAGCCGCAGCCGTCGTCCTCATCACCGTAGACCTCGTCCTCCAGGGTGTCGAGATCCTCATCGATGGCATCCACCTGCTCGGTCAGCTCGGCGGTGTAATCCTCGAGATCCTCCACGCTCACAGCCAGATCCGACAAGACATCCATCACCGCTTTGAGCAGCTTGCCTTCCTTGGAGTTTTCATCGATTGCGAAGCCCTCGATCAGGCCCTTGAGATATGCGACTTTTTCCGTGACAGTCATGTGCTGTCCCTCCTTACATGTCATCCGGCCCGAACGAACGGGCCGGCGGTTGAAATCCGGAAACGGCCGCAGCCGTACCCCGGATAGGTTGCCTAAAACAACGGGGATTATGCGCGTTCCATATATTCGCCCGTGCGGGTATCCACCCGGATCATCTCCCCTTCATCAATGAAGAGAGGCACCCGGACCTCCGCCCCCGTCTCGAGGGTGGCGGGCTTGGTGGCGTTGGTGGCGGTGTCGCCCTTGAAACCAGGGTCGGTTTTGGTGACCTGGAGCTCGACAAAGTTCGGGGGTTCCACACCGAACACCTTGCCTTTATAGGAAGCCACCTTGCAGAGCATGTTCTCCTTGACAAACTTGAAGTTGTCGGAGAGGACGTCCCGCCCAATGGGGAGAAGCTCATACGTCTCCTGATCCATGAAGTAATACAGATCGCCGTCGGAGTAGGAGTATTCCATATCCTTGCGTTCGACAAACGCGGTGGGGAATTTCTCATTGGGGTTGAACGTGCGCTCCACCACCGTCCCCGCGATGACATTGCGAATTTTTGCGCGCACGAAAGCGGCGCCCTTGCCCGGCTTGACATGCTGGAATTCGATGATCTGATAGACGTTGCCGTCCATCTCAAAGGTCACGCCGTTGCGGAAATCACCTGCTGAAACCATTGTAATATTCCTCCATTATCCTAACTGTCCCTTATTCTACCCTACAATCGGGGGAAATTCAAGTATAATTTATGAATTTGCGTGAAAAAGGGGGGCTGCAAAGCGATAAGCCTGCAGCGCCCCCTTATAACCAACAAACCGCTTACTCCTCTTCCGCTTCCTTATACTGTTCAATAACCTTCTGCGCCACATTCATGGGCGCTTCCTCATACCGCTCGAACCGGAAACGGAAATAGCCGCGTCCCTGTGTCTGCGCGCGGAGCATGGTGGAATAGTCCCCCATCTCGGCCATAGGTACCTCCGCCTCGACGCAAGTCAGGCCGTCATCGGCCGGGTTCATACCGAGCACCCGGCCGCGGCGCTTGTTGATATCTCCCATGATATCCCCTGTGCTGTCCCCCGGAACGTAGACGCTGAGCATCCCGATCGGTTCGAGCAGCACCGGCGAGGCCTGGGGAATCCCCGCCTTATACGCCAGGTTGGCCGCCGTTTTGAAGGCCATTTCGGAGGAATCGACCGGATGGTAGGAGCCGTCGACGAGGGTGGCTTTCACCCCGACCATCGGGAATCCGGCGAGCACCCCCTTTTTGGCACTTTCCCGCAGTCCCTTTTCCACTGCCGGGAAGTAGTTGCGCGGCACGGAGCCGCCGAACACCGTCTCTTCAAACACCAGGTCATCACTATCACAGGGCTCGAATTCCACCCAGACGTCACCGAACTGGCCGTGTCCGCCCGACTGCTTCTTATGCCGGCCCTGCACCTTGACCTTTTTCCGTATGGTTTCACGATAGGGCACCTTAGGCACGGCCAGCGTAACCTCGACACCGAATTTGCTCTTCAGCTTGGATACGACCACATCGAGATGCTGCTCGCCCAGGCCGGAGAGGATGGATTCCCGTGTCTCGGCATTGGTCTCGTAGGTGATGGTCGGATCCTCTTCCATCAGGCGGTTGAGCCCGAAATTGATCTTTTCCTCGTCGCCCTTCTTCTTAGCGAAGACAGCCATGGAAAGGCAGGGCTCTTCAAATGAGACGCCGGGCAGCGTGACCGGATGGGCGGGATCGCACAGGGTATCGCCGGTGTTGGTCGCGTTGAGCTTGGCCACCGCGCCGATATCCCCGGCCCCGACCGAGGGGACCTCCTCCTGCTTCTTGCCCCGGACGGCGAAGAGCTTGCCGAGCTTCTCGGTGGCACCGGTACGGGTGTTGAGCAGGGTCATATCGGGGAGCACTTTGCCGCTGACCACTTTAAAATACAGGAGTTTTCCCACAAAGGGATCCACCACGGTCTTGAAGACCACGGCCGAAACCGGCGCGGTCTCGTTCGGCTCGATTTCGACCGGGTTGCCTGCCGCATCGGTGCCGGTCTCCCCCGCCACGGTTTCGGCCCAGGGGGCGAGCCAGATCAGGCCGTTCAGCAATTGGTCGACGCCTTCGAGCTCCTGCGCCGAACCGCAGAACACCGGCGCGATTTCACCCCGGCGGATGCCGGTCGCCAAGCCCTTGATCCGTTCCTCGGGCGTGAAGTCCTCGCCGGAGAAATACTTTTCCATCAGCTCTTCATCGGTCTCCGCGACCGCCTCGTTGATCGCGGTGCGCAGGCCGTCCAGGCGATGCCCCATGTCGGGCAGCGGGCGTTCCACCGCCTTGCCGTTCTCATACGCATAGGCCTTATACTCGAGCAGATTGACATAGCACTGCACCCGCCGGTCCTCCACATAGGGCACCACGAGGGGGCAGACCATCGGTCCGAACCGGGTCTTGAGTTCCTCAAAAACCTTGTAAAAATCGGCGTTTTCGTTGTCCAGTTTGTTGACGAAGAACAGCTTGGCAATGCCTTTTTTGGTTGCGGCGTCAAAGGCCTTTTCCGCCCCCACGGTCACACCGCTTTTGCCGGACACCACAATAACGGTGCTGCCGGCCGCGCGGAAGCCTTCGCTTTTTCCGCCCGCAAAATCAAAGAGTCCGGGGGTGTCCAGCAGGTTCATCTTGGTGTCCTTCCATTCCACCGGCAGGAGCGCCAGGGAAACCGAGGCCTTCCGCCGGATTTCCTCCGGATCGAAGTCGCACACGGTATTGCCGTCCGCCACCCGGCCCAGCCGGTCGGAGGCACCCGACAGGTAATAAGCGGCCTCGGCCAGCGAGGTTTTGCCGGAGCCGGCATGGCCGGCCAGCGCCACGTTGCGGATGTTCTTCGCGGTGTACTGTTTCAATGTTTGGACTCCCCTTTCCTATGAATTGCGTCTCCTTTCAACGAAAGGCGACGCAATATGAGCTAAATTATACAAAATACAAACCAAACAGCTTGTATGCTTTGATAATTATATCCTATCAGCAATGGGAATTCAATAAAAAAAGTGTGAACGGAGAAAAAAATCCTCCTCTGCACCAACGGCAGAGGAGGATTTTGGCAGTTATGTACAAACAATGTCCGGGAAAGTCAGGATTTGCGCAGGAGAACCGGCACCATCCAAGTCAGGACCGCCCAGCCCATCAAATACGCCAGGGAATACAGCGGTGGGAACGGCTGTCCTGAACGGAAGGCGAGATATATCCCCAACACGAGGCCCAGCACCCCGCCGACCACCTGCAGCACCACCGCAAGGACGGCGCCGGTGCGCAGCCGGCTGCAGCGGGCCAGGGAATCCGCCATCCCTTCCAGGCGCCCGTTGGACGCGAGCACCGCCTCAGACTCGGGTTCGCAGCCTTTGACCAGGTTGCTGTAGGAGCGGCCGGCCGTCGCACCGAGCACCTCGACGTAATACGGATCGAGCTCATATACCGAACAGATGAGCTCCTCGGTCACATTGGGATCGCAGGTGCGCACCAGCAGGGTAATGCCCCGCTTGGTCAGGCCGTGCAGGGCACGGGCCATCCCCTCGTCCCCCACATAGCTGATGACGAACATCGCGGATAATTCGCCGCCGATGGAGAGATACACCAGCTTGCGCCCATCCTTGGCATACCGGCCCTCATAATCACGGGACGGTACGTCCACGCCGTGGTTTTCCAGCAGGCGGCGGGACCCGACCAATACCCTCCGGCCGCTGACCCAGCCGGACAGGCCCATGTCCTGTTCGTACACCAGGGTGTCGACCTCTTGAAGGAGTTCCACTTTGTTTTCGATCACGCGGCGGAAAACACTCGACAGGGGTCCCCCCGCCCGGATGGTCACCGACGCCGCATCCAGGATCGCCTCGTCGATGCGGGCGCCCGAAAATGTCTTAATCCCATGCAGCAATACGCTTTCACTCGGGAAGACCTCCAGCGCGTCCACCGCCAGGGCATGCGGATTCCCAAACGCCTCCACCGCCTTCCAGCCCGAAAGCATCCCGCCCCAGCGCAGGCTTTTTTTCGCGGCCCGCAGCAAAGGGAGGTTCGCAGCCGTCACCGCTGCGGCCGGGGCGGAAAGGCACACCATACCGCAGAACAGGGTGACCGCATTCATCCAGGACGACACGCCGTTCATTACGGCATAGGCGGCGGCCGCAGCGATGGCGGCGGCCAGCATAAGGGGGACAAATACCCGCATCACCCGGTCACAGACGTCCGGCTCATAGGAATGTTCAAGGAAATGGGACAAAAAACCGGAACGCCGGAAATAGGCCACTTCCGGTTCGCCCATCGCCACCGCCGGCCGGCCGACCTCCACCGCCACATGCGGATCTTCGATCAGGCGGGCCGCATATTTTTCACCCGGATGGGAGACAAATCGAAAATTCTCGCAAATGCGGGAAATCCGCATCTGTTTGCCCGCCGCTCCGAGCAGGATCCCCAGCCCCGCCACTCCGGCCATGAGAGGGACCGTCCCGGCCGCAAGGGCTTCGACATTGGCAAACTGCAGGGCGGTGTGGAGGAACGCGACGCATGATGCCAGGGAAACCGCACTGTCCGCATCGGCCTTGAGCCGGAACAGCCCTGCCAGCCCGCCGCCCACCATCCGGTGGTTGAGAACCAGCATCACGCCCAGGACAAACAGGTGGATCGACAAAAACCAGATCGGATCGATGGGGAGGGCGGGGGTGATGAAGGTCATCACCGTCAGCCACAGCAGCAGGCCCTCGAGAATACCCGTCAGGGCCAGGACGATCCAGCCCGTCCTCCGGCGATAAGAGAGTTCGTTTTGCACCGCCTCGGTATCCGCATAGCTGGTATAGTCCTCCAGCTCGACTTCCTCATATTCCTCCGCCTCTTCGGCGGGATCGTTTTCCTCTTCCTCCCCGGCCAGCTTAAAACCACCCGACACGCTGAGCCTCTGCCGGGCAAAATGTTCCATTTTTTCCTGCCGCACCTTGGAGAGGCGGGCCTCCAGCTCCTCTTCGCTGTCCGGCTGCCCCTCTTCATCCACAAGCTCATCCAGACGCAGCTGTCCCTCTTCCAGAGGATCCTCGGACGGTTCGGGGACGGAGGGGACCGGCGGCGCGGCCGGCATCACCCGTGTACGGGCGGCATCTTCGGCCGGAAGAGGCCGGGGACGCGTGGTTTTCGGCATGGGCGGCACCGGATGCACCACCGGTCCCACCACCACCTTGGGCGGCTCCTTGACCGATGCCGGAGGGAGCTCTTCCTTTTCAGACGCAGGCAGGACGGTTTTTTTCACCGGCGGGACATAGACGCGCACGTCATCTTCATCCTCCGCGGCCAGGGCGGGACGGGACGGCGCGGGCGCGTATCCCGGCTCTTCCATGTCCGGTTCTTCGTACCCTTTTTTACGCCCGAATATGCCCCGGCGGGGCTTGTCCGGTTCCTCCTTTCCCTGCGCCTCCTCCTGTTCCAGAAGAAGACGGGGCCGGGAGGAGCGGGCCGGAGGAGGCGTCTGCACAGGGGCCGCCGGTTTTTCCGGCATGGCCGGAATCGGTGCAGGAGAGGCGGCCGGAGCCGTGGAAGCTTTTGCCGCCGCGCTGGTTTTCATCCGGCGGGCTTCTTCCAGAATTTCCTCGATATCGTATGCCGGTTTTTGTCCATTCCTGTCCATACAAACCCCCACGCTCTCATCAAGATCAGCGGGCCATCAGATTCCGGCGCTGCCGCAGCCCCTCATACAGCAGGATGCCGCACGCGACCGAAGCATTCAGTGAACCGATCCGCCCGGACATCGGCAGCGAAACCAAGTGGTCGCAGGTATCCTTTACCAGACGGCTGATCCCCTTTCCTTCCGAGCCCACCACCAGCGCCGCGGCGCCGCGCAAATCCGCCGTGCACCAGGTCTCGCCGTCCATATCGAGGCCGTATACCCATACGCCCCGTTTCTGTATATCCCGTATCGTCTGGGTGATGTTGGCCACCCGTGCCACCGGCACGTACTCCACCGCTCCAGCCGACGCTTTGTACACCGCGGAGGTCAGCCCCGCGCCATGCCGCTTGGGCACGATCACGCCATGTACGCCGGCCGCCTCCGCAGAGCGGAGGATGGCGCCGAGGTTATGCGGGTCCTCGATCCCGTCACAGATCACAAAAAACGGCGGTTCTCCGGACCGTTCCGCCGCCGCGAACAGGTCTTCCAGCTCCGCGTACTCCTTGCAGGCGGCGACGGCGGCGATTCCCTGATGATGCGGCCCGCACAGCTGGTCGAGCTTGCGGGAATCCACCTCCTTGACCGGGATGCCGCGTTCGCGGCAGGCGGCGAGGAGAGGCCGGATGCTGCCGCTCCGCTCCCCCTTGGCGACCAAAACGTGATCCAGGCTGCGCCCGGATTTGAGCGCTTCATGGACGGCATTGCGGCCCGTCACCATATCCCGGTCCGCCTGAAGCTCCCGCTTTTCCTGGCGAGGCCGGGGATCTTCCGGTCGATTCATAATATCCAACCCCAATATTCAGATGAATTTGTCGCGCGGACCGGACGGATTGGCCGGCATTTCTGCCCAAACGCCGGAACAAGCTGCTGCTATTATAGCATATCCCCGGCAAAAAACAAACCGTTTTTCACACACAAAATCCGGCCCGTCCCCAGTCGGACGGGCCGGACTCCGATTCTAATCCTCGCGGCGGGAAACGGGAGCGGCATCCGGGACGCTTAGGGGCGCCGAGGCCGCACGGGCTCCGCTGTTGGCGGGCATGCTGCTGAAATAGTCCACCACGCCGTCCGTCACCGCCTGCATCAGCTTATCCCGATATTCGGGCTTTATCAGGCATTCCATATCCGTTTTGTTCGTCTGGAATCCGCATTCAATCAGAACAGACGGCATATCATGGACCATACGGTTGATGTACAGGGTATTCCACCTCACCGGCTCGGCCCGGGGAGTGCCCGCCGCCGTGGTTCCCACGCCATACTGGGTCTCCGCCGCATGGACCCTGTCGTACAGTTTCTGGCCAGCCTCATATCCATACTCGCTGTAAAAATGGATGGAGGCCCCGGTGGCCTTGCTGTTATTGGCGGCGTCCATGTGGATGCTGATGAGGAGATGGTATCCCCGGTTATGGGTCAGGGCCGGACGGTCTTCGAGATCCAAAACCACATCCGCCGTCCGGGTCATCTCCACCCTGGCACCCAGGGCCGTGAGATTCTCCCGGAGCTTGTTGGCATAGTCCAGGTTGAGCTTGGCCTCGGACGGCTTCTCATAGGGGCCGCCGTGACCCGGATCCAGCAGGATATATACCCCTTCCAGCGGCTTGGATGAGGAATTCGAGGCAATATCGGCAGGGTTGAGGAAGGACAGATGCAGATTGCCGTCATTATCCCAAACCTCCGAAAAACCGTAAAACGCCCCCTTGTGCCGCAGATGCAGGCGCAGGGTCCAGGCGGTGTCCCCTTCCTGGATCCATTCCGCCGAACGGATGAGAGGACTGTCCGAAAAATCGGGCGCGGCGCCCACAGACGACACGTAATAGAAGGTGACATCCACATAGTCCGCCGTCAGCCCGGTGTTCCGGATAGAATAATTAGGACGGCTGGTCAGCGAATCGTTGCTGTATTTCTGGGGCGCCAGCTTGACGTTGAAGGGGATCCGCCACTGAGGGCTGACGGTCAGCATGGTGTGGCTCTTGCTGACTTTCACTGCCGGAGTGCCCAGGACATTGGCGTTAAATCCCTCGCTGCCGAACAGCTGCGCGTCCTTCTGATACACCCGCCGCCCCGAGGCGAAAAGATAGTAGGAATAGCCGGTATTGCCGGTATCGTATACCGTCTTGACATAGCAGTCGGTGGTCCCTTTGGGAAGCTGCGAATTGTAGGGACGGGAATAATCGTCGGTAGTGGTACCGAGGAAGGTCTCCGCATATTCGGCCGTAATGACTGCCACCTTCCCGGAGGTCACCTGTCCCCCCTGGCCCAGGGTCGGCGACAAGGTCTGCAGACCGTCAAGGGTCCCGGGCAGGTCGACTTCGGGACGTTCCACCTCGGGCAGGGCGTTGACCGTGATGGATCCGCCGGTCTTGCTTTCGGTCAGGCCGTTATAAGAGGCGGTGACCGTCACGGCGCCGAGATTCTGCGTCCTTCCAGGTATCCCGGCCGGCAGCTCGAATTCACCCGAATAATTCATAAATTCGGATTCCTCACTGCCGGAATCCTCTTCCTTGACAGGCGCCTCCACCATCTTGACCTTAGTGCCGCCCACAGTGGCCGACACCGATGCCCCTTTGCGCGCCACTGCATTGATGATGATGATACCGCCCCCGTCGAACGCCATGTCCGAAGTCGGGGTCATGCTCTGGAGCACGACCACCTTATAGGTGACCTTATAGGTGACGGTCTTTCCCTTGTGGGACAGCGTGAAGGTGTTGACGCCGGGGTTCAGGGTATAATCCTGAGAGAAAAAGCCGTGTTCCGACAGCTCGATCGTCTCCCCGTTGATCGTCAGCGGGAAATTCGGGTCGGCGCTGCCCTGGAAGGATACCCCTGACTCGTTGGTGGTATACGTCGTTTTAGACGGCGCCGTAACCTTGAGGGTGTCGGAGATATACTCGGAGAGGATCGTCCCTTTATATGCTTTGATTAACGCCGTCGTGCTGCCGGAGGGGTCGGCGCGCAGGGCCGCCACCGAATCGTAGGCACTCCCCTTCCATGCCGCGGATCCCCGGCAGGCCAGGAGCTGCTCGGAAAGCTGGCTGGGGGAATTCCATCCGGTTTCGCTTCCCCCGACTTTGGAGGCGGCGTGGGAGATATACAGGGGGGTCCCCGTTCTCTCACAGACAGCCGACCACCAGTTCAGCACCGCGCCGAAGCTCGCCGAGCGGTGCACGGTGGACGTAAAATTCTTCACCATGACGAAATTGAACAGCCCCTCCTCCACCCAGGCGAGGGTGTCGGCATGGCCGTCGGTCATCTCTTCATAATAGCTGGCGGTATCCGACCCTTTTTCGTCGACCGATTTGTGGGCCCAGATTCCGCGGGAGAGCAAGCCGATGTAAAAATTGCGGTCCGCCTCCCGGATGGCGGCAACGGCGCGCCTCACCACCCCTGTAACCGCGTCGGCTGTAAAAGCGTTGATGTTGTCAAAGGCCGTCTGGGCGGCGAACGCCTCAGCGTTCCCGGTCGTGCCACCCGCCATGCTGACGTTGCCCAGCAGATACCCGTCGAAGCCGTAAAGCGGTGCCGCCTCCTTGACCATCGACACCATTTTGTCCGCATCCGCCGCGAGAGTCGGATCCCAATAGGTTTTGTCCGACATATGGAAATCGAACACCCCGTACACATACAGGCTGTTCTCCTTTGCCTTGGTCAGGATATAGCGGAGCGGATCGAACACGCCGCCGTCCTCATCCGGAAGGGAAGCGGTTTCCAGCACTTGTGAGGAATAGAGGGCCCGGTCCCCTTTCGACAGCGGGACGAACACGGTGTTGAAATCCCATTCCAGCATCGAAGCCAGGGCCGCGTCGATCTGTCCCTTGACGGTTCCAGCCGTATCCTTGTCCGAGGTCCAGTAATCGGTCCCGGCTGTCAGAAACGCCCCCCGCATCTCGACGGGATATGCGTACACGGGCTCCGGCTCCGGTTCAGGTTCCGGAGGCGCGGGCTCCTCGCTCAGCGGCGAAGAGGGGTCCGGCGGCGCGGAAACATCCGACGCGGCCGGAGGGCCGAACACCCCCGCCAGCGTCTCGAGCAGCCCATTGTGCAGGAGCAGGACGGCCAGCACAATGATCAGCACGGCGCCGGCCGAAATGGCCGAGCCGATGAGGAGTTTTTTGGGGACAGGCGCGCGCCGCGCATGTTTTGCCATACCGGATACCAAACCTTTCCGCCCGAACGGGCCGTTTCCAATTTCCTGTTACCGGAGAAGGGGGAGCAGATTTTCCGCTTCTTCCCTGGCGGATTCAAAATACGTATAGCTATAGAAAATCATACCCGGAACCTTTTTCGCCCGCAGGTATTCCACCGATCGTTTCATGATATCGTTATGGGTCGCCCACTCATTTCGTCCCGAACCGGCCCATGTATCGTCGGCAATCCCGCCCTTGTAGATCGCCAGCCCCACGTACAGCTGTACTCCGGACGCACGGGGCAGGGCAAACCATTGATCCACCATCTTATCAAACGGAGAACTCCCGTGGAGAAAGCCGAAGTAGATCTGCGGGCACATATAATCGACATAGCCCGGCTGGGCAAGCCATTTGTGCGTATCCGCGTACATCTGGGAATAGGTTTTATTATAATCATGGGAGGGAGAAACCCCGAACACGATATTCTTGGCATGCGCCACCTGGTAACTGCCGGAGATGAGCGCATCCACGGCGGCGCGCCGCCAGTCGGCCACGCTCAGCTTCCTTCCGGATGCCGCATAGTCCGCCTCTTCAAAGCTTTCAACCGATGAGGACATCAGCCCGGTCGGATAAAAGTAATCGTCATACTGGATCCCATCGATCGCGTAGTTCAGGGTCAGCTCCCGCAGTCCGTCGAGGATCAGCTTCTGCGCGCCGGCAGAGGTGGGGACGTAATAATATTTGTCTCCCTTCTGGAAATAGTCCACCCCGGAGACACGATAGGACAGATTGGAACCGATCCGGTACGGGTTGACCCAGGCGTGGAGCTGCAGCCCCCGGCTGTGGGCGGAGGCGACGGCATAGGCCAGAGGGTCGAAGCCGTTGCCTATGAGATTGGCCACTGAGGCGGCCGGCTTGAACAGGGACGATTTATAATAGGCGTCGCTGTTGGCGCGCACATGGAAAAAGACCGTGTTGAGCCCATATGACACGCAGTTGTCCATAATCTGGTCAATCGCGAGCTTGGCGGCCGATTCCGTCTTGTTTTTGAATATCGTATTCAGCTCTATGTAAGACACCCATACACCCTTCATCTCGGAGGGGGCAGGCGGGGACGGCGGGTTGGTCGGCGCAGCCGTGGTCGCCGTACTCCCACTGCCGGAAGCGGCCGGCGTGGTGACGGCCGTCGACGGCCGTGTTCCCGACGATGCGGACGGCCCCTGTGAGGCATCCGACGAGGACCCGTCCGTGACGGCAGAACCGGTGGTGTCCTCCCCCGTCGTGTCGGCCTGCGTATCCGACGCATCCGTCGTATAGCTCGTCCCGATGGTACCGAGAGTCTGCACCGTTTCCCCGCCGCTGCTCTCGGGAAGGGTATAGGGGCGGAAACAGCCCGTTTGGAAACAAAGAGCCGCGGCCAAAAGGAGCGGCCCGACTAGTTTGAGACGTCTCATCCTCTTCCTCCCATGTCCCATGAAAACAAGATTGCCTATTTTATATTCTACTGCCTGTGACCATTCCGGTCAACCGGTTCCGACAAATTCTTTGCTTTTTCCATACTTTAACAGCCGTCAGTATGGCCGGCTGCCCCTATCCCCGGAGCCGCGGCTCCTGCCGGATAACCGTCGGTTCGTGTGACGCGGTTCGGGCCGCTTCGCCCCGGCGGCTCCCTAAGCCGGACAACCTATGGCCGATTTCCTGCTTGACAGCAAACCTTCCGCGTCCTATGATACCATATGACCTGAACGAACACGATAGAACGCGGGGAGGGATATGGTATGCCTGCCGTCATACAGCCTATCGGCCTGCCGCTCTGGATTCCGGCCGCTTATCTGGCGCTCATCAGCCTTGTCTCGGTCTGTGCCACCGTCTGGGATAAATGCGCCGCCCGCCGCCACCGCCGCCGGATTCCGGAGGCGAACCTCTTGCTATTGGGGCTGCCGGGCGGGAGCCTGTGCATGTTCATCACCATGAAAGCGATCCGCCATAAGACCTTGCACAAAAAATTTATGATCGGGCTTCCCCTGATCCTGGCACTACAGCTGTTTTTAATCGCCGCCCTCTGGTTCCTTCCCGCCTTCCGCCAGGCATAACAAAAGCCGTCTGCCCCTGGCAGACGGCTTTTGACCCCTTCCTATTCTTTGTCCTCAAGAAGGGTGCTGATCGCCTCATGAAACGAGTTGATATCCTTGAACTGCCGGTAAACGGAAGCGAACCGCACATACGCGACTTCATCGATGGCCTTGAGCTTCTCCATCGCATACTCCCCGATAACCGTGGCCGATACTTCCCTTTCGAGGGAGTTCTGGAGCTGCATCTCGATATCGTCCACTGCCTTTTCCAGCGTTTCGATGGAGACCGGCCGTTTCTCACAGGCCCGCAGCATACCATTGAATAGCTTGTTCCGGTCGAATAATTCCCGCGACCGGTCTTTTTTTACCACAATAATGGGAAGATTCTCCACCGCTTCATAGGTGGTAAATCGGTTGGCACAACTCAGGCATTCTCTGCGGCGGCGGATTCGGGAATCCTCATCCGTCGGCCGGGAATCGATGACCTTACTCTCCGCGTAGCCGCAATAAGGACATTTCATGGCAATCACCTCTGGCAAAAATCCATACATATTGATAGACGGTATATCCTTGTATGTCCTTGGATGATTATACCATATTTGTTTTTCTAATAGCAACCTTATTTTATAAAAAAGGAGGGCCGTATACCTCTCCTAAATAATCATCTACCAGAAACGGTATCTCTTCCAGGTCCACCGTTTTCTGTTTCAGCCTCTCGCCAAAGCCGACCACCACGTCACGGTTGCGGTCAAGGTCGGAAATTTCCACCATTGGCTGACCACGGACAAGTAATTTCAAGCCGTAGGTTTCCATTTCCGACACGCCTTCCGTTCGGCATGTACTTGTCGCTATTTCGTAGTCGTCAACATTTGCGAACACTCTCTCATTCCTCCTCTTCCCCATAGAATTTGTGTGTGATTTTCACCGCATCTTAAAATAGCATTTCGGGTAACACTTGTCAATGTTAATCCTATGAAGAACCTATATTCGCTCAAAAATACTAAAATATTTTAAAATAATTAAGGATAATTTCCCAATCATTAGGCACTGACTTGTGAAAAAATGAGATTATTTTTCACATTATCTGAAAAATCTGCTCTTCCAGGAAAAGGCGGCTATCTACAAGATCCTGCGCTTTTTCGAAATTGCCGCGGTAAAGCTCCACCACCATTGTGCCGTGGAACCGCTGTTCACGCAAGCGGGATATCAGCCGCTGGAAATCGGTTTCTCCCCGTCCGGGCGGCAGGCAGTCCCGTTCGGCATCATGGTCACTGACGTGTACATGCGCGATGTGTTCCCCCATCGCCCCTATCACATCGTCGAGCGTATGGCCGCATCGCACCGCCTGCTTGAGGTCGAGGACGAAATGGGCTTTTTCGCCGAGCCTGTCCCGCATGGCCCGCAGATAGGCGTTATCCGACGACCGGAACCGCACCACATTTTCCTGCGCGAGCCGGACTCCGTACCGCACCCCGCAATCATATAACTCTTCAAAACGGGAAATGGACTCTTCCATGGGAAGCACACTATCCTGCCGGTCTCCGTGCATCACCACAATAGAGGCGCCCAGTTCCGCCGCGGCCTCGAAAAAACGGGTATACAACGCCTTGCCGTCCTCAAATCGCCTGGCATAGGCGGAATAGAGCAAAAACGGCTCGTATCCAGAGGAATAGGGGTGCAGGGACACAATCCGTGCCCCGGCTGCATCGGCCTTTTGCCGGAGCATATGGGTAAAACGCGGCGACAGCTCCGACTCTGTGTTGACGAACACTTCCAAAGTGCGAAATCCGCACGACAATACATGATCCAATGCCTTCTCCGTCAGTTCCGGATAGAAATTGGCTGTAGACGCTCCGATTCTGATCATACGCAACCCTTTCCATGGCAAATCTTGTCCATTGAGACAGAGGAGGTGCCATGTTACAATTGGAGTAGAATGAGCCATCCATAAAGGGGCTCCCATTCAGTATAGCATGACCAATCCATCCTGAAAAGAGCAAGGGGCTGGTAATCTTGAAAATGGCAAAGGCTTGTATGGCCTTCATACGGGAGCAGGTCTCGTCCTTCCATCAATTTTCCCGGTACATACTTCAGGGGGCCTTGCAGTTCACCGCCGTCTTGTATCTGGACGCAGGGGTAACCTATCGGATCGCTCTCTATGTTCCCAACCCCTTACAGGCCCTGGCGTATTCGGACGGCTTCCTTTCGATTGCGCCGGTGGTTTTGGCAAGCGGCGTCATCGCGGCTCTGATCAGCGATCTGGTGCTTCGCAAAAACAACGCCGATAAAAAGGAAAAGTGACTGCATCCTGATCCGCTTATCTCCCCATTCTCAGGGCGTATTCCTATACACCGAGGGTTTCAGCCATGGACGCTGCGGATTTGTTGCCCTGCATGGAGACAGAGCGGCCTAAAACATAGACCCATCGTAAGGGACGGGGCGGCTTTTGTGCCGCCGCGTGAACTTGTCGACAAAGTCGACAAGCTGCTGGACGGGGACGCCGGATCACGGCGGTTCGCTTTCGCTCACCTTGTTCCCTCTGCCCCCGTCAGGTCCACCCCTACTCTTGACAAAGGGCGGAAACACTCCGTGTTTCCGCCCTTTGTCGCTTATAAGGAGTGTTTTCGAGGCGCGTGTCCTCGAAAACACGGATCCTAAACTCACCGCAGCCGTTTGGGCCATCGTATGCGCTTCTTCTACTTTTTCGATAGTCCGACGGGGCGGCCTTTGTGCCGCCCCGTTTTTCAGTGTTGACAGAAAAAGACAGATAAAAGCACGAAAGACAGCAAATATTATAGGCTCTAGAACAAAAACACCCTAGATAAAACCGTATGTTTTTTGTATACTATTTGTAATGATAATGGAAGGTTGGGAGATGACGGCGTGAGAAAAGAGCTTCCCATCATGATGAATCCCATGGTGGAGTCAGAATGCTCGGTTTTTGAAAAACTGGCGATTATTCAGACGAGCCCGCACGGTGAGGCGTGGCTGGCATCTCATCTGCGGCTGTTTTACGATTCGAATTACGGGGATTGCCGCTTTGGAGAGTGGAACGCCCTCTATCCGCCGGAATATTATGAGGATATTCTGCAGATCGAGGAAGTCCCGGTTTTACAGGATCCGCCGGATAGGATTGTCGACATTATCAAACACTGCATCGACGACGGCTTTTATGCCTTGGTCGAGCTCAACTGGTCAAGGGATGCCGCTGAGCCCGCCTACCATGAAGCCCTTTTTTACGGGTACGACGATGACCGGCAGCTTCTATTTACCCCCGCAGTGCAGGGACACCATTGGAAAGAAAATCTATGGTCCTATGAACAGGTACAGGCATCCCACCGGCAGTTTTTGGACTATTTGGCCGAGCATCCCGACCACCGCCTGTACTACAGCACCCATTATCAATACCCGTTCTCGAAAATCAAGATGCGCGACACCTATTCTCCCGGCCGGGCCGCCTATATGGCGATGGAAAATATCGTCAACGAGGTCTGGGGAAAGAAAATCGATATTCAGGACTTCGACGCCGGCCAGGCCGTGCTCAGCAACAACCGGTTTTACCGCGGGCTCGCCTGTTTGATGGGGGCAAAAGACAAGCTGGACCATCTGATCGAGACGCAGGAACCCGATTCCTTTCCGACATCCACGTTCGTCCGGCTGTATGAGCACCGCGCCCTGCTGCTTCTCAGCCTGAACTATATCTGCAAAGCGTGGGAGGTCGCGGAAGAGGCCGTCGCTGCATACATAGTCCAATACCGCCGCTGCTGTGAGAGAGCCCAAAAATGGTACCTCCTGCTATTAAAGTATGAGGCTACAAGGGATATCCAGATTCTTCAACGTGTACGAGATGAGATTCCTGTCGCCTATCAGGAGGAATCCGATGCTCTATGCGGCTTTTATAGCGCCAGCCATGCGTGGTATTGTGAGCATGTTCGTCTGATTCCATAAGCACCTTATCCGGATAGAAAACGCCTCCGGCCGTCGCATCGATGGCCGGAGGCGTTTTTCTTGTTTCAGCTAAGCAGGGCCGGACGGATCAATACATGCCGTCCATGCCGCCGGGCGCGGCCGGAGCCGGGGGAGCGGGTTCCTTCTTGTCCGCCACCAAGGACTCGGTCGTCAGCACCATCGCAGCCACCGAGGCGGCGTTCTGGAGCGCGGAGCGGGCCACCTTGGTGGGATCGACGATACCGGCGGAGAACATATCGACATACTCTTCCTTGGCGAAATCGAAGCCATAGTTGACCTTGTTGGCGGTGACGATCTTATCGATGATCACGCTGCCCTCCAGGCCGGCGTTGGCCGCAATCTGGCGCAGGGGCTCTTCCAGCGCCTTTTTGACGATCTTGAGGCCGGTCTTCTCGTCGCCCTCGGATGTGGAGATCATCGAATCGAGGACCTTGGATGCGCTGATCAGGGCCACGCCGCCGCCGGCCACCAGGCCTTCCTCCACGGCCGCCTTGGTCGCGGACAGAGCGTCCTCGATGCGCAGCTTCTTCTCTTTCATCTCGACCTCGGTCGCGGCGCCGACCTTGATGACCGCCACGCCGCCGGCCAGCTTCGCCAGCCGCTCCTGCAGCTTCTCCCGGTCGAAATCGGAGGTGGTGGTCTCGATCTGGGCGCGGATCTGCGCGACGCGGTTCTTGATCTGCTCGCTGTCGCCCATGCCGTCCACGATAATGGTGTTTTCCTTCTGGACCTTCACCTGGCGGGCGCGGCCCAGCATATCCATGGTGGTCTCCTTCAGCTCGAGGCCGAGCTCCTCGGAAACAACCTGGCCGCCGGTGAGGATAGCGATATCCTGCAGCATTTCCTTGCGGCGGTCACCGAAGCCGGGGGCCTTGACCGCAACGCAGGTGAAGGTGCCGCGCAGCTTGTTGACGATCAGGGTGGACAGCGCCTCGCCCTCGATATCCTCGGCGATGATGACCAGCTTCTTGCCCGCCTGCAGAATCTGCTCGAGCAGGGGCAGGATATCCTGGATGTTGGAGATCTTCTTGTCGGTGATGAGGAGATAGGCGTCGTCGATGACGGCTTCCATCTTCTCGGTATCGGTCACCATGTAGGGGGTGACGTAGCCGCGGTCGAACTGCATGCCTTCCACCACTTCGGTGTAGGTTTCCGCGGTCTTGGATTCCTCGACGGTGATGACGCCGTCAGCGGACACCTTCTCCATGGCCTCCGCGATCAGTTTGCCGATGAAAGCGTCACCGGCGGAAATGGTCGCGGCGGAGGCGATATCCTCGGAGCCGCTGACCTTCTTGGAATTCTTCTTGACCTCTTCGACCACCGCGTCCACAGCGGACTGGATGCCCTTCTTGACCCCCATGGGGTTGGCGCCGGCCGCGACATTCTTCATCCCCTCGCGGATGAGCGCCTGGGCCAGCAGGGTGGCGGTGGTGGTGCCGTCGCCGGCCACGTCGTTGGTCTTGGTGGACACTTCCTTGACGAGCTGGGCGCCCATATTCTCAAACGCGTCCTCGAGCTCGATTTCCTTGGCGATGGTCACGCCGTCGTTGGTGATGAGCGGAGCGCCGAATTTCTTATCCAGCACGACGTTGCGGCCACGCGGCCCCAAGGTGATTTTAACGGTATCGGCCAGCTGGTCGACACCCGACTGGAGGGCCTTGCGGGCGTCCTCCCCGAACAGAATCTGTTTAGCCATAGCGGTTTACCTCCTACATTCTCGATTACTCTACGATAGCCAGGATATCGCTCTGCCGGACGATGGTGTATTCCACACCGTCCATCTTGACCTCGGTGCCGGAGTACTTGCTGGTAATCACCCTGTCGCCGGCCTTGACATACATGGTCACGTCCTTGCCGTCGACGTTGCCGCCGGGGCCGACCGCCACGACTTCGGCCACCTGGGGCTTCTCCTTCGCGGAGCCGGCCAGGATAATGCCGCTCTTCGTCGTCTCTTCGGCTTCCACCATTTTGATGACTACCCTGTCTGCCAGAGGCTTCATCATCATAACTTTCATCCTCCTTAGAGTCATGTACTAGATTTAGCACTCCGCCGTTTTGAGTGCTAAATCTATTTTAGCCCGAAAATTGGAAAAATCAAGAGGCAAAGACGGCTTTTTTTGAGATTTCATAATTTTTTTACAATTCGGGTTCCGGATGGGCGGTGTCCGGCGGGGTCAGGGCAGCAATCCCGGCTTTTTTCTCCCAGGCGCGCCCCCGGAAGCGCAGGACAAAGCAGATCACCCGGCAGATCCAGTCGAGGACCATGGAGCACCATACCCCGACGGCGCCCATCTGAAAGCCGAACGCAAGAATATAACTGGTGCCGATCCGGAAAACCGCCATGGACACAATCGACACCACCATGGTGAAACGCACGTCGCTGGCAGCCCGGAGCGCGTTCGGCAGGGTGAACGACGCCGGCCAAAGCAGGATGCCGCTGCCCGCGTGGATAAAGACGAGGACGGCCGCCAGCTCTTTGGTTTCGGCGGGAACGGCGTAAAGCCTGAAAAGGAGCGGCAAGGCGAGCAGAATCAGCGCATTGAGCACACCGGCGACCAGGTATGTGGTTCCCAGCAGCCGTTTGGTATACCGCCTGGCCTGGCGGTAATCCCCCGCCCCGACGCATTGCCCTACCACCGTAATCATCGCCAGGCCGATGGCCTGCCCCGGGATACAGCCCAGGGCACACAAATTGTTGGCCACCTGGTTCGCGGCGATCTGCAGGGTGCCGAAGGTGGTGATGATGCTCAGCACCAGGATCCGGCCCATCTGGAACAGGCTGTTTTCCAGCCCATTCGGGATCCCGATATGTAAGATCTTCCGGATGAGGCTCCATTTGAGCCGCCATTTTGCCCGCCAGTCGAGGAAGATCTCCCGGGTGGGATTGGTCAGCAGGATCAGCAACACAACGGCGGCCAGCGCCCGGGAAACCAGGGAGGGCAGGGCCACCCCCGCCACCCCCATATGAAAGCCGTAGACCAGGACCGCGTTGCCCGCGATATTGACAACGTTCATCCCCGCCGAGACGATCATCGTGGTCCGGGAATCCCCCATCGAGCGGAACAGCGCGGCACAGGCGTTGTACAGCGCAATAAAGGGATACGAAATCGCCGAAATGGCAAAGTAGGTCAGGGCACTCTGCATCACGTCGTCCTCGACCCGCCCGAACACCAGGCGGAGCAGGGGTTCCTGACAGCACAGGACGGCGATCATCAGCAGGCCGGACAGCGCCACCGACACGACCAGAAGCTGGCGGACGGATTCACGCGCGCCGTCCCGGTCCCGCGCGCCCAGCATCTGGGCAGTCACAACCGCACCGCCGGTGGCGAGCGCCGCCATCAGGTTGATCAGCAGGACGTTGAGCATATCGACCAGAGATACCCCGGACATGGCCGCCTGCCCCGCCGACGATACCATGGCCGAGTCGGCCATGCCGACCATCACGGCGAGGAATTGCTCAATAATCAGCGGCAGCATCAGCCTCGTCAGGTCTTTTCTCGAAAAAAGCAGCCCGGTTTCCTCCGGTAATCCCCTCATGGTCTCCAAACCCCTCCGCCGTTATCCGGCGCGATAATACAAATAGAGCTGGCATTTGAGCATGCCGTTATACAGCTTGCGGCGTTTGTCCGCCTTGCGTCCAAACAGGGCCTCAAAATCCTCGTGAGGGCTGATGACCGCATAGGTCCACCCTTTTTTCGGCTGGAACACCCGGCCCATGATCCGGTAGAGCTCCTCCGCGGCTTTCACGTCGAGGAGGCGTTCGCCGTAGGGCGGATTGCAGAGCACCACGCCGTTTTCCCCTTCCGGGCGAAACGCCCGCAGGTCCTGGACGGCGGCGGCGACACTCGTCCCCACCCCCGCTTTTTCGGCGTTTTCCAGGGTCAGGCGCACCGCCTCCGGATCGATGTCGCCGCCGAACGCTTCGAATTCCTTGTCCTCCAGGATCTGCTCCCGTGCCCGGCTCCGTTCCTCCTCCCAGACGCCGGACGGAACGGCGTCCCATCGCATGGCGGCGAAACGGCGCCGGATGCCCGGGGCAATCCGCTTGGCCGCCAGCGCCGCCTCGATCAGCAGGGTACCGGATCCGCAGCAGGGATCGACCACCCGTTCGGCCAGCCTCGCCCTGGTCAGATCCACCATGGCGGCGGCCAGGGTTTCCTTAATGGGAGCGCCTCCGGCATTCTGGCGATACCCACGTTTATGAAGGCCGGGCCCGCTGGTATCGAGCAGCAGGGTCGCCTCGTCCTTGAGCAGGGTGAACTGCACCTGTACCACCGCGCCGCTCTCCTCAAACCAGGAAAGGCCGTAGACGCTTTTCAGGCGTTCCACGATCGCTTTCTTGATGATGGACTGGCAGTCGGGAACACTGTGCAGGGCGGAGTTCAAAGACCATCCCTTAACAGGGAACGCATCCTTTTTCCCGATCCAGTTTTCCCAGGGCAGGGCCCGGACTCCCTGGAAGAGCTCCTCAAAGCTCACCGCCTGGAAGCTGCCCAGATGCACCTGGATCCGCTCAGCATAACGGGAGCCGATGTTGGCCCTCGCCAGCAGATCGGGACCGCCGCTGAAAAGCACCCGGCCGTTCTGGACCCGGACGTCCTGCGCGTCCATCCGTTTGAGCTCATCTCCCAGGATCCCTTCGATGCCAAACAAACAGGGCGCCGCGTATTCCCATTTTTCCATAGTCCGTTTCCTGTCCTTTCCTATCCCTTTGCGGGCAGAGCCATTATACCAAACCAAAAAGCGGGCATTTCTGCCCGCTTTCCGCACAATTATTTGAATTTTCTTTTGCGTGCAGCCTCGGACTTCTTCTTGCGTTTCACAGAAGGCTTTTCATAATGCTCTCTCTTGCGGACCTCAGCGAGGACGCCGGAACGGGCACACGATTTCTTCCATCTGCGCAAGGCGCTGTCCAGGGTTTCATTGTCTTTGACTCGGACTTCTGACATTCCAATTCCCTCCCTCCGCATGAAGCAGGGGTTCTTTCGCGGTGATACGAGGAATATTATATCGCACGCAGGCACACTCGTCAAGGCTTTTTCTCCAAATTAGAGCGGAAATCCCGAAATGCGAACATAAGCGGACATCTTCCCGCCGCGGCCTTACCGATCGCCTCCATCCTCCATAAATACCGAGGCGTCCAGCGGGACACCATCCTTCCAGAGCCGTTCCAGGTCATAGAACCGGCGGGTCTCCTCTTGAAAGACGTGCACCACCACGCTCCCGTAGTCGAGCAGGATCCAGGTGGAGGAGTGATACCCCTCCGTGCGCAGGGGACGGACGCCTTTTTCCTCCATCTCCTCCTCCACGTAGTCGGTCAAGGACTTGACTTGGGTGGAGCTGGTTCCAGCCGCGATGACGAAATAATCCGCAATCGTGGTGACATCGGTGACCCCGATCACCCGGATATCCTGTGCCTTGTGCTTGTCCAGCGACGTTACGATGCCGCTTACGATTTCCTTGGCTTCCAAATTTTCCATTCCTACTTTCTACTAGACTGCCGGCCTTCGGCGGGCCGTCAGGCAGCCGAGCTTTCCTCCGGCGCCTTCATGCCCGACTGGGGAACCGCGATCTCGGACATTGCCTGGGTATGGGTATCGCTCGCCCCGCCTGCGGCCAGCTCGGTCACCTGGAGATTGGCCTCGGTAACGGCAATCCCATAGGGATTGAAGGACGAGTTGAGCAGCGTCGCCAGCTCGGCCCGGTGGACACTGTAATAGGCCACGGAATTGGCCGACGCGGCCTCTCCAGGAATCACACAGGCCGTGATATCTGCAAGCTGGACCTGGCCCATGTCGTGGAGCATGGTCGAGAGCGCCAGGGACAGGGTCATCTCATCCATCTCTTTATTGGAGGGTTTTATCAGCATGGAGCGCATCGCTGCGGTGCCCGAGTTGCTGCGGATGGGTGTCGAACCGTTCATTAACGGGCCGATGATATTGTCCTTCAAATCCTTGACCTCGCGGGCGGACAGCCGCTGGAAGAGCGCGAGCATCACCCTGCGCTGGCGCAGGAGCCGGTCGATGTCCCCCCCAACGCCTTTGTCTTTCTGCAGCACGTACTCGAGCGCGGCCTGCCCGCCGAGGGTCTGGACGCCGGGCTCATACGTGATGCCGCCCAGCTTCTGCTTGCTGTCGATCTGGACATCCACGCCGTCCACCAGATCCACCAGCTTGACGAGGGCCTCCTGCGGCAGCAGAAAGAAATTGTCTACCGGCATCGCATACTGCTCATTGAAAATGGAGATCAGGCCTCCGCTGGCCGAACCGGCCTTCTCCGTCACCTCATGGCCGCAGTAGGTGTGCTTGCCGTCGGCCACCTCGTCGCTGTACACCCGCTTGGCCTCGTATTCGCACCAGATCACCGGTTTGGGATTGCCCCATACCTCGCTGGTCTTTTTCACGGCGAACAGGTCGCTGTCCCCGAGGTAGGTGTCCATCGGGATCTCGAGTATACGGATAGTCTTGGCCTGCTTGTCGTAGCAGACCAGGGAAAGCAGCTCGGTGGGGTCGGTGGCGGTGGCACCCATCAGGCCGAAGGCGAAATAGGCCACCTTGTCGACGTCCGTTTCCGGCGTCGTGTCGTAGGAGCTCAGCGGCGTATCGGAGGCACTCTCCTTGGGCGAGGCGATCTGCAGATAGAGATACCGCCCGGTGAAGAAAATAAACAGCAGGCTGATCACGATGAGCACCACTAACAGGATAATCACCACTTTGCGGCCGCGTGTATTCTTTTTCCGGGTTCCCGCCGGTTTCTTTTGGGCGGCGGCCCCATTCCGATTTGCAGCCGCCGGCGGGGACGCCGGCCGGCCGGACCGGGAAGCCGGGCGTCCCGAGGCGGGCCTTTTGGTTTGGGAAGAACGCGCGGGCGCCTTTTTCTTCGCCGGTCCGGACGCCCCCGTCCGGGAGGACGCGGGCCTCTTGCTGCTGTCGCGTTTATCGTTCGCCATAGTGGAAACCAGTCCTTTCTGTCGGTCGGGCTCCGCATGCCTTCATCTTCGTATATCCGCCGCCGGGCCTCTGTCTCCGCTCAGAGGAGATGGGATATCTGCCATTCCGCCAGCCGTTTGTCGGGGTAGAGGCGGAGGACGACATCGTTGTAGCAGGCCAGGGTATCCGGATGTACCGCGCGGTTCTTTTCGACCAGATCCCGGATGGTGTAAGACAGCGCGTACGCCATCGCCCGGTCGAGATCCTCGTCCGAAAGGCGGCGCAGCACATCCACGTCAGGATAGTCCCGGTCGGACGACGTGAAATCGGCAAGATAAAGGACGGTTTCGAGACGGCTCATCTCCGCGCGGCCCGTGGTATGGTAACGCACGGCGGCAAGAATGTCCGGATCACCGACGCCGAGCACCCGTTCGATAAACACCGCCCCGGCCCTGGCATGCCAGAGCTTCGGCACCTGCCGTTCCACAGTATCTAGTAGTATAGCAAAGTCCCGGAAGATTTGCAACTGCGCGGCGGGCACCGCGTCCTTGAAGATGTCGTGCAGGATCCCCGCCGTACGTGCCTTGGCCGGATCGGCCCCCCAGCGGCGGGCCAGCTCCTCCGCCCGCTCGGCCACGGCCAGGGAATGGGCGAACCGGGCGGGCGTCAGCCGTCCCCGGATGATCTCGATATACTGGGCGTCGTGATCCCGTGCCTTGTCTTCTGCCTTTTCCCGGTACAGGCCCTTCTCCCGGATATATGCGGCGACGTTTTCCGGAACGAGGGTTTCAATTTCTTTTCCTTCCGCCACCCGTCTGCGGATTTCGGTGGAGGAAACGTCGGTCAGGGGGATATCCTCCAGGATACACCGCGCTCCCGCGCCGGCCAGCTCGGCAGCGTAGGCCCGCATCTGCGCCAGGGTGGCCGCATCCCGCGGCGCGGCGCACAAAACCGCCCCGGCCGCGATATCCTCGAACCGCCACCAGCTGCCCAGGGTCAGGAACATGTCTGCTCCGGTGATGAGATACCAGACGGCCTCGGGATATTGCCCCCGCAGCGTATCGAGGGTGTCCGCCGTAAAGCTCGCACCGCCCCGGGCGATTTCCAGATCGGAGACCTCGAGGCCGGGATGCTCCGCCGCCGCCAGACGGCACATATGGAGCCGGTCGGCAGGACCCGCCATATCGCCGCGCAGCTTATGCGGCGGCACATAGGAGGGCATGAGCAGCACCCGGTCCAGTCCCAGCCGCCGCGCAAACTCCAGTGCCAGCCGGATATGCCCATTGTGGATGGGATCGAAAGCGCCCCCGAACAGCGCGATTTTCTGCGGCATCCGCCCACTCCCCTTTTCTCGTCTTCCGGTCTTCAGGAAACACTCAGGCTTTCGGAAGCTGGATTTTCGGCTCCTTTTGGTTCCGGCGGTACAGCACGAAGGTACGGCCGATCACCTGCACCACCTCGGCGCAAACCGCCTGTGCCACTTGTTCGGCCGCCTCCCGGCTGGAAAAAGGCGCGGTTTCCAGCACCTTGCCTTTGATCAGTTCACGCGCGGCCAGCGCGTCCTCCGCCTGGCGCAGGAGGGGTTCGGAGAGCCCGCCCTTTCCCAGGTGGAGGATCGGCTCCTCGCTATTGGCTTTCGAGCGCAGAAACGCCCGCTGTTTGCTGTTTAACAAAAGAAACATCCTCTCTATCTACCTATTTCACATGTCATTCACAGACCTAGTTTGTCCCGCAGCGCGGCGGAAAACTCCCGCAGGGCATTGCCACGGTGACTGATCGCGTCCTTTTCTTCCCCCGTCAGCTCGGCGAAGGTCCGGCCCGCCCCGGGGAGCCCATCGGCCACGATGAACAGGGGATCGTACCCGAAGCCGTCGTCCCCCCGCGGGGCGTAAGCGATCCGGCCGGGGCATTCCCCCCGCGCGGTCACCTGGCTCCCGTCTGGAAAAGCGCAGCAGATCGCCGAGACGAAGCGGGCGGTGCGCCGTTCCTCCGGCACCTCCCTGAGCGCTTCCAGCAGTTTGGCGTTCCGGTCCGCGTCGTTCGCCCCCTCGCCGGCGTAACGGGCCGAGTAAACCCCAGGCGCGCCGTCCAAGGCGTCGACCATTAGGCCAGAATCATCGGCCACCGCCGGCAGTCCGGTCTCCCGGCAGGCGGCTGCCGCCTTGATCCAGGCATTCTCTTCAAACGTAGTGCCGGTTTCCTCCGGTTCGGTCAGGGATACCCCCACCTCTTCCCCTGTCACCGCCACAATATCCAGGACGGACAGGATACGGGACAGTTCCTCCCGTTTTTTTCGGTTATGGGTCGCAATGACAAAGCGCATGGCCGATACCTCCGTATGTTCAGCAGAATAAGGGACAGCCGGTCCGCCGTCCCATCGACGGAGCAGCAGCACGGATAAAAACGGGACGGGTGCGGGCAAAACCGCGAGGGGAAACCATGGCGCCGCCTGCCCGGGCAGGAACCAGAGCGCCGCCATCGACAGCAGCGTCAGCGCAAGCCCCAGATAGACATGGAAACGGCAGACGGCCGGAAACACCCGGCTCCAGCGGATAGGGATCCCCGTCAAACGCCGCCGGGAGGAGACAAGGTTTCCGAAACCATAAACGCACCCGGACAGCAGGACAATGGAACCTGCGCCCGCAGCCGGAGCCGTCGCCAGCACTAACAAAAGCCGGATCACGCCGTCTTTGGACAGGAGTTCCCGCAGCCAAAAGACGAGAACCGCATTGGCGGCCGCTAAAAACAAGAGAGCCCCGGCCGGCAGAAGGCTTACCGGCTTCGCCGGCGAGGCGTTCGATTTGGCAGGCATCGCGGCATTCCCCGCCTTCACAATAAAATCGTATAGCGGGACACACGGCGGCCGTCCGGCTGAACGACCTGTTCCGGAGCCCTCCCGCCGCAGGCGCGGATAACCGCCCCCGAGGCCGGATTTTCTTCCAGATGGCCGACCGTGAGGCGGGAGAGCCCCAACTCCCTCGCCAGGGGAAAGGCGAGGCGCAGCATGGCCTTAGCATAGCCTTTCCCCCGCTCCGACGGCCGGACGCCGTAGCCGATATGGCCGCCGTAGCGCCGCAGCCAGTCGGTATCGAGCGAATGACGGAGATCGAGGCACCCAAGCGGGCGCCCCTCTGATTCCTCAATCAGGAAAAAGAGGCTGGAGGGGACCAGCCCGGCCGGAGGATCGGCCTCCATCCGGAGGACATCCGCCCGCCAACCGGCGACATCCCGCCCCTTCAGATCGGACGCGGCGGGCACCAGGGGTTCCCCCGCCGCGCACCACTCCGCATGGTAGTCCCATACGGCCGCGTCCGGCAGGGAAGCGGCCGGGACGAGACGCAGCGCCATCGCACGTTCCCTCCTCAGCGGGCATCCCCGAACAGGCCGTGGGCGAAATCGTCGGGGTCAAAGGGCATCAGATCGTCCACGCCCTCGCCCACGCCGATGAATTTGACCGGCACGTCCAGCTCCTCCCGGATGGTGAGGACCACCCCGCCCCGGGCAGTGCCGTCGAGCTTGGTCAGCACGATGCCGGTGATACCGGCGGCGTTCCGAAACTCCCGGACCTGATTGACCGCGTTCTGGCCGGTAGTGGCGTCGAGAACCAGGAGAATCTCCTTGTCCGCGTCAGGCACCTCCCGGTCGATGACCCGGCCGATTTTGCCGAGCTCATCCATCAGGTTCTTTTTATTGTGCAGGCGGCCGGCGGTGTCGCAGATGACGACATCGGCATCCCTGGCCTTGGCCGCGGAGAGGGTGTCGAACACCACGGCGGCGGGATCCGAGCCTTGAGTATGCTTGACAATGTCCGCCCCCGCCCTTTCCGCCCAGATTTCCAACTGCTCAATGGCGGCGG
Source organism: uncultured Eubacteriales bacterium (assembly GCA_934647945.1). Taxonomy (GTDB): domain Bacteria; phylum Bacillota; class Clostridia; order Oscillospirales; family Acutalibacteraceae; genus UMGS1623. Next base: position 126,734 of record CAKUFK010000003.1, on the reverse strand, counting down.
CGCGGAAGGTGTCCGCCGCGCCCAGTACCACCTTTTTCCCCTCCGCTCCGAACCGGGCGGCCAGCTTGCCGATGGTGGTGGTCTTGCCCACCCCGTTGACCCCGATGACCAGGATCACCGCCGGTTTGGTGTGCAGCTCCAGCTCCTGTCCGCCCCGCAGCAGTTCGGCCACGGTTTCCTCCAACAGCCCCTGGATCCGCCCGGGATCGGTTTCCCCCCGCTCCTTGACCTTACGCCGCAGCTCCTCACAGATCCGGCCAGCTGTGGCGGCCCCCACATCCCCCATGATAAGGATCTCCTCGAGCTCCTCGAACAGCTCCTCATCGATACGGGTAAAGGAATGGAGCATCGTATTCATCGATTGCAACAGGGAATCCCGCGTTTTTTTGAGTCCCTCGCCGATTTTGCTGAAAAAACCCATATGGCAGCCTCTTTCTACTGAGATTTGATGCGTTTATAGGATATGCCGCACACATCCCGCAGATACCCGGTCAGTTCCTCCGGCGCTCCTTTGGTAAATCCCGCCTTTTCCAGGATATCCGCCCTGGTCTTGTTGTGGTAAAGCAGGAGGAGACCATCGGTTTCCACGAGCTTGTATAACGAGGCATACGGGGTACGCCATTCGCCCAGTGCGTTGGTTTCGGTATACGCCCGCTCATAAAACCGCAGGACGTAGGGTTGGTCCAGGAAACCGTCGGCCGAGCGGATCACCTGCCGGGCGTTCTGTCGGGGCAGGACATAGGCCACAAAACCCATGACGAGGGAAGACCCCATCATGGTCAGCGCCGTTCCCCGCACCTCGTGTCCGCCCTCAGAATAACACAGATCGAGCACCAGCAGGAAGCTCCCCACGGCAAACAAAAGACCCGACAAGAGCAGCAGCACCCGTCCGCCGCCGGTCAGCTTGAGATGGGCGCGGGCAAACCGGGTGTACAGTTCCTCGGTCAGCACCCCTTCGACGGCAAACCGCGGCTCTTCGGTTGGATCGGCCGGTACACGATCGATGTCCATGCAGGACCTCCTTTACTTGACCCGTTTATACGGGACATGCCATGTCCCGCGCAGATACGCGGTCAATGCCTCGGGTGTACCCTTGCGGAACCCGGATTTATCGAGGATATGCGCCTCCATTTTGGATATGTAAATCAGAAGGAGATCGCTGGTTTCCAATACACGATAGATTGTATTATATGGTGTACAGGTTTGGCCGCGCGGCGTATATTCTACCAGCCGGTCCCCATAAAGACAGACGGTAAAAGGGGCATTTTCAATCCCTCTAGCGGATTTCAAATACTGCTTGGTGCAGATCTTCGGCGCAAACACATATAGCACGATCAGCAGAACCAGCAACGCCGCAAAAACGACCACCACAAAAGGAAACTCCGCCTTTTCATTTGGAAACGCGAGATACGCATAGAGGGATACCCCGCTTAGCACCCCCAATATGATGCATATCGCTAGGAGCGGGTACAGCAGCCCCGCCGCCTTGACATGCACCCGATTAAACCGGGTATACAGCTCCTCGGTCAGCACGCTTTCTACTACAAAAGCGGGTTCGGGTGGCGCTGCAGCCGGAGCCCGCGGCGCCGAATTCGAATCGTTTTCCATACGATGTGCCTCCTCATACTTCCCTTTGAGCGTTACCCCTTGTCCACCTGGATACCGAGCTTCTCCTCCACCTCGCTGGCCCGCAGTTCCAGCAGCTTGGACACGCCCCGCTCCTGCATGGTCACGCCGTAGAGGACGTCCGCCTCCTCCATCGTGCCCCGCCGATGGGTGATGACGATAAACTGGGTATTCCCCGTCATCCGCCGCAGATATTGGGCATACCGGTCGACATTGACGTCGTCGAGAGCCGCCTCGATCTCGTCTAGCACGCAGAAGGGAGAGGGCGCCACCTTGAGGATGGCGAAGAGCAGCGCGATGGCCACCAGGGCCTTCTCGCCGCCCGACAGGGCGTCGAGATTCAGAATCACCTTACCGGGGGGCTGCACATGCATCTCGATGCCGGAGCCCAGGATATCGTCCGGATCTGTCAGCCTCAGTTCCCCCTTGCCCCCGCCGAACAGCTCGGTGAAGACGATGCCGTAATTATAGTTGATCTGGCGGAAACGTTCAATAAAAATTTCCCGCATCTGCACGGTCAGATCCCCAATGAGCCGGAGCAGCTCCTCCTTGGAGGTCTCCACGTCCCGCACCTGGGCGCTGAGGAATTCATAGCGCTCGCTGACCTCGCGATATTCCTCGATGGCGTCCACATTGACGCTGCCGAGGGCGCGAATCCGGTTTTTGAGCTCGGACAGGCGGCGGGTGGCCGCGGGCACGTCCTCGGCCGGCCGGACCGTGGCCTCCGCCTCGCTGCGGGTGAGCTCGTATTCCTCGTACAGGCGGCGGACCACGTCGTCCGCCTCCCGGGACGCCGCCGCACATTTTTCCTCGATACGGGCGGCCTCGAGCCCCGCCTTCTCCCGTTCGTCGGCCTTATCCCGCGACTGCTGGCGCAATGAGGCCTGCTCAGCCTCACCTTTCGCGCGCTCGGCCATGAGCTCCTCGATCCGGCCCTGTGTCCCCACCGCCTGCGCGCGCAGCACGCCGGCCCGCTCGGTCAGGGCGGCGGCGCGCCCGCCGAGCGTCTCGTTGGTGCGGGCCAGCTCCTCCGTCTGAACACGCAGGGTCTCTCTGGCTCCCGCCTCATCCGCAAGGCGGGCATGCAGGCCCGTGATGGCGGCGTGTTCGGCCTCGATCTCCTTCTCGATCGCGAGCTTTTGCAGCCGCATCTCCCCAATGCCGGCGGACAGCTCCTCCCGGCGGCGGGAGAGTTCCTCCCGGCCCCCGCTCAGGGAATCGAGCTCGGCCTCCACCTGTTCCTGTTCCCTATGCACCTCGGCGGCCTCGGCCTCAGCCTCGGCGGCCTCACGGCGGCAGGCCTCCGCCCGGTCCCCCAGGGCGGTCCGTTCCGCCTCTCCCTCCTCAAGAGCTTTCCGGAGGGCTTCAGCCTGCTCGGCCAGGCGGCGCACCTCGCCCTCGAGCCGGATCTTCTCCTCCCCGGCGACGGAAAGCTCCCCTCTCGCCCCGGTCAGGGCGGCTTCGGCGGCGGCCGCCTCCTGGGACAGACGGGCGACCTCTTCTTTGGCTTGGCGGGCCTTTTCGCTAAGATCCCGCGCCTCTTGCTGCAGCCGTTCGATCTCGGCCCGGCGGGAGAGCAGCCCCGCGCCCTTGACGCTGGAGCCGCCCGTCATGGAGCCGCCGGCGTTGACCACCTGGCCGTCCAGGGAAACGACCCGGAACCGGTAGCCGTACTTTTTGGCAAGCCGCACCGCGGCGTCGAGATCCTCCGCAACGGCGGTGCGCCCGAGCAGGCTGCGCACCACACCCTCGTACTGCGGGTCCGCTTCCACCAGAGAAGAAGCGAGGCCGACGAAGCCCGGTTCATTTTCCAGGCCCTTTTCGCTGAGTATGTTTCCCTTCACCGCCGTCAGAGGCAGGAAGGTAGCGCGGCCGCCTTTGGTCTCCTTGAGATACCGGATCGCCTCTTTGGCGTCCTCTTCCCGGTCACAGACCAGGTTCTGCGCCGCCGCACCGAGGGCCGTCTCCACCGCCAGCGCATAGGCCGGCCCTGCCTGCACCAGACGGGAAACCGGGCCGTGGATGCCGGTGAGCCCGCCCCGTTCGGCCTGCTTCATGACCGCCTTGACGCTCTGGGCGAACCCTTCCAGGTTGCGTTCCATTTCTTCAAGAAGCCGGACCCGGCGGGCCTTTTCCCCCGCATCGAGGCTCCGCTTCTCCGCCTCTTCCTTGGCGGAATCCAGCTTGCCCGCCCGGGAGCGGTACCGCATCTCATATCCCGTCAGGGTATTTTGCAGCCCTTCCACCCGTTCACAGGCGAGACGCAGCTCGTCCCGGCGGGCGGACAATTCCTTTTCCGCCGTCCCGCTCTGTTCGGCCCGCAGGGAGATGGAGGCGGCCAACTGGGACAGGCGCAGGGTGATTTCGTTCAGGGAAGACTCGCTCGTCACCGCCCTGACCCGGATATCGGACAGGCGCAGTGCCAGGGCCGACGCTTCTTTGGAGAGGGCCTCGATCCGGCCCGCATAGGTGTCGTGGCTCTCGGTCAGGCCGGCGAGCTCCTCCTCAAGCGCACGGCGTTTCGCCTCGGTTTCGGCAGCGGCGGTCTCCTTCGCGGCGATCGCGGCCTCGCGGGCGGCGATATCGCGCTGGATGCCCTCGCCCCCCTCCTCCGACTGCTCGAGCTGGGCATTCAGGCGGGCGATGGTCTCGTTGTTGTGGAAGATATCGTTGCGCAGCAGCCCCGCGTCGCTGTCACAGCGGGCGGCCTCTTCCTCAAAGCGGCGGGCCTCCTGCCTCACCTCGTCCATCCGGACGGTCAGACGCTGGGATTCCTCCGCGATGCCGTCGATGCGCGCCTCGATCTCCGCCGCCGCCTCGCCCGCGGCGTCGTACTGGGTGCGGGCGAGCTCCAGCTTGGCGCTCAGATCCCGCAGCACGTCCCGGCTCTGCTCGATGGTGCGCAGCCACAGGCCGATTTCGACCTCTTTCTTCTCCCCGGCCAGGGCGAGGTATTTTTTCGCCTTTTCCGCCTGGGTTTTGAGCGGCCCGACCCGTTCCTCCAGTTCCTGCACGATATCCCGCAGCCGGAGCAGATTATCCTCCGCCGCGTTCAGCCGCCGTTCAGCCTCGTTTTTGCGGTAACGGTATTTGGAAATGCCGGCGGCTTCCTCAAAAAACTCCCGGCGGTCCTCCGACCTGGAGGCCACGATATCCCCGATTTTCCCCTGGCTGATGATGGAATAGCCGTCCCGGCCGAGGCCGGTATCCATAAACAGCATCTGCACGTCCTTCAGCCGGACCGCGGCGCCGTTCAGGAGATATTCGCTTTCCCCCGACCGGTAATACCGGCGGGTGACCTTGACGTCGTCGGCGTCGAAGTCCAGCTTGCGGGCGGTGTTGTCCACCGTCAGCGAGACCTCCGCGAAGCCCACCGCCCGGCGGCTGGAGGTGCCGTTGAAGATGACATCCTCCATCTTGGAGCCGCGCAGGCTTTTGCTGGACTGCTCGCCCAGCACCCAACGCACCGCGTCGCTGATATTGGACTTGCCGGAGCCGTTCGGCCCGACCACAGCGGTAATCCCCTGTCCGAAGGAGAGCACCGTTTTATCGGGGAAAGATTTGAAGCCCTGTATTTCCAAGGATTTGAGCAGCACCGTTTCACACATCCTTATTCTCACCGGCAGCGGCGCATCCTGCGCCCATGCCGGTCCGTTTCACATCTGTTCGGCCTATCCGCCGATCTTCACCCGATACCGGGACAAGGCGGGATCCCCCTCCACTTCGACGCGATATCCTCGTTCCCGGAACCAGACGACATTTCCCCGGCGCTGGCCGATCATAGCGGACAGGGCACGGGGATGGACCAGCAGCCGCACAGGTCCGGGCGGGATCCCGCATTCCCGTAAAAGGGACGCCGCGCGGTCCCGGTAAATCCGCCCCTCGCACAGCTCCCGGAAGGCCGGGTGCCAGGGCCCCGCCACCCGGTTTTGTTCCAGATCCGGAGAGGCATGCAGCCCCAGGCGGATGACCGGGATATCCCGTTCCTCCTCGAAAAAGAGGAGCAGCTCTGCACACAGCGCCACCGTTTCCTCGAGGGTAGGCGGTATGTAGGCACCTGAGCGGACCATCCCGTCGAGGGGGGTGCCCCGCAGCGCCACTGTAGGATAAATCCGCATCGTATCCGGCCGAAGCGCGGCCAGCCGTGCGGCGGTTTCGCGGTCGGTGTCCGGCGTGCTTCCCGGCAGGCCGGTCATCATCTGGAGGCCCAAGGACAGCCCCCGCGCCCGGATAAGCCCCGCCGCGCGCTCCACGTCGGCGGCGGTGTGGCCCCGGCCGTTCTGCACGAGAACCGCGTCGTCCATGCTCTGGGCACCGAGTTCCACCGCTGTCACGGATCGGCCGGCAAGGGCCGCGAGGATCCCCTCGTCCACGCAGTCGGGACGGGTGGAAAGCCGGATCCCCCTGAAAACACCCCGGCGTACAAACGGGAGAGCCGCGTCCAGCAGCGCGCACATCTCCTTTTTCGGCAGGGCGGTGAAGCTGCCGCCGAAAAACGCAAGCTCGGCCTGCCGTCCGGGCAGAGTGATACGGGATTCCGCCTGGAGGCAGGCGGCCTCGACCTTGTCCGGCGTCAAACACTCCCCCGTTCCGGCAATGACCTGCTGGTCGCAGAAGCTGCACCGGTGGGAACAGCCCGCATGGGGGACGAACAGGGCGACATTCCCGTGCTTTCCGGTTCCGGGCAGGGCCCTACCCATCGTAGCCCATGAGCCTCAGCGCTTCTCTGGCGGCCTGCTGCTCGGCTTCCTTCTTGCTGCGGCCCCGGCCTGAACCGATGACATTGGAATGCAAGCGGACCTCCACCTGGAACACCTTGTCGTGATCCGGCCCCGACTCGCCCTTCAAGACATAGTCCAGCCGTTCCTCCGGATTGTGCTGGATAATCTCTTGAAGGGTGGTCTTGTAGTCCTTGAAATGGCGGCGGCGCTGGTTGGACGCCTCCTGCTCCAGATAGGGCAGGATAAACGCCCTCACCGGCTCCAGCCCGCCGTCGAGATAAATTGCGGCGATCACCGCCTCGAAGGCGTCGGCCAGGATGGAGGGGCGTTCAGCCCCCCCTGAACGCTGCTCCCCTTTCCCAAGGAGGAGATACGCCCCGAGGCCCAGGAGCTGCGCATAGGAACACAGGGCCTTCTCACACACCAGGGCCGCCCGCAGCTTGGTCAGCATCCCCTCCGGGCCGGTCTCCTTTTCAAAGAGATACCCCGCCGTGACAAACCCCAGCACCGAATCCCCCAGGAATTCCAGCCGCTCGTTGCTTTCCATCCCATGATGGCCCTCGTTGGCATAGGAGGAATGGGTCAGCGCATTCTCCAGCAGGGCGGGATTGCGAAATCTGTATCCGATTTTCTCCATAAAACGCATCGTTTCCTGACGCATGCGGCATCATCCTTTTTTTAAGGCCCGCCGGCGGGCCGTACTCAGAGCCTGTCCTCGATAAAACCGACGATATCTTCCACGAACCCGAAGTTCTCGAGCGCGTCCTCGGGGATTTCTACCCCATAAAATTCCCCGAGGGTGAACGCCAGCTCGGCCCGGTCGTCAGGGGTAAGGTTCAGATCATCGAGCCGGGCGTTCATCGCTACATCCTCCGCCGCACAGCCGACCTGGTCCACCAGCAGGAGGGCGAGCTTTTCGAGCACCATGCCTCAGCCCTCCTCCGTTTCTGCCGCCGGACGGACGGCGGCGGCAATATCCTCAATTACATGGGCGGCGGCAAAACCGGCTGCCACCCGGATGGCGTTCTTGACGGCGGGAGCCTTGGAATTGCCGTGAGTCTTGATGACGGGCCGGGCTACCCCCAGGAGGGGCGCGCCGCCGTATTCGGAGGTGGAGAGCTTCTTTTTGAGGCCGTAGAGAGGCTTTTTGACAAAGAGGGCGGCCAGCTTGGTGCCGAGATTGGTATAGAGGACCCGCTTGAGATTGCCCATGAGCATGTCGGCGGTGCCTTCCATGGTCTTAAGCAGCACGTTGCCGCTAAATCCATCCGCCACCAGCACGTCCACCACTCCGGCGGGCACGTCTCTGGCTTCGACGTTGCCGGCATAATTGAGTCCGCTCGCTTTGAGCAGGGTGTTCGCCTCCTGCTGGAGCGGCCCCCCCTTGTGATCCTCGGTTCCCACGTTGAGCAGCCCCACCCGGGCCGCCCTGCCGTTGTGCATCACTTTCGTCATATAGATGCTGCCCATGTGGGCGAACTGCAGCAGCATCTCGGGACGGCATTCCACGTTGGCGCCCGAATCGATGAGCATGAAAGGCCCTTTGTCCGAGGGCACCAGCGGCGCCAGGGCCGCACGGGATACCCCCTTGATCCGTTTGACGAAGAAGGTCGCCCCCATGATAAGGGCGCCGGTGCTGCCGGCCGAGACAAAGGCATCCCCCTTCCCCTCCGCCAGCAGGCGGAGGCCCACCGCCATGGAGCAGCCCTTGTGCTCCTTGAGGATGCTTTTGGGCTCGTCGTCCATCGTGATGACATCCGAGGCGTCCACGATCTCCATCCCGTCGAGCGGCACGGCGTTCTCCGCCGCCACCCGGCGGATATCCGCCTCGTTTCCCGTCAGGAGAATGGTGTGACCGTATTCCGCCACCGCCAGGGCTGCTCCCCGCAGGATTTCGAGGGGGGCGTTATCCCCGCCGTAGGCGTCGACGATGATCCGCAGATGCGGTTTTTGTCCGTTTGTGGTTTCCATGGCTTCGCGACCTTTCTATTCATAGATCCTGTTCAAGCCGGTACCGGTCCAGGCTGTCCAGGGCACGGCGGGCCAGGGCCTCGGCCCGCAGCCGCTTGTCCCGGACCGGTTCCTCCAGAGGGGGCAATATTCCGAAATTGGCACCCATGGGCTGAAAGTCCCGGACGGCGGGATCGCTGACATACGCCGTCAGCGCCCCGATCATCGTGTCCCGGGGAAAAACGAAAGGCTCCCGCCCCTGCAGCATCCGGACGGCGGATAACCCAGCGACGATCCCGGACGCGGCGGATTCCATATACCCCTCCACCCCGGTCATCTGCCCGGCGAAGAAAAACCGGGGCTCCGTCCTCAGCCGGCAGCCCGCATCCAGCAGGCGGGGGGAATCCAGGAAGGTGTTGCGGTGCATGACTCCGTACCGGGCGAATTCGGCCCGGTGCAGAGCCGGAATGAGGCCGAAAACCCGCTTTTGCTCCCCGAATTTCAGGTTGGTCTGGAACCCGACGAGGTTCCAGAGCGTCCCTCCGGCGTTTTCCGCCCGGAGCTGGAGCACCGCCCAGGGGCGGTGCCCGGTACGGGGATCCCGCAGGCCCACCGGCTTCATGGGGCCGAAACGGATGGCGTCCGCGCCCCGCCCCGCCAGCACCTCGATGGGCATACAGCCCTCGTACACCTTGGGCTTGTCGAATTCGTGGAGCAGGGCGGTCTCTGCCGACACCAAGGCGGCGTGGAACGCCTCGTATTCCTCTTTGTTCAAAGGGCAGTTGATATAGTCCCCCGCGCTCTCCGGCCCGTCCTCCCGCCCATAGCGGGAGGCGCGAAAAGCGTAGCTCATATCCACGCTCTCTCCGGTGACAATGGGGGCGGCGGCATCGTAAAAGCTCAGGGCACCGCCGCAGCGGCAGGCGATGGCACGGGCCAGGGGTTCGGAAGTCAGGGGCCCGGTGGCAATCACCGCCACCCCGGTTTCAGGCAGCTCGGTCAGCTCACCGTGCTCCACCGTGATGAGAGGATGGGCCCGGACCTTCTCCGTCACCAGGGCGGAGAAGCGGTCCCGGTCTACCGCCAGGGCCCCTCCGGCCGGCACCGCGCATTGATGGGCCGCCGCCACGCAGGCCGAGCCGAGACGGGCCATCTCCTCCTTGAGCAGCCCGGCCGCGCTGGCGAGCCGGGAGGCCTTGAGGGAATTGGAACAGACCAGCTCGGCGAAAGCCGGGCTGTGGTGGGCGGGGGTGTATTTATCCGGCTTCATCTCGACCAGCCGGACCGGTACCCCGGCATTGGCGGCGGCAAGGGCCGCCTCGCATCCGGCTAAACCGGCGCCGGCTACGGTCAAACCGGCGCGAGCGCCGGTCGGGATCGACTGGGACACACAGGCGCCTCCTTTACAAGTACGGGAATACAGGTTTAGGCCCTTTATCGGGAAAGAACAGCTCCGCATCCCTTACGTGACGATAAACTCGTGCGATCGTCTCGTATCGTATGATTTTATAGCCACCTAAGCTCTCGGGGCGGCAGCCCCTTTATGTATGGGCGTCGGTTTAGGAGATTCCGTACCCGCCGATTTTCATGAAGAGAAAATCGGCACATTCTCTGGGAGTCCGGGGGCGAAGCTCCCGGCGGCGTTTTTGCTTCCTTTTGTCGCTACGAGCTGAAACTCGGACAAAAGGAAGTGGCCGCGCAGTCGATAACTTTTTTGGGTAGGATTGCGTTCTTTATGCGCGGACATACCGCAACAAAAGTCTGGCCTGTCGGCCACCTTCTTTCTTCACACGAAGAAAGAAGGCAAAGACGTGCCAAGGGGGTTCCCCCCTTGGAATTCTCAGGCAGCTTGCCGGTTTTCATGGTGAGAAAACCGGCGAGGACGTAGGCTCTTGAACCAACGCTATACAAGGAGGGGGCCCGGGCCCCCGGGAGTCTGGGCGGTCATAATGATATACTTTTATTTATCGTCGGTGGGCGGCATATCCTTCCCGCCACCTTTTTTGGGCTCGGCGTCCTTTTCAAAGCCGCAGCCCTCGGTCAGGCAGAAAAGCCCGGCGTTCCGCCCTTTTTTCTTGAACAGCGTCTTTCCGCAGTTCGGGCATTTCTCCGCCGCCGGCTCGTTCCAGGTGACGAAATCGCAGTTCGGATAGTTGGAGCAGCCGAAAAACTTGCGGTTGTTCTTGGATTTCTTAGCCACAATAGCGCCGCCGCATTTGGGGCAGACACCGGGGGTCTCCTCCACGATCCGCTTGGTGTTCTTGCACTCGGGATAGCCCGGACAGGCCAAGAATTTGCCGTACCGACCCGATTTGATCACCATTTTCCGGCCGCAGAGCTCGCAAACGACGTCACTTTCCACCTCGGGGACCTTGATCCGCTCCCCAGACGTAGCCTCCTCCGCCTTCTGGAGGGTTTTGGAGAACCCGTCGTAGAAATGGTCGAGGGTCTGGACCCAGTCGGCCTTGCCGGATTCCACTCCGTCGAGCTGCCGCTCCATATTGGCGGTGAAATCCACGTCCACGATCTCGGGAAACTGCTCCTCCATCAATCCCGTGGTCACCTCGCCGAGGGCGGTGGGCTTGAGGGCCTTGCCCTCCCGTTCCACGTATTCCCGGGCGAGGATAGTGCCGATGGTGGGGGCGTAGGTGGAGGGGCGGCCGATGCCGTTCTCCTCCAGGGTCTTGATAAGGGTGGCCTCGGTGTAGCGGGGGGGCGGCTGGGTGAAATGCTGGTTGCCCTTGAGCTCCCGCAGGGTCAGCGCCATCCCCTCCTCCAGCGGCGGCAGGGGGCCGCCGGTCTCGGTTTCCTCGTCCTTGCCCTCGACATAGAGCACGGTATACCCCTCGAAGCGGACGGTATACCCCGACGCTTTGAACAGGTATTTTCCGGCGGCAATATCCGCCTGGCAGGTATCCTGCACGCAATTGGCCATCAGGCTGGCGATGAACCGTTCCCAGATCAGCTTGTACAGCCGATACTGGTCTGAGGTCAGGGAGCTTTTCACCCTCTCGGGGGTCAGGGAGGGCACCGAGGGCCGGATAGCCTCATGGGCGTCCTGTGCATTGTTCCGGGATTTGAACACCCGGGGCTTTTCGGGCAGATAGCGGTCGCCATACCGCTCCTTGATATAGGCGTTGCCCTCATTCCGGGCGTCGTCCGAGATGCGCAGGGAGTCGGTGCGCATGTAGGTGATCAGGCCGATCGCGCCGACCCCCTCGACTTCAACGCCTTCATACAGCTCCTGGGCCGCCTTCATGGTGCGGCGGGCGGCGAAGCCCAGCTTGCGGCTGGCCTCCTGCTGCATGGTGGAGGTGATGAAGGGCGGCGCGGGGGAAATCCGGCGTACCCCCCGCTTGACCTTGTCGACGGTGAAGGCCGCGGCCTTCAGCTCGGCCAGAATGGCATCGGCTTGTTCCTTGTTCTCGATTTTGATCTTGCCCTTCCGATCCCCGTGAAACCGGGCGGGGAAGGGACGGCTGTCCGGCTTGTCGGACAGCAGGGCGTCGAGGCTCCAATATTCCTCGCTGACGAAGGCCCGGATCTCCTTCTCACGGTCGACGATGATCCGCACCGCGGCGGATTGGACCCGTCCAGCGGACAGGCCCTTACGGATCTTCTTCCACAGGAAGGGGCTGAGCTTGTAGCCCACAATCCGGTCCAGGATCCGCCGGGCCTGCTGCGCGTTGACCAGGTCCATATTCAGCTTCCGGGGCTGGGCCATCCCCTGGGACACTCCGGTTTTGGTGATTTCATTGAAGGTCACCCGGTTGTCCTCGTTGGTATCGGTCCCGAGAAGACCGGCGAGATGCCAGGAGATGGCCTCCCCTTCCCGGTCGGGGTCGGTGGCGAGGATGACGCCGTCGCTCTCGGCTGCCATGGACTTCAATTGGCGGATCAGGGCGGTTTTTCCCGGGATATCCACGTAACGCGGCTTGAACCCGTGTTCGATATCCACCCCGAGCAGAGTTTTGGGCAAATCCCGGATATGGCCCATCGACGCGATGACTTCATAGCCGGGGCCGAGGTATTTTTGAATGGTTTTCGCCTTGGCGGGCGATTCCACGATCACCAATTTCGACATAATATGGTCCACCTGTTCCTATTGATTACGGGGGAGGCATCCGCGGCGTTTTCCATTCCCCCATGTAAAACCGCCGTCTTTGGGGGAGGATCCCCCGCCTTCTATCCGAACATCCCTGTCCCGTTGCATTTGACGGCTGTCAAATATCTCCCTCAAAGCGGCCGCAGGGCAAACTGCCGGCCGGGGAAGTTGCGTGCGCATCCCGCGATTTCCAGCTCTGTCAGGCCGGCAAGAGCGGCGGGGAACGCCAGCCCGGCCTTCTGCGCGAGGATTTCGGCCGCGAGAGGCTCGGGGGTGAGCATCTGATAGAGCAGCGCGGCCCCAGGGGAAGCGCCGGCGGGGCAGGGCGAGAAAGCGGGCGGCACAGGGGCGGGCTCCACCTTGACGGGCGCCGGAGGGGCGGCGGAAGCTTTTGATCCCGCCGCGGATACCTTGGCCGTCCCGCCGCCGCGGCTGGCGGCCTGGGCGGCGTCGGCTGCCCGCAGATCCAGGACGTCGGGGAACCGCGGGGCATAATCCCGCAGGATCTCGCTGGCCTTGGTGATCAGAGCGGCACCGTCCTTGATTAAGTCGTTGGAACCGCTGCTGTTTCCGGAGGTGATTTCCCCCGGTACGACATAGACGTCCCGTCCCTGATTACGGGCGAGGCGGGCGGTGATGAGAGAGCCGCTGCGTTCCGGGGCCTCGACGACGCACACCGCCATCGCCATGCCGGCGAGCAGGCGGTTGCGGACCGGGAAGTGCTCCCGCAAAGGCGGGGAGCCCGGCGGATATTCCGTCACGATCACCCCGTCGGCAGCCAGGATCTCCTCCCGCAGGCGGCGGTTGGGCTTGGGATAATCCACGTCGAGGCCACAGCCCTGCACGGCGATGGTCAGGCCACCGCCCGCGAGCGCCCCCCGATGGGACGCTCCGTCGATCCCCACGGCTCCGCCGCTTATCACAATGCAGCCGCCCGCCGCCAGCCCCGCGGCGATGCTCGAGGCGGCCCGGCAGCCGTAATCGGATGCCTTTCGGGTGCCGACCATGGCCACGGCGGGGAGACGGTCGAGAGGCGGCAGTTCCCCTTTGCCGTACAGAACAAGCGGCGGCATATACGTGTTGCGCAGGCAGTCGGGGTAGGCGTCATCCCCCATCGTCAGGACGAAAGCGCCGTCCTTCAGGCTGTCCTCGAGGATCCGGGCGGCCGGGTCGAGGGATTTGCGGCACAGCCGGGCCAGAAGGGCACCGGTAAACCCCGCCCGCATCAGCTCGGCCCGGGAGGCCCTGTGTATGGCCTCGGGAGAAGCAAAGGCCGAGAGCGCCAGCGCGGTCTTGACCCCGCCCGGCTCCAGCGCCTGCTGCAGCCAGATCCAATACAGCCGGTTGTCGGTCATCCGAATCCCTCCATTCCTTCCTGCCGTCACGGATTTCCCAGCATTTGTCATAAAAGCCGGCGGCTCACATCCGCCACACGCCTATACGCAAAAGGCTCCCTTTTTTCGGCCTCGCGCGTTACTGCCGGATTCCCAGCCCGTTATCAAGACAGGCCACGGGTATCGGCTGGGTTCCCAGAACGCTTCCAGGTTTTTGCCATCCAAACCCGGCAGGACACGGGCACCTGCACCGGCATCCATACGGAATGGGGCGCGGCCCCGGGGGATCCACCGCTTATAAATCCAGGCGGCAGTGTCTAATCCGGTCCGCTCTTTCATCCTGTCCGGACAAGGCGTTATCGATGTTATCTGGTCATCTCCCAGAGCACGATAGCGGCGGCGATGGACGCGTTCAGCGATTCCGCGCGGCCCTTCATCGGGATGGTGATCCGCTCATCGCAAAGGGCGGCGGTTTCCGGCCGCAGGCCCGCCCCTTCGTTGCCGATCAGGCAGACACAGCCTTCTCCGAGGCGTGTCTGCTGGACAGGCCGGGCGCCGGCGTCGGCCACGCAGGCAAAGGCGGACAGCCCCTTCTCCCGCAGGCAGGCGAGCAGGCCGGACGGATCCTCCGTCCGGGCAGAGGCGAGACGGAGCACCCCTCCCATGCTGCCCCGCAGCACCTTGGGATTGTACAGATCGCAGCATCCGGCGGTAAGGAAGAGGCCGTCGATCCCGAATGCCTCAGCGGTTCGCACGATGGTGCCGAGATTGCCTGGGTCCTGCACGTCTTCGAGCAGGAGATACCGCCCGTTTCTCTTTATTTTACCCAAAGGAAGGCGGTTGTCAAGCCGCCGGCAGATACAAAAAATCCCCTGGGGGGTCTGCGTGTCCGACAGCCGGCCGGCCAGCGGGGCCGTGATCTCGCGGCAGTCGGGACAAACCGACAGGAGCGGCCCGAGATAGGCGCCGTACTGCTCCGCCGCCCGGGCGGTATAGAGAACGGTGCGGACCGCCGCGCCCGACGCCGCCGCGTCGGCGCACAGCCGCGCACCCTCGAGGGCAAACAAGCCGCTCTCCCGGCGGAACGCCGCATCGGCCGCCAGACGGGCATACTCCTTGATAAGCGGGTTGTCCCTACTGGTGATCGGACCGGCAGCGGGGCGCGCCGCGGATTCTTTATGAGATACGGGATCGTTCCAGGCCATACGGCGGCCTCCCTTCGGGTCGTTTCGGGTGAAAAGCCAGCGGAAACCCCCATAAACCGGCGGAGATTCGACCGGATTGGACAAGGCAAGCGCCCGCTGGCAGGGCCGGCGGGCGCAATTCGAGCTTATTTGAGGGCGGCCTTGGCCTTTTCCGCCAGGCCCGCGAACGCGGCGGCGTCAGAGACGGCCAGCTCGGCGAGCATCTTGCGGTTGAGGGTGATGCCGGCTTTTTTCATGCCGTTCATAAACGTCGAGTAGTTCATGCCGTTGATTTTAGCCGCGGCGGAGATACGGGTGATCCACAGGCGGCGGAAATCGCGTTTTTTCTGACGGCGGCCGATATACGCGTACTGGCCGGATTTCATAACCGCTTCCTTGGCGGTGCGGAACAGCTTGGATTTGGCGCCATAATAGCCCTTAGCGAGCTTGAGGATCTTCTTCCTTCTCTTGCGCGTCATCAGCGCACCCTTTACACGTGCCATTTCTCTATGTCCTCCGTTTCTGAACGATTATTTGTAGGGGATGAGGCGCTTGATCTGCACCACATTGGTCACATCGGCCACCGTAGTCTTGCGCAGGTTCCTCTTGCGCTTGGTGGTTTTCTTGTTCAGAATGTGGGACTTGTAGGCATGGGCGCGCAGGACCTTGCCGTTTTTCGTCAGCTTGAAGCGCTTTTTCGCGCCGGAATGGGTCTTGATCTTGGGCATGACAGTATTCCTCCTTCATATTGTCCGTCGCTGGACGGGCGGGACATCATTTCGCAGGTTTCGGCGCTAGGAACATCAGCATATTGCGGCCTTCCATTTTCGCAGGCTTTTCCACAGCCGCCACTTCTGAACAGACCTCGGCGAAACGCTTCATGGTCTCGAGCCCGATTTCCGGATGGCCCATTTCCCGGCCGCGGAACCGGATGGAGACCTTGACCTTGTTGCCCTCCTGCAAAAAGCGCAGGGCATGCTTGGCCTTGGTGTTGAAATCCGCCACGTCGATGTTCAGGGACAGGCGGACCTCCTTGAGCTCCACGATATGCTGGTTTTTCCGCGCTTCCTTTTCCCGCTTCGACTGCTCGAAACGGTACTTGCCGTAATCCATGATACGGCAGACCGGCGGCGTGGCCGTCGGCGCGATCTTGACCAGGTCGAGTTCCTTTTCGTCGGCGAGCCGCTGCGCTTCACGCGTCGGCACCACACCGAGCTGTTCCCCGTCGGACCCAATCAGGCGGACCTCGCTGTCCCGGATCTGTTCGTTGATCTGCAGTTCCTTAGTTGCGATGGGTAAGCACCTCCACACACTCTCAAAATGATGAATAAACGCGGGCAGAAAACTGCCCGCGTCACAAACCTGGTTCTCCCGCCGAAACGGGGAAAGACCGTATCGACCCGTCAGGAACGGTATCCGCGGGTGAGAGCGGGCAAACGCTCTGCTTCGTTTTGTACTGAAACAGTATAGCACCAGTCAAGCGGTCTTGTCAAGGGGTTTGGCCGGATGATTTTTCCCTTTCGTTTTCCGGCGGCTCGACGGCATAGGCGGCGTAGGCGCGGGCGACCCGGTATCCCAGCTTCTCCGCCAGGGCGGCGGAAGCCGGATTGGCCGCGTCCCAGTTCGGATACCATCCCCGGTCCAGGCAGGCGAGGATCAGCCGTGCGGCACAAGCCGCCGCCAGTCCCCGGCGGCGGCAGTCCTCCCTCGTGTCGATCTCAATTTCGATGCCCCCGTCGTACACGCTGTAGGAAGAGGCGCCGGACAGAACCTCCCCGTCCCGTACCGCCACAAAGCCGATGCCGTCGCGTTCATACGCCTCAAAGGTGGGAAACTGGGAACAGAGATCCCGGCCCCAGCTCCCCTTCGACCAGCCGTACCACCGCTCTCCGAGCGGTTCCAGGTGAACCCCCTCCGGCAGGGCGTCCGCCAGCCGGCCAAGGAATTCCCGGTCGAAACGGGGATCCCTCGCGGTGGCGTAGCGGGTGACAACCCGGCAGCGCTCCCCATGGGCGGACTGGAGACAGGGGCCCCAGCGGGGCTCTTTTGGAATCACCAGCAGATACCGGGGGATATGACGGACCAGCTCCTCCGCACCAGAAGCCTGGACGTCCCCGGCCAGGAAGGCGAAATCCCCAAGGAGGATCTGCGCGCAGGCGGGAGGCAGGGCGTCAGCATACGCCTCCCCCATCCGTCCCTGCAGGCAGGAACGGATCATGGTATCTTCCATATCCGCGAACAAGGGCGCGATCCGCGCCCGGTCCTCGGAATTCACCGTCAGCATGAACCCGTCTCCTTTCCGAAACCCTCACCGGCGCTTACGGGTGAGGTTCCATACCGCGAGAGGATAGAACACAGCGGCGGTGCCGAAGAGGATCAGCACGCTCGCGTAGGCGGGCAGGAGGGTATCCCCGAAATGGAGCGTCACCCCCATCAGCTCCTCGAACTCCGCTACCGCCGACGCGGGCGCGCCGGCGAAGGAGGTCTCCATCGGCCCCGCCATCATCACCTGACGGAACAGGACGGCCGCATGGGAAACCGGGAACAGCTTAACGATCCATCCGACCGCGTCGGGCAGCTGTCCCACCGGCAGATAGATGCCGGTAACGAAGCCGATAAGAGTTCCCAAAATGGTGCTCGCCGTGGCAAAGGCGTTGGAGCTGCGGAAAAACGAGACGAGGAACAGTACGAGGGAGGTGTTGGTAAAGGTGGTAAGCAGCACCAGCCCGATCACCTTGAACAGCGGAATCACCCCCAGGAAGGCACCGCCTTCGATAAGGATATACCCCTGCACCAGCACGAGGGCGACGAGGGTCATGATGACTCCCACGATAAAAGAGCTGAGGATATAGCCGCCCGCCAGCCGGCCCCGCCCGATCGGGGAGGAGGAGAAGTCCTTGGTGATGTTTTTCGCCTTATCGTCCACCATGGTCCCGAAGGCCCCCATCGTGGTCGTCACCGACGTGACCGCCAAAAGGCCGGAGAGGATCCAGCTGTCCATGAGCACCCGCACCTCGGGCATCCCCTCCATGCTGCCCGTCCAGACATCCCCCAGAAACAAGGCGTACAGGCCGATGATGATGAACACCGCGAGCAGCGAGAAGAACACCGCCGATTTATCCCGGAAAAACAGCTTGAGATTGCGTTTCGCCATGCCGATCATTCCCGCAGCTCCTTTCCCGTGACGGCGATGAAGGCGTCGTCCATCGTCCCGCCGGTCACCTCAAAGCTCTCGATATCCCCGCGGCACGCCTCCAGCACCGGCAGGGCGTCTAAAGTGGAAGAGAGCGGCACAACAAGGCGCCCTCCTTCCTGCCTGAAGTCCAATCCGCGGTTTCGCAGAATGCCGGCGGCCGTATCAAAATCACGGCATACTAAAGACAGGGTATCCTTCGTATAGGTCTCCCGCAGCTTCTGCGGCGTTCCCTTCGCCGCAATCTTGCCGTCATCGATAATCAGGACGTAGTCCGCCCCAGCCGCTTCCTCCATATAATGGGTGGTCAAGAAGACGGTCATGCCGGTATCCTTCTGCAACCGGGTGACGGTTTCCCACACGCTCTGGCGGGTCTGGGGATCGAGCCCGGTCGTGGGCTCGTCAAGAATCAGGATCTTCGGGGTGTGTACGAGCGCCCGGGCGATGTCGCAGCGGCGGCGCTGTCCCCCCGACAGCTTGCCGTACCGCCGGTGCCGCAGCTCGGTCACGCCCGTGACCTGCATCGCCCGCTCGACCGACGCGGACAGCGTCCGCCCGTCGAGTCCGTAAAAGCCGCCCCGGGTTTTGAGGTTTTCCTCCACCGTAAGCAGATTGTCCAGCAGGCTGTCCTGGAACACCACACCGATGGAAGAGCGGATGGCACCGTCCTCCCGGCCGAGGCGATGGCCGTCCACCGTTACCTCACCCCGATCCGGCTTCAAAAAGGTACAGATCATGTCAATGGTGGTGGATTTTCCCGCGCCGTTCGGCCCCAGAAAGGCAAACAGGCGCCCCTGCTCCACATAAAACGAGATCCCTTTGACCGCGTGGACATCGCCATAGGATTTATGAAGGCCGTCGACCTCGATCATCGTGTTCATTCTCGTCCTCCCTTCAAATGTTTACAGGCCCTTTTCCTGCAGGTATTCTTCGAGGGTCAGGCCGCGGCGCATGATCTCCTCCGCGTGTTCCCTTCCCACATAGCGGTAATGCCAGGGCTCGTAGCTCACACCGGTGATGTCCTGCTTGCCCTTGGGATAACGGAGGATAAACCCATACTCCGCGCAGTGCTCCTGCAGCCACGCAAAGGCGGCGGTCTGTTCGAACGTGGTGCGCAGCGACCCATCCCCTTTTTGGGTCATGTCGATGGCCAGCCCAAGATTGTGCTCGCTCGTATAGGGGGCCGCAATGGTCTCGAGCGCCTTTTTCCGGGCCGCCTCCCGGCTGTAACCTTTATTGATATAATATTGGGTTTTGTTCTCCAGGTTGGCGGCGGACCTCTCAGGCGTACGGAACAGATATCCCGCCCGCAGGCCGGTCTCCTTCGCCGCCTCCAGCATCTCTTCGAGCGCCTTGGACACCCGGTCGTCGATCTGGCCGCCGGTTTTGAAGCTCACGATATGGTTCTGATGCGTCTCCTGGTAATATGCCTTCTCCATGGGGTTCCAGGCGTTGACCAACAGGAGATTCCAGGATGCCCCCGCAGGCTGGATATAGCGCCGGGCGAAGACGGGTCCGGTGCCTTCGTCGTGGGGGCAGGCGTCGGCTGGGCACTCGTGGCAGCCGGCGTCTGTGTCTCCAGCGCAGTCGTTTGAGTGACGGTGGTCTCCGGGACGGTCGTGCCGGGCATGGACGGCGGTTCGGTTATCTCGGCAGAAACCGGAACAGAAGAGAAAATGGAAGAAGGGCCGGACGAGGTGCCGAAAGGCACCCGGAAAATCCAGAAAAAGGCCGTGCAGGTGAGGCCGAGCGCCGCCGCACCCGCGGCGCAGGACAGCCAGATCCTCGTTTTGATTTTCCGCTGCATAGAAACATCCCCCTTCTCCCGGATGACGCCAGTATACCACAACAGCCGCCCTGTATAAAGCACTTTACCGGATTTTAACGCAAAATGCCGGATTTTCCAATACATGCCGCCCTATACTAAAAGGACCCCTTGTGGAAAAAACAGCAAAAAGAGAAAACCGCCTAAAAAATCCCCCATCCGTTCCCGCTTTTATGAAAATTTCAGATTTTGAGCTAAAACGGGCCTCCCCCCTTCCATGATGGGCGGATTTGTGGTATAGTGTATCATGGGGTGGATTTCGGAAATAGATTCCCTCCCTATATCTATATTCCAAAACCGGTACGGTCTCGGCTTTTGTTTCACACATTCAGCCGGATCCGGCTCTTTCAGAAAGGCGTGTCATGACGATGAGAAAAACTAAAATCATCTGTACTCTCGGGCCGTCTACCGATGACCCCGCCGTTTTACGGGAGCTGATGCTCTCCGGCATGGACGTGGCCCGCATCAATATGTCTCATCAGGACCACGATGCCCACCGCGCCCGTATCGACCGGGTCCGGGCACTGCGGGAGGAGCTGCGCCTGCCCATTGCGATCCTTATCGACACCAAAGGGCCGGAAATCCGGTTGGGCACCTTCCCGGAAAAAGTGACGCTCAAGGCGGGAGACACCTTCACCCTGACCACTGTCCCGGCCGAAGGAACGGCGGAGCGGGCTTCTATCAGCTTTGCGGGACTGCCCGGAGACGTGGATAAAGGCAGCCACATCCTCATCGACGACGGCCTGATCGACCTTATCGTGGAGAAGACCACCGACACGGATATCGTCTGCACGGTGCTCAACGGAGGAACCGTATCCTCCAACAAAGGGATCAACGTCCCGGGTGCCGCCCTCTCCATGCCCTTTATGAGCGAGAGAGACAAGGCCGACATCGCCTTTGCCTGCGAGATGGAGGCGGATTTCATCGCCGCTTCCTTCACCCGGCGGGCGAGTGATGTGCTTCAGGTCCGCCAGGAGCTCGAACAGCATCAAAACCACTCCATCCGCATCATCGCGAAAATCGAAAACGCCGAGGGTGTCGACAACATCGACGACATCCTCAAGGTTTCGGACGGTATCATGGTCGCCCGGGGCGATATGGGGGTGGAAATTTCCCTCGAAGAGATCCCGAGCATCCAAAAAACCCTGATCCATAAGGGATACAACGCCGGGCTGCAGGTCATCACCGCCACCCAGATGCTGGATTCCATGATGAAGAATCCCCGCCCCACCCGGGCGGAGGCCACTGATGTCGCCAACGCCATTTACGATGGTACCAGCGCCATCATGCTCTCGGGAGAGACGGCGGCGGGCGCCTATCCCGTTGAGGCACTGCGGACCATGGCGCGCATTGCGGAACGGACCGAGCGGGATATCAATTATAAAAAACGGTTCGCCGCCCGGGATCTGCATGAGGCTCCGAACGTGACCAATGCCATTTCCCACGCCACCGTCACCACCGCCCACGACCTGGGCGCCAAGGCCATCATCACGGTGACGAAATCGGGCACGACGGCCCGGATGATCTCCAAATACCGTCCCGCCTGCCCCATCATCTGCTGCACCCCGACCCCATCCGTGCTGCGGCAGATGAACCTCTCCTGGGGGGTCATCCCCCTTCCGGCGGAAGAGAAAAACAATATGGACGAGCTGTTCGACCATGCGGTGGAACAGGCAGTCGGAGCCGGATATCTCGCCAGCGGCGACCTGGTGGTCATCACGGCGGGAGCCCCCCTCGGCATCTCGGGAACCACCAACCTGCTCAAGGTGCATCTCGTGGGCAACATCCTGGTACAGGGGGTGGGCGCCACCCCCTACACCGCCTGCGGAAACCTCTGCGTCGCCGCCGACGAGGAGGAGGCCCTCGCCGCTTTCCGCCCCGGGGATATCCTGGTCATCCCGCAGACCTCCAACCGTATCCTCTCCCTGCTGCGGGACGCCGCCGGCATCGTTACCGAAGCGCCGGGGCTCAACAGCCACGCCGCGATCGTGGGCATGACGCTGGAAAAGCCCGTCCTCGTTGATGCAGCGGGTGCCACCCGCATCCTCAAGAGCGGCACCACCGTGACGGTGGACGGGGAACGGGGCATCGTGCTCTACGGCGACACCCTGTGACCTTCTGGCGTCCCGGAAACGAGTGTTTATATTATAGGAAGCGGCGGGGATGCCCCCGCCGCTTCTTTGCCCTCTTTCCGCTCCGCCTGCCCGGACAAACACGGGACCTTTGCGGGGGTCCGGAAAAAGGCTGCCTATATCCCAATCCGCGCATGAGGGGCCCACGGCATGGTCATCTGCCTTATGGCGGCTATGGGCACAGAAGCAGTCTCTCCAGCATGCCTACACATAGAAGCGTACCATCCCATCCGAAACGGAATCAAATGTGCACCCACGCGGGAAAGAATGGCGGCACACAAGCGGCCGGAAAGCGCCAAGGCGGGCTCTCCTCTTGATATTCGGGGTTTCCCGCCGGTTTTCCCCATGAAAGCCGGCGCCCGAAGCCGGCCCCGTGGGAAGGAGCCTCCGGATGATACGATAAAACCGGAACCGGGGATTCATCCCCGGTTCCGGTTGTCAATACGGTCAATACTTCTTTTTCGCCGCTTTCTGCGCAGCTTCCTTTTTCTCCTTGTGCTCGACCCAGGCAACCCATATCGGGCTGCACAGGCAGGTGGAGGTATAGAAACCCGACACCACGCCGAACATCATGGGCACCGCGAAGCTCACAATGGAATCCATGGAGGTTGCCAGGGCCAGAACAGCCACCGTAGCCACCGCGATAAAGGTGCAGATCGTGGTGTTCATAGTCCGGACAAAGCTCTGGTTGAGGCTGACGTTGACCACTTCCGCGATGGGGGTCTTCTTGTCCATGATCCGGCGGTTTTCCCGGATGCGGTCATAGATGACGATGGTGTCGTTGAGGGAGTAACCGAGAATGGAAAGCACCACCGCGACGAAATTATCGTCGAGCGGGATCCGGAAAATGACAAAGGCAAAGTAGGCTACCAACAGGTCGTTGAGCAGGGCCAGCAGCGCCATGATGCCGGCGGACAGGCCCCCGATCTTGCGGAAGCGCAGGCCCACATAAATCACCAGGAAAATCGCCGCGAGCCCGATAGCCACCAGGCATTTGATGAAGAACCAGCGGCCGTTGGCGGGTTCCAGGGCATAGACATTGATCCGCTCGATCCCGTGGTCAGGATAGGCGGCCGTCAGGGCCTCGAGAAGGCCGTCCTGCTCCGCCAGGTCGATCCGGCGGGAGAGCTCCACCGATATGGTGTTGTCGGCGAGATCGCTCTCGGAAATCGTCACCGACGCGTCGGGAAGCTTCTCCTTGATCACCTGTTCGACGGCACCGTTGTCGATATCGCCGGCAAAGCTGTACTTTAGAAGCGTACCGCCTTTGAAGGCGATGTCCAGCTCCACGCCGAAAATGAAGTTGCAGACGATCCCCACGAGGAGTATGGCGAGGGAGATGCCGATGAACACCTTGCGGCGTCCGACAAAATCAAACTGTTTTGTCATGTCGTTTACCTCCCAACAGCCAGGGTTTGCGCAGGAACCGGAACCGGGTGGCCGAGCGGATCATCAGCCGGGTGGCGAACACGCCGATGATGAAGTTGAAAACGATACCGGCGAACAGGGTGAAACCGAAGGAGTAGACCGCGCCGCTTGTGGCCACTGGGAACATGAAGAGGAACGGATACAGGACCGTGGACCAGAAGCTGGAGGGAGGGCCGAAGACCCCCATGAGCACGACCGCGACAATGATGACCGTGATGTTACCATCGAAGATGGCAGAGAAGGATTCGTGGCAGCCGCTGTTGACAGCACCGTCGATGGTCTTGCCCATCCGGATACCGTCCTTGATCCGTTCGGCCGTGATGACGTTCGCGTCCACGCCCATTCCGATCGACAGGATGATACCAGCGATACCGGGCAGGGTCAGGGTGAAGCTGTTGAGGAATCCGAAGTAGCCCGAAACCACGGCGATGGAACCGGCGATCTGCCCCATCAGGGAAATGACCGCGATGACGCCGGGCAGGCGGTAGTAGAGGATCATGAAAACCGAGATCAGGGCGAAGGCGATGACGCCGGCCAGCACCATCAGGTCCAGGGCTTTTTCGCCCATGGAAGGGGCGATGATGTCGGAGCTCGTCACCTTGATGCCGAAGGGCAGGGCGCCCGAGTTGATGAGGTTGGCGATCGAGGACGCCTCTTTATACTCGGAAAAGCCGTCGATGGAGGCCTTGCCTTCGGTGATGTGCGATTTGACCGACGGATTGGAGATGCACTCGTCGTCCAGCCAGATGGAAATGGTGTATTTCAGATCGCTGTCACCCAAAGGGGCGTTCCGTTCCGCCTGGAGCTTGGTCGCCTCGGCGAACTTATCCTTACCGGACTTTTCGCCTTCCTGGTCGGCGGCGGTTTTGAGCTCCAGACCGACGACCGGCTTGTTGGTGTTGGTCGTGGTATCCTGTTCATACGCGGCGGCGGCCCGCTGCACGTCCTGGCCGGTCAGGACCAGGTCCTCGGCGCCTGGCTTTTCGGTGGGAAGGCCATTCGTTTCCTGCCGGTCGAGGTAGAACTCGAGCGAAGCGGTCTTGCCCAGCTCCGCAATCGCCTCGGAGGCATCGAAGTCGGCCTCGTCGCTCTTCCAGGGGAAGCGGACGATCACCTGCTTGTTGGCAACGTCGGCGTACGCCTCGTGGTCGGTTATGTTGTTGCGGATCAGGCGCTGGACGATAACGTCCCGGACGTCGTTCATCTGATCCGCCGTCACCTCGATGGACTCGTCTTCCGGCGCGAACGTCACGTCCACACCGCCGCGGATATCGATGCCGAACCGGATGTCGGCCGCGCCCCGGATAATCGTATCGCGCCGGTCGCCGTAGTGGGTGTACACACCAAAGAAGGCCGTGTACGTCAAGGCGAAGATCAGCAGCGCCACGATGAAGAATACAGGCTTTGCAGTTCGCTTCATCGGCTTGTCCTCCATTGCTTCCATTTGCCGCGTCGTGCGGCATCACATGGAACTTATTATAGGGGCTGGCGGGTCAAAAGTCAATGCATCCGTCTCCGAAGCGGACTTTTTTTATGAATTCACCGATTTTCCGGTGAAGTTTTTACCATAAATCGCCGGAATTTCGGTTTGACCGCTTGCCGTCCGCGATCCCAAAACGCCCCCCGGCTCCGGAGATTTCTGGAACCGGGGGGACGCAAAGGGATGGGATCAGGCACGGCGTGGCCTGTCCCCGAGCAATTGCCGGGCGGCGGCGAGCTTGGCGCAGACACAGAACAGCTCCATCGCCGTCTGCAGCTCTTCCACCGAGGGGAAAGTGGGCGCGATGCGGATATTGGAATCCTTCGGGTCCCGCCCATACGGATAGGTAGCCCCGGCGCCGGTCATGACCACTCCCGCCTCGGCGAGGAGGCGGACGGTTTCCTTAGCGCAGCCGGGCAGTAGGTTGACGCTGACGAAATAACCGCCCCGAGGCTCGTGCCAGGCGGCGATGCCGGTTCCGCCGAGCTCCCTCGAAAGGGTATCGAGCACCACGGCGAATTTGGGCCGCAGGATGGCGGCGTGGAGCTTCATATGGGCGCGGATGCCGTCGATGTCTCCAAAATACCGGGCATGTCGGAGCATATTGAGCTTGTCGGAGCCGATGGTCTGGATGCTCAGACGGCGGCGGATATCGGCGAGGTTCCGGGGGCTGGCCGCGATGCCGGCGATACCCGAACCGGGAAAGCTGATCTTGGAGGTGGAGGCAAAGAATACGGCGATGTCCTCGTTTCCGACAGCTTTGGCCTCGTCGTACAGGTTCAGCAGCACATCGGGGGTATCGGTGAGATGGTGGACGCAGTAAGCGTTGTCCCACATAATCCGGAAATCGGGCGCCGCGGGGCGCAGAGCGGCCATGCGGCGGACGGTTTCGTCCGAATAGGTGATCCCGTCGGGGTTGGAATACAGCGGGACACACCAGATGCCCTTGACCAGCGGATCCCGCACAAAAGACTCCACCTGATCCATGTCCGGGCCGGTTTCGGTCATATCCACGGTAAGCAGCTCAAAGCCGAAATAGTCCGTAACGGCGAAATGCCGGTCATATCCGGGGGCGGGGCACAGGAACTTCACCGCCCCCTGACGGCACCAGGGCTCCTGCCCGCATACCCCTTTGGAATAGGCGGTGGCGATGTAATCGAACATCATGTTGAGGCTGGAATTGCCGCCGACGATGACGTTTTCCGCCGGCACCCCCATCATCGCGCCGAGCAGGGCCCGCGCCTCCGGAATGCCGTCGGGGATGCCGTAGTTGCGGGTATCCGCCCCGCCCGCGGTGCGGTAGCCATCCCGCGCGTTCACACAGTCGAGCATATCGAGGGTCAGGTCAAGCTGCTCGGGACCCGGTTTGCCGCGGGACATATCGAGCTTCAACCCCCTGGCCTTATAGGTTTCGTAAGCCGCCTCGCATTCCGCCTCGATGGTTTTGAGCGCGGGCTCTTCGAGTTCCTGCCATGCCGCCATGAATAGGTCTCCTCTCCATTTTTCCATCAATCATGTCTCTCATTCTAGTATATGCCCAGCCTTTTTGCAAGTGTCAAAACCGAATCTTGCAAAAAATTGTCAACTTTGCCGATGGAATCCGGACAAAGCGAAAGGGACTCGGGCAGTTTTTTCCCTTCTGAGGCCAAAAAAGACCGGCAGCGGGGTCAGAGCCCGCCGCCGGTCCCGGAATATTTTCCAGTACCGTATGATAGACGCAGGCCGGCTCAGAAATCCGCCGAGCCCGTTGTACGAGGAAAGGGCAGGACATCCCGGATGTTGGCCATGCCGGTGACATAGAGGATCAGGCGCTCGAAGCCGAGGCCGAAGCCCGCATGCTTGGTTCCGCCGTAACGGCGAAGGTCGAGATACCACCAGTAGTCCTCGGGATTCAGGTGCAGCTCGGCCAGGCGGGCCTCGAGCACGTCGAGGCGCTCCTCGCGCTGGCTGCCGCCGATGATCTCACCGACTCCCGGCACCAGCAGGTCCATGGCGGCAACGGTCTTGCCGTCGTCGTTCAGGCGCATATAGAAGGCCTTGATCTCTTTGGGATAGTCGGTGACGAAGACCGGCATACCGTAGATGCGCTCGGTAAGGTAGCGTTCATGCTCGGTCTGCAGGTCACAGCCCCAGAAAACCGGGTACTCGAACTCCTCCTTGTGGGGCTCGAGCAGGGCGACGGCCTCGGTGTAGGTCACATGGGCGAAGTCGGCCCCCACCAGCGCCTGCAATCGCTCAATCAGGCCCTTATCATAAAAACTGTTGAAGAAGGCCATTTCATCCGGGCAATGCTCGAGCAGGTAAGCGATCACGTAGGTGATCATATCCTGCGCGAGGGCCATGTCGTCCTCGAGGTCTGCAAAGGCGATCTCGGGCTCGATCATCCAGAACTCCGCCGCGTGCCGCGCGGTGTAGGAGCGCTCGGCACGGAAGGTGGGGCCGAAGGTGTAGACCTTGCCGAAGGCCATGGCCATGCACTCGGCCGCGAGCTGCCCCGACACGGTCAGGGAGGTGTGGCGTCCGAAAAAGTCCTGGCTGTAGTCGATCTTCCCGTCCTCATCCCGGGGGATGCTGTCGAGGTCGAAAGAGGTCACATGGAACATCTCGCCCGCGCCCTCACAGTCGCTCGAAGTGATGAGGGGGGTATGGGCGTAGATAAACCCGCGTTCCTGGAAAAAGCGATGGATAGCGTATGCCGCCACCGACCGCACCCGGAACACAGCGTTAAAGGTATTCGTCCGGGGACGCAGGTGGGCGATGGTGCGCAGGAACTCGAGGGAATGGCGTTTTTTCTGAAGAGGGTAATCAGCGGTGGAAGCGCCTTCGACCTCAATCGAGGATGCCCGCAGCTCACAAGGCTGCTTAGCCTCCGGGGTCAGGACCAGCTCCCCGCCGACGCACAGGGCGGCGCCGACGTTCTGACGGGCGATCTCCTCGAAATTGGCGAGCGTCTCCCGCTCCGCGATGACCTGCAGGTTGCGCTGGCAGCTTCCATCGTTGAGCTCGATGAAGGCGAGAGCCTTGGACTCGCGCAGGGTTCTCACCCATCCGCAGACGGTGAGCGTCTGTCCCGCGAGGGTTTCGGCGTCGGCGTAGACCGACGCGATTTCATGACGTTTCATGGCTGACCATTGCCTTTCCGGTTTAGATTGCATGCTGCAATGAGGCATGCGGACCAATCTGGTTTGGCCGATATGGTTAGTATTATACCAAACTTTTCCGATAAAACAAGGGGAAGGGCCGGTTTCTCCGCGAAATACCCCCAAACCGGCGAAAACTCGCTCTAAACCGCCGGTTTTCACGACAAGCTGCGCGTGTCGATTAGGTAGTAGAGGATCTCGCCCTCCCGGTCCCCGGAAGCGGCGGCCCGGGTGTAAAGGAGATAATCGCCGCCGAGCTGCACGCCGTGGGGAAGGGAGTCCTCAAGGATGTCCAGGTGGACGATGCGGTCTTTGTCCATATCGTAAAACGCGGGCCTATGCTCCCCTCCCGACGGCAGGGTGATGACCCGCCCGTTGGACTCCGGACGGCCGATATATGTCGGGGGCTTTGTGATCAGGATGGGGGTCACGGCGCCGTTCCGATAGACCTGGAGGCCCGAACAGTCGACGCCCCGATGATCGGGTTCCGGACGCGGCAGGCTCAGGATGGAAACCGACCGGGAATAGAGGGAGTCGACGTAAAAAAACGCATCGCCGCCGGCGCCGAATGTCGTGATCGGCTGGTCCGTCTCAAACACGGTGCGGATATCGCCTGAGGCCTTATCCAGGCCGGTCAGGCGGATCCCGCCGTTGCTCAGGCGTTCGATCCAGGCCGGGGCGTCTTGGTACCACATCGGGGTTTTCGCCTGCTTTTGCACCGTTACTTGGGTGCCGCTCGCGATATGTCGATCAGGTCAACGGTGTCGCCGGTGACATGGTCAAAATATACCTTGCCGTCCCGCAGCAGCACCTCACTGATGATCCAGGGATAGACCGGCCCCTTTTTGGTGCCGGTATAGGAGTACAGGAGGATTTCGGTCTCGGCGGGGATGTCGAACAGGATCAGGCGTGTCAGACAGGTCTCAGCGTCGCCGTCCTGCAGGACGATATACCGGTCGCTGACGGCCAGCACCCCGCTACAGGAATTCAGCGGCAGGGTCAGCAGCTTTTCGAAGGTGTTTGTCCGGAAATCGACGACGCCGACCTCGCCGTCCCGGTCCCGACTTTTGTCGCGGAAGGGGTTTTCGGTGTCGGTCGGATCGACCTGATAGAACCCCCTTCCCTGTTCGTCTATACCGATCAGGGAAGCGCCTTCCGGCAGGGAGACGCGGCCCGATTCCACCACCGCGTCCGGGTACAGGGCGGAAAAGTCGGCTTTTTCGCGTAGGTAGTAATAGTCCGCGTCCTGATACCGTACCGCGGCCATCTCATAATTGTCGGTGCCGAAGCGGGCCGGGGGCTCCTCCGCGCCCCCAGAGGCTTCCGACGACTCATGATAGGGGAAATCGGGCTTGGGCTCCTGCCCGCAAGACGCAAGGCAAAAGACGGCTATCCCGGCGATTAAGCATGCGGTTCGTTTCATTTTGAGACCTCCTCCGTGTGATCCGATGGCGGCGGTGAGTCTATACCAATTAAAGTATATCATGGGGACGACAGGAAAACCACCCGTTTTGGTTACAACCCGCTTACAAGGCTGTCGCTCCGTTTCCGAAGGGCTCGGGGTAATCCTTTTGGAAAGAGGAAAAACGCGAAAATCCCCCTTGACAAGCCGGTGGTTATTTTGTATAATGATGCTCGTTCCTTAAAGAAATGGACGTTTAGCTCAGCTGGTAGAGCATTCGCTTGACGTGCGAAGGGTCAGCGGTTCAAGTCCGTTAACGTCCACCATAAAAACCCCGCGCGAACGTCCCGTTTTGGGTGTTCACGCGGGGTTTCGTTTTTGGGAAATTCTATCGTGGATTCTGCGTGTGCGGCCCCCTTGGTTTGTTTATATCCGCACAAAAAAACGGGAGCCCGGGCCATCTTGGGAATGATGTATGGGCTTATGACCGGCCAGGCTTCCGTCAAACAAGGGGTCTCCTTTGCGTCCAGGGAACCGGCCGGCTCTCTTACAGATACGCCTTGAGCTGTTCGACGTTGTTTTGCTCGAATTTCAGCAAACGCTCGGCGAGCCGGCGGACGTCGGGATCAGCTTCCTTTATATCGTTGAGATGCTTCGTGATCTCGATGATCCCTTTATTGCTGCCCTTCATCATCATCTCGGCCATAGAGGAGACCGAACCGTCGGCTATGGCGTTGACATTGATCATGATATAGGAAGAGATTTTCGCCATGGGCCCGACGCTTTTGGCCTCCTTGTGCCTCTTCTCCAGGGCCTTGTGAGCCAGGTCATACATCTCGTCGTATTCCCGGTACTGGGATTCGATCACCCGGCGGAATTCCTCATGTTTGACCACTTCGATGAGCTGCTGGATCGAACTTTTCCCCATTTCGGTATTTTGTGAGATATACTGAAGGAGAGCCACATTGTCGTTCATAATCTTTCCACACCTTTCCGGCAAACTGTCCATAGCATTCCCGGAGACGGTGTGAATATGCGCTAAGACAAACGAAGCAGCCCTTTTTCCGCCATCGCCTGGACGGCCAGCAGCACGCCCAGCTTGCCCGAGTGAAAATTGAGCCCTCCCTGCATATACGCGGCATACGGTTCCCGCAGAGGCGCATCGGCGGACAGCTCGATGGAGGCGCCGTTTGTAAACGCACCCGCCGCCATGATCACCTGGCTGTCGTATCCAGGCATGTCCCAGGGCTCGGGCACCACAAAGGCGTCCACCGGCGCGCCGCGCTGCATGCCCTGGCAGAACGCGATAAGCGCCTCGGGGGTGCCCAGCCGGACGGCCTGGATGATATCGGCCCTCTCTTCGAGCGGACCGGGCGTCACCTCATATCCCAGCCCTTCCAGAAGCGAGGCGGCAAACACGGCGGTCTTGAGCGCCTCCCCCACGACATGGGGCGCGTGGAACAACCCCATAAACAGAGTGCGGTTGTGCCCCAGGGACGCCCCGACCTCCCGGCCGAGACCGGGAGTGGTCATCCGGGCGGCGCACAGCTCCACCAGGTCCTCCCGGCCGCAGATATATCCGCCGTTTTCCGCGATGCCGCCGCCGGGGTTTTTGATCAGGGATCCGGCCATCAGATCGGCGCCTACGGCCGTGGGCTCGTCCGTTTCCACAAATTCGCCGTAACAATTGTCCACGAACACCACGGCATCGGGCCGTACGCTCCGGACGGCGCGGATGATCCCGCCGATGTCCTCCACCCGCAGGGAGGGGCGCAGGCTGTATCCCCTGGAGCGCTGGATATGGACCATTCTCACCGACGGCTCCTCCTCCAGCGCCCGTACGATGCCGGACAGATCCGGCCGGCCGGCGGGATCCAGCGGGACCTCCCGATACCGCACGCCGAATTCCCGCAGAGATCCCGGAGCGGCCGTCTTTTCGCCGATCACGCCCTCGAGCGTGTCATATGGGGCACCGGTGGCGGCAAGCAGAGTATCGCCCGGGCGCAATACGCCGAACAGGGCGATGGTGATGGCGTGGGTGCCGGAGACGATGCTGTGCCGCACCAGGGCGTCGGGGGCGCCCATAGCGTCGGCAAACACCCGGTCGAGCACCTCCCGGCCCCGGTCCCCATACCCGTACCCGGTGGTAGGGGCAAAATGGGATTCACTCACCCGGTTGGCGATAAACGCGCCGAGGACTTTGCGCTGGTTTTGTTCCGTAACCGCTTCGATGCGGGAAAACGCCGCAGCCGCGCGGGCCATGGCTTCCCCGGCGAGACGTTCCAGCCGGGGATCGATCGAAAAAATATCGGGTAACAAAGACAAGCCGCCTTTCTATGTTTCTGCCGTCCGGTTACGCGGACGGGGAGGAATACCGCCGCAGCTCCCCCCAGCTGCCGCAGAACGAAAAGCCGAGCCGTTCATAAAGACGGCGCGCCCCTTCGTTTTTTGGACAGATATCGATCCGCCGCCCCTCCCCCTGGAGGACAGCCGCCAATGTGGTGACACAGGCGGAGGCATATCCTCTGGAGCGATAGTCCGGCAGGGTCGCGACCGCGCCGAGAACGGCACCGTCCCGCGCCTGCGCCACCGTCATCGCGCAGGCGACCGGCCTGCCCATTTCCCTAACCACTGCGGCACGGCAGACGCCGTGCCGCATACGGTGGGAAACGTCGGCATACCAGGCGTCGAAGGCCGGAAGCGTTTCCCCAAAGCCGGTTTGGAGTATCGGGTAAATCTCCCGCGGGGAGGATGTCAAGTCGGCCGGGCCGGTAGGGACAATTCGGTCCCGGAGAGTCAGGACGGCACCGGTTTCCAGCCGGGACCGGGGCCATAACGCCGCAAGCAGCCGGGCGTTTTCCTCGTCTGTGCGCACCGACCGGACCTCGGGCTGCATCGTCAGAAAAATGAACAGCTCGTCCCGTTCCTCCTGCTGGAGTTCTATGACGGCATGGCCGTCCATGAGTGAGATGGCCGAGCCGTATTCCCCCCTCCAGAAGCGGAGAAAAGACTGCTCCACCCCATAAGCCTGCACCAGAGACAGGATGCGGACCCCCGCCTCGCTCCGAGGGGTATAGTTTTCAAAGCTTTCCGGAGTAGCTGTCTGTATCATAGGCACCGTCCTCTCGATCGCAGGCGCTTTTGCACCTCACACCCCGGCCGCGGGCAGCCGGTCGCGCAGCAGCCGCAGCAGCGCCAGCGTATCCCGCAGATCTTCCTTGCGCAGCGCGCAGGCGGGAGAATGGATATACCGGCAAGGCAGGGATATGGCCGCGACGCGGCAGCCCGCCCCCGTCAGTTGTATAGCGCCCGCGTCGTTGCCGCCCGCCACCACGGTTTTGGGCTGCACCGGCAGATTTTCCTTTTCCGCCAAGGCGGTGATATACTCGTACAGAGGACGGTCATACAGCGTCCGCTTGTCCATGAAGGACAGCACCGCCCCCTTCCCCTGCCGACAGACCTGCCGTTCGGCAGGGACACCCGCGGTATCCGCCGCCGTGGTGGCGTCGACCACCACGGCGAGTTCCGGCTGGACGGCAAAGGCTACCGCTCCGGCCCCCCGCAGGCCCACCTCCTCCTGGACGGTGAAGGCCAGCGTGATGTCGTACGCGGGCGTCTCCTCGGCCAGGGACAGCAACAGGGCGCAGCCCGCCCGGTCGTCCAGGGCCCTGGCGCTGAACAGCCCGCCGCCCAGCTTTTCATAGCCGCTGTCGAACACCGCCACATCCCCCGGCGCGGCGATTTTCTCCGCCTCTTCCCGGGAATCACAGCCCAGATCGATGAGCAGGCGGGCGGCGTCGGGCGGCGTCTCCTTTTCCTGTTTGGTGCATTGATGGGTCGCCTTGCCTCCGATCACCCCGGCATGGCCGTTCACCCGAACCCGCCGCGCAAACAGGACCCGGCTGTCGATGCCGCCGACGGTTGTAAAACGCAGATACCCGTCGTCGGTGATGCCGGTCACCATCAGGCCGACTTCATCCATATGGGCAGCGAACAGCACCCTGTGGGGCGCCTGCTGCCGGCCCTTGAGGCGGGCGACGACGCTGCCGAGCCTGTCCACCGACACCTCCATCTCCGCCGGGGAGGCGGCCAGAACCCGCAGGATATGGGCACGCACCTCGTCTTCCCGGCCGGATACGCCCGGCAGGGAACAGAGCTTTTTCAACGTCGCGTTCACACTCATAACCGGCTCCCCTCCCCGTCCATATCCTGCACATAGGCCGCCAGTAGGCGGCCGACATCCTCCACATCGCTGAGCTGGACGACCTCGGTCGGCGTATGCATATATTTCAGCGGGATCGAAACCAGGCCGGCGGGGACACCCGTGCGCACCGAGGCGATGGCGTCGGCGTCGGTGCCGGTATCCCCGCCCATCACCTCCGCCTGGCTCGGGATCCCCCGCTTTCCAGACAGCGCTGTCAGCCGGCGGGAGATCCCCGCGTCGAGGCATGGAGACCAGCCGATCATCGGCCCTTTGCCCATGACGCCGCACTTGTCCGGGTCGGCGTCGGGAGTACGGGCGAAACTGACATCCACAGCCAGCGCCGCATCGGGGGCGAGGCCGAACGCCGCCGTTCCCGCCCCTCTGGTTCCGAGCTCCTCCTGCACGCAGAAGGCCACCGCCAGGTCGCAGGCAAGCGGGCCGTCCCTGAGCAGCTCCAGGCACCACAGTACCGCAGCCACGCCCGCCCGGTCGTCGAGCGCCTTGGAGCACACCCGTCCCCCTGCGAGATCGGTGAATTCCGCCGCGAAGGTAGCGCGGGTGCCGGGGGGGAGCAGCCGGCGGGCATGCCGGGCGTCCAGCCCGGTGTCGATGCCAAGAGAAGCGATTTCAGGCAGCTTGTCTGCGTCCTGCCCCGCCAGGTGCGGCGGAGTGGAGACAAAGAGGCCTCCGACGGGCTTCTCCCCCCACAGCGTCACCCGGGCACCCGTGACGGCGCGGCGGTCCACCCCGCCGCACGCCTCGGTATACACGAACCCGTCGTCATCCACACGGGTGACGACGAAGCCGATCTCATCGATATGCGCCTCCAGCAGCAGCAAGGGTGCGCCGTCCAGGCCGCATCGCCGGATGCCCATGACACTGCCGAGCGCGTCTACCCGCACATCCTCTATATACTCCTTCAGCATGGCGGCCGCCGTCTCCGCGGCCCCAGTGAGGCCGGCGGCGCCGGGAGCCCCGCACAGCCGCTCGAGGCAAGTCCGCAGTTCCATATCCCTGTCCATCCCTTTCCCTATCCGTCCGGATTGATCGGAGAAGACCGTTCAGCCTTCCATAAGTGCCGTCACGAGGCGCTTGAAATGATCGCCCCGTTCCTCAAAGTCCTTGTACATGTCGAAACTCGCGCTGGCCGGAGAGAGGAAAACGACCTCCCCGGGTTCGGCCAGACGGCGGGCGGTGAGAACCGCCTCCTCCATATCCTTGACCCGATAAATCGGGAGCTCGGAGCAAGCGCGGATGGCCGCCTGGATCGCCGGAGCGGTATCTCCCATCAGGATCGCAGCGCTCACCGTTTCGGCTGCGACCGGGCCGAGGGGGTCATAGGGGATATGCTTGTCATAGCCGCCCGCGATGAGGATGACCCCATGGCCGAAGGCGCGCAGGCCCGCGATGGTGCGGGTGGGGCTGGTGCCGATGGAATCGTTGACCCATCTCACCCCGTCCAGTTCCCGGACCAGTTCACAGCGGTGAGGCACCCCGCCGAAACCGCGGGCAAACGCCCCCATGACGGCGGGGGGCACCTTTCCCCATACCGCCGCGAAGGCAGCCAGGAAATTTTCGACCATATGGCTGCCGGGCAGGCGGATCTCCTTCGCCGGCAGGATCGGGACGGCCTCGCCGCCGTCCCGGCCGTACAGGGTCCCGTCCTGGCCGAGATAGGTCCCTCGCTCCACTTCATGAAGGCGGGAAAACCGAAACACATCGCTTCTCAGGCCCTCTGAAAACCCCTGTGTGATAGTGTTGTCCGCATTGAGGACCGCCCGGTCCGAGGCTTGCTGGTACCGCACGATATTCCGTTTCGCGTCGGTGTACTCCGCCATATCGGTATGCCAGTCCAGATGGTTGGGGGCAACGTTCGTCACCACCGATACCTGCGGGCTCCGTTCCATCCGCTGGAGCATGAAGCTGGACAGTTCCACCACTACTACGTCCTCCGGGCGGATCTTCTCGATCTCCGGCAGCAGCGGCCAGCCGATATTGCCCCCGAGGTGGACGGTATATCCCGCCGCCTGCAGCAGCCCCGCGACAACGCTCGTCGTCGTGGTTTTGCCGTCCGAGCCGGTGACGCCGTAGACCGGCGCGGGGCTGAGCTCGAGGAGCAGCTCGATCTCGGTGGTGACCCGCACCCCTCTCCCGCGTGCCGCTTCAAACGCCGGCAGCGTGGGCTTCATTCCCGGGGAGCGCAGGATCAGGTCCGCCTCCAGGTTATCGAGGTACCCCTCTCCGAGCTTCAACACGGCGCCGGCCTGTTCCAGACCGTCGGCCGCCGCCCCGATGGATGCCCGGTCCCGCTTGTCACAGGCCAGCACCTGCACGCCATGCTCCAAAAACTGATGTGCCACCGGGATATGGGTCCGGCCAAGTCCGCAAACCGCGACTCTTCGTCCCCTCAGCGAATCAAAAAAAGCCTCGCATTTCGTCTGCGTCAACATCATGTCCCGCCTTCCTGCCATTTCCATACTCGGTATATTATACTGAGAAAACGGGAAAATATCAACAGCCTGTTAAAAAGCTGGGGCGGATTCGTTAACTTTTTATAAACGATGTGGGATTTGGTTGCAGGCACGAGAAAAAGAAGGTAAAATAACGAATATAAGAATGGGCCGGCGGTATCCTTTCCGCCGGCCCCCCGAATCGCTATGCGGAAAGACGTGAGGACAGCGTATGTTCTTTTATGAAGGCCAATCCTGTCCGGTATGCGGGCAGCCCTTTCGGGAGACAGACGACATCGTCGCCTGCCCCCAGTGCGGTGCGCCCCATCACAGGGAATGCTGGAAAAAAGAAGGGCAGTGCCACTATGCCGCGGCGCATGGCACCCCTGAGCAATGGAAACGGCCGGAACCCCAGCCGCAGCCGGCCGAGGGCCCGCCTCCATCCACGGACGCACAAGGGAAAACCTGTCCCCATTGCGGCAAGGACAACCCCCAATATGCCGAGTTTTGCGCCCGCTGCGGGAAGGAACTGCCTGCCTCCGACTGGGCCAGCGCCGCTCCGCCCCCCGCCGGTGCCCCGGTCCCGCCCCCTTATGCACCGCCCGCTTCTTACGGTGAATACGCGCCTTTCCGGGCGCCTGTGTATGACGCCATGGGCGGCATCCCCATCAAGGAAGAGATTGAGGACGGGGTCACGGCCGGTGAGGTAGCCCAAACCGTCGGCGTGAATACCGCCTATTATGTCCCGCGCTTTCACCGGATCAGCCGCAGCGGCTCCAAAGTTTCCTGGAACTGGTTTGCCTTTCTGATCACCCCCTGCTGGCTGGTCTACCGCAAAAACTTCCTGACCGGGGGGCTGACCCTGCTGTTCTGGATCGCCCGCCAGCTTCTCTCTTCTTTTATCTCTCTGCAGTATATTTCTCCCCTGCTTGCGGACGGCGGCAACCTCTATGCCGATATGCTGTCCGCGATCGATACCCTAATGCGGTCTCCCGGCACCCGCCTTCTTCTGATCGCCCTGGTCGTCGCCGGGCTCGGAGAACTGCTCCTGCGGATTTTCTTCGGCCTGTTCGGCAATTATTTTTACATGCGGAACGTGATCCGGAAATCCAAAAAGTGGCAGACTGACCCCGATGCCCGCTATCACCAGAACGTCTTTACTTCAGGGGGCGTCTCCTTCGGCCTGGGCACCGCCGCGTATATGTGCATTTTCCTGTCACAATACCTCCTGCTGTTTTTTGCGATGTAGCACTTTCCATGCCAACTGCGGCCGGAGAAAGGGGCGGTAACGGGTATGCCGGATTATACAAATACCGTCTGCCCTGTCTGCGGGCAGGCATTTAGCCCGGAAGACGACGTGGTGGTGTGCCCGCTCTGCGGGGCGCCGCATCACCGCGCCTGCTACAAGCGAAACGGCCGCTGTGTATACGCGGACGACCACGGCACCCCCCGCCAGTGGACGCCTCCGGTCTCCCGCGGGGATGAGGACGCGCGCATCTGCGGCAATTGCGGCACGGCCAACCCGCCAGGCGCGGACGTCTGCGCCTGCTGCGGATATCACATCGATCAGCCCCTTCCTCCCGATCCGGCCGAACGGCAGCCCCCCATCGACGCGAGCGTCTTTTACGCCCAATTCAGCCCTTATGTGGGCATCGCTCCCGACAGCCTGATCGACGGATATCCCGCTATGGATGTTGCGACGTTTCTGGGGCCGAATTCGGGGTTTTATCTGTCCCGTTTCCATTTCATGCGGGTGCAGAAGAGCAAAATATCCTGGAATTGGGCCGCCGCCCTGTTCCCGGCCGGATGGTTCCTCTACCGCAAAATGTACAAAGCCTTCGTCCTGGTTTTCCTTTTATCGCTTCTCTTTGCCCTCCCCGGCCTTTACATGGCGGGTACGGCGGCCCGGCAGGTTTTTTTCGATCCGTCCGCCATCCAGACCTATTGGCCGGATATATCCCCTCCGCTCGCGCTGGTTTTCAATATTGCGACGACGCTCCATTTCTTTTTCCGGCTGGTCATGGCCAGCCGGTCCAACCATCTCTACCGGCGGCACACCATGGCCTGTATGGCCGGCATCCAGGCGGCCTGTCCCGACGCTCCCGCCTATCATCACGCGCTGGTCAAAAAGGGCGGCGTCAGCCGTACTGCTGTTCTCGTATACATTTTAGTGCTGGCCGCTGCCGCCAGCACGGCCTTCTGCCTACTGGCCTTCTATCCCCTGATGTGATCGAAAAGCCTATATTGTCTATCAAACTACAGTCTATCATCGAGAGGAGAATCCCCATGTACCAGAAAGTCCGAAAGGCTGTCATCCCGGCAGCCGGGCTCGGCACCCGCGTGCTGCCCATCACCAAATCCATGCCCAAGGAAATGCTCCCGATCGTGGACAAGCCCGCCATCCAGTATATCGTGGAGGAGGCGGTCCGGTCGGGTATCACGGATATCCTCATTATCACCAACCGCGGCAAGGAAATCCTTGAAGATCATTTCGATCACAGCATCGAACTGGAGGAAAGGCTGGCACAGAGCGGTAAAACCGATATGCTGCGGCAGGTACAGGAAATTTCGTCTTTGGCCAACCTCTACTTCATCCGCCAAAAGGAGACGAGGGGACTGGGTCACGCGGTCGGCCGGGCCAGGGCTTTTGTAGGGGATGAGCCTTTCGCCGTACTGTACGGCGACGACGTCATCATCGGCGAGGACCCCGCCTGCGGCCAGCTCTGCCGGGCATATGAAGAGTATGGCCTCGGTGTCGTCGGCATCAAGGAGGTCACCCCCGAACAGATTGTCCGGTACAGCTCCCTGAAAGTCGATCCCCTGCGGGACAACCTCTACCGCGTCACCGACATGGTGGAAAAGCCTTCTCCCGACAAGATCCTCTCCCTGTTTTCCATTCTCGGCCGGTGCGTGCTCCCGCCGGAGATTTTCGACATCCTCGACCGGACCCAGCCCGGAGCGGGCGGGGAAATCCAGTTGACAGACGCCATGATGACCCTGGCCCGGAGGGATGGGATGACGGGGGTCGATTTCACCGGCAAACGGTACGACATGGGCAACAAGCTGGGGATCCTGCAGGCCATCTGCGAGGTGGCGCTGGATCATCCCGAGGTGGGCGACGGATTCCGGGCCTATCTCAAGGAACTGGCCAAAACATTGTGACTGGAAATCGCCAAACAGCCCGCGAGTAAAACTCGCGGGCTGTTTGTTTCATATGATCCGTGCGGGCATGCCCGGCTTCACGAAGGGTCTGAGGGCTTTTTCTTTTCCAGCGCCCAGATATGCCGGTCCCGCCGGAAAATGAGACAGGTCGCCTCCCCTGTGACCGCCAGCAGCAAAAACAGCATCGCGGCGCCCGAGCCCTTGCCCTCGCCGAACAGGAAGAGCAACGGGCTGCCGGGGAACTGGACGGCCATCAGGGGCTCGAACACACGGTCGACCAGCAGGCCTCCCAAAAAATATCCCACCGGGATGGTGAAAAACTGCAGGGTGTTCCGAGCCGCAAAGACCCGCCCCTGCATCTCCAGCGGGATGTGCGAGCGCAGCAGCGCGTTCAGATTGGTGTTCATCACCGGGATGAGGAGCCATCCGAGCACCCCGCCGACGCACCACACCGGCAGGGTACGGCCGACGGCCAACAGCACGTTTTCAATTCCCATGGAAAGCAGTAGCGTGTTGCAGATCACCTTCACCCGGCTCTTCGGCGCGGGCGCGAGGGTAACGAGCACGCTGCCCGCTACCGTAGCGAGGCCGGTGCAGGTGTTGACCAGGCCCAAGGCGGCCTGCCCGCCGCCCTGCCGTGAAAGCAGCATTGCGGGCAGCGCCGCGTTATACAGGGACGCGGTCAGGTTGATCGCCGCGAGAAACAGGATCAAATCCAGTATGCCCCGGTTTTGCCGCAGGTATCGCATCCCGCCGAGACAATCCCGCCACATCCGGCCCTTTTCCTCCGGCTCACCCCGCGGCACGGACGGGACATGGATGAACAGCGCCAGGCTGAAAAAGGCGGACGCAAAGGTGGCGAGATCGATGAGGATCACCACGTCCAGCCCGCCGAACGCCAGCACCGCCGAGGCTGTGGCCGGGGTCAGGACCGTCACCAGCGCGTTCGAGAAGGACTGGAGCCCGCTGACCCGCTGGAGCTTGTCCCGGGGGGCGAGGAGCGTGACGGTGACGTCGGAAGCGGGCTGCTGAACGGTATTCATCAGCCCATTCAGGGCGCTCAGCAAATAGAGGTGCCATACGGCCAGCCGTCCCGCACGGAGAAGGCCGTATACGCACAGGGTCGTGACGGCGGCCAGGGTGTCGCACACCAGCATAGTCCGTTTTTTGTCAAGCCGGTCGCAAAGGGCGCCGGCAAACAGGCTCATCGCCACATAGGGTGCGTAGGAACATACCGACAGCAAAGACGTGGTCAGGGCGGAACCCTGCTGCTGATAGGACCAGACAATGAGCGCAAAGCTGGTCATAGAACTGCCCAGAGCCGACAGGGACTGGGTGGACCATAAAAGCAGAAAAGGGCGCATACCGGCCGGGGCCGGCGCGCGAAATGGATGTTTCATTCGAACTTTGCTCCTTATCGTTCCGGATATCCGGAAAATCGTCTGGGATGCAAAGTCCTATTGGACGGCGGGACGCCGGCTGCTTTTCGGGCGTCCGTTCCGCTCCATGCAAATCCGTCCTCAGACTTTGCATGGAGCTTTCACAATACACAGCCGCATTGGGAATCCCCCTTTTGACGCAAACAGGATATGGAAGCAGTGTACACCTCCCATCCGGTCCTGTCAATCCGGATACAGCAGCATCCAGTCCCTGGCAACCCCGGAAGAAGATTCATAATCGGGCGGCGGCGGGCATACTATAGAGTAGCCGGAACAGAAAGGAAGCTGCCGTATGCACACCGTCTCTAAGCGCAAATTTGATTTCCGCGCCTTCGCGTTTTTTGAAATTCTCACCCTGGGCGCCGGCCTGCTCAGCGGTTTTGTCAGCGGAACGGCGGGGTTTGAGCGCCTCATAAAGCCTCCCCTCACTCCCCCGGCTTTTGTCTTTCCCTTGGTCTGGACGGTTCTGTATGCACTCATGGCCTTCGCGGCCTACCTAGTCTTCAACACCGACGATATCGATCGAGGCGCGCCCCTGCGGATGTATCTGCTGCAATTATTGGTAAACGTCCTGTGGCCCGTCTTCTTTTTCCGGCTGGAATGGCGCCTGTTCTCGTTTTTCTGGCTGCTCCTCCTCATCGCCCTCGTCACCCTGACCATGACGGGATTCAAGTATATCCGGCCCGCCGCCTATTACCTCATGCTGCCCTACTTACTGTGGTGCCTTTTTGCCGCATATCTCAATCTCGCATTCTATCTGCTCAACCGTTGACAATCCCGCGGTCGGTCCGCCTCTATATCCGGGACACCCCCGTATCCCGCCGACTTACCG
Source organism: uncultured Eubacteriales bacterium (assembly GCA_934647945.1). Classification (GTDB taxonomy): domain Bacteria; phylum Bacillota; class Clostridia; order Oscillospirales; family Acutalibacteraceae; genus UMGS1623. The sequence goes on along the minus strand of CAKUFK010000003.1, from coordinate 85,127 downwards.
TATACAACCCCCGGCTGTTTCATACGGCCGGGGGCGTTTTTCATAAAATTTTGGGGCATCAGAATTCCTTGTATTGGTCCCGGCGTCCACTTCCAGGTTGGATTTTCTAGAAAAAGCCGGCCGACGGCCTTGAAATTCGGGAGAGCTTCATATGTCGATCTTCCGTCCGGCTTCCTGCGTAATTGTGTGCCGTATGGAGGAGCAGCGCAAAAGCACCATCATACAGATCAGACTGTCAAATACGCAGCCATATTCTCCACACGGCAAAAGCTCCCGGTTTTCCTAATAAAGAAAACGGGAGAAGAGGTCTTGCCCGAACCATCCGGTACGATGATTAGGGGACAACGGTTCCCCATTCCTCCGGGAGAGGGATGCATCGTAAAAGTATAAAAACAGACGCCGCATCAGATGCGGCGTCTGTTTTGGGATCATACGGAAGGGCTCTGCGTGGCGGAGGCCTTCTTTTTATCTTCCCGTTTTTTGAGGAGAAGCAGGAGGAAAAGCAGGAGTGCGGCTCCCGCCACCACTGCAATGGCAACCATATGGGATGCCGAGGAATCAACACCCGTCTTCGGCCCATCAATCAGGGGGACATCCTCATCGTCGATGTTCTCCCCCGAGCTCGGCGGAGGCGTCAAGGGGGTGGATTCATCCGGAATTTCCTCAGGAGGCGTGGCGTCACAGATGAGAACCCACTTGACCACCGACATCGTATCCTGGTATTCGTTGCCCAGGGACAGCGGCACACCCACCTCAAAAGTCAGGCTGGCCACCGCATTGTCCGAGAGACGTCCAATCACGATGCCGTGCTCGGTATTGGGATACCGGGCGGTCAAACCAGCGGAATCGGAAGTAGGATGCTGGTGCTGCGGATCCCCGGAAGCGGGGCCCTGGTAGTAGACCTCGACCGGATTTCCCTGCCGGTCGAGCGCGGTAATGGTCAGGGTGAGCTCCTTTATGAGCTGCTCGGCATAGGCGGCTTCGGATAAAGCCTCTTCCGGGTGTGTCTGCAGATATTCAGCATACACCTCTTCGCCGACTTCGGCGCGCAGGTAGACGAGCAGGGTATCGTTGCTCTGGTTGACGATGTCCATGCTCTTGGTAAAGGACGAGCCGGGCATCAGGTTTTTACCCGCATCGCCAAAAAAGTCGTCGGCGGGACTCGATTGGATCCGGGTGCTTCCATCATAGGTGATGGTAATATCCGGCTCCCCGTCCGCGGCCCCGGCCGAGACGGCACCTGAAACACCGCCTGCCATCAGCAGCGTCAGAGATAAACAGAGCGCGGCTATTTTGTTCGGCGTATTCTTGCGCATGGCATCATATCCTTTACTGTAGCATAGCGCCTAAAGCGTGTAACAATCCGGGTTCGGAGACAGGCTTATTCAGGCTGGACGTCGCCCCAGCTGATGATGGAACCATCCTCTTCGGAGGGATCAAAATAATCCGACTGGACAGCTTCGGCCGTGATGTTGACCTTGAACTCCGTATCATTGATCTCGTTGCCCCAGTCCGGAACGGTCAGCTTGGTGAAAAGGACGATCGGATCGGCGCCGGCAGCCAGGATATTTTGATAGTAGTAATAGCCGTCCTCGCCCTTGATCCAGTTTTCCCCATCGATATCGAGCAGCGCTTCGACTTCCTGGGACTGGGTCTCGGTAAGGCCTTCATATGCCAGCAGCACACGGACATACGCATCGTTTTTACCCACGTTTTCGATGGTGGGATCCTTGTCGATGACCTGCCGGGGAACTACATTCGCGATTGTGTTGGTGTTGTCGGTGTCTTCACTGAACTGGGGCTCGGTCAGCGTGATCTTGACATTCCCCATCGTGACGGTGTTCAGGGTGCTGTGGCTGTCGGTAAACAGGGCGAAGGTAGCGCCGATGGCCACCAGAGCAACGAGGGCGACCGCAGTAACAAGGACGGCGATTTTCTTTTTCATGTGAATGTCTCCTCCATAATCTGTTTCGGTTCGTCAAGCCGGCATTCCGCCGGGGCAAACGGGACCGTCAATCAGGCCTGCGGGTTCATCAAGTTGTCCAGCGCTACCTTCGCGGCATCCAGATCCGCAACGCCCTCGGCCTGGACGGCATAGGCGGTGATAACGATGTCGAACGGATAAACAGCGCTCACATCTTTGATCTGCACGGTATCAAACAGAGCGTCGGTCTTGCCGTTGGCGGCGACCTTCGTGTTGAAATAGAAGACCGAGTTGGTATCGTCTTTGGCAATCCAGTTATCGTCGGTAACGAAGGAGACCTGGTCCGCGAGGGTGGAGAAAGGAACCTTGGTGTCGCCGTTGTTCCAGGTATATTCGAGCTTGATCGCGATCCAGCAATCGTGGGCGCCGGTGTTTTTAACGGTGGGGTCCTTCGGGATTTCGCGGCCGGGCACAATGTTCTGGGCGAGGACCTGGCCGAGCTGCGCGGGCTGGGGGTCCAGTTTCCCGCCGCCGAAGTCCACTCCGTCGAATTGAGGCTCACGCAGTTCAATCTGAATGCCGTTTTCCGCGACGGTGAAGGTATTGGTCACAGGGCCGGTGGAATCGGACAGCAGGGCGAACGTGGCGCCGATCGCGATCACAGCCACCAGGGCGAAAGCCAGGGAAACGAGCAGTACATTCTTCTTTTTCATCATTGCGACCTCCTAAATTTATGGTTGTGTATGTGTGGATTGTATTTTTTCCGATTCTCCCGAATCGGTTTTTTCCTCGGTAAGGGCACCCGCCGGAAGAGGGGAGGCTTCCGGCGGAGTGCCAGAGGAAGGTTTCGTGAACAGATCGGGCAGGAAGGCGAGGAGCACCACCACCAGCAGGACCGCGCAGGCGATCAGGATGCCGGGAAGGGTGCGGATATTCACCGCCACATAGCCGATCAGGGGAATGGCGAACTGGCTGGAACGGCCGATCAGGCTGTCAAAGGGAACCGTATCTGTAACACCGCTGACGTTATCGCCCTTCGTCGTGAAGATCCGGGCATCGGTGTCGATCGCGATGACCCGATGGGTAATCGGCTCGGCAAGCCCCTCTCTGTGGAAGGTGATGGGATCACCGATCTCAATTTCAGCGGGCTCCACTTTTTTGACAAACACCACGCTGCCGGTGGGATAGGCGGGTTCCATGCTGGCACTGAGCACCGCCATCGGCCGGTAGCCGAACAGATAGGGAACCAGCAGCGCTGCGGCGACCAGCACCATGAGCACCATCAATACGGTGGAAAGAATGCTGCAGATCTTCTTGATCAAAGCCGTTTATCCTCCTACCTGAGAACCAGGGCGCCGTTTTCCAGCCGGACATCCGTCCACGCCTCGGCCAGGGCACCGCCCTCTGCCTGGATTGATTCGGATATCACCTGGACCTCCAGATTGTCCCACGCCGCCTCGGTCGCTTTGCCTTCGGCGATCGTCACCCGCTCGAGAAGCAGGCCGGTGGTCGTTCCGGGGCTCACCCGGGTCTTGCAGTAGAAATAGCCGGTGGCCTCATCATAGAGCCAGCGATCAGCCCAGTCATCCGCGAGGAGGAGCGTGACGTCGCCCATCTGCAGCTTCTGGCCATCCGTTTGATAGGGGGCGGTACCGAAGGCCAGCTCCCCGGCGGCAGCCGCCGTTCCGTTGGCCTTCCAGCCGGGAATCAGCATCACCCGCACATAGGTGTCCACATCGCCGGTGTTTTTGATTTCGACCTGTTTGACGGCCCCGTCCTCATCGTAGGGAATCGTGTTGCTGGAGTCGGGCGTCGGGTCACTGTTCTCGACAATGTCCTGCGACACGGTCCCGGGCGCGAATTCGTTGACCTTTTCATCGGTGACATGCTTGAGGAGCGCGTAAGTCATACCCACGCCGCACACGCACAGTACCAGGACACCGGAGGCGATCAGTACGGCGAGCTTCTGAATCTTCATACTGTACCTCCTTCGAACACGTTGACCACACTGTCGGTGGCACCGGCCCATTTATCGTTTTTCTTTTCATTGATGAATACAGCCGTAATCGCATCGTCCGTATAACCGTCTGCGCATCCGAGTGTCTGCGCATCCTGGTTTTTGTCGATCAGGTCATACCGCCAAGACCAGCCGGTCTGTTCCGTAATTTCATACCGGCCCTTGGGAAGCCCTGTCACGGTGATGCTTCCGGTCTTGTCGTCACCAGTGAACACCGTGCGGTAGAAGGTCTCGACCAAGCGATCCTCTTCGTCGAACCGGTCCACCCGGAACACGAAGGCGGTGGATGTATCCGCATCGCTCTTATCGCTCAGGGTTTTCCGGATGGTCAGGCTTCCGGTAAGAATATTGACGGTATAGAGTCCGGTGTCGGTAACCGGGTTGGCGTTGTATTGGCCGGCCGTATTGGCCAGAGATTTGTCCGTCGGGGCCTCCATGGCGAGGGATGCGGTCAGGGTGTAAACCAACGGATCCGCACCGCCCGGTACATATCCCGCCGGCAGCTGCCCCTCCGCTACCCCCGGACCATCCGTCCAGGTGTAGGTGAGGCCGTCGGCCGACGCTCCCATATCCTCCAAGACAGACGTATCGGTGGGAACCGCCTCACCGAGGAAGATGGTGCGCTCGGTATCCCCGATCGAGAGCTGGGCTTTGACATTGACGGTGGGCTGGTCGGGGAAGGGCCTCAGGGTGTTGTCCCCGATGATCAGCCCCGACTGGGCCTCCACATTGGTGGCAACATTGTTGCCGCCCACGTAATCCGCCTTGGCCCGGACTGTAATGGTGCCGGTGAAGCCAGGCTTTGCCGCGGTGCCGGTCAGGGCATCCAGGGTCCAGGTCACCTTGTTGCCTTCTACCGCCGCGCCCGCCGGGCTGGTCGAGACAATTTCAAAACGGTCATCCACCACGTCGACTACCTGGGTGGCGGCATTCAGCGGGGTGTTGCCCTCGGGCGTCACCGGCACCTGGGTGGTGACGGTCTTGTAAACCGTCCGCTCGGCGGCTCCCGCGTCCTTCTGATCCTCCCAGAAGTAGGCGGTGGTGTAGGTCGCATCCTGTTTCCAGATGAGCTCGCTGTAAATCGGGAGTGTAATGGTTCCAACAATGGGAAGCCATATTGACCACTCGTCTGTTTTTCCATAATAGGTCGTACCGCTGTTGGGATCCGGATTGTCTGCAACCGGATAGTCGAGGAATCCTCTTCTCCAGTGAATCTCTCCCGTATACCGAACAAGTCCCGTTCCAGGATCATCGTACGCCCAATAACTGTCCGTGATCTCTCCGGTAGTCTCGCTCGATACCTTCCGCAGCGCATAATCGGCGGGATCCTGGCTGACCGGGTCGTTGTCTCCCGACCCGATGTAGACGAGATGGCTCTCGCCTTCGTTGTCGGCGGAGGGGGTCACGCTGCCGTCCGCCACATAATCGGTGCGGTCCACCCACATGGTCTGGGGCGGGATGGCCGACCAGGCCTTGACGGTGATGTCATACGTCCGGGCATCCCAGTCGGTGACCGCGGCGGTCTTGCTCATCCCATACCTATCGGCGTCCACCTGGATGGTGACGGAGGGGACCTCGAACACCTGATGCAGATCGGCATCGTTCTGCCGGTAGGTGACCTGAGCATTCGTATTGGTGGGCACCACGTAGGTCCCTGCCTCCAGGAACCGGTCCTCCCGGAGCTTGATCCGGAAGGTGATGGTGATCAGCCGGTCAGTTTCAGAGGATGTGATGGCCCCCAGGGGAACCGTGACGGTCCGGCCATTGATGGTGACGGACTGGCCGGACGGGATATCCTGACCGTCCACAGCCACCTCTCCGGCGGGGGTCACAATGTCGAAATCGTCGGTGACGATGTCCCGGACCACCACATTGGAGGCCGCCATGGAATCGACAATGGTCTGCTGGATCAGCTTGAAAATATTGGCGATCTGACCGGCCTGGTTGGCGCTGAAATAGTACTGGACATCCTCCGTGTCGGGGCTGGCGTAGTCACTGGTGTCCACGCCGTATCCCACTGAGAACACCTTGGCGCCGAGGCCCGCTTGATTCTGAACGATGTTGACAGTCCTATTGTTGTCGCCTGTCACGCTGCGGCTCACTGTCTGCCCCACCGGCGCCTTCAGCGCGTCGGCCCAGGCAAGGGCGCAGGTGGCATTAAATCCGCTGTCGTCGTTGGTGCCGGTGCCATAATACACATAATTGCCCCGGCCCACATTTTCCGCCACAGACGTCAGCCGGAAAGTGGGTCCGCCATCGGAAAGGAACACCACGAATTTCTGCTCGGCCGTGCTGGTGCTCAGCAGGTCATAGGCCTTTTTGAGTCCCGCCTCTGTATTGGTGCCGCCGCTGGAACGGATGTCGTTGATATGCCCCTTGACGGTGCTGGCACTGTTACTGAATCCCCAGTAGGTCAGCGAGTTGCTCTCGGTGGCGTTGGCGTTGGTGCTGGTAGGGCCGCTGAAGCCAACCACCGCCACCCGGACCGCATCCTTCAAGCTGTCCGTCAGCACGTTGTCCACCAGACCGTTGGCCGCGGTCTTCACATTGCTGAGAATGTTGTTGCCGTTGGTCATGCTGGCGGATTTATCGATAACCAGCACGATGTCGGTCTTTTTGGTGGTCGTGACCTGGGTGGTCTTGGGGGGCTTGAGGGTCAGGGTGATGTCGTAATATCCGTCCATACCCGGGACCGGCGTCGCGGTCTTTTCCAGCAGCGGATCCGCGTCGCCGGTGGGGATGAAGAAGGTCCCATCCCCCGGATCCGTCGGCTGCTGGACTCCGGTTTCCTCTGCTTTGGCATACAAGGTTGAAACCGGGGTGCTGCCCGATATCAGGCACACCGTCATAAGCAGAGAAAGAACACTGAGCCATACCTTTTTTGTCTTTGTCACGTATACACACTCTCCTTGTGTTCTCTCTTGGTTCATCAAACGGTTTCCGCCGGGAGGTCCGTCGGGCCTTCCCGATCTACGAGGTTATTATAAAGCCCCCCGGTCACGTCCCGGTCACAAAAAGAGTTTTATTTCCAGTTTTAGTAAAAAATTTTTTCATTTGGTGATTCTCGTCCCCATCTCCTCACCGGATTTGCATATTTATAGGTATTAAAAAGGTAAAAACACTTCATTTTAAAACACAGCGCCCTTTTTTGAAGAAATCCCGTTGCAAGCCGTGTGATTTTACGCTATACTTTATGTAGTTAACGTCCAAAAGGAAAGAAGGTGTGATTCCCATCGACACTCTGACTACAACCCTTCAGATCCGTATGTTCGGCGATTTTGCCATCCAGTACGGGGACCGGGTTCTGACTGGGAATATCGGCCGCAGCAAAAAGGTGTGGGCACTCATTGAATACCTTCTCGCCAACCGCGGCAAGGAGATATCTCCCGACCGCATGATGGAGGATCTCTGGCCGGACGAGGAGTACGACGACCCTTTCCATATCCTCAAAAACCTCATTTACCGGGCACGGACCGCTCTGCGGACCCTGTCGGGGGCGGATGTGGAATTCATCTGTTACGATCACAACTGCTATCTCTGGAACCCGGAAATCCCCTGCGAGATCGATACCGAAATATTCGAGCGGTATTGGAACGACGCCAAAAAAACCGAGGACCTGGAGATGCGGCTGGAATATGCGTATAAAGCGTTTGAGCAATACGGCGGGGATTTTCTGCCCGCCCTGTCCGAATTGTCCTGGGTAGTTTCCAAAAGCGCCTATTACACCAGCCAGTACAACCATTGCGTGCGCTATCTCGCCAAAGGGCTGCTTATGGCCAAGCGGTACACCGACGCGATCCACGTCTGCGAAACATCGATCGTCCACAGCCCGTTTGAGGAGGAGGTCCACCGCCTGCTGATGCTGGCTTACGCCAAAGATGGACGCAGCCGGAAGGCTGTCGATCATTACCAGCAGATATCCCGCCAATTTTACGACGAATTCGGCGTGACGATGAATCCGGAAACCGTCAAGCTCTATCGGAAAATCGCCCAGAGCATGCACAACGTGGAAATGGATCTCGGCGTGATTAAGGAAGACCTCATGGAGGTCAGCCGCCTGCCGGGCGCTTTCTACTGCGACTACGCGATATTCAAGAATATCTACCGGGTCAATGCCCGCAGCATGGTCCGCACCGGCGCCTCCATCCATATCGGGCTGATTACGGTCACCGATTCCAAAGGCGAGATTCCGGACGTGGACACCATCAAGCGGGTCATGCCGGCGCTGCAATCCTGTGTTGTGGACAATCTCCGCCGGGGGGACGCCGTCTCCCTTTACAGCTCGACTCAGCTCGTGACCATGCTCGGCCAGACCACTTATGAGAACGGCTGCAAGGTCCTCGACCGTGTCATCCGTCTATATCAGCGTGAATACCCGATGGAAACCGTCAAGGTTCAATACCGCTTGGAAGCGGTGGATCCTCTAGACGACAACCCCGGGACATAACCGCCGGGCTATCTTCCGAAAGGGGCGAAACGGCATGCGGAACCCTCTTGTCCGCCTCATCGGTTTTCTGCTCGCTTCCGCATGTTTCCTGTGCGCCTGCGCAGTCCAGGACCCCGATCCTTCTTCCTGTATATCGAGCAAGGAAGACGATGTGTCTTCCTTGCTTTCTACTGTCTCTCCGAGCGGCGGCTCTTCCGCCGAGCAAACCGAGCCGCCTTCCTCCCAAACGCCGGACGATCCCTCCGGGCCGGACACTCCCGCCTCCTCCGAGACGCCGCCGGATCCCTCTTCTCAGGCCGGCGCCTCCTCTGACCGGCCGTCCATCACGAAAAAGCCGACTGTTCCCACCACCACACCACCCACCTCCCCTCCTCCGTATACCGGACCGATTCATATCCGCGAACCCGCGGCGTCAGGCACGGTGGTGTATGCGGGGGGAGACGCCACAATCGACGCCAGTCATATCGAAGACGGATACGTTATGGTCAAATACAGCGGGAGCGCATCCAAAATCAAGGTGCAGATTATTACCCCCGGGCGCACCTACAATTATGATCTGAACACCGATGGGAGATATGAGGTCTTTCCCCTGCAGGCCGGCAACGGCAGCTACAAGGTGCGGGTGATGCGCAACATCACCGGAAGCAGCTACAGCGAACTCTATTCCGTGACTCTGGACGTCTCCCTGTCCAGCTCTTTCTCCCCCTTTCTGTATCCAAACCAATATATCGCCTATTCCGCCGCCTCTGCGGCGGTCAAAAAGTCCTTCGACCTTTGCGCCGGCGCATCGGGCGATCTCGCCAAAATCGAGGCGGTTTATACCTATGTCACCGGCCATATAAAATACGACACCGACAAAGCCAAAACCGTGACGTCCGGCTATCTGCCCGATGTGGACGACACGCTGCGCACCAACAAGGGGATTTGTTTCGATTACGCCGCCCTGGTCACCGCCATGCTGCGGGCGCAGGGCATCCCGACCAAGCTGGTCATCGGGACGGTGTCTCCGGGGGATCTGAGCCATGCCTGGAACCTCATCTACACCAAGGAAAAGGGTTGGGTCGCTGTCAAGATCTATTTCAGCGGCGGGACCTGGAAGCTGATGGACGCCACTTTCGGCGCCTCGATGGGACAGGGCATTGAAGATTATATCGGCGACGGCAGCCAGTACACCGAGCTGCGGGTCTATTGATGAAAAAGCCGCCGGCCAGATACACGGGCCGCCCGGGATCCGTGGCCGCTGCGAAAGGAAGGGTGCTATGAACAACCAAAAAACTGCCGCCCGGACGTCCGGACGGATACCGGCGAAAGAAACCGCCCTGTTCTGTACCCAAGCGGGCCTGCTGCTCAAGGCGGGAATCCCCCTGGGGGACGGACTGGCCTCCCTGACCGAGGAAGGCACCGGCGCCGGGCGGGAGCTTCTGCGCCGGATTGCGGATACGGCCAGGGAAACCGGCTCGCTGTATGAAGCGGTCCGGCAGGCCGGCGTTTTCCCCTCTTACATGGTGCATATGATCCGCATCGGGGAAACGGCCGGTAAGCTCGAGGAAGTCCTCGATTCGCTGAGCCTCTATTACGAACGGGAGGCCCGCCTGCGGGGGGCCGTGCGCAGCGCCGTGCTCTACCCGCTCATCCTCATCCTTCTCATGGCGGCCGTCATCGCTGTCCTGGTGGTCGCGGTGATGCCCATCTTCTCCTCCGTCCTCGCCGACCTCGGGGCCGAGGCGTCCGCCAACACGGGGATGGTCTCCACCGGCGTCGTGATCGGCCGCTGTGCCCTGGTGGTGGTCGCCGTCCTGCTCGCGCTGCTTGTCGCCATGCTGCTGCTCTCGCTTTCCGCCAAAGGGCGGCAGGCCCTCATGTCTTTGAGCTCCCGCCTGCCGGTCCTCCGCCGCCTTTACCGTCAGATCGCCTCGAGCCGCTTCGCCTCCGTCATGTCCATGCTCCTCTCCAGCGGATACGATCTCGGGGAGGCGCTGGAACTGGCTGAAGAGGTCGTAGCCGACCCCACCGTCCGGAATAAAATCCGCCTCTGCCGGGACAAAGTCTCCCGCGGCAAAGCGTTTTCCGCCGCCCTGCTCGAGCTGGGCCTCTTTTCCGGTCTGTATGCACGTCTGATCCAGACCGGCGAAAAAACCGGCCGGCTCGACGACGTGATGAAAAACATGGCCGCCCAATACGAGACCGATGTAGAGGAATCCCTTTCGGGTGTCGTGGCGCTCATCGAACCCACTCTGGTCATCCTGCTCTCCGTCATCATCGGCAGCATCCTGCTTTCGGTCATGCTGCCTCTCATCGGCATCCTCTCCGCCATCGGCTAAGGCCCGCATCCTCCGCCCAAACTGCGAAAGGCTGGTGATCCCATGCATCTCTATCCGGTCCGGCGCACCCTCACCTTCTGGAGGGTGCTGTGTCCCCTGCTGCTCGCCGTGGCCGTCCTGCTGCTTTTCCTTTTCGGCTTTTTCCGGATGTCGGGCACCGCGGAGGAGGAACGGCAGCAGGCGCTTGAACGCGCCGTCCGCAAATCCCTCGTGAGCTGCTACGCTATCGAGGGGGCCTATCCCGACAGCCTCTCTTATCTGGAAGAGCATTACGGCCTGCAAATCGATCACAGCCGGTACGTCGTGGACTACGAGCCCTTCGGCGACAACATCTGGCCCACAGTCCAGATTGTCCGCCGCGGCGGCGGTTCCCCCCCCACTGCGGTCCTTATGGAAGGGGGCGGGGCGGGATGAACCGGAAGCACACCGCCGACACCCTGTTCGTCGTCCTGCTGTACGGCTTATTCGCCCTGCTTTCCCTGCTGCTCATCCTCATCGGCGCACGGGTATACAAACGCACCGTTGAGCACACGGAGGCCCGGGGGGATGTGCGCGCGTCCCTTTCCTACGTGGCCAACAAGGTTAGGGCCGCCGACCGCGTCTCTCTCGAAACCCGGGATGGCTTGTCTGTGCTGGTCTTGACACAGGAGTTTGACGGGGATCTCTTTGAAACTTGTATCTATTACACCGGCGGCGTCCTGCGGGAATGGTTCGCCGAGGCAGCCACCCCCTTTTCTCCCGAAAAGGGGGAAACCGTCACCGCTCTCTCTTCCTTTTCCATCGAGGAGGAGGACGGCCTGCTGGCCGTCACCTCGGCCAGCCGCGACGGCCAGCCCCATACCCTGCATATCGCTCTTTGCCGTGAATAAGGCCATTCCCCGGCGGGTGAAAGGAGGAATTCGATGAAAAAGCGCGGTTCGATGGCGTTCCTCATGGAACTCATCGTGGTCATTCTGTTCTTTTCCCTATCCACCGCCGTTACGCTGCGCCTTTTCGTCGCGGCGCACGAAAAGGAACGGGAAAGCACCCGGCTGAGCGACGCAGTCGAGAGAGCTCAGGATACCGCCGAGCAGTTCCGCGTCAAGGGGACCGCCCTGTTCGCTTCCTCCGATGGGTGGACCTATGAAATCCGGGACGATCTCTCCGCCCTCTACACCCGCGTATTCGAGGAGGGCCTGACCGTGACCGTGCTGGTGACCGACGGCGATGCCCTAGCCGGGCTCCTCGAAACCGGGGAGATCTGCGTCTACAGCGGGACGGACACGGAGCCGTGCTGCCGCCTTCCCCTCTCCCGTTTCGTCCCCTTTGCCGAGGAGGTGCCGCAATGAACAAACGCCGTCCCGGCGGGATGGGAGCTTCCTCCATCCTCATGATTTTTGTGGTCTTGGCACTGACTACCTTCGGTATCCTATCGTTTCTGTCCGCGCGGGCCGACCTTCGCCTGACCGAACGGGCGGCGGACCACACGGTGGCCTATTATAAGGCCGATCGGGCGGTCGAAGATACGCTCGCCGCAATCGACGACGCCCTGGTCAAGGCCAGGCGGGAGTTCGCCTCCCTTCCCGAAGCCGAAACGCTGTCCGCCGATACGCTCCCCAGCCGGCAGGCGGTGTATGAGGAACTCTACCGGAAACAGCTCGCCCAGATCAAGTCGGTGTCCCTCGCCGACGGGATCCTTGAATTTTCTGTCCCGGTCGGGGACGGGCAGCGGCAGATCGTCACACAGCTCGAAATCCTGCCGCTTGAAAACCCCATGCGCACCACGGTTTTGCGCCGCGTTCTCCGCGGCACGGAGGAACCGGCCTCGGAAGCCCCCCTTCCCGTCTGGCCGGGCAACGACTAAAGAGGAGGCCGTGACCATGCCCACCCCCTTGCTGCCCATGCTGCAGGATGCCATGAAGGCGGGAGCCTCGGATATCCTGATTGTATCCGGCAGCCCGCTGGCGTTTAAAATCAACGGGCGCATCACCCATGTGGGGACGGAGCATCTCTCCCCAGGCGACACCGAGGAGCTGATCCGGGCGATCTATGAATTGGACCGCCAGAGGAGCCTGGACGCGCTCTTAAATTCCGGAGACGACGATTTCTCCTTTTCGGTCAGTGGTCTCGGCCGCTTCCGCTGCAGCGCGTATAAGCAGCGGAGTTCCTTGTCCGCCGTCCTGCGGATCGTCTCCTTTTCCCTGCCGGACGCGGACGCGCTCCACATCCCTCCCGCGGTCCTGGATCTCTGCGGTCGGCAAAAAGGGCTCATTCTGATCACCGGGGCGGCCGGCAGCGGTAAATCCACCACCCTCGCCTGTATGATCGACCGGATCAATCACACGCGCGAGGGGCATGTCATCACGCTGGAGGATCCGATCGAATTCCTCCATACCCATGACCGCTGCATCGTCAGCCAGCGGGAAATCTCCCACGATACCGAGGGGTATGAGCCGGCTCTGCGTGCCGCGCTGCGTCAGGCCCCGGATGTCATCCTCCTCGGTGAAATGCGGGATTTCGAGACCATCCGGACCGTCATTACGGCGGCGGAGACCGGGCAGCTCGTCCTGTCCACCCTGCACACGGTCGGTGCCGCTAAGACGATCGACCGGATCATCGACGTTTTCCCGCCGAACCAGCAGCAGCAGATCCGGGTACAGTTGTCCATGGTCTTGCAGGCCGTCGTCTCCCAGCAGCTCATCCCCACCTTGGACGGCCACCTCGTCCCCGCGTTTGAAATCATGGTCGCCACCCCGGCCATCCGCACCATGATCCGGGAATCGAAAATCTATCAGATCGACAACGTGCTGTATGCCGGCGGGGCCCAGGGAATGCAGGCCATGGACGCGGATCTCCTGCGTCTGGCGGCTTCAGGGGTCATATCCCGGGAAAATGCCCTGGCCTACAGCGCAAGTCCGGACACGCTGGCCAAAAAGCTGCCGGTTTGACAGCTTTGGTCATGGCCCGTCAATAAATCCTCCTATCATCCTTCATGTGACCGTCCTGTGACCGGATACTTTTATAATGGAAGAAGTTTGAAGGGGGGACGGACTGCCGTGGTGGTTTCTGCCAAGCCGTTGGTGACGGCCATGTCGACCTTGGTAACGGTTCATGTCTCCTCATTTGAAGACCGTATCCCTTGCGGTGAGGTATATAACGGATACTATGACAAATCCATTCCCTTTCGCAACGATCGGGAACTGCTCGGTGTCCTGGAGGAACTTTTCGACACCCTGTCGTTCCCCTGCCGTTTTGACAATTATCGTTGCTTTTACGATAAAAAACGACCCTCACCCGTCAAAAAGGGAAAAAGGTGTGGAAACATGAGCGAAAAAAACAAAGCGACCTTCATCATCCATGTCCAGTTCCGCCGCAATGCCACCTGGCAGGGGACCATACAATGGGTCGAATCCCAGAAACAACAGTCGTTCCGCAGTACATTGGAGATGCTCCGCCTCATCGACGAGGCGCTCGAGGACGGCTCCGAGCCCACGATTCAGTGGGAATGACCGCCGATGCCGTGATCGAATATCCGGATCTGCAACATAAGAAAGGCCGCCTTTAAAGGCGGCCTTTTGCGTACCCGAAAAATGACCACGCCGCCTTGTCCGCTTCGAACCGGTCAGACGGTATATCACTTGAACGTCTGATCCCTATTTATCACATAAAGTATATTGTGAATCGGTCAGTATATGCTATAATAAATCTAAATCTGCGTCGGAGGACAAAAGGAGGAGCATTTTGTCTCGTAAAGTTGTGGAGCTGCCGCTGGAACAAAATTCGCCTATCCAATCCTACCAGGATCATGCATTCTGGCTGAGCATCCTGCTGGGGAACGATCCACAGCTGCTTCCCTGGCTGACCATGCAATATACCAACCTGATATGGAAGAAAGACAACCAGGTCCTCAGCCCGTATATATACAGCAAATGGCGGTTTGGGACAGAAGAGATTCTGCCGATGGAGCATTTCTTCAACGTGTCTCCCTCCCTCTTTTCGCGGCCATCGTTCGACATTGTGGCGATTGTGAAAGATATGCTGGATCAGGGGTTGTATCAGCTCGGTTCTTTTGATGAGTATTACATACCGGGCAAGAGCCGGTATCAAAAAGGCCATTTTATCCATAACAATCTGATTTACGGCTACGATGACGGAGAGGGATGTTTCCTTTCGATTGGATATCTGGAAGGCGAGCATTATAAGCCGTTCCGTGTCGCCTATCCCGACTTCGTGTCGAGTATGGCGAACGCTCAGAAAAAGCTGCTGGGTCTGCTTTTCACGGCGTATGCCCCGAATCCCGTCTGCCAGTTTGAACCGGAACGGTACAGGCGGATCCTGCACGACTATCTCACGTCCCGGAATATGGACGGAAGTGACAACCAGTTCGGGATCGCCTGCCTCGCTTCGTTGGCCTTGGAGGCCGAGGGTATGAAGACGGCCGGGGACCGGGTTCTGGATATACGGCGGTACCGCTGCCTGCGGGAGCATTTCCAGATGACCTTCCGGGGCCTGGGCCTTCTGGAGCAGGCCGGGATCCCGGCCGATTTGGCCCGCTATGCCGCACTGGTCGACCAGAGCTCTTCGGCCATGATGCTCGGCCTCAAATACAACGTCTCACGGCGTCCAGAGGTGTTGGACCGGCTGGCCGGGCTGCTGCGGCGGCTGGATGAGGAGGAACAGGCCTGTCTGGAGCCGGTGGCGCTGCCGTGAGCCCGCGGAACGGCCCCTGCCCTGCAAATTGATATCGGGAGATGTTGCCTCTTGTCACATCCTTATGCGCTGCCGCTGGAACAAAATCCGCCCGTCCAATCCTATCAGCACCATGCGTTCTGGCTGAGCATGATCCTCGGGAACGAGCCGGCCGCCCGCCCCTGGCTGACGATGCAGTACACCAACCTCATGTGGGACACCCGTGACGGCCTGCTGAACCCTTACATATACAGCGATTGGCGTTTTGAGACAGAACAGCTCCTGCCCACAAAGTTTCTCGTCAATGTCCCGCCCGCGATGGTGCGCGGATACCGAACCTTTGACCTGGTGGCCCTGATCCGCGAGATGCTGGACCACGGGTATTATCAGATGGGCACATTCGACGAATTCTATGTCCCGGCGAAACTGGGTTATCAAAAGCGGCATTTTGTCCACAACAACCTGCTGTACGGTTATGACGACGAGAAGGGTTGTTTTTTGTCGATCGGCTATACCCGCAATCGGCTTTACGAGCCGTTTGCCGTCTCGTATACCGACTATGTGGAAAGCGTCTACCGGCTCAAACAGCGGTTTATAGGGGCTCTTTTCTGTTATTACCAGCCGAACCCGGCCTGCCGTTTCCAGCCCGGGACATATCGCGCCGTTTTGTCGGATTATATCAGTGCGGCCAACAAGGGAGAGACACGGAATATCTACGGCATCGAATGCCTCGGCGTGATAGCCGCGGCGCTGCGGGAACGGTCGGAGGGCCCGTTCGATTTGAGGCCGCTTCGCGTCATCCGGGAGCATGCGAACCTGACATACGAAGGCCTGACCCATCTGGAGGCAAGTGGCGCCGGGATAGATCCCGCCCGCTACCGGCCGGTGGTAGCCGCAGCCGAAACGGCGCTGAATCTCGGAATCAAGCTCCGCCTCACCGGCCGGGAGACGCTTGCCCGGGAAGCCGCCTCCGCTTTGGAGGAGATGGGCCGCATAGAGAAAGAGCTGCTTGCTCCCATATGCGGACCGGAGCGGTGAGCTGTTTGGTGGGGGATATCTCCCGGAGCCATCTAATTTTTGAAGAAACCATTATATCGGTTGTCTTTTTATGAAATTGCGTTTATAATGGTTCTATTCTGGTTGATTTGGGAGGTCCAATCGCATGCCTGAGCGTCACCATGTGGAGGAAGATCCGTTTTTTCGTGTAACCATGCTGGCATTTGCTGTCCTGATGCCGGTTCTGGCGATTGTCTTGTATGTCGTGACCGCCATCCAGCCGCCGGTTTGGATCACGGCCGCCGTGGTTTCGTCCGTCTTGTCCCTGGTGGCCGGGCGGTATCTGGACCGAAGCCGCGTCGTGCGTATTGGGATGCGGACGCTCTATATCCTGATACCTATCCTGCTTATCGTACTCTCGATCCTTCTGATCGTTCTGACGGGGGCGGGGCTGGAGGGGATGGAGATACCGGCTTCGGAATTCTGGATGTATGCCAATGCCTACCTTCAGATCCTGCTCAACACCGGGCTGTTGTTCATGCTGCCGGTGATGGCGTTCAGTGCCAGACACGGCCGCACGTTCGACGTGGTGGCGATGCGGGTATACGCGGTGGCGGTTCTGGTGTTGTCGCTGTTCCTGTGCTTCTATAGGGCCGAGGGCATCGGAGTCCGTTTTCTCCTTGACAGCCCGTATGCCGGCGCTGCATTCTGCCTGTGCGCGGCTGTTTTGGTGGTGTGCAGCTTTGGCTGTCACCCACCCAAAAACTGGCCTTTCAAGAAACAGTATGAAAAGTGGAGGGAAAGCCATCCCCGGCCGGTGCGTCCCCTTCCGGATGGAACGGGGGACGTCGACGCTAAAGCGGCGGAGGAATCCGCCGCCCGCTCTCCGGAGGCCGGGAAGGCCCCTTCCGGCTCAAATACACAATCCCCGTCCTGACAGAAAGGTGCCGCCGAATGCGCACAGAGGCAGTCCCTCGGGACATCGCTGTGCATTCGGCGGCACCTTTTTCAGAGCCGTTGAGATTATTGCAGCCGGGTCTCCGCGTTGCGGAGGAGGTTGAACAGGGACGAGGCAAAGAGAGGATAGTCCCGCGTGATGTCGTCGGGAACCAGAAGAGGGGCCTTGGATGGATCCATCCCCTTGTCCCCCGCCGCGTCCCGCCCGGAGGCCAGCTCCCCGATTGCCGCGGCGGTACGCGCGAGCTCGCCCGTCACCGCCGGCTGGAACAAATATCCGGGAACAGAGAACAGGGCGGCGGGACTTTTGGGGTTAGCGGTATACAGCTGACGGAAAACCGAGTAAACCGCCAGGGTGAGATAGGCGGAAGCCTCATTGGTCAGCCCCTTGTGGTTGCAGCGCTGCAACAGATCGAATATCACATGGATCGAATTGACGATCAGCTTTTTATTGAGGACAGGCAGTACGCTGCCGCGGAAATGGTTGTCCTTGGCGGCGGGATCGTTTTCCGGAATCTCGTCCACGGCGATCATGGCGCCCGATTTGTCCGCCGTGCGCCCGAGCAGGTAATCACAGGAAACCCCGTAGAAATCCGCGGCCCGGACGACAAAATCCAGTCCGCATTCCCGTATCCCCTTCTCATAATGGGACAGCAGGGCCTGGGAAACGAGCAGAGAGGAGGCGGCCTCCTTCTGGCTGATGCCGCGCTCTTTCCTGAGCAGGGTGAGTATCCGTGGAAATGCGCTGTTCATGAAATCCCTCCATGCCGTCCCGGGCGGACGTTTCTGTCGGCTTTGTGTGCGGGTTTATCTGAAAAACGGCGTCCATATACCGGACACACCGCGCGAAAGGCAACAAAACCCTTGCCCCGGAAGACGACACCTCCCGAAACAAAAGAATTATACCACATGTACATGATTATACCGCAGAATGTTACCCTTTGTAAATCGTCAAAATAGGAGATTTGGAGGAAAATTTTGATGAAAAGCTACAAAATTCACCTTTTGCGCCACGGCCTGACGGAGGCGAATGAGAGGGGCTGGTATCTGGGCCTGACCGATCTGCCGCTGTCTCCCTCCGGTCTCGCGGCACTGCTTGAACAGAAGAAAAAGGGCGGTTATCCGGGCGCGGCACGTTTTTTTACCAGCCCGTTAACCCGTTGCCGTCAGACACTGGAGGTGCTCTATCCCGGATGCCGGCCGGAGGTTGCCGACGGTTTGGCGGAATGCGATTTTGGTGACTGGGATGGACGAAGCGCGGCGGAGCTGCAGGATGATCCCCATTTTCGGGACTGGGTAGCCGGGAAACGGCAGTCCATCCCGGACGGGGAGGACGCCGCTCATTTCCAGCAGCGGGTAACGGCGGCGTTTGAGGAAATCGTGACGGGGTTGATGCGTTCGGGGGAAACCGAGGCGGTTGTCTGTACTCACGGCGGGGTGATCATGCTGCTCATGGCGGCTTACGCGCTGCCTCGGGCGGATTTGTCCGAGTGGGGGACGCCGGCAGGCTGCGGCTTCACCCTGCGAATCACGCCGGGGCTGTGGATGCGGGAGCCGGTGGCCGAGGCGGTGGGGCGGATTCCGTCAGCCGCTCCCGCCGGCTGACGGGCGCCTCCTGCAATAGCGGGAATGTAACCCCGCCCCTTTATGTCTTCGTCGAAGGATGGAAAGGTGTCTTCCTTTCACCTGTTTCCCCGTTGCCTCTTCCAATGGGATGGTGGGTTCTCACAGAGGATAAAATTCCATGATTTTATAGCCAGCCAAGCCCTCGGGGCCGTAGCCCCTTTATGTATGGGCGTTGGTTCAAAAGATGCCGTACCCGCCGGCTTTCCTAAAAAGGACTCCGGCCTCGCCCCTGAAGGGCTCTCTATACGGACGGGCATCGGGGGCCGGTTACCGGCCATTGTGGTGTCCCACAATGGCCCTAAAAATCAAAATACCAGGGGGGTTCCAGGGGGGCTCCCCCTGGCGCTTCTTTTCCCCCTTTCTTTGTGTAAAGAAAGGGGGCGCAGGCCAGACCCGTTTTTGCAGGGCGTGTTGGAGTTTGTCCGCGCATATAAAACGTTGTCCTAATGAAAAGGGATATCCAATGCGCGGACACGTCCTTTCTCCGCGTGGAGAAAGGACGCAAAGAGACGCCGGGGGCTTCGCCCCCAGGCCCCCGGAGAATTTGCCGATTTTCTCTTCATAAAAATCGGCGGGTACGACATCTCCTGAACCGACGTTCATACAACAAGGGGGCCCGAGGCCCCCGGGAGTTTGGGTGGTCATCATTTTATGGGTTTGTGACCAGTACAATTCCGGGATCCCAGACCTTTTGGCCGTCATAAAGCCATAGGCGGCACAGCGGAAGGACGTGAGCTGATGATACGCCCGTTCCGGGCCGGAGATCTCCAACCGGTCCTGCAAATCTGGCTGGATTCCAACACGACGGCACATTCGTTCATATCGCCCTCCTATTGGCAGGATCGCCGGGAACTGGTGCATAAGGCCCTGCCCAATGCCGACGTATACGTATACGAGCTGGAGGGGGCCGTCGTGGGTTTCATCGGCCTGTCGGGCGATGAAGTGGAAGGGCTGTTTGTCGCAGAAGGCCGGCGGTCGTGCGGTATCGGCAAAGCCCTCCTGGATTATGTAAAGGCGCGGCATCCCCATCTCGCCTTGTATGTCTATGAAAAAAACACCAGGGCCATGCGTTTCTACCTACGGGAAGGGTTTATCCCCTCCTTCTGTAGAACCGCCCCTGATACCGGCGAGGCAGAATACTATATGGAATTTGCAGTTCCTTCGTCCTAACGGCCGGATAGGGGCCGCCCTCACCGGTTTTGGCTGCCCGCCTGTTTCAGCGGACAGGACAATGGGCAGGCTTTGTGCCTCGCCGGCTTTGAATAGCTGGCCGGGCAGAAGATAGGCGGAGGCACAAAAGTGCCTCCGCCTCAAACTATCAAATGGCGATGGAGCGTTAGAATTATGCATGGAAGCCACGCGGTATTCGACCGATCATACATCTGAGGACATGTTCCTCGGATGTATGCCGTATAGACAACAGAACGGCTCAAATGCCGGCATTAGAGCTATTTTACAAGATAGGGATGGGGTCGGGGCAACCTTGCTTTGCAGAGGCGAAACACGGGAGCAAGCCGAACTCGTGAAGCGCCGCGATCCGATACCCTCTGTCCAGCAGCGCATCGATTTTACCGACGCGCTGAGGCGGGCGCCATCGGCGTCCGCCTGTTTTGATTTGATAGGCCCTTTAATCGGCGTTTTTGCCTGACCCGTCGTCGGAAGAGGGCGGCCAAATCCCACTCATGCCAGGGTCCAGCTCTGCGAATGCGCCAGATCGTCCGTCGGGGAGGTGGATGAGGTGCGCGGCAGGATGGCCACCGCCTGCCGCCCTAAAGTCTCATAGCGCTTCTCAACCGTGGTTTTGTGGTAGCTGACCAGGCCGTTGGAATTATAAGGGTCGTTAAAATAATACCGGTCGTCATCGTATCCCACCAGCACCAGGCAGTGCTCTCTGGCGGGGTAACGGTACGTTTTGCCGTCCTCCGGTGAGATCCATTCGTAATAAAACGGGACCTCCACCATTCCGATCGTCGCCCAAACCGCCACCGGGATCCCCCGGTCGATATACGTTTCCAGCTCCCTCAAGGGAAGGCCGGTGAGGCTTGCCGCCTGGTATTGAGCAGGCGCATATTCCTCCAACGCCCGATTCAGTGCCCGGACGATCACAGGAAAAAAACAGCCGAACCCGCCCCCGTTGGTTTTGGGAGTCCCCGCATAGGCTTTGGCCGGATCGGGACCGTATCGGGTATCGCCGTCTTTCCAGGTCGGCTCGCAGTCCAGATACCGGTCGACGAAATCGAGCGGGGCAATGGAATCGCCCAGATGATGCAGCAGCATCACCGCGCTGACCGCCTCACATCCGTTGGGCAAAATCCCCTTCTGACTCAAATAGGGGACATCCAGCATCAGCACCGTCTTACTAGAAGTATGGGGAGGCGGCGTACTCGACAGCTTCCCGGACTCTGTGGACCGGATCGAGGTCTCGGACGGCGCGCTCGTTTGCGGCGGAACCTCACCGGACGCCTCCGCTGTCGTTTCCGGCGACGCCGTCGGCTCCTCATGTGTCGCGGCGGACTCCCGATACTCCAGCACCTCGGCCGCATCGGGTGTGGACACACAACCGGTCCATATCAGGCAGCCTGTCACCATGGCCGCCGCGACCCGCATCTTCATCCGCCTCATCTCCGCCCCTCCTCTAGTCCTAAATCGGTTTCAATTCTTCACTATAAATTTCCCAACCGTCCGCCTTCATCGTGAGTATGGTCTCAAACACGGCCAGCTTATACCGGATTCCCTGTCCGTCCACCGCGTAAATGAACTGCCGCAGCCATAACCCCACCTGCCCGTCCGGGAGCGTCACAATTGCGGGTTGCTTCTCATACGCTCCGCTTTCACAGGTTATCTTCACGGCGAGCTCCCCATTCTCGTAAAACCAGTCGTCATGCCCGGCGATATCCAGGACATGCTCCTTACCGTCCGGCAGGCGGTAGGATACCAGCCGGCGGCCGGGTAAGAACCAACTGCTTAGGTTCGGGTTGCTGAACAGGTCAGCCGCGATCTCGATCCAGCTGCCGTCGGCACGCTTGAGCACATAGGGCCGCATCCCTTTCGGCAACACCCATCCCGTTTCGATCATCATTTCCTTGACGCCGTCACTGTCGAAATCGACCGCCCGCAGCATGATATCGCCGTACATCACGGGTTCGGTCCAGAAATCCATGAACATGTCCCCATTGATCTTCAGTACCGTCCGTTCTTCCCCCTGCACCAGCTCCAGGGCGGTCAGGCTGTCTTCGTCGAGATCCGCCAGAATGTTCACCGATCCCTGGAACGCGTCATACAGATAGAGAATCGTATCGGCGGAAACGATGCCTTTGGGCAGCTCCAGATAGTAAATCCGTCCGTTAGCCCCGCCCGGATCGGCATTCTTTTTTGTGAGTACGATATCGAGCGCACTGCCGGAATCGTTTTTGAGTGACGTGACACCGGCGATATCCCATATACGATCAGAATATGGCTGCCGCAGATACAGTGTGACAAGGTCATGATCTTGAAAATAGCTCTCGTCGTACCGGTCCAGCCTCTCTCTCGCCGCAGCGTCGGGGAGGCGGCTCTTCAAATCGGCGATGCCCTTCGTATCGGTCAGGATCCGGTTGGCTGCGGCGTTTTCGGTATTGACCGCGACCGCCTCCACCCGGTATCTCATGGTCTGCAGCGTTTCAGCCTCGGAATGCTCCGACGCCCGGACTTCGAAGACAAAGCGGTCACAGTCCTCGACATCCGTTTTCTCCACTTCCACAAACAGCGCCTGACGCAACCCGGCATAGACATCCTCCCTCGGGGCGGCCTGGGACAGGTTCACCGTCAAGACCGTGCCGGTTCTGCTCACCCCTGTCACATCCTCCGCCGCATAACCGGTTTCCCACGGATAAAGGAGCATCAGCAGCACATGCTTTTCAAAATACGTCTCGTTGTAGGGCAGCTCCGCTTCTATTTCCCGTGGATAGGGAACCTCTGTCGACACCCGGGTTTCCCCGGCGGTTTGCAGCCCGATGCGTGCCAGCACCTTCTGAAACTCCGTGTAGGACTCGATCAGGCGGAGGCTCTCCGAGCGGTTGCCCTCCAGCCCGTAATCAGGCGCCCCGAGGATATCGGCCCGCGCTTTGAACGACAGCTCCACCCTCTCCTCCAGAGTGGAGGAAGCCGGCGGCATAAGAACCGGATACAGCAGCGTCAGGCCGGCCGCCAACACCAGGAACAACGACGCGGCGACCGCCACGGCCGGCCGGCGCCACCATGTTTTTCGGGTGGCGGGTTCTTCTGCCGCCTCGAAGGAATAGCGGGTATCCCGAAGGCCGGCCTCTATCCGGCCCCACAGAGGCGGGGTTTCCTGTCCGGCCGCTTCTTTGAGCCTGTTTTGAATATCGCAGTCAGATTGTCGTTTCATTGGTCCATTCCTCCCTTTCCATCATCATCCGGCGCAGCTTTCCCATGGCCTGGCGGTTTCTCCAGGCAACGGTACCAAGCGGTTCATCCAGAATGCGGGCCACCTCCCGGAGGGGAAGGTCTGCGATCAGGTGCAGGGACACCACCTGCCGCTCCGGCTCACTGAGTTTTTGCAGCGAGCCCTCCAGAAGCAGCCTGCTGCAGGCTTCCTCCTCCAGACGGGCTGGAGACGGAACCGTCTCCAGAACAGCATCCTCTGTGGGGTGGGCCCGGCTCTGCCGCCGCATCATCTCGGCGGCGGTGTGATGAGCGATGGTCATCAGCCATGCCCGATGCCCGCTGCCGCGGCGATAGGTGCCAGCCTTGCCCCAAACACGAAGGAAGGTTTCCACCGCCGCATCCTCCGCGTCGGCACGTTGTCCCGTCACCGAGAGACAAACCGCATATACGCTGGAGGCATACGCGCGATAGATCTCCTCAAGGCCGCCTACGTCACCGGCTGCCACACGGGCTATCGCTTGATCAAACAATCCATTTTCCAAGTCGACGCCTCCTTATGTGAAAAGCTTTTCGCCAATGATACGACGGCGGGCCCCTGTTTTTATGGAAAAGGGGAAAAGAAATTTTTGGATGAAGTTTGCGGGGAAGGTGAGTAAACCATCGCCTCCTGTCAATACTATTGCCGGAACACACCCGTTCAACACCAAAGAAAGGATGACTGCACATGGAATTTAAAGGAAGCCGCACCGAGGCGAATCTCATGGCCGCCTTCGCAGGAGAGAGCCAGGCGCGCAACAAGTACACCTATTATGCCTCCCAAGCAAAAAAGGATGGCTACATGCAGATCGCGCGGATCTTTGAGGAAACGGCCGCGAATGAGAAGGAGCACGCGGAGCTCTGGTTCAAGCAATTGCACGGCGGCAGCATACCCAGCACAGTTGACAATCTGGCGGACGCCGCAGCGGGCGAGCATTATGAGTGGACCCAGATGTATGCGGATTTCGCCAAGGTAGCCCGGGAGGAAGGCTTTACCGCCATCGCCACGGCTTTTGAGCTCGTCGCGAAGATTGAGAGCTTCCACGAGCAGCGCTACCTCAAGCTTCGCGAGAATATAGAAACCGGCAAGGTCTTCAAACGGGGCGCCGGCACCGTCTGGATCTGCCTGAACTGCGGCCACCTCTATACCGGCGAAACGCCCCCCGCCCTCTGCCCGGTCTGCAAGCATCCGCAGTCCTATTTCCAGCTCCACATCGAGGACTATTGAGGAGCGGGCATGGACAAGAAAAAGAGAAAACCCGGTCCCACCGCCCAGCGGGCGGCTATGGAAGACGCGGTCACCCTGCGGGAACAAGGGCGCGGCGACATCCTTTCCGATGTGCTCGGCAGCTATACCGGCACCGCCGAATCCGGCGAGATTCCCGAGCAGGACGCGGACGATCTGTAACCCGTATACAAGCACTGCCGTTTGCACGGCAGTGCTTTGTTTTTCCCAGCGTCCGCATCCTCATAGAGAGACATGAGCGGTCGGTTTCGTTGGCAGCCCGCCAGCGAGGGGCGAATCCCCTTGCTTTTTCAGTCGTTTCCAGCATATAATGGGATACAAGACCCACCGGGCCGGGAAAGGAGGGCCGCCATGGCGAACCGCATACCGGAGGTTTCCCCTGTTTTGGACGAGGCCGGGCTTCCGCTGCACGGCTTCTGTCGTTTTGAGGAGATACGGCCGTATCTGTTGTCCTGCCGGGCCGCTTCCCGGATCCCGGCCGCGGCCTGTACTGTCATCATCGCGCTGTTTCCCTACCGCTTCCCGGACGACGGCGGGCCCCGCAACCTCTCCCTTTACGCCTGTGTCCCCGATTATCATCGGGTGGCCGGCGATGTCCTGCGCCGCGCGGCCGGCCAGCTGGCCCGGTGTTATCCCGCCTTTGTTTTTGAACCCTTTATCGACAATTCGCCCATCCCCGAGGTACGGGCGGCCTCTCTCTCCGGGCTCGGCCGCATCGGTGACCATGGACTTCTGATCCATCCCCGGTATGGTTCGTACGTGTTTATCGGGTCGATCGTCACAAACGCGCCCTGGCCCGTCCCGGCGGGATCCCTCTCCGCCTGCCCGCATTGCGGTGCCTGCGCGGCGGCCTGTCCCGGGCACTGCCTCTCCGGCACCTCGCCGGACAAAAACCGTTGCCTGTCCTCCCTCACCCAAAAAAAAGGCGGGCTGACCCCGGATGAAGAACGTCTCATCCGGGATAACGGCCTGCTTTGGGGATGCGACACCTGCCAGGAGGCCTGTCCCCTCAACGCGGACGCGATATGCGACCCGCATCCCTGTTTTTCCGAATATCGCCCGCTGGCTGGGCGGACCGACCTGGAAAACCCGGACGGGAAAGCCTATGGCTGGCGGGGCCGGGAGGTTCTGCGGCGGAATTGGGCCATATACCGCGGCAAAAACGCACCCGATTAAGGCACTTGCTCTGTTATTCGTTTTGGGGAGCGGTTTCCCTTATAAATGAACGAGTCCGTTTTTCACTTGTTTGCTGTCGCGTCGTTGGCCGGCCCGACATAAATGGATTTCCCTCCTGCGCCGTCGTTCGGTTCATCAGCCCAAAAAAGCCAGGGCAAAAGCAATGCTTTTGCCCTGGCTTTTCCTCTTTCTCATCGGCGCTGCTTAAGACCTGGCAATCCGGATCTGCCGTTGTCTCCCTCGTCTAATAGGCCGAAAACCGGACGGGACGGAGCTCCCGCCCGGTGTGATATCGCCTCACCCATTCCGGGTGGCGATGACGTCCACCCCGGTGTCCAGTATATTGGGCAGAAGCACCTGCCCGGCCTTCACAGGGGCCGTCACCCGCAGCTCCCGCAGCAGGGCGGCGGCCTCAGACACCCGTTCTCTAGGGATGGCCCCGCTGGTTTTGACCGGCAGCCGGGGATGAACGCCTCCCTCCAGTGCCACCGTAGCGGTGAGCACCCGCACCGGCGCGAACAGTTCCTGCCGGGCGTACGTCTCCCCCCGGGGACAGGCATTTCCGGATACCCGGATCTCCTCCCCTTCCTCCACCGTCAGGCGGCAGCCCCGTGGACAGACGATGCAGACGAGCTTCTTCATGATGACACCTCCCCCAAGTCCAACGCCACCGTCAGCGGCCCGGCCGCCTCGCGCAGCAACGCCGCCGGTATCGCGAGGCGCTCCATTTCCCCCGGCGCCAGATGCTCCCGCTTTCGGCGCAGCAGATCCCTTTCCCCATCCGAAACGACGATCTCCGCGTTTTCATAAATGCCGCCGACCCGGAAAAAAAC
Source organism: uncultured Eubacteriales bacterium (assembly GCA_934647945.1). Taxonomy (GTDB): domain Bacteria; phylum Bacillota; class Clostridia; order Oscillospirales; family Acutalibacteraceae; genus UMGS1623. Next base: position 58,494 of record CAKUFK010000003.1, on the reverse strand, counting down.
CTCCGCCGTCTTCTGCAGCTTTTCCGGGAGGATACGCTGCGGGACGGTATAGGTCACGCCGGCCCCCGCGCACACCTCGAGCGGTGCCCGCGCGGCGGAGGAACCCGTCCCCATGGCGTAGGCCGCGGCGGCGCGGCCCGCTTTCTGGCTTTCGAGGGTGACGAAATCCACCAGGTCATGCACATGCACCGCATTGCCGCAGGCAAACACCCCCGGCAAGCCGGTCTGCATCGACTCATCGACGAGCGGCCCGTTCGTGCGCGGGTCCAGCGGGATTCCGGCTCCCCTGGACAGTTCGTTTTCGGGGATCAGTCCCACCGACAGCAGAAGCGTGTCGCAGTCGAACACCATCTCGCTTCCCGGAACCGGCCGGCGTTTTTCATCCACCGCCGACACCACCACCTGTTCCACCCGCCTGCGGCCCCGGATTTCGGTGACGGTATGCGAGAGGTAAAGCGGAATGCCGAAATCCTCAAGGCATTGGGTGATGTTGCGCTGCAAGCCCCCCGAATAGGGCTGCAGCTCGACGCAGGCGAGTACCTCGGCCCCGGAGAGCACCATCCGCCTTGCCATGATCAGACCGATGTCCCCCGATCCCAGGATCACCACCCGCCTGCCGACCATCTGCCCCTCGATGTTCAGATACCGCTGGGCACAGCCGGCGGTAAAAACCCCCGCGGGACGGGTGCCGGGGATGCCGATCGCCCCTCTCGTCCGTTCCCGGCAGCCCATGGCGAGCACCACGGCATCCGCCCGGTATTCCCGGTATCCCTCCGACGGGCTGACCGCCCGCACCACCCGGTCGCGCGTGATGTCGAGAACCATGGTATCGGTCTCGATTTCCACCCCGGCCTCTTCCGCCATTCGGACGAACCGGGCGGCATATTCCGGCCCGGTGAGCTCCTCCTTGAAATAGTGGAGGCCAAAGCCATTGTGGATACACTGGTTGAGGATCCCGCCCGGTTCGGTGTCCCGTTCGAGCACCACGACACGGGGACAGCCCGCCTCCTTCGCGGCCACGGCCGCGGCGAGCCCGGCCGGCCCGCCGCCCACTACCAGCAGCGGTATATGCTGTTCATTCATTGTCTCATCCACCCTTTTCCCTATTTCCGGTGCCCGTTCACAAGCGGCCCGTGAGCATCTGCGTACCCGGGCCGTCCTGCGGCACCTCCGCCATCGGGATGCCCATCTCCCGCGCGAGGATCGCGGTTACCCGAGGGCCGCAGAAACCGCCCTGGCACCGGCCCATTCCCGCGTTGCACCGACGCTTGACCCCGTCGACCGACACGGCCGGGATCGGCTCGTGAGCGGCGGCCACCACTTCTCCTTCGGTCACGGTTTCACACCGGCAAACCACCCGCCCGTACAGCGGATTTTCCGCCGCCATGGCGGCGCGTTCCCCGTCGGTGGCCGTCCGGAACGGCCGGGGCCGGGGACATAGGCGGAACTCCTCCCGCGGCTCCAGCGGCAGCCCCGCCTTTCCGAGCATCTCCACCCCCACCCTCGCCAGGGCCGGGGCGCTGGTCAGCCCGGGAGACTTGATGCCGCACAGATTGAAAAAGCCGGGTACGCCGGGTGCCTCTCCGGCGATAAAATCGTCCCTGCCGTCCGCGCGAGCGCCGACGGCCCGCACCCCCGCGAAATTGCGGATCGAATCCCGCAGCACGAAACCGGGGACCGACCGCCGGGCCTGCGCCACCACGAAGGCAAGCCCCGACGCTGTCACGGCGGTGTCGTCGGGGTCCTCCTGGCTCACAGCGTCGGGGCCGACGATCAGGTTGCCGTGGACCGTAGGCGCCACCAACACCCCCTTGCCGTCCTTGGACGGGCACTGGAAGACGGTGGCGCCTACCAGATTCCCCTGAGCCTTATCCAGCAGATAATACTGGCCTTTGGACGGCCGGATATCAAAGGTATGCGGTGCCACCAAATCATTGACCCGATCCCCGTGGGTTCCTGCCGCGTTGACCACAAAGCGGCTCCGGATTTCCCGTCCTCCCGCGGTTGCCAGGCGGAATCCCTCCCCGTCTTTCCGGATGGAAACCACCTCGTATTCGGGCAGGAACGCACAGCCGTTCTGCACAGCCGTTTCGGCAAGGGCCAGGGCGAACTCCCACGGGCTGATGATCCCGGCCGTGGGGGCGTATAGAGCGCCGACGACCTCTGCTGCAAGCTGCGGTTCCCGCCGGCGCGCTTCCTCACCCGACAGCAGCTCGAGACCGGGTACCCCGTTTTGAATCCCCCTGTCAAACAGGTTTTTCAGCCGGGGCCGATCCTCCTCCGACAGGGCTACCACCAACGATCCGTTGTTCCGGTAGGATACCCCGAGAGCGGGCGCCAGTTCCCGGATAAGAGCATTGCCCTCCACATTGCAGCGCGCCATCAGGGTGCCGGGCTCGGGATCATATCCCGCGTGGACGATCCCACTGTTGGCCCTGGTCGCGCCCGCGGCCACGTCGTTGCTCCGCTCGAGCAGCGCCGTCTTCACCCGATAGCGGCCGAGCTCGAACGCCAGGGCGCAGCCGGTGATCCCTCCGCCGACGATCGCCACATCATATGCCTGCATACCATCCCGCCTCCGTTTTTTCTCGCACGTGCCTCTGCAAAACGCAAAAAAGCCGCACCAAACCCACCCGTTCAAAACGGATGGGTTGGTGCGGCTCTCCACTCTGGCACCCGTATTTCATTCTGAAAGAGAGTATACCACATTTTCCCCCCTTTGTCCAGAGGATCCGCTGGAAAGTACCATTCCATTCTTGACATATGCCAATAACAGTATATAATAGGATTTGGTTATTGGCATACGCCGGAAAGAGGTGAAACGCATGCCCAGGCCCTGCAAACGCCGCCGGATCTGCGCCCTTCCAGGATTTATACGGTTCGGCGCCATGGATGTCCCCGCCCGTGGAAAACATCTGATCCATATGACGGTGGACGAGTATGAGGCGATCCGTCTGATCGATTTGGAACGCCTGACCCAGGAGGCATGCGCCCGCCGTATGGGGGTGGCCCGGGCCACTGTGCAGGCCATTTACAACCGCGCCCGGGTCAAGCTGGCCCACTGCCTGGTGGAGGGGGACGAGCTTTCCATCGGCGGCGGAGATTATGAAATATGCGCCGGCCCCACGCCGGGCTGCGGGTGTTCCCGCTGCCAAAACCATCGGATCCAAATAAAACAGGGAGATGACAAGGGATGAACATTGCGGTGACGTATGAAAACGGTCAGGTCTTTCAGCATTTCGGGCATACCCAGCAGTTCAAAGTCTACCAGGTGGAGGACGGACGGGTCCTGTCTTCCCGGATCGAGGAAACCGGCGAAAGCGGCCATGGCGCACTGGCTGGGTTTCTCAAGGAGCATGGCGTGGATACGCTGCTCTGCGGCGGGATCGGCGGGGGTGCCAAGACGGCGCTGGCACAGGCCGGTATCCGCCTGTTCGGAGGCGTCGTCGGCAGCGCGGACCAGGCGGTGGAGGATTTCTTGGCCGGAAAGCTCCGGTTCAATCCGGACGTACACTGCAGCCATCATGGGGACCATCACGACGGCGACTGCGGAAACCACCACGGCTGCGGTTCGGGAGAGGGCGGCCATTCCTGTCACCGCTGAAAACCAAACCCCATTGAAGCAAAAAGCCGGACGCTTTGAGCGTCCGGCTTTTTCGAGTTCATTCCAATGCCGTCAGGCCGGAACCAGGATCTTCTCCAGCTCCTCCGTGAACGCCTCGTAAGGGCGGGCGCCGACCAGGGTGCTGACCAGCTCGCCGTCCCGGAAAATGGCGACGTTCGGGATACTCTGCACACGGTAGCGGCCCGCAAGTTCCGGTTCCGCGTCCACGTCGACCTTGCCGACCACAACCCGGCCCTCATACTCCTCTGCCAGCCGGTCGATGACCGGGGCCAGCATCTTGCAGGGCATGCACCAGCCAGCCCAGAAGTCCACGAGCAGTACGCCCGGCTGTGCCAGCGCGGTCTCGAACTGTTCCTTATCGAAATGGATCGCATTTGCCATCTTGAACACTCCTTCTTTCCTATGACTCCGTTTATGGATGGTATATGCAAAGGCGGCCCAAAATATCCGCCGGTTTGCCGTTTTAACGCAGGGAACGGGCGGCATCCTGTGCCGCAATCAGCCCCTCGCCCACAGCCTTGGCGATCTGTAAGGGCAGCCCCGTGCAGTCCCCCGCCGCGTACAGGCCGGGAATATTGGTACGCATCGCGCGGTCCACGGCCACGTATTTTCCCTCCAGGGCGAGACCGGGAACCAGCGCATCCGGTGCCGCGACTTCCCGCAGGAGAAAGACCACGTCGCAGTCGAGACGGCGGCGGTCCTCTCCATCCACGGGCAAGAAGGAAAACCCTTCCAGGCGCTCTTCCCCCTCGATAACCGGCTGTTTACCGACAAAGGAAGGGATCTCCGGCGGCAGGCCACCGAGCCGGGACCGTTGGGGCGGCGCGGCCACGACGGTCACATCCACACCGATGCCTTTGAGAAAACGGGCCTCCTCCGCCAGATCGAGGGCGTCGCCGGTCACGACCGCCCGCTTCCCGCGGTACAGCATCCCGTCACAGGTCGCGCAGGTGCTCACACCGCGGCCCATGAACCGTTCTTCCCCGGGCAGGGCCGTCCCGGTTTTGGCTCCGGTAGCGAGGATCAGGCTTTTCCCCTCGGCCACCTCGTTCCCCATGGCGGCGGCAAACGAATCCCCCATCGGCAAAATCGAGGTCACCCGTCCCATGACGAACGCCGCTCCCGCCTCTTCCGCCTCGCGGCGCATCGCGCGGAGCATCTGCTCTCCCGACAAGCCCCGCATACCGAGGTAATTGTCGATTTTTTCAGAACGGAACAGCGGGTTCATCCGGTAGTCGTTGGAGAGCACGGCGCAGCGTTTCCCTCTGGCGGCGGCGTTGACGGCGGCGGACAGCCCTGCCGGTCCGCCGCCGACGATCAGGATATCGTACATCATGCGCGTTCACTTCCTATGTAGGGGCCGGAGCAACGCTCACAGCCTGGATTTTTTGAGCAGCATGGAGTTGGTCACCACCGATACCGAGCTGAACGCCATGGCCGCTCCGGCGACGATCGGATTCAGGAAACCGAGCGCCGCGACCGGGATCCCGATGCAGTTGTAGAAAAAGGCCCAGAACAGATTTTGCCGGATTTTGCGCATCGTAGCCCGGGACAATTTGATCGCAGACACCAGGGGGACGACACCGGAGCCTACCAGCACGACGTCCCCCGACTCCATAGCGATGTCGGTGCCGCTGCCCATGGCAAACCCCACATCGGCGGCAGCCAGGGCCGGCGCGTCATTGATACCATCCCCCGCCATGGCCACGGTCAGGCCCTTTTGCTTTTCCTGTTCGACTGCTTCGACCTTTCCTTCCGGCAGCACCTCGGCCACCACCTCGTCTACGCCGACCTGGGCCGCGATGGCCTCCGCCGTCCGGCGGTTGTCTCCGGTGACCATTTTGGCGCGGATGCCGAGCCGGTGCAGGTCCTTCAGTGCCGGGGCCGAGCTTTTCCGGACCGGATCGGCCACGGCGGCGGCTCCCGCCGCCTCATGGTCCACCGCGATGAACAGGACGGTCTTGCCCTGCTGTTCCCATGATTCGGGGGAAAAGGCGAAGGGGATCCCTTTTTCCTCCATCAGCCGCCGGGAACCGATGAGCAGATCGCGCCCCTCCACCCGGGCGGCGATGCCCCGTCCGGTCAGGGACTCAAAGGACTCGGGCTGAGGCAGCTCTTCCAGGACACCACCCTTAACGCTCTCCGTCACAGCCCGGGCAACCGGATGCTCCGACCGCGATTCGGCGGCCGCAGCCAGGCGGAGCAGGGTATCCCGGTCCAAGGAACCGAAGGTTTCGATATCGGTCACTGCGGGTTTCCCCTCGGTGATGGTGCCGGTCTTATCAAAGATGACCACCCCGATTTTGCAGGCGGTTTCGAGCGCGTCGGCGCTTTTGATGAGCACTCCCATGGTCGCGGCCCGGCCGGTCCCGACCATCAGAGCGGTGGGGGTGGCCAGCCCCAGCGAACACGGGCAGGCGATGACCAGCACCGCCACCGCGCGGGTGATCGCCGTCTCCACCGAGCCCATCAGCCAAAAGGTCAGGCCAAAGGTTAGCAGCGCGATGACGATGACGGCAGGCACAAAGACGGCCGATACCCTGTCGGCGAGTTTTTGGATCGGCGCTTTCGAGGACTGCGCTTCTTCGACCAGCTTGATAATGCCGGACAGGACGGTATCCCGCCCCACGCCGGTCGCCCGTACGGTCATAGAGCCTGTCCCGTTGACCGTCCCGCCGAACACCTGCGCGCCGGCTTCCTTCTCCACAGGCATGCTTTCCCCCGTGAGCATGGATTCGTCCACCGCGGAACGGCCGTCCTCGACCACTCCGTCGACAGAGATACTCTCACCCGGGTGGACCAGCACCCGGTCGTCCTTCCGGATATCGGCCGCGGCAATGACCTCTTCCCGGCCGTCCCGCAGCACGGTGGCGGTTTTGGGCTGCAGGTTCATCAGCATCTCAATGGCGGCCGAGGTTTTGCCCCTCGCCCGGGTCTCCAGCAGCTTGCCGAGCAGGATCAGGGTGATGATGATCACCGCGCTTTCAAAATACAGATGGGTACCGCCCGTCAAAACGTTATAGGTGCTGTATCCCCACGCCGCCGTGGTTCCCAGGGCGACGAGCACGTCCATGTTGGGGCTGCGGTTCATCAGGGACAGGAACGCGCCTTTATAAAACCGCCAGCCGATGATGAACTGCACCGGCGTGGAGACGACGAGCTGCCACCAGCCGGTGTGCAGCAGATGGGTCAGATGCGCGTGCGGCGCGGCGAACATCAGCACCATCATGAGCAGGAAGGGCAGGGACAGCACCGCCGAAACGATGACCATTCCCGTCAGCCGCCGCATTTCCCGCTGACGGAAAGCCGCCTTGTCCTCCACCACGGAGTAGCCGGCGGCCCTCACCGCCTTCTCGATGGCACGTCGTTCAGCGCCTTCGCCGGCAAGCGTCACCCTGGCCCGCTGATTGGCGTAGCTGACCTCGGCCCCGGCCACGCCCGGCACCCCTTTGAGGGCATGTTCCACCGCGGACGCGCACCGCACGCAGGTCATCCCGCCGATCTGCAGCTCGATCTCACCGGTATCCCGCTTGTCTTCCATATCGCGATCCTTCCCCACCGATTCAGTCCGTCACCGTATAGCCGGCATCGGTCACGGCCTTCACCAAGGCCTGCCGGTCGGTTTTTCCGGCCGCGTAACGGATCTCCGCCGTTTTCCCCACCAGGCTGACCTGGACCCCCTTAACGCCTTTTACGGCCTTCAGGGCCTCCTCCACCCGCTTCTGGCAGTGCCCGCAGGTCATCCCTTCAATTTTCAGGGCCATTTGTTCCACTTTATCAAACATGGCGGTTCCCGTCCTTTCCTGCCCGTCTATACAGGGCTCTTGGTTCACGTCCATAATATACCAATTTTGTATAGATTTCAAGTGCTTTTTTTGCGCCAATGTCTGTCGACCCTTTTAAACCCAAAATTCCTCCTCGCTGCTCTCCCCATATCCGTCGGATACAGACGAGGGATCATACCGCATCGTGCGCATCATTCCGCCCATGGCAAGGGAAAGGAGGAAACCGGCGGTGACCAGCAGGGCGGCGAGCTGCACGGAGAGGCGGCGGGCGCGGCTGACCTCCCGGGTGGAAAAGGCCAGGACCAGGCCGCGTATGAGAAAGGGGATGGGCAGGAGCGTGAGCGCGACGATGTTGATATTGACGGCCGTATACCCCGCCTTGTCAAAGGTGCCGGCCAGCCCGCCGAAATTGAGAAAAACCAGGATGGAGGCGATCAGGACGGCCAGCCCGACCAGCAGCAGGAACAGCGAATCGAGCGCGTGCTCCCGATGGCGGCGGACATAGCCGATATACGAATATACACCGGTGCCGATGCAGCCGATCGCCACAACGAACAAAAACGTATTGGATCGGAAATAGCTTGCCTCAGGGCCGCCCTCACTATGCATCCCCACCTGAAAAATGACCGACAGGAGCAGCAGCAGCGCCGCGGCGGCCAGATACGCGATGGATTTGGCGAAACGCGATATGTTCATACAGATCGTCCATCCTTTCGAGGCGCGCCCGGAAAATCCGGATGCAACCTGTCCTGTTTTGGCTCATCAAAAAACGGTCCTTTTTTAAGTATAGAGAAAAACCGAGCGGTTTGCAATCCCTGAGCCGTCATTCCCGATAGATAAAATGCTTTACGGGTTCCCCAAGACGGCCGAGAAACTGTGCGATATTGGACGGATAGAGGGCGATATCATGCACGATGTCAAGTGGAACCCAATGAAATTCCATCTCAAACGGTCTTTCCTCGAGATGTTCTTGGCCCATAAATACGTCATCCTGCGATGTCTCTTCGTCTTCAATCGCTACTAGGTAATACAGGCAGATCTGATGGCAGGGCACGTCACCCCACCTAAAAAAGAGTTCCCCCACCCATTTCAGCTCGCCGACCGATATCTCCGCGCCGATTTCCTCACGGAATTCGCGTATCAGGGTTTCCTCATTTGTTTCGCCAAAGGCGACATGGCCCCCGGGAAAGGCAAAGCCGTCGTCATTCGCCGGCTTTTGAAGGAGAACCCGGCCGTGCTTTATACAGATACCGGCCACACGGTAAGAAAACACATATCCCTCCGTTTTGAATAAAATATCCGACATCCTCTATCCTCCCTTATAAACGTAAAACAAGGCGGCGGCAGTCCGGGGAGATCCCGAACCGGCCGCGCGCCCCTTCTTACGCTTTATGCCACTTGACCCCCTGCGGGGTATCCTCCAGCACGATTTTCCGCGCCTTCAGTTCGTCCCGGATCCGGTCCGCCTCGGCCCAATTCTTGTTTTGGCGCGCCGCGGTACGGGCCGCGATCAAAGCCTCGATTTCGGCGTCGAGTTCCTCCTCCTTGCGATCGTAAAGGAGCCCCAGCACCCCGCACAGCTCGCCGAACAAGGTTCGTGCAGCCCGGCAGGTGCCTTTGGAGGGCCCGCCGGAGGCAATGAGGACGTTGATGTCCTTGGTCAGCTCGAACAGGGCGGCGATGGCGTCGGCGGTGTTGAGGTCGTCGTCCATCGCGGCGATAAACTGTTCCCGCCGTTCCCCGCATTTGGCGGCAAAGGCCGCGTCGGCAGCCCCCTCCGGCGCGGACGCTTCCGCGTCATCGAGGGCGCTGCGGCAGGTATAGAGCCGGTCGAGCGCCGCCTTGCCCTGGCCGATGATCTCGGCGTTGTAGTTGATGGGACTGCGGTAGGAGGAAGAAATCAGGAAGAACCGGATCGGCTCATATCCCATTTGCTCCGCCACATCCCGGACAGTGAAGAAGTTGCCGAGGGATTTGGACATCTTCTTATTGTCGACGTTGATATACCCATTGTGCATCCAATACCGGGCAAAAGGGACGCCGTTGCAGCATTCGCTCTGGGCAACCTCGTTTTCATGATGGGGGAAAATCAGATCCTGGCCGCCGCAGTGGATATCGATGGTTTCACCGAGATACCGTCTGGCCATGGCCGAGCACTCGATATGCCAGCCCGGCCGGCCCTCCCCCCAGGGAGAGGGCCAGGACGGCTCGCCCGGCTTCGCCGCCTTCCACAGGGCGAAATCCAGGGCGTCCTCCTTTTCCTCCCCAATCCCGATGCGGGCGCCCGATTCCAGATCGTCGATAGGCTGATGGGAGAGCTTGCCGTAATGCTCGTCTTTCCGTGTGCGGAAATAGACATCCCCATTCGCGGCCCGGTAGGCGTAGCCCTTTTCGACCAGGCCCCCGATCAGCGACAGGATCTCCTCCATGTTTTCGGTGGCCTTGGGGTGGATTGTGGCCTCCCGGACCCCCAGGCCCTTAGCGTCCTTCCAGAACTCCTCAATATACCGCTGTGCGATCACATCGTAGGAAACGCCCTCTTCATTGGCGCGCCGGATGATTTTGTCGTCGATATCGGTGAAATTCTGGACGAAGCGCACCTCATACCCCCGCCATTCCAGATAGCGGCGCAGAACATCGAACACACACAGGGGGCGGGCGTTGCCGATATGGATGAAGTTGTAGACCGTGGGGCCGCAGGCGTAGATTTTGACTACGCCGGGTTCCAGGGGGACGAGTTCTTCCTTCTGACGGGTCATGGTGTTGTAGATTTTCATGGCGCTTCCTCCGTGATTTCCTCGTTTTGGCTATCCTGGGTCCGGCCCTCCAGCCGGCCGACCTGCCGGCGCAGGACATCGAGCTGGTGTTCCAGCCGGCAGAGCTCCTGTGCCACCGGATCGGGTATGTGGATCTGGTCGAGATCCACGATTTTGGCACCATTGCGGCGCACCACCCGGGCGGGGACACCCACCGCGGTGGAATGGTCCGGAATATCCGAGAGCACCACAGCTCCTGCCGCGATGCGCACGTCGTTACCGATCTCGATAGGCCCGAGCACTTTGGCGCCGGAGCCCACCATCACGTGATTGCCGAGCGTCGGATGCCGCTTGCCCTTATCCTTTCCCGTGCCGCCCAAGGTTACTCCCTGATAAATGGTGCAGTCGTCTCCAATGACGGTGGTTTCCCCGATGACCACACCGGTACCGTGATCGATGAACAGCCGCCGGCCGATGGTGGCGCCGGGATGGATCTCGATGTTGGTGCGGCGCACACAGCGCTGGGAAATCCAGCGGGCCAGGAATTTCAGGTTGTGCCGATAGCACCAGTTCGCCCGCCGATGGGACCGCACCGCCTTATAGCCATTGTATAACAGCATCACTTCCAGCGCCGAACGGGCGGCCGGATCCCGGTCCCGTATGCAGGCGATATCCTCTTTCATGCGGTCAAACATGCTAAATGCCCCCTCTCTTTGGGCGGCCCCGCCGCCCGGAATCCCGCATTTGGGATAGACAATCTCATAAGGCTGAGCCAGAGCCGCCGTCCTTTGTATGCGATCACCGGTTCGGGGAACCACGCTCCCACCGGCTTCCTTTTTCATAAACCGGCGGGGACGCCCCCTCCCCCATGCAGTAAGGAGCTGCGGCCCTGCGGATTTGGGTGGTCATATACCATCCCGTCCATCTAAAACAACAAAACCCCCGACATGGCGCGGCCGCCATATCGGAGGTGCCGGACAGCACGGTTCCACTCCGTGGTTTCACTCATTGGGCATATCTGCCCGGCCGGATAACGGCGGCCAGCCGTCCGGAGATACTGCGGCGGGAGTTTCCCGCCGGTTCCCTCCGGCTGCCGGCGGGAACTCCCGCCGCGGGCGCATTTCACCGGTTTTCCGCGAAAAACGCTCACAGCCTCCGGCGTTTTCTCTCTGTCACGGAACGCTCCGGTTACTTCCTCCCGGTTGCATGTTTCTTATCGCCCGGAAAACCGGGCCTCGTTTCCATTATAATCCACTTTCGGAAAAAGTCCACACCTATTTTTCGCCCCGGCTGCCATCGGCAAAATATCGACGGCCCGCCCACACGTACTGGAATCCCGACACCAGGGTCAGCGCCACCGACACCCAAATGAGGATCTGAGCGAAAAGAACCGGCAGCGTAAAAACCATCTCCGGCAAAGCTGCGCCCGCCAGGATGCCGGTTTGCCAGGTGGAAAACTCCAGCGCCACCAGCATGACCAGGATCGACGTGAACTGGGCGACGGTTTTGGCCTTGCCCCAGATGCTTGCCGCCATCACCACATCTCCCTTTGCGGCCATCAGACGTACCGAAGTGACCATAAATTCCCGGCTGAGGATCAGCATGACGGCGAACACATCCAGCTTTCCAACCGCCAAAAAGCCCAGAAACGCCGCGGTTGTGAGCATTTTATCCGCGATGGGGTCGAGAAATTTGCCGAGATTGGTCACCAGCCCCCGGCCCCGCGCGATTTTACCGTCGAACAGATCGGTGAGCGCGGCGGCACCGAAAACCAGCCCTGCCGCGAGATAATGGCAGGGGAAATCCACCATCAGCAGGATAAGAAACACCGGGGCGAGAAGTATGCGCGCCACCGTCAGCCGATTGGGCAAATTCATGTATCATCAGGCCTTTCCCAGAAATTTCAAGACCGTAAAACAGGGCGGGGCGGATAGAGGCTGTCTTTAAACAGCAACGCACGAATTTATGAGCACTAAAATCCCGGGGGCCGCAGCCCCTTTTTTGTATATAGGCGGGTTCGGACGTCCGCCTTCCCGCCGGCTTTCCTAAAAAGGACTCCGGACCGGCCCCTGAAGGGCTCTCTACACCGGCAAGCTTTGGGGCCGGCCACCGCCATTGTGGAGTCCCGCAATGGCCCTAAAAATCAAAGCATCAGGGGTGCCAAGTGGCTCCCCCTTGGCACGTCTTTGCCTTCTTTCTTCGTGCGAAGAAAGAAGGTGGCCGACAGGCCAGACTTTTGTTGCGGTATGTCCGCGCATAAAGAACGCAATCCGGCTGAAAGGGATATCGAATGCGCGGCCACATCCTTTTTCCCTCGGCGGAAAAAGGATGCAAAAACGCCACCGGGGTTCCCCCGGACCCCAGATGGTCAGCCGGTTTTCTTTTCAGGAAAACCGGCAATCACGTTTTTTCCTGGAACCGACGCTCATAGAACAAGGGGGCCCGAGGCCCCCGGGGACCGGTTGGGCGCGGGGCTGAAAAAATGCAGCAACCCCAAGCCTCGGGGCCGCAGCCCCTTTTTTGTATATAGGCGGGTTCGGGCGTCCGCCCTCCCGCCGGCTTTCCTAAAGAGAACTCCGGACCGGCCCCTGAAGGGCTCTCTGCACCGGCAAGCTTTGGGGCCGGCCACCGCCATTGTGGAGTCCCACAATGGCCCTAAAAATCAAAGCATCAGGTGTTCCAAGTGGCTCCCCCTTGGCACGTCTTTGCCTTCTTTCTTCGTGCGAAGAAAGAAGGTGGCCGACAGGCCAGACTTTTGTTGCGGTTTGTCCGCGCTTTAGCTCGTAGCCACATAAGGAAGCAAAAACGCCGCCGGGAGCTTCGCCCCCGGGCTCACAGGGAATGCAGAGCCGCCACTCACGCACCGGAGCCCGTTTTTCCGGACGCCCTCACGGTAAACCATTTGCCGTTGATCTCGGAAGGCATGCTGATCTTTTTGATCTGGATGTCGTTGGCCTCACCAAACCATTCAATGACCCAATCCTCTCCGATCCGGCGCAGACGGAGCGCATAATACCGCGTCTCGTCCCCGGCCGCCAGCTTATACATCAGATAGCGGGGGTTGTTGTCCTCCACGTCCTCGACCGTCGCGAAGCCTTCGGCTCCATTCCAGTATTTCGGGGTATATTCCTTGCTGATCTGGAACCGGACCTCATCGCAGCTGCTGGCTGGCTCCGGAATCTCATCCAAACCTTCTCCAACCCCGTCCGATCCGTTTTCCAGGACAAAGGCTTTGAAATCGTCCCAGGACTGGTCGCCGACCAGCACCCGGCTGTGCTCCGTCGCGACCCTCTCGAGAAAAATCTCGAAACGGTTTTTCATCGTCATCTGATAAGAGACGGTCAGAAAGGTGCCGATGAACAGGCAGATCACCAGGATGACACCGAACCGGACAGGTTTGAACCGGATGGGATCCGGCGGGCGCCTGACCCAGATTTTCCGGATGTTGAAGGCGACCAGGGGGACGATAGAGAGCACACCCAACAGGATATAGATAAACAGCGCGGTTTTCATGCCCTGTCCCCCTTTATAATACTTTGGAAAGGAACTCTTTGGTCCGGGCATGCTGCGGATGTCCGAACAGCTCGCCGGGGGTTCCTTTTTCCGTGATGATGCCGCCGTCGATAAAGAAGATGGTGTCCCCCACCTCTCTGGCAAAGCCCATCTCATGGGTGACCACCACCATGGTGGCGTTGTTCTTGGCCAGCTGCTTCATAACCTCGAGAACCTCGCCCACCATTTCAGGATCCAGTGCGGAGGTCGGCTCGTCGAACAGCAGCACGTCTGGATCCATCGCGAGGGCGCGGGCGATGGCGACCCGCTGCTTCTGCCCACCGGACAGGCGGCTCGGGTATTCCATCGCCTTGTCCGACAGCCCGACCTTGTTCAGCAGCTCCATCGCGAGCTCATTCGCTTCGTTCTGGGGCATCTTTTTGAGCTTGGTCGGGGCCAGGGTGATGTTGCGCATCACGGTCATGTGTGGAAACAGGTTGAACTGCTGAAACACCATCCCCACCTTCTGCCGCAGCTTATCGATCTGGCGCAGGTTCTGCATCACCGAGATCCCCTCGATGACGATATCCCCCTTCGTCGGGACCTCGAGGAGGTTGATGCAGCGCAGGAAGGTGGATTTGCCGCCGCCGGACGGGCCGATCACGCAGACACACTCGCCCTTGTCCACATGGGCGTCGATCCCCTTGAGGACCTCGAGTTCCCCGAAATACTTGTGGAGATTCTGTACGTCAATCACTTCTACGCATCCGCCTTTCCAGAGTATTCAGCCCGGTGGAGAGCACGGTAGTCATCAGGAAATAGATATACGCCGCGCAGAGCAGGGGGACGATATAGTTGTAGGTCACGCTGCCCACCGACTGGGCGCCCTTGGTCAGGTCGGCGATGCCGATATAGCCCGCGACCGAGGTTTCCTTGAGCAGGACGATGAATTCGTTTCCGAGGGCCGGCAGCACGTTCTTGACCGCCTGGGGGATGACGATGTGGATCATCGTCGATCCGCCCGACAAGCCGAGGGAGCGGCCGGCCTCGGTCTGTCCCTTGTCCACGGCCAGGATGCCGGCGCGGATGATCTCCGCGACGTAGGCACTCGAGTTGATGCCGAAGGCAATGGACGCGATAACGACATCGGAGACCCCGCTGAACAGCGGGAGCTTGTTGAGGACGCGGAGATAGAGGATGAAATAGATGACCATCAGCTGGACGACGGCCGGGGTCCCGCGGATAACCGATATGTACCCATTGGCAAAGCCCGCCACCATTTTGCGGATCCAGATCACCACCGGATTGCCGGTGAGATTATCCACATCCTGCAGCTTGGCGATGGCGAGCAGCAGGCCGAGGATCACGCCGATCACCGCGGCGATCGCCGTCAGCTCCAGCGATTTTCCGAGTCCGCGGAGCAGCTGCTTGTACTGATCCTCTTGAATCAGTGTCACATAAATGGCGTTGGCAAACGAATCCGCCAGATTTTCAAACCAGTGTACGACAGCCCCCAAGACCGCCCCTCCTTTTTCTCCTGTCCCGACAAAACGGGGAAAAGCCGGCCGTTGGGACACAGCCGGCTTTTCGCGTCAATGTTTTATTTGCTCGGGATGTATTTCTCGACGATTTTGTCGAAGGTACCGTCGGCCTTGATGTCCTTCAGCGCCTGGTTGATCGCGTCGAGAAGTTCCTTGTTTCCCTTCTTGACGGCCAGCGCATATTCTTCTTCGTCAAACAGGCCCTCGAGCAGCTTGACGGCGTCGCCATGCTGATCCTTATAGGCCATGGCGGGGTTTTTGTCGATGATGACGGCATCGATCTGGCCGCTGACCAGTGCCTCGACGGCGAGAGAGCCGTTGTTGTACTGGGTGACCTTGGCCGCGTCCGTGACTTCCTCAGCCTTGTCTTTTCCCGTGGTACCGGACTGGACGCCGATCTTCTTGCCCTTGAGGTCGTCCAGGGTGGCAATGGTGCTGTCCGCCTTCAGGATAACGGTCTGGGTGGCGTTGAAGTATTTATCCGAGAAATCACAGGTTTCTTCCCTGGTCGGATCGATCGTAAAGCCGGCGGCGATGACGTCGATCTTGCCAAAGGACTGGGTCAGGGACTCGAACGCCATGTCCTCAATTTCAAGCTTCAGTTCCAGCTTGTCGGCGATGGCCTTCATGATGTCCACGTCGATACCGGCAAAGCCGGTGCCCTCTTTATATTCGAAGGGCGGGAACTCGGCGTTGGTCCCCATAATCAGGGTGCCTTCCTTAACGAGGCTCAGTTTCGTTCCCCCTGCGGAGGCTCCATTCGAAGCAGGAGCCGACGTACCGGCGCCCGTATCGGCGCCGCAGGCGGACAGGGATACAGCCGTCAGGACGGCGGCCAGGCCAACAGCGGCCAATTTCAGCAGCTTTTTCACACAAATCTCCTCCAATAGTCCAAAATGGGACGTTCACCACATGATCGTCGTTTATTATATAGGATACGAAGCTGAAAATCAAGAGAAAACCGGCGCTTTTGCAGGAAAGTGCCGTGAAATGGGGCGCATATCAGGGCAGATGCTGCAAAACCAGGCTCATCACCTGTCTGGCGGCCACAAGCCGTGCATCCCCTTCGTCCGGCAAACCGACCGCCACCCCCAGCATATAGGGTTCGCGGTACACCACCAGCATCGCCGCGTCGGCGCTCCAATAGCCCGCCTCCCCCAGGTTCGGCGCCTCGGTGAGGTCGGCATATCCCTCCTTCATCTCGTCAAACTCGGCCCGGCTCGCGTCCGCGACCATGATATCGACGAAATGCCGCCCGTCCTCAGAGGCAAAGCGGATCATCGGGGCGTCCTGGTAGTACGCCTCAGGGCCGGTGACGGTCTCCCCCAAAGCCTCCGACACCTCCGCCGCCGTCAGAAGGGTTTCGATATCCACGCTGACAAAGGTCGGGTTGGTGATCTCCGGCAGGGTTTCGGACACCTCCGAGCTGCCCGCGTCCGGCGGCTCCTGCTTGCAGGCGGCGAGGAGCAGCAGCGGCACCAGCAGCACCGGCAGGATCCGGCAAATCCGTTTCATAGATACTCTCCTTTGCGGAAAAATGGCCGAAGCCGTCGAAAATCAGTATACCATAAATGCAGCGGTCCCGCAACCGCCCTCGCGGGACAAAGGGCCCGATCCGCCATCTGCGGCCGGCGGGCACGATGTCCTCAGCCTTCCGTCGGCGCGAACTGGGAATTATAGAGGGTCCAGTAGAATCCCCGCCTTTTCAGCAGCTCCTCATGGGACCCCGCCTCGACCACATCGCCCTTGTTCAGCACCAGGATGATATCCGCGTCCCGGATGGTGGAAAGGCGGTGAGCGATGATGAACGTCGTCTTGCCGCGCATCATGTTGCGGAAAGCCCGCTGGATCCGCATTTCGGTCAGGATATCCACCGAGCTGGTCGCTTCGTCGAGGATCAGCATGGGCGCGTCGAGCAGCATGGCCCTGGCGATGGTCAGGAGCTGTTTCTGCCCCTGGGACAGGTTGCCGCCGTCCTCGGTGATCGGGGTGTCGTATCCCTCGGGCAAACGGCGGATGAAGCTGTGGGCGTGGGCTGCCCTGGCGGCGGCCTCGATCTCCTCGTCGGTGGCGTCGGGGCGGCCGTACGCCAGATTCTCCCGGATAGTTCCGGCAAACAGCCAGGTCTCCTGCAGCACCATGCCGAAGCTGCGGCGCAGGGAATCCCGTGTGAAGGTCACAATCCCACGGCCGTCCACCTCGATTGTCCCGCCGTCCACCTCATAAAACCGCATGAGCAGATTGACGAGGGTGGTCTTGCCTGCCCCGGTGGGGCCGACGATCGCCACGGTGGTGCCGGGCTCCACCTTCAGGTTGAAATCCGAAATCAAGGGCCGGTCGGGGGAATACGCGAACCGCACATGGGAAAACGCGACGGCCCCCGCAGCGTTTTCCAGCACTGCGGCGCCCTCCGCCTCCGGTTCTTGTTCCGGTTCATCCATGACGGCGAAAACGCGGCGGGCCGACGCCATGGCGAGCTGGAGCTGCATGGTGATGGCTGTGATCTCGTTGAACGGCTTGGAAAACTGCACGGTATAGGTTAAAAAGCTCGCTACGCCGCCGATATCCAGGCTCCCCCGCAGCACCGCGAGGATGCCGAATACCCCGACGAGGACATACGCGATATTGGTGACGAAACGGGTGGACGGATTGACCAGCGCCGAAGCGAACTGGGCCCGGTAGCCGCACTCGTACAGCTCGGCATTGATTTCACGGAACCGCTCGAACGAACGGCCTTCATATCCGAACGCCTTCACCGTCTGCTGCCCGGTGATCATCTCCTCGGCATAGCCGCCCAGACGGCCGAGCACCCGGCTCTGTTCCCGGAAACGGCGGCTGCCGTAACGGGTGATCGCAAACCCGACCAAAAAGCAGAGCGGCGTGACAAACACCGCCACCAGGGTGACGAGCGGGTTGAGGGACAGCATGAACACGAGACAGAGCAGTACCGTCAGTACACCCGAAACCAACTGCACGATTCCCTGGTTGAGGCCGTCCGAAATCGCGTCGATATCGTTGGAAAACCGGCTGATGATGTCGCCGCGGGAATGGGTATCGAAGTATTTGAGCGGCAGGCGGCCGAGTTTGGCGAAGAGATCGTCCCGCAGCGCGCGGACCGTCCGGTTGGCCACCAGGTTCGCGCACAGAGCGGTCAGCCAGTTGAACAAACAGCCTACGGCCACCACGGCGGCGATGAGGAGGAGGGTGCGGATCAGGGCCGCCCAGTCGGTCGGGCCGCCTTGAGGCATGATCAGATTGATGGCCCGGCCGACGAGCTTCGGCGCGATCAGGATCCCCGTATTGCCCAAAACAGCGCAGAAGAACACACCGGCGAGCGGCCATTTGTTCCTCCCGACCACCCCCAGCAAACGGCGGAGGGGGCCGGTTTTCGTTTTTGATGCTTTCACTGCCCATTCCCCCTTTCCTGAGAATGGCAGATCTCCCGATAGGGTTCGCAGGAGGCGAGCAGCTCGTCGTGAGTCCCTGCCCCGGCCAATATCCCGTCGTCGAGCACCAGGATCCGGTCGGCGTTTTTGACGGCGCTGACCCGCTGGGAAACGAGGAACACCGTCATCCCCTCCGCCCCGGCGACGGCACGGCGGAGAGCGGCGTCGGTCGCATAGTCCAGCGCACTGGTGGAATCATCCAGAATCAGGATCTCCGGGCGGCGAACAAGGGCCCTGGCGATGGTTAATCGCTGACGCTGCCCGCCCGAAAGATTCGCCCCGCCCCGTTCGACCGGGGCGTCATACCCCTCCGGCCGGCTTTCGATGAATTCTGCCGCCTGAGCCATGGCCGCGGCGGCGCGGATCTCGTCTTCGCTGGCGTCTTCCCGGCCCCAGCGGATGTTGTCCGCGACGGTTCCGGAAAACAGCTCCACCCGCTGCGGAACGAGGCCGATTTTTCGGCGCAGGGCCGCAACGGAATACGCCCGCACATCCACACCGCCGAGCAGCACGGTCCCCTTCGTGGCGTCGTAAAACCGGACGATAAGCGCCATCAAGGTGGACTTTCCGGAGCCCGTTCCGCCGATGACCCCCACCGTAGCACCCCGGGGGACAGAAAATGAAATGTTTTCCAGGGCGCTTTCCCCCGTGCTGTAAGCGAAATCGACATCCCGGAACTCCACCGCCGGAGCGGCAGGATCCTCCACCGCGGTATCCTCCCCGTCCCGGATGGAGGGCTCGGTATCCAGCACCTCGGCCACCCGGCCGGCCGAGGCAAACGCCCTCGCAAACGTAATCACCAGATTGGCCACTACGATCAGGGCAACGAGGATCTGATTGACATAATTGATAAACGCGATGATCTCCCCTGTGGTCATCCCGCCCGCTTCGACCCTCACCCCGCCAAACCAGACGATGAACAGTACGGCGAGGTTCATGATGAACTGAGTCAGCGGATTGAGGACGGCGGAGAGCTTCCCCACCCGTACCGCCGCATCGGTATGGGATCTGGTCGCCTCGCCGAAGCGGGCCTCTTCTTCTCCTGTGCGGGCAAAGGCGCGGATGACCCGCACCCCCGACAGATTTTCCCGCAGGATCCGTGTCAGCGTGTCCAGGCGTCCTTGTACTTTCTGATGGAGCGGCACGGTTTTGCGCATGATGAAAACGATGACCAGCACGAACAAGGGGATCGCCAAGATGATGACCAAGGCCAGCTTGAGGTCGATGATCATGGCCATGACAATGCCGCCGACACATAAAAAGGGCGCCCGGATCACCAAACGGATAAGCATGGCCACAGCGTATTGCAGCTGATTGACATCACTGGTAACCCGGTTAATCAGGGAGGGAGTACCGAAACGGTCCAGCTCCGCGTGGGAAAAAGCGGATATCCGCCGGAACAGGGTGTTGCGCAGCTCGGTGCCGAAGCCCTGCGAGGTGACCGAGGCGACATACTGGCAAACCAGGGCGCAGAGCAGGCCGACCGTGACGATTCCGAGCATCGCCCCGCCCATCCGCAGAATATAGCCGGTGTCCCCCTTGACCACGCCTTCATCGATGACACGGGCCATCAGCAGCGGCAGATAGAGCTCAAGCACCGCCTCCGCCAGCTTGGCGAGCGGCCCCACGATGCACTGCCAGGTATAGGGTTTCAGGAATTTCGCCAGTTTACCAATGGCCAAGGACAGCCACCTCCGGTAATCGCCCCGACGGGCGCGTTTGAGGGTTATTGTACCACGTTTGCGCGGTTTATACAACCAACCGCCCTTCCTCCCTTTTTTCCATACGTGTTGCCGGGGTTTAAGCCCGCCGATTTCCTCAATAACCGCAGACGAAAGCCTCTATGCCTGTTCTGGATGAAATCGTCACACAAGAACAGATGGAAGAAAAGCGGATTGGGCTGTCTCGTGAGGAGCGGACGGTTTTGGGAGAGAGCCGGGCAGCCGAACATATAGAGTGATTGCGTCCCGCTCTGCGGCAGAGACGCACAGACGGCCTTCTGGGATCCTGCAGGAAAACGTCTCTTCAACCGATTGGTCTCACATCATAAAATTCCACACCTCGTTTCGAACAAAAACAGCAATTCGTGACCATTTGTGTGTTTATCACACAAAAACCGGCATCCCCATTTGGTGTACTTGGCGACGTGTTTCCCATATATTTCCACAACCGACATATGCCGACACATTTCTCTTGCCAAATAGCCGTTTTTTCGATACAATTATTTTATGTCTCTCCTGGAACCGTCGACGCCTCTCTGCCCTCACAGACGGGGAGAGGGTTGAAGTGCCGAATTTTCTGCCTATTTGCCATATGAATCCCAGGTCACGGATCGTCTTGAGTGACCCGGATGTGTTGCTCATTGGAAGGAGCGGTGCCCGACATGCTGTGGATTATGCTCGGATGCGCCGCTTTCGTTCTGTTTTTCTTTTACGATATCGCCGGCGCGACCGGCCGTTTCTATCCGTTCCGGATCGGCTTTGCCGCCGGGTGCCTGCTGCTCCTCTCCTCCACCGCCGGCCTTGTCTGGCAGGGACTGTGGGGGAGGCATATCGTCTGGCCGGTTTTTTTCATTTTCACCCTTTTGGCCTTTCTTTTTTTAGTACTGCTGGTTTATACCCTTTTTTTCGCCCTGCCCTTCCATGACACCTATATCCATGGGACAACCGCCCCGTCTCTATGCCGCAGCGGCGTATACGCCTTGTGCCGCCATCCCGGCGTGCTCTGGCTGTCGGGGTTTTATCTATGCCTGTACGCCGCCCTGGGGACTCGGATGCTTCTGGCGGCGTTTGTTGTCTTTACTTTGTTCGACATCGCGTATGTCGTGTTTCAGGACCGCTGGTCCTTCCCCAAACAGTTCCCCGAATACGACGACTACCGCCAATCCACCCCTTTTTTACTACCGAACGTCCGGAGCATACGGCAATGCGTCCGGACATGGCGCGGAACGGGAGACGGTTCGCATGAAGTTTGAAGAAAAACTGAAAAAACGCCAGTACGACCAGATGTGGAGCGAATATTGCGGTTTTCTAGATCTGGATATCGACGGCTATATGCGCATCCAGACCCGTCTGATGGAAGAGCAGATCGCCCTGTGGAGCGGCAGCGCCCTGGGGCGGCGGATCCTGGATGACAAGCATCCGCGGACCATCGAGGAATTCCGCCGGGCCGTCAAGCTGACCTCCTATGAGGACTATGCGGACATTCTCCTGCAAAAACGGGGGGATATGCTGCCCGACACCCCTATTGTCTGGATTCAGACCACCTGGGAGGGCGGACGCCATCCCGTGAAGGTCGCCCCATATACGAGCGGCATGCTGGATACCTACCGCAACAACATACTGGCCTGCCTGATGCTGTCCACCAGCAACGGACGGGGCAAATTCAATGTCCGCGCCACCGATAAGATCCTGTACGCCCTAGCACCCCTTCCCTACGCGACCGGGCTCTTCCCGCTCGCGCTTGGCGAAGAGATCGGCATGGAATTCCTCCCCCCAGTCAAGGACGCGGTCAAGATGACCTTCAGCGAACGGAACAAGCTGGGCTTTAAAATGGGGCTGAAGCGAGGGATCGAGTTCTTCTTCGGAGTGGGGAGCGTCGCCACCTACGTCAGCCACAGCCTGTCCTCCATGGGCGGCAAATCCTCCTCCGGTTCTTCCGGCAGCCGGCTGGCTGGCCTATCCCCCCTGCGCCTGCTCCGCCTTGCCGCCGCCAAATACCGCTGCAAGCAGGAAGGGCGCGAGCTCAAGCCCCGCGATCTGTTCAAGCTCAAGGGCTTTATGTGCGCCGGCACCGACAACGCCTGCTACAAGGACGAGCTCGAGGAGCTCTGGGGCGTGCGGCCCATGGAGCTTTTCGCGGGGACCGAGCCCTCCTGCATCGGGACCGAGACCTGGACGAGGGACGGCATGTACTTTTTCCCCGACACCTGCTTTTATGAATTCATCCCGGAAGACGAGATGGAGAAAAGCTTCGACGATCCCTCTTATGAGCCCCGTACCTATCTGATGGACGAGGTGCGGCCGGGCGAGAAATATGAGCTGGTGATCTCGGTGCTAAAGGGCGGCGCCTTCATGCGGTATCGGGTGGGGGATGTCTATCGCTGCATGGGCCTGGAAAACAGCGGGGACGGGACCAGAATCCCTCGCTTCTCCTATATCGACCGCGTTCCCACCATCATCGATATCGCTTCCTTCACCCGGATTTCAGAGGCGACCATCCAGTCCGTCATCACCCTGTCGGGACTGAAGATCCGGGACTGGATCGCCATGAAGGAATATGGCGCGCGCAAGCGCCCGTATATGCATCTGTATGTTGAGCTCGACCCCGATGCCCTGGCCAGCAGCGCCGTCACAAAGGAGATTCTGCGGGAGCATCTGGGGATTTACTTCAAATACTTGGACAACGACTACAAGGACCTCAAACGGCTGCTCGGTATGGAGCCGCTCGAGATCACCATCCTAAAATGCGGCAGCTTTGCGGCCTACACGGCAAAAACGGGTAAGCGGCTGCGGCATGTCAATCCCTCGGTACACGATCTGAAAGATCTGGTTGGGTAAATTCCGCCCGCCGGCAAGGAGGTGAACAGGAACCATGGGCGACTATATTGCAGTCCCGATTACCGCGCTGTTCTGCTACATATTCCTGTTCATGACCATGCTGGCCGCGCAGAAAAACCGCATCATCAACTCCTTTTTGCTGATCCTGGTCGCCCTGCTTTTCTGGACCGGCGGCTCCTTCTTCATGCGGATGCAGTTCTGGCCCTCCATCAAGGTCTGGTTCGATATTTCCATTCTGGGCCTGCTCCTGCTGGGCTTCGCGCTGTTCAATTTCGCCTACCAGTACGTCGGATGCAAAAACAGGGCCGTCCAGCTCTTCTGGTTCATGACCACCGTGGTCATCAACCTAATCAACATCTGCACCGGCGTCTTTCTGCGGGAGCCCGAGCTGGTTGAGACGGCCAGCGGACAGACCTCTTTCGTTTACAATACCACCTGGCCCGTGGTGGCCTTCTTCATCTTCTGTACGGCCATCATCGCCCACATGTTCGTCCTTCTTTTCCGTTATTTCAAGGACCACGAGGTCGCCCGCCGCCAGTTCCATCCGGTTTTGGTGGGGATCGGGTTCATGTTCCTCGGCCATATCGCCTTTATCTTCCCCTTTTTCAAAGGCATTCCCACCGATATCATCGCGGGGGTCCCCTTCGCGTTCTGTATTTTCTATGCTCTGTACCGCCGGCGTCTGTTCCGCCTGACCCTCCTGGCCTCCCGCGGAAGCTGCTACGCCCTGTCGGCGGGGCTGTCGGTGATCGTGTTCATCAACCTCCTGCGTCCGCTGGCCGATTTCATCCACGCCCAATTCCCCATGCTCGGAGAATACGACACCCTCATCATCGCTTTGACCTTCACGGTGTTCACCTGTTTGGTCTACTTCTGTATGAAGAAATTTATCGACAATGTGTTCGTCAAAGAGGAAATCGTGCAGGCGGAGAACCTCAAGGCGTTCAGCCTCGCGGTCTCCCGCAGCCTCCAAATCGACGAGATCCTGAACGGCCTGGTCGATATCATTCAGAAAACCATCACGGTGGAACGGGTCTATGTCTGCGTCCCTGCACCGGACAAGCAGTCCTACCGCATCATCCGCAGCTCCAGCCCACTGGACCGCCCCGCCTTTTCACTGGGGCGTGACAATCCGGTCGTGTTGTGGCTCAAGGAGCACGATGAATGCCTCCTGCTCAGCGAGTTCCGCAGGACCACCGCCTATAAATCGATGTGGGAAGCCGAAAAAAGGGCGCTCGAGGACCTTGGCATCGAATGCCTCTCCCCTCTCAAGGACAAGGATTCCCTTGTGGGGATCGTTCTGCTCGCCACCAAGGATAAAGGGCGCCGGTACAGCTATGAGGATCTCAACTTTCTCGCGTCGGTGAACTCGATCAGCTCCATCGCGGTGAAAAATTCCCGCCTTTACGAACGTGCCTATCTAGAAGCCCGGACCGACGAACTGACCGGGCTGCTCAACCGCAAATATTTCTATGAGACCTTGCAAAACGCCTATGACGAGCATCGGGATGAGGGTCTCTCCCTCATCATCCTCAATCTCGACGATTTCAAGCTGTACAATCAGCTCTACGGCAACAAGGAAGGTGACATCGCCCTGCAGAAAGTAGCCCGCCTGATCCAGGCGAGTGTGGGAGAGCACGGCCATGTCGCCCGTTACAGCGGGAAAGAATTTGCGATCATCCTGCCAGGCTATGACCTCCTCTCCGCCAAGGAGCTGGCCGAGAACATCCGGCGGCAAATCCTCGATATGAACAAGGCCGCCACCGACTACACCCTCAAGGTCCTGACCGTCAGCGGAGGGGTTTGCGCGATCCCTCACGCGGCCAGCACGGTCAAGGAGCTCATCGATAACGCGGACATGGCGGTGTATCACGTCAAACACAACGGAAAAAACGCCATCCTCGCGTATACGACCGGGGATTACCGCTTTGAAAAAGCATCGCCGGAAACAGCGGACCGGCACAGTGCCTATTCGGAATATGAAAGTACGATTTACGCCCTGACCGCCACCATCGACACCAAGGATCACTATACCTTCAACCATTCCAACAACGTCGCCCATTACGCCACGGAACTCGCACGCGCCATCCACCTGAATGCGGACCATGTGGAAATGATCCGGGAAGCGGCGCTGCTCCACGACATCGGCAAAATCGGTATTCCCGAGCATATCCTCAATAAGCCCGGCCGCCTGACCGAGGAGGAATACGAGGTCATGAAATCCCACGTGGAAAATTCCATTGGGATCATCCGCCATCTCCCCTCCCTCGACTACGTCATTCCCTCTGTGATCGGGCATCATGAGCATTACGACGGAAAGGGTTATCCCCGCCGGATCGCCGGCGAGGATATTCCTCTCGGGGCCCGCATCCTCTGCATCGCGGATTCCTTCGACGCCATGATCTCGCAGCGTTCCTACAAACAGCCCTACCCCCTCGAGAAGGCACTCCATATCCTGCTGGAGGAAGCCGGCCGGCAGTTCGATCCGCAGCTTGTCCCTGTGTTTGTGGAGCTTGTCCGCAGCGGCCGTGTACAGGTGCCGGAAAATGGAACGGAGCCCTCCTGAGATGCATAACGGATAAAGTAAAAAGCGCTTTCGGAAAACCGAAAGCGCTTTTTATCGGCTCTCAAGCGGTTATCTGTCATGGTTACGCCCGCCTTCGCCTGCACCGGCCTCTTGAAACCCTGTCGGGGCTTTCTCTATCTCGAGTCGTTAAAAATCCGGCGCCGGATCCGAAGACCCGACACCGGAACGTGAAATGGGAGGCGTAATCAAGCGGCGGCCCTGTTCAGGCGCCTCGATTCGAGTGCGCGCAGTTTGGCGCGCGCGGCCCGGGCGCGTTTGTCGCTCTTGGCACGGGCAAGGGCGGCGTCACGCCGCACCGCCAAGACGCAGCACACCGCCACCGCCGCACGGGCCAGTACCAACAGGACACCCAAAACCGGAAACGCCAACGTATCCAAAACCCCGGCCAAAAAAATCTCCATACCGCACATGGCCAGCGGAACCAGGGACAGCCGCCGGGTGGCCGCACAGCGGGAGCCGCGCAGTGTATACAGAAACAGGAGTCCCAGAAGGGCCACATGAAATAGATTGATCAACATTCGTCTCATCCTTTCAGCATTTCAGCATTTCAGCATTTCCATGCAGAACAAACGTTTACCACGCCATCATTATATCAGGATGAACGGCAAAAAGCAAGAGGAAATCGAATATTTGTTCGATATTTTTTGTCCCACTTTGCAGGAAAAAGCAGGAGACGGCCCCCGTAAGGACCGTCTCCTGTTCTTTTGTCTTTATGGCTCTTTCCCCTCATCGCTTTCGGGGGCGGATTCTCTTGTGGGATCCTCAGATTCAGCCGTTTCCGGATCGGATCCAGCCTCTTCTTCCATCATCGAGGCGTCCTCTGCCGCCGCATCGGGAGCCTCAGCGGGCGACGCATCGGACGCTTGTTCCGTTTCATCCCCATCCTCCCCGGCTGCCAGCGGGGCAGTGGGCGCCGGCTCCTCGACGAACAAATCTTTGGGTGAACGCTGCTCCATGGCCCGGAAGACAAAAAGCAGGATCACACCGCCGATGACCGAAAGGATCGCGAGGAGCTGCGACACCCGCATAGTTCCGAGCATCAGGCTGTCGGTCCGGAGCCCTTCGATCCAGGCCCGGCCCAGCCCGTACCAGATGATGTAGGAGGCAAAAATCTGTCCCCGGAATTTATAGTATCTCTTGGACAGAATATGGAGCAGCAGGAACCCCGCCAGACACCACAGGGACTCGTACAAAAACGTGGGGTGGACCGGCTGAGACAGTATATAGCCTGACCCGTTCGCTCCCGATTGGATGATGTCCCCCGTCATCCCCCAGGGCAGACTCGTGTTGGCGCCGAAGGCCTCCTGGTTGAAAAAATTGCCCCAGCGACCGATTCCCTGTCCGATCAGGAACCCGATAGACGCGAGGTCGAACATCCGCAGGGTGTCGACCTTCCGCACCCTGCACATCCACAGGGCGGTCAGGAACGCGAAGATCACCCCGCCGTAAATCCCGAGCCCGCCTTCCCAAACCGCGAAAATCGACAGCGGATCCGCAAAATATTGGGCCCGTTCGTCAGAGAACAGGACGTAATACAGCCGGGCGCCAATAAAGGCGAAAATCGCGGAGACGAGCACGACGTCGATCATCCGGTCGGGATCGATCCCAAAGGGCTTTGCACGCTTGAGCCCATAAATCATTGCCAGAAGGAACCCCAGTGCGATGAGGACCCCGTACCACTTGACGGTGATCCCGCCGCCGATCGGGATGGTGAAGATGTCCGGGGAGATCGGGAGCCGCCATCCCAGACCCGGAAATTCAATGAAATGTTGTTCCATCGGAGCGTGACATCCTTTCCTATGTAATGGGAAGCCGCTGGGAGCTCCCCCTTTCAGCCATCCATCGGACGGATGACCGACAGCGTGCTGGCCTCGTCGTCGAAATCCTCCCGCAGCCGCCGATAGATTGATTGTATATCAAGATGGGCGGCCGCGTCAAGCAGATCAAAGGGGTTGCGCCCATAAAAATGCCCGCTTGCCAGCATTTCGCCGCAATTTTCCACACTGTCGAGCCGCGCGACCAGGCTCCCATACAGAGCGCTGCGCGCGGCGAGAAAGTCCTTTTCTGCCACGCCGCCGTCCGCCATACGGCGCACCTGTGCACGGAACGCCTCACAGACGGCATCGGGATCCCGCGACTCTCCGCCGATCAGCCAGGCGGCAAAGCCGGGCCCGTCGAAATAATCCACGTCGAAGGAGGTGTTGACCAGCCCCTCGTCCATCAGCCGCGCGTAAAGTGCGCTCGACCGGCCGCCGAGCAGCTCCGCGAGCACCGCAGCGGACACGGTTTCCTCCGGTGTGGAGCAGCGAACGCCGCTTTCGGACGGCATCGGCACCTTATACCCCAGATAAAACAGGGGGGCGGCCACCGGCATCCGGTCTTCCACCCGGGAAGAGACGGCTTCGCGCGGCTCCGAAAAGGGGGCCCGTTCCACCCGACGGTCCGGGCCGGGTCTCAGCATCCGGTCGGCCACCCGCAGCACCTGCTCTGGTGTCACATTACCGGATACCGCCAGCACCATATTGTGCAGGTTATAGAAGGTCTCGTAGCATCCGTACAGCAGTTCCGGCGTGATCTCGGCAATAGACTCCACCGTTCCCGCGATATCGAGGCGCACCGGATGCACCGCATACAGACCCCTCAGAAGATTGAACAGCACCCGCCTCTCAGGATTGTCCTCGCACATCCGGATCTCCTGCCCGATGATCCCCTGCTCCTTTTTCACCGTCTCCTCGGTGAAATAGGGGGACTGGACAAAATCGAGCAGGATTTCCAGGGATTCCTCGAAGCGGTCGGTACAGGAAAACAGATACGCCGTACGGTCGAAACTGGTGTAGGCGTTGGCAGACGCCCCGGTTTTGGCATAACGGGAAAAGGCGTCGCCGTCCTCACTCTCGAACAGCTTGTGTTCGAGATAATGGGCGATTCCGGCCGGCACGACGGTCGGCGCGGCGTCCCCCTGGCGCATGAAGGCCGTGTCGATCGAACCGTAACGGGCGGCGAAGGTCGCGTAGCAGGCCTTGTAGCCGGGTTTTGGCCATACGTAGATCGAAAGCCCTGACGGATGCCGCAGACGGTAACACTGCTCCCCCACCCGGGCGCTCGTCAGTTTTGTCCATTCAGGCATTGTCCGATCCCTCCCCTTCCGGCTCCTGCGTGAGCAGATAGACGCTCTCGAGCGTCACCCGCTCCGCCGCGGCGACCACCCGCTCCCTGGTTACGGCTGCCAGGGCCTTCGACGCTTCCTCCGGCGTGGATACGCCGGGAAGGAGGCATTGCCCCAGATACCAGGATGCCTGCGCGCCCTGTGAGTCCCCCACCGAACCAAACGCCTGGCAGGCGCTGCGCCGGGCAGATTCGAGGTCCTCTTCGGTAAAATCTCCTGTTTTGAGGGCGTCGAGCTGCCGGAGGATTTCCTCCTTCGCCCGGCCGGCGTTCTGCCCGTCCACCCCGCTGTCCACCAGGAGGATCCCCTTGAGGCGGTCATAAGACGAGGCGCAATAATAACAAAGGCTCAATTTTTCCCGGACATTCCGGAAAAGCAGGGAATGAGGGGTCCCGCCGAGCAGCGCATTCATCAGCCGGGCCGCGGCCACATCACCGTCCGGTTCGGCTGTCCCCGCCCGGAAACCCAACACCAGCTTCGAGCCCCGGACCTCCATCCGCTCCACCCGCTCCCGCACGGCCGGGTAAGACGCCGCGGTAACCGTCGGGCAATCGAGGGGTTTGCGTCCAGGCACACCGGCCAGTGCCTCGCGCAGAGGCCCGGCCGCATGCATCACCGCGGCGCCACCCTGCAGTATCAGCTGAACCCTGGCCCCCGCCAAAACACGGCGCCAAGTCCCGGTCAGCGATTCCGGAGTCAGGGCGGCCGCGGCTTCCGGGGAACCATACCGGTCGACTGCGTACGCTTCGTTTTCACACAGCAGCTCTTCACAGCGGCGGCGGGCATACCACCGTTTGTCGTTGATTTCGGCTTCCATCCGTTCGATCAGGCAGCGCTTCTCCGTCCGAACGTCGGAGGCGCGGAAGCAGCCATTTTCCAAAACCGGCTCAAACAGCATCTGGCGCAACAGGGCCGCGCAGCTTTCCGCGACCGGTTCCCCCGCCAGGGCAAAGCGGTCGTCAATGGCCGCGGCGGTCAGAACCAGTGCTTGTGCCTCCCCGATCCGGGCGACCTCTGCCGTGATCGAGGCGCCGTACAGCTCGTTGAGACGGCGCTGCAGCGCGGTGAAATCCGGATAAGCAGCGCAGGAGCGCCGCAGCAGATAGGGCAGCAGTGCGCCGGCCGACGCGGTCTCTTTTTTCAAGGGCAGAAGCAGCGCGACTGTCAGCCGGCTTGTTTTGAAGCGGCTATCCGGCAGCGACAGGCAGCGGACCCCTTCCGCCAAAACTTCATTGATGAGCTGCACGTCCATTCCCCCTATTGCGGATTCCGTCGATAGACGGATATCTTAGTATACCAAACTTTGGCAAAAAAGAAAAGGCGGAAAATGTTATCCTTCCCGGCGCAGGGCCTCGACCGGGCGCAGACGGGAAGCCTTGACCGCGGGATATACACCGAATACGCAGCCGATCCCCACCGCGACCAAAATCAACACGCCGAAGCTGCCCGCCGGCAGGGATACCGGCCAGCCGAGCAGCGCCGATACCACCGCCATCAACCCGCCTCCCAGTGTCAATCCGGCCAGGCTGCCGATCAGGGAAATCACCGCGGCCTCCATCAGAAATTCGGATAGGATCCGCCTTCGGGTCGCGCCGATCGCTTTTTTGATGCCGATTTCCTTTGTGCGTTCATTGACCGATACGAGCATAATGGTCATGATCCCCAGGCCCGACACAACCAAGGAGACCCCGCCGATCGCGGTCAGCAGCATGGTCACCAGATCCATCAGCCCGCCCAGCCGTTCTTTTTGAACAGCGAGGTTATCCGTCCGGTATCCATCCGCATTTCCGGATGAACGTTCCAGCGATTCCAGGATGCGGATTTCCGCGGTATCCACGTCGGCCTCCGCTTTGACCCGCACCGCGATCTGGTCGAACCCGTCCCGGGCGGTCATGGCCTGCATGGTGGTGTAGGGGATATAGACCATTCCCGGGATCATCTCGGTCAGGTTTTGGAGCAGGCTGCTCCCTGTCTCGGTCACGCCGACGATTTCAAAGTCCTCGTCCACGCCCCCTAAATTCAGGGAGATGGATTTGCCCACGATATTCCCGCGTTTATAGCCTGCAAGCGCAATCGACTCGTCGACGACGCAGACGCGGGCCTGAGCCTTGACATCTCCCCGGCTGATCAGACGGCCATGCTTGAGGGTCAGGGAAATCGCCTGGGTAGCACCCGCGTCGATCCCGCAAATCAGCGATTTGTCGGTATTGTCCCGCAAGGTACTCCCCGAAAATTCCACTAAAAGGGGCATCGCCGTCTCCACGGCGGAGAGGCCGCGGATGGTTTCCAGATCGCGCGCGGACAGCATCGTCCCGTCGCCCGCCGTACTCACCGACAGCCCGCTTACGCCGAGGCTGTCGAGCTCTGCGTTAACCGCGGCGCGTCCCAGGGAGGCGATCATCGAAATGATCGCCACCATAGCCACCCCCACCGTGATCCCACTGACGGTCAGGAGGGTACGGGACCATTTTCGCGAAAGGCTCTTGAACGCACAAACCAGTACATCCCTCATGCGTCGCCCTCCTCCCGGACGACGACGGCCGTCCCGTCCCGGGCGATCTTCCCGGGATCGAGGATGACCGTATCCCCCGCCTGCAGCCCGGACACCACATGGAAACCGGTGCTCCATTCCTCCCCGGACACGATATCCCGCCGGACAGCCCGGCCGGCCGTATAGGCATACACATATTCGTTCCCCTCCTCATCCTGCAATACACATTCATAGGGGACCACCAGCGCATCGGGGGTGGAGGAGACCCGGACCGCCGCCTTGGCGTTCAGGCCCACCCGCAGCGAGGGATCCATCTGGTCCTGGTCGAACATGACCACCGCATCCACCACGGTATCGGTGACCGTCCCGACGATCTGCTGCCGGGCGGAGGAGGCCAGTTCGGTGAGCACACCGGTGTAAGAGGGCTTCCGGAATCCGGATCCCGTAATGGTCACCCGCTGGCCGATCGCCACCTTCTGCAGATCCTGCTCCCGGACCGCGATCTTCACCCGCAGCATATCGCTCGACGCGATGACGGCACAGGGCTTGGAGGTGTCCGTCAACGAACCCGAAACGACATTTAGGGTGGAAATAATGCCCGAGGCCGTCGCCGTCACCTCTTTTGTGATCAGGTCGTCGGTAATCTGAGACGCGGCCAGTCCCCCCGCCTGCGCCAGCACCTGCTTCGTCGCGCCCACGTCGACCGTGAAGAGGACGTCCCCCTGCCTGACCTCCTGCCCGGCCTGCACGTAAACCTCCCCCGCCACGCAGGGCATGTCCAGATACACGTTCTGGCTTTTCGCCGCCTCCACCTTGCCCGAACAGCTCACCGTCTGCTCGACGAGCTGGGGCTGGAGCGTGATAGCCGTCACCTCCACAGGCGGTTGCTTTGCAAAGCGCCCGCCGAGCAGAATCCCCGCTATGGCCATCAGCGTCAGGGAGAACAGCCAGATATACTTTTTCTTCATTTTTCCAACCACGCCTTTCCAGCATCCGTCACACACCTCGCGCAGGCACCGGGAGAAACGGCGTCCGCGCGTCCTATTTAGTCTTTGATGGAAGTGGAAAAATATGAGGGGCAGAAACTGGGAAGACGAATTTTTCTGAATACGGATATTTACTATTTTCGCGTTCTGCCGGGCAACCTAAAATACCCGCCTAAGCGGTTGCAGAATCCGCCCCGGTGCGGTATAATAAGCGGGACTTCAAAAATGTGGAAAAGGATGCCGGTCGGCATCCTGTGGGAGGAATCAGCATGTTGAGGGACGAGTGGAAAAGGCTCAAAAGCGGAACCGATATACGAGGTGTGGCGATGGACGGCGTCGAGGGACAGCCCGTTCAGCTCACCGACGAGACGGTCAGGCGGATCGCCGCGGCATTCGCCGCGTGGCTGTCGGACAAAACCGGAACGCCTTGCCGGGAGCTGACTGTCTCGGTCGGACGGGACAGCCGCCTGTCGGGACCCCGTATCCGGAACGCGGCGGTGGCAGCACTCTCGGCGTCGGGGATCCGGGTGCTGGACTGCGGCCTGGCATCCACCCCCGCCATGTTTATGACCACGGTCGATCTGGGCTGCGACGCTGCGCTGCAGATCACGGCAAGCCATCATCCCTGGCACCGCAACGGGCTTAAATTCTTTCTGCCGTCAGGTGGGCTGGAAGGCTCCGACATCGGGGAAATCCTGGCCTATGCCCAGGATGGCCGCCGTCCCGCCGGATTTGAGGAAGAAGCGCCCGGCCCGGTGGAAGAATCCCCGTATATGACACGATACGCCGCCCGCCTGCGCCGTTTGATCGTGGATGGAGTAGGAGATGGGGAGAGGCCGCTGGAGGGCTTTCATATCGTGGTGGACGCCGGCAATGGAGCGGGCGGCTTTTATGCCAGCGCGGTGCTCGAGCCTCTCGGGGCGGATATTTCCGGCAGCCAGTTTCTGGATCCGGACGGCCGTTTCCCCAACCATATTCCGAATCCGGAAAACGAAGAGGCGATGGCTTCGGTTTCGGCAGCGGTCGTGCGCGCAGGGGCGGATCTGGGTGTGATCTTCGATACCGATGTGGACCGGGCGGGCTGTGTGGATGCGCAGGGGCGCGAAATCAACCGCAACCGCCTGGTGGCGCTGGCAGCGGCGATCGCGCTGGAGGATCATCCGGGCGGCACCATCGTGACCGACTCAATCACGTCGACCGGGCTGAAGACCTTTATCGAGCAGGAGCTGGGCGGGCATCACTGGCGGTTCAAGCGGGGCTACAAAAACGTCATCAATGAGGTCATCCGTCTTGGAAACGACGGGGTAAACGCCCCGCTCGCCATTGAAACGTCGGGCCATGCCGCCCTAATCGACAACTATTTTCTCGACGACGGGGCCTATCTCGTCACCCGGATCATTATCAAGGCGGCCCAGCTGCGGAAGGAAGGCAAGACCCTCGACAGCCTCATCGCCGCCCTGCAGGAGCCGGCCGAAAGCGTGGAGCTGCGCTTTTCCATCACCGAACCGGATTTCCGCGCCTGCGGGGAACGGATTTTGGCCGCACTGGAATCCCATGCGGAGGAGCAGGGATGGACGCTGGCCGATGACAGCCGGGAGGGAGTGCGCGTCTCCTTCGGCCCCGGACAAGGGAATGGATGGTTCCTTCTCCGCTTGAGCGTACACGATCCGGTCATGCCGCTGAATATTGAGAGCGACGAGGCCGGCGGCTGCCGGACCATCGCCGCGCAGCTGGCGGCTTTCCTGAAAGGGCAGGCGGGATTGGAGCTGGACGCCATCAACACCTATCTGGGCAACGGCTGAACGAACGCCGTATCGGGGAAGGAGGAACCATATGGACTGGACCGAACTGTGCGTTACGGTCGCTGCCGCCGACACCGACCGTGCGGCCGCCATTGCCGCTATGGCGGCGCCTCACGGGCTGTATATCGAGGATTACCGTGATCTGGAGGAGGGCGCGCGCCAGATCGCGCACAGCGACCTGATCGACGAGGAGCTGCTCGCCCGGGACCGCACCCGCACCCGGATCCATCTGTATTTAGAGCCGGGCCGGGCGCCCGCCGAGGCGGCGGCGTACCTTCGTGAACGGCTGCCGGCGGAGGGTATCCCGTTCGAGCTGTTAGAGGATACCGTCCGGGAAGAGGATTGGGCGGATAACTGGAAGCAGTATTTCAAGCCCCTGCCGGTCGGGCGGCGGCTTCTCATTCGTCCCACGTGGGAAACGGCGGATCCGCTCCCGGGCAGGGAGACCCTGTCCATCGATCCGGGCATGGCGTTCGGCACCGGCGGGCATGAAACCACCCGCCTGGTGCTGGAAGCATTGGAAAGTCAGATCCGGCCGGGGACGCGCTTTTTAGATGTGGGCTGCGGCAGCGGGATCCTGTCCATTGCCGCCTTGCTGTTGGGGGCGTCATCCGCCGTCGGGGTGGACATTGATCCCCTGGCAGTCCGCACCGCCAGGGAAAATGGGGAACTCAACGGGTTTTCCGAACCCCGTCTGACGGTCCTGGAAGGCGATCTGGTGGATAAGGTGTCGGGCCGATATGCCGTTGTGGCGGCCAATATCGTGGCCGATGCGATCATCGCCCTGTCGAAGAACATACCCCCGTTTTTAGAGCCGGGCGGCGCCTATATCGTCTCGGGTATCATCGACACACGGGAAGGGGATGTCCTGTCGGCCCTGGCAGCCTGCGGTTTTACCGTCGAGACCCGGCTGGAGCAGGGCGGCTGGCTCTGTATGGTCTGCCGTCATACGGGCGGACTTTAAAACAGGAGGTGACGGCCTATGCCGCGTTTTTTCATTCCGGCGGGAGACCGCCCTCCCGCCGATGGCGGACAGGTGTGGATCACAGGACCGGATGCGGTCCACATCCGGCGTTCGCTGCGGATGCGGGAGGGAGAGACCCTTTTCCTGTGCGATGGGGAAGGGACCGACTATTTCTGTGAGCTCGCCGGCTTCGAGGGGGAGGGCGTATTGTTCCGTGTCCTGTACCATACCCCGACCGCGCTGGAGCCGGATACGGCCGTCACCCTGTACCAGGGGCTTCCAAAGGGCGAGAAAATGGATTGGATCCTGCAAAAAGCGGTAGAGCTCGGGGCAGGGGAAATCGTTCCAGTCGTCACCGCCCGGAGCATCGTCCGCTTAAAGCCGGGCGAAGGGGAGAAGAAACGGGAGCGGTGGCAGCGGATCGCCGCCGAGGCGGCCGGGCAATGCGGACGGGGGCGGATTCCGCTGGTATCCCGGCCCCTGCCCTTCGCAGAAGCTGCCGCGCGGCTGGCCGGGGAACCCGCCCTGGTCTTCTATGAGGGCGGCGGACGCCCCCTTGGTGAGCTGGTCGGACGGGACTGCCGCCGCCTCTCCATCGTGGTTGGGCCGGAGGGAGGCTTTGAAAAAGAAGAGGTCACATGGCTGCTCCGGAACGGGGCGGAAGCCGCCACCCTCGGCAAACGCATCCTGCGCTGCGAGACGGCTCCTCTGGCCGCCCTGTCGGTCATCATGCATCTGACGGGAAATCTCGAATAAATCGACCTTCCTCTTTTCCCCGTCTTTGTCTGCATTCCATGCACTTGACGGGCCGTTCCCTCCTAGCCATCCAAATACCTAAGCGTCCCGGGGGGACTGAATCCGCTGGCCTGGAATTCCTATGTGTCCAGAGCAAACCTCTCATCAACTGTCGCGGGATTGCTTTACGGAGGCTAAAGACGCCGACAACCTCGATTACGAGGAAATTTTCACCTTCGGGAAGAACGGAAGCGATATATAACGGTATACAAACAGAGGGGATTCCGGCCGCAGCCGGAATCCCCTCTCGATTGTCTCATGGCAAAAGCCCGCCGAGCCGCATCGCCCACTCCACCGCGAACACCATGGCGGTGGACGCGAGCGCGACGGGGAGTAAGGACAACCCAAACCAGGAGAGCAGCAGCGCCACCGCGAAGCCGGCCAGAGCCGACCAGGGTGTGGCGGTCGCGTACAGGATGGCCGGGAAGGTCATAGCCCCCAGAACGGCAAAAGGCATGTAGTAAAGGAAGGAGCGCAGAAACCGGCTTTTCACCGGACGGCGCAGGAGGGTCAGCGGCAGGGCCCTGGGCAGATAGGTCACCACAGCCATCACGAGAACCGCCGCCGCCCAATACAGTGTCCGGCTCAATCCGTTCCGCCCCCTTCCTGCGAGTCTTCCACCGGGAAGCGGAGCGCCGCAAACGCCGCCGCGGCGACCGCCGCCAGGATCAGCGCCCATCCCGACGGGATGAGACGCAGCCCCGGCAGATACCGGAACAGACAGGCGAGCCCTACCGCCACGAGAGCCGTGACGGCGACCGCTTTCGAACGGCGGGAGGGCGGGACGACGATGGCGATGAACATGGCGTACAGGGCGATGCCCAGGGCCGAAGACAATGCAGCGGGCAACACACCGCCCGCCAGTGCCCCGAGCAGGGTGCCGAGCACCCATCCGCCGTAAGGGCCCGCCGCCAACCCGGCGACAAACCAGCCGGAAAGCCGACCGTCCTTTTGCATGGCGAGGAAAAAAATCTCATCCGTTACCCCGTTCGCCAACAGCAGCCGTTTCAGCACCGGCATCCCTTCGAGCTTCTGGGACAAGGATAAGGACATGAGCATATACCGGATGTTGATGACGAAGACCGTCACCCCAATCTCCGGAAGGGGGGCCGACGCCTGGATCAGGTCAGCACCGGCCGCCTGCCCGGCGGAAGTGAAATTGGTCATGGAAATCAGCACCACCACCGGCCAGGGAATCCCATTTGCTACGGCAGCGACCGCGAACGCAAAGGATACCGGCAAATATCCAAGAGTCACCGGCAACCCATACCGGAACCCCTGTGCAAAATGCCGCCGGCGCGGCACCGTTTCGTCCATCCCCGGATCGTCCTTTCCTATCGCAAGTCCCCACCCCTGCAAAATGCAGGACGCCTCCGGCCGCGGGCAGGAAGCCCGTCAGCGGCCGATCCGGCGCCCTGCGCATCTTGGGACCGTCTTTTCATCGTTCAGGCACCCAGATAAGCTTCCTTGACCTGCTCGTTATCCAGCAGATCGGCGGCCCGGCCCTCCAGTACGACCGAGCCGGTCTCGAGGACATAGGCACGGTCGGACACCGTCAGGGCCATTTTCGCGTTCTGTTCCACCAGAAGGATGGTGGTGCCGCCCCGGTTGACCTCGGTGATACAGGAGAAGATCTCCTGCACCAGGATGGGGGACAGCCCCATCGACGGCTCGTCGAGGAGCAGCATCCGGGGCCGGGACATCAGCGCCCGGCCGATCGCGAGCATCTGCTGCTCGCCGCCCGATAGAGTGCCGGCAACCTGCTTGCGGCGTTCCTTGAGCCGGGGAAAGCGGGTAAACACCATCTCGAGGTCTTCGTCTATACCTTTTTTGGAGGCCGCAGTGCGGATATACGCGCCCATCTCGAGATTTTCCAGCACCGACATGCTCGCGAACACGCGCCGCCCCTCCGGGACTTGCGCCAACCCCATTTTGACGATCCGGTGGGGCTCGGTTTTGGTGATATTGGTATCCATAAACTCGACCGAGCCCGTCCGGGAGCGGAGCAGGCCGGACACCGTATGCATGGCCGTCGTCTTGCCGGCGCCGTTAGCACCGATGAGGGAGACGATCTCACCTTCCCCGACCTCGAAGGACAGGCCTTTAAGGGCGTGGATGGCACCATAATATACATTCAGGTCGGTGACTTTCAACAACATATCTTCATCCCCTCCTTCAGCCGCCGAGATAGGCCTTGATGACCCTCTCATCCTTCCGCACCTCATCCGGGGTGCCGGTGGCGATGAGGGTACCGTAGTCGAGCACGTACAGACGCTCGCAGACCTCCATAACCAGGCTCATGTCGTGTTCAATGAGGAGAATGGCGACCCCGAACCTGTCCCGGATTCCACGGATGACCTCCATGAGTTCCTTGGTTTCGGTCGGGTTCATCCCCGCCGCAGGCTCGTCGAGGAGAAGGAGCTTGGGCTCAGAGGCGAGGGCCCGCAGGATCTCCAGCTTGCGCTGCTGGCCGTACGGCAGATTGCCGGCCTGCTGCTCACCCACGTCCTCCATGTCGAACAGCCGCAGCAACTCCCGGGCCTTCCCCCCCACCGCTTTCTCCTGCTTCCAGTAAGAGGGCAGGCGGAACATTCCCGACACCACCGAGTAGGACATGTTCTGGTTCATGGCCACCTTGATATTGTCCAGAACCGTCATGTTTTTGAACAGGCGGATATTCTGAAAGGTCCGGGCGATCCCCAGGCGGTTAATCTGATAGGGTTTTTTGCCGATGATGCTCTGCCCCTCAAAGCGGATGGCCCCTTTGGTCGGGGTATACACACCGGTGAGCAGATTGAACACCGTCGTCTTTCCCGCGCCGTTCGGGCCGATGAGGCCCACGATCTCCTTCTCGTCGATCCGGATGTACACGTCGTCCAGGGCCTTCAGACCGCCGAAAGTGATGCCGAGGTCTTTGGTTTCGAGTACCGTCATGGTTAAGCCTCCCCTTTCGGCGCTTTTCCGGACCGGCGGTTCCGGACAAAGTGCAGGCATTTCCGGGCCAGGCCGGGAATGGAGATTTCATACCGTCCCAGCAGGCCGGTGGGCTTGAACAGCATGACCAGGATCAGGATGACGGAATACACCAGCATCCGGTATTGGTTGAAGTCGCGGAGCATCTCGGGCAGCAGGGTCAGCACCGAGGCGGAAATCACCGACCCGGTGATGGAACCCATCCCCCCCAGCACGACCATGATCAGGATTTCCACCGACCGGTTGAAATCGTATTTGGAGGGATCGATCATACCGGTCTGATGGGCGGCCAGGCCGCCGGCCACGCCGGCGAAGAAGGCCGCCAGCACAAAGGCGAACAATTTGTAATAGGTGGTATTGATGCCCATGGACTCCGAGGCGATCTCATCCTCCCGGATGGAGATGACGGCCCGTCCATGGCGGGAACGCCCGAAAGTGAAGCTTAAGAAAATCAGCAGCGCCGCGATGATGAAGGCATAGATGAACATGCCCGCCGGGTTGTCCCGAGACTGAAGGGAGCCGATCCCCCCGAGACCCATGGCGCCGTT
The DNA here is from genome assembly GCA_934647945.1 of uncultured Eubacteriales bacterium. Classification (GTDB taxonomy): domain Bacteria; phylum Bacillota; class Clostridia; order Oscillospirales; family Acutalibacteraceae; genus UMGS1623. The sequence continues at coordinate 18,978 of CAKUFK010000003.1, read as the reverse complement.
GGTGATTTTCAGATTGATGGACACCACCCGGATGATCTCACCGAAGCCCAGGGTGATGATCGCCAGATAGTCCCCCCGCAGGCGCAGGGCGGGGATGCCGATGACAACACCGAACACCGCCGCCAGCAGGCCGCCCAGCACAAGGCCGATAGGCAGGCTGATACTGAGGGGCAGGCCGATGTTTTTGGTAAACAGAGCGGCGGCATAGGCCCCCGCCAGCATGAAGCCGGCATGTCCGAGCACCAGCTGGCCCAGGATGCCCGTGACCAGGTTCAGGCTCACCGCCAGAATCACGTTGATGCACAGATTCGTAATGATGGTGGTGTTATAGCGGTTGAGCGTGCCGCTGTCGATCAGGACCAGCAGCACCACAAACAAAATCACCACAAGGACGGCGTTCACAGCATAGGCAACGCCGGTTTTTTTCTTCAGCGCTCCCATGGCTTACACCTTCTCCTTTCTGTTTTTGCCCATCAGGCCGGTGGGTTTGAGCAGCAAAACCAGGATCAGGATACCGAATACCACCGCGTCCTTCAGGTTGGCGCTGACATAGCCGATGGTCAGGCTCTCCGCCACGCCCAGGATATAGCCGCCCAGCATGGCGCCCGGGATGGAGCCGATGCCGCCGAGCACTGCGGCCACAAAGGCCTTGAGGCCCAGCAGGTTGCCCATGTCGGGACGGATCTGGGGATAGGTGTTGCAGTAGAGCACCGCGCCGACCGCCGCCAGGGCGGAGCCGACGGCAAAGGTGAAGGCTACGACATAGTTGGTGTTGATGCCCATCAGCTTGGCGGCCCCGGTGTCTTCCGACGTGGCCTGCATGGCCTTTCCGATCTTGGTTTTGTTGACCAGCAGCTGCAGCCCCACCATCATGACCACCGACACGCCGATGTTCAGGATGGTCTTGGAGGGCAGCGCCAGGTCGCCCCAGTGCAGGGTTCCGAAATCGATCAGGGTGGGGACCGAAATCGGATTGGACGAAAACAGGATCATAAACAGGTTTTGGAGGAAGATGCTGACCCCCAGGGCCGTGATCAGCAGGGAGATGCGCGCCGCGTTGTGGACCAGCAGGCGGTGATAAGCCACCCGCTGGATCACCACCCCCGCCACGGCGCAGGCCAAAATGGCCGCGGCAATGGCCAGCCACAGCGGCAGTCCCAGATTGACCAGGACCAGATAGAGCACATAGCCGCCCACCATGATGATGTCGCCATGGGCAAAGTTGATCAGCTGCACGATGCCGTACACCATGCTGTATCCCAGAGCCACCAGGGCATAGATACTCCCCAGCCCCAGCCCGTTGAGTGTCTGCGTGATAAAATCCATTGCCGCACCTTCCAACCTTTATGAAATCCGGTCTGACAATCCAAAAAGAGGGTGTGTTGCCACCCTCTTTTTGAACCGTATAATGCCTTTGCCTCAGCTCATGGAGTAGCTTTCCACCACTTTATAGTTCAGCCCGTCAAAAGAGGTGATGATCGCCTCGCGGACCGGATTGCGCTTGTCGTCAAAGGTGGTGGTGCCGGTCAGGCCCTTGTAGTTGGTTTCCCTTAGCGCCTTGATGACGGCAGCGCTGTTGGTGGTGCCGGCCTTTTCGATAGCGGCGGCCATGATCTGCATGGCATCATAGCCCAGGACAGCAAACATGTTGGGCTCCTCGTTGTATTTCTCTTTATAGGTCTTCAGGAAATTCTGCAGGGCCGGATCGCTGCTCGAAGCGGAATACTGGCTGCAGAAATAGGCATTCTTAACCACGTCGGCGCTGGCGGCGTCCAACTGGGCGGCGACACCGTCCCAGCCGTCGGCACCCAGCAGGGTGGCGGTCAGGCCCTGATCCTTGGCCTGTTTGGCGATGAGCACCACGTCGTTGTAATACACCGGCAGGAGCAGCACATCGGGATTGCCGGCCTTGATCTTGGTCAGCTGGGAGTTGAAGTCGGTGCTCTTGGAGGCATAGCCCTCTTTATTGGTGATGGTCATGCCCAATGCTTTGGCGGCCGCTTCAAAAGCGTCCGCGATACCGGAGGAATAGGGGTCGCCGTTATCAAAGAGGATAGCGGCGGTCTTGGCGTTCAGCTTCTTGGACGCATAGGAGGCCATGAGCTGGCCCTGATACGGGTCGATGAAGCAGGCGCGGAACACGTTTTCGCCGTAGGTGGTGATGGCCTCGGAGGTGCCCGAAGGGGTGATCATGGGCAATTTGTCCCGGGCGGCCTGCTGGGCCACCGCCTCGCAGGGGGCGGAGGTCACGTCGCCGATCAGGGCCACGATCTTGTCCTGATCCACCAGGCGGGTATAGGCATTGGTCGCCTCGGTGGGATCGCCCTTCTCATCATACGATATATACTTGATGGTTTTGCCCAGAATGCCGCCCTTGGCATTGATGTCGTCGACCGCCAGCTTGACGGCATTGTCCACCGCCACACCATACTGGGCCACACTGCCGGTCAGGGGCGCCAGGCCGCCGATCACGATCTCGTCGCCGCTGCCGCCGGGTGTATTGCCGCAGCCCGCCAGCGGAACGGTGAGCAGGGCGGCCGCCAGTACCATCGAAAGAACACGCGATTTTTTCATACAATTCCCTCCTATGTAGGATACGCGGCCGTCCGCCGCGCAGGATATCCATTTCGGATCGGACTGTTTTATTATACGCGATGGAGCACCTGGTTTTCAAGGCCTTTTTGCAATTTTGGTAAAAAGAAACACCAAAAACAGGCGATTCGTGCCGAAAGAACGGGCCGAAACGGCCATTTTGTTCAAAAGACCGTCCGCCGCCCGCCCTTTTTCCTGCATGACGGGCCGGCAGCGGGTTCGGGCATTCCGGTTCAGCGGTCGTTCATGTGGGTGTGGTGGTAGACGCCCCGGAAGCGCCCCGGCCCCATACCCGTATGATAACGGAAGTAATGGATGAAGGCGTTTTCGCTCTCCCACCCCAGTTCTTCGGCCAGCTCCTTGATCGGCTTATCGGTGGTCAGAAGCAGGCTTTGGGCGAATTTGACCCGCTCACCGCCGATATAGGCCTTTAAAGACATCCCCAGGGATTTCCGGAAGAGGACACACAGATAATCGGGATGATAGCCGAACCGGGCGGCCACCTCTCCCACCGTCAGCTTCTCCCGGCTATGGATCCGGACCCACTCCGCGATTTTCGAGACCAGTGGTCCCCCGCCGCTCTCTCCATCCCTGCCGGCGGCCGTCAGCTCGGCAAGCAGAAGCCCCAGGGCGGCGTCGGGGGCGTAGGCGGGATAGCCGGGTGTGTTGGCAATGTGAAGAAGCTGCTTGAGCAGCAGCGAAAAACGATAGGAATCCGGCACCGACAGCAAGCCAGTTTCCAACCCCGGCCAGCCGTCTGTGACGAAATGGACCCAATAAAACGAGGTCTTTCCCCGGCTGATGCGGTATCCCCCATGGCGGCAGTCCGGCCGGAGGAGATACACGTCCCCTGCCTTGAGGGAAAAGCGTTCCCCTTCTTCCTCCAGGTACACCTCGCCGGCCACCACATACAGGATTTCATAGCTGTCGATGACGCGATGGGGATGGCTCCACTCCTCCTGCGTCTCAAACAGGCCGCTGTACAGATAGGACACGCTCACCGCGGGATCGCTCGAAAGCTGGATCATGTCGGATTTTCTCCCTCAATTCCTCTTTTTTATCCTTGTGAAGCCGGTGCGGGTCTTGCTAAGATATTACCAGAAGACGCGGGATATTGCAAATCTTTGAAAAGGAGAGATGTCTCTGTGAAACCGAACCGGAACCTCCCCTTCTCCGCCGTGGAGCTGGATAACGGATTTTGGCATGATAGGCAGGAACTCAACCGCAACGTAACCATCCGCAACGTCTGGAAACGCTTTGAAGAAACTGGCCGTTTCGCCTCCTTCCGCTTTGACTGGAAAGAGGGGATGCCCCACAAACCCCACATTTTTTACGATTCTGACGTGGCCAAATGGATGGAATCCGCCGCCTATATCCTGCAAATGCATCCGGATCCCTGGCTGGAGGAACGGATGGAGGAGTTGGTCGGGCTCATCGTGGCCCATCAGCAGGAGGACGGCTATTTCAATGTCTATTTTACTGTCGTGGAACCGGAAAACCGGTTTCGCCAGCGGTTTGCCCATGAACTTTACTGTGCGGGCCATCTGATCGAGGCCGCCGTAGCATATCAGAACGCCACCGGCCGGGACCGGTTTCTCCGGGCCATGTGCCGGTATGCGGACTGCATTGCCCGTGTTTTCATGGAGGAACAGGCTCCTCCCTTCGCCACGCCGGGCCATGAGGAAATCGAGCTGGCGCTGGTCAAGCTGTACCGCTGCACCGGTGAGGAGCGTTATCTCCGCCTTGCCCGCTGGTTCCTGGACCAGCGGGGAAACAACGACAAGGATCCGGCCTGCATGGGAGAGTGGGAACCCCCCCGCTATACCCAAAGCCATCTGCCTGTCCGCCGCCAATTCACCGCCGAAGGGCACGCGGTGCGGGCCGGATACCTGTACAGCGCGATGGCGGACGTGGCGTATGAGACCGGGGACCCGGAATTGCGCACCGCCTGTCAGTCTCTGTTCGAAAACATCACCGAACGGCGGATGTATATCACCGGCGGGATGGGCTCCTCCCGGACAGGCGAGGCGTTCACCAAGGATTTCGATCTTCCGAACGCAACGGCCTACGCGGAGACCTGCGCGGCGATTTCTCTGATCCTGTTCGCCCAGCGGATGCTCCTCCTGGATATCGACGGCCGCTACGCCGACGTGGTGGAGCGGGCGCTTTACAACGGCTTTCTATCCGGCCTCTCGCTGGACGGAAGAAGCTTCTTTTACGAGAATCCCCTGGAGATCGATCTGGACCGCTATGGCCGCGATACCTCGATCAAGGGAGGGGAGGTCCTGCCCATTCCTCAGCGGGTCGAGGTTTTCGAATGCTCCTGCTGCCCTCCCAACGTCACCCGCCTCATCGCCTCCGTCGGGGAATATCTGGCCACCTACGACGACCACACGGTCTTCATCCACCAGTACATGTCCGGCACTGCCCGCTGGCAGATCGGGAATCAGGCCGTGACCCTCCGCCAGGAGACCCGGTATCCGGCTGACGGACACATCCGCCTCACCATCGAGGGGGCCCGTGGCATGAAAGCCGCCCTGCGCATCCCCGGATGGTGCCGGCGGTATACCCTGCTGTGCGGCGGTCAGCCGGTACAGGCCGCCCCGGAAAAAGGATATGTGGCCGTGAACTGCCTCGGCGACACGGTTACGCTGGAGCTGGAGCTGGATATGTCCCCCGTGCTGCTGGAGGCCGATCCCCGGATCCATGCCGACGCCGGACGGGCTGCCTTGCAGCGGGGCCCTGTGGTATATTGCGTGGAGGGGGCGGATCACGAAGGGGCGGTCCATGATCTGCTGGTGGACGGTTGGCTCAAGGCCCGTACAGAGGAGCTCCCAGGCATGCCGCTGCCGGTGGTCAGGGCTGCGGGCTGGAGGCGGCCCCGGCCGGAGCCCGGCTGTCCGTACCGCCCGCTAAGGGAAAACTTACAGCCGCTCGAACTGACGTATATCCCCTACTTTGCCTTTGCCAACCGGGGCGAGAGCGACATGCTGGTGTGGGTGCCGGTCCGGCGGTAGCCGCAGCGCCGGCGGGAACCCCTCTTGCTTGTATTTTGCGATGCAAAAACGGCCTGAACACGAATGTTGAGGCCGTTTTTGTGTGTCATTCGGTTTTTAAGCCCATATAATGATGACCACCCAGACACCCGGGGGCCTCGGGCCCCCTTGTTGTATGGGCGTCGGTTTAGGAGATTCCGTACCCGCCGATTTTCTCTTCATGAAAATCGGTACATTCTCTGGGAGTCCGGGGGAACCCCGGCGGTGTTTTTGCTTCCTTTTGTCGCTACGAGCTGAAACTCGGACAAAAGGAAGTGGCCGCGCAGTCGATGTCCTTTTTAGAAGGACTGCGTTCTTTATGCGCGGACATACCGCAACAAAAGTCTGGCCTGAGGGCCACCTTCTTTCTTCACACGAAGAAAGAAGGCAAAGACGTGCCAAGGGGGTTCCCCCCTTGGGATCCCCAGGCAGCTTGCCGGCTTTCCTAAAGAGAAAGCCGGCGGGAGGGCGGACGCCCAAACCCGCCTATATACAAAAAAGGGGCTGCCGCCCCGAGGGCTTGGATGGCTATAAAATCATGGGTTTATGAGCACCAAAGTCCTGGGGCCGTAGCCTTGAGTATTTGGGGTGGATGAAGGAGATACGGCTGCCGCCGGTTTTCTATTTGGGGAAACCGGCAAATCCCCCTGCGTCTTTGCCTCCCTTCTCTGTGCGGAGATGGATGACCCAAACGCCGGCATACACGAGACAATGCTTTCTCCGGCCTGGGGTTGACACAATGTTTTAGAAGCAGCCGGGCTCTTAGGTACTTCGGTCATAAAACCGTAGCGTCTTCCTTTGACTGAATCATCACATCACAGACACTATCGGGAGAGGGGGCGCGGAGTAAGCCTCTCTCCCTGGCCATATCACAGATAATGGTGGCATAGACCGTCAAAAACATGTAGTGGCACGCTCGTTTGACCTCTTCCTCAAGACGCGCAGGAAACAGCTTCTGATATCCGGCCACATACTCCGATACCGCGCCCGCGTACATGCCGATGGAGGACGCAAAATCCTCTTCCGCCAAGCGGGTGAACGCTTCATACTGCTTCTTTGTAAATGCGGGAACAGCGACAGACAGCTTGCCGTTTTGATCCCGTGCGATGAATCCACGTTCGATCGCCGATGCCGCGGCCTCCGTATCGGTGACGGTTTTTCCCCGCAGGATGTCCTCACATACATTGATCTGGTCACTCAGCATCATTTCACGGTATGCAAATCCGCCGAAATGATACGATATGTGTTGATATGTCCCTCTGCTTCCCTTGTTGGCCGACTGCTCACGGCCAAGGCCGCGTATCGGGTATTGCGTATCGGATATTCGGTACGCATGGTAGCTCCACCGGAAACCGTCGTATCTCACCGGATGAGCCGTGCACCTGACGGGATTGTGCTGTTGGCTCAGATGTTCGAGAGCCATCAACCCGTAAAGATATATCCGCTCGTCCGCTGCCTTTCCGGCAGTGTATATTCCGAGCGCGTCCGTCCTGTCTGCGAGCGCCTTCATCGACTGGACAAAGCGGTCGATGACCGGCGTGAAGATCCCCTTTGCCTTGTCACTATACGCGTTTGTCTTGTCGGAATAGATGATAAAATCGGTTTGGTATTTTCCTTTAGAAATCTCGGACATGGCTTCGCGGTATATGAGATTTTGCAGGCAGTCTTCAATATAATACGCCGGCACACCGCAGTGCCTGGCCAGCTCTTCCACCGTTTTAGGCGTCTCATAACAATGATACAGGATGTTCTGGGATAACGCATCCTGGATGTAGACATGCGGGAAGGGGCTTATCGGATCCTTGTAATTGCCGTCTCCATTGATGCGGATGGTAAGCTTTACAGGCTTTAACGCCGCTTTGTCCATTTCCACACACTCCTTTTTCAGTTTCCGGCGAGCCTCCGAAAGCCTCCATGTGACGGTGCCCTCTGGAATGCTGAGCTTTTCGGAAATCCGTTTTGTCGAAAGGCCGTCGTAATAGAAAAGAATGATGATATGGCGATATGTTTCCGAAAGCATGGCGATTTTGGTCCGGAGCGCATCGTACAGCTCCTCATTCTCATCGCCGTATTCGTCTTCATACGGAACATGTTCAAGCGTGTCATAGGAATACATCGCGCGCTGCCGTCCCATGCGGCGCCGGAATACTTTTGTGACATTGCCTGCAATTCCCCAAAGCCAGGGCTCCAATCGGCTGCAATCCTTCAGTTTGGGCAGTTCCCGTACAGCCGTAAACAAAATTTCCTGCGAAAGCTCATCGGCTTCTTCTCTTGAAAATGTGTGATTGACGGCAAAGCCATATACCCTTTCGATATAGTTTTCAAGAACATCCGCTTTCATCATTCTCACCTGCCTTTCAACCGTAAAGTGTCAGAAACAGCTTGTTCATTGGGTGGGTAAAAAAATTTTCTGCCCGCCGGCGCTCCACTGTCCGCATTCCCTCAGCGATCGGGCAGGCCATGGCCCCATCCCTTTTATGTCGCCGGAACAAGACGGAGCAGACGATATTCGTCTGCTCCGTCTTGTCTGCAAAAGGCGGCGCACTCCAGCCGCCTAGAATGGATTATCCCGGAATCCCGCCGTCCGGTTCGGCAAAGGGTTGGGAAAGCGCCTGCTCGGACGCGGTTTCCTCTGCCACCCGGCGGCACAGCGTGTACAGATCCTCCATCGTTTCAAGAGTCCCCGCCGCCCGCCTGTACTCGGCGGCGCCCCGCAGCCCGCGCATGTACCAGGCCGCGTGTTTGCGGGCCTGGAGCAGCGCCAGGCGTTCCCCTTTATATCCGGCGGCCAGTTCCGCCTGACGGCAGAGCACGGCCATCCGTTTGGACACCGGGGGCGGCGGCAGCAGGGTCCCGTCCCGCAGATAAGCCTCGATCTGCGCAAAGAGCCAGGGGGTTCCGAGCGCCCCCCGCCCCACCATCACGAGATCGCAGCCGGTCTGTTCGTAAAGGTTCGCAGCCGCCTGCGGAGTCGTGACATCCCCATTTCCAATAACCGGGATATGCAGCGCCGCCTTGACCTGGCGGATAATGTCCCAGTCCACCGGGGGGGCGTACATCTGGTCCCGGGTGCGCCCGTGGACCGTCACCGCCGCCGCACCGCCGGCCTCACAGGCCAGGGCGACCTCGACGGCGTTGACCTGCTCCCGTGCATAGCCTTTGCGGATCTTAGCCGTCACCGGCACCGGCACCGCAGCGCATACCTCCGCGACGATCCGCCGGCAGAGCTCCGGATCCCGCATCAAGGCACTGCCGCAGGCGTTCCCCGCAATTTTGGGAGCGGGACAGCCCATGTTGATGTCGATGACATCGGGACGGGCTTTCTCCAAGGCCAGGACGGCGGCCCTGGCCATCCGCCCGGGATCGTCTCCGAATAGCTGGACAGCGGCGGGCCGCTCCTCCTCGTCGAGGATAAGGAGCTCCTCGCTTTTGTTATCGCCGAAGCAAAGCCCTTTGCAGCTGACCATTTCCCCCACGACATAGGCGGCACCGAAGTCCGCGCAGATGCGGCGAAAAGCCCGATCGGCCACGCCGGCCATTGGGGCCAGCGCGGCCCGGCCTCTGATTTCCACCGTCCCGATGAACATCCGTCTCCTCCTCTGTCTGAAACCCGTCTGAAAAGCCGTCCGCCGGCCGCTTCCGCGGCGCCGGCGGACGGCTCATTCGTCTGTAAATTCCAGGATATCCCCCGGCTGGCAGTCGAGTGCCTTGCAGATTGCGTCCAAGGTAGAAAACCGGATCGCCCGCGCCTTATTGTTTTTGAGTATGGAAAGGTTGGCCAACGTGATGCCGACCTTATCGGACAGCTCCGTCAGCCCCATTTTTCGTTTGGCCATCATGACGTCCAAATTGACCAGTATCGCCATGCGTTACACGCCTTTCCACACCATCGGTATCATATCGTCATATCGTTTTCTTCTTTATATTTCGTCGCCTGGCGGAACAATTCCGCGAACACGAACAGGATCAGGCCGATCAGCCCGAACACCACACAGACCAGGGCCATGAAAAAACGCGCCACCCAGAAAATCGCGACGAAATAAAATACCGCCAGCACGATGCACAGGAGTCCCAGCAGCCGCAGCCGGCGGACCGTATCCCGGCAGAACGGCCGGTTGCGGTTGACATTGTGCATGATGCCGCGTGCCTGCCAGAGGATGAATTCCGCGACAAATCCCGAAATCAGGAGCACGATGAGGTATTTTTCATACCACATCCCTTCCTCCCCCGGATGGCTTTTGGTCGTCCAGGTGACCGTCCAAGGAAGGGTAATCATCAAAACGAGGTCCAGCAGCATCATCAGCAGCAGGCAGATCTCGATGACGCCGCTCAGGCCGTTTTTGCTCAAGGTTTTCATAGTTCTTGCCGCCTTTCTTGCGGAAGTCGCGGAGAAAAACTCGATGACGATTCATTATACAGCAACCGCGCGGGCAGGTCAACCGCCTTTGCTCGAATGCACGGACGCTGTCCGCCCACGGGGGACTTAAAGCAGGGGCCCGTCGTACGCATACACCGAAAACCGGCCGTCGGAGTAGACCTTTTCACCCTGCTTCAGCCAATCGTAGCCGGCGTCGGAAGAGGATTTCTCTCCCACTGCGGACAGCAGCACAAACGTTTTGCCGGTGTGATATCCCGGTTCCAGGAGTTTTTTCGACATCAGCCAGTTATAGGGGGTCAGTTGCTGGCCGATGTTGGTATTGACCATCTCGATCTGCCCGTTCGTCATCTCGGTGATGACGTTGGCGTCCCAGAAATTGGCATAACCGAAGGTGTACCCGTTATCCTGCAGGAAGCCGACGACCGGTGTCAGATGCTCCACCGTGTCCCTTTCGGTATAGACGAGCCCGCTGTAGACAATCGGGGAATCCTGCGGTTTTTTGACAAAGTAATGCGTGATGAGAAGGCTGTTCCCGAAAAAGACGGCCGCGACCAGGCCGGCCACGCCGTACCACAGGGGCGGGAAAACCCGTTTACATTGCCCGAGCCATACCGCCAGCAGCGGTACGAAATAAATAAAAATAGGGATGTAATAGAGCGCCAGGGTCGTCTTGGTCAGCAAAAACACCGCCGTGTTGAGCACCAGTGTACAGACGAAGAAGAGGACGAGCAGCCTCCAGGGCAATGTCTCCACCCGGCGGATACGGACAACCAGATAGATCCCCATCAATAGGACGAGCACCAAGCAAGCCGCGCCCAACAGAGAGGCGATCCCCTCCTTGGAAAACACCTTGGCGTTCGCTTTGTATCCGAACAGTTCCAGAAGGGCCGAGAACAGGGGATCCACGTCACCCACCGCCGGGTTTTTCAGCCGCATCCCCCCATAATTCGTAAAGGAGTAGATCCCGTCCAAAACCCGGCTGTTAAGGAGATAGCCGACCGCGGCAAACGCCGCGCCGGCGGCGGACAGGTACAGCGTTCTGGCCTCCCGGCAGCAGGCCGCCGTGCGCAGCCGGCGCAGGGCGGATACGGAGCCGGCTTCCATCTCCTCATGCGTGACGCCACGGAAGCCGTCCGAACACAACAGCAGCAGGAAAGCCGCCGCGAGGAGCGGCAGAAAGGTCACCAGCAGCTGCCGCACCCCTCCCAGTCCGCTTAACAGGCTGAGCAGCAGGAACAGAACCAGATAGGCGATCCGGAGTCCCTTTTTCTTCTCTCTGTTCCCGAACCCCAGCAACAGCCCCAGCAGGAAAAAACCGATGGCGATGTGGGGCACATAATAGCTATGCAGCAGCACGATCCGCGCATACGGCGTGCTGGCGGGCAGAAGCAGCAGTCCCCCCGTGAGAAAAAACACGTTGCGCGAAAACCCGGCCTGCCTTGACAGGAAATAATAGGACAACACCAGTATGGCCTGCAGCAAAAGCGCGCCGAAAAACCGCACCAATTTCCAGTCACTGAATATTTTGAACAGCGGCATGTAAATGAGCTGGGTATTGAGCACCCGCAGCTCGGTCGAGTAAAACCAATCACGGGACAGAATCTGGTTGGTATCCGCTAGGAGACGGGCCAGGACCAATTCGCTCGAGGCGTCCGAATCCAGCAGGTTGCCGGCCGTTTTGTATGTCAGATAAAGCGACATCAAACCGCACAAGGCAAAGAACAGCGCGGAAAGGATGCTTGGTATCCGGACTTTTTGGCGCATCATGCCTTCATCCCCCTTTGATAAATTCCACTGCCGCCCCCAAAGACGTCATTTACAGGAGCAAAACCCGTTTTAATATACCATAAATTCCTAAAAAAAGATAGGGGCGGAGGCAAATCGAAAAAGTCTGATATTTTTTTAGCCGCCCTCTTGCAAATTTTCTGTCTTTCCGGTATGATGTACATATCCACTTTAAACCGCAACGGTTTAAAGTGATAAAGTATCGAGGGGTGGAAACTATGTCCAAAGAGCTGGTGATCTGGATCACCATTGCGGTTTACGCCGTTTTCATTCTGGCGGTCGGAGTCTTCGCCGGCCGCAAGTCCAAAACCATCACCGACTTTACGGTGGGCGGGCGGAATGCCGGGGCCTGGATGTCGGCCTTTTCCTACGGCACCGCGTATTTTTCCGCCGTCATGTTTATCGGCTACGCCGGGAAATCCGGCTGGGACTATGGCCTGTGGGCCGTATTGCCCGGTATCGGAAACGCCCTGATCGGCTCCCTGCTGGCCTGGCTGGTTCTGGCCAGGCGGACGAGAGAGACCACACGCCGCCTCAAAATCAAGTCCATGCCCCAATTTTTTGAAAAGCGCTTTGGCGGCAGGGGGATCAAGCGCTTCTGCGTGGCCGTGATCTTTGTCTTCTTGCTTCCCTATTCCGCCTCGGTTTACAAGGGCCTGACCAGTGTGTGCGCGGTGCTGCTGAAGGTGGATGAACGGGTATGCATGGTGGTCATTGCTCTGGCCGCGGCGGCGATCGTGGTCCTGGGCGGATACGCCGCCACCCTGCGGGCCGATTTCGTACAGGGGATTGTCATGCTGGCGGGGGTTATCGCCCTGATCGCGGCGGTGATCCGCTGCGATCAGGTGGGAGGGCTGTCCGCCGGGCTGGAGGCCATCACCAAGGCGACCGAAGGCCTGCACCTGACCGCCGCACAGCACATCGGGCTTTGGGCGACGGTGCTGATGACCTCCTTCGGGACCTGGGGACTGCCCCAGATGATCCACAAATACTACGGCATCCGGGACGACCGGGAAGTCCGCCGTGGGACGGTCATTTCGACGGTTTTCGCCCTGGTGGTGGCCGGGGGAGGCTACTTCATCGGGTCCTTCTCCCGCCTGTTTTTCACCGAGCTGCCTTCTCCGCCCGCCGGCGGGGCCGGGCATCCCGATTACCTGATTCCCAACATGCTGGACCAGTCGGGCATCCCCACCGTATTGATCGGCGTGGTGCTGGTACTGCTGATCGCGGCGTCGGTTTCCACCCTGTCCTCCATTACCATCACGGCGTCCTCCACCCTGACCATGGATCTGATCCAACCCCACGCCCCACGGCTGGACAAGGTAAAAGCCGCCTGGGTGACGAAAGGGCTCTGCCTCGCCTTTGTAGTGCTGTCCTATGTCATTGCCAACAGCAAGACCCCCATCCTCGACATGATGTCCTATTCCTGGGGCATTATTTCCGGCTCCTTCCTCGCACCCTATGCGCTCAGCCTGTACTGGAAGGGGATTAACCGGGCGGGGGCCTGGGCGGGGATCATCGGCGGGTTTGCCACCGCCCTGCCGCCTCTGCTGGCCCAGCTCTTCTTCCCTTCGGCCAGCCTGCCTTTTTTCGGCCCCCTCAAAGGCCTCGGTCCCCATTTCGCGTGCCTGGCGATGCTCGTCTCCCTGCTGCTCTGCTGGGTGGTCAGTGGAATCGGCAGCCGGATGGGGCTGAAGTCCGCCGCGCCCAACCCGGCTTTTTACGAAAAAGAGGCTGGAGCACCCGCTGCCGTCCTGAGATGATAGACAGAGCCGCACGCCCTTTTCGGGTGTGCGGCTCTTGGCCTCTCGCGCTCCCGTGGACATGAAAGAGGGGGGCGCCTTCGGTGTTCGTTTTGAAGGGTCTAGGGCAAGGCCACCTCCTTACGCGATCGGAGAGGAACCCGGATCCGTATCCATCAGCTGGGAACACGCCTTACCACCGCCCGGTTCTTCTGTCCAAAGCACAGGGATCAGCGGCTGTTTGGCGTGTTTTTTTGTATAGAGAGGAAAATTTTGAAAAAAAGCCATTTGGGGGTTGCAGAAATCACGACGACGGTGTAAAATAGTGTTGCTCTGTGGACAGCAGGGCCTTTATGTCCGCCCGTGGCGAAGCTGGATATCGCAGTGGATTCCGATTCCAAAGGCCGGGGGTTCGAATCCCTCCGGGCGGACCACACCTGCGGTGAGCAAATCGCGCACCGCAGGTTTTTTATTATTAAATCTTCTGCCCGCGTTTATGGCAGGTATCTTTTTTGTCAACGCTTTCCAATGAAAACCACCGAAAAACCTTGCAATTATGCGGGTTGATCGGTGGTTTTTATTTTATCTGTAGCATCTGCAATCTCGAATAAGCCCCAATAAATCGTTGCAAATCGCATATATCATTGTATGTCTGCTTTACCGCGCAAGCACCTTTAAGAGACACACATAAATAATGCAAATATGTTACGCCACCATAGAAAGAAGGGCAGGGAATATTCCCCAGTTGTACGCAGCCTCCGTTTGGGCAGCGCGACCTTAATTTAGCCAATGCTGATTAAGCAGTAAAGTCAATGCTCTTTGTTTTCGGAATCTGCCTTTGTACGGTGAATGGTACCTTTTGGATGTTGAGGCGGCGCGTAGAAAGATGAGAGTTTCAGCGGACCATTTCCAGTGTTGAAAACATTGTGCCATGTTCCGCCCGGTACAAAGATGGCATCCCCCGTACCGATGCGGCATTGGAAGTCCAGATTTTCTCTGCAATCTCCCATGCGGACAAGCGCCTGCCCCTCTTCCACACGGATGAACTGATCCGTGTCAGGGTGCATTTCCACTCCAATCTCGCCGCAGGGGGGAATACACATCAGGGTCATCTGTAAGTGACACCCTGTCCAAAACGCTGTACGAAAATTTTGATTTTGCCGCGCTACACGCATTATATTCGTAACAAACGGCTTTGGGCCATGATCGGTTTCGCAGCCGTCACAACCACGCCCCCAATTATAATTTCCCATGTCGTACACTCCTTTCCGTAGCTGGTACTATATTATGCAGCCACAAATGTTAGGGTGAACGCTATTTGAGAGTTCGCGCAGCCTATTCGTGTATGCTTGCTGCAATTTAGGCTAGAATATAGGGAAAGGGGGATTGCCGTATGGGCTTTCTGATGCTTTGCCTGACCGCCTTAGGGTCATTTGGTGCATTATTCTTGGTGGCCAAGTTTATTGGACACAAACAAATTGCTCAGTTGGATTTTTTTGATTACATTACGGGAATAACCATTGGCTCCATTGCGGCTGAAATGGCCACAGAGCTAGAGGAGCCCTGGAAGCCGCTTACTGCCATGGTGATATACGGAGGCGTAACCCTGCTGCTGAGTATCATTTCCAACAAATTTCCGAGAACACGCAAATATCTCAACGGTACCCCTACTATCCTCATGGATCATGGGAAATTGTACTATGAAAATTTAAAAAAGGCCAAGCTGGATCTAAGCGAGTTCATGGTTATGTGCAGGCAGCAAGGATACTTTGACCTGACGAATATCCAAACCGCTGTTTTTGAATACAATGGAAAGCTTACGATCCTTCCGGTAAGCAGTCAGCGCCCTGCCACACCAAACGATATGCATTTAGCCCCAGAACAGGAACTGTTATTCACAGAGCTAATCATGGACGGCCGCATTTTAGAGGATAATTTAAAACGCATGGGGCTGGATTTAACCTGGCTGGATAAGCAGCTAAAGCAGCGGCATATTCAGTCCCCACAAGACGTTTTTCTAGCGGTGTGTGACCGAAACTTAAAGTTTGTCCTTTATGAGAAAAGTCCCTCCAAAAATTGATATTCAAACATTCAAAGCGTGACTGGAAGGGTAACGAACACACATTCCAGCCGCATATTCATATAATAGCATGGAGGTGAGTTTCGTGAATTCATGTGAATTGACAGCTTCCATCACTGCTATAGCCAATGCGCTCGCCTGCAAACTGACCGAGGATGAATTGAACCTGCTGGGTGTGACCCTAACGCAACTCGCTGATACGCTGCTTACCATAGCGACAAAAAGAAGTATTTGCAGTCGTAAAAGCAACTAAAATTAAAAACACCATTGGCATCTGAGCCCTTAAGGCTCGGACATCAATGGTGTTTTTGTTATAAACCTCGAATTTATACGGTTTCACGAGCTTTAAAACAAAGGTTGAAAATAGAAAATAGAGATAATAAATGCCATTCAATTCAACCATCTTTGTCTGATTTGAAAACACTAAGAAGTTCGCATGATTACGAGGTTAACCGGCATACGCCGCCGAGCCTTCGGTATTGGTTTATCCTCATACCACGATGTTGCACAGCTTATTCGGCACCACGATCACCTTGCGGGCCGCCCGTCCCTCGAGGAGCTCCTCCACCTTGGGATCCTGCAGCACACGGCTCTGTACCTCTTCACGGGAGAGATCCCGCGGCAGAACGAGCTTGCACTTGACCTTGCCGTTGAGCTGCACCACCAGCTCGATCTCGTCCCGCACCAGCCGGGCCGGATCATAGACCGTCCACTGCTCCTCAAACACCGAGGCGGTATGCCCGAGCCTCTCCCACAGCTCCTCCCCGAAATGGGGGGCAAAGCAGGCAAGAAGCCGCACGAAATCGTCCAGGACCCCCTGCAGGAAGGCTTTGTTCACCGGTCCGTTCTTGTAGGCGGCCATCGCGTTGTACAGCTCCATCAGGCGGGCGATGCAGGTGTTGAACTGGAAAATCTCGACGTCGTTTGCCACACATTTCAGGGTGTTGTGCCGGACAAAATCGAGCTCCTTCTCCCTGTCCCCATAGGCATCCGTCCCGCCCGGCTCCCGCACGAACGCATCGACGAAGGATTCGGCCCGGCCGACAAACTTCGAGATCGCCTTAATCCCGTCGTCGTTCCACGGACCGCCGTCCACAAAGGAAAAGCCAAAAGCCAGATACATCCGGAACACATCCGAGCCGTACCGCTCGATATAGTCGTCGGGGTTGATGGTATTCCCCTTGGATTTGCTCATTTTGTTGCCATCCGGGCCTAGGATGGTCCCCTGGTGCACCAGACGCAGGAACGGCTCGTCAAAATCGATCAGGCCCATGTCGTGCAGCACCTTGGTAATGAACCGGGCATAGAGCAGGTGCATCGCCGCGTGTTCGGCTCCGCCGACATACATATCCACCGGCAGCAAACGGTTGATGAGGGCACTGTCAAATGCCTTTTCCGCATTGCGGTTATCCGGATACCGCAAAAAATACCAGGAGGAATCCACAAACGTGTCCAGCGTATCCGATTCCCGCCGGGCGGGACGCCCGCATTTCGGGCAGACCGTGTCCATAAAGGAAGGGCATTGCGCCAGAGGGGAATCCCCGTCCGGACGGAATTCCACGTCATATGGCAGCTTGACCGGCAGATCCTGTTCCGGGACCGGCACCTCCCCGCAGTGGTCGCAGTAGATGATCGGGATCGGTGCGCCCCAGTACCGCTGCCTGGAAACCAGCCAGTCCCGCAGTCGGAAACAGACCTTGTGTTCGCCCATCCCCTTGGATTCGAGGAAAGTGGCAATTTTATCCCGCGCCTCTTCGCTGGTCAAGCCGGTATACTCGCCGCTGTTCACCAGACGGCCGTAAGCACAGAAGGGCAGTTCGGCTCCCCCATCCGGGGAGGCGATGACCTGGCGGATTGGAAGCTGATAGCGGGTGGCAAAGTCAAAGTCCCGTTCATCATGGGCTGGTACCGCCATGACGCAGCCGGTCCCATAGGTGTCCAGCACATAGTCAGCGACATAGATCGGGATTTCCTCCCCGTTGACCGGATTGACCGCATAAGCGCCGGTAAAGACGCCGGTGCGTTCCCGAACCGTGGAAAGCCGCTCGATCTCGCTGACCTTCTTGGCCTGTTCGATATACCGTGCCACCTCATCCCGTTGTTCGGGTGTCACGAGATCCATCACGCCCTCCCGTTCGGGGGCGAGCACGACAAATGAGACGCCGAATATCGTATCCACCCGGGTGGTGAAGGCGGGCAGGACGATATCCTGTCCCTTGACCTTAAACAAGACCTGGGCGCCGGTGGACTTGCCGATCCAATTGGTTTGGATTTTCTTGGTTTTTTCCGGCCACTGAAGGCCCTCCAACCCGTCCAGCAGACGCTGGGCATACTCTGTGATCTTGAAAAACCACTGGGTCCGATGTTCCTTTTTGACCTCGGTGTGGCAGCGCTCACAGCAACCCTCCACCACCTGCTCGTTGGCCAACACTGTCTTGCAGGACGGGCACCAGTTGACCGGAGCTTTGGCCCGATAGGCCAGCCCCCGTTCATACAGCTTGAGAAACAGCCACTGGGTCCATTTATAATATGCCTCGTCGCAGGTCACGACCATATAGTCAAAGTCATAAGAGGCGCCCATTTTCACGAGCTGTTCCTTCATACAGTCGATGTTGCGGTAGGTGGAATCCTTGGGGTGAATCCCCGTTTTGATCGCGTAGTTTTCCGCCGGCAGGCCGAATGCGTCAAAGCCCTGGGGATGGAAAAGGTTGAATCCCTGCATTTTTTTCGCCCGGGCCCAGATATCTGCCAGTCCATAATTATACCAATGCCCGACATGGAGCTGCGCCCCGGAAGGATAGGAAAACATCTCCAGGCAATAGAGCTTGTTGTCCTTGTCCGGATCAAATCGATAGAGTTTCTCCTCTTCCCAACGCTTTTGCCATTTTTCATCAATGTGTTTGCCGTATGCCATCGTCTTGCTCTCTCCCAGCATTTTTGGTTTCCGCCCGACTCAAACCGGCGTCTTTTCGCTTATCGATTGGGCAGATCGATACTCACATGATAATTTATCATACTACATTTCCACAAAAAAGGGAACACCCCCGGCAAAATAAAAGCAGAAAAGGCAGAGACTCCCGTCAGTATAAAACAAAGGGAAAGAGAGGTGCAGGGGGTGAAAAAATGATCGGGTATAGACAATCTCCTTCTTTTTGATACCCAACTTTGCAAATCATGAAGCTGCAAACGATGCGGTTTTATTCGCGAAGTTAAAAAAACCATTTTACCGGGTTTGGAGAAGTGTTCTTTTGAAAATTATATACCCCTTAAAAGGCTAAGCTATTTTCCAAAAAAAAGGCCCTCCGGATAAACCGGAGGGGCGGCGAAGAGTCGGCGCCTGCCTATTTTCCCGGGCCGCTTCCAGCC
>CAKUFK010000002.1 GCA_934647945.1 uncultured Eubacteriales bacterium | reverse complement strand
ATGGAAATTTTGAGCTATATTATCGACAACGCCCTGGTCCTGATCCCGGCCCTGGTCATCATCGGGGCCATTGTCAAACATATCGAGGTGATCCCGGATAAGTTTATCCCGCTGATCCTGCTGGTGTTCGGAATCGGCGGGGCCTTGGCCATCATGGGCCCCACCGTGGACGCGGTGATCCAGGGCGTACTGGTCGCCGGCGCGGCGGTGTACGGCAACCAGCTCGTCAAGCAGCTCGGCAAAGCAGAATAAAAAGAGGCCGGGGGCATCCTATTGGGTGCTCCCGGCTACCGAACCAAGCCAAAATAGAAAAGTATTTCGGGGAAACTATGTTGCGCACCTCCGCAACCATGTTCACCTAAGACCGCCTTTAACGTACTCTGTATGTTGAAGGCGGTTTTTTCTTTTTCGTTTTCCACGTCGATCCGTTCGACCAGGAGACGGACGGCGTTTTCATCCGGAGCCGCCTTGATGTGCTCAAGCCATGACTGGATCATGTCGGCCGTGAAATCTTTGGGCGGTTCCGTGGCCTCCAGAGCGGCTATTTCCTCTTTCAGGTCCTTCATCCGCGTTCCGATATCGGCTACCACTTCAGCGGGCAGAGAACCGCTTGCAAGGTTCTGCATAAGGGCATCGTATTGGGCCTGCTTCTCGTCAATGCGCTTTTTCAGAGCCGGTATCGGGATCGTCCTGACCGGGATATTCGCCGGCCGGGGCGCCAACTACGTGAGCGATCTTGTACGCAAGATGCGCGACATCGGGGGCGAGGGGTAATGCCGACCAGCAGCATATACCATGATGTGGTGATCGACAACGACGAGGCCGCCGAAAGGCTGCTGGAAGTGCTGGAGCAGTCCGAAGAGTGGGCCGAAGAAAACGCCGAGCCGCAAGGCAAATCCGAGGGATAAAAGCAAGCCGGGGGCATCCTATTGGGTGCTCCCGGCTGTTTTACCGCTGGTAAGAAAAACCGGTAGGACGATGCTGCGGAACGAATCATCCATCAGAGGGACTGAAATGGTTTACTATAGTCTGTTTTTGAGCTGCTTTTCGTATTCAAAGCTTCTAAAGCCTGTATGATTTGTTGATTGTCTAAGCTTTCACTGTTCACATTCTTATCTCGCAAAAGTGCCACATACCCGCTTGCGATGGCACAAGCCTGTGAGGTTCCGTTGTTTAAATCCGATCTTATGATGCCAGTATCCCTTATTTGAATGGCTTTAATATTGACGCCGGGAAATGAAATCGTACTTAAGTCAGATACATTAGAGTCTTTCCACGTCGTATTCTGTTCATCTTTCGCTTCTACAGATATTACGCCATGTTGATTAGCGGGAAACAAAAGATCCTTTTGTGAATAATCACCTGCGGCGGCAACGACCGATATATTGTTTTCAAACGCGTACTTGATGGCGGCTATAACGTCCGGATCGTTTTGATATCCGCCCAAACTGACGCAGATAACGGTTGCATGATGCTCCACAGCGTAATGAATGCTTTTTGCCAATAAAGCATAGTTTATTTGTCCATGTTTATTTACAGATTTAATGGGCATAATTTTGCTTTCAGGCGCAATTCCGTATACGCCGAACGACCCGTCTCCACTAGCAATGCTGATAATTTGAGTGCCATGACCATGGTCATCATCAACATTGTCGTTACCATCAAGAAAATTGTATGGCGCGACAATTCTATCTTTGTATGTTTCTTGAACTTTATTTGACAATCCGGTATCAATAAATGCGATTGTTTGAGACTCTCCTTTTGAAAAAGTCCATAGCTTATCGATATTCATTGAATTTAAATGCCAAGCATCATAATGATCATGGTTGCCGCAGGAACACAAAGTGAAAATGCAGATGATCATTATTGACGTTAATTTGAAGATCCTTTTCATAAATACACCATCCCTTTATTCGCATTCGCCACCAACCCCGCGACGAGGTTGGTGGCGAAACGTCAATGATGTTGAGATTGTGAAAGAAATCCAAGCACGATCACGTTAATTATTATTCCCAATAAAATGAATGCAACAACACAACTGATAACGATGGGAATCATGAACTTTTTTAATGGGATATTATTCTTTTTTCTATAATGATCCATCCATATAGAATTGATAATCGATGCGATGAAAAGCAGCATGAAAAAAAATGTCTCCGTTGTTTCCGTACTACTTAACGCTAAAAGGTTGATAAGACACCACCCCTTACTTGTATTTACTATATCCTTCTCCAAGCAAGGGGTGTTCCCCAACAACCGCATAATTTGCCAAATTCTTATTTATAACAAATAAATTACACTATTTTTTAATATGCGCAAAAATATTTGGATAATCCTCCATGTAACCAGAGCGAAATTCCCGCTGCCGTAAGCACATCCAATAAACATTGCGTTTGGAAGAAGTGGCGGCCGCCATTGTTTCAGGGCAGATTTTGCGGGGATAACTCGCAGAATCTGCTCATTTGCCATTTGGCGCTTGAAAAGGTTGCATTTATATGGTATTGTTTGCGTATGATTGGAGGTGATTGCAAATGTTTGCGAGAGAACGGCAGGAGAAAATATATGAACAGCTTCAAAAAAGTGGTGCCGTCACAACGTCGGGGCTTGTCAATGTCTTCCATGTATCCATTGAAACGATCCGCAGGGATTTGTTAGCTATGGAGCTGCAGGGACGGTTGTCCCGCGTCCACGGCGGAGCGGTGGCAAAAAAGGATATGAAGCCTTTTTTTGATCTGAAAAAGCGGAGCGCAGAGCAGTGCAGGCAGAAATCGGAAATTTCCTTCAAAGCGATGGATTGTATTTCCAATGGCGATATCATCGGAATTGATGCCGGGAGTACGGCGGTTCTTTTCGCAGAGGCGCTGAAAGAGCATTTTTCCAGGTTGACCGTCATTACCCATTCACTGGATGTGTTTCGGATTTTATGTGACTGTGAAGGGTTTTCCCTGATTCTATGCGGCGGACACTATCTGCGGGAGGAACATGCCTTTTTCGGTGCATTGACCTTGGATATGCTGAAGAATCTGCACATGCAGAAAGCCTTTGTGTTTCCCAGCGCTCTTTCTTTGGAATATGGAATTTGTGATTATCAAGAGGATCTGTATCCGATTCAGAAACAGCTCATACAATCTTCAGACGACATATTTGTTCTGGCGGACAGCAGCAAGTTCGAAAAGAAAGCGCTGCTTAAGGTCGAGGAAATGAAAAAGACGTACACTTATGTGACCGACTCGGATCTGCCAGAAGAGCTGTTACAGCTATACCGAGAAAACGACAGGATTATTTATAAAGGAGAGAATTCAGCATGAGAACAGTATTGATTGTAGTGGACGGCATGAGGCCCGACGCGATTGCAGCCATGCCGCGGGTACAAAAACTACTGAAAAACGCCTCCTATACCATGACGGCAACGACGGTTATGCCCTCCGTGACGCTCCCGTGCCATATGTCGCTTTTCCACAGTGTGGACCCATCTAGACATGGGACGACGACCAATACATATGCGCCGCAGGTAAGACCGATCAACGGCTTGTGCGAGGTTCTGTTAAACCACAAAAAGACATGTGCGTTCTTTTATAATTGGGAAGAGCTCCGGGATCTCGCAAGGCCGAACTCGCTTTCGTTCTCTTGTTATTGCAAAGGCGGGGATTTTGGTTACGATAAGGCCAATACGGTTGTCACAAATGCCGCTATCGCGTATCTGACGGCCAATTACACGGATTTTGCTTTCTTATATTTGGGATATTCCGATGAGGCAGGGCATTCACACGGTTGGATGAGCCAGGAATATATGGCGGCTCTGGAAAACAGTTGGGACAATATCGGGCGGGTGATCGACGCCTTGCCGGAGGATTACACCGTGATCATCACCGCCGACCACGGCGGCCACGACCGCATGCACGGAACCGATTTGCCGGAGGACATGACTATTCCCGTTATTGTCATGGGGAATGGTTTTGCCGCCGGAAAAGACTGGGGGACGGTGACCATCAAGGATCTTGCGCCGACGATTGCGAAGTTGCTGGAGGTAGAGCCCGACGCGGATTGGGAAGGGCGCAGCCTGATATGAATAGGCTGGAAGGCAAAAGTCAGGTAAACCGGTTGGCGTGTTTGTTTGCCTGTACGTATATGGTCAGTTATATCACCCGTATCAATTACGGGGCGATTATATCGGAAATGGAAGCCGCTACGGCTGTTTCCAGGGATTTGCTTTCTATGGCACTGACCGGGAGCTTTATCACCTATGGAGCAGGACAAATCGTCAGCGGCGTGTTGGGGGACCGGATTTCGCCGAAAAAACTGGTCTCCTGCGGGCTCATGGTAACGGTTGCGATGAATCTGCTGATTCCGGTGTGCAGGAATACGCTTCAAATGGTAGTGGTCTGGTGCATAAACGGGTTTGCCCAAAGCTTCCTGTGGCCGCCTCTTGTAAGGCTGATGACGGCGCTTTTATCGGAAGAGGATTACAAAAAAACGACCGCGAAGGTTTCGTGGGGAAGCTCTTTCGGGACCATGCTGCTCTATCTGCTATCGCCGCTTATCATTTCGGTCCTCAGTTGGAAATGGGTTTTTGTTTTTTCGGCAATCTGCGGCATCGTGATGCTTGTTGTATGGAATCGCTATTCTTATGAAATAGAAACGGAAGCCCCCGTTCCCGCCGCCAAAGTTTCCAAAGGACAGGCAAACGCCTTATGGAATCCCTTGATGCTCTGTGTCATGGCTGCCATCATCCTGCAGGGGATGCTCAGGGATGGTGTTACAACCTGGATGCCGTCCTATATAGCGGAGACCTATCAGCTGAGCAATCGCGTTTCTATTTTAACCGGCGTCGTTTTGCCGCTTTTCAGCATCGTCTGTTTCCAAATCGCCACAAGGCTGTACATGAAAAAGCTGACCAATCCGCTCACCTGCGCGGGCGCGTTTTTTGCCGCGGGCGCTTGTTCGGCTCTCGTACTATGGTTGTTTGCGGGACAAAACGCGGCTTTTTCCGTTTTGCTTTCCGCTACTCTCACCGGCTGTATGCATGGGGTGAACTTGATTCTGGTTTGTATGATCCCGCCCTACTTCAAACAATACGGAACGGTGTCCACCGTATCGGGCGTGATCAATTCCTGTACCTATATCGGAAGCGCGCTGTCCACCTACGCCATCGCCGTTTTATCAAAAGAGATCGGCTGGCAGTATACGGTTCTGGTATGGTTTTTGATTGCTCTTGCGGGAACGGCAGTATGTTTTTCTTGTGCGAGACCGTGGAAGCACAAATTTGCCGCCTGTAAAAGCGATCCGATGTGACAGGCTGCCTTACACGCCAGGCTTGTCTTGCCAGAGATGCCGATTCGGCATTCCTTTTCCGGCAAAACACGTGGGAGACAGGATTTTCTGCCCGGCAGCCCGCTTTCACTTTATAAATTCCGCACCGGAAGGTAAAATGGTAAACAGGAAGATATCCGCAGCTTCAAAACCGGTTGTAGAGGGGCGGTCCCGGACGCGGCCCGATAGAGAAGGCCGGGCTTATCCCGCCCCGCTATTAGCCGCAACGCGTTTCGACGGCGGCAGCATCAGATGAGGGGGAGGACGTCAATGGATGAACGGAAGCCTTTCCGACGTGGGCAAGACGACGGCCCGGCCGGCCTGGACCGGGCCGAATGGAGCGTGACCGAGGCAAAGACACCCGTGCCGAAGAAGGCCCGGCAGCCGGCGGTATGGCTGATTCCGGCCGCGGCAGGAGCCGTGCTCCTGCTGACGGTGGGGATTCTTCTGGTTCGGCGGGGCACCCCGCCCCCCATCCCGCCGGCTTCATCCCCGGCTTCGGACCAGGAAGTCCTGTCTGGGCCGTCCTCGGCTTCCTCCTCGTCCGCGCCGCAGGACCCGTGGCAGGATGAAAACGGCTTTTGGGACCTGCCGGACAGCCGGGTGACCCCGCTGGCATATAAGGGCCCATTCAATTCCTTGGAGCTTGTACGCGACGGTGCGGTGGAGGAAACGGTTACGCTGGATCTCCAGGATTTCGGGTACATGTCCGACTACAAGGTAAAAACCTTTGTGCTGGGTCAGGAACGGTATCTCGCCTCTTTTACAGACGTATTGGATCGTCCCATAGAGCATTCGATCTCTTCTGACCAAAAGTCCGCTTGTTTGTGGTTTGGGTGGTCTCTTTTCATGTACAATAGTGCCGACGGTACGGTTCAAAAAATCAGCCGGGATCAAGTCGGCGGCTATGATATGAAAAAATTGGAGGAACTCCAGAATACGGAGGATGCCCCCACAGACGTCGGACAATTGCACTGGATAATCAACCCGACTCCCAGTGAAGACAACAGCCTTGTGGCGTATCAGAGCAACCGCCGCACCTATGAGGACTTTGTACGCCGTTATCGGGAAGACGGGGAGAAGGAAGGGTTCCGGATTGGCCTGTATCTGGAAGACGACATCTGGTATATTGATATGGCGACCGGGGAAGAGTCCCTACTTGTCGAGGATGCCGCGGCCATTGTGTGGGCAGGCCGCACCCTGATTTACAGCCGGGACACCGACGTTACTCTATGGAGGATCGATGTGGATACAAAGAAAACGGAACCGTTCCCTCCAGGGGATCAGACCGTTTCGTGGCCCAAGCCGATCGACCGTCAAGGCCGGTTTCTGATCGAAAAAGGGCCGGTGGTAGATGGAGCGTTCAAGTTGGCCATTTGGGATTCCCATACCGATACCCTGACAGAATGGGATCCCGGCCCCCAAATCAGCGGGCTGAGTCAATTCCGCGATTGGGTTTTTATGGACGGTTCGGATACGGCCATGGCGCTCTATCATATCGACCTCAACGTGCCGCATGATAAGTGGCGGGAAAACCTGGATTTTGTTGTGGTGACCGATGGGAAGGGCGGGCAGACGGTCTATACCCTGCCACTCTTTGTCCGGAATCAAGGGGAATCAGTCGTCATCGAGAAGGTTTTAAGCGAGACCCGGCTGATCATTTCCCTTTCGGAGACCTCGAAACAGGAATTCCAATTCGCCGAGGTGGATTTGAGCCTTCCGGACTGAGATACGTCTGCGACAAAAAGCCGGGGGCCTGCCGTTTAGAGCGGCAGGCCCCCGGGGGTTTCTATAGGAATTTCCGGATATCCTTTGCCAAGGTCTCTTCCAGGGATATTACCCTTTTGGCGATGTCTTTTGATTTCTCGTCGGCCGCCTCGTACTGATTGAGATAGCGGTTGAGCGACTTTACGCCCATATTGCAGCCGTCGGTGATCAGGTCGGCTATGGTTTTGTCGGATTCATCGACCGCCAGCTTGATATTGGTTTTGAGCCAGGACATGCCTTTGGCCATGGCATTGGGATCTTTGCCGTCGTCGTGATATTGATCGAGCAATTCCTGCAGTTCACTCTGCAATTTTTCATGCTCAGCCATATTGGATTTCAGAAACTGCCTAAGTTCCGGGTCACTGCTGTACTGTTCGACTTCCTGGATGGCCTCGACGCCCATTTTGATACCGGCGTCGCATTCCCTTAACAGCCGAATCGTGTCCGCCTCGATGGTTTTTTCCAATTCCCTTGCCTCCTAAGCCAGATTCGCGCTTAGTATACCCCGGACAGGCCGGTTTCATCCAAAAAAGAGGGCCCGGCCATTCTTACAGATGGCCGGGCTTGTATGCAGCGGTCCGTCATACCGGTATCCCTTTGGCCGCCAGCCGCCCTTTTATCAAAAGGGACGGCTCAGACTCATATGCGCAAAACGATAACCGCCATCTCACTGTGGGGGAGAGAGAGCAGCGCACAAGGCGTGCCGTCAATCGTTTCAACCGAGATATCGGTCAGCGGCTGGGCATCGGGCTGATCCATCGTCATGACAACGGCTTTGGGCGGCCGGCCGTATTTCCAAGACACCGCCACCTGGCCGCACAGCGTGCTGTCACAGGCGCAGGCAAGGAGCAAACCGTCTTCCAGTTCAAAGCGCTTGATCATCGGTTCCGCCGGTGCGCGCAGAATGCCCACGGTATCCGTAAAACGCCCATGTCCATAGTTTTCCAGCCAACGAACACGTAGCGCGATGACCTTTTTGAGGCGCTGGGCCTGTTCCGGGTCCCGGCGCCAGGTGTTGTCCCATTCCAGATCGTAACACCAGAAATAGGAACCCATTACAAACGCTTTGTAGAGGAATTCGGTCGAGTGGCGGGCGATGTGTTCCGGACGCATGGCGGAATGGCGGCGCGGGTTCATCATATCGACCAGGATCTGGTCCGGAAACGTGTACTTGTACACCTCTGGAAACCGGCCGATAAAGGGCCCCGACATGGAGGAAATCAACTGTCCGGACGCCCGTGGGCCAAAGATATCGTTGCAGCCCTCATACAGCAGGGCCACCCCTTCCGGCGGAGTATCCATGCACAGCTGGGAAAGCAGTTTTTCATACCCCTGATTCCAGGCGGTGGGGTTGTCATTATGCTCGGCATGCGCTGGATGATAGCATTTGAGAGAGGGGGCCATGGCCAGCTGATCCAGGTAGATGCTGTCCGCCCCGATATCATGCGTCAGATATCGGACGGTGTGGGCCAATCTCTGACGCCATGCGGGCTCGTTGATGCACATGGAAGCGAAAGAGACATTTGCGGCGCCGTACTTCTCTATATAGAGGCTGCCGTTACGGTTCATGACGGCACTTTGACGGATCTGTTCCTGTTCATCGGCAAAAGCGGTGTTGCACAGGCGGGAATTGATGTAAAACGCCACATGGCCCCCCATGCCGCGAACCTGTTGTATAGCTTCTCTCAGGTCTTCTTCCGTGCCCAGAAGCGGATTGGGTGTATAATGCGGGAAACCATAATCGAACCCGTCCTTGTTCCAGCCCGACAGCAACAGATGATGCAGCCCTAGATCCCGTGCCTGCCGGTACAATTCGGGAATATCCCGAAAGGTATGGACGATTCCGCCGAGCTGATACTGAAAATCATAATGCGCCATCAAACCGGCGCTTTTTTCAAACCAGGAGGGGCTATGCCGGTTTGCAGCGGGACGCCCGAGCGACGCGAACCAGGCGCGGTAGTCGTCCGCCGCCCAGTGCCAGTCCCCTTCATGCAGGGCGACGACACAGTCTTCGCTTTTCCATTCCCCCCGTTTCAGACAGGGTTTATGGACGACGGCCATGCCGATGCCGGGATCCTGCTCGCCGAAGCTCAGCACACGCAGCCCTTTCATCGTTAGACTGGTGTTGCGGCAGGTCATGTAAATGCCGGTGTTTTCGGTGGGATCGTACAGATCCATCCACAGCATGGAGGCATCCCCGGTATATGAAAGCGCGGCCGTATACGCCCCTCTGTCATCCCGGATCCCGGACAGTTCGCCTAGTGCATAAGTATACAGGTATTCCTGCCATTTCCAATGGATCTCACAGGGAGGAGAGGCCAGCTTCAGCGTGGGGTTCACCGCTTTCCATCCGGCAAAACGCGGCAGGACCAGGATGTCGTCCTGCCAGGATTCCCCCAGCCACATCCCGTTGAGCGAGGGGAAGGCCACCTCATATATTTCGTATTCCGTGCGGTTGTCCAGTGACAGGCGCCAGACGCTGCGGGCTTCCTCTTCGCCCAATTCAATGGTGATCCCGGCCGAAATAGCGAGTTTTCCCGTGTCGCACATCAGTGCCGGATAATGCAGAGAAACCGTGGCGCTGGTTTCTCGCTGCTCGACGCGGATAAGCGGCTTCAAGCTTTCGTCGGCGGCAATCTCCAGATAGCGGGGCACATGGAAGCGCAGGTCCGCTTCCTCCGTGTGCAAGATCCCCTCCAGGAGCGAATAGGCTTTCTGCACATGGTTTTTGGCCACGTTATCCCATGTACTCTCTCTGACAAGCTCCAGCACTTCACCGTTGAGAGCGTCCAGCGCCAAGGAGAGGATGCCGTTGGTGGCATGTATTCTGGATTGATACATAGAAAACCTCCGATCCCCGCCTCATGGCGGCGTCTATAGAGAACCCCTTACCGGCCGTCCTGAGTATGGCGGACCGCTTCACGGATATTCCAGCCGTTTTCTGTCAGCAACGTTTCCGCGTCGGAAGAGGAAACGCCGGTGAGATCGCATACGATACCGATCATACGATTTTTCAGCTTCCGGTTGCTGGGCTTCAAATGGACCATCAGATTTTCGTAAACATATCCCATTTGTATCATCACGGATGTGGAAATCATGTTTAGGATCATCTTGTGCGCGCTGCCTGCTTTCATGCGTGTCGAGCCAGTCACCACCTCGGCGCCCGTATCCGGATGGATGGCGATATCGGCCACATTCTCCAATGGACAGGCGGCGTTGCAGGTCAGAGAAACGGTCAGTGCTCCGCGCTCCTTCGCCAGACGGAGCGCGCCGAGGACATAGGCGGCACCGCCTGCGGCCGAGATGCCCACCACGCTGTCACACGGCCGGAGGTGATAAGCGTCCAAATCGGTACGCCCCTGCTGCTCGTCATCCTCGGCCCCCTCCACGGCATAGCGCAAAGCATGATCCCCGCCGGCAATAATGCCGATGACCAAATCGTCGGCGACACCGTAGGTGGGAGGGCATTCCGATGCGTCGAGAACACCGATCCGGCCGGAAGTGCCGCATCCGACGTAAAAGAGACGGCCTCCTTCCTTCATCCGGCGGACGATCGCATCGACGGCGGCTGAAATGGCGGCCAATTCGGTGTCAATGGCCTGAACGGCATATTTGTTTTCATCCTGTATGACGCGCACGATCTGTTCGCTGCTCATCCGGTCGATATGCGTTGTTTTTGGATTCCGCATTTCGGTTTTTAGCACGGCTGGCCGTCCTCCTTTTTTAGGCCGGCCAGCAGCAGCGCTCCGTTGACGGCGGGTTCCCGATAGACGGAAAACCGATAACGCTCTTTTTCGGCCAGTTCTTTTTGAATGAGGGGCATCAGCAGCGTTTCATGGTTCGTCAAGCCGCCGACAAACACCACCTCGGCCTTCAGGGGCTGGTCCAGTTTCCTCCATCCGGCGTCGAGAAGACGGGCGATTTGCCGCATGTTCCGAACAAGGATATCCTGTGCGACCGTATCGCCGGCAGAAGCGGCCTGGATGGCCAGCGGCGCGTAGGCGGCAATGCCACGCTTCCCCAGCTCATAGAATTCCGGCAGGCAGGCAAGGGCGGAGGCCTTTCCGGTTTGCCGAGCAAACAGCCCGGAGAGGGCGGTGGGATTCCCGCTTCCGTCTTCCGCAGCCATGACGGCGCGCAAGACATCACGCCCCAGGCTGTACCCGTTTCCTCCTTCGTCGAAGAGATAGCCAAGGCCCCCGATACGATGCAAGACACCGTCCTTTTGGACAAAAACCACCGAGCCTGTCCCCATAATGACCACCATACCGTCCCTGTCCTGTAGTCCCGCGGCAACGATTGGCTGCGCATCACTGCCGTTGTCGAATTTGGCGAAGTGAAAACCCGAGAAAAAGGCATGGAGCCTTTCACGGTTGTCACCGGAGGTTCCGCCGGAAATCCCGGCAAACATGGAGATCCGGCGCAAGGAAATGCCCCGGCAGACGTGGCGGATACCGGCTTCGAGCACCTCCATAGCGGCTTCGATACCGATGTCAACAGGGTTGCTGGAACCAAGTAGGGTGCGGCTGATGATGCGGCCTTCTCCGTCAGCCAACGCGAAGTCCGTTTTGGTGGCGCCCCCGTCGATCCCGAGAAAGAAGGAGGGATCTTCCTGAAAATCCATCAAATCGTCCAGTGATACCTGCAGGGCATCGGCGACCCGCAGCAGGGCGTAAGTGGGAGGAAGCACCCGCCCCGACTCCCACTTGCTGACAGCTTTTTCAGAATACCCAATGGAATTGGCGAGGGTTTTCTGCGTATAGCCCAAAGCCATCCTCCGCCGGCGTAGTTTGACGGCGAAATTTTCTTCCAAACGACTCATTTGCTGGTCCGCCTTTATTCTGGAATATATCTCAAGAATATACCCCTTTTGGGGAGAGCGTCAACCTATAAATTGTGGATTATCCGCTCGGAACTCCACGAATTGTAGTGTTTTTAGAGCGTCAAAGCCGGAATGGCGAAAACGGCCGGCCGTATGGCCAATATACGCCCTTGAAAGGGAACTGTATTTATCAGGCCCTTTTCTTTTCGGCCATACCAGGGGGCCGTTTCCCGGCAGGACAGCGGGGCGTGAATTAAGACGGATCCCAATCCCCGTCCGGCTCGAACCGGAATCCCGCCTCGAGCAGGTCCCTTACGATCGCGTCGAGATCAGATTGCCCGCTGTTGACCTCCGGGACAAAAAGGCGGGGGAGACCGTCGTCCAGAAGGTCGTGGAGGCAGGCGAGAAAGGCCCGTTTGAGAGTGCTTTTCCCGCGAAAATAATCGTCCAGGCTGCCGCAGTGGGCGACACGCTTGCGCCGGCCGCTGTCTTTTTTCCCCCATAAATGAATACCGGCTGCGGCGTGTATGACCGGAGCGACGCTGTGCAGATCCGTTTCCATGGTTCGTGGTGAGGAGCCGAGCGCCGTGAAAAACTGCGGGATGTCCCAGGCAATCTGAAGATGCAGGCCGGAAGCGTCCAGCCGTTCAGCGAGTTCCAGGAAGTCCCGGGCTGAAGAGAACAGGAAGGGGGATCCCCGATAGGCGGTGCCGAAGCGGTTTTCGATCAGTATCCGCACCTGGGGATAGACGGACAGGATGCGTTCTTCAAACACCGCGTAGTGAGAAAGAAACGCGGCAAAATCGGTGTAGTCGGAAAACGGCGGATGAATCTCGATGACCGACGGCGTCTGTCCGGCACACAAAACCCGGATGAACTCCGCGAATTCGGCCGCCCACGCCTCGGAATACCAGAGCTGCGGAATCCCCTGCCGATGGCTGGAACACAAGGTAGGGAAGGAGGAGAGCAGCGGTGAACACAGTTCTCTGGCATAGCAGCTGTATTCCGTGTGCAGGGAAAAACGGGGAAGCAGAGGATGAATGGCCGTCTTGTCGAAATGGCCGGCGATTTCCTGAATCTTTGGACGGATCCCCTCCGGGTAAGAGCGGACTCCATATTGTACGGGGATGAGCTTGACCATGCCGATCACCCTTTCCTGGCACCAGTATATCGGAGAGGCACCAAAAAAGCAACCGGAACAGGAAAACCGCCCCCGCGGGATATCTCCCCCGAGGGCGGATCCGATAGAAGGCTATACGAGGGCTTTGGCGTTGTTCCAGTATTGGAATTGGGCTTCCATCCGTTCCTTTTGCACCGCGGTGACGCTGCCCATTTTGGCTTTTGCCGCGTTGACGGCGGCGTCGATGACCTTGACGCGGGAGGAGGTATAGACCTCATTGGGCTCGGGCGGCACCCAGCAGATCGTATTGGTGGAGCGGCAGAGCTCACTGCTGTCGGCGAGCGCCTTGTAATAGGCGAACATCTCATTGGCGGCGTTGCCGAAGAGCTTTTGACAGGCGTCCATGAGAATGTCCTCACCAGTCAGGCTGCCGTCCCACATGCCTTTGGAGGAGACGTACCAGAGCGGCCACCGCACGGCGAAGCTGGTGCGGTTTTCGCGGTAGGTGGAGCTGGGACCCTGGTCGTAATAGATGTAGGACGCCCCATTGTCTTTCCAC
Organism: uncultured Eubacteriales bacterium; assembly: GCA_934647945.1. Classification (GTDB taxonomy): domain Bacteria; phylum Bacillota; class Clostridia; order Oscillospirales; family Acutalibacteraceae; genus UMGS1623. Next base: position 332,938 of record CAKUFK010000002.1, on the reverse strand, counting down.
AGCTTCTGGTTGCGGGTGGCTACGTTCCCCTGTACCCAGGGGATTTCCGCCCACGCGGCCTTATCCGCGGCAATGCAGTTCCATTCCCAGATGGAGACGGTCTTGACGCTGGCCTTTTGGATATAGCTTTTGAAGTTGTCCAGCCAGGACTGGGTATAGGTATTGTGGGTGATGGCATTGTATCCGGTCGGGAGCTTGAGATTCAGGTCGAGCGGCGCCATCATGCTCGTCTCGCGGCAGAACATGACGTCCACCATCGGATCCGCCTTAATGTTGCTTTGAGGCGGGAAATAGATGGAATGGTAGCTCAGGATCGTCAGCTTTTTGTCCGGATACTTCTTTTTCAGCTCCGCCGCCACGTTGTTGGCGAAGGTCAGCAGCTCGTCGGTATCGTTGCCGAGCCGGGTGCAGTCGCTGCATTCACACCAGTTCTTTTCCCAGCCGTCGTTGGCGCCGATGGCGTAGTTGGTCAGGTTGGGACGCTGGTCAAAAATCTCGATGAGCTTTTTGGCCACCTCTTTGGCGAGCTCCTTGTTGGAGTAGCAGTACTGCCAATAGGTATCCGAGGCACTGTAGGGATCCCGCCGGCCGTTTACAAGGGCGAACCATTCCGAATGGCTCGGATAATAGGTTTCCCGGGGTACGAGCTTGGCGATGTTATGCCCCACGTCCTTCTCATCCCCGCCCATGTACCATCTCTCTGAAAACTTTTCGTAATTGAAGAACACATTGCTGATCCGGGCGGAGAACTGGGGGGTATGGTCGACGTTCAGTTGATCGATCGCGATGGTTTTCATTTCCGGAATGACCTGCCATAGGGCCTGGGGACCGTACCAGCCGCAGCCGAGCCGTTCGAGAAACATGTTCACGGCAAATTGGGTGCCTTTGTATTCCGCGTCGTCATTCCCGATGAGAACCAGGTTGTTGTCCTGACGCTTGAGGATCACCCGTTCTTTGGACGGGTAGCCGGTTGGCTGCGAAATGCCGAGCTGCCCTGTCTGGGCCGTGGGACCCACCAGGATCCGGTTCGGCTGGGGGATGGAGGCGTTGTCCGCCACGATTTCCAGCTTGGCGCCGGTGATTTGTTCCAGTACCGCCTGCAGATCCTCCGCCGCCGTTTTAACTTTTTTGGACGGGGAGGAGGGGATGACGATACAGGCTTTCGCGGCGCCGTCCTTGGTGATGACAAAATTGCTGTCGGTCGGCTCGACAACCACCGGTGAGGTGGTCGTGACGGGGGGACGGCTGGCGGTGGAGCCCGAACCGGAGGAGGAATCGGGGTTGGTGGGATCCGATCCGTCTGTACCAAGGGGATCGGTGGTGGAGTCGGTGCCCGGTCCAGTCTCGCCGGAGGGATCGGTGGAGCCGCTCTCGCTCAGGGAAGAGTCGGACACCGGATCATCGGACGGCTTGCATCCGGCGACGGTCAGAATCATCAATGCCGCCAGCAGTCCCGCTCCGATCTGTTTGATTTTCATGGGCATATCCCTGCCTTTCCTGGTCGGTTACGAGTTGTCGCCTTGGATCACGCCGTTGGCTTCGTCGACCTTCTGCTGATAGATGGGGGTGTATTCCGCGATGGCCTGCGGAATGCTCTGCCCCGCGGCGATAGCCTGGCAGATTTCGAACGCACCGCCCACGGCCGAATCGTAACTGTTGATGGGATAGAGCTTTTTCCCGAGCTCTTCATAGGTTTTGATATGCTCGGCCGGGAAGTTGGCGTAATTTTTCGCGTTGTCTTCCGCTTCACCATTGATGAGCATATCGATCAGGATCCCGGAATGATAGGGAGTGTCGCAGCCGTTGCCCATGGCGTATCCGAAAGCCGTCATGGGGGTCAGGCCGTCCGGATTGTTGGGGCCGGTGGCCATGGGAACCATGCCGTATTCAAAATCACAAAGGCCGTATTCCTTGGCCTCCAGGATGTTCTGCTCCACCCATTTGAAATCCGCGAGCATGGCGGCGGAGCCGTTATAGAAGGCGTTCCAGGGGGTCCCTTCCCAGCCTTCCCACTGGTTGGTGTACCAGGCGTCCTGGATCACTTCCAGCGATTTCATCAGGTTGGGGTCAGTGATGTTCAGGGTGTATTTATAGTTTTGATCGAGCTTGACCATGGAGGTGGCATTCGCCCCGAAGAAGATATAAGGATAATTGCAGGCGAGGCCCCAGCGTTTGCCGCTGTTGTTGCTGTAGGTGAGCTGCTTGGCAATGCGGGCCAGGCTGTCGAAATTCCAGTCGCCGGCCTGATACAGCTCTTCCGGCGTTTCGAGGCCCTCGCTTTCAAAGATCTCTTTGTTATAGAACAGGACACAGGGATCCGGCTCGGTCACAGCGACGTAATAGTTGCCGTTGTAGCAGAAGACGGTGTCCATGGTTTCCTTGTGCAGATTCGGGTTGTTCATATCGATGTAGTCCTGCAGGGGCTGGTTGATGCCGCGCAGGGCGTACATGGGATTGTTGTTGGCGCTGTCCTGGAACACGTCGATGGCTTCTCCGCTGCTGGCGCTGGTGCGCAGCTTGACCATCCAGTTGTCGATGGACGCCGTGATGAGCTCCAGCTCGATATCGGGATACTGCTCTTTGAAGGCTTTGAGAACCTGGTTTTCAAATTTGCTATCATCCTGATAATCGAATGCGGGCAGCATGAAGGTGAGCTTCTTGCCTTTTTCGGCCTCCAGCTGAGAAGCCTTGTCCTTTCCGCCCGGTTCCCCGCTGGAGGCGGGGCTGCCGTTGCAGGCGGCGACAGAGAGGGTCAGCAGGGCCGTAAGGGCGACGGCCGCTGACCGGATGAGGGACTTTTTCGTCATATTGTATCGATCCTTTCCTGCCATACTGGCAAAATCTGAAGGGAGCCGGTCAGCCGACAATGCCGCTGCGTTCCACGCCTTCGGTGAAATACCGCTGGAGGAGCACATACATCAGGATCAGGGGAAGAAGGGTCAGCAGGCAGCCGCAGGCGAGGACGGGCTCTTTCATCAGCCCCAGCTCCTGCCCTGTCATGCCGCCCATGCCCTGCAGCCCCTGGCTGTAGGTGCCCAGCAGCTTGCTCATGTTGGTCAGACTCACGGATAAGGGAAAATCCGCGCGGAAAAAGATGGCGGAGAGGTAATAGTCGTTGTAATACCAAACGATGGAAAACACCAGAACGGTGGCGATCAGCGGCAGGGTGTTCGGGATCATGACACGCAGGAAGGTACCGAAGGACCCGCAGCCGTCGATCATCGCCGCTTCTTCCAGCTCCACCGGCATATTGCGGAAGAACTGGCGGATGATGAAGATACACAGCCCTGACCGGATACCCATGCCGAAAAGGGCGAGGATATAGAATACCGCCGGGCTGTCGATGAGATTGCTCGTGACAGGCTCACCGGTGACAAGGCCGATCAGGGACCCGATGCCGAAATAGTCAAAGTTTTTCATATTGACGAACAGGGGGATGATATAGGACTGGACCGGCACGATGATGGTAAAGATCAGCACGCCGAAAAACAGGCTGCGTCCCGGAAAGCGGAACCGCGCAAAGCCGTAGCCTGCCAGCAGTACGGTCAAGAGCTGCAGCATCACGCTCGGCACCAGGATGGACGCCGTTTTCAGGAGAGCCTTGGGATACTCGAGGATCCGGATGGCGACATCCATTGCCTGCAGGCTGAACTGCTGCGGGACCCAAACCACCGACGGGTTATAGATATCCTCAATGGATTTGAATCCCGACGAGAGGATGAACAATATGGGGTAGATCATGACGAAGCAGAGCCCGATGAGCAGGACGGCTTTGCCGAATCCGCGGGTCAGGCGGCCGGCAAGGCGCACGGAGCGCACCCGGTTTGAAAAAACCGTTCCGAGAGGGCCGCGGTTCCGGAGGTTTGGCGAATTGACCATAACGTTCATCCCTTTGCAGTTTCATAATGGAAGCCCGCCGGGCGGGGGCCGCCGCTGCGGCGGTCCCCCGTCCGATGGGAGATTGGGGGGTCAGCGATGTTTTTTGCGGAAGGTCACGAGGGCGGCAGCCGCGGCAGCCGCGCCGACACCCAAGACGATCATCGGGAACCCGGCCCCGGTGGAAGGCGTCGAGGGAGTGGAGGCGACAGACCCGTCAGAGGAACCGCCGGCCGAGGGGGTGGATCCGGTCCCCGGCGTGGAGGGAACCGACGCATCGGAAGTAACGGGGGCGACATAGGGGGTATAGGTCTCGTCAAAGGTCCGGATTTTGTAATCATCCGCGGTATGGTCGGTCAAGGTTTCCGCGATGCTGTAGCGGTAATCGATACGGGTATCATTGCTCACGCCGACATAGTCGTTGGCCCACAGATATACGCCTTCGGCCGTGGGGCTGACGCCCGGCTTGGCGGAATATCCGTTGGTGAGGCTGGTGTCTCCCGCGAAGCTGTAAACCACATTGCCGTCCTTGTCCAGGACCTCAAAATCCGCGAGGGAGTATTTTCCGGTAGCGCCCCAAGAGCACCAGAACTGGGCATACCAGCCGCTCTTGCCGGCTCCGGCAACCTCATCATACGTAAAGGTAAAGGGAGTGCCGTCCCCCTTGAGGAAGGGAACCCAGCCGTCCGTGTTCCCGGTCAGGCCGTGATACCGGCCAAAGGGAGTCCCCATCAGAAAGGCGGGATTCTGGCCGCGTGCGATGGCCTCGGCATTGAGCTGAGAGGTGTTCTTGGCGAAATCTTCCACCTTGACCATGCCACGCAGGGTGTAGGGGCTCTTTTCCGCGGTGAAGGCGGTGGAGGGAGGGTTGTTGATGTTCAGATGCAGATATCCGAAGCTTTCCGGATAGGCGGAGGTCTCCCCCTCGACGTTTGCGGGGATATCCATGGTCAGCACGTAGTTGGGAACGTAGGTGTTTTCACCCGCGGTGTCAACCCGGATGGAGGCGTCGCCGCCGCTGATGACCGGAGCCCACATGAAGCCGGGTTCGCTGCTCTGCTTCCGGGAGAAATCGGTGATACCGGAGAAGCAGGGGTCGTTGGCCAGGGAATAGACGATCTCGTCGTCCTTGTCCGCGATCACCAGGTCGGCGACGGTGAAATCGCCTTTGGCGTTCGTCATGGTGAATTCCAGGATGAATTCACAGTACACGTCGTCTTCCTGAGAGGCGTCGATGGCATCGATGGCGAAATGGGGGCCGTCCTCGGTCACCATATCGACAAAGCCGTCGGTGTCGGCCGTCCAGGTGCGCAGATTGACGGTCTTGTAAACCATGTCGCTGCCGCCGGCGGGGAAATATCCGTATTTCACCGCGAGGCTGACCTCAGCGTCCGTGCCGGTGTTGATGGCTTCGAGGTTCTCGATGTTCATTCTGGCCCATACATGGTAGGGGCCATTGGGCGCGTCCAAAGCGCCGATGTTGCGGGGGAGGACCGACATCCGAAGAGCAGCCGTGGAGGCCGAGACGTTGGAGATGGTGAGGCTCCGGTTCGGGGCGTAAGCGGCGTCTTCCGCGCCGGCACCGATGGCCGCGATGCCGCCGAGGACAAACACGCAGGCGAGGATGGCCACTGTCCGTTTGAGACGATGCAATTTCATTCCTGACACTCCTTTTTATAAATTCACAAACATTCCTGTTTGCGGGGTACAAGGAAACAGGTTCGCGGAGCGGATTATTCGTCTTTGGGCTCTTCCGGCTGGGTCTCTTCAGCGCCCTGCTTCATCCAGGGAAGCTTTTTGGTGGCGTAGAGGATGCCGAAGGCCGCGCCGGCCAGCACCACAATGGCTCCGGCGATGATACCGATGATGGCACCGACGCCAAGTCCGCCTTTGTCCTGGGTACCCGGAGTGGACGAAGCGGGGTCTCCGCCGACCGGGACGTCGCTGCTGTCCGGAGAAGAATCAGGCGCGGCGGCCGAGGGATCCGTCGACGGCTCGGTGGTCGTGGCGGCGGGATCGACGGTCGTGGGGTCGCTGGATTCGGGAGGAGTCGTGGTGTTGCCGCCCGGGCCAGGGGTGTTGGTGACGCCGGAGGTGGGCGGGGTGGTGTTGTTTGCCGTCGTCGGAGCTTCGGTCGGCGGATCGGTCACGGCCGGGCCGCCGCCGCCGGCCTCGCTCTCGCTGATGATGTAGTCCGCGCTGCCGTCCCCGAAGGTCAGACCGTACAGATTCCTGGTTTCCAGGTCCCGGACATCGTCGCCGACAGTAATGGACGCGTCGTCATCCCAGGAATAGACGACGGAACCGGCCGCGTTGAGAATGCGGAAATTGCGGTAATGAATGACCGAATCGACATAGTAGGAGCCAAACTGCAGGAGGGCAAAGTCCTCCAGCGCGCCGCTGATCATGACCTTGTTGATGTTTTCAAAGGTGATATAAGCGCCGTTTTCGTCGGTCATCTCGACCCAGCCGCTGGTCTTCCGTTTCCAGGTGTTCAGCCAGACAACCTCCTGCTTGGAGTCTCGTCCGTCGGCTATGTTGACAAAGATGTTGGCGTCGGACTTGTTCGGGGTATAGCTGTCGATCTTCATTTCACAGCGGACGGTAAAGGGACCGCCGGTTTTGAAGACGCTGGAATACAGGGCGACACGGAGAAATGGGTTGTCGTCGGTGTTGGTAGTGATGGTGATTTCTTTGGTTTTGTCCGCCGCGAAGGCCGAGAATCCTCCCAGCATCCCCGTCAGCATGGACAGGACGAGCAGAACGACCGCCAGTTTTCGAATGCGCATTTTCTTTGCCATGTTTCGACCCTTCCTTCTCAAAGTGATAGCATATGGAATCAAACCGTTTGCCCTAGAGCCGGTTTGGAACCGCCTATTCGACGACATATTGGATGCGGCGCCCGATGACGAGATTGACGAGGCCGACCAGCACCAAGACGATGAGGAAATACACGATGCCCAGCGTGGCGCTGTATTCGTATTGCCCGAGCTGGAAATAATCGCTGATCATCCGCATGATCCGGTTGCCGTAGTCGGTAAAGGAATCGACAATGGAGTAGATGAGCACGACGAGGATGGTAGGGGAGATCATGGGAAAGGTGATCTTCCACAGCTTTTCCCAGGCCGACGCCCCCTCGATATCGGCGGCCTCATAGGAGCTGGAGGGGATGTGATTGACGGCCGCGAGAAGAAGGATGATCTGCACCCCCGATTTCCAGATGATGTCGAAGAAGCCGTTTATGATCTTTTCGACCAGGTTCGTGATGCTTTCGGGGACCTGCATCTGCTCGATGAAATAGGAGAAGGAGGGGGCCGCGAACATGTAGGCCTCCTGTTCCCCCGAAGCGGCCGCGGTCATGAGCACCTGCTCCTTGAGGATCGTGATGACCACGCCCGAAGCGATGATGACCGGGAAAAAGAAGATCGCGCGCACGAGGGTGCGGCCCCGGAATTTGTCCCGCAGCAGCATGGCGCACAGAAGGCTGAACGTCATGATGACCGGAACCTGATAGATCACATTGAGCAGCGAGGAACTGAGGTTGGTGATAAAATTCGGATCTTGGGTGAACAGATAGAGGAAATTCTGGAAGCCGACCGGCGTGAAGCGGTCCACTCCGGAGACGAGATCGACCTTGGAAAACGCGTAGACGGCCGACTGCACCATCGGGACGATGAAGAAGAAGACCGCGCCGATCACCCAGGGGAGGATGAAAAGAAACCCATGGACCGCCCGGCGCCGCTGCATCCGGGTGCTGTAATGCGCGGTCCATTTCCATTTGTTTTTCATAGGACGCTGTACCCCCCCGCCGCGACGGTTCGTGTCCCGTCGGTATAGTCCTGATCCCCGTAATTGACGAGGATGCGCACACCGTTGTCAAACACCGTTTCGCGGACATCGTTTGTCAGCAGGGTGTGGGACACGACCCGCCGCCCCGCCACCTGCAAGAGAATATCCCGTACCTCGAGATAGGAGGCGGCCGCTTCCTCGGCCAGCGGCTGGAACAGGGAGCCGGACAGGCCGGCGATGCCGCTGTCGGTCAAAGGCTGCTCGGTTTCGCGGTATACGAACTGGAACTGGATGCCGATACCCGCTTCCAGCGCCTTGAGGATGCCGTCCCGGCTGTCGCTCATGAGGTTGAGGCTCGGGGTGCTCATGGAGACGAATTCATGCAGGGCGATCTGATAGAAGGGGACAGCGGCCGTCTGGATCGGGTAGCCGCTCGTATAGATCGGCGTCGACGTGACGACATCGGCATAGGGAAGGGCATAGCCACAGGCGGCGGAAAGAAGCTGCCTGCCCTTGGCCTCTTTCAGGGAAGCGAGCACGGCGGCCCATTCCCTGTCGGCCGTGTCCCGTTTGACCGTTTTGCCGCTGAAGTCGGAATAAAGCGTGTTGCCGAGCGTGACGGCCGCGATGCCGGTGAAATCGTAGGTCGCGGCCGCGGCGGCCGTTTTGGCGGCGGCCTTCTGGATTTTAGGCAGGCGCAGCAGCGTATAGGATTCGGTGGTCAGGGCCTTGAGGGTGTTGATCCCATAGGAAAACTGCAAAGCGAGATTCTGCCGTACCGAGGTGACCGAGTCGCTGCCCCGCTGATATCCCCAGCGGTTTTTGACAAGATCGGTGAAATTGAAATCCAGATAGAGGGCGGTATCCTCCTGCCGCAAGGCATCCAGCATGGAGCGGAATGCCTCTTTGCCGCCGAGACGTCCCTCGGGCTCGATGCCGGTGGGGATGGCGGCGCCGGTGCCGCCTTTATTCCAGTACCGGTAATGGACCGTCAGGTCTTCCGCCCCGAGCTCCCGCATCCGCGCGGTGATGGCTTCTACATCCCGATAGGAGGTCAGCGGCACTACACGCTCGATGGGAAACCCGAGGACACTCTGCTGCGCCATGACGCCGCCGGGCAGTTCCATGTACAGCGGGGCGGCGGCGTCCGCCTTTTTGGAGGGGAAATCCCGCATGAGCCAGCTTCCGTATAGGTGGGCCATTCCGGTGTAGTTCGCCTCTTCCCCGGATAAGAAAGCGTAGCGTACGCCGTAGCGTTCCGCTGCCGCCGGCGTTTTTTCAAGAACCCGGACAGTCTGATTTTTCTGCTCGATTTTGACCATCTCGGAATCTCGGTAGATGAACTGGGCGTAGACATTGCTGTAGCTGCAACGCTTGCCCGAAACCGAGGCATTCACGATCGCCCGTCCCGCCCCCTGCGTGATGATCCCCACAAAAGCGGTTTCCCCTTTTTTCAGCCCGAATACCGGGAGATAGGCGGTTTCCTCCAGTTTATCGAGCTGCATTTTGGAGGTGGCGGGTTCCCGTCCATAGACATACTGGCTGTAATCGTCCAGGACACCGCCGGTTTTGTTCCACTCGATGAGGGCGCCGCTGCCGTCCGGGACGAACAGGTATCCATCCTCCTCGCTGCCGGCCGCCCCAAAATAGGGCAGGAGGGACAGCGTGGTCAGCCGGTAGGCGTCGTTGGTCTCCTGGATCTCTCCGGCCAGAATGGCGACATCCAGGGCGTCCTCGGTGAGAGTAAACTCGAGGGGGATGACAAATCCCTCTTTCGGAAAGGAAAAGGTGAGCACCGCGCCGCCGGTGGTTTTCCGGCAGGAGAGGCCGTCTTTGTTGACCGAGGCGGTTTTGCCGTTGACGCTGCTGATGTTACCGATTTTGTCGGCGTATTCGACCTGCAGGAGGGATTCCATGGCGAGTTTGGTACTCCCCTGCGCCAGGGGATCCTCCCGGTGGCCGTCCGGGACGCTCGTCCATGCGGTCCCGGTTTTATCCTCCAGGCGGACCGTACCTTCCGCCGTATCCACCGCCAGGACAAAACGGCTGTTTTCGGCCACGGTCTGGTATCCCTCTGCGGCGGGAAGCGGTTGTCCCGGATCAGAACCGGACACCGGTCCGGATTCCCCCAGCGTGAGCAGGCCGGAGGCGCCGCCGGTGAGGAGGAGGGCGGCGAAAAGGCCGGCTCCGCGTTTGAATAGGCTGGTTTTCAACTGCCGCACCTCCTTATCGCATTCGCAATTCGCTGATGACATTGCCGATGAATTCCACGAGCTGGGACAGGATCGTATAGCACAGGGCACAGACGATCAGGATGATGACCAGCCCGACCAGGGTGAGCAGGGCGGTCAGGATGGTCCGTCCCAGGGTATACATATGGACCTCTTTGAGAGCCATGAGCAGGCTGATGCCGGTCCAGGCATATACGACATACTGCGCCATGGTGACGAACGCCGCTTCCTCGGTCGTGAGCAGGTTGCTCATCAGGATCACGAGGGCGGTGCCGAGGATGTAGGGGACCAGCGCGTAGGCGCAGTAGTTCCAGATTTCGCGCAGCCGCCCCTTGCCTTCCAATATCGTCGTGATGGACCAGTTGCAGAGAACGAAAGCGGCGAAAAGCCCGATGGTGGAAAGCAGGGTAAAGAGCAGGTTGAACTGGTCGGTGCGGTTCTCATTGAACGCAAAGCCCGTGACCTGCCGCTGGAGGATCGAGACGACGAAAAATAGGATCAGCAGGATATTGGCGGCGAAAAGGGAATCCTTCCGCCGTTCCTTGAGATCGGTATATCCGATGAACGGGTGAAAGAGGCAGTAGAAGGGGTAATGGAACCGGCTGAGTTTCTGATCGTACACGCTTTTTTTATGTTTGCGGCGGTAGAGGAGGATGCCGATGGGGATCAGGACCACCAGGGCAATCCCGAGCATGAACAGGCCGAAATGCTCCTGCAGCAAGGCGTCGCGGGATTCCCGGAACGCCTCCGAATAGAGCTCCCGCTCATAGGCTTTTTTGAAATAGGCGGCGGCGGTGCCGAAATCTTCCAGTCCCTGATAGGCCTTCCCGAGTCCCCGGTTGGCCAGTTCGTAAGTGCTGTCCTTGCGCAGGACCGCCTGCCAGGGAGCCATTGCCTGTTGGTATTTGCCGTCCGCACAGAGCAGCGTGGCGCTGCGGATATCCTTCGCGAAGGCGGTCGGTGAAAAGAGAGTGATCTGCCCGGTCTGGTTGTCCAGCAGCAGGAGATTTTCCCCCAGGGCCTGGACGGCGGCCGGATTCTGTGCCAGCCCCGTCTGGTTCCCCTTGCCGCCGAAGGCGAACAGGAGGTTCGATTCCCCATCATATTGGAACAGCCGGCCGCTGCCGCTGTCGAGGATGGTGATAAAGCCGTCGGGATCCACCGTGATATCGGCGAGCTGGGCAGTGACGCCCCGGTCCCCGAAGACCTTTTCCGGCAGGATGTTGTCCCCGAGAGCGTTGAGCTTTTTGACCTGGGCGGTCTGCACGTCGTTGCCCTTGCGGACGGTGTAGATAAAGTCACCGTCCCCCACGCAGAAGCTGACGAATTCGGCCGGAACGCTGCGCTTCATATTGGCGGCCTGTGCCTCGGTCAGGATGCTTTTCCAGAACTGATTGAGGATGGTTTCGAGGCTCAGGGTCACCTTTTCGCTGCCGTAAAAGCCGAGGAAGCGGCCCTGTTCATCGTATTGCAGGGCCCCTTGATAACAGTTGGAGGAGATGACGTAGGTGATACCGGCCGAATCGACCAGGGCATTGACCGGGGCGAAGAGGAAATCGTCGGGCAGGATCGGGCTGTCGGGGGTGCCGAGGGTCCGGATGAGGCGCAGAGAGGTGTCGAACACCAGTACCCCCGCCTTTTTATCCGTGATGAGGATCTGGCCGAATTTTTCGCTGATGAAGAGGCTGCCCGGCTCCTGCAGGGCGAGAGGCGCGCCGGCTTCGTCGAGGGGAGTAAGCGTGGTTTCCAGCTGCAGGTCTTCGTCCAGTACCAGTACTCGGTTGTTTCCGCCGTCCAGGATATAAACATGACGGTCGGCGGTCACGGCAAGGTCGGTGGGGAGCTTCATGGCACCGCAGCCGAGGGATTCGCCCGAGATGACGGCTTCGGGCAGATAGCTCTGCGCCGTCTCGGCTGGAGAGCCCCAATGGTCGTACCGGTAGCTGTAGTAGGGAGCCTCCTCGGTCAGGGCAGAGGTGCCGAGGGACAGGCACCCGCTGAGCAGCAGGGCGGCACCCAGACACAGGCACCGTTTGTATTTCGATGTCGCCATAGGCGGATCCGATCCCTTCTCATTGAGTTTGTGGGACGTTTCGGAGGTGACCCCCGCTATCGCCCATTAAGGAAGAAGACCTTTTGATCTTATTTGAGCCCGGAGGTACTCATGGTTTCGATGACCCGGCTCTGTGAGGATATAAACAGGATGATGGGCGGGATCATCAGCAGCAGGGCCGATGCGGCCGTGACGCCGGTGCGCACCACCCCTCCTGCCGAGATGGAGGCCATGACGGCAGGCAGGGTTTTGAGGGATTCATTGTAAATGAATCCGCCGCCGTTGCTGTTCCACAGGGATTGGAAGGAGAAGATCATGAGCGTCAGCCAGGCCGGCTTGACGTTCGGCATCACGACGGTCCAGAAAATCCGGATCTCCTTCGCCCCATCGATCCTCGCCGCCTCCAGCATCTCGTCCGGGATCCGCTGCATGAAGTTCATCATCAGATATAGCCCCAATGAGCTCTGCAGCGCGATCAGGATGACCGCCCAGTAGGTGTCGATCAGGCGGGTGGCGCCGAGTACGACATACTGGGGGATATAGGTGACGGAAGCGGTGAAGAGCAGGGAGAGGACGATCACCTGACTGAGCGCCCGGCGCCCGTAAAACTGATGCTTGGCTAAGGGATAGGCCGCCATGCTGGCCAGCACGATATGTCCGACCGTGCCCGCCAAGGTGACGAAGATGCTGTTGAACAGATACCGGGAGAGCGGAACCCAGAAATCCGTCATGATATAATTGAGCCATACAAAGTTGCTCAGGGTGGGGCGACGGACAAAGAGGCGGGGAGGAAAAACGAAGATTTCGCTCATGGGTTTGAATGCGGTGATGACGGCGTAGATAATCGGCAGCATGAAGAACAGCCCGAACAGCAGCAGAATGAGAAAAACCAAGATGTTGCCGCCGAGCGATCGGCTGACGCGCGTTTTCATACGGGGGTTCCTCCTTCCTCTTCAATCCGGACTGAAGCGCCGCAGGGCGCTGGAGATGACGAAATTCGTTAAAAACATCAGCGCGAACAGAAATACCGCGATGGTGCAGGCATACCCCATCTCAAACCGGGTGGTGCCGATGTCCATGATGTAGGTGACGATGGTATCGGCGCTGTACTGGGAGGTGGGGAACCCGACGAGGGTAGTGATGACCGTGCTCACCCCGAAGGAGGCGCCGATCTGCATGACCGCACTGAACAGGAGCTGGGAGGACATGGAGGGGATGGTGATGTACCACAGTTCCTGCCAGCGGTTGCGCACTCCGTCGATGGCGCCCGCTTCGAAAAGGCTTTTATCCATACTCTGGAACCCCGCGATAAAGGCAAGGAATCCTGTGCCGAGGCTCATCCAGAGCTGTACCACGATCAGGGATCCCATCATCCAGTTTTGATCCACCAGCCAGCCGATCGGCTCCTGGATAATGTTCATCTGGAGCAGCAGGCCGTTGATGACGCCGTAGGAGTCACTGGACAGGAGAAACGCCCAGACGAAATAGATATTCCCGGCCAGGACCGGCATATAGAAGACCGCAGTCAGGAATGTGCGCAGGGCCCGGCCGGTCTCGTTGATGAGCCAGGCGAAAAGGAACGAGAGGACATAGCTGATGGGGCCGGTCAAAAAGGCGAAGACCAGGGTGTTGCCCACCACCTTGTAAAAGGTCGGATCCCCGAGGAGCATCCGCTGGTAGTTCTGCCACCCGACGAAGCGGGGGGCCTCCAGCATGTTGAAGTTTGTGAAGCTCAGCCCGATGGCGGAGACCATGGGGATGACGGTCAGCAGCAGGAAGAGCAGCATGAAGGGGGCAAGAAGCAGATAGCTTTCGCGGCTGCGCTTGATCTGCTGGAGGACGGATAGCCGTCCGCTATCCCGGCGGAGCCTGGCTGTGGTTTTCATAGGCGGCTATCGTCCCTTCCCTTCATTGTCGAGGCCCAGCTCCCGCCGTTTGCGGGCGATTTCCTCGTTGATATTCCGGTTTTCCTTCTCAAAGGTCTCCCGCGGATTCTTTTTGTCGTACAGAACGGCGCGGAAGGCGTTGTCGATGCTGCGGGAGACGTAGTAGCTTCCCGGAATTTCAGGCAGCTCGATGACGTTTTCCCGCTGGGTGGTGAGCATTTCCAGTTCTTCCGGCGACCAGGGCTGTGACGAAAAGGCGGCGAGGTTGGCCGTCGCGTACCGTCCGCCCGGGCCGAGCTGGTTTTCCACCGCGGTGCAGAAGTCAGTCTGCGTCTTATCACTGGTCCACCAGTCGACGAATCGGTAGCAGTTATCCGGGGAAGCCGCCTTTTTGAAGATGACGGCGGCGCTGCCCGCGCCGGCTTCGCTCGTGTCGACCGTACCGTCTTCCCGGATGGTCCCGGGGACAGGCGCCATGCCCCACAGGCCCCGGATCTCTTGGGCCGCCACACTCAGGGTGTTGAACATCTCGTAGGAGGCGATTCCGATCGGCATTTCTCCCGTCGAAAACCGGGTGTAAAAGTCGTAAACGAGGTCAAAGCCGTATTTGGTATAAAAGTCGCTCCAGGTCTTGAAGGCGGACATGGAAGCTTCACTGTCGAGCGCCGTGGCGGAATGGTCCTCATTATAGAAGGTCCCGCCGTTCTGCAGCAGGAGGGTGGCGAACAGGTCCTTGGCGCCGAGACCGTTATCTACCGCCGTGGCCGCCGAAATGACCGCATAGGGCAGGCCGATCGTCATGTGGCTGCGCTGTAGCTTGGGAACCGTCTCCATGATATCGGTCCAGGTCTGCGGGATGGCGATCCCCATTTCGGAGAGGATGTCCTTGCGGTAGAACAGCATGAAAAACGTCTGGGTACAGGGAATGCCGTAGGTTTTTCCATTGTATTGGTAAGGGACGAGGGCGGTGTCGGAAAACCGTTTTTTCATATCCTCGAAGCCCCCGTAGGAGTCAAAGGGAAGGAGCGCGTTCCGGCAGGCAAGGTTGACAGGCTGGCCCCTGGCCATGCCGATGGCGACGTCCGGCCCCCGGCCGGCGAGGGTCGCTTCGATGAACCCGGTCTGCACCACGCTGAGGGTCACGTCAATGCCGGTCTGAGGGGTGAACTGGTCCACCACCAGATTTTTGATGACCTGGATCTGATCCCGGCCGATGTTGGCCCAGACCGTGATCCCCTCTTCCGAACCGGAGCCGCCTACCGTGTTGTAATCCTCCAGAAAGGAGGCGAAAAAGGTTTTGAAAAAGTGGCTCACCTGCTGCCAGAAGGAGGCGCGGGGAGAGGGCAGTTCCTGTCCCGCCGAATGGACGATCAAGTAATCCATTTCCAGGGGCTGGCTGGTGCGGTCGTACAGCCAGGAGGAGAGGGCGCTGATCCCCTCGCGATAGCTCGAAAGGCGCTTTTGAATGGAGCGCGGATCCCGGATCAGGCTTTCGAGCCGCCTGGCCATGCCGAGGATATCCTCGCTCTGGCTCTTCTCCTCGCCGCCAAGGGATTCAAAAAGCGCGGCAGCGGCATACAGGGCGTCCGCCTGTTCACGGAAGGCGTCCAGAAGGCCGGGGATCTCTTTATCGAGTTCATAGTCCCGGTAGGAATCGGGAGTCGTCCCGGTGATCATCACCATCTGCGTATACAGGCGGTTGAGTTCGTAGATGGAGTCGTCGACCATCCGCATCGCCTCGACATAGGGGCCGAGGCTCACTTCCATGAGCAGCTCATTTTCCCCCGCCGTCAGATACACGGGACAGGGCTCGCCGTTTTCATCCACGACGGTTTTCTGGTTCCAGTCCACGCCATAAGGGAACGAGACGTTTTCATAGGCTTTGCTCGGGATAGAGCCGTTGACATAGACGTTGCGGAAGGTGGTCACGCCGATCGCATCGGCCTGCCGGAACTTGAAAGTTATGTAATATAAACCGTCAGAGGGGATATCGTCGATGAGATAGGATATCCACATGCCCGGCTCGCTCCAGTTCCCTTTCCCGATGGTGTTGCGGCGGATCCGGACCGGATCGTAGGGGATGGTGGCGGGACTGGTACGGTCGTAAGTCGGATACAACACCACGTCGGATTTTTCCAGCGTCTTTTCGGCCTGGTAGATTTTCAAAAATCCCTCGACGCTCTGGTAGCCATTCTGCTGATAGGAGGCGGCCTTCTCCGCGTCGGATGAGACCGTGGTGCCGGGGAAGAGGGAAAGGGACCGGACATACAGGCTTTCACTCTCACAGGCCAGCCGCAGGGTATGGGCTCCCTCTTCAAGATAGAGACAGAGGTTGCGGCCGGACAGCCCGGCCGTGTCGAGCAGAGGGCGGTCCTGCCAGCGCTCCACCTCTACCTGTTCAGGGATGAGATCGTCTCCTTTGGCGTTTTTCTCGATGGGTCCGGCATCCCGATAGACCCGGCTGAGTTCATAGTGGGATGCCTCGGTATACGGCACGCTGCCGTCGAATGTCAGGGTGATCTGGGGTTTTTGGCCCTTGCCTGCGGAAGCGAGATAGGAAAGGCCGATTTCATAGACCCCGCTTTTGTCGGCGGAGAAGGTCCATTCGACGTATCCGCCGGTTTCGACCCGGACGGCGCTGTCCCCTTCGAGTTTTTCCGAAAGGGTGGGGGAGAGGACGGCGTCGGCGGCGTTCAGCGAGATCGTCGTATCGGCGGCGGGACGATCCGCGATGGCGGCGGCGTACCGTGCGAAACTGTCCGACCGTCCGCTGTAGTCGGGAACGTTTTGGTCGGTATCCTGTGCCGCGGCCGTCGTCCCGGGGAAAAAGGGCAGCGCGATCAGCAGCGCCAAAAGAACGGATAAACCGGATTGCAGTCGTTTCATGTTTTGGCCCATTCCTTTCGCAGTACCGGAGGTTATGGACGGGTCGGTCCGCCCATGGCGGTGGGATATGCCGCCTGCCTCATGCCCGGCTGGCGGTCAGTCCAGCCGTTATGGACTGTTTTTTGTTCATAAACTGATCGAGGCAGATCCGCACCGCGCCGAGGGATGCCGCGTCGGCACCGAGAAGCCCCTCCCGGACAGGGACGGTGATCTTCCGGGTGGCCATTTCCGCTTTGAGAAGCGGGCACAGAGAATCGAACCAGACGGCCAGCTCCCCGCCCACAAGGATGATCTCGGGGTTTTTCAGCTCGTCCACGTGGCACAGTGTCTCAGCGAGCCTGGCCGCGAATTCACGGATGACCGCGGTGATGCCGGGATGGCCCTTTCGGTACAGTTCCTGATATTCTTCAAAGCAGGCACTGTGTCCGAGGGCTAGTTCCAGATGACGGGACAGGCTTTCTGAGGAAATGGCGGCGGCGTCCGAAATCGAGGGGAGCAAACGGGCACGTTCGGCCGCGGCGTCCGGCTGGAGCCGTCCGTCGATCATGGCGGCGAATTCCACCTCGCTGCCCAGTTTTATCAGCACCACATCCCGGTGCTTTTTGGCCGCGCCGAGCCAATGTTCGCCCAGCAGGGCAGCGTTTGCGCAGTTTTCCACATACACCTCGGTGTCGAGTACCGACCGGACCAGGGCACGCAGATCGGTGCCGAGGAATCCCGGGATCACGGTTTTGGTGACCAGGCCGCTTTGCGGATTGATCTGTCCGGAGGTGACGATGCCGACGCAGTCAATGCCGGCATTGGATTGTGCCAGGGTATTGATCAAGGACTGGATATTCTGAAGATAAGGGATCGCGCCGTTTTCCGCTGAAACGGCCATCCGCGCGGTATTGAGTATACGGCCGTTGTGGTTACACACCAGCCCCCGGATACCCACCCTTCCGCAATGAAGTCCCATAATTTTCATAATTGGCCTCATTTCTCCTACAAAGTTGTTGACGGCGAACCGGGTGGTCTCAGGGAAGTTCACTCGTATGCGCCTCGGCTTCCTGCTTTTTGAGCATATCCCGATACTCGGAGGGGGACATGCCGAAATGATTGCTGAAGGCTTTGCTGAAACTGTTCAGCGTTTTGTATTTCAGCAGGTTCGCGATATCCTTGCTCTGCATCCCCATCTTGAGCAGGCTGACCGCCTTGTCGAAGCGTTTTTCGTTGTAATACGCCTGCAGGGATTTGCCCACGACCTTGGTGAAAAGGCGGGAGATATAGGTATAGCTGTATCCCACCTGATTGCTGATATCATGGAGGTATTCGATGGCGCAGACATTGGCGTCGATATAGTTGATGATGGAATAGACTAGCTGGCTCGCCTGCTCCGTCGACAGCCCGGAAATGTAGCGCTGCGGTTTCTTGCGGTTGAAAGCCCGGTGGGATTGCAGCAGGATCTGATAAATCGAGCCGCGTATGAGCTCCTGGGCCACGTCGTCCTTGGTCATCATTTCATTGAACGCGGCGGAAAAGGAGGCATTGATGTCGAACAGATCCTCCACCAGCGGATGCTCACAGGCATCGAACGATGTTTTGATCGCCGTCCACATCGGGTTCATATGAGCGCGGTCGAAATCGAAACCGAGGTAGAAATACCGTATGGGATCCATCAAATCGGATCGGATGCGATGGATCTCACCCGGACGGTTGAGATAGAGCTGTCCCTTGCGGATTGGATATTCGGCCCCGCCGCTTGAAATGGTGCCGCATCCCCCTACTACACAGGTGATCTCATAGCAATACTGTTCATGGTCCTTGACCAGATATCCGGGATCACAGCCGATGTCCCCGATCTGCCACAGCAGGACCGGGCCGTAGTGGACCGGTTCGGAAACATATTCATTGTCGAAGTGGAACTTTAAGCCACGCAGCAAAGGACACTCCTCCGTTTCTGGTCGTGTCTAAACGTCGGCTACCCCCATCCGGAAATCGAGGAAAGCGGGGGGCTGCACGGCATTTTCATCGAACGGTTCGCCCCGGTTCTTATACTTCTGCTCTTCGATATAGAACCACAGGGAGGTCAGGGACATCTCTCCCTCCCGGATGATCGGCACCACCAGACAACCGTTTTCATACAGGAGCTCCTCGGCTTTGTCCAGCTCTCCCAGATGGGCATAGGCGCTGGCCAGATAGAATTTGAGCTTCCCGTCCTGCTGGAGCTGCGTGGAGAAGGCAGTATAGCGCTCCACGATCCGGTCATATTGCCCGCATTCCTGCAGGAAGCGGAACACGTCCCGGGCCAGGGATACATCCTCGGGGCGCCGGTCCATGGCCTCCAGGAGGTAGGGGACGCCGCCTTCGGTATCCCGCTGCGCATAGCGGCAGATTGCCAGGGCGTAGAGATTCCAGCAGGCGGGCTGCAACGCCCGGGAGGCCTCGAAGCACGTCTCAGCCTCGGGATAGGCCCCCCGGCTCATGTGGAAGAGGCCTTCCATGTACGCGGCGTACCAGTTCCGACCGTCCTGTTCGCGCGAACGCCGCACCAGGTCGAACCAGGCATCGTCCACGAGGTAGGAGGGGGGCACCTCGTCCGGCCGGGGCTCCGGCAGACGGCCGGTTTCGAGCAGCTCCATCCAGTGCCGCTGTGCGTCCCCCGGTTCTCCAAAGTCCAGATGTTCAGGCAGCAGCCGTTCCCCCGTCTGCTGCCGGCGGCGGTTTTCGAGGGCGCCGAACCCGGACCCGTTTTGGATGAGATCGCCTTTTTTGAACACATAATCGGCCCGGGAACGAATCAGGATCCCTTCCAGGGCGTCGGCGGGCATGCGTTCCTCGAGCCGCTGTTCCACTTCGCGGCGGGCCTCCGGCCATCCGCCATGAACCTTGGCGGGGTCGGCGGACATCGCACCATAGCCTTCCACCCATTCCCATGCCGAGCAGGGCGGCATGGGAATGCACTCGTACTGTGTGCGTGCGAGCCCGGCCTGGATTTCGGAGTAATCGCCGGCTTTGTCGGTCAGGAACCGCTGCCAGGTATGTCCGCCCTCGCTTTGTCCCCATACAAACAGCTTGCGGCCTTTCAGACGGCGGGTGGAGGTCTGGACCAGCCCATAGCCGTCCTTGTCCAGACAGGCGATGTATTTCCGGTTCTCCTCCGGAATGCGGTAGAAGTAATCCATCGAGCACTCGGTGTTGACCGGATAGGTGACGTCCTTGCCCGCCCGCATCGGGATAGGGGTTTTCGCCACTGTGCTCCAAAAGCTGTAATAGGACTCATCCGTCGGTACCACGATGCGGCGGTCGGGGGTTTCAGGCACCGCGATGTTGCTCCACCAGTACATGGGGATGGTCTTGTTCTGCAAATTGGTGACCCGCATGCGGCAGAGCAGGAGAGGCGAACCCTCCGGCAGCGAAAAATCCATCTGATAGGTGATGCCGCGCAGCCGCTCGTACTCGTACATCCGCAGGATGGGGGTGCCGTCCCCGGCCTCGAGGCGGGCGGTGAACAGGGGCGCACAGGTGAAGGGGCTGTGCCCGATCATGCCGATGTTCCATTCCACCCCGCCGCTGATCCAGGCGTTCCGCAGCGCTAAGTTGCAGTAGCGCACCACGTCGTTGACGTACAGCAGCTCCCGGCCCGCTTTTTTGTCGAACAGGGACCACAGCCGTCCGCCGAGCTCCGGCAGGAACACCGCCCGCAGGAAGTCGTTTTCCAGCACCGCGGTGCGGAAAGATTGGGGATCGAGCGCGCGGTCGTACAGATCCTGTTGATTATAGGGGAAGATGCTCCGGATTTTGCCGATGTCGAAGAAAATTTCGTCGTCTTCGTCCAGCCGGGCGCTTTTTTCGGTTTGGACATTGAGTACGGGCAGGATGGACGGCAGGCTGCTCTCTCCGCCCAAATGGCCCGCCCGGATGGTCAGTTCGTCAAATGTCAGCGTCGTCATGTCACATCGGCTCCTCTGTATCGGATTGGGTTTGAGCGTCCTGCCGGCTTTGCCTGACGACGCCCTTCGCTTTGTTCCACAGGGAAAGCTGGTTTTCCACCCGCAGCCGTTCGCGCTCGCTCAGCAGCGGCAGCAGTTCCTCCGCGCCGGCGAGGATCCGGTCGATCCGGTCGATCGCTTCGGGGGTATACAGCTCGTAGGGTTCGGGCATGTGCCAGGCGATGCCTTTCGCATGGCAGTTGCTGTTGATGTCGGCCAGGCCGCTGTAGTAGGAGAAAAGGAGGTCCGCCGCGGGTCCGAACAGTTTTTTGCAGGCGTCCATCAGCAGCTCGGAGGCCGTCGGCCGGCTGTCCCACATCCCCTTGGCCGCCACATACCACAAAGGCCAGCGCAGGGGATAGCTCGCTTCGGTGTCGTGATAGCTTTCCACCGGGCCCTGATCGTAATAGATGTAACGGGCGCCGAGCGTATCCTTGAAGCAGCGCTGGTTGCGGGTGGCGAGATCCCCCTGTACCCAGGGAAGGTCCTTCCAGATCGGATTGGCCGCTGCCGGACAATACCACTCCCAGATGGAAACGTTCCGGCACCCCGTCATCTCAATCCACTTTTTGGCGTTTTCCAGGAAGGGCAAGGCATAATACGTATGTCCGAAATCGTATGCATATCGAATATGATATCCGCAATCGGGACCGGTATCCACTGAATGAAACATACACGATTCCTTGCAGAACATCAGCATCACATTTTTATGCAGCGGTATTTTCACCCGCGGCGGATCATAAGTGGGGAAGTAGATGAAGAACATCAACTGCCTGTCGGGATGCTTTTCTTCCAGGCCTTCGGCGATCTGGTTGACAAAGCGGACCATCGTTTCGCCGGGCGTCCCCATTTTGCGGCATTCCTCGCATTCGCAGAAACCCTCGAAAAATCCGTCGTTCGCGGAGAGGGCCGCCTGGGTACAGTCCGGATGCTCCGTCAGGTACTGATCCACCTTCCGGATGGTTTCCTGTACCACCTCGGGATTGGAGTAGCACATCTGCCACCAATCGATGTAGGGGTTGCGCTTGCCGTCCACCAGGCAGTACCATTCGGGATGCTGCTCAAAATACTGCTCCCGCGGGAAAAGGGCGTGGTAGGCGTGGTCGATCTGCTTATTGCTGCCGCCCATGTACCAGCGGCGCGCAAGCGCGGGATTCCGACGGAATACAAAGGTCTGCCGGGACTCGAACGCGGGGACGTGGTCGATATGTAAGTATCCCACCGCGATGGTCTCCTTGTGGGGGATCTCCTGCCAGAGCTCTTCGGGCCCGAACCAGCCGCAGCCGAGTTTTTCAAGCAGCATGGTCACGGCGAAAGCGGTACCGGTGAACACCTCGTCATCGTTGCCGAGCAGGACGAGGCAGTCGCCTTTTCGCTGGACCAGTACCCGTTCGTTTTCCGGATATCCGTGGGGTGTTTCGATCCCGAGCGCGACGGTTTCATGGGATTCGCCCACCAGGATGCGGGTACCTTCCACAGAGGCGGCATCGCTGACGATGGGGAGACGGGCCCCGCTCATCTGTTCCAGGACGGAACAGAGATCGTCGGCCGCGGCCTTGGCCTTTTCGGTCGGCTGTTCAGAGAGGACGATGACCGCGCGGGGGACGCCGTTTTCGATCAGAACCAGATCCGGATACACCGGGGTGCGGTTGCCTACCATGGATGTTCCTCCTACCTCTATATATAGAGTTGCCAAAATCGCATGGATATCTTGGTGCATGTTCAGCATAGCATACAAAAAACGGCACTTCAAGAACTCAGGGCGCTTCCGCTGTATATTCACAACCACCAGAGCAAAAAGTGACAACCAGAGACCCGATAGCGGGCAAAACAGGCCGGTTTTTGTCAAAAACTGGCTGTTTTAAGCACCTTTTTCCCCTGTTTTCGAGAGATATGGATAGCCGCCCGACAGGGAAAAGGCAAATTTGGACAACCAGACGGACAACCCAGCCCGTTGAAATCTGCGGAGGAGTGCGGTACACTCAAAAAAAGCAATGGTCCGGACGGCCTTGACACGGTTGCGTGAAATCGAGCCTGTCATCGGACGTAGGAGGAGGAGAGCCCATGAAAAAAACCTTGATGGATTATCGGGATTTCTACCGCCGGGAGCTGTTGGAGGATGTGATGCCCTTCTGGATGCGCAGCGACCTGCTCGACCGGGAATACGGCGGGTGCATCACCTCGGTTGATCGGGCCGGCCGGAGTTACAACGATGACAAGTCGGTGTGGTTCCAGGGGCGGTGCCTCTGGACGTTTTCCGCCCTATGCCGGCAGTATGGGGAACAGAAAGCGTGGCGGGAGGGCGCGGAGCTCGCCCGGCGCTTTCTCGAAGGCCATTGCGTAGACACCGACGGACGGATGTTTTTTCAGACCACGCGGGACGGACGCCCGCTGCGGAAACGGCGGTATCTGTTTTCCGAGAGCTTTTACGTCGTCGGGATGGCGGAATACGCGGCGGCCTTTGGGGACGCCGGCGCGCTGGACAAGGCGGAAGCCTGCTTTGACCTGATGCTGCGTCTTTACCGTGAGCCCTCGTCCGATCCCTACAAGATCACCCCCAAGACCTATGCCTCCACCCGGGAGGAGCGCAGTGCGGCGGTGCCGATGGTGCTTCTCAGCAGCGCCCAGGTGCTGCGGCGGTGCGATCCCGGCAAAGCGGCGTATTACGAAGGGGTCGCCCGGGAGATTGCGGATGACCTGCTGCGCATCCACTATCAGCCCACGCTGCGCTGCGTGCTGGAAACAGTCTTGCCGGATGGCTCCCATCTGGACAATCCAGCCGGGCGCACCATCAATCCGGGCCATTCCTGTGAAAATGCCTGGTTTCTGATGAACCAGGCGCAGCAGACAAAGGACCGGGGGTTGCTGGAGAAAGCGCTCCAGATCCTCGATTGGTCGCTGGAACGGGGTTGGGATGAAAAATACGGCGGCATCCTGTATTTCGTGGATGTGGACGGCCGGCCGTGTGAACAGCTCGAATGGGATATGAAGCTCTGGTGGGTACATAACGAAGCGCTGATTTCCACTCTGACCGCTTACAAACTGACCGGGGAGGACCGGTATTGGCGGTGGTTTGAAAAAGTCCATGCCTATGCGTTCGGACATTTCCCCGACCGGGAGCAGGGAGAATGGTACGGGTATCTCCACCGGGACGGCTCGGTTTCCCATACCCAGAAGGGTTCCATGTGGAAGGGGCCCTACCATCTGCCGCGCTGCCTGATGCTCTGCGACCGGATCCTGACCAGCCTTGCGGAGGAGACGGAGCTGGATTCCCTGCTGTAACCGGCTGACTGATAAAGATGCAGCGCGACGTCCCCCGGAGGGCCTGTTTTTAGGGTTCTCCGGGGGATGTCGTGTACAACAAAACCCAGGCGGTGCAAAAGCGGCCGCCGTGAGTGCCTCTCCCAGGTCCCACGCCCACGAGAATCCGTCCGGCCGCAAAATCTGAGGATAGGTTTATCTACCAGCGTCCCGCCCTCCGGCTTTGCCGCAAGCAGAGCCGGAGGGCGGGACTTTTTTGTTCCGCTGCCGCAAGCTCTTGGAATACTCCGTGGACAGGGCGAATATAGTGGTGATAGAAAAGCCAAGAGCATAAAGGAGAGGTGTACATGGACATTCAGGTGACAAACAAGGTCATCGGCACCACGGAATCCTTGTTTGACGACTTTGATGAACGGCCGGTGGACTGCGATTTTGTACTGCCCGATTATCTCCCCGATATCGCGGCGGTCCTCAAATGCACCATGAAGCCGGTGGTGCAGTCGAAGCAGCTAAGCGGGGACCGGCTGATCGCGGACGGTGTGGCCAACCTGCGGGTGCTCTATTTGGACGAGGCCCGCAAATGCGTGCGCAGCTGTGAATTCACGCAGCCCTTTACCAGCACCTTCAATGTCAAAAACGCCGGGGTCGGCGCATGCATCCGTCTCGATGCCAAGCCGAACTACGTCAATTGCCGGGCCACCAGCCCCCGCCGCCTCGATATCCACGGGGCGTTCAGCGTCAAGCTGAAGGTCACGGCCGAGGGCGGCCAGGAGGTGGTTTCCTCCGCGAGAGGGGAGGGGGTCTATACCCGGACCAAGCCGCTGTATTATACGGTTCCGGCCTCGTCGGCGGAAAAGCCCTTCACCATCAGCGAGGTGCTCGAGCTCGGGTCAGGCAAGCTGCCGGCCGAGACCCTCATCCGCAGCGAGGCGGTGGCCAATGTCCAGGACTGCAAGATGATGCCGGGCAAGGTCATCCTCAAGGGCGAGGTGCTCCTGTGTACCCTGTACGCGAACGATACCGTCGCCGGGACTATGGACCGGGTGGAGCACGAGATCCCGTTCAGTCAGATCGTCGATGTCGACGGTCTGGATGAGGAATGGTTCTGCGATTGCCGGGCGGACGTGACGGTGTGCGATGTCCATATCACCCAGAATCCCAACGGGGAAAATGTCCTGCTGTCGGTCTCCATCAAGCTGCAGGCCCAGGTCCAGTGCTACCGCACGGGTGCCTCCGAGATCATCACCGACGCCTATCTGACGAGCTGCCCGCTCAAGCTGGACACCCGCCGGGTGGAAACCCAGCAGCTTCTCGGGATCCGAAAGGACGTCTGCCCGGTCAAGGAGACGCTCGAACTGCCGCCCGAGGGAGTGGCCGGGATCGTCGACATGTGGTGTGAGGCCGCCCCGGTAGCCACCCGCTGCGAAGAGAAGGGGTCGGCCGTTGACGGCCGTCTGCTCGTCTCCATGCTCGCGAAGGACGCGGCCGGGATGATCTCCTACTATGAGCGCCCGGTGGATTTCACCCTGGATTTTTCCGATAAATGCAGCAGTATGACCGCCGAGCTCGAGGTGCTGGGGGTGGAATTCAGCCTGAATTCCCAGCAGATGGATGTCCGGGTGCAGGTCGGGGTCAGCCGCCACTGCATGATGACGGACAGCTGCGTGGCCGTTACCGGGATGACGGCGGATGAAAGCGCCCCCTTTGCCAAAAGCGAGGCGGAACAGCGCTGCGCGCTGAAAATCTATTTCGCGGGCGGCGGGGAATCGCTGTGGGAGATCGCGAAGAGCTGTCACACCTCCATGGAGGCAGTCATGGAGGAAAACGGACTGGCGGCGGACGTGTTGCCCGAGGACACCATGCTGCTCGTACCGTTATGCTGAAGTAGGAGGGCGACGAGATGGAAGGACAAAACATTTACGATGTCATTGCCCGCCGGACGGGCGGCGACATCTACATCGGCGTGGTGGGACCGGTCCGCACGGGCAAGTCCACCTTTATCAAGCGGTTCATGGATACCCTGGTGATCCCGAACATCGACAGTGAATACAAAAAGGAGCGGGCCACCGATGAGCTCCCCCAGTCCTCGGCCGGCCGGACCATCATGACCACCGAACCGAAATTCATCCCCGAGGATGCGGTCACCATCACCGTGGACGGCACCGCCACCCTCAATGTGCGGATGATCGACTGCGTGGGGTACATCGTCCCCTCCGCGTTGGGATATATCGAGGACAACGCGCCCCGGATGGTCAAAACCCCGTGGTTCGACGAGGAGGTCCCCTTTAACATGGCGGCCGAGCTGGGGACCCGCAAGGTCATCAACGAGCATTCCACCATCGGACTGGTGGTCACCACCGACGGCAGCATCACCGAAATCCCCCGGGAGGAGTATGCCGAGGCGGAGGAGCGGGTCGTCCGGGAGCTGCAGGAGATCCACAAGCCCTTTGTCGTGCTGCTCAATTCGGTCAATCCCACCTCCTCCGCGGCCCTGCAGCTCAGCGCCGAGCTCGAAAGCAAATACGGCGTTCCGGTCATGCCGGTCAACTGCCTGGAGCTGGATGAAATGGGGATCCGCCGGATCCTTGAAAAGGTCCTCTTCGAGTTCCCGGTCCGGGAAATCGGCATCGAGCTGCCCAAATGGCTGACCGGCCTGCCCAAGACGCATCCCATCCGCCAGGCCATCGTCGAATCCATCCGGGCTGCCGCCGCCGACGCCAAGAAGATCAGCCAGATCTCCGCCATGGCGAGCGAGATCATCGCCTGCGAGTATGTGGATAACGCGCGGCTGACCGCGGTGGAGCTGGGCCGGGGCAGCGGGACCATCGCGGTCAGCGTCCAGCCCGACCTGTTCTATCAGATCCTTGGGGAGACCACCGGCATCCCGATTACAGATGAGGCCTCCCTGATGAATACCATGACCGAGCTCGCCGCCATCCGGAAACGGTACGACAAGATCAAGAACGCGATGGACGAGGTGGAGGCCACCGGCTACGGCATCGTCATGCCGTCCCTGGAGGAGATGACCTTGGAGGAACCCGAGATCATCAAACAGAGCGGCCGCTACGGCATCCGCCTGCGGGCGGAGGCGCCTTCGATCCATATGCTCAAGGCAAACATCCAAACCGAGGTGTCCCCCATCGTGGGCTCGGAGAAGCAGTCAGAAGAACTGGTCAATTATCTGCTGCGGGAATTCGAGGAGAGCCCCTCCAAAATCTGGGAATCCAACATCTTCGGCACATCCTTGTACGGGCTGGTCAATGAGGGGCTGCACAACAAGCTCTACCGGATGCCCTCCGATGCCCGCCTCAAGCTCAAGGAGACGGTCGAGCGGATCATCAACGAGGGATGCAGCGGCCTCATCTGCATCATCGTGTAAAGAAAACAGCGCCTAAGCCGGAGGCCTGCGGCGGACGCCCGGACCTCCGGCTTCCACGATAGGAATGGCCGCGTGTTTGAACGATGGAGTTTCAAACAGGGTTGATCGTGCCGGTTCACGTGGCCGCATGATTCCCCGGCTGGCAGAAAGGAATGAGTCAGAAAATGCCGGAAGAACGCCCGTTCCGTGAGGGGCGCCCGTTTCGCAGTCTGCCGGGCGGCCGCCGTCCGTCCGGGGGGAACGCCAGGCGGGCGTCCCCCGCCGGATGGCAGCTCCTGCTGGTGCAGAGCATCTCCTGCGCGGTTGTGCTCCTCATCGCCCTGCTGCTGCGGGTGGCCGGAGGAAACGCCTTCGAGCAGCTGCGGGAGAAATTCAACCAATCCATCATGGACAATACCTTCGCCTCCACCATTGCCGGCCTGTTCGATAAGGCGGGGGAGGAGGCCGGCGGAGAATCCTCTTCTTCGTCCGGCGACGCCGCCTCCGTGCCGGACGGAAATGGCGGCGAAGAGGGGACCGGAGGGCAGGACGTGCCGATGAGCACGGTCAAGGCGCTGTACGCCCCTGACGGGGCGACCTTTGCCAAGCTGCAGGTCAACCGGACGGCATACCGGCCGATTCCGGAAGGACATTACACCTCCTGGTTCGGATACCGGGAGGATCCCATACAGGGGGGGACCGGGTTCCACACCGGGCTGGACATCGGTTCGGCGGAGGGGACCCCAGTCGCCGCGATGTTCTACGGGGTGGTGCGGGAGACCGGGACCGACAAGAGCTACGGCCGTTACATCAAGCTCTATCACGGGGGCGGGTTGGAGATCCTCTATGCCCACTGCTCCGAAATCCTCGCGGAAAAGGACGCGGTGGTCCGGGCGGGGGAGACGGTGGCGCGGGTGGGAAGCACTGGCGACTCGACGGGCAATCATCTGCACGTCTCCGCATTCCTCAATGGGACGGCGTATGATCCGCTGCCCCTGATGCCGGAAGGGCTGTATGCTTGAGGTGCGCATCGGCGGCGTCGTCTGCCGGTTCAGCCTGCTGTTTCCTGCCATGGTCGCGGTGGCGGTCACGCTCGACCCCAGCGTGTTTTCCCTCTGGTGCCTGGCTGCCTCCCTGATGCATGAAATGGGGCATCTTATCGCCCTGCTGGCTTTCGATTGCAAACCGAAACGGATGGTTCTGGGACTGTTCGGCATGCGGGTGGAACAGGATCCGGCCAGGCGCCTCGGATACCGGCAGAACGCTCTGGTTTCCCTGGCCGGGCCGGCGGTGAATCTCGTGACCTTCTGCATCCTCTCCTGCTTTAGGGGGAATGAGACCGCCGCCTTGGTCCACCTGACCCTGGGGGTGTTTAACCTGCTGCCCATTGAGCCCCTGGACGGCGGGCAGGCGCTGTACTGCCTGCTGGCCATGCGCATGGAGGAGGAGCCGGCGCGGAAATGG
Source organism: uncultured Eubacteriales bacterium (assembly GCA_934647945.1). GTDB lineage: Bacteria > Bacillota > Clostridia > Oscillospirales > Acutalibacteraceae > UMGS1623. Next base: position 304,163 of record CAKUFK010000002.1, on the reverse strand, counting down.
GTGCTGCGGGTGTCTGTCATTACCCTGTTTCCCATCGCGGCGGCCGGCTTTTTCGTCCTGGTGATGAGCGGCTACAACATCACGCTGCTCGCCGTCAGCCTCTACCTGAGCCTGCTCCTGCTCTTCAAGGAAAAATCGTGATTCCGCCGCCCGGCGGCCGCAGGAATATCCCTGTGGCCGCCGGGCTTTGCTGTGCCGCACGCGCAGACGAAAAAACAGAAAATTTGCTATTTTCTCCCCAATTCCATTATTTTAGTTTGACGGCTTCGACAAACCATGGTATAGTGGACATCAGGTAGTATATTTTCACCCACGGGCAAGGCGCGGGTGACATCAGAAGGAAGGTTAAACATATGAAAAAAGTCCTGAAGAACAAGAAGGGCTTTACCCTGGTAGAGCTCCTGGTTGTTCTGGCTATCCTGGCCATTCTGATCGCCATTGCCGTGCCCACCATGATCGGTGCCCTGAACGACGCCAAGGACAAGGCCGTTCTGGCCGACGCCCGCGCTGCCTACATCGCCTTCGAGCTCAAGCGGACCGAGACGGATACCGAGAAGGTAACGCTCGACGATATCACCGCGTATATGAGCCCCAATGCTCCGACGGGGATGGCCTGCACGGTCGAATACAAGGAAAATGCCGGCACGATCGATACTATCACTGTGTTTTATTATGCGGATAGCCGTTTGGATGGCAAATATGTCAAAATTCTGCTGGGTGATAAGGCCACCATCGAAAAAGGCGCCATTCCCACATCGGTGCAGGAGACGGACGCCGGTTCGACCAATATCTATACCCTTAAATCCACAAAAACAGATTGAACGCAGGGACCGCCGCTTCGGCTCCTTGCCAAGTCTTTCGGCGGATAATGGAAACACCGCTCTCGCGCAGCCGTGGTTCCCGCAAAATGGAATAAAGGTTGCGGTCCGAAAAAATGGAACCGGGAAAAGGCCTTTGCGGGTTATGGCAAAGGCCTTTTCTATGTGTCATGCCGGCCGAAATCAGACGCCCAAGGGCCGCGGCACATGAAAAACGACCATGAATCTCCTGAAGAAGGCAAATGGAGTCTTGCGAACCGGCAGCGTTCGGGGGGATGGCTGTACAGGAATTGGAAGAGGAGGACGGCGCATGGCGGGGATATGGTTTCTCCTCTATCTGTATAGTTTCCTGATCGGCTGCTGCGTGGGCAGCTTTCTCAACGTCGCGGCCCTGCGCGCCGCCGCCGGAGAATCCTTTGTCCGGGGACGCTCCCATTGCCCCTCCTGCGGAGAAACCCTGCGGGTTTGGGACCTGGTCCCGCTGTTCAGCTATCTCTTCCTGCGGGGACGGTGCCGCTATTGCCATGCCAAAATTTCGATGCGTTACCCGCTGACAGAGGCGGCCGCGGGAGGCCTGTATGTCCTGTGCCTTTGGCGGTACGGGCTGACGCTTCAAACGATGAACGCCTGGCTGGTCGCATCCCTGCTGCTCTGTGTCTTCCTCATCGACATGCAGGCGATGATTATTCCGAACGGGCTGGTGCTGGCGTTTCTCGCCCCCATCCTGTTCGACCTGGCACTGACCGGTTTTTCCGGGATCCTCGGCCGGGTGATTGGCTTTTTTGCCGTCAGCCTGCCGCTGCTCCTCCTCACCCGCCTGATCCCCGATTGCTTCGGGGGCGGCGATATCAAGCTTCTCGCCGTGTGCGGTTTTCTTCTGGGATGGAAAGCCATCCTGCTGTCCGCTTTTTTTGCGGTGGTGGGCTGCGGCCTGGTCTGCATGGTGAAAATGGCCCTCAAGAAAGTGAAGAAAGGCGATCACGTGGCCTTCGGGCCTTATCTGGCGGCCGGCATTTTGGCGGCGCGCCTGTTTTATACCCCCGTCATGGACACGTACATTGCACTGCTCGGACTTTGACGGCAGGGGAAAGGAGGAGGTCCATATGCCGCTTTATCAATACAAGGCGAGGGACGTGCAGTCGGCGACGGCGCGGGGCCGGCGGGAGGCCGTCAGCCCCGACGAGCTGGCCGCCCTCCTGCGGCAGGAGGGGCGTTTTCTGGAGAGCTGCCGGGAGGTCGCCGCGGCCGACAGGAGCGTCTATAGGCCGAAGATAAATGAGCTCTCCGAATTTTCGGCCGAGCTCTCCACCATGCTCGCCTCCGGGATCCCCCTGGTGCGGGCTATGAGCCTCTTTCTGCAGGGCGATATGAAGCCGAAGCAGCGGGAGCTCTATCAGCAGGTGTACCGGGATCTACAGCAGGGACGGAGCTTCAGCGAAGCGCTCGAGGCGCAGCACGGCGCCTTTCCGCCACTGATGATCAGTCTGTTCCGCTCGGGCGAAGCCAGCGGCAAGATGGACCAGGCCGCGAAAAAGGTCGGGCTCCATTATCAAAAAGAACACAAGATCCGCAGCAAGATCAAGAGCGCGATGATTTATCCGGCCATCTTGATCGTCGTCGCGATCCTGGTCTTTTTCGGGGTGTTCGTCTTCATCCTGCCCCAGTTTTTGGCGTCGTTCCAGTCCCTGGGCGTGGAAATGCCGGGAATCACCCGGGCGATGATGGCGATCAGCCAGACCCTTATTGTGCATTGGGACGTCTGCTTGCTGGCGGCAATCGGGGTTCTGCTCGTCCTGGCCATTGTGCTGCAGAACGCCGGGGTGCGCCTGAAGCTGGACGTATTTAAGCTCCGGATCCCCAAAATCGGCAAGCTGATGCGTACGATTTATACGGCCCGTTTCGCCCGTACCCTCAGTACCCTCTATACCAGCGGCCTGTCCATCCTGCAGGCGCTGACTGTGTCGGCCGACACGGTCGGGAACCGGCATATCGCCGCGCAGTTCGGCCGCGTGATCGCCCAGGTGCGGGGCGGCGCGCCCCTTTCCCAGGCGCTTAGGGAGGTCGACGGGTTCGTGCCGAAGCTGGCCTCGGTGGCCCTGATCGGGGAGGAAGCGGGCCGTCTGGACGAGATGCTGGACAACATGGCGGATGGTTTCGACTTCGAGTCGGAAAAGGCGATCGACCGCCTGATCGCCATGCTGGAGCCGGCCATGATCGTGCTGTTGGCGGTCGGCGTCGGAATCGTGATGGTTTCCGTGCTGCTGCCGCTCTACACCATGTATCAGAATATCGGATAGGAGTGGGACGATGAATTCCATCTTATATTTCGGGAGCGACACGGTCAAATTCCTGCGGGGCTCCGCGGGGAAAAACCGGGTGACGATCCAGGACGCCGCCACCGTCCGACTGGACGAGGGGATCCTCCTCAACGGGGTCATCACCGATGAGAGGCGGCTGTGTGAGGCCCTGAACGGCTTGCAGCCCCGGATAGGGAAACATGTGGATATTGTGGTGGAAAGCAGCGAGATCCATACCAAGGCGGTCGAGATCCCGTTCCTGCGCCCGGCCGCGATCCGCCAGACCGTCCGCCGCGAATTCGGTCGGGACGCCGATCGGGACGAAGAGCCGATATACGACTACGCGGTGCTGGAAAATCGCGTGGGGAACGAAAACCGAGGCCGGATTCTGTGCTGCGCAATGAGCCGTGCCCTGCTGGAAGGCTACCGGGCGCTGTTTTCTGCCATGGGGGTGACGCTGTCCTCCTGCGATGTAGGGCTTCACGCGCTGATCCGGGCGGTTTCCCTGTTCCCGTCGTTCGACCGTTCGGCCTATGTCCTCACTACGGTGGAACGGAACCGTATGTCCTGTGCGCTCTTCGAGGGGAACCGCTATCTGTTCTCCAACAGCGCCAGGCTGGAGGGAGATCCCGAATCGGAGGAATATGCCTCCGGGATGGCGGCGCGGCTGTCGGCCATCCAGCAGTTCTATAAATCCGAAAAAGGCGACGTCAAGCTCGACCATGTCTATCTGTATGGCCTCGACGGCGCGGTGGTCTCCCGATGCCGCGAAGCGGCGTCTTTCCTGGGCGTCCCGGTCGATCCTCTACCGGACTCTCCCCGGATCGTCCGGAACGGCCCGGTGGACGCCGGGACGTACCTGGCCGCGGTCGGCGGCCTGATCGGAAAGTGAAACACGGCCGGCCCATTCCGGCCGGACCGGGCCGAATGCCGCGCCGACAGCGCCGGATGTTCTCGCGGCACCCGGCCGTCATCCCAGAAAGGACGGGAAACGCACGATGAAGAAACTGCCTTCCAAGGGCATTGATTTTCTCCATGCCCAGCAAGACCGCAAGGCGGCCCGCGCGACTGTTGGTGGGAAGAAATTCCTGCTGGCGGCCCTCCCGATCGTGCTGCTCGCAGGGGGAATGGGGACCTTCGGCCTGCTCTCCTGGCAGCATTATCAGTATTCCCTGCGCTCGGAAAGCCTCGCTCAGGCGGTCGGCGCCATGGACACGGACAGTGTTTACCAGCGAGCGCTCGCCGCTCAGGCGCAGGCCGCCGCCCTGCAAAAACAGGTGGACAGCGCCAGGGCTGTGCGGGACGCCATCGACAGCTATCCCAGCCTGTCGGCGGAGTTGTTCGGCGTGATCCGCGCCAGTACCCTCGACGGGATGCGGCTGGACGACCTGACCTATGCGGACGGGACACTGTCGATAGCGGGCACAGCCTCCCGGATCGATGATACCGCCGCCTATGTCGCCCGGCTGCGCACATCGGGGTATTTCCTGGGGGTCGATTATACCGGCTATGTCCAGCGGGGCGATACAGAGGGGACGGAGAGCTACCAGTTTCAAATCACCGCCCTTTTGAAGGGCAGGGAGGGGGCTTCCAATGGCCAGTAAACTGAACCGGCGGGAGAAAACCCTGCTCTATCTGCTGCTCTGCCTGGCGATCACGGCCGGGACTGTCTGTCTGCTCATCTTGCCGGCCGTCTCCCGCAACGCAGAGATGCGGGACGCGCTGGACGCGGCCGAAACGCAAAAGATGGAGATGGAAATCCGGCGGAACACCCTGGAAAAGACCCTTGCCCGGATCGAGGAGCTGGAAAAAGAGGGCGACGCCTTATACGAGGGGTTGTTCGTCGAAGGGATCCCCAGCGAACTGTACGACGCCTATTTGACCAGCCTGGCGCTCGATCTGGGTATCACGCCTACCAGCCTGGTGATAAACCCCGTATCCGCGAAAACGCCGGCGGCCTACCTGCCGGAGGAGGCGTCCCCGTCCGCGTCCTCCGATGCAAAGATGGCCGTGCGGACGTTCCAGATCGGCGGCACCGCCTCCTATGATCTCTTCGCGGCCCTGGCCGCCGCTTACGACGCGCAGCCGCAGCTTCATATAAGCAGCGCAGCCTTTTCGAGAGGCCGGGGCCAGGCTCCGGACGAATTCGTGATATCCCTGGATGTATATATGCTGGAATCCCGCCTGGAGTCGCCGGCGGGGGAGACCCAGGCGTAGGAACCGGGACCGGCGGAGAAAGGGAGGTGCGTCCATGTTCCGGAAACTCAAGGAGGAAGGCGGTTCCGGCATCATTTGGGCTATGGCGGTCGCAGGATTCCTCTTAATCCTGGTGGGCGCGGTGCTGAGCATCTCCTTGGCCTACCAGAACCGCAGCCGGCGGAATGACGACGCCCGTCAGGCCTATCTGACCGCCCGCTCGGCCGCGGATATGGTGGCGCAGGAATTCATCTCCGGTTCCCCGACGGCGGCGGAGATTTTCGCTTATCTGCTAGAAGAGGCCTGGACGGTGGAGGACGTCGGGTTCGCCGCCGACATGGGCCGCTGCTCGCTGCACGCGGTGCTGGAGCCTTACGACGGCAACACGACGAGGCGGGAGATCACGGTGACAGCCACGGCAGTGAAGGGACGCGAGACACGGAGCGTCACGGCGTCCCTCGTCGGGGTCCTGCAGCGCCAGGGGGAGGAGAGCACCCCGGGCGGGATGGATTCCGAAACCGGACAGCCCGAGGAGAAGACTCTGACATGGTATCTCGCGGCATACAGCGGGGATACCTTGGAAGGGGTGGCATCTGAATGAAACGTAAGCGGAAGGTTCTGGCGGACAACCGGGGCTCGACCCTGGTGGAGTCGGTCTGCGGGCTGGTGATTCTGGCGTTGGTCCTGGTGACCATGTATTCCGCATTTGTGGTGGCGCAGAAAATCCTCCGGGAAGGCGATATCCGGGAGAAAAACGGGCAGGCCGCGTTTGAAGCCATCGAGAAGCAGGAGACGGACCAGGAGGAGGAACTCAGGCTCACTTTGCCCATCGGCGGCAACAGCGTGAGCTTTTCCGGCCGGGTGGTAACGGCGGGGGAAACCGGCAAGGGCGCGCGGCTGTACAGCTTCGAGCCGGTCACCGTCTCTTTCGAGGAGAGCCTGCGCAACAATTACATCTACTGGCTCCAGGAGCTGCGGAAGATGACGCCCCAGCAGCGCCTGGAGGCAGGGTATACCTATTCGTATATCAACAACTCCCCGTTTCGCAACTGGCTGCGGGAGTACAAATACGGCGGCAGCTGGCCCACCCTATCCCCGGATTTTCTCCGGCGGTATCTGACGCCGGAGGAGATCGAACGGGAATCGAAGGCCGACGGTTTGTTTGCCAAGCCGGTCTATGTCCAGCCTTATCTGATTCCGCCCGTGACCAGTTATGACGATACCTTCATATTTGCCGGTTTCGGCCAAGGGGACAACTGGAACACCCGCCTGGTGTACGACCATGAGGAGCGTGTCTGGTATTACCGCCTGGTCGGACGGGACAAATCGGATATCGTGAACATGACCTGGCCGGCGCTGAAAGCCATGATCCACAACGAGGCCGAATGGCGCGGGCTGCTATGACCGGATAGCCCGCATGAAAGGGGAGAGACGGATGACAGGACGGCGGCTCCGGATGGACCGGCGGGGGATGACGCTCGTGGAGATCATGGCGGGATTTGCCATCCTGGCCATTGTGGTGGCGGTTTCCCTGTCCATCATGCTGTTTGCCAGCCGCGTCCTCTCCGGCGGCAGCGCCCGGGACCGGATGAAGATGCTCGGAGACGAGATGTACAGTTCCCTGAACCGGCGTCTCACCTTTTCCACCCATGTCCAACTTCTGGCGGAGGGAAGCGACCCTGCCGGCGCCCAATACGAAAACGTCCTGTTCGTCAAGGACGGGCGGCTGTACCAGGGCCGGAAGGAAGGTCCCTATTCTCCCTATACGGGGGAGGATGTCTACCAGGGGACGGCCCTGACCATGCGGGCCGAGGCGGTCAAATCGACGACGCTCCGCATCCGCTTGTCCTTCTCATCGGGGAGCGGGGAGGCGCCGGTGTATGAAACTGCTTCCTCTTTCCGCCTGATCAATCTCGAGGCCGGGACCGATCCGATCGTGATCGAATCCGCCGTGACCGGAGAGATGGTCAACCCGGTCATCAGCTACGACGCGGATCCATATATCGTCGAGGAAGCGGTGTCCAGCGACCCCGGCGGCACATCCGGCACCGATCCGACCCGGCCGGAGGGTGGGGACGCGTATACGGTGGATCAGTACTGGCAGGAGACCGATCCGTCCGCCATACGGCGGCTGGAGGACGGCGCGCTCTATTATCCAGGCGATATCGTAGAGACCGCCCCGGGCGAGTACTGGGAGGTGGTCGCGCTGTTTTACTATTTTGACGGCGTCAAGGGCACCCATCCGGGGCAGCCGCACACCAACTACTGGAAATGCCTGGATAAGGACTGGGAAACCGTCAATGCGGGCAACAGCGGCCGCAGCCTGTATGAATACCACGACGTGGTGGAATTCGACGGCGCGTTTTATATGTCGGTGACCAAAAACCTGAACAGCTGGAAAATCATGAAAAAGTCCGATGTCTGGAAAGAGGTTTACTGGTTCCCGGATCACGATCCGGGGACGCCCAACCGGGTGTTGGGCTGGTCGAGCGATCCCGATATCTATGTACCCGCAGTCGAAACCTATAAGTAAGCGGGGCCGCCGGCCGCCGTCACAGGGGGAATGGACATGACCAACATACCGATAGGGGAAGTCCTCAAGGAAAAGGGGTATATCACCGGCGAGCAGCTGAACGCGGCGCTGGAAATCCACCGCCGGTCGGGCAAACGGGTGGGCGACGTGCTCGTCGAAATGGGTCTCGTCACCGAACGCCAGATTCTCAGTGCCATGGCCCAGAAGATGAACCTGCAGATCCTGTCCCTGGAGACCTGCCCGGTCGATATCGAGGCGGTCCGGAGGATCCCCCGCACCCTGGCCGACAAATATTGTGCCATCGCCGTCTCTCAGGCCAACCAGCGTCTGACCGTGGTTATCGACGATCCGCTCAAATTTTACGGGATCGAGGATATCCGCCAATTGACCGGTATGACGGTGGACACCGCCCTGGCGGAACGGCGGGAGATCGAGCACGCGATCGACGTGTATTATTCCGAGATCGAGGCCAGGCGGGCGGCCTCCGCCGTCGCCGCGGATCCCCTCCCCGATGTGGCGCAGGCCATCCGGGAAATCGAAGAAGGGGACGAGACCCCGGTTATTAAGCTGCTCAGTTCCCTGCTCCTGCACGGCTACAACGTCGGCGCGAGCGATATCCATATCGAGCCGATGGAGACCGAAACCCGGATCCGCCTGCGTATCGACGGGATGCTGCTGCCTTATTTGGAGACGGACCGGGGACTCCATCCTGCCCTGGTCGCCCGGATCAAAATCCTGTCGAACCTGGATATCGCGGAAAAACGCAGCCCGCAGGATGGGCATTTCAAAACACGGGTTGACGGCGTTGAGATGAATCTGCGCACCTCGGTGGTGCCGTCCATGTTCGGGGAAAAGGTGGTACTGCGGTATCTCAACTCCAGCGCCCCGGTCGTCAACGCCCGCCAGTTCGGCATGAATGAGAAAAATTACCAGAAATTCCAGCGTATGCTGCAAAATCCCAACGGCATCATATATTTGACAGGGCCGACCGGCAGCGGGAAGACCACCACTCTGTATTTCGCCCTTGAGGAGCTGGTCCGCCGCCCGGTCAACATTTCGACGATCGAGGATCCGGTGGAACGCCATATCCGCGGCGTGACCCAGATGCAGGTCAATCCCCTGGCGGGCCTGACCTTCGACAGCGGGCTGCGCGCCCTGCTGCGGCAGGATCCGGATATCATTATGGTCGGGGAGACCCGGGACAGCGAGACGGCCTCCATCTCGGTGCGCAGCGCCATCACGGGGCATCTAGTGCTCTCCACCCTGCACACCAATGACGCGCTGTCCACCATCGTCCGCCTGGAGGATATGGGGGTGGAACCCTTCCTGGTAGCCAATTCGGTCGTGGGATTGGTGGCCCAGCGGCTGGTGCGGCGGATCTGTCCGCATTGCAAGGAGGCGTACCAACCCGCCGAACAGGAGCGGGCGCTCTTCGGGATGCCCCCGGAGCGTCTCTATCGCGGGAAGGGCTGCCCGGCCTGCAGCCAGACCGGATATCGTGGGCGGATCGCGGTCCACGAGGTGGTCGCGGTTGATCGGGAGATGCGGCGGATGATTACCTCCCGCCGCCCTATTGAGGATCTGTATGCCTACGCGCGGGAACAGCAGGGCTTCACCAATCTGGTGGAGGAAGCCCGCGGCCTGGCGCTGGAAGGCGTCACCACGGCGGAGGAGTTGACGAAGCTCACCTATTATGTCGATTGAGCGCGGAAAGAGGGGAGAAACGGCCATGGAATCCATCGATTGCATCATCCGGGCCGCGCGGGAACGCGGCTGTTCGGATATCCATCTGACCTCCGGGCAGCCGGTGTCCTACCGGAGAATCGGACGGCTGGAGCCGGACGGCCCTGCCGTCGGGCCGGAGGAGACGGACGTGCTGATCCGTTCCATGCTGGGGCCCCGGCAAACGGAGCGGATCGAGGCGGGGGAGGACGCGGATTTCAGCTATACCCTGCCCGACGGCCGGCGTCAGCGCGTCAACGTCTACCGTGAACGCGGACGCCTCGCTGCGGCGATCCGGCTGTTAAACGACACGGTTCCGACGCTCGAAGAGCTGTCGCTGCCGCCCATCCTGGGCAGGCTCGCGCTGCTTTCCCGCGGCCTCATTCTGGTGACCGGGCCGACCGGGAGCGGCAAATCCACCACCCTCGCGGCGATGCTCCGGTATATCAATGAAAACAGAGCTGTCCATATCCTGACGATCGAAGACCCGATCGAATATGTCCACCGGAACCGCCGGGCGCTGATCCATCAGCGGGAGGTGGGCGAGGACGCCTCCTCCTTCGCGGGGGCGCTGCGCTCCGCCCTGCGGGAGGATCCCGACGTCATCCTGGTTGGCGAGATGCGGGACTATGAGACGATCTCCGCGGCGCTGACCGCGGCCGAAACCGGGCATCTCGTCCTGTCCACCCTGCACACCATCGGAGCGGCCAGCACCATCGACCGCATCATCGATGTTTTTCCGGCCGAAGGCCAGCATCAGGTGCGCGCGCAGCTCAGCGCCGCGCTCCAAGGGGTCGTGACCCAGCAGCTGATCCCCACCCTCGATGGGACGGGACGGATCGCCGCGCTCGAGATCCTGACGGGAAACGACGCCGTGCGCAATCTGATCCGGGAGAACAAGGGCCATCAAATCGCCTCCCTGATGCAGACCGGATCCAAGGAGGGGATGCGGACGCTGGCGCAGGATCTGGCCCGGCTGACGCTGGAAGGGCGGATAGCGGCGGAATCCGCTTACGCCGTCTGCCCGGGTCCGGACGACCTCAGGCAATATCTGGAGGCGGGTGTGCCGGGGCGGTTCTGAGGCGGGGGCCGGAACCCTCTGCGGCGTTATAGGAGCGCCCTGGCAGAGCGAAACGAGATGGGAGAGACGACGCGTGATTTATACGATAACCCTGAACCCTTCCCTGGATGTTGCCGTGGAGGTATCGGATTTGAAGCCTGGGCGGGTCAACCGCACGGACGCGGAGGCACTGTATCCGGGGGGAAAAGGAATCAATGTTTCGATCATGCTGACCCGCCTGGGGATCGAAAACCAGGCGTGGGGGTTTTCGGCGGGGTTTACCGGGGAGCAGATCGAGGCGATGCTGCTCCGCGAGGGGTGTGACGCCGCCTTCATCCGGCTGGACACGGGCTATTCCCGCATCAACATGAAAATCCGGGCGGAGCGGGAAACCGAGATCAACGGCCGGGGGCCGGCCATTCCCCCGGAGGCGGTGGACGGCCTGTTTGAACGGCTGCGCCTTCTGGAGGACGGGGACACCTTGGTCCTGGGGGGCAGCATACCGGGGGCGCTACCGCACGATATGTATGAACGGATCCTGCGGCTGACGACGGGAAAATCCGTCCACGCCGTCGTGGACACGACCGGGGAATCCCTGGAGAAAGCACTGCCCTACCGTCCGTTCCTCGTCAAGCCCAACCACCATGAGCTCGGGGAGCTGTTCGGGGTCACGCTCGAAAGCCTGGAGCAGACGGAGGACTGCGCGCGCCGCGTACAGGCGCAGGGGGCGCGGAACGTGCTCGTCTCGATGGCGGACAAGGGCGCGCTGCTGCTCGATGAAGAAGGGCGGCTCCATCGGGGGATTCCCCCGCGTGGCGAGGCCGTCAGCGCGGTGGGGGCGGGGGATTCCATGGTCGCGGGGTTCTTGGCCGGATACGCGCGGACGGGGGATTACGCGTTGGCGCTGGAACTGGGGATCGCGGCGGGGAGCGCTACCGCCTTCTCTCCCTGGCTGGCAGACAAACCGGACATCCGCGCCCTGCTCGACCGGCCGGAAGCCTATGGTTTATAGAAAACGGATGCTTTCATAAAACGAGCCGGATAGCGGAGCTATCCGGCTGAGCTTGTCGACAAGCTGCTGGACGGGGGCGCCGGATCACGGCGGTTTGCTATCGCTCACCTTGCTCCCTTTGTCCCCGCCAGTTCCACCCCTACTCTTGATAAAGGGCGGAAACACTGTGTGTTTCCGCCCTTTATCGCTTATAAGGAGTGTTTTCGAGGCCCGTGTCCTCGAAAACACGGATCATGAATTCGCAGCCGTTTTGACCATCGAATTCTCTTTTTCTACTTTTAGACGGGCTGAGACGGATAGCGGAGCTATCCGTCTTTGCTGTTTCTGGAGGCTCAAGTGGCCACAGAGGGCCCCGAGCAGGGGGGCTCTTCGTTTTTTTACTGCGGACCATGCTTTCGGTCAACCCCTTCCAGCGGCAGTTCCTGGAACTCCGCCACCGGCGCCCGGCAGGTCCCGTTTTCGCACAGGTACCAGGCCGCGCCGGTTTCAGGTATGGGATACGCCGCGGTGAAAGGGGCGCACGCGGCCAGGGCCGCCGCGTTTTCGGACGTTTTGACCAGAATGCTCAGGTTGTCCGCCGGATGATTCTCCAGATACCGGACCAGTTCCTCCGGCACCCCCTGCCGCACCGCGCAAACCAGCTCCCGGTGCGGGTACAGGACGTCCGCCATAGAGAGCAGCGCGAAGCTGTACCCGGCAGGATGATGCTCGATTTCCCCCGCGAGGAATCGGAATTGGCGGTCGGCTGCCTCCTGCCAGCGTGGCAGCCCGGTCAGGTGGGCAAGCCGCTGTAACACCATGGCTGCGGCCGAATTGCCGGAGGGGAGCGCCCCGTCGTAGGTTTCCTTGGGACGGGAAATGAGGCGCTCGGCATCGGCGGCGGTGAAAAAATACCCGCCGCGCTCTTTGTCCTCAAAGAGCGCCGTCATCTGCTCCCCTCTCAAAAGCGCGTGCTCCAGATAGGCCGTCTCAAAGGTCAGACGGTACAGCTCGGTCAAGGCGAGGGCGTATACGGCGTAGTCCTCCAGCTGGCCGGCGTGGGCCGCCTGCCCGTTTCTCCACCGGAGAAAAAGGCGGTTTTGCCCATCCGTCATGTTGTCCTCGATAAACCGTGCCGCCTTTATAGCGGCTTCGGCGCAGGCTTTTTCGCCCAGAATCCGTCCGGCCCGCGCGAGGGCGATGATCGTCCAGGCGTTCCAGCTGAGCAGCACCTTGTCATCCTTGTGAAGCCGGGTGCGGCTCCGGCGGTATTGACAGAGCCTTTGCAGCCGGCTGTCGCCGGGAGAAAGAGGCGGTTCCTCCCGCCCGATCCGGTTCGGGATGCTTTTTCCTTCAAAATTTCCCTCCGCGGTGATCCCATAAAGCAGGCAGATCTCCCGGCCGTCGGCTTCGCCGAGGAGACGGTGTACCTCACCCGGGGTGAAAACGTAATATTTCCCCTCTACGCCGTCGCTGTCTGCATCCTGTCCGCAGTAGAATCCCCCGGCCGGATCCGTCAATTCCCCGAGGATATAGGCGGCAGTGCGGCGGGCGGTATCCGCGTATTCTTCCTCTCCCGTGGCCTGATAGGCATAGAGGCAGGCCGTGAGCAGCAGGGCGTTGTCATACAGCATCTTTTCGAAGTGCGGGACCAGCCATTTTTCATCGGTGGAGTAACGCGAAAAACCGCCGCCGAACTGGTCTTGAAGGCCGCCTCGGGCCATGGCCCGCAGCGTGGTTTCCGCCATGGCGAGAGCGTCCGGCTGTTGTTCGAGCCTGGCATACCGCATCAAAAAAAGCAGATTGTGCGGCGTGGGAAATTTCGGCGCCTGTCCAAAGCCGCCCCACACGGGGTCGAACTGTCCGCGGAAGAGCCGGTATGCCTGGTACAGCAGCGCCTTGTCCGGTTCCCGCCGGCGGGCTGGCTGCTCCTCCCGGATCGCGTCTGTGAGCCGTTCGCCGGCCCGCAGAAGCTGCGCGCGGTCGTTTTTCCAGAGCGCCGCTATCCGCGTGAGGAGATCGACGAGACCCGGCTGCCCGTAACGGCGGTGTTTTGGAAAATACGTCCCGGCAAAAAAAGGCTGCTGCTCCGGCGTCATGAAAATGGTGAGGGGCCAGCCGCCCGAACCGGTGAGCGCCTGGCAGGCCGCCATATACACGGCGTCGATATCCGGGCGTTCCTCCCGGTCCACCTTGACCGAAACGAATTCCCGGTTGAGCAGCTCCGCCGCTTCCGCATCCTCAAAGGATTCGTGCGCCATCACATGGCACCAGTGGCAGGTGGAATAGCCGATGCTCAAAAACACCGGCTTGTCCTCGGCGGCGGCTTTCCGGAAGGCGTCTTCCCCCCAGGGGTACCAATCTACCGGATTGCCTGCGTGCTGGAGCAGGTAAGGCGATTGTTCGGCTTGTAAATGATTCATACATACCGTCCTTTTCGAAATGGGCTCTGGCCATAGTGTCTCTCAAAAAGAGGCATATATGACAGAGCGGTTCAAAAAGGGCGGGATTCCCCAAGCGATCGTATATGAACCGTCAAAAAAATTAGAAACGCTGAAAATCAGCAGAAGGGGGATCTTCTACCCCTTTGAATCGGACGTTGAGAAGCTAAAACGCATACTTTGTGCCATGCGAAAGCAACAGTCCGTCTGTTAATTCCACGCATAGAATGATGGTGTTTGTATCGTCAAAGTTGTTATGTCCGTTATCAATCCACTCGGCAAAGACATGCTTAAACGTTTCGGCAATCTGATGATTCTCTTTTTTCCCCCAATGTCCCAGATTGATCCCCTTACCATGGCCTGTAAACCACTCATTATGTTATATTGCCGCATATGGCAAATGGAAGCCTCCGAGCAAGAACGTCCCTGCATTCCTATGAAACGCAGGGACGTTCGGGGACATCAGGCGGGGGACATGACGACGGGGGGCTCGGAAGGCGGGGGAGAGGGCGGGGCTTTGCGCAGGCAGAGGACGACTTTGAAAAGATCCCCGTCGATTTGGATGTTCATCGAACCCTGCTGCAGCTCCATGAGGCTTTTCGCAATGGACAGTCCCAGGCCGCTGCCCTCCGTATAGCGGGAGGAGTCGCCCCGGACGAACCGCTCCATCAATTCATCGGGCTGGATGCCGAGAGCCTCCCGCGAAATGTTTTTGATGGAGATGAGCGCCTCCTGTTCCGTGTCGAGAAGATCCACGTAGACACGGGTGTTGTCCAGCGCGTATTTCACGGCGTTCCCAAAGAGATTGTCGAGTACCCTCCACATGTGGCGGCCGTCCGCGACCACAAAGACCGGAAGCTCAGGCAGGCGGCAGAGCAGCTGGATGTGCCGTTCCTCGAGCCGGGATTCGAACTCCCCTCCGGCCTGTTTAATCAGTTCGCTGATGTTCAGCGGCTCCAGATTGACCGTGATATTCCCGGACGTGACCTTGGAGGCCTCCACCAGATCCGCCATCAATTGGGCCAATCGCTTCGATTTCTTTTCCAGTACATCGATATATTCCAGGGCGGTCGGGTCATCGATAGCCGTGGATTTGAGCAGCCCCACATAGCTGACGATAGAGGTGAGAGGGGTTTTGATATCGTGGGAGACGTTGGTAATCAGTTCGGTCTTCATCCGCTCGCTGCGGGTGGCGTTCTGCACGGCAATCTGAATGGCCGCCTGGGTGCTGTTGAGATTGCGCGCCATTTTGGAGAAAATCGGGACAGTCTGTACATCGATGGTTTGGTCCAGCTCCCCGGCCGCCATCCGGTCGGTCGCTTTCCGGATCTTTTCATACTGGACGGCCGTCCAGACCCCGGCCACGCCGATGCTGATGTTCATCATGAGCAGGAACAGGATGGCCACGGCGTTTGAGGAGAGGAAAAGGAGCATCTGGACAATGGTAAAGGCCCCTACCAGGCACACCGTCCGGAAAAAGATGGTCGTATGACGGGAAAAGGCCTGAAAACCACGCACAATTAAATGGATAAAGCTGGTTTTATAGAGCATGCCGGCTTTGGCGCGGCGGATCAGGGAGAGGCCGAAGGTGACGGCCCATATGCCGAGCAGCGCGATGACGAACAGCAGCCATCCGCTGCCCTCCGCGGCAAAAAAGACGGCCATAAAGGCCAGGACGAAGAAGAGCGCAGCCGGAATCTCGGTCCAGATCTTGTCGAAAGGATTCAGCGCGATCCGGTCCTCGCCCGCCTTCTGCCCGGCCGCGGCGGCCAGGAAGCCGTAGAGGAGCAAAACCGCGATGAGGCCGGCGCCCGACAGGATGATTACCGGCGTCAGCCACCGTTTGCTATACTGAAACTCCGACGACGCTTTGCTGTACGCATCTTTATACGGCAGCTTATCCCGCAGCCCGTACTGTATCCGGTAGCGGGTGGTGGTCGTCGTCGTACTGCCGTCGGTGCCGAGGACGGTATCCTTGAGGCCGAAGGATTGATGGCGGTAGTCGCCGTTGGTCAGTTGTGAGAGGGCGGCCCCGTCGTCCTCGATGTTGGAGAGAAGCACCGTGCCCGAGCCGTCCATGATTTGCCAGACGAAATTTCCTTTCGTCTCTGGCCCGATTGATTCCCGCAGGGTATCGAGCTCGGTCTGCTGCTCATAGGTCAGTTCCTGCTTTTGGGAAAGCAGGGTCAGGCTGAAATATTCGCTGACGTCGTAGGCGCTGTCCTCCATCTGTCTCTCGCAGGCCCCGGTTTCCACGTAGCTGTCCTTGTAGACCTCCCGCCGTGTAAACAGGTTTGCGGAAAAATAGGCGCCGCATCCGACCAAGACGCTCAGCACCAGTACCAGAGCCACCGCGGACAATTTGGCAAACAGGCTTTCCCGCAGCTTCATGGGGCGTCATCCTTTCGCGTTACGACAATTTCTCCATTTTGTACCCGTGGCCCCAGATCACCTTGATGTAGCGGGGCTCCTTGGGATTGATCTCGATTTTTTCACGGATGTGGCGGATGTGCACCGCCACGATATTGTCCGCGCCATAGGAGGGCTCGTTCCAGACGTTCTCGTAAATCTGTGTGCTGGAAAAGACCAGACCCCGGTTTTCCATGAGGTATTTGACGATCTTATATTCCACCGGCGTCAGCGATACCTCCTGGTCGTCCACCGTCACCCGCTTGGCCCCGTCGTCGAGCTCAAGGCCGCCGTTGACGTATTTGGACGCGCTTTCCTCGGCGGCCGGCCCCGAAATCCCGAAGTTATGATAGCGGCGGAGCTGTGAACGAACCCGCGCGATCAGCTCCATGGGGTTGAAAGGCTTGGTGATGTAATCGTCGGCGCCGATGTTCAGCCCCAGGATTTTGTCGTTGTCCTCGCCCTTGGCGGATAACATGACAATGGGGATGTTGTGGGTTTCCCGGATTTTCATCGTGGCCCGCACGCCGTCGAGGCGGGGCATCATGATGTCCATGAGAATCAGCTCAATTTCGGGATGCTTTTCCACTGTGTCGATGGCTTCGAGTCCGTCGTGGGCCTGTAAAACGGTATATCCTTCGGCGGTCAGGTAAATATCCACCGCCGCCGCGATTTCCCGGTCGTCGTCACACACCAAGACTGTCGGATTCATCCTTGTCAACGCCGTCCTTTCCTTTGTTCCGGAATTCCGTATATACGGTCTGGATCCAGTGTATCATATTTTATCTGATTGTACCAGACAAGACGCAAAACCGGCAGCAAAAAATCTTAAGCCTCTCTTAATTGTTGTATAAGATGCACAGGATTTTGAAAATGAACGATATGCCGCGATTTCGGGAGATAACCAGAGATAATTCCATCTGGAAATATCCGGCTGGTGAAATTTGGCTGAATACCACATTTGAGGTTCACTTGACCATGTGATATACTATCGATGAACTTTAAAAGTAGTCTGACAGTGATGTTAGGAGGGCGCCGCTATGACATTACCGGGCACCAATGTGCCGATTCCGCCCGGCGAGGAGGAAAAGGGGTTTGCGTTGCTTGAACCGGTGTTTGCAGTATCGGGAGGGGGCTTGACCCTGTCTCAGCTCTCGGAAATGACGGGGCAGAGCGGCACGGCCATTCAAAACTGGGTCAAACGGGGCTGGGTAGCCAATCCCGTGAACAAAAAATACGGGGAGCTGCAGGTGGCGAGGGTTCTGATGATCAACCTGCTGCGGCCGACCATGCAGCTCGACAAAATCGCGCGGCTCCTGCAGTATATCAACGGCCGTGTAGAGGATCGCTCCGACGATATCATTCCCGAACCGCAGCTCTATACCCTGGTGTCTACGGCAATTCTCAAATGTCAGGAAAAGGGCAACATGGACCGCGAGTCTCTCATAGCTCTCATCGGTGCGCAACTTGAGGGCTATGAGGGTCCCGTGCCGGATGCCAAGGAGCGGTTGGGGAAGGCTATGACCATGATCCTGCTCAACGCTGCGGCCGCAGCGCTCATGCAGGAGGCCGACAGCCTGTACCAGTCGATGATCCCGGAGGAAAGCGGACTTCCCACGTCCGCCTGATCCGCGCCGGACCCGCCGCGTCAAGCGGCACCAAATCTTGTCGACAAATTTGGAATGGAGGTTTCTTCGATGTTTGCGTGGTGGAGCCAACTGGGTCTGCTCGAGCAGGTCCTGTATATCATCGCCATTCCCTCGACCCTGATCCTCATCATTCAGACGGTTTTGCTGCTGTTCGGCCTGGGCCATGACGGCGACGCCGACCTGGATCACGACCTCGATCACGACTTCGACGCGAATCTGGACCATGATGCGCCTCTGGACGTCCATGACGGCGGGGCCTGCGACGTGGACCATGATTTCGAACACGATGTGCACGACGGCCCGGCCGTGGAGCATGATCCCGGGCTGCGGCTGTTCACCCTGCGGGGGATCGTGGCTTTCCTGGCTATATTCGCCTGGGTGGCGATCGCGCTGCTGGATCTGCACGTCACCATCTTCATCGCGTTCCCCGTCGCGCTTCTGGCCGGCTTCGCCGCCATGTCTTTGGTGGCCGTGGTCATCCTGTTTTCCCTGCGCATGCAGCAGAGCGGAAATCTCGAACTGAACAACGCGATCGGGAAAATTGCCGAGGTGTATGTGCCGATGGAGAAGGAAGGCAAGGGCAAGGTCACCCTGGTGGTGCAGGAACGGTTTATGGAGCTCGACGCCGTCTGCATGGAAGAGGACCTGAAGACCGGCCAGCAGGTCCGGGTGGTGGGGGTGACCCCCGCCAATGTCCTGGTAGTGACCCCGCTGACGGAAGAATCCGTCTAAATCGGTTCCCAATGGCATATCCATATATTAAGTTAAAGGAGTGTTGTACATGGTTCCCATTCTCGCCGCGACCCTGCCCCCGACCGTCCTTATCACCGTGGTAGTGGTGGTCATCCTGGTGTTCAGCCTGTTGCTGATGTGCCTCGCCCGGTACCGCCGCTGTCCGTCCGACAAGGTCATGGTCATCTATGGTAAAGTCGGACAGAACAAGGACGGCACGGCCAGGTCCGCCCGCTGCATCCACGGCGGCGCCGCCTTCATCTGGCCGGTATTCCAGTCGTATGAGTATCTGGACCTGACGCCGATGTCCATCAGCGTCGACCTGAAGAGCGCCCTGTCCCGCCAGAACATCCGGATCGACGTTCCCGCCCGGTTCACGGTCGGCATCTCGACCGAGTCCGGCACCATGCAGAATGCCGCCGAGCGCCTGCTCGGGCTCAAGCTTCAGGAAATCCAGGAGCTGGCCAAGGACATCATCTTCGGCCAGATGCGCCTGATCATCGCCACGATGGAGATCGAGGAGATCAATATCGACCGCGACAAATTCCTCGCCGCCGTCTCCTCCAACGTGGAGAGCGAGCTGCGCAAGATCGGCCTGCGGCTGATCAACGTCAACGTCACCGACATCAGCGATGAATCCGGATACATCGAGGCTCTGGGTAAAGAAGCCGCGGCCAAGGCGATCAACGAAGCCCGTATCTCCGTGGCCGAGCGGAACCGCGAGGGCTCCATCGGTGAAGCGAACGCCGTGCGGGACCAGCGGATTTCGGTCGCAGCCGCTAACGCCTCCGCCGTGGACGGTGAAAACACCTCCAAAGCCAACGTCGCAAAATCCGACGCCACCCGTCGCGAACTGGAGGCGGAAGCCCAGCGCCGTGCCGTAACGGCCGAGAAGCTGGCCGAAGCCAAGGCCAAGGAAGAGGCTTACGCCGCCGAGCAGGCGGCTGAAAAGGCCCGTGCCGCCCGTGAGCTCGCAACCCAGCAGGCCGATGTCATCGTCAAAGCCCAGATCGAAAAGGAAAAGAAGGTTCTGGAAGCCGAGGCCCAGGCCGAGCAGGCCCGCGCCCTGGCCAAGGGCGAGGCGGATGCCATCTTTGCCAAGATGGAAGCGCAGGCCCGCGGCGTTCAGGAAATCCTGTCCAAGCAGGCCGAGGGCTTCGCCGCGATCGTCCAGGCGGCCGGCGGGAACGCGGATTCCGCCGTACAGCTCCTGCTGACCGATAAGATCGAGGAGCTGACCCGGATCCAGGTCGAGGCCGTCAAGAACCTGAACATCGACAAGATCACGGTCTGGGACAGCATGAACGGCGAAAACGGGTCGTCCACCACGGCCAATTTCCTGTCAGGGATGATGAAGTCGATCCCGCCCCTGAGCGAGACCTTCAAAATGGCCGGCATGAAAATCCCGGAATTTCTGGGGAAAGAAGCGGATTCCCCGGAAACAGATAAAACGGCGGAATAAAATTCCCGGGAAAGGCGGGGCATAGAGGGGATGCCCCGCCTTTTTCCTATCTGCAAGAGGAGGTTCGCGCATGTTTAATCGTACCTATATCAAGGACATGGCCAAAGCCCGTCTGAACGGGGGCAGCGGCAATGCCATCCTGGTCCTGTTCCTCGCCGGCCTGTTCGGCGGCATATCCGGTTCTTTTTTGGAATTCCGGTTTGGAAGCGAGATCAACATGGATTTGGGACATTTCGAGCTGCCTTCCAGGATTTTGGCGATATTCAGCACCGTTTTCGTTGTGCTGTTTGTCCTGATCCTCCTGTACGGCATCTTCGTCGGGAATGTGCTCACGGTCGGAGCGCGGGGTTGGTTCCTGCGTTACGGACGGGGGGAATACCCGAACATCGGCGATATGTTCGCCGGGTTCCGGATCTACCTCCCGGCGGTGAAAACCATGATCCTGCGGGAACTGATGGTTTTCCTGTGGGGGCTCATCACCTGCGGGATCATGGGGATCGTCAAGAGCTACGCCTACAGTATGACGGAATACATACTCTGCGAAAATCCCAACCTCCCGCCGTCCAGAGCCATGAAAATGAGCGAGATCCTGACCGACGGCGCCAAGGTGGAGCTGTTTGTGTTCGACCTGAGTTTCATTGGCTGGGAGCTGCTGTCGTCGATCACCTGCGGGATTTTGGGGATCCTGTACGTCAATCCCTACATCTGGACGGCGCATGCCGGTATTTACGACACCCTCAAGGACGCCGCCATCCGCAGCGGCAAACTGACGTGGGAGGATTTCGGCCAGCTGCCCCCGCCTCCGCCGGTTTCCCAGGGCCCTGTTTTCCCGAGCTACGGCTTCTGACGGGAGGAAAACGGGATGGGAGATGAGAAAAAAACAGAGGATTTCGCATCAGGCCCCGCTGTAACGGCGCCCGACGGCCGGAAGGGGAACTGTCCCCGACGGGATATGGCCTCTCCCGGGCCGGCAAAACCCGCCGGTGCTCTCCAGGCGTCCGTGAAGCCCGGGTCACCTGCCGCCGATGCCCAAAAGCGGAAGGCGTACCGGCGGCTGCCGGGGCAGTTCCGGACGGCCTTTTTGGGGGTCTGCGTGCTGCTGATCCTGTTTTCCGCCGGAACCGCAGCCTTCCTCTCCGGCTGGTGGGGTATGGGCTCCATGGCCTGCTTCGCGGCGGCCGGCTGGATCGTGTACAAACCCGAAACCCATTACAGGCTCTGGCGCTTCCGGCTGGATGACCAGGGGAAACCGGCACCCGCCGGCCGTTTCCAGCTCTGTTCCATAGTCGTCCTGCTGATCGCGGCAGGGTTTGTCTTGTTGTTCCTCGGCATCTTGAAGCACTGAAAAACCGTCCGCGAGCCCTACGGCCCGCGGACGGTTTTTTGGTGTGTCATACCTCGATATAGCGGCTGCTGGCGTACCCGATCGTCCCCATATAGTTGACGACATACCAGTCCTGCCACTGGCCGTACACGGTCACGGCGGAACCGTCGGGAATGGTGGTGAGGATCGGCGCATCCATGCTGGGACGGCTGCGCAGATTCAAGTTGCCCCGGACGGTGTCCACCCGTCCTTCCCTGGCGGGCTGTGCCTCGATAAAGGGGATGCCGAAATACTGGGTGAGGGACTGGACCAGATTGCGGGCGATGGCGTTGATATTATCCCGGATCCATTCCGCGTCCTGCACATTGTCGTGATAGGCGATCTCCACCAGCACCGAGGGGGCGCGGGTGCGGACTACTTCGGCCAGCGAGCTGGTAGGGACGCTCCGGACCCGGCTGGGATCAGGGTAGATGTTTTTGAAGTTTTCTGCGATGATGTCGGCGGCACGTTTCCCTTCCGTGCTGTTGGTGTAGTAGTATACGTCGGTTCCACGCACCTGTCCGGCGTTGGCTTCGCCTGCGGCATTGGAATGCAGGGCGAGATGGAGGTCATAATCGCCCGCGTTGGACTGTGCGATCACCTGGGAAAGCGTCTGTTCCGGATCGTTGCGCGTAAAGGCGATGCCGGATGAGAGGAGATAGGGCTCCATGGCGTCGGCGACGAGGTTCATGTAATATTCCTCCGAACCACCGATCACATAGGGGTTGTTCTGCTGAAGGGAAGGGCTCAGATAAATGCGCGGCATACGTTCACGACTCCTTTGGCAGTATTTTTTTGAAAAAGGCCTCCGATCCGGTTTTCGCCGGGCGGCGATAGCGGCCGAGCCCATACAGGCATTCCGGATCGCGGGTGATGGCGTTGATATGGCTTTCGCAAATCAGGGTGGCCTGGAAACCGAGTTCCTTGAGGATGGGAAGGGATTCGCTGCTCACCGCCCCAAAGGGATAGACGAAGGCGGTGGGGGTATAACCGGTTTCCTCCCGCATGCGGGTTTGCATCTTCATCACGTCCTCCACCAGCAGGGTGCGGTAATCCACCAGGCTTTCGACAGCTTTCTTTTTGGCCCCCTTCCGTCCGCTGTCGATGGAATGCAGGTTGTAGGAGTGGTTCTGGAATTCCACCAGGCCGGAGGCCATCATTTCCCGGACCGCATCCCAGCTGCAATGGGCGTAGTTGGCGTGGGTATCCTTGTTCTGGGTGTACTCGTCGGTATACCGGCCGATAGGGGAGAGTACCATTTTGCAGTTGTACTGCTTGAGAAGGGGAAAGGCGTACAGGTAATTGTTGTAATACCCGTCGTCAAATGTCAGCATCACCGGCTTTTCCGGAAGAGGCTTTCCGTCCTGCACATAGGCGATCAGATCCGCGATGACGACGGTGGTATAGCCGTTTTCCTGGAGATATCGCAGATCCTGTTCGAACAGGTTGGGTGAAATGATGAATTGGCCCTGCCGCTTCTCTTCCTTGAGCAGGCCGTGGTACATGATGATGGGCAGGTCGATCCGGTCTTCTACCTTCGCCTCCGCGTCCGCCTGCACGGCAGCGATGACCCCGAGCGCTAAGCCGCCGCTCGCCGCGACGGCCATCACCGCCGCCATCGCGCCGGCGAGAGCCTTTCGGATTCGTATGGTTTTGTACATGCCTTGGTCGCCTCCGTATTGGGCTGGTATCGCAACGCTGTATATCATATATAGTCGGGACAAACCGCGGAATATCCCTGTTTTCTGAAAATTTGCCCCATTTGTCCGGATAAATCTGGCTCCACACAAACCGTCCGGCATCCGGTATACTGATAGATAGGACGACACAGGAGGTATCCATGAAAAAAGACGAATGTCCCTGCAAATGGAAAGCCTGCAAGCGCCGCGGCGACTGTGGGGCCTGCCGGGCCTATCATGCCGCCCATCCCAAATACAAGCGGCCTTTCTGTGAAAAAAGGCCGCCGCAGAAGGAAAAAAAGGAGAGCAAAACCACCCCCGCCCTTCCGATGGAGAAGGGCGGGGGTGGTTTTTTTGGGGGGGTCAGGCCTGTGCTTCCATGTAGCGCTCATAAGCGGCGCGCAATTCCTTCGACGTTTCCTCCGGGCAGGTGGGATTGCAGTGGGCCCAGGCGCCGGTCTCGCTCGAGGCGTTGAATTTGATCTTGTCAGCGCTGCGCATCGGCGGATAGAAGGCGATGTGGAAATGATAGTAGGCGGATGCGTCTGCGCTGTTCACCGGCTCGTTATACATGCACATCATATAGGGGAACTTGTATCCGAATAGGCTGTCCAGCATACCGGTCGTCCGCCGCAGGGTTTCGGCCAATGCGGCGCGTTCCTCCTCGTCAAACTGCGCGATATTGGATTTGTGGGCGTTGCTGATGATATAAACGCCATAGGGATATTCAGTAAAGAAGGGGAGGAAGACGGTGAAATGCTCGTTGCGGAAAATGATCCGCTGTTTAAAGGTGACCTCCGCCTCCAGCATGTCACAGAACAGGCAGTGCCCTTTTTCATCCATATATCGTTTGGCGTTGTCCAACTCGAGCTCGATTTTCTTGGGTATGAAGGGGTAGCCGTAGATCTGGCCATGGGGATGGGGCATCGTCACCCCCACCACGTCGCCGCGGTTCTCAAAGATAAAAACATATTGGATGTTTTCGTCCGTGGAGATGGCCTCATACCGTTCCACCCAGAGGTCGACGAGCTTTTGAATATGGGAGGTGGGGAGCTCCGGCAAGGTGATGGTATGCTCGGGGGAATAGAGGATCACCTCGCATTTTCCGTAAGCCGGCGCCGTCTCAAAGAAATCCGTCGCCACCGGATCGGGAACGGGCGGGTCCTGCGACAAGGCGGGAAAATCGTTATCGTATTTATAGACATCGAAATGGTCCGGGACCTTGCCGGATCCCGGACAGAAGGGGCAGTAGTCCTTGGGCATCTGAGGGCGTCCCTGCCGGTGGGAGGCGATCATGATCCAGTCGTTCGTCAGCGGATGTTTTCTCAGTTCAGCCATAGCGGCGCGCGTCCTTTCCGATTGTTTGGTATGAATGTCAGGCCTCCACGCAGATACCGCCGCAGGGACGGATCGTCAGGCAGTGGCAGCTTCCCTTTCCAAATACGCCCTCCATCGTCTCCCGGAAGGAGTCGAGCAGATCGTCTGGCACGAAATTCTGTGTGGTGCCGCCGAAGCCGCCGCCGTGGACCCGCCAGGCGCCCCGACCGTCGAGCAGCAATTGCGCCAGGCACAAGGCCAGGGACAGCCCCTGGAAAGCCACGTCGCTGGAGGTGTAGACATTTTGCAGGTATTCGAACGAGGAGTGGCCCGATTCGATCACCAGGCGCTTGAATTCCTCGAAATGCCCCGCCTCCAGGGCCGCTACCTGCCGGACGACCCGGTCGTTATCCTGCAGAAAATGAAAGGCCCGCAGCACCGCGCGGTCGCCATGGAGGCGGCGCAGCTCGGGAATCCGGGGGATCAGCGCGTCGAGCGAGGTCTGCCGCAGGAAATCGACGCCGAGGCTATTGGCGACCGCTTTCATTTCGGCCGGAACGGCCGCGTATTCATGCGTCAGGTCCGCGTGGTTGCCTCCCGTGTCCACAATACAGAGTTTGTGGCCGCTTGCGGCAAAATCGAAAGCTGCCTGGCGGATGACCGGCTGTTCGGTGTCGGCGAAATCGATGGTGATGATGCCGCCGACGGAGGAAGCCATCTGATCCATCAAGCCGCTCGGCTTGCCGAAATACGCGTTTTCGGCGAATTGAGCCGCTTTGGCCACCTCCACGGGCGATACGGTCCCGCCGTTGTAGAGATGACTGAGAATGGTACCGAGCAAAACCTCGAACGCGGCGGAAGAGGAGAGGCCGGAGCCTTTGAGGACATCAGAGGTAGTGTAAGCGTCAAATCCGCCGACAGCAAACCCTTTTTCCCGGAATCGGGCCGCCATCCCCCGTACCAGCGCCGCCGAACGGTTCCGTTCCTCCGGTTTGACGGACAGCTCTTCCAGCTCCACCACGTCCATAGGATATCCCTTCGACTGGACGCGGACCCGTCCGCCGGAACAGGGGGCAGCCACCGCGATCACGTCGAGATTCACACTGGCGGCCAACACCCGGCCGTGATTGTGGTCGGTGTGATTGCCGCCGATCTCGGTACGTCCGGGCGCGGAGAACAGGCGCAGGTCCGCCCGGTCCCCAAAGCAGTCCACAAAGGCCTTGACGGCGCCGCCGTAGCGTTTGCGCTGATAGGGGAGGCTGCCGGGACCGTACAGCCGGGCAAACAGCGTGTCAAACGCCCCGCCGTCCAGTGCTTTGAGCAGTTCTTTGCTTGAAGGCATCTTTCGTTCCTCCTTCTCTACATACCATAACCAAGATATTTTCTATTATAGGACATCCGCCGTTTTTGGCAACGGTGGAAAACAGCAAAATTATGGACATTTGTTGCATAAAGGGGTATACTGGACCGGGAAACGGAGGGACGCTCCATGGAGGATGTCAAGCACTCCTTTAAAAACACGCTCAAAGAGAACCTGGCTCTCGCAGTATACAACACGGGCTATCAGAAATGCGCGCCCGGGTATACGTGGGGGCCGGCCCTGCGGGACCACTACCTGCTCCACTACATTGAGTCGGGGGAGGGGTGGTATACCGGCGGCGGAAAAACCTACCATCTGACCAAAGGGGACCTGTTTGCGGTGTTCCCGTCCCAGGTCGTCTGCTATGTCGCCGACCATCTGGATCCATGGGAATATTATTGGGTAGGATTCAACGGCACCGAAGCGCGCCGCATGGTGCAGATGACGGGCTTCACTCACGACCGTCCCGTTCTGCGGCCCTCTTCGCCCGAGGACTGCAAATCCCTGCTGCTGCGCATTTATGAATCGAGCGGCAATACCCCCGCCGCCGACGCCTGCATGGCCGGATATTTATATCTCTTCCTGGGCCATCTGATGAAAAGGGCGGGGGACCCCGCCCCGATTTATGGTACACAGGAATATCTGCATCAGGCCCTGCGCTTTATCCAGTACAATTACGCCAGCAATATCCAGGTGCAGGATATCGCGCGGTACGCCGGTGTAAGCCGCAGCCAGCTTTATCGGGCCTTCCTCGCTCATTTTGATATATCCCCGCACGCGTTTTTGCAGCGCTACCGCATCAATGAAGCCTGCGGCCTGCTGCACAGGAAGGCGTATACCGTCACGGAGATCGCCAATTCAGTCGGGTTTTCCGATCCCCTCTATTTTTCGCGCGCTTTCAAAAAAATCAAGGGAATGTCCCCCTCTGCCTATCAAAAGTACGCACAGGGGAAGGAGATTGGAACAATTGACTGAAAGACGGGCTGTATTTTCGTTCGACCTGTGAGGATTGTAAATGGAGCGAAATTGCGGTATAATGATAACAAATACCGTTTGTTTTAAAGGGGGCAGGGCAATGAAACGCAGCGGCGTCATCTTTGCGGTCAAAATCGCCGTTCTGGCGCTGCTCGATGCCGGAACGATTGCCCTGTTGTTTTTCCCTCGTTCAATTTTGGCAGACGCTTTATTTCCCTGGATGGCCGCCAATGTCCTGCTGGCGCTTTTCCTTATCGATCTGCTGGTGTTGGCGCTGCCGGTCATCTGTACCCATCTGCGTGTCCATTCCGCCGCCCCGCCGATTTTGATTGCCCTGCTTTATTTCGTCTTCACGCTGGCCTTCACCTACCTGACCCGGTCCTGGATCGATCCGGTCTGGTACAGCATCAACTCGCTGCTGGCGCTGTGCACCTATTGTCTCTGCATGGTTTCTCTGCGCCTGGCATCGGGAGGGCGGCGGAAAAAACAGGGACCGCAGGTGCGGATGGAAGATATACAGCTGCAGCCGCTGCTGGACCCGCGCGAATATGACAGCCTGCGCAAAGCAATGGACAGTTTGCGGGAGCGGCTGGAATTCAGCACCCCCTTTGGCCGGAGCGAGCAGCCGGTCGTTATGGATATGGAACAGCAGATTTACCAACGCGCCGGCAAGCTGCACCGCCGTATGCAGGCCCTCGTTGACAAAAACGAACGGCAGGGGGATGCCCATGCGCTGGCGGCCGAGGCCTTGGCCATGTCGGAACTGCTTAAAAGCCGGGAAAAGCTACGTCTGGGCTAAAACGGACCGGAGGGAAGCAAAAGGCGGCGGAGTGCCTCGGGCGAATCCGCCAGCGCGACCGCGCCGCTGTCCGAAAGTTCCTTTTCCGACCCATAGCCGTATGTCACCCCGATGCAGTCCATTCCCACAGCGCGGGCTCCGGCCACGTCGTATTCCCGGTCGCCGATCATCAGGGAGCGGGCCGGTTTGGCATTTGTGAGTTCCAGGGCGTGCCGAAGCACGTCTTCTTTTTTTACCCGTTTTCCATCCAGATCGCTGCCCGCCACGGCCGAAAAATAGCGCCGCAGCCCGAAATGGGTGAGGATGCGCTCGGCGAAGACGCTCGGCTTGGATGTGGCCAGGACATGGCGTCTGCCTGCGTTCTCCAGCGCGTCGAGCAAGGAGGGGATACCGGGATAGACCGTATTTTCGAACAGGCCTTTGCCGGCAAAATAGTCCCGGTAACGCGCGATGGCCAGTTCCGCATCGGCAGAAGAAAAACCGTAAAAACGCATAAAGGAATCCTTCAGCGGCGGGCCGATGAAAGGGCAGAGGACGGTCCTGTCCGGCACCTCGATATCGAAAAAATGAAGCGCGTAGGCCACGGAACGGGTAATGCCCTCATAAGGATCGGTCAAGGTGCCGTCCAGATCCCAGAACAGGGTGTCGGCGTCGTGCATCGGAATCCCTCCTGATTGACGAGTTCTCTTTGAAGTATACCAGCTTTCCTGGCACAAGGCCAGCCCTGTGGGCCAAAACAGAGGCCATGCGCTGTTTCGGGCCGGTGGTCCGCTGAAGGGGGGCCCTTCGGCGGCGGATGGCAGGGATGGGACTACCGGGCCGCCTCGAAGGCCACCTGCCGTTCGACTTTCTTCATCACGGCGTCGAACTGCTCCGGCGTCAGGGATTGCGCGCCGTCGCACAGGGCGGATTTCGGGTCGTTGTGCACCTCGATCATCAGCCCATCCGCCCCGGCGGCGATCGCGGCTTTGGAGAGCGGCTCAACCAGCCATGGGATCCCCGCCGCGTGGCTGGGATCCACGATGACGGGCAGGTGGGACTGATGCTTGAGGAGGGGGATAGCGGAAATATCGAGAGTGTTGCGGGTCATGGTTTCAAAGGTCCGGATGCCCCGTTCGCACAGGATAACCTGGCTGTTGCCGCCGGCCATGATGTATTCCGCGCTCATGAGGAACTCCTCGAGGGTGTTGGCCAGGCCGCGTTTGAGCAGGATGGGCTTGCCGCAGTGTCCAAGCTCTTTGAGCATCTCGAAGTTCTGCATATTCCGGGCTCCGACCTGGATGACATCCACTTCCGCGAACAGATCGAGATGGGTCAGGCTCATCAGTTCGGTCACGATGGGGAGGCCGGTCTCCTTTTTTGCGAGGAGGAGGAGCTGGATCCCGCGGTCATGCAGTCCCTGGAACGCGTACGGCGAGGTCCGGGGCTTGAAGGCACCGCCCCGCAGCAGCCGTGCCCCGCTGGCTTTTACCGCCTGCGCCACCCGGATGATCTGCTCCTCGTTTTCGACGGAGCAGGGGCCGGCCGCAACCGCAAAATGCCCGCCGCCGATTTTCACGGTTTCCCCAGCCGGGCGATCGATGCCGATGACGGTGTCCTCCGGATGGAATTTCCGGTTGGCCGCCTTGTAAGGCTCGGAGACCCGTTTGACGTCCTGGACCGCGTCGTTTGCGAGCACGCTGTCGATATCCACCCGGGAGGTATCCCCGATGATACCGACGATGGTGGTGCTCTGCCCGGTGCTGATGTGATGAGACAGCCCTTTGGCGGCAAAGCCGTCGAGCAGGCTCTGCACCTTATCCGGTTCCGCGTGGGGTTTGAGAATGACGATCATATTGATTTCCTCCTGCCGTTTCGGCGATAAAAATAAACGGTACCTTTTGCCTCGCAAAAGGTACCGTTTTCCCTCGGACAACCGCCCTATCGGACGGTGACGGTACATTTCCGACAGCAAAAGACGCCCGTGGCCCGATAGCCCAGGGTGAGATAATACCGGTATTCCCTTTGCACCATGCCGGCTGTCGTCATCGCGGCGTCCTCTCCTTTCGCTTTTTCGCTTTAAAGTGTAACACTTTCTTTCCGGTTTGTCAAGACGGGAGCCATCATCCCATTTTAGTGGCCACAAATACAGCGTCTTCTGGGTTGAAATAGTCGCCGCGATAGCTACTAAGGCCGCTTGCTTTCCATGCCTGTTCAAACGAGATGTTTTCAATATTACTTAGAATGGTGTAGGTAATATCTTTTTCAGCGTTGTTTAGCCTTCCTGTTATGACCAACCTGTACGTATACGCATAGTCGTCGGTTCTCCATGTGCCGTCGTTCATTTCATAATACGTGACCGATATAACATCTTTGGAATTTTTGACGTAGTCTTCGACGAGATGAGAGGGCGTTTGTTTAAACGTGTTCCTGACCGCCGTTTCTCTGTTTTGTGAGCAGCCGAGTATCCCAAACGCTGCCATCAATGCGAGGACACCGAAAAGGATTTTTTTCAATTTTCATACCTCCTTCTTGTCGGACTTCCTATCCCGGTTTGTTTGTCTTTAATTATACACAATCGCCAAGCCGGTTTCAATGCCCCTTAGCGGAGCCGCTTAAAGCGTTTCCCCAACGCATCTCTTGAAAAGGTTGCCCGGTCCTTTCCCTTGACTTTTGGGTTTTGGTTGGATATAATAACTCTATTGTACCCATGTATGATTTTGTTTTATCGCAGCGGCAGCATCGGCCGCAGTAATATGTCGAAAGGGAGTTTGCACGCATGACCAAGCAGACCGTTATCACCGACGAAGGGCTCAAGAAGCTTGAAAAGGAACTGGAAGAGCTGAAAACCGTCAAACGCAAGGAAGTGGCGGAAAAGATCAAAGTGGCGCTGTCCTTTGGCGACCTTTCCGAAAACAGCGAATACGATGAAGCGAAAAACGATCAGGCGATCATCGAGGGCCGGATCGCGGAGATCGAAAACCAGCTGAAAAACGTGAAGATCCTTGATGAGAGCGAGATCGGCACCGAGAGCGTGCATATCGGCTCCACCGTCAAGGTCAAGGATATGGAAGACGGCTCGGTCATGACCTACCGCATTGTGGGATCGACGGAGTCCGATCCGCTCGGCGGGCGGATATCCGATGAATCCCCTGTGGGCAAGGCCCTTCTCGGCCATGAGGTGGGCGACCAGGTGGAAGTGGAAATCCCGAACGGCGTTATGCAGTATATGGTCGTGGAAATTTCGAAATAAGCGGCATTCTATCCGGCGGGCGGACAAGGCGGGGGGCTATCCGCGGCGTCCGCCCGCCGTTTTCAGCCCATATTAAACCGAAGACAGGATGTGGAATCGATGAACGAACCGAACGGCGGAGCGCCCGAAACCGAGGAACTGACCGAACAGCAGGTATCGGAACTGATCCAGATCCGCAGAGACAAGCTCACGGCTCTGCGGGACTCCGGACAGGATCCCTTTGCGCTGACCAAATATGATGTCACCGCCCACAACGCGGACATCCGGGCCCGCTTTGACGAGATGGAAAACCGCGCCGTTTCGGTGGCGGGACGGATGATGAGCCGCCGGATCATGGGCAAGGCGAGCTTCCTCGACCTGCGGGACGGCAGCGACCGCATGCAGGTCTATGTCCGGCGGGACGACGTGGGGGAGGACGCCTACGCCGCGTTTAAAAAGTGGGATATCGGGGACATCCTGGGCGTTGAAGGTACGGTGTTCCGCACCAAGATGGGGGAAATTTCCATCCACGCGACCCGGATCGCCCTGCTCTCCAAATCCCTCCGGCCTCTGCCGGAGAAATTTCACGGTCTCAAGGATACCGATACCCGCTACCGGCAGCGATATCTGGACCTGATCGTCAATCCCGAGGTCAAGGAAGCCTTTGTCCGCCGCTCCGCCATCATCACGGAAATCCGGCGGTATCTCGACGAGCGGGCGTTCCTGGAAGTGGAGACCCCGGTCCTGCATGGTGTGGCCGGCGGTGCCGCCGCCCGGCCTTTTATCACCCATCACAATACCCTCGATATGGATATGTATCTGCGCATCGCCCTGGAGCTGCATCTCAAGCGCCTGATCGTGGGCGGGTTCGAGCGGGTGTACGAGATCGGGCGGGTGTTCCGCAACGAAGGGATGGACACCCGGCACAATCCCGAATTCACCCTGCTCGAGCTGTACCAGGCCTATACCGACTATAATGGCATGATGGACCTGACGGAGGATCTCATCCGCACCGTGGCGAAGAAGGTACTGGGCACGGCCCGGGTGGTCTATGACGGCAACGAGATCGACCTCGAAAAGCCGTTTGAGCGGCTGAGCATGGCCGGAGCCGTCAAAAAGTACAGCGGGGTGGATTTCAGCGCCGTATCGACCCTCGAAGAGGCGCGGGAGCTCGCCAAGGCCCACCATATCGAATATGAAGAGCGCCATCAAAAGGGCGATATCCTGAACCTCTTTTTTGAAGCCTATGTCGAGGAGCATCTCATCCAGCCCACCTTCATCCTGGGGCATCCGGTGGAGATTTCGCCGCTGGCCAAGCGGATGCCGGAAAGTCCGGAGTATACCGAGCGGTTCGAGCTGTTCATCGTTGGCCGGGAGCACGCCAACGCCTTTTCGGAGCTGAATGATCCGGTCGATCAGCGGGAACGGTTCGAGGCCCAGGCCGCCCTGAAGGCGGCGGGGGATGAGGAGGCGTCGGATGTCGACGAGGATTTCCTCACCGCCCTCGAATACGGGATGCCGCCTACCGGCGGCCTCGGGATCGGGATTGACCGCCTGGTGATGCTGCTGACCGGCTGCGCGTCCATCCGGGACGTGCTGCTGTTCCCCACGATGAAGCCGAAGGACTGAAACCGCCGATACTGGAAAGGACTGGACGGGCATGGCCAGAGAAATGTATCTCGTTGGTGTCGATGAAACCGAACTGGAACCGCCGAAGCCTCCCGAGCCGCCAAAGGGATTCAAGGCGAAGTGGCAGAATTTCTGGTACCACTACAAATGGCCCGTGGTTCTCGGGGCATTGGCGGTGGTCGCCGTGATCATCCTGGTGGCCCAGATGGTGAACCGGGAGCACCCGGATTACCACATGATTATTGCGTCCACGAAGAACCTGCCCGTCCCTGCCAACGACGCCTTCGCCGCGGAGCTGGAACAGTATGGACGGGATCTCAACGGAGACGGCAAGGTGCTCGTTTCGATCGAGTTCCTCTATGTGGGCAGCGACGGCGGGCAGCTCAGCGCGGTCAACCAGCAGAAGTTCACGGCTACCATGTTCGCCGGGGACACGCTGTTTTTCGGCTTTTCTCCGGATTATTATGATTACCTGCTGAAAAACCTGGAGGATTCGGATACCGCCTTTTTCGACCAGCTCGGAGTGGAGGGTGAGGGCGTTTCGGAGGACGGCCGCACCTGGAGTTGGAAGGGCGCCTCTTTTCTGCAGGACGAAAGTATGAAAGGGGCACCGGAAGAGCTGATTTTTGGGGTTCGGTCGGCCTCGGGATCGGCAGGCGGTAAGCAGAGCCAGCAGACGCATGATGAATGCTTGGAGCTTCTCCGGGCCTATATTACCAAAACCCCGCTGGAACAGCCGGCTGCCTGATTTTCCGAGCGGATGCGAATACAATGAGAGGATGAACCTTTATGCGCAGTGATTTGATGAAGTCCGGGGTTTCGAGGGCGCCCCACCGGTCCCTTCTCAAGGCCCTGGGCCTGACCGACCGGGAAATCGCCCGCCCCTTTGTGGCCGTGGTCAGCTCCAAAAGCGATTACATACCCGGCCACACCCATCTCGATACCATTGTAAAGGCAGTGGAGGCGGGGATCCGCAGCGCGGGCGGCGTCCCCTTTACCTTCAATACCATCGGTGTGTGCGACGGCCTGGCCATGAACCACCTGGGGATGAAATATTCGCTGTGCTCCCGGGAACTCATCGCCGATTCCATCGAGGTGATGCTCACGGCCCATCCGCTCGACGCCGTCGTGTTCGTTCCAAACTGCGACAAGATCGTTCCCGGCATGCTGCTGGCGGCCTGCCGGATGAACCTGCCCTCGATTTTCGTCAGCGGCGGCCCCATGCTGCCCGGTACCGACGGGAACCGGAAGGTCGGCCTCAACGAGGTGTTCGAAGCGGTCGGAAGCGTCGCGGCAGGGACACGGGATGCGGATACCCTGCCCGAGCTTGAGGAAACCGCCTGCCCCGGATGCGGGTCCTGCTCGGGGATGTATACAGCCAATTCGATGAACTGCCTGACCGAGGCGATCGGCATGGCATTGCCCGGAAACGGCACCATTCCTGCCGTCATGGCCGCCCGGATCCGGCTGGCCAAGCAGACCGGCGAACGGGTGATGGAGCTGCTCAAAGAGAACATCCGGCCCAAGGATATCCTGACCCCCGCTGCGTTCGAGAACGCACTGCGGGCGGATATGGCCATCGGCTGTTCCTCCAATACCGTGCTGCATATCGTCGCGGTGTCCTACGCCGCAGGCTGCCCCCTGACCCTGAAGCAGATTGACGATATCGGCAAAGCTACCCCCCAGATCTGCAAGCTCAATCCCGCCAGCCAGGTGTTTATCACCGATCTCAACGGCGTGGGCGGCATCCAGGCGATGCTCAAGGAGCTCGATCGGGGTGGCCTGATCCATCGCGACGCTCTGACGGTATCGGGGACGGTAGGGGAACGGATTGACTCGGCGAGAGAGCCGGACGGGGAGATCATCCGGCATCTGGACGATCCTTTCCGTCCCGACGGCGGCCTGGCGATCCTGTTCGGCAACCTCGCCGCCGACGGCGCAGTGGTCAAACAGGGGGCCGTCGCCCCCTCCATGATGGTCCACCAGGGCCCAGCACGGGTATTCGACAGCGAAGAGGACGCGACGGAAGCCATTACGGGCGGCCGGATCCATCCCGGCGACGTGGTGGTTATCCGATACGAAGGACCGAAGGGCGGCCCGGGGATGCGGGAGATGCTGACCCCCACCGCTACCATCGCCGGCATGGGACTTGGCGAGAGCGTCGCCCTGATTACCGACGGACGGTTTTCGGGTGCCACCCGGGGCGCCTCCATCGGCCATGTTTCGCCCGAGGCGGCCGCCGGAGGCGTGATTGCGCTGGTCGAAGAGGGGGATATCGTCTCCATCGACATCCCGGCCCGCAGGCTGGAGCTGCTGGTGGACGGCCAGACCTTGGCCGCGCGCAAAGCCGCCTGGACGGCGCCCCGCCGTGAGCTGTCGGGATACGCCCGGCGGTATGCCCAGCATGTGACCAGCGGCTCCACCGGCGCGGTCTTCGACGATATGCTCGAATAAAACGGATCCGGCCAATCCCCCTGAGCGCATCAGGGGGATTTTTGCGGGATGGAATAGATTCCGGGATAAGGCCCAGAATAGACATGAGCGGATCGTGGATGGAGGCAAAAAATTCCGGCGATTTCTCCTTTTGGCTTTACAGGCGGACCGGTTTAGTGTAAAATAGCTAACGAGTATGAACGAACCCATGAGGAAACGGAAGTGAACAGCGATGCAGCCGAAATACAAGCGGATCCTGCTCAAGCTCAGCGGGGAGGCCATGGCCGGCGAAAAAGGCTTCGGCCTGGACTTCGACACGGTGCTAAAGGTATGCGCCGCGGTCAAGGAATGCGTGGACGCGGGCGTCCAGGTCGCGATCGTGGTGGGCGGAGGCAATTTCTGGAGGGGACGGTCGAGCGGCAGCATGGACCGGACCAGAGCGGACCATATGGGGATGCTCGCGACCACCATCAACGCCCTGGGGCTTGCGGACGCGCTCGAACAGCTCGGCTGTGTCGTGCGGGTCCAGACCGCCATCGCGATGAATCAGATCGCGGAGCCGTATATCCGCAACCGGGCGGTGCGGCATCTGGAAAAGGGCCGGGTCGTGATTTTCGGCTGCGGGACCGGCAATCCCTTCTTCTCCACCGATACGGCCTCCGCACTCCGGGCGGCTGAAATCGAGGCGGATATCATTTTCAAGGCGAGTATGGTGGATGGGGTATACGACAGCGATCCGAAGAAAAACCCGGACGCCGTCCGTTTCGACACCCTGAGCTATCTGGATGTGCTTAACCGGGATCTCAAGGTGATGGATTCCACCGCTGCCACCCTCTGCCGCGACAACGGACTGCCCATTCTCGTATTCGACCTCGGAGACCCGAAGAATATTGTGCGCGCCGCCTGCGGCGAGCCGGTCGGCACCATTGTAAAGCCCTGACATATTCGATTCTGAACAGACGGAGGGAACATGAGATGGAACAGGTATTTCAGACCGCGAAGGAAAAAATGAACAAGACGGTCAACGCCATGATGGGGGAATTCGCCACCATCCGGGTGGGGCGGGCCAACCCCAGCGTGCTCGACAAGGTGCTTGTGGATTATTACGGGGCCCCCACGCCGGTCAACCAAATGGCCGCGGTATCGGTTCCCGAGCCCCGCACCCTGCTGATCACCCCCTGGGACAAAAGCACCCTCAAGGCTATTGAGAAGGCGATCCAGACCTCTGATATCGGCCTTAACCCTCAGAACGACGGCAGTGCCCTGCGCCTCAATTTCCCGCCTTTGACCGAGGAGAGGCGGCGTGAGCTGGTCAAGACCGTGTATAAATACTGCGAGGAAGCGAAAGTGGCTGTCCGTTCGGTCCGCCGCGACGCGCTCGACAAGCTCAAGGACATGAAAAAGAAAACCGAGATTACCGAAGATGACCTGAAGGACGCCGAAAAGCGGATGCAGGATCTGACGGATAAATTCTGCAAGGAAATCGATGTGGACGCCGCGAAAAAGGAAAAAGAGATTCTGGAGCTCTGAGGCGTTGCTTGCGTTGTGATCACAGGGGACCGCCCGGTGCGGACTGGTCCGGAAATGGAGCGACGGATGGGCTGGTTTTCAAAAAAGACGCCACCCGTGGAAGTGGTTTCCGCGGGAAAACTGCCGAAGCATATCGGCATCATTATGGATGGAAACGGCCGTTGGGCGAGGCAGCGCGGCCTGCCGCGCCAGGCGGGCCACGTCACCGGGGCCCGGGTGTTCCGCAGGATCGTCAAACACTGTGAAAAGCGGGGGATCCGCTATCTGACGGTGTATGCGTTTTCAACGGAAAACTGGAAACGTCCCC
Organism: uncultured Eubacteriales bacterium; assembly: GCA_934647945.1. Taxonomy (GTDB): domain Bacteria; phylum Bacillota; class Clostridia; order Oscillospirales; family Acutalibacteraceae; genus UMGS1623. The sequence goes on along the minus strand of CAKUFK010000002.1, from coordinate 267,250 downwards.
AGGCGGAAATCGACGCCATCATGACCCTGCTGCGGGATTATCTGAAGGAATCCCTGGCCGACTTTGAAAAGGAGAACATCCGCACCCGTTTTATCGGGGACCGGCGTCCGCTGGCCCCCGATATTCAGGAGCTCATGGCCCGCGCCGAGGCATCTACGGCCTATAAAACGGGTATGACCCTCAACATCGCGGTCAACTACGGAGGACGGGACGAGATCCTCCACGCGGTCAGGCGGCTGGCGGGGGATGTCCAGAAGGGCTGCCTGTCTCCCGACGAGATCGACGGCACGCAGCTGGAGGACCGGCTCTATACGGCCGGACAGCCGGACCCGGATCTGATCCTGCGTCCGAGCGGCGAGCAGCGGCTCTCCAATTTTCTCATCTGGCAGTCCGCCTATGCGGAATACGTTTTCCAGGATATCCTGTGGCCGGATTATACGCCGGCGGCGCTCGATGAGGCGCTAAGGGAATACGCCAAGCGGCACCGCCGCTTCGGCGGGATCTGAGGGTCTCTTCGCGTAAAAGGCCGCTGGATGCGGCAACGAGTACGCCTGAAAGGCTTGATGTATTTGAAATCACGAATCCTGACGGGAATTGTCGGGGCGGCGTTGGCGCTGGTTGTCCTGCTGCTGCTTCCCCCGCTGGTTCTCAATATCGCTATGGCCGGTATCTGCGCGATCGCGATGTATGAGGTCTTTGTCGTTACCAAGATGGTCAACCACCGCGGGCTCGAAACCGCGGCGGTGCTTTTTGCACTGCTGGCGCCTTTTCTCGTTATGCTGCGTTCCATGCCCTCTGCCATGGTGGTATTGGGTTTCGTTGTTTTGCTGGCGGTCATTCAGGTGCGGTATCACGACACGCTCCCGGTGGAACGGACTGCGTTCGTTTTTCTCCTGTCGGTGCTGGTCTCCATCTCCTTCTCCTGTCTGGCGTATCTGCGCACGACCAGCCATCGGGATGAACGGGACGGCCTTTTTTACGTCTTCCTCGCCCTGATCATCCCTTGGATGTGTGACATTGGTGCCTATTTTATCGGCACGTTTTTCGGCCGGCATAAGCTTTGTCCCGCTATCAGCCCCAAAAAGACGGTGGAAGGCCTGATCGGCGGCATCGTGGTATCGGTCGGCAGCAGTGTGCTGGGCGCCTATCTCTATCAAGTGCTGGCCCTGGGGGATTCCGCGTATGTGAGCTTGTGGCAGATCGCCCTGCTGGCCTTGCTCTGCGCCCCGCTGTCGGTTCTGGGCGATCTGTTCGCCTCCATCATCAAGCGGCAGAGCGGGGTCAAGGATTTCGGCCATATCATGCCGGGGCACGGCGGGATTATGGACCGGTTCGACAGCATGATGTTCGTGCTTCCCGTGCTCTATATCCTGGTGCAGTATGTCCCCCTGGTCTATCCTTTGTAACCGGGGCATATAAGGTAAAAGGCCGTTCCGGCCGTCAACCATCGACTCACAGCGAGGGATACCCTATGACGAATCGACCAATCTCCGCCGCGGAACCCAAACGCCTGGCCGTGCTCGGCTCCACCGGGTCCATCGGCACCCAGGCGCTTGAGGTGGCGGCCTCGCTCGGATATCCCGTGCAGGCTCTGGCGGCGGGTTCAAATGACCGGATGCTCGAAGAGCAGCTCCGCCGCTTCCGTCCGCCGTTTGCGGCTCTTTTTGACGAAGCGGCGGCGGCGTCCCTCCGCATCCGGGTAAGGGATCTGCCGGTCAGAATCTTGTCCGGGATGGAAGGGCTGTGCGAGCTCGCGGCGCTCGAGGATACGGATCTGGTGCTCAACGCGGTGGTGGGGATGGTAGGGCTGCTTCCGACCCTATCGGCCATCGAGGCCGGGCACGACGTGGCCTTGGCAAATAAGGAAACCCTGGTGGCGGGTGGGGAACTGGTCATGGCGGCGGCTCGGCGCAAAGGCGTCCGCCTGCTGCCTGTGGACAGCGAGCATTCCGCCATTTTTCAGTGCCTACAAGGCACCGCCGCCGGTCCGTGGAGCCCTCCGGAGCCATTGGGAGAGGCGGGTGTCCGCCGGTTGATCCTCACCGCGTCGGGCGGCCCGTTTTTCGGGAAAACCGCCGCGGAGCTCCAGCGCATCACTCCGGAAGAAGCCCTGCGCCATCCAAACTGGAATATGGGTGCCAAAATCACCATCGACTCCGCCACCATGATGAATAAGGGCCTTGAGCTCATCGAGGCGCGGTGGCTGTTCGATCTCCCGCCCGGTCAAATCGATATCGTCGTCCATCGGGAAAGCCTGGTGCATTCCCTCCTCGAATATGAGGACGGCGCGGTCCTGGCCCAGTTGGGGGTGCCGGATATGCGGGTCCCGATCCAATATGCCATGACCTGGCCCGCCCGGGCGCCTTCGCCGGTCAGGCGGCTGGAGCTCGCCGAATGGGGGCAGATGCATTTTGCGAAACCGGACGATGAAACCTTTCCCTGCATGCGCCTTTGCCGGGAAGCCATCCGCAGGGGCGGCCTCTATCCCGCCGCGGCCAACGCCGCGAACGAAGAGGCAAACGCGCTGTTCCGCGAGGGCCTCATCGGCTTCACGGATATCCCCCGCCTGGTGGAACAGGCGCTGGACGGCTCCCTTCCGGACGGAAGAGGGGTGGAAGATGTCCTGGCGCTCGATGCCGATATACGCCACCGGACCCGGGAACGGGCCGGAATGAAGATGGAGTAGGTGAAGAAACACGTGGGTTTTCTGATACAGGTCGGACGGATCGCGGCGGCGATCTTGGTGTTCGGGATCATCATCATGGTCCATGAACTGGGCCATTTCATCGCCGCCAAATGCATGGGCGTTAAGGTAAACGAATTCGCCATCGGCATGGGGCCAAGGCTGTTCAGATTCGGGAAAAAGGAGACGCAGTATTCCCTGCGCCTCTTTCCCATCGGGGGATACTGCGCTATGGAAGGGGAGGACAGCGCCGGAGGCGGCGAGGTCAAGCTTCCGGAACAGAGCGGATCCCCGTCCGATGGGGCCAGCGATTGCCTGCCGGGACCCGATCCCCGGGCGTTTAATCAGAAGAAGGTCTGGCGCCGGATGATCATCATCCTGGCCGGGCCGGTGATGAACCTCGTGCTGGGGTTCGTGCTCCTGATCGGCTACTACGGGTTCTGTATGCTGCCGGACGCGGAAGGAAAGGTGCAGTTCAGCAGCACGACGGTGTCGGTGCTCAAAGAGGACGCGCCGAGCTACCAGACCGGCCTGAGGCCGGGCGATACCATCCTGAAAGTGGACGGCAAAACCGTGTTCACCGACCGGGACCTCGCCATGCTGCTGCAAAGCGACGAGGACGGCGTGTTCGATATGACCGTGCGCCGCGAGGTCGATGGGAAGGCGCAAAAGGTCAATCTCGAGGGAGTCACTTTCCAGATCGTCACACAGGAGGACGGTACCCGTCTTCTGCAATACGATTTCTATGTCCAGGGAATCCCCCGGACCTTCGGTTCCACCATCGCGCAGTCCGCCAAAATGGAGTGTACGGTCTCGGTGATGATCTGGCGGACCCTTGGCGGGATGCTGACCGGGCAATACGGCCTCAACGACCTTTCCGGTCCGGTGGGGACGGTGGACGCCATCGGAGACGTGGTGGTGGACGCTACGCAGCAGGAGCACTGGCAGATCGGGCTTGGCAACATCCTGATGCTGGTAGTGCTCATCTCCGTCAACGTCGGGATCTTCAACCTGCTGCCCGTCCCGGCGCTCGACGGCGGCCGCCTGCTGTTCCTGCTCATCGAGCTGGTGTTCCGCAAACCGGTGCCGCCGAAATATGAGGGGATGATTCACGCGATCGGCCTTTTGCTGCTGTTCGGCCTGATCATCCTGGTCACCTTCAGCGACATTTTGAAGCTGTTCCATTGAGGACGGTGAAACCGCCGGATAGGCAAAGGATAAGGAGGATGCAGTCATGGAGGGACCGTCCGGGATCCCCCGCCGCGACAGCCGCCCTGTGCGCGCGGGAAGCCTCCAAATAGGCGGGGGCGCCCCGATTGCCGTCCAGTCTATGCTGAGCGTCCCTGCCGGGGATGTCGAAGGCAATGTCCGGCAGGCCAAGGAGCTGTATGCGGCCGGCTGCGACGTCCTGCGCGTCGCGGTCCCCGACCGGGACGCGGTGCGGCTGATTCCGGCCATCAAAGAGGCCGTGCCGATCCCGCTGGTGGCGGACATCCATTTCGATTACCGCCTGGCGCTGGAATCCGCCGCCGCCGGGGTGGATAAAATCCGGATCAACCCGGGCAACATCGGGGGGCCGGAACGGGTAAAAGCGGTCGCCGATGCCTGCCGGTCGCGAGGGATTCCGATCCGCGTCGGGGTCAACGCGGGTTCCCTGGAAAAGGAGATCTTGGCAAAATATGGCCATCCCACCCCGGAGGCCCTGCGGGACAGCGCCCTCTATCACGCTTCGCTTCTGGAACAAGCGGATTTTTCCGATATCGTGCTCTCACTCAAATCTTCCCATGTGCCGACCATGGCGGCCGCTTACCGCCTGACGGCGGCGGCCTGCGCCTATCCTCTCCATCTCGGCGTGACCGAGGCGGGCACCGAGCGGATGGGGTTGCTCAAATCCGCCGCCGGGATCGGTTCCCTGCTCCTCGACGGTATCGGGGATACCATCCGGGTCTCCCTGACGGCTGATCCGGTCAGGGAGGTGGAGGCTGGGCTCGACCTGCTCCGCGCGCTCGGGCTGCGAACAGGGGAGGCCATGCTGGTTTCTTGCCCCACCTGTGGCCGGACCAAAATCGATTTGATCCGCATCGCCGCCGAGGTGGAGGAGCGCCTGCGCGCCGTCCATAAACCGGTCACGGTGGCGGTGATGGGCTGCGTGGTCAACGGGCCGGGGGAGGCGAAGGAGGCCGATATCGGCATCGCGGGCGGGGACGGCAAGGCGGTCCTGTTCAAGAAAGGGCAAATCGTGCGCACGGTCGAGGAATCGTGCGCGGTCGAGGAACTGATGAGGGAATTGGAAACATTATGAGCAATGCAACGTTTACACAGATATTCGGCCCCTTTGCCGCCGGCGTCTCTTCCGCCGGCCTCCAAAGCGCGGGCGTCGATCAAATCGAGCTCCATCGCGGCAGCGGCTGGCTTCACGCCCGGCTGCTGCTCGACCATTTTGTGGCGTTTGAAGAGATCGAGCAGGCGGAACGGGCCGTGGCCAAGGGCCTGGCCCTCTCCTCGGTGGAATTCCGGCCCCTCTATCCCGCCGACGCTTTGTGCGTAGAGTGCTTTCCCACCATCGTGTCGTTCCTGCGCCGCCGCTGCACAGCGGTCAACGGCACCTTTCGGGACGCAGCCTGCCGCATCGATGGTGAGACGATGACCGTCACTCTCCGCCATGGGGGCCTCAACGTCCTGAAAGCCACGAAAACCGACGCCGCAATGGGCGCGCTGATAGCGGAACTGTTCCAGCGTCGCGTCGCGCTGGTCTTCGACGGGGAAGAGCGGGTGGATGAGCAGGACGAGGGATACCGGAAAATGATGGAGGCTGCCGAGCAGGAGGCGGCCATGCGGGAAAGAGCCCGGGCGGAACAGATGGCCGCCCTGCGGCCCGCCCCCGCCCCTGGAATCCCTTCCGGCCCGGCCGAGCCGCTGAAGCCCAAAAAACCAGCAGACCCGGCTATACCGCCCGCGGATGGCCTTCCAATTTATTTGGAATCGGCCCAATCCCTGTTCGGCCCGGTCCCGCGGGAAAGGCCAACCCCTTTACGCAGCCTGACCGACGACGGTGGGAATGTTACGGTCTGGGGCGAGGTGTTCGAATATGAAACCAAGGCCTTCCGGGATGGCACCCGGATCCGCCATACCTTCTCGGTAACCGATGGGACAAGCTCGGTCACGGCCATCCTTTGGACCGATATCAAACGGGACCGGGCCAAACTCGAGGCGATGGAGGCGGTCAAAAAAGGGGTGTGCCTCCTCCTCAGCGGCCTGTATGAATTCGACGTGTTCGCCAAATCCCAGGTGCTCACCCCCAAATCCATGGCCATCGTGGCCCGTTATGTCAAACGGGACAACGCACCCGAAAAACGGGTGGAGCTGCATCTACATACCAAAATGTCCGCTATGGACGCGGTTTCCGATGCCGAGGCGCTCATCGCGCGCGCCGCCGATTGGGGACACAAGGCAGTCGCCATTACCGATCACGGTGTAGTTCAGGCCTTCCCGGAAGCCATGAATGCGGCCGCCAAGCTCAAAAAGCAGGGGAAGGAAATCAAGATCCTTTACGGCGTCGAGGCCTATTACATCAACGACCGGATTCCGGTGGTGGAGGGCTCGGCCAGTGAGGGTCTCGACGGCGAATTCATCGTTTTCGACATTGAGACCACCGGCCTTAGCGCGCAGACCGAACGCATCACCGAGATTGGCGCCGTGAGGCTGAAAAACGGGGAAGTGGCGGATTCGTTCGATATCTTTGTCAACCCGGAAAAACCGATTCCCCCCAAAATTACGGAACTCACCGGCATCACCGACGACATGGTCAAGGACGCGCCCCTCGAAAAAGAGGCGCTCGAGCAATTTTATGCCTTCTGCGGGGATACCCGGATCCTGGTTGCGCACAATGCGCCCTTCGATACCGGGTTCATCCGGGCGGCGGCCACGCGGACGGGGCTTCCGTATCCCTTCACATCCATCGATACCGTGCCGATCTGCCGCGCGCTCTATCCTCATTTGAAGAACCACAAGCTGGATACGGTGGCGAATCACCTCAAGCTGGAGCCCTTCAACCATCATCGCGCCTGCGACGACGCGAAGGTGCTGGCAGACATTTTCATCCATCTTTCCGCCGATATGAAAGCGGAGAAGGGGATTGAATCCGTTGACGGGATCAATACTCTGCTGGCCGGCGCGGACAGCAAAAAGGCGCGGCCCTACCATCTGATCCTGCTGGCCAAAAACCTCAAGGGCCTCAAAAATCTTTACAAGCTGATCTCCTGGAGCCATCTGCACAATTTCTATAAAAAACCCCGGATCACCAAGACCAAGCTGATGGAATACCGGGAGGGCCTGATCGTGGGCAGCGCCTGCGAACAGGGAGAATTGTTCCGTGCGGTGTTCGACGGCAAACCCTGGGGGGAACTGTGCGACATCGCGAAATTCTACGATTTCCTCGAAATCCAGCCCTTAGGCAATAACCTCTTCATGCTGCGGGAGGGGATGGTGCAGACCGAGGAACAGCTCCGCGAGTTCAACCGCACCATCCTCCGCCTCGGCGAGAAGCTGCATATCCCGGTCTGCGCGACAGGCGATGTCCATTTCATGGACCCGGAGGATGAGATTTACCGCCGGATCCTCCAGGCCGGGCAAGGTTTTGCCGACGCCGATCAGCAGGCCCCTCTCTATCTGCGCACGACCGAGGAAATGCTGGCGGAATTCGACTATCTCGGGCAGGAAAAAGCCCGCGAGGTGGTCATCGAGAATCCCGGCCGCATCGCGGACATGGTAGAGACTATCCGCCCGATCCCGGAAGGCACCTTCCCGCCCCATATCGACGGGGCGGAGGAGCAGCTCCAGGACATCACCTGGAGCCGCGCCAGGGCGCTGTATGGGGATCCGATGCCGGAAATCGTCTCCGCCCGGCTGGACCGGGAGCTGACGTCGATCGTCAAGCACGGCTTCTCCGTCCTGTATATGATCGCACAGAAGCTGGTGCAGAACTCGGTCGAGAACGGGTATTTGGTCGGCTCCCGTGGTTCGGTCGGCTCCTCCTTCGTCGCGTTTATGGCGGGGATCTCGGAGGTCAATCCCCTGGCGCCTCATTATCTCTGCAAAAAGTGCCATTATTCGGAATTCTTTACCGACGGGTCGGTGGGGTCGGGGTTCGATCTTCCCGACAAGACCTGTCCGGTCTGCGGTGAGCCCCTTTTCCGGGACGGGCACGAGATCCCGTTCGAGACCTTCCTGGGGTTCGACGGGGACAAGGCACCCGATATCGACCTGAATTTCGCAAGCGAATATCAGCTCCGGGCCCATAAATACACCGAATCGCTCTTCGGCAGCGACCACGTGTTCAAGGCCGGTACCATCTCCACCGTGGCCGACAAGACCGCGTTCGGTTATGTCAAAAAATACGCCGAGGAGCGCGGATTGGTCCTGAACAACGCCGAAATCAACCGCTTGACGGTCGGCTGTACCGGCATCAAACGAACGACCGGGCAGCATCCGGGCGGCATGGTCGTCGTACCGAACGATTACGAGGCCGAGGATTTCTGCCCGGTCCAGCACCCGGCGGACGACCCGAATTCCGATATCATCACCACCCACTTCGACTTCCATTCCATCCATGACACCATCCTCAAGTTAGACAACCTCGGGCATGTCATCCCGACTATCTACAAATACCTTGAGGAGTACACCGGGATCCCGGTCACCGAGGTCAATATGTCCGACCCGGAGGTATACAAGCTCTTTACGTCTCCCGAACCTCTTGGTGTGACGGCGGAGCAGATCGAGTGCGAAAACGGCACCCTGTCCATTCCTGAAATGGGTACCCCCTTTGTCCGGCAGATGCTGCTCGAGTGCAAGCCGAAAACCTTTGCCGACCTGCTGCAGATTTCGGGCCTGTCCCATGGTACCGATGTGTGGCTCGGCAACGCGCAGGAGCTGATCAAAAGCGGCACCTGCACCATCTCAAACGTTATCGGGACACGGGACAGCATCATGACCTATCTGATGCACAAGGGCCTGGAACCCAAAATGGCGTTCAAGATCATGGAAATCGTCCGGAAGGGCAACGCGCAAAAGCTGCTCACCGAGGAGCATTTTGCCGCCATGAAGGAGCACGGCGTGCCCGACTGGTACAAGGACTCCTGCATGAAGATCAAGTACATGTTCCCTAAGGCCCATGCCGCGGCCTACATCATCGCGGCGCTGCGGGTGGCTTGGTACAAAGTGCATCGGCCCGCGGCCTATTATGCCGCGTATTTCACCGGCCGGGGCGAGGATTTCGACGCCGAACCGGTCTCCAAGGGGAAAAGCGGGGTCAAGCTGCTCATGGACAACCTGCGCGCCAAGGGTAAGGAGGCCACCGCCAAGGAACAGTCCCAGGCGGAAACGCTGCATGTCATCTATGAATCCATGCAGCGCGGCATCGAATACCTGCCGGTGGATCTCTACAAATCCCATTCCTACAAATTCGTGTTGGAGGACGGGAAGATCCGGCTGCCGTTCAGCGCCGTCAAGGGCCTTGGCGGGGCGGCGGCACAGTCGCTCATGGAGGCCAGGGAGGCCGGCCCCTATATTTCCTGCGACGAGTTGCAGAACCGTTCCGGCATCACCAAGGCGGTGGTGGAATCGCTCCGCCTGCTCGGGGTGCTGGACGCCCTGCCCGCGACCAGTCAAATGAATCTGTTTGAGATGTAAGAATGAGGGGAGATCGGCTGTGCTTGCCTATTTATGGCCTATCCTGTTGATCATTGCGTCCAACGTCTGTTACAACATCGCGGCCAAGTCCACCCCGGGCGGGGTGAATCCGTTCGCCTCCCTTCTGGTGACCTACCTGGTGTCGGCCCTGGCCACCGGCGTCATGTTCGCGGTGTCGTCGGTGGGGAAGGACGGGATCCTCGTTCAGTTCCGGCAGATCAACTGGAGCAGCGTCGCGCTCGGACTCAGCCTGGTCGGGCTGGAATTCGGCTACATCATGGCTTATCGGGCCGGCTGGCAGGTCAGCGTGGGATCCCTGGTGGCGAATATCGCGCTCGCGGTCATCCTGGTATTCGTCGGGGCGTTGTTTTATCAGGAGAAAATCACCGGTTTTCAGGCGGTCGGGATCCTGCTTTGCCTGGCCGGCCTGGTCTTTCTCAATATCCGGCCGCGTTCCGCTTCTTGACAGATTAAGTTTATCGTGATATCCTAGTATCACATTAGTGAAGTAAAGTATATATGGGTTTTCTCCCGCGAAAGGGTTGAGCTTGTCATGAGACAGAATATCCGCATCACCCCCGAAGGGACCCGGGACCTGCTCTTTGAAGAATGCCTGGCACGCAGGGAGGCCGAGAGTCTGCTTGCCGATCTCTTCGTCTGTCACGGCTTTTCCGAGGTCATGACGCCCGGGCTGGAATTTTTTGACGTTTTCCAGGCCGGCCATCCGGCCATCCCGGCTGAGAGCATGTATAAGCTGACCGATTCCAAAGGCCGGCTTCTCGTCATGCGGCCGGACTCGACCCTCCCCATTGCCCGCCTGACCGCCACCCGGCTGCGGCAGGCGGCCCTCCCCATCCGCTTATATTACGCGCAGGACGTGTATCATCTCAACCACAGCCTGTCGGGGCGGAACGACCAGGAGTTCCAGGCGGGGGTCGAGCTGATCGGAACGGGCGGCCAGCGGGCGGACCTGGAGATCCTTTCCCTGGCGGCGGATGTCCTGCGTCTGCCCTGCATCGGGGGCGATTTCCGTCTGGAGATCGGCCATATCGGATTCTTCCAATCCCTGGTGGAGGAGCTGGAGGTGGGGGAGGAGGTCCGGGATGAGATCCGCACCCTCATTGAGACCAAGAATTATGCCGCTCTTTCGGATCTGCTGGACAGCCTGCCCAAAAGCGGGGCCGCCGAGGCGCTGCGGCGCCTGCCCCGCCTGTTCGGCGGCGAAGAGATCCTCCGCGAGGCCGGGCCCCTTTGCCACAAAGAGCAAAGCCGGGCGGCGCTCGGGCATCTGGCCTGGCTCTACCGCTCCCTGCAGGCGCTCGGGCTGGGGGATCAGGTCATGATCGATCTGGGCCTCGTCCATCGCAACGAATACTACACCGGCGTCATTTTCCGCGGATATATGGAGGGCAGCGGGGACACTGTCGTGTCGGGTGGACGTTACGACACCCTGCTGCAGCAGTTCGGTTCGCCGCTCCCCGCGACCGGGTTCGGGGTCAATGTCGACGCGGTCATCAAGGGTATGCTGGACAAGGGACAGGTCGAACCGCCCATGCTGCCCGAGGCTTTGGTTTTTGCGGAGGACGGCTGTGAAGCCGCGGCGCTGGACAAGGTGCGTACCCTCACCGAAGGGGGGATCCTGACGGAGTTCAGTCTGCAGGAAACCCGCGGAGAGGCGCTCCGTTACGCGCGGGAACGGGGAATTCCGCTGGTATACGTCGTGTCGGCCGGCGGCGAGGACCGTGTCGAGGTCTGATCGAAAAGGAGATTGGGATATGAGACCGATACGCATGGCATTGACCAAGGGGCGTCTGGAAAAGGATACGGTGGCGCTGTTCGACCGTATGGGCTTCGACACGCGCGCCGTCAAGGAGAAAGGCCGGCGCCTGATCCTGCCGGTCGGTGAGCATCTGGAAGTGGTACTGGCCAAGGCCGCGGACGTCATCACCTATGTGGAGCACGGCGTATGTGACCTCGGCGTGGTCGGGAAGGATACCATCGCGGAGAGCGGCGGCAGTTTCTATGAGGTGCTGGATCTGGGATTCGGCCGCTGCCGGTTCGCTCTCGCGGCCCCGAAGGGAACGCCGTTTTTCGACGGCTACCACGTCAAGACAGTCGCCTCCAAATACCCGAACGTCGCCCGCGCGTATTTTGGCCGGAAAGGGCTGGACGTCCGGATCATCAAAATCGAGGGCTCGGTGGAGCTGGCGCCGCTTCTCGGCCTGGCGGACGGCATTGTGGATATCGTGGAAACAGGATCCACCCTGCGGGAAAACGGGCTGGAGGTGGTGGAGGACGTGATGCCGATTTCCGCCCGTCTGATCGTGAATATGGCCTGCATGAAGCTGCGCAAGGCCGAAACCGAGGATTTGATCGCCCGGATGGTGTCAGCCCTAGGTAACACGGAATAAATTACGCCTGACGGCTCTATAGAGAGACTATAAATTTGAAAGATCGGCATCCGCCTTTCTTTCAAACGGGTTTTGTGCTTTTCCCGTTCATAACGGACATGTTGGCCGCGCCAAAAAGGCACAATTCCCCAGCCCGTGGAAAGGAATGAGCATGAATATGATAATGCCACTGGTGAAAGCGGATGGGAAAGCCGAATACGCCCTTCTCGAACAGCTGACCTCGCGCAGCGGGGAGGTGGACCGCAAAGTGACCGCCGCTGTCTCGGCGATTCTCGACGGCGTCCGTTCCCGGGGGGATGACGCCCTGCTTGAGTATACGCGGCAGTTTGACGGGGTGGATCCGGTTCTGGAACCCGTCGGGCGGGACCAGCTCGGGGAGCTGGCGGCCGCCTGTGACCCCGGCGTCTATGCCGCGCTCGAACGCGCGGCGGCCAACATCGCGGACTTCCACCGCCGCCAGCTTCAGCAGAGCTGGCTGGATACCCGGAAAGACGGCACCATCGTCGGGCAGCGGGTTCGTGGCCTTGCCCGGGTGGGGATCTATGTGCCCGGAGGCACGGCCGCTTATCCTTCGTCGGTCCTGATGAACGCTATCCCGGCCCGCATCGCGGGGGTGGAAGAGATCATCATGGTTACGCCGCCCCCGAAAAACGGCGGTTTCAATCCCGATGTCATGGCGGCGGCCTATATCGCGGGGGTGGATGCGGTCTATCTCGTCGGCGGTGCCCAGGCCGTCGCGGCCCTGGCTTACGGCACCGCCTCGGTTCCGCGGGTGGACAAGATCGTCGGTCCCGGCAATATTTACGTGGCGACCGCGAAACGGTTGGTCTACGGGCAGGTGGACATCGATATGGTGGCGGGACCGAGTGAAATCCTCGTCCTCGCGGACGCGTCCGCCGATCCACGGTACCTGGCGGCCGACCTGATGTCCCAGGCGGAGCACGACGCACTCGCGTCGTCCATTCTGCTCACCGATTCGGCGGAGATTGCCGAGCGCACCCTCGCCGAACTGGAAAAGCAGGTGCAGGCGCTGCCGCGCCAGGAGATCATCCGCCGTTCGCTGGCCGATTACGGCGCCGTCATCGTCTGCCGCGATATGGAGGAGGCGGTGGCGTTTGCCAACCGTCTGGCGCCCGAACACCTCGAGGTGATGTGCAGCGATCCGATGAGCTATATCGGCCGCTTGGACAATGCCGGTTCGGTATTTCTCGGGAAATACTCGCCCGAGCCTCTGGGGGACTACTATGCGGGGCCCAACCATGTCCTGCCCACCAGCGGCACGGCGCGCTTTTTCTCCCCCTTGTCGGTGGACAGCTTTATCAAGAAGTCGAGCTTCATCTGTTATAATCGTGCCGCTCTGGAAGCGGCACGGAACGATATCCTATCCATGGCCCGTGCCGAGGGGCTGGACGCCCACGCCCACGCCGTCGCTGTCCGGTTTGAGCGGGAACAGGCCTGATAAGGGAGTGTTGTTTTTATGTATACGCTGTGTGACAAGGCGGTCTCCCTGACGCCGTACGATCCCTCCGAAGGGCGCTACCGGGTACGGATGGACGCCAACGAATCCTTCCTGCTGCCCACCGAACGGGACCGGGTCAGGATGGCGCAGGCGGCGGCCGATACCGCGCTCAACCGGTATCCCGACCCGCTGGCTGCAGAGGTCTGCGCCTCCTTCGCACGGGCCTATGGAATCCGTCCGGAACTGGTCACGGCCGGCAATGGGTCGGATGAGCTGATTTCGATTATTCTGTCGGTCTTTTTGACAAAAGGTGAAAAGGTATTAACCTTGTCGCCTGATTTTTCCATGTATCGGTTCTATACCGCCATCACCGAGACCCCCTGCGTCACTCTGGAAAAGGACGAAAGCCTGTGCGTCCCGGTCGACCGGGTGCTGGATACGCTGGAGAAGGAGAACATCCGGCTCTTGATCTTCTCCAATCCCTGCAATCCCACCTCGGTGGGCCTTGGACGGGAGGAGGTGCGCCGGATCCTCAGCGGAACCGACGCGCTGGTCGTGCTGGACGAGGCGTATATGGATTTTTGGGATCAGTCCCTGCTCGGTGAAGTGGAGGAACACGACAATCTCATCATCCTGCGAACCTGTTCCAAGATGTTGGGGATGGCCGCCCTGCGCCTTGGTTTCGCCGTGGCCAATTCCCGTCTGACAGGGGTGCTACGGGCGGCGAAGTCCCCTTATAACGTCAACGCGGTCACCCAGGCGATGGCAAACGTGGTACTCGCTAACCTCGTCTATCAGGATGTCTACCGTGAACTTCTCATCGCGTCCCGGGACGGGCTGCTTGGCGGGTTCCGGGGGCTGGAAGAGGACGGACTGGTCGAACGGGTTTACGACAGCCGCACCAATTTTGTCTATGTGCGGCTGAAGGACGCGGGTCGGATGTATGCGCTGCTTTGCGACCGCGGGATTCTGGTACGGCGGTTCGGCGACCGTCACCTGCGCGTCACCGCCGCCACCCAGGCGGAAAACGAAGAGCTGCTGGCGGTGATGCGGTTCCTGCTCACCCATCAAGAAATCCAGTAAAGCAAATATGCTTTACATGACAGGAGGGACGATTATGCGGATCGGAACCTATAGCAGAAGTACAAAGGAGACCACGATTTCGGCTGCACTGAACCTGGACGGCGGAGCGGTGGAAATCTCGACCGGCATTGGGTTTTTCGACCACATGCTGGAGGCCTTGGCCGTGCACGCGGGATTCGGGCTGACCCTGAAAGCCGAAGGAGACCTGAGGGTGGACGGACACCACACCGTCGAGGACACCGGCATCGTGCTGGGCAAGGCTTTGGCGGAGGCACTCGGGGACAAGGGCGGTATCCGGCGGTATGGTACCTTTTTCGTCCCTATGGACGAGTCGCTCGCCATGGCCTCGCTGGATGTCGGCGGCCGCCCGTTTTTGGTTTTCGACGCCCGTTTTCCGGAGGAGCGGATTGGGGATTACGATTCCTGCCTGACCGTCGAGTTTTTCCGGGCGCTGGCGTTTCATGCCGGCATCACCTTGCATCTCAAGGTGCTGTATGGGCAGAATTCCCACCATATCGCCGAAGCGCTCTTCAAGGCGGCCGCCCATGCGCTGAAAGAGGCCGTAACGCCTGCCGAGGGGATACTCTCGACCAAAGGCGCCCTGGACTGACCGGCCACAAACCAGAATAAAGGGAGAGAACCCATGATCATTCTACCGGCTATCGACATCCAGAACCGCCAGTGCGTCCGCCTCGTCAAGGGGGATTTCGGCACGGCGCACACCGTGGCCGATGATCCGCTGGAAACCGCCGCTGCTTTCCGCCGGGCGGGTGCGGAGTGGATCCATATGGTGGATCTGGACGGCGCTCGGACGGGCAACCGGGTCAACGCCGACATTTTCTTTGCCGTTGCCGCCCAGAGCGGGCTGAAAGTGGAGCTCGGAGGCGGGATCCGCGACATGGAGACGCTCGAGGATTATCTGTCGGGAGGGATTTCCCGCTGTATCCTGGGTTCCGCCGCCCTCAAAAATCCGGATTTTGTCCGTCAAGCGGTTTCGCTTTACGGGGATCGCATCGCCGTCGGAATCGATGCGGTGGGCGGACGGGTGGCTGCTGAGGGCTGGCTGGAGGTCTCACAGGTCTCCTACCTGGAACTCGCCCGCCGGATGGAAGACATCGGCGTTCGAACCCTCATCTTTACCGATATCTCCAAGGACGGAACCCTGTCCGGGCCGAACCTGGAACAGCTGGAAGAGCTCGACGGGGCGGTCTCCTGCAGCGTCATCGCCTCTGGCGGTATCCGGGAACTCCGGGATATCGAACGGCTGCGGGACCGTCGCCTGTACGGCGCGATCTGCGGCAAATCCTTGTACAGCGGGACGCTGGACCTCGCCGACGCTATCGCGGGGGCGGCATATCCGTCGGACCGGCTCGGGCTTGAGCGTTTTTTCAAAAAAACGCCGTTGGTTCCGGCTATCGTGCAGGAGGCGGCGACCGGCGAGGTGCTGATGCTCGCCTATATGAACCTGGGTGCCCTCCAGCGCACGGCCGATACCGGCACCACCTGGTTCTGGAGCCGTTCCCGCCGGGAATACTGGAACAAGGGCGCGACCAGCGGCCATGTGCAGCGTGTCGTCTCCATGTCCGGGGACTGTGACGGCGACGCGCTGCTCATTCGGGTGGAGCAGACGGGTGCCGCCTGCCATACCGGGGCGCACAGCTGCTTTTTTGACACGATTTTGGAGGAAAATGACCATGAATGACACGATCCGCACCCTTTACGACACCATTCTCGACCGCCGCGACCATCCTTCCGACAATTCCTACACCCGGTATTTGTTTGACCAGGGGATCGACAAAATACTCAAAAAGGTGGGGGAGGAAAGCGCGGAGGTCATCATCGCCGCGAAAAACGGCCATCATGAGGACACGGTCGGTGAGATCGCCGACCTGACCTATCACCTTCTGGTCCTGATGGCGGAACAGGGGATCCGGCCGGAAGACGTATCCGGGCTCCTCGAACAGCGCCACGGGAAATCCGGTAATCTCAAAACCATGAAAACGGTGGATAAAAACACCTGAGGGGGAGAGCGCCGATGTACGAACTGATCGAGGCGGGAGCCCGGACCTTTTATTTTGATGCCCCGGCCAAGGTGGGAGCCTATCTGCTGCCGGACAACGGCGTCCTGCTCATCGACAGCGGCAGCGACAAGGACGCCGCGAAAAAGATCCTCCGCATCTGCGCTGAAAAGGGCTGGACCGTCTCCGCCATCCTGGCCACCCATTCCCACGCCGACCATATCGGCGGAAACCAGGTCATCCAGAACAAGACGGGCTGCCCGGTATATGCCAGCGAATTCGAGGCCGCGGTCGGCCGTTTCCCGATCCTGGTGCCGGTGTCCTTGTACGGCGGGTACCCCGTTAGGGAATTGTGTACCAAGTTCCTGCTGGCGAAAACGAGCGATGTCCGGCCGCTTCCCGATCCCCTGCCCGGCGGCCTGACGGCGATCCCGCTGCCGGGTCACAGCTTCGATATGGTGGGTTTCCGGACCCCGGACGACGTCGTGTTTTTGGGTGACAGCCTGACGGGCGAACAGCTTTTAAAAAAGCATCTGGTGCCGTTCCTGTACGATGTGCGCACCTATCTGGCCACGCTGGATGAGATCGAACGGCTCCCGGCGGCGCTGTATGTGCCGGCCCACGCGGACGCCGTCTCGGATGTCCGTCCGCTCGTCTCCCTGACCCGTGACAAAACGATGGAACTCCTCGAAGAACTGGCCGATATTTGTGCGTCGCCCCAAACCGGCGAGGAGATCTTGAAACTTCTGTTTGACCGGCATGGCATGTCTCTGGATATCCTGCAATACGGCCTGTCCGGTTACACCGTGCGTTCCTACCTCGCGTATTTGAAGGAGGAAGGGCGGCTTACGGCGTATTTTCAGGAGAACCGGATGCTTTGGAAGACGGTTTCATAACGTCGTTTGACAATAGGCCCTGCGGCACTTGGAGAGTGCCGCAGGGCCCGTTTTTCTCTATCCATTGAAGAATTTGCGGAGGTATATGTCCATAAAAAAAGGGGGTCTTGGGCGCCTTTTCGGCTTCGGCCGTTTTTCCGTGGGGCGGCATAAGGATATTTCTTGGATCGCAGACCATGAGCAGGGAAGGGGATGATGGCCATGCACAGGGCACACGCCTCCGCCATATCCTGGTAGGGAGGTGATGTCAATGAACGTCAACGACACCTTGCGTGGCATGGAACTCTGTGCCCTGGCCTACAAAGAGGTCCAGCCGCAGTTTCCCGGCATGACGCTGGAGGTCATCGACGACGAAAATGGCGTCCAATGTTATCTCCGCCGGCAGGGCGATACCCTGTTCATCACCTTCCGGGGTTCCAATTCAGCCAAAGACTGGAAGGTGGATCTCACCTTTTTCAAAACCTGTATCCCTTATGATATCTGCAACCCCAAAATCCGGGTACATTCCGGGTTCCTAAATGCCTATAAGCGGCCTTCGGTACGAAACCGGATTCACTGTGCAGTCACGTCCGACGTCCGGCATGTACGGGTGGCCGGCCATTCTTACGGCGCGGCCTTGGCCGTACTCTGCGCCGTCGACCTCGAATACCACTATCCCTGTCTGGATTATGAAGTCCTGCTCTTCGGCTGCCCGCGGGTGGGAAACCGCGCTTTCCGGAAATCTTACAACAAACGGGTATTTAAAACCCTGCGGGTCGAAAACGGGAACGACATTGTCACCAAGGTGCCGCCAGCCCTGTGGGGCTTTCGGCATGTGGGGGTGAAAATCCATGTGGGGGCCCCGCGGCTGCCCGGCGTGGTGTCCCTTAACCAGCACCGTCCCCAGTATTACGTTGCCTCCCTGTTCCGCCAATTTTTACCACAAGGCCTTTTTAATGAAAATTCGATTGACAAACCAGCTTGGCCGTGATATACTTATTGCCGTAATCACGACGTGTAACGGAGCTCACATGGGTTGTAAGTCATGTTCGTACGATGATTTACTGCTGTGTGGGTTTTTTGTTTGCCACACGATTACCACTATTTTTTTCAAGGAGGACCCACCATGTACAACGGCACCGTCAAATGGTTCAATGCGGAAAAAGGATACGGCTTCATCTCCAGCGAAGAGGCCGGCGAGGATGTGTTTGTGCACTTCTCCGCCATTCAGGCCGACGGCTACAAGACCCTCGCCGAGGGCCAGAAGGTCACGTTTGAGACCGAGCCTGATCCCAAAAACAGCAGCAAACTGCGCGCGAAGAACGTGAACGTCGTCGCGGAATAATCGGCGTCACACCCTGGTCCGCCTCTTTTATGAGGCGGACTTTTTCTATACCGGGCACATCCGAGGCCCACTCCGCGAAAGGGTCCAGGAGGAGGGACTTATCCGGCGAGTTCCCGGAGCTTTTGGTATACGGCCTCGTAATTGGGATGGTTGCTCACCTCCGGCACCACCTCGGCGTATACCACCGTATCGTTTTCGTCCACCACGAAGACCGCGCGGGCGAGGAGGGCGAGCTCCTCGATATAGGTGCCGGTCGCCTTTCCAAAACGGCGCTCCTTGTAGTCGGACAGGGTTCGGACGGCCTCGATGCCGCCCCCGCCGCACCAGCGGGCCTGGGCGAAAGGCAGGTCGAGGCTGACCGCCACAATCGTCACCCCCGGCAATTCCGCCGCTTTTTCGTTGAACCACCGCACCTCCTGGTCGCAGACACCCGTGTCGAGAGACGGCACGGTCAGGAAGACCCGGATACCGCAAAGGTCGGTATCCCGCACTTCAGTGAGGGCCGTGTCGGTCAGGGTGAAGCCGGGCATCGTGTCTCCCACCCGGAGGGGCGGGCCCTGGAGGGTCAGAGGGCTGCCTTTAAACGTAATCATCGGTCATGCCTCCATATATTTAAAATTGGAACCCTCCTAGTATGCCCGGATTCCGCCGTTCCATGTGGAGGAGGCTAGCCGCCGGTTTTGCCGAACCGTTCGGCCCATCGGAACAGGCAGAGCCATTGGACATACCGCATATCGGCCGAGCGGAAATCCCGTGGCAGGCCCGCATCGCGCAGAGCCGCCGTCAGCTGGTTGCGGGTCAGGATCCGACGCAGGGCATCGGCTCCGCCGCCGAAACAGCGTTCGCAAAAGGCCGTGTACGCCCGGTGCTGTCCCCAGGGCAGGTCGGGTGCTTCCCTGCGCTTGAAATGGAAGAGCACCACTTCCACCCCTGGGGCCGGGTGAAAATCTTCCCTTCGGAAATGATAGGCGATATCACAGTCAAACCATGGGGCGAGCAGCAGCGATTTCCGTGTCGTTTCCGGGCGGCCCATATAGCGTTTGGCAGCTCCCTTTTCCATAACCAGCCACGCCTCCCGGGGAGGATGGCTGCCCTGGGTCAGCCGCCGCAGGATGGCAGAGGTGATGGAAAACGGGATGTTGGCAAAAACCACGTAATCGCTTTTGGGGAGGGGCCAGGTGAGAAAGTCCTGGTGGTAGAGCCGGACGGGGCCTCCGGCCGGAAATGTCCGGCACAGCCGCTCATACAATCGTCCGTCCAGCTCCACGGCCGATACCCGGCCGCATCGCTGCGCGAGCGCGGCCGTGATATGGCCCTTTCCCGGGCCGATCTCCACTACATGGTCGGTTTTGGACAAGGCCGCCTGATCGAGGATCCGTCGGATAACCGCCCGCCCGGTCAGAAAATTCTGGGATACCCACAGGGCGGGCTTCGCTCCTCCGCGCATGTTTCGGGACATGAAAAAGCCACCTCTTTCGCGTTCGACAATGCTTTTGGACGCAAAAAAGCACACGAACGCGAACAGAAACGGCCTGGAATTTTGATGTTCCAGGTCGGCTGTCTTCGTTTTCGTGTGCTTATTTCCGAATCCGCATAATCGAAATCTCCACAGGCGGCTGAGGCCTTTTCATTCAAGATACTTTCAATATACCGTTTGTGTCGCGGATTGTCAAGCCCGTCTCATCCCTTGCCGATCGCTCCCTTTCGGAATTCTCCGGCGAACCAGACGTCGGAAAGCGCGAATTCCCGCCCCTGGAGGTAGGAAAGGCTGCCTGCCGGGCTGGTAAAATCGAATCGCAGCTTATAGGAACAAAGCGCCTGCTTAGTAAAGCCCGTTCCTCTGTTCAGAGCGTTGGTACCATATTTGCCGTCTCCCAGCAGGGGATGCCCGATGGAGGCCAGGTGGGCGCGGATCTGATGGGTGCGGCCGGTGAGCAGCTCGACCTCGAGCAACGAGAGGCCGTCCCGCTCCTCCAACACCCGGTAATGGGTGGCGATGGTCCGCGCACCCGTTTTGGCTTTTTTCAGGATATAGACCCGGTTTTGCTCCTCGTTTTTTTCGAGGTATCCCTCAAGCGTCGCCTCCCGCGGCTCCGGCAGGCCATGGACGATGCACAGATAATACTTGTGGATTTCCCGGTTCCGCAGCTTGTCGTTGAGGATCCGCAGGGCCTCCGCGTTTTTAGCCGCGATGACGATCCCGCTGGTGTTTCGGTCGATGCGGTTGACCAGCGCCGGAGCGAACGCCTGCTCCCGTTCCGGATCGTATTCCCCTTTTTCATAGAGATACCGCTGCACCCGGCCGATCAAGGTGTCGCCGTATTCCCCGGCATCCGGATGAACGAGAAGCCCCGCCTTTTTGTCGAGCAGGAGCAGGTTGGCGTCCTCATACACGATATCGAGCCGCCGGGAGGCGGATAGGAAATCGTATACCGGCGGGGTTTTTTCGAGAAATTCGTCCCGGACATAGAGAGTAAGGACATCCCCCTCCCGAAGCCGGTCGGAGATCTGGCAGCGGCGGCCGTTGAGCTTGATATCCTTTTGCCGGATGGCTTTATACATCATCGAGACGGGCAGGTTTTGATAGTTTTTTTGCAAAAACTTGTCCACCCGCTGCCCGGCGTCGTTCGGGCCGATGGTCACGGTCTGCATGGAGAGGTCCCGCCTTTCGTATGGCCGCTGGTATTTTTTTCAGTATAGCACAGACTCACTCTTTTCAAAACCATTATTTTTTGTTATACTGTTGCTGTGCAAAAAATATGGAAATTGTGAGGGGATGCATCCTATGACAAAGGAACGTGCTCTGGAGATTCTCAAGGAGGCCGGGGTCCTGCTGGAAGGCCATTTTCTATTGACGTCGGGCCGGCATTCGGGCCGCTATCTGCAATGCGCCCGGATTTTCCGGAACACCCGTTACAGCGAGGAACTCTGCGCCGCGCTCGCCGCGCATTTCAAGGACGACCGGGTGGACATCGTCATCGGGCCGGCCCTCGGCGCCGTCCAGATGGCGTACGAGGTCAGCCGCGCGCTTGGCTGCGAGAACTTCTTTGCCGAGCGGGAGGATGGCTCCATGACGCTGCGCCGCGGTTTTGCGATCGAGCCAGGACAGCGGGTCCTGGTGGTGGAGGACGTCGTCACCACCGGCGGTTCTGTGAGAGAAGTGCTGGAGATCGTCCGGCAGGCGGGCGGCGAAATCGTCGGGGTCGGCTCCATCGTGGACCGCACCGGCGGCCGGATTGATTTCGGCGTACCCTTCCACTCGGTCATCTCGATGGAAGTTGAGTCCTATGAGCCGTCCGAATGTCCCCTGTGCAAAGCGGGTGCCCCGGCTCCCTACAAACCGGGCAGCCGGAAAAAATGACCGATTACGGGCAGGGGAGGGGATTTTTATGGGTGACAACGTCCATGACGGGCACCGTCAGCGGTTCAAAGAGCAATTTCTCCAGTCCGGCCTGGACGGCTTCAACTCCCACCAACTGCTCGAGATGCTGCTGTATTACAGCATTCCCCGCAAGGATACGAATCCTCTTGCTCATCGTCTGATGGATACGTTCGGCAGCCTGTCCGGCGTACTCGAGGCGGAATACGAGGAGCTGTGCCGTGTGGAGGGGGTGACGCCTCACACGGCTATGCTGCTTTGCTTTTGCGGCAAGCTGTTCTGGCGGTATTATCAAGACAAGTACGAGGACGGCGTCATCCTGACCGGTACGCAGGATTTCGGCAACTATCTGCTGCCCCGGTTTTTCGGGCTGAAGCACGAGGCGGTCATCCTGCTCTGCCTGGACAATCGGGGCAAGCTCCTGCACTGCTCGACCGTGTTCGAGGGCAGCGTCAACGCCACTGAGATCCACACCCGGCTGGTCCTCGCCGAGGCGCTCAAATACAACGCCACCGCCGTCGTCATCGCCCACAACCATCCCCATGGGCATGCGCTTCCCTCCCGGGAGGACCTTGAGACGACCCGCCATCTCTGCCGTTGCCTGGGCTTGGTAGAGATCCAGCTTCTCGACCACCTGATCGTGGCGCAGAACGACTATATATCCATGCGGGATACCCCCTCCTTTGCTCCGATCCTCTGTGCCACCTGAAGCCGGATGGGAGCACGCCGGATCATGGGCGGACGAAAGAGGAAGGAGAGCCTATGCGGCTTTATCACGTCAGCGAAGACCCGGATATTCTGGTTTTCCATCCGCGGCTTCCTAAAAGGGACGATCTGGATCCGGCCACCGGCCTGGTCTGGGCGCTGGACGAGGAACGGCTGCCAAATTTCCTGACACCGCGGGACTGCCCGCGGGTAGCCTATCACGTCGGCAGCAGGACATCGGCCGGGGACCGGGAGCGTTTTTTCTCTTCCAGCCGGGCACGGCATGCGCTGGTTATCGAGCAGAAGTGGTTTGACGCCATGCGGAATACCCGTCTCTATCTGTATGTATTCGATGGAGACGGCTTTGAGTTGCAGGACAGTGTCGCCGGTTACTATGTTTCAAAATGCACGCAGGTACCCGTTGCCAGACAGGAGGTGGACGACCTCTTCGGTGCTCTGTTCCAGCGTCACGTGGAGCTCCGGGTGGTCGAGAACCTGTGGGATATCGCCGACAGGGTACGGAGTTCCTCCCTGAATTGGTCCTTATGCCGTATGGGATACGCGCAGCCGCGTGTTTGATTGGAAACGGAGGACGCTTAGATGCGCCCTCCGTTTATTGGTATAGAGCCCATGATGACGGGATCGGGCTTTCATTCCAGAGATCCCGGCCTTCTTCTCATACAGGGGGAGGCTAGGAGACACCGCTTTTTTGCGGCGGTTTTCTCCTTGCATCGCGCTTCCGGCTGTGATAGACTGATACAAAATGGGCGGGGAGGGGCTTTGGCATGAAGAAATTACGGGACTGGTGGGGGTTGCTGTGGCCGATTCTTCCCCTGCTGGCGGGCCTCGCCATCCTGCTGGGACTGCGGGAGATCATGCCGTCGGCCGGCATGCGGATTTTGCTCGTCTCCCTTCTCGTTTTGGCGGCAGCCGGGCTGCTGCTGTGGACGTTCCGTTCTCCCAACCGCACCGTCGGCTTCCTGATCCAGTTGATGGAGGAGGAAGCGGCTAAAAAAGAAAAAGGCCTGAAAAAGCTGCTCAGCGCTGAACTGGACGATTCCGGCCGCGCGCAATTGATGGGCACGGATTTCAGCAAGGTACGCGGGATCCGGCGCTGCCGGAACGATGCCGGTGGTCACGCCGTCATGCAGCTCTGGATCGGCGATGAGGTTGGCTTTCTCCGTCTCGCGTGCAGAGAGAAGGGGAAATATTATTGGTCGGTCGAGTCGTTCTGGAAGGAAGGGACAGGAGGCCCGCCGGTCCCGGACGCCAGGCCGGCCGCTTCCCCTTACCGGCACAGCCGGAACATCAACATAGCCGTTGGCACGTTGTCGGGTATGGCGGTCTTTTTCGTTTTCCTGATGGTGTTCACGTCGGGGGACCGTATCGATCGGATGATGGAGGATATCACGGCCGCTTCGGCCGCTGCCCTTCGCAGCAACACCGAGATGGCGCTGCGGGACGGCCTGTCTCCGGAATTGGATTCTTTCCAGGAAGCGATACGGGAGATGACGGAGGAGATCCAGGGATATAAAATCGATTTTGAGGACTCGTTGGCGGCCATCCGGTATGGGGATGTTCTCAATGCCCGGACGCTGTCGCAGGACCGGGATTTCGGGCTGGAAAACATCCTGATGACCCTGCGCCGGGGGGAAGAGATGGCCGAAGCCTATTTCACCCAAATCGCCGGTATCTGCACCCGGGCGCATATGCAGGAGATTCTGGACCGCCATGAGGTGGAGCCCTCTGTACAGAGCCGGTATTTCGACGGAAAGCTCTTTTATTTCGAGGCCGGCGACACCTCCCGCTTTTTACAGGTATACCAATATACGACTTCCTTGGGAGAGATCCTGCAGAAGAATCTGGATGCGTGGTATGTCGATGAAACAAACCAGCTGATATTTGAGGATGAAGCGGTTCTGGACCAATATAACGCGGCCTATTTCGAGATGCAGCGGCTGTTACAGGATATGGGCGGGTCCGCCGTCGTATAAACCCGGCCGGAAGAGGGTTCCACACCCATTCCGGCTTTGTCTTTTCATTTGGGGAAAAATCTGGTATAATGGACCGGAAGCTATCAGCAGATCGGGAGGGCAATGGGATGAAAATACGGGAATTGCTGGACGGCGGGCGGGTCACCCTGTCTTTCGAAGTCTTTCCGCCGAAGGCGGATGCCGATTTTGAGCCGATCCGGGAGGCTGTGGGGGCCATATCCGCCCTGCGCCCCGATTTTATGAGTGTGACCTATGGCGCGAGCGGCGGGACGTCGAAAAACACCGTCCGCATCGCCTCCTATTTACAGAACGGTTGCGGCACGACCGCGCTGGCCCATCTCTCCTGTGTCTCCTCCACCCGGCAGGAGGTGGCGGGCATGCTCGGCGAGCTGAAAGCCAACCATATTGAAAATATCCTCGCCCTGCGGGGCGACATCCCCGAACAGGGTGCTTTCCCCCTGCCTGGAAATTATCAATATGCCTATCAGCTCATTGAAGATATCCGGAAAACCGCCCCCGATGTCTGCATCGGCGCGGCCTGCTATCCGGAAGGACATGTGGAATGCGGAAGCAAGGAGCAGGACATCCTCTATCTCAAGCAGAAGGTGGAGAGCGGCTGCGATTTTCTGACCACCCAGATGTTTTTCGACAACGGCGTGCTGTACAGCTTCCTGTACCGGATTCTCGCCCGAAATATCGAGCTGCCGGTCATCGCGGGGGTCATGCCGGTGACGAACGGCCGCCAGATCGCCCGGATCTGCCGTCTGTCCGGCACCTCGCTGCCCGCGCGGTTCCGCATGATCGTGGACAAGTTCGGGGGGAATCCCGCGGCGATGAAACAGGCCGGGATCGCCTACGCCACCGAACAGATCATCGACCTGATCGCCAACGGGGTGCGGGGGATCCATGTGTATACCATGAATAAGCCGGATGTGGCCGCCAGCATCGCCGCCAACCTGTCCCACATCCTTGGCCGGGAGGCATCCGGGGTATGACGGCCGACCGGGGGGACATCTACCGATATCTCGGCTGCCGGGACAGCCAGCCTCCCGCCGAGCTGCGGCAGATGGTAGAGGACTGCCTGGCCGCGCTGGAAAAGGCGGTTGCTCCCCGGCGGGTTTACCGCTTGTATCCGCTGGATGAAGCGGTGGAAGGGACGGTGCGCTTCGGCGGGCTGTCCTTAGATAGCCGGGACCTGGCGGCTCTTCTCGAAGGCTGCGGAATGGTGGCGCTGCTGGGCGTTACGCTGGGCCCGCAGGCCGATACCCTCATACGCCGCTCGGAGAAGCTGGAAATGAGCCGGGCGGTCGTCCTCGACGCCTGTGCCTCGGCGCTGGCTGAAGCGCAGGCGGAGGACTGTCAGCGGGAAGCGGAGGCGACTTCGGGGCTGCGCGCCGTGGGGCGGTTCAGCCCGGGATACGGCGACCTGCCGCTGGAAGAGCAGGGACGGCTGCTCGCATTGCTCGATGCCCCCAGGCGGATCGGTCTGACCCTGACCGGGGGCGGGATGCTCGTGCCGGTCAAATCGATCGTGGCCCTGGCCGGATTGAGAACGGGAGAGCCGGCCGGCGTCAGCAGAATCTGCGGAGGGAAATGTGCCTCCTGCGGGAAATCGGACTGTCCCTATCGGGCGGTTTTAGGATCATGAAAAGATGGAGGTGCCGGCGTTGAGCGGCTTGTGGGAACAATGGGGGAGGAACCTGATTCTATTTGACGGGGCGATGGGCACCATGCTCCAGCAGGCGGGTCTGCCGCAGGGCACGATGCCGGAGGGCTGGAACGTGGAGTGCCCGGACGCGATCCGCTCGATCCACCGCGCCTATCTGGACGCGGGCTGCGACGTCGTGACGTCCAATACCTTCGGCGCCAATGCGCTCAAATGCGAGGGCACTCCCTATACCGCCGCCGAGCTTGTGGGGCAGGGCGTCCGCATTGCCCGGGAAGCGGTGGAGGAGAGCGGCCGGCCGGCCAGGGTCGCGGTGGATATCGGACCGACGGGCAAACTGCTCGAGCCGCTCGGGGATCTGGCGTTCGAGGCCGCCTATACCTTGTTTGCCGAGATGGCCAAGGCGGGGGAGGAGGCCGGCGCCGATCTCGTCCTGATTGAAACGATGAACGATCCTTACGAACTCAAGGCGGCGGTGCTTGCGGCGAAAGAGAACACCTCCCTGCCGGTGGTGGCCACCATGATTTTCGATACCAAGGGCCGCCTGCTCACGGGCGGCGGCATCCCCGCCGCCGTGGCCCTTCTGGAGGGGCTGCGGGTGGACGCGCTCGGGGTCAACTGCGGCATGGGGCCGGAACAGATGAAGGGGTTGCTTTCTGAGCTGCTCGCCTGCTCCTCCCTGCCGGTGGTGATGAACCCCAACGCCGGCCTGCCCCATTGTGTGGACGGCTGCACCGTGTTCGACGCGGGTCCCGAGGCGTTCGCCGCCACGATGGAGGAGCTCGCCCGGATGGGCGCCTGGGGGATCGGAGGCTGCTGCGGCACCACACCGGCCCACATCGCGGCGGTGGCGGAGCGCTGCCGCGCGATCCGGCCCCGGCCGATCCGGCCGAAAACCCGGACGGTGGTGTCCTCCTACGGCCGGGTGGTGGAGATTGACGGCCCCATCCTTATCGGGGAGCGGATCAATCCGACCGGCAAATCCAAATTCAAGCAGGCGCTGCGGGAGGGCGACATCGGTTATTTGCTGCGGGAGGGGATCGCCCAGCAGGAGGCCGGCGCCCATATCCTGGATGTCAACGTCGGCCTGCCCGAAATCGACGAGACGGCCTGGATGACCCGGGCGGTCCGGGAGCTTCAGGCGATACTCGACCTTCCCCTGCAGATCGACACCGCCGACACCGCCACGCTGGAGGCGGCGATGCGGCTGTATAACGGCAAGCCGCTGGTCAACTCCGTGAGCGGCAAGCAAGCGTCGATGGACGCGGTTTTCCCGCTGGTGCGGCGATACGGCGGTGTCGTGGTAGCGCTGACGCTGGATGAAGACGGGATCCCGCCGACGGCCGAGGGGCGGCTGGCGGTGGCGCGCAAGATCGTGGAGACCGCCGCGTCTTACGGCATCGATAAAAAGGACATCCTGGTGGATGTCCTGACCATGGCGGTCAGTGCGGATCCGAACGCGGCCAATGTGACGCTCGATGCGCTCCGCCTGGTGCGGGAGGAGCTCGGCGTCCACACGGTCCTGGGGGTGTCGAACGTCTCGTTCGGTTTGCCCCGGCGGGAGACCGTCAACGCGTCCTTTTACACGCTCGCCCTGCAAAACGGGCTGGATGCCGCGATCCTCAATCCCTGTTCCCCCGGTATGAAAAGGGCGTATCTCGCCTATCGGATGCTCACCGGACAGGACAAGCAGTGTGCGGATTACATCGCGGCGGCCGCCGACACGCCGGCGGAATTGGCCGCGGCGGCTGCCGGGCAGACGGTCCTGGGACTTCATGAAGCCATCGTCAAGGGGCTCCGGGAGCAAGCCTTTGAGGCGGCCGGCCGGCTGGCCGAGACGACGGAACCTCTCGCGGTCATCGACAGCGAGCTAGTCCCCGCCCTGGACGAAGTCGGGCGTGGGTACGAACAGGGCCGGCTTTTTCTGCCGCAGCTTCTCATGAGTGCGGAAGCGGCGGGAGCCGCGTTTGAGGCGCTCCGCACCCGGATGGACGCCGCCGGCCGGAAAACCGAGAAGAAAGGCCGTATCCTGCTGGCAACGGTGAAGGGCGATATCCACGATATTGGAAAGAACATCGTCCGCGCGCTATTGGAAAATTACGGTTACGACGTGGTCGACCTCGGCAAAGACGTGGATCCCGCCCTCGTTGCAGAAACCGTCCGGGAGCAGGGGATCCCCCTGGTTGGCCTCAGCGCCCTGATGACTACCACTGTGCCCAGCATGGCGGAGACCATCCGTCTGCTCCGCCAGGCGGACCTGCCCTGCAAGGTGGTGGTGGGGGGCGCGGTCCTCACCCAGGAATATGCCTCACAGATCGGGGCGGACCGGTACTCTCCCGACGCCATGGCGACCGTGCGGTATGCCAGGGAAATTTTCGGGCAGTGAAAAAAGCGGATTGTCAAATTATCTACTATTTTCAGAGCGGAGGCTCTAAAATTCGCAAATTATACGAAATTAGTATAATTAAAAAATTGTCCATGATTTTTTGAGGGAATCGTGTTATACTATCTACGAATCGGAACAGAAAGGATGAGCGCTCTATGGCGAGAAAACTGACGGAAAAGGTCTCCTGGGTGGGTAAAATCGACTGGGAGCTCAAACGGTTCCACGGTGACGAATATTCCACCCATCGCGGGTCTTCCTATAACGCCTACCTGATCCGGGACCGGAAAACGGTCCTGATCGATACGGCCTGGCTGCCCTTTGATCATGAGTTTGTCAACAACCTCAAGCGGGAAATCGATCTCAAGGACATCGACGCGATCGTCATGCAGCATAACGAGGTGGATCACAGCGGTGCGCTGCCCGCCCTGATGCGGGAGATCCCGGATACGCCGATCTACTGCACGGCGAACGGCGTTAAAATTCTGAAAGGCCACTACCACCAGGATTGGAAATATGTACCGGTCAAGACGGGGGATACCCTCGATCTCGGGGAGACGACGCTCACCTTTATCGAGGCGCCCATGCTCCATTGGCCGGACACCATGTTCAGTTACATGAGCGGTGAAAACATCCTCTTTAGCAATGACGGTTTCGGCCAGCATTTCGCCAGCGAGTCCCTGTACAACGACATGGTGGACAAGGGGGCGCTGTATGAGGAAGCCACCAAATACTATGCCAATATTCTCGCGCCGTTCAGTCCCATGGTCAGGCGCAAGATCGATGAGGTTCTGGGAATGAACCTGCCGATCGACATGATCTGCCCGAGCCACGGCCTGATCTGGCGGGATCATCCGGAACAGATTGTGGAGCAGTACCGGAAATGGGCGGACAACTATCAGGAAAACCAGGTCAGCATCGTCTACGACACGATGTGGAATTCCACCAGACGGATGGCGGAAACTATCGCCGAGGGGCTCAAGGAAGCCGATCCGGGAGTGACGGTGAAGCTTTTCAACGCATCGAAGAGCGACAAGACCGATATCGTCACCGAGGTATTCCGCTCCAAGGCGATCGTCATGGGCTCGCCGACCGTCAACAACGGGTACCTGTACGCGATAGCGGGTATCCTGGAGCTGATCAAGGGCGCCAAGTTTAAGAATAAGAAGGCTGCGGCCTTCGGCAGCTACGGCTGGAGCGGCGAAGCGCTCGCCCTGATAAACGGTGAACTGAAGGATGCCGGCTTTGATGTCGTGGATGAGGGCCGGCGGATCAACTGGGTGCCGGATGAAGCGGCGCTGGACGAGATGCGGGCTTATGGCCGCATACTGGCTGCAAAATTCCAGTCTTGACATCCTCCGATCCGTGTGTTATGCTGTTTTTATTCGATTAAGAAAGGGAGGGATTTCCTGTGCGCAGACTGTATGGCCCGATCCTGGCAGTGATGTGGCGTCTGCGCGCGTTCGAGGGGGAATCCTGAGGGTCCCGCTTCTTTTAATGTTGTGCAAACGGCTCTTTCGCTGCGGCGAAAGGGCCGTTTTTTTATGTCTGATATCGGAAATAGGGAGGAATATCTATGCTGCGGCTGCAACAGGTTCATATCGCACTCAAAAAGGATGGATACGATCTCGTAAAGGGATTTGACCTTACGATTGGGCCGGGGGATAAGGCGGCGGTCATCGGGGAGGAGGGGAACGGAAAAAGCACCTTGCTGCGTTGGATCGCTGATCCGGACAGTGTGGAAAATTATGCAGAATGCGAGGGGTTATGCCATTGTACCGGGACGATCGGCCTCCTTTCCCAGGAGAACGGTGTCCCCGGAGATAGACGGGTTTCGGATTATCTGCAAGGGGTGGACCTTTACGGTGGTCTGCCCGTCCCCCTGTGGAAGATGCACGGAGATATGGAGCTCTGGACGAGCACACGCCCCTTTTCTGTCTTGTCCGGGGGCGAAAAGGTCAAGGTGCGCCTGGTGCGTCTGCTGGCCGGGTATCCGGACGTGCTGCTTCTTGACGAACCGACGAACGATTTGGACCTGGAGACATTGCGCTGGCTGGAAGAGTTTATCCGGGCGGTGCCTCAGCCGGTTTTGTTTGTCTCTCATGATGAAACGCTGCTGGAAAAAACCGCAAACGTCATCGTCCATCTCGAACAGATCAAGAAAAAACACGAATGCCGTTACACGGTCGAGAGGACCGGCTACCGCGCGTATGTAGAGGCCCGTTCGGCCCGTCTGGACAAACAGGAGCAGGTCGCCAGCCGGCAGCGGGCCGACTATGAAAGCCAACAGGCGCGCTGGCAGCAGATTTACAACAAGGTCGAGCATCAGCAGGCGACCATTACGAGGGCCAATCCGGGTGGAGCCCGGCTGCTCAAGAAAAAAATCCATGCATTAAAGTCGCAGGAAAGGCGTATCGAACGGCAGAAAGAGGACTTCGAGGAGATCCCCAGCGTGGAAGAGGCGATCCGGCTCGCGTTTGACGGTTGTCCGGCCCTGCCGAAGGGGAAACGGATTCTAGACTGGGAGCTGCCGGTCCTGAAGGCCGGAGACCGGATATTGGCCCGCCACCTCCGCCTGCATGTGACGGCCGGAGAACGGGTGGCGATTGTGGGGGAGAACGGGTCCGGAAAGACGACCTGCCTGCGCTCGATTTGGGCCCTCCTCGCTTCCAAACCGGAGCTCCATGCCGGCTATATGCCCCAGGACTATACGGAAATCCTGGATTACAGCCGGACGCCAGTGGACTTTCTGGTGCCGTCCGGAGAGAAAGAAGCGGTGACGAGGGCCCGGTCCTGCCTAGGAAGCCTGCGGTTTAAGCCGGAAGAGATGGAACAGGAAATCGGGGAATTAAGCGGCGGACAGAAAGCCAAGCTGCTCCTGCTCCGTCTGATGCTGGACGGGTCGCAGGTGCTGGTGCTCGATGAACCGACCCGAAACCTGAGTCCTCTATCCAATCCGGTGATACGCCAGTCTCTGGCGGCGTATCCCGGTACCATCCTGTGCGTCAGCCACGACCGGAAATTTTTAAACGAGGTCTGTACGGAGGTGTATCAATTGACGGAGGACGGGCTGTGTCCTTATACCTTGCCGAATGGCTATTGAACAGGGCCGGGGCTCCGGACACGGAATCCAACCATTGATGGGTGGGTCAGGGATATCGGCAGGTAAAAGGCAATCCGAGGGAAAACTGGCAGCGTTCCATGTGTTGAACGGTCTCTCTCCGTATGGTATGATAAACACGAAACCGCAAAAAACGTTTTGACAAAAATCAGTTTTTTGTCAAAACGGGATGATGTCCGCCGCTTTGCCGGACATTTATGTGAAAGGATGGACCTATGCAAAAACAATTTTGGCGCAATCCTGCGCTGTTCATATCCGTTTTGGCGGCCTTGATGCTCACCGCCTGTACTCCGGTTTCCGAGCAGACCGTTCCTTCCAGCGGAGGGCCGGCCGCTTCACAGACGGAGATTGTATCCTCACAGACAATGGATCAGACAAGCGCCGCGGCTGCAGAAGACGTCGTGACATCCGTCGAGACGGAACAGACGGGCGGAAGTACCGGGCATACCACTGCTCCTTCCCATAAGGCTCCTGCCGCACAGGACGAGAAGACTGCTGCCGCGACAGATAAAGCCATTGCCGAAAAAACGACGGCACAGACCGGTAGGGAACCGGTGGGGACCGCCACGACCACCCGTCAATCCACCACCACGGCGGCGCCGTCGGTCAGCCCGGCCGAATACCGGCAGGAGGTGCTTCGCCTGGTGAATATCGAACGGGAAAAAGCAGGCAGACAGCCTTTGAATCCCGACGCGAACCTGAATCAGGCGGCACAGATGCGGGCAAAAGAAATTGTGAGCGCGTTTTCTCATACGCGGCCGGACGGGCGGGATTGCTTTACCGCCATGAAAGAGGCGGGGGTATCCTACCGCGCTGCCGGGGAGAATATCGCCAAGGGGCAAAGAACCCCGGAACAGGTGGTCGATGGTTGGATGAAGTCCGACGGCCATCGGGAAAACCTGTTGAGTGCCGATTTCGGCCGGCTGGGCGTTGGTTATCATGTGGAAAACGGACGCACGTACTGGGTGCAGCTGTTTGCGAACTAAAACAGAACAGGGCCGCCGAATGCGTCTTTGACGCGTCCGGCGGCCTGTTGCCGTTTCCGAGAAGCTAACTGATGTAGGATGCTAAGAGCTGGCTATCGGTTCCGTCGGTTTTGATGACATACAGCCTGCTGCCGTCGGTGTTGTATCCAATCGCCTTGGAGCGCCGCCGGTATTGACAACCTTTATTTTCCGCATATAACATCCGCCCCCGCTGAATACGCGGGAGCGGATGTATGAACAGCTCAATATTGGTCGATGGGCAGGCCCTTGGCCACCCGGGATTCGGTGGTGCCGTCGATGTAATAGCAGTCGAGGGTGGTCCGCCAATTGTCGGGAGCGGCCCACCTGACCGCATTTCCGATGATTTTCAGGATATCGGGATGGCAATATACCGGATTGGTTTCGTGGCCGGGCTGGAAATAAAAGATTTTGCCCGCGCCGCGCCGCCAGCAGCAGCCGGAGCGGAACAGCTCCCCGCCGCGGAACCAGCCAGCGAACACCAGCTCGTCCGGCCGGGGAATATCGAAAAACTCGCCGTACATCTCTTCCATCGGCAGCTCGACATTCATCGGAATTCCTTTGGCGATCGGATGACCGGGATCGACGCACCACAGCCGCTCGTAATCGCCGTCCCGGCAGCGCAGGGAACAGGTGGTCCCCATCAGCAGGCGGAAGGGCTTGGAATAATGGCCGGAATGCAGGACGATCAAGCCCATGCCGAGCAGCACCCGGTCGGCCACGCGGCGGGCCAAGTCGTCCGGCACCAGATGGTGTCCGGCGTGGCCCCACCAGATCATCACGTCGGTGGTGTTTAGCACATCGTCGGGAAGACCGCACGCCGGCTGATCCTGTGTGGCGATCCGGACATCGAGCTCATCGGGGCTTTTTTGCAGATATTCCGCGATAGCGCCGTGGATCCCGCGGGGATAATGCGCCATCTGCTCCGGGATTTCCTTTTCGTGGATGTTTTCGTTCCATACCGTGACACGAATCATGGCAGACGCCTCCTCCGGTTAAATATCGCAGTGGATGACCTCGCCCAGGCGGTCGGACTCAAAAGTGGCCTCCATGAGTTTCATAACCCGCATGGTTTCCTCCGGTTTTACCCGAAGCTCCGCCGTGCCGTCGAGCACGTCGGCGAGATTGCGGTAGAAGATATCGTAATCGGACTGGTATTTGTCCGCGTCGAGCTCGATCTGCTCGATGGTGTCCCTGGCCCGGGGGGCCATGGTCTTGGTCGGGCCCGCCTTGGTGTAGACGATGTCTTCCTCCCATGTGATCTCATGCTCCGCCGCCCGGATGATCCGGCCCTGGCAAGACCAATCGTCGATGAGCAGGGCTCCGCGGTCGCCGCAGACATACCAGCGGGGGACGCTGGCATAGTGGCTGGTCCCGACCTCGATGGTGACCATCACACCGTTGTCGAACTGGAGGAACGCTTTGAAACCGTCGTCGCACTCTTGATAATTGACGTGGTACATCTTGCAGAAGACCGACGTGACTTTGTGGGGAGCATACATCATCACGACCTGGTCGAGCAGATGAACGCCCCAGTCGAGCATCATGCCGCCGCCGGCCACGGCATACTGCCGCCAGCCCTCCGGGATGCCGCGGGAGCCGGTGACGCTGGACACGATCTCAAACACGTTGCCGAGCAGCCCGGCGTTTACGGTTTCGAGCACAGCGGTGTAATCCGCGTCGGCCCGGCGGTTCTGGTGGACGGTGAAAAGGCTGCCGGTACGGCGGGCCGTATCCATCATGGTTTGCAGTTCTCCACTGCTCATCGCGACCGGCTTTTCGCAGACCACGGCCTTGCCCGCCTCGAGCGCCTGGCAGACCTGAGGCATGTGGAAATTGTTCGGCGTCGCCACTACCACGATGTCCACCGCAGGATCGGCGAGCAGCGCTTCAAAGCTCGGATAGGCGGTGGTGATGCCGTCCTCGCGGGCGGCGTCCATCCGGGCGGGATTGATATCGTACACGCCGTCGATGCAGACACGGGGTGTTTGACAGATGCCGGTTTTGTGCCAGCGGCCCATGCCGCCGTAGCCGACGAGCGCGGCCTTATAGGTTTTCATTGTTTCTCCAGTCCCTTCTCTTTACGAGATGCGTGCCGGTCAGGCCCACCACATGGCGGCGGGATCCTCGGTGATCATGACGATTTTGAGGAACGCAATGGCCTTTTCCAGTCCTTCCCTCACCGACATCAGGCCGTCCTCGTGCTCGATACTGACCGAGCCCTTGTAGCCGATGCACTGCAGGGTGGACATCATGTCCTTCCACATCTGGGCGCCGGTGCCATAACCGACGGTGCGGAACACCCAGCTCCGATCGAGGACATTGCCGTAATGGCCGGTATCGAGTACGCCGTTTTTGGCCTTGTTGGCGGGATCCACCCGGGTGTCCTTGGCATGGAAATGATATACCGCGCCTTCCAGCTCGCGCAGGGCCATCACTGGATCCATGCCCTGCCAGATCAGATGGCTGGGGTCGAAATTGGCGCCGATGATGTCGCCGACAGCCTCCCGCAGACGGAGCAGGGTGGCGGGATTGTAGACGCAGAAACCGGGATGCATTTCAAAGGCGATTTTGGTCACGCCGCAGGACCGGGCGATTTCGGCGGCTTCCTTCCAATAGGGGATAAGGACCTGATTCCACTGCCAGTCCAGGATTTCGCCGTAGTCCTCCGGCCAGGAGCAGGTGACCCAGTTGGGCCGTTCGGAGGCTTCACAGTCGCCGGGACAGCCGGAGAAGGTGACGACCGTATCCACGCCGAGCTGTTCCGCCAGGCGGCAGGTGTCCACAAATACCTGGTGATACGCCGCGGCCTTTTCTTTATTGGGATGGACCGGGTTGCCGTGGCAGGAGAGGACGCTGATTTCGAGATCAAATTCCTTCAGCAGGTCCTTGAATTCGGCGATTTTGTCGGGATTGTCGAGATAGACCTCGGGTTTCAGATGGTTGTTATTGGTGTAACCGCCGGTGCCGAGCTCCACGGTCTGGACTCCGAGGGAATGCAGGTAGGCGAAGGCATCCCGGGCGGTCATACCCTGCAGCGGGACGGTGAGAACTCCTAGCTTCATACGGAACACTCCTTTTTAAGTTGTATGTTTATGTACCCACTATGCGCAGAACCCCTGGAAAATACACGACGGGTTCCTGCTTTCATTATACCGCAGCCGCGCGGTTTTTCAGCAACTTTTGTCCGCTTTTTTGTAAACTTTTTTGTAAACTTTTTAGCATGGGGAAAGGGGAAGCCGTTGTATCGCGCAAAAGACGCCGCAAACTTTCAGTGGAAAAACCGTGATAGGATTGAACCAGGCGGGATGGGCGGGATTGACAGGATATGTCGCATAATATATAATTAAAAACAAATAACAATGGATAAATTTGGCGGATATTTAAAGAGCGATTGCCATGTTGAGGTAGAAAGGATAGAGTGTAATGAAAAAAATGGTATTTGGGGCGGCACTGTTTTTGGGCGGCGTTTTACTGCTGTCGGCACAAATAATTGGGGTTTGGGATACCCGGTTGTCGATAGTCACCATTTTAATTGGATTATGCGGCGCAGGGATCATGGCTTATGAAGCCTTTTTCAAAAAATAGGCAATAAGTAGGAAAGGGCCCCACACAGGTTCGACACGCCTGTGTGGGGCCCTTGGAATTCAGGGAGTGGATGGGGGATAGGGGGGATACGGAGGAGGGGAAGACGGCGGAACCGGCCGGTGACGGCGGTTTAACAAGACGATGAGCAGCACGATGCCACCGCTGATGCAGGCGCCCACGACGCCGGCCAGCAGCACCGACGAAAGATCCAGGCTGGGAGACGCCTGTGTATACACCTCATCCCGTATGACGAAGCTTTCGATCATATCCATGCCTCCCTGGAAGAGGGAGTCGTCCGTGACGCCGTTCTGCATGGTAAAGGTGATGGTATACACATATTTTTTGGAGGTCAGGGTGTAGGAATACTGGCGGGTGTCCGCCATATTGCCCTGGATCACGTATTGGATCTCCACGTCGACGGCGATGGCCGGATAGTCCCCGACCGTCGTCCGCGATGTCCGGATGGCATTCACGGTCGCATAGGAGTCCGCATACATCGAGGCCATCTGACGGTCGATTTCATCGACAAACTGGCTTTCCAGGTCCGACAGGTAGGCTTTGTCGACATCCCAGACATTCAAATGCTGTTCATTCCGGTTGACCACCACGTTGATATTGGCCGCCCCATCCTCGGTTTGCCACAGATAGCTGTCGCCGGCCCGCTGAAACCGGCTGTCGATCGTCATTTCAAAGGTCTCGTCGCTGAAGGCGGACGCGCGGCCGCTCATCAGCGGCAGGACAGCAAAGAGAATCAGGATGGATACGAGCCGCTTTTTAAGAATCATTCCAAACACCCCTCTTTTGTATGAGTCAGAAGATCCGTGTGGTTCAAATGGCGGCCGTCAAACGCTTCCGCACTTCGTCCGGGCCGAGCAGGCGCATAATCGCGCACAGGTCGGGCGTATTGCGCCGGCCGGTGACGGCGATGCGCAGAATGGTGCTGATATCCCCGGCATGCCCTTTCCAATCCCCGGGGTTTTTCTTGTATTCCCTGACCTCGGGGCAGAAGCCTAGGGAGGGGGCGAGGGCCTTGATCCGGGCAAACCAGGCCTGCTGGTCCTCCTCCGGGTCGTATGCCTCACGGTAAGCCGCCAGGACGGCGGCAATGTCCTCTTTCGGCAGGGTGTCCGGATAGACGAGAGCGGCCGGATCGGGCGCGGCATAGAAATAGGCGGCATATTCCGGTGCGTCGCTCCATTTGGCCAGATCCTTGCGGGGCTTGGGACCGCCGCGGTCGATGGAAAAGACCGACTCGGCGTAGTCCGGATCCTGTTCGAGCAAGCGGCTGAAAGCCGGATCGTACCGCTCGGCCCACCGGCGGATATGGCCGGTCACGGCGGGAGCGTCCATCCGGGCGATGACGTTTTTGCACACATCGCTTAACTTGTCTAGATCAAACAGCGCGCCGGACACGCTCATTTTCCTCAGGCTGAAGGGAAAGGCCCCGCGGGAGGCGTCGGGGTTGTGCTTGCGCCATTCCTCATAGTCGCTGTTTGCGACCGTCATCAGGTATTCGCGCACCCCCTCGACCGGGTACCCTTTCTCCGCGTAGAAATGCATCGCGGCCTCGGGATCCTTCCGTTTCGACAGCTTGCGCTTCCCGCCGCCGTCTTCTTTCAGGATCGGGCTGACATGGGCGTATTTCGGGGCCTTGAAGCCCAGGAGCCGGAACAGCTGCAGATGCTTGGGCACGGAGGAAAGCCATTCGTCGCCCCGGATGACGAGGGTGGTGCGCATGAGATGATCGTCTACGGCGTGGGCAAAATGGTAAGTGGGGATGCCGTCGGATTTGAGCAGGACGAGATCCTCATCGTTTTCCGGCATCTCGATGGTGCCTTTAATCAGGTCGTCAAACCTGATCCGCCGCTCCGGATCCCCCGGAGCCCGCAGACGCAGCACATAAGGTTCGCCTGCCTGGACTCTCCGAGCTGCCTCTTCCGGGGACAGATTACGGCAGGAGGCGAAGGAGCCGTAGTAGCCGGTGCGCAGCTTATCCGCCTCCTGCCGCTTCCGGACCTCGGCGAGCCGGTCGGGCGTACAGAAGCAGGGATAGGCGAGCCCTTCCAGCACCAGTTTTTTCGCATAGGTGTGGTAGATCGGGGCGCGTTCGCTCTGACGATAGGGGCCGTAAACCCCCCGGACTTCCCCCGGTGCGACGAATCCCTCATCGATCGTCAGGCCAAAATCGGCGAGACCGCGGAGGATATCCTCCGCGCCGCCTGCGATCTCCCGCTTTTTATCCGTATCCTCCAGCCGGAAATAAAAAATCCCATTGGAGGTGTCGGCGGCCAGCCGGTTGACCATGGCGGTGAAAAACACCCCCAGATGCAGAAAACCGGTGGGGCTGGGCGCGATCCGCGTCACCCGTGCCCCTTCGGGCAGGGAACGGGGCGGATACAGCGCCTCGTATTCCTCCGGGGTTTTGAGCGGCCCGGGGAAGAGGGCCTCCGCCAGTTTTTCCAGTGCTGTCATGGACATCATGCCTTTCCGCGTCGTATTAGCCGGTATGGACGCTATATTGGTTCATTTTACCGTTACCGCTTGAAAAAGTCAATGAGAGTATGGTAAGATACCATTATATGCGGGGATTGCTCCGCAAAATCAACCGGAAGGTCGGATCCAACATGCTGTCGTTCTCTTTTGCCGAGCGGGTGCAGAATCTGAACCCCTCCGCCATTCGTGAAATTCTCAAATATTCCGCCGATCCCGAGGTCGTGGGCCTCTCGGCAGGCAACCCGGCCCCCGAAGCGTTCCCGCTGGAAGTCATCGCGGACATTTCATCCCGGATTTTCCGGGACCGGCCCATCGATGCGCTCCAGTACGGCACAACCGAAGGCTACGGCCCGCTGCGGGAGCGCCTCAAAGCGTACCTGAAGCAGAAACACGGGATCGGCCGGGCGTTCGACGAGCTCCTGATCACCAGCGGCGCCCAGCAGGCCATCGAGCTGGTGGCTAAAGTGCTGTGCAACCCGGGCGACGTGGTGCTGTGCGAGTCGCCCAGTTTTGTGGGCGCGCTCAATTCCATCAAATCCCTCGGCGCGCGGCTGGTCGGCGTGCCGCTGGAAGAGGACGGGATCGATCTCGCGGCGCTGGAAGAGGCGCTCAAAACCGAGCCGAACGTCAAATTCCTCTACCTGATCCCCAATTTCCAGAACCCCTCCGGCATCACCACCAGTCTGGAAAAACGGAAGCGGATCCTGGAGCTCGCCCAGCGCTACGGGTTCCTCGTGCTCGAGGACAATCCCTACGGCGACCTGCGGTTTGAAGGGGAGCATGTTCCCGCGGTCAAATCCTTTGATGAAAACGGGTATGTGGCGTATGTCGGCAGCTTTTCCAAGGTGCTGTCGCCCGGCATCCGGGTAGGGTATGTGATGGCGCCGTCCGCCCTGCTGGCGAAAATGATCGTGTGTAAACAGGGGGAGGATGTCCATACTCCTATGTGGAACCAGATGCTCGCCGAAGCCTTCATGCGGGAAACCGATTATGAAGCCCATCTGCGCCGACTGCAGGAGATTTACCGCAAGAAAGCGCAGCTGATGATCGATCTCGTGGAAGAACATCTTGTGCCCGCGGGAATTGCGTATCATCCCATCCAGGGCGGTCTGTTCCTGTGGTGCGACCTGCCCGAAGGGACGGATATGCCGGAATTCTGCACGCTGGCCGTCCGGGATCACAAGGTAGCCGTAGTGCCGGGCAATGCCTTCCTGACCTCGCCCGACCTGCCCTGCCGGTCTTTCCGTATGAATTTCTCCACCCCCACCGACGACGCGATGTGCAGAGGCCTTTCCCGGCTGGGCGCCTTCGCCCGGGAGTATCTCTAAAATTGAGCGTGCCGTACCGGCCGCATCCGAAAGGAACGAACTCGTATGCCGAACCTGTCCGAAACCCTCCCGGCCCGCAAAAAACGGGCCCTCAGCCTCATACAGCCCTCCGGGATCCCGACCCTCGGCAACTACCTTGGCGCTATGCGCAACTGGGTGGCCCTGCAGGATGAATTCGAGTGCATTTTCGGCGTAGCCGACCTGCATGCCGTTACCGTACGGCAGGAGCCGGCCAAGCTCCGCCAGCGCACCTATGAGGTATACGCGTTGCTGTTGGCCGTGGGCCTCGACCCGGAAAAATGCCTGGTGTTTGTCCAGTCCCAGGTGCCCGCCCACGCGGAGCTTTCCTGGCTGCTCGGCTGCTGTACCCAGTTCGGGGAGCTGTCCCGGATGACCCAGTTCAAGGACAAATCCCAGAAGCACGCCGATAACGTCAATCTCGGCCTGTTTGCCTATCCCACTCTGATGGCGGCGGATATTCTGCTCTACCGTCCCGACGCCGTGCCGGTGGGGAAGGATCAGAAGCAGCACTGCGAGCTGACTCGGGATATCGCCGGGCGCTTCAACAGCCTGTACGGTGATACCTTCCTGCTGCCCGAGCCTTATATCATGCAGAACTGCGCCAATGTCCTCTCCCTCCAGGAACCGACGAAAAAAATGTCCAAGTCGGACAGCAATCAAAACGCTTTCATCTCCATGCTCGATGACCCCGACACTATCCGGCGGAAGTTCCGCCGGGCTGTGACCGACAGTGAGGCCAAGGTCTGCCGCCGGGAGGATAAGCCGGGGGTCGGCAACCTGATGGAGATCTACGGCGCCGTCACCGGCCATACCTACGACCAGATCGAGGCGGAGTTTGACGGACGCGGTTACGGCGACTTTAAGGCGGCCGTCGGCGAGGCCGTGGTCGCAGTGCTCGCCCCGATCCAGGAGCGGTTCCGGACCTGGATGGCGGACAAGGCCCAGCTCGACGCTTTGATGAAGGTACAGGCGGAACGGGCTGCCGTCCTGGCCGGCAGGACCTTGAACAAGGTCAAGAAAAAAATGGGGTTTGTCCTGGCCTGAGGCAAATCACCCGGCTGGAAGTGAGACGCCGAGAGGCGCAGAAAGAAGGATGTCGCGCATGAGTGTGGACCAGCTCATCCATTTCAATTCCAACGAAGAATACGAGCGCTCGGTTTTCCAATTCGTTCAGATGACGGGCAACATGTCCATTAAGGAAGCCAAACACGCCATGGACGGGCTGGTGGAACGGACCCTGGCCAAGCAGAATTTTCTGACCTACCGCTGCGGGGGCGGGCGGAACCGCCAGAGCAGCGTACTCTATGTTTTCGACACCGGCTACCGCTTTCAGAACAGCCGGGAGCGCATCTTCGCCCACACCCTGAAAAATACGCGGCGTGAGGAAAACGGCAGTGACTATTACGGTCTGTTCATTCAGCGGGAAAGCCTCCTGCGGGACGATATCCGGTCGAAAACGGGCTGCTGGCACATCGGGGACATCGTGTTCAGCGACATGAACGAGCTCAACGAGCTGTTGGGCCGCCTGGCGGAGGAGGCGCTGTATGAAAACTGGCGCTTCACCAATTTTCAGACCAAGATCACCCATCCAATTCTGAAAAATTATCTGGAAAACACCTATTTCCAGCTTTTCCGCCAGGGCAAGATTTATATCAACGAAGAAGAGGAAAAGATGCTGCTCAACACCGGGCTCATCGACGCGTCTTTCAACGAGCTCTATCTCGTATGCGATGTCGTCCCGGATTCGGCGAGGGACCCACTGTTCCGGCAAGAGTACCGGAACCCGGAGATTTACAAGTCCAGCAACCGGGTTTTCTGCAATTATTCCCGCAACGCGCCCCTGGAGATGGCGACGTTTTACGACGATCCCGGCGACCTTCTCTTCAACTGGGAGGTCGCGCAGAAACCAGGTGGGATCAACATCGCCGACGAGCATATTTTCCAGGATAATATGAACCGGATCAATCTGGGGCTTCGGGATCAGGCGCTGCGGTTCAATTTTGACAATTTGCAGGATATCGCCCGCTGCCGGCAGATGTTCGAAGGAGCCCTCAAGGCGTCCCTCGAGCTGTCCAAGCGCAATTACAAATTAGTGGCGCCTCAGTTCTGGCCGGCGACCGGGAAGATCCAGTTCCTGATGCCGATCTACCTGGAGGGTGTCCAGGCGATCCAGGAGGGGGAATCCAAGGAGGTTCTGCCCCCGACGGTGGCGCTGAGTATGGAAATGGTCCATGGGCAGTATATCGGAACCACCATCCTGACCCTGGACATGGCTTACCAAAACGCGCGGCTGATCGCCCGGCCGGACGGCTTCTGGCTGGACGCGACAAAGATATTCGCCACTTCGAAAAACGAGGGATAGGGGGAGGACCTGTGTTTTTGAGGGGGAGTGCCGCGAAACGGATCGCCTGCTTCGCGGCTGCGGTCTGCGCTCTGGTCGCTCTGTCCGGCTGTGCGGCTGAGGACGGCGGAGTGGACAAAACGGCGCCCTATGTGACGGTCGGCGGTCAGCAGGTGGAGACGATGACGTTTTCGCAGGGCGAACTGATCGGCCGCGCGGAATACCCGCCGGTTTTCGCCATATATCTCAATGAACATGTCCCGCTGGAGACCTCCATTGGTAGGGAGGTCCTGTTCGATCTGTCGCAGTACGGTCCCGCAACATTGATCATTGAGGATTTTTTGCTGGACGAGGAAGGGGATATCCGCTATGAACAGCTTCGGATGAATACGACGCTGGATGTCCCGTATTACAAGACCTCC
This sequence comes from uncultured Eubacteriales bacterium, assembly GCA_934647945.1. Classification (GTDB taxonomy): domain Bacteria; phylum Bacillota; class Clostridia; order Oscillospirales; family Acutalibacteraceae; genus UMGS1623. The sequence goes on along the minus strand of CAKUFK010000002.1, from coordinate 224,244 downwards.
AATGTGTATCCGCTTGTGGAGCACTCGGCGTCGGTGATCAGTTCTGTCTATGAGGCGGAGGTCCTGCGCGGTATTTGTGTCCGGACGACCAATGAGTCGGACAATATGTATGTCTTTGTTTTGAAAGTCGACCGTACCGGCGGGTAAACCGGCACCAGGCAAAAGTCCCGTAAAGCTAAAATGCTTTACGGGACTTTTGCGTTTTAGATATGTGAAGAACGGTGCTCATATACCTGTTAATTCATATATCCGGGTATAGCCCAGTCCCCGGAGAATTTCCGCGACAGCGGCACCGCTTTGTGCGTCGGGAGGGAGGAAGAACACGGTTTGCCCGGTATCAGCCATCTTCGGAAGCGCATCTCCCAATGAGGAGAGTGGCATATAGATCGCTTCATCCGCGTGATTTTCCAGATAGGCCTCCTCCGGGCGCAGATCGATGAGCAGGGCCCCGCTTTCGAAATACGGTTTCGCATTGTCGTAGGACATCGACGGGACCGTTTCCGGCGCCGTTGCAGCCGGAAGGCTATCCGGCTGTCCAGCCGGTTTGCCGTATATCTCCACGGTGCTGGTGGTTCCGGAGGTCCCGTCCAGCGTCAGATTGCCGCCGCCTTTGCCGGATGTACCAAGCAGCGTGTGCTCATCCGTTGTGCCGGCCGTGCCGTTATCCGGGGATGTCGTGGAGCCCGCAGCGTTTTGAGCGTCGGCTGTTTGCTCCGGAGCGGCCGTATGCTGCGGCCAAAGGAGATCCGTGGACTGGGACATGTTCTCCCAAACCGGGAGAATCAGCAGGCATACCACAACGGCCGCAGCGGCGGTGACTAACAGCGGACGAAGCAAATTTCGCCTTGAAACAGAGGTGGGGGAGGCGCCTTCCCGCAGCTTCTGCACGATCTGTTCCGAACGAAGCCCTTCAGGGATGCGCAAGCCGTCGCTGCGCAGAAGGCGGCGAAGTTCTTCCAGCTCCTGCCGGTCATCGGGGGGAGACGTTTTCATGAGTGGTATCCTCCTTTCCCACGAATGTGTGGTCGTCAGACAAAACGCAGCGCAGTTTTTTGATGCAGCGGGACAGGCGCGAGCGCAGAGTCCCTTCCGGCCGTCCCATTATACGGGCGATTTCCCTGCCGGAGAAGCCGCCCACCGTCGCCAGGAGAAGAAGACGGCGGTCCTCTTCCGGCAGATCCGCGATCGCTTCATATAGCCGGATCGCCTCGTCGCTTTTTTCGGTAAAATCGCTTACCGACAGCTGTGCGTCTTCCAGGGGATTCTGGCCTCGCTGCCGGCAAAGATCCCGGATGCCGCGGTTGCACCGCGCGGATAAAATCGTGAAAATCCAGCAGCGGAATGCGCCGGCGTTTTTCAGCTTCCGGATGCCGCGGAACGCCTCCAGGGCGGTTTCCTGGACGGCGTCCTCCGCCGCCTCGGCATGGCCGAGCTGATAGTAGGCGTAGCGATACAGGTCGGTGTATACGTATTCGTACAACCGCCCGAACGCTTCCAAGTCTCCGCTTTGAGCCTGTGCGACCAAAGCGGCGGTTTCTTCCGTAACTTTCACGGTCTCAGCCCCCCGGCTCAATGATATAGTGGCGCCCGCGCGGCATTTTGTTGCAGCGGATGGATTAAGGGGCGGCCCAAAAATTTCTTTTTCGTGGTGGAATGACGTTGCATAACCGGCGTGAATCTGTCCAGAATAGAGATAGATGCCCGGCAAAGCGACAGAAAAACAGCCGGCGAACGAACGGAATGGAGGATGCATCTTGAGCCGAATGCGTAACGATAGAAAATCCGGGTGGAAGCGCTTTTTCACCGGAAAAGGCTTTTATGTGGCGCTGGCCGTCTGTCTGGTGGCCGTTTGTGGGGTGGCGGTGGCCACCTTTGTCGATACCCTGCCTAAAACGCAGGAGGAAAGCAGCGGCACACCGGGCACGAGCAGCCCCCTCGTCACATCGCCCACGACCGAACAGCCGGTAGACAATCCGGTAAGCGATGTCCCTTACGAGAGGCCGACCACCACCACCCCCACCACGGCCGCTACCAAGCCGCCCACAACACCGGTGGATACGAAACCGGCCGATCTGTTCATGCTGCCCATCGGCAATGAGGTGCTGAAGCCCTTCAGCGACGGACAGCCGGTATATTCCGAAACCATGCAGGACTGGCGGACCCATAATGGCACCGACTTCAAGGGGGAAAAGGGGACGGAGGTCAAGGCGGTCGCCGACGGGACAATCCTCAAGGTGGAAAACGACCCGCTCTGGGGTCCCGTGATCGAGATCGACCATGGCTTTCAGATCATATCCCGTTACTGCGGCGTAACGGCAAAAGAGCTGACGCAGGGTCAGAAGGTCAAGGTCGGCGATGTGATTGGCAACCTGGCCGAAATCCCCGTGGAAATCGTCGAGGAGCCGCATCTCCATCTCGAGATCCAGATGGAGGGGAAATATGTGGATCCGGTCGCGGCCATCGGCCGGGAAACGAAATAAAGAAGCATAACGCGCCCTCGGAAACCGCCTGAAGCGGATCGGTAAGAAGGGCAGACAGCGGGCGGATGGATCATCCGCCCGCTGTCTTTTCTGCAGAACAGGGAAGGGATCGACAACTAGTATATCATACAACCGGGAGCAGATGCAAACGAAACGAAAGCCCATCCGGTTCGCCGATTTGGCAGAGAGAACGGAAATTTTGTGTAATCGAGCTTGCAATTTGCAAAAATAAGGAGTATACTGGAAACACATGAATATTTGGCAAACCTGCTGAAAGGCAGAGACGCAAAGCTATAGGGCCTTCGTCCTCGGACATGGCAGCCAGTTGCGACCGGTGGGGATGGATCCGTCCAGTTTGGTCGGTTCATCCCTTTTGCGTCCCTGACTTTCCTTCGTTTGCCTCTGCCATGGAAAGGAAGGAATAGGACATGAAACGGATGAAAAGGTGGGGCGGCCTTGCCGTGACCCTCGCCCTTCTGCTTGGCCTGGCGGCTGTGCCGGGGGTTCAGGCGGAGGATGAGCCGATCCAGATTACAGGGCTGGAGCAGCTGGACGGGATCCAGTCGGGCTCCTATCAGCTCGCGGCGAATCTTACCATTCCGGAAAACGTGATTCTGACCGTGCCGAGCGATGTGACAATCACCATCGACCTCAACGGCCATACGGTTTCGAAACCGACCGGAACCGGCCGGATCTTGGAGAACGCCGGAAACGTGACGATCAATGACTCGAGCACGGACAAGAGCGGACTGGTCAGCGCCTATCGCAACAATGTGGGCAACACCGGCACCATGGTAATCAACGGCGGTACCTTCGAGACCCACTGTAATGTCGGAGGAACGACGCTGTACAACGGTGTCGGTGGGACCATGACCATCAACGGATGCGTTGTGAACGCGGATTTCTTCGCGATTAATAACGAAGGTGACATGGAGATCAACGGCGGCGAATTTCATTCGACCTCTACGAACGAGCCTGGAACCTTCGCTTATTGCGTGCGCAACTACGCCAATATGACGATTAACGACGCGACGATCACCGGCATCCAGGGCGCTCTGGCTTCGGCCAGCGGCGTTTTGAAGGTATATGACGGCCATTTCTCGACCGAATGGGGCAACAGCCGTTCCTTCTACGCCCTGTACATCGCGGGGGAACAAGATGTCGTGACCGGGTATATATACGGCGGCACGTATTCCAGCCCGAAATACGCCATTTATATCGGCAACGATAACAAAGGCGGCGACGGCGGCATCAACGCCGACGCGACCACTTTCGTTTACGGAGGCACCTATAACGGCGGGATCTCCGCGATCTACCGCGCTCAGCAGACGGGCAACCCATATGTCTCAGGCGGCACCTTCCGCAAAGGCGAAGCCCCCAACGACACCCCGGATCCGGTCGTCGAAGGATATATGGCGGAGGGCTGCGTCTACGATGCCGCCACCGGCAAGGTGTCGGATCCCCGTATTTTCTCAGTCGCGTTCGACACGGAACTGGTGACTCTCGCGGAAGGCGGTTCGATGATGCTGCAGGCGACGGTGGAGGCCGGGGCCGACGCGGACAAAACCGTGAGCTTTTCGTCCGACAATACGGCTGTTGCCACGGTAGCGCCAAACGGGTTGCTGACGGCTGTCTCGGCCGGCAATGCGGTTATCACAGCGACAGTGGGGGATAAGAGCGCCTCCTGTTCGGTCGTCGTGGTCGGAACACCCCAGCTTCCCACCGTGGATCCGGAAAAACCGGCGGAAAAGGTAGAGATCGGTGTGGCGGACGGCAGCGCCGAGGTGATTGACGATACACTCACCCAGATTGTGGGGAAAGTACTCAATGACATGGACATCGGCGAAGCGGTTGACGATCAAACAAAAGCGGCCATCAAAGAGGCCGTCGAGCAGGATAAACCCATCACCATCGTGATCAAAACCGAGACGCTTGCCCCCTCACAGGTGGATGCGGACGATGCGGCGAAAACCGAAGCGGTGGCAGGGGCCGGCGCGGATGTGGCGCAATATCTGGACATCTCTATGATCCTTCAGGCGGACGGCCGGGAGATCGGCACTCTCAACCGGCTGGTCGGATCTATCACGGTGCAGGTGGCGATTCCCGCCGATCTGCTCGCGGACGACCGCGTCTTCTATGTCGTCCGTGTACACGACGGCGTGGCGGAGAAGCTGGACACCGTCGTGCAGGACGGCGTGGCGTCTTTTGAAACCGATCGTTTCTCCACGTATGCGTTGCTGTATGAGAGTACATCCCTTCCCGGCGACTCGGACGCTTCGGTTCCCGCCGATTCGTCCACGCCTTCGATCCCCTCGACTCCGACCACCGGGCGGCAGGATATGTGGCCAGTCGTGCTGGCCGCTGTCTTGATGGCTCTGAGTGCTGCCTTGGCGGTAGTCGCAGGCCGCCGGAACCGTAAAGCGAGCCAGATGAAGTGATTTTCGGCACGGTCCGATGAAATGCGAACAGGGCGAACCGGAAGGTTCGTCCTGTTTTTTCGGAATGACCGGCTATCTAAAAGGTATGCTGATGGGTTGAAAACAGGGAAAGACGGCTTGTTTTTAACACAGTGTTCATAGAAGGGATCTTGTAATTCCGCCTTGTCCGTGCTATACTGACGAAGAATTCTGCAAAGGCGAGGAGGCCTTCTTGATGAACGGCTGGCATATCGATACACGGTGCGTGCAGGAGGGGTGGAAGCCCGGAAATGGGGAGCCGCGGGTGGTTCCCATCGTCCAGAGCACGACCTTCCGCTACGAGAGCGCCGAAGCGCTCGGCGATTTGTTCGACCTGAAAACCAGCGGAGACTTTTATACCCGCCTGTCTAACCCCACCACCGGCGCGGTGGAGGCGAAAATTGCGGCCCTGGAAGGGGGCGTCGGCGCCCTGCTCACGTCGGCGGGGCAGGCAGCCACCATGCTGGCGGTTCTCAACATCGCCCGGGCGGGAGACCATATCGTCAGCGCCAGCGCGGTGTATGGCGGCACCTTCAATCTGTTCCATCGGACGCTGCGGGAGATGGGCGTGGATGTGACCTTTGTGGAACCGGGCGTGTCCGACGCTGAGCTGGAGGCGGCCTTCCGCCCGAATACCAAGCTCCTGTTTGGGGAAAGCCTGTCCAATCCTTCCCTCCACGTGCTGGATTTCGAGCGGTTTGCCCGGGCCGCCCACGCGCACGGAGTGCCGCTGATCGTGGACAACACCTTCCCGACCCCGGTCAACTGCCGCCCGTTCGAACACGGCGCGGATATTGTGGTGCATTCCACCTCGAAATACCTGGACGGCCACGCCACCGCCCTCGGAGGGGTGATCGTGGACTCCGGCCGGTTCGATTGGGCCGCACATGCGGAAACGTTTCCCGGCCTGACCACTCCCGATGAAACCTATCACGGTGTGACGTATACCGATCATTTCGGGCCGGCCGCTTTTATCGCGAAGTGCCGCTGTCACCTCATGCGGGACATGGGGGCTACCCCCAGCCCGGAAAACGCGTTTTTGCTCAGCATGGGCATCGATACCCTGCATCTGCGGATGGAGCGCCATTGCTCCAACGCGCTCCAGGTGGCGCAGGCGCTGACAGAGGACAGCCGGATCTCTTGGGTGCGGTATCCCGGCCTTCCGGGGGACGACCAATACCCGCTTGCGCAAAAATATATGCCGGGCGGCACCAGCGGCGTCGTTTCCTTTGGTGTAAAGGGCGGACGGGACGCGGCCTGCCGCTTCATGAACGCGCTGAAACTCGCGGCTATTGCCACCCATGTCGCGGATCTGCGCACCTGTGTGCTCCATCCCGCCAGCACCACCCACCGCCAGATGAACGACCGGCAGCTTGAAGAGGCAGGCGTCAGCCCCGACCTGATCCGTTTTTCAGTGGGCATCGAGCACCCGGACGATATCCTTGCCGATATCCGGCAGGCGCTCGGCGCACTTTGAGCTGGCGTACTTTGCACTATGGCAGCAGACGGCCAAAGCCGTTTTTTGCAGAATCTGCTTTATGAGAGTTGAAAGGAGTCGAGATGTATGGCTAACCGCATTGTTCTCAATGAAACCTCGTATCATGGCGCTGGCGCCATCTCCGCCATTGTGGATGAGGCAAAGGCCCGGGGATACCGCAAAGCCTTTGTCTGCTCCGATCCCGATCTCGTCAAATTTGGGGTTACGGGAAAGGTGACCGCCCTGCTGGAGAAGGCGGGTCTTGCCTATGCGCTATACTCCGACATTAAGCCTAACCCCACCATCCAGAACGTCCAGACCGGCGTGTCCGCTTTTCAGGCTGCGGGGGCGGATTATATCATCGCCATCGGCGGAGGCTCTTCCATGGACACCGCCAAGGCGGTGGGCATCATCGTGCGCAACCCCGAATTTGCCGATGTGCGCAGTCTGGAGGGCGTGGCTCCCACTAAGAACCCCTGCGTGCCGATCATTGCGGTCCCCACCACGGCCGGCACGGCTGCCGAGGTGACCATCAACTATGTCATCACCGACGTGGAGAAGAAGCGTAAATTCGTCTGTGTGGACACCCACGATATCCCGGTCGTCGCGGTCGTCGATCCCGAGATGATGGCGTCCATGCCAAAAGGCCTCACTGCCGCCACCGGCATGGATGCCCTGACCCACGCCATCGAGGGCTATATCACCAAGGCGGCCTGGGAGATGACGGATATGTTCCATCTCAAGGCCATCGAGCTGATCGCCGGCTCCCTGCGGGATGCCGTGCGGAACACGAAGGAAGGACGGGAGCAAATGGCCCTGGCCCAGTATATCGCGGGCATGGGCTTCTCCAATGTGGGGCTCGGCATCGTCCATTCCATGGCTCACGCTCTCGGCGCTGTGTATGATACCCCTCACGGTGTGGCAAACGCCATCCTGCTGCCTACCGTTATGGAATACAATGCGGACGCCACTGGCGAAAAATACCGCGCCATCGCCAAGGCCATGGGGGTCCAGGGGACAGAAACCATGACGCAGGCGGAATACCGAAAAGCCGCCGTGGATGCGGTGCGGCAGCTCTCCGCCGATGTGGGCATCCCCGCCGATCTGGGGGAGATCGTCCATAGGGAGGATATCCCCTTCCTGGCCGAGTCGGCCGCCAAGGACGCCTGTACCCCGGGCAACCCCAAAGATCCGACGATAGAGGATATCGTGTCCCTGTACGAATCCCTGCTTTGAGTTGTTCCCGCCATCCGCCCCGTCTTCCATTCATACGGAAGACGGGGCTTTCTGTATCCCTGTACCTTGCCGAAGCGGTTTCGATGTTCTCGAAATCATACACAGTCTTCGGATATGTTCCATAAAAATCCATATACTCATTGCAATATCTTATAAAAAATGGTACAATCTATCTACCGGGTCTCGTGGGGGACCCGGTATCCACAACATGCGGCACACGCCGCAAACGACAGGAGGAATCCGCATGGAAACCAGAATTCAGGAGATCGCCGCCCGTGGCAACAAAGGCATCAAAATCGGCATTATACCAGGGCATTTTGCGACCAACCATTCTCATGTGAATTATTACGTGGATATGACAAGCATCAAGAGCCGGTACCAGATGGCCAGGCTGGCCGCGGCGGAGCTCGCTGCGGCGTATGCAGCGGCGACGCCTATCGATACCATCATCTGCCTGGAAGGCACGGATATGCTCGGTGCGTTTTTGGCGGATGAACTGTCCAAAACCGGGAACAGGGGACCGAATACCGGCGCCGATATCTGTGTCATCGCGCCCGAGCTCAACGCGAATAACCAGATGATTTTCCGCGATAACACACAGAAAATGATCTGGGGCAAACGCATCCTGCTCCTCATCTCCTCCGCGTCGACCGGAAAGACGATCAACCGGAGCATCGAATGCCTGCAATACTATTCGGGCCAACTGGTGGGGATATCCGCTATTTTCAGCGCCATCGACCAAGCGGGGGAAATTCCGGTCAATGCGATATTCACCGCGCAGGATCTGCCGGATTATCGGACCTCTCTGTCCACCCAATGTGAGCAATGCCGCGCACATCAGAAGATCGACGCCATCGTCAACAGTTACGGCTACTCCAAAATCTGACGAATACCTTCACGCAAAGGATGGGCGGATATTGAAGGATTTGATCCTGTTTATTGACAGCGGCGATACACTGGTGGATGAGTCCACCGAAATACGGGACGATACCGGCGTGGTCGTGCAGGCAGAACTGATCCCAGGCGCCGCCGAAGCGGTGAGGACGCTGTGGCGGCAGGGCTACCGCATTGCCCTGGTGGCGGATGGACTGCGCGCCTCTTTTGACCGCATATACCGGCAGCATGGGCTGGAGGGCTGCTTTGAAGCCAGGGCCATATCGGGGGACCTGGGGGTCTGTAAACCCCATGCGCGGATGTTCATTTCCGCGATGGAACAGATGGGGCTTACCGATGCCGACAAAGACCGGATCGTCATGGTGGGCAACAACCTCGAACGGGACATCGCAGGGGCCAACCGGCTGGGGCTCACCTCCATTCTGATGAGCTGGACGACGCGGTACCGCCTGCAGCCTCGTGTGCCGGAGGAGACGCCGGATTTTGTGGTGGCCCGTCCGGATGAACTGCCCGCCCTGCTGGCGGAATTGGACCGGCAGATGAAAAAACGCCGGGATCCGGCGTCCGGTTCCGCCGTTGCCGGACGGTAACAGATAAGCCGTTTTCTCCACAGCCTGAGCCTTGTTGCTCTGCCGGCAAAACGGGTGGTTTTATTTTTATGAAATGATGACCATCCAAACTCCCGGGGGCCCCGGGCCCCCTCTCTGTATGGCGTAGGTTCAGGTGCCGGCGTTTACGCCGATTTTCTTTTTAGGAAAGTCGGCGGGTACGGAATCTTTTGAACCAACGCCCATACATAAAGGGGCTGCCGCCCTGAGGGCTTGGATGGCTATAAAATCATACTGTACGAGACATCGCTCCGCGGAAAACTCCGCGGAGCGATGTCCTATCAAGCGATCAATCCCCGCTTGGATTCTCCGAAAGGAGAGGCCCCTTTCCATAGAGGGCGAGGCCGGCGGGCTTTTAAGAACGTTTGGTGAAAATGGTTTCCCTTTTTCCGGCATGGCTGAAATGATGGACGCTCAGGACCAGGCCGATACCAAGGAAGAGGGTGAGGACCGAGCTGCCGCCCGAGCTGAAGAAGGGGAGAGTGATGCCGAGAACAGGCAGCAGCCGGACGGTCATCCCGATGTTGATCACCGACTGGAAGCCGATCAGCGACATCATGCCCACGCATATGAACATGCCCAGGCGGTTTTTGGCCGCCATGGCGTTGCGGAATATAGCCAGCACGATCAGCACCAGCAGGGCGATCAGAAGCAGGGAGCCGACGAAGCCGAACTCCTCTCCCGCAACGGTGAAGATGAAGTCGTTGTTCCGGGCATAGAGCTGATGCCCCCCGCCTTTGAGATAGCCCACCCCCCACAGCTGGCCGGATCCCATAGCCGTCAGGCCGAGCTGCTGCTGCCAGCCGGTGCTTTCCACATATTGATCGACGAAAACGATGCTCAGGAACCGTGCCTTTTTGTTCTCGTCCAGACGGCTCCAGAGGACCGGGACAAGCCCCAAAACCCCTGCAAACCCGATCAGGAAATAAAGGGGTTTGAGACCGGCGGCGAACATCATCCCCATGAAAATGCAGAGGAAGATGGCGGCGGTGCCGTCGTCCCCCTGCGCGAAAACCAGAAGGGCCGGAAACAGGCCGTGAGCGCACAGAAGCAGGACGGTCAGCGGCCGGTTGATATGTTCGCGGACCCTGGAGAGGTGGAAGGAAAAGGTGATGATAAACGCGATTTTGAGAAGCTCGGACGGCTGGAAGAGAAAGGTCTTTGGCCCCAGAGGGATTTCCAGCCAGTTTTGATCGTCAGTACCGGGCACACTGTACCCCAGGGAGGTGAAGGTCAGCAGCACCAGCAACACCGATACTCCGGCGAGAAAGGGCCAGAGGGACGCGATGAACTCGTAATCCAGCCTGGATATGACCAGGGCGGCGACGATGCCCAGCGCGATGCAGACGAGCTGCATCAGGCAGTCGGAAAAGCCGCCCCCTGCGCTTGTCGTGGCGGAATACACCAGCAAAAAGCCGTAGGAAGCCGCGAGGGTACAGAGTATGATGAGGAGACGGTCGGTCTGCCGTATGAACATCCCCACCGCGCGGGTGATTTTTCTGAGTGTTTTCAAGGCGGCCTCCTGTAACGATGAAGATAACTTTGAACATATGTAATCCGTTCCGACACTTTTAGAGGTCCGCAAAGCGTCATGCTTTTTTCGGGATTACACAGATTTTTCGCAAACCAGCAATGCGTGGCCCGCCAGCCCCGTGCAGCGACTCGTACCTGCCGTTTTGGGGCTTGCGAAAACTCTTTGGTCTGAAGCCGGCAACCGGAATTTCTTTCCAACTGCTCACATTAGGAGTATTATACCGTTTTTTGCGTCGCTATTCAAGTTTCCGTCTTCCCACTTTATGAAAAATGTGGTATAGTTTAAGAAAGTTTATCTTTTTGAGGAAGGAGAGGGCGGCCGTGCAGTGGGAAACCTGTTCTGAAAGGGAAACGGAGGCGGCGGGAGCCCGGCTGGCCGCCCGGCTGCATCCGGGCAGTGTGGTGGCCTTGTACGGCGGCCTCGGAATGGGAAAAACCGCGTTTGTCCGCGGCATGGCCGAAGGGATGGGCCTTTCGGCCGAAGTATCGAGCCCGACCTTCGCGTTGGTGCACGAATATGGGGGCACGCCGCCTCTCGTGCATTTCGATATGTACCGTGTGAACGGGTGGGAGGATCTCGACTCCACCGGTTTCTTTGACTATATCGGCCGGGGAGCGGTTCTCGCCGTGGAATGGAGCGAGAACATCGAAGCCGCCCTGCCCCCCGACGCCATCCGGGTGCGGTTCGAGGCGCTGGGGGAGACAAAGCGCCGGATTACGGTCACAGGCGTGGAGGAGGACAGGTGCGGATGAACACGACACAGATGGATGAAACCGGGAAAGGGCAGCTCATTCTGGCGCTGGAATCGTCGGCGGGACCGGCCTCCTGCGCCTTGCTGCGTTGGAACCCGAAGGGGACGAACCGGCTTGTAGCAAGTGCAGCAGCACATACGGGATTGACACACAGCCAGACACTCCTCCCAATGGTGGGCAGCCTTCTCCGCCATGCGGGCCTGTCGATCGACGACGTGGACATCCTTGCGGTGTCGGCGGGGCCGGGCTCCTTTACCGGTATCCGGATCGGCGTGTCGGCGGTCAAAGGGCTGGCGTTTGCCCGTAATCTCCCCTGTGCGGGGGTTTCCACCCTCGCCGCCATGGCGCGGGGGATTGAGGGGATGCCCTTTGAGGGTATCGTACTGACGGCTATGGATGCCCGCTGCGCTCAGATCTATACGGCGTCATTTGCCTGCGAAAAAGGACGGATATCCCGGCTGACGCCCGACGAGGCCCTAACCATAGAGGAAGTGGGCGGACGGCTTCAAAATCTTCCGGAATTTGCGAAAAAATCCATTTTTATAGTTGGAGACGGCGCGGAAATATGCTATAATGCTTTGAGGGACAAGGTGCCGGGCTTGATTCTGGCACCCGAAACGCTGCGTTACCAACAGGCGGCGGGGGTGGCTCTGGAAGCGGCCATGGTCGCTGGGAAAGGCGGCCTTATCACGGCGGACGGGCTTATGCCGCGGTATCTGCGGCTGCCCCAGGCCGAACGGGAGCTGCGGGCCAGGCGGCAAGCTCCCCCTGAGCAAGGGAACTGAATTATGCAGTATAGATGTAAAAATCGGGAGGTTTCGTCATGTCAAACAAAGCGTTCATCGCCGACCATCCGCTCATCCAGCACAAGGTGACCCTGCTGCGGGACAAGAACACGGGGTCCAAGGAGTTCCGGGAGCTGATTCAGGAGATCACCCAGCTGATGTGCTATGAGGCGACACGGGATCTGCCCTTGTGCGAGGTGGAGGTGGAAACCCCCATTACCATCACCAAATCCAAGGTGATTGCGGGGCGGAAACTCGCGTTTGTGCCCATCCTGCGGGCCGGAATCGGCATGGTGGAGGGTGCGCTCGAGCTGGTGCCCGCTGCTCGAGTGGGGCATATCGGCCTTTACCGCGATCCCGAAACCCTCAAACCCGTGGAGTATTACTGCAAGCTGCCCGGCGATATCTCGGAACGGGAAGTGATCGTCCTGGATCCGATGCTCGCCACCGGCGGATCGGCGGTTGACGCGATTGCCCAGATTAAAAAGCGGGGCCCGAAGAACATCAAGTTCATGTGCATCATTGCCGCGCCTGAAGGGCTGGAGGCATTGCAGGCAGCCCATCCCGACGTGCAGGTATACTGTGCGTCTCTGGACGAGCATCTCAATGACCATGGATATATCGTGCCCGGCCTCGGCGATGCCGGCGACCGGATTTTCGGAACCAAATAAAACGACTGACCGGCGCGAAATCCCGCGCCGGTCAGTTTCATAAAGATTAAAAACCACTAACTGGAGGGTCCAAAGAGGAGCCTCCTTGGCGCTTCTTTGCCTCCTTTCTCCGCGCGGAGAAAGGAGGTGGCCGCGCATAAAGGATCTATCGGATTTGATTGCCTACCGTATGCGCGGACATACCGCAACAAAACTCTGGCCTGAGGGCCCCCTTTTCTTGACGCAAAAGGGCCGGACTGCACGCGGATAGGAACATGCGCGGTCTGCCTTCGGTCCCCGCCAATGCTCACGCATTTGCCCCGGATTATTATAAAGGAAAAGGGGGAAAGAACCGTCGGGGGAGTTTCCCCCCGAACCCCGATGCTTGGATTTTTAGGGCCATTGTGGGATCCCGTAATGGCGGATGACCGGCCCCATATAAAAGCAAACGGGAAAACGGCCGATCGGCCGCTTTCCCGTTTGCTTCAGTCCCGATTATCCCGCCAACACCGCGTTCTGCTTTTTGAGCTCCAACACCGCCACTAGGGGAAAATGGTCGGAAGGATACAGGCCGCCGGTATGGGTGGTGTCGAGATAGGTGTCCCGGACCACGAATTCATCGCTGACAAAGATATAGTCGATAGGAGGATGCGGGGTGATACGTCCGGAAAACCCGTGGTAGGTGTTGACGGATACCCGGTTCTGTTCGAGATCGTAGGCACAGTTTAAATGGATGTCGGGATAGGTGTGGAGATTCTCCCGCAGGATCCGGATGGGTTTGCTGTCCGGCGAAGCGTTGAGGTCACCCATCAGGATAGAAGGCATAGGGGCGCGCTCATTCATCCGGTGCATATACTCCAGGATAATCCGCACCCCAAGTGTACGGGCCGGGCCGCAGATATGGTCGAAATGGGTGTTGAACACCCGGATCGACCGGCCATATTCCAGCACATACACCTCACACATCGTACAGATACGGGGGAACATAGCAAAATACGCGCGGCTGCCCGACTGTTCGGGATGCTTGGAAAGCCAGAATGTCTGGCCGCCGAGCAGCTTCGTATCGTTGTCCCGCAGCAGGATAGCCGACTGTTCATTGTCGCGGTCACGTTTGCGGCCGTCCCCAAAGATGCTGTATCCCCGGAGCAGCTCACCCAGATCCTCCCGCATTGTGGGAAGCAATTCCTGTACTCCGATGATCGCCAGCCCCGATTTCCGGATGATGTCGGCCACCAGCTCCCGGCGGTTCCGCCAGCTATGTGCGCCTTGAAAACGGGAATCCCGCTTGATATTGAATGAAGCTACTTTGATACACGTCTCCATCGGATGCAACCTCCCCGGTAAAGCTCTGATGGTATTGTACGCCGTTTTTGGAAAAGATACAACGGAGGAAAGTGGAAGAAATAATGAAGACGGGGAGTCTGGTGGGAGAAAACCCGTTTCATTCAAGCGCCAGGGGATTGATCGTCAGGGAAGAGGGGCAGTAGGTGTATTTAGACGCCGGATAGGTCCCGGTTTCGAGGAACTGTCTCGCCAGAGTGACCGCGGTGCGGCACTGTGTGACGATGTCCTGCTCCACATACGCGGCGATCATCCCGGATTCAAGATAAGGATGGTTGCCCGGCGGATTTTCAAACCCCAGGCAGATCACCTGCCTCTGCAGCCCCAGCTTTTGTACGGCCAGACAGACCTGGGGAAGAAATCCATCCGCGCACACGATGCAGTCGAATCCATCCGGATAAGAGTCGTGAAGCAGACGGGCGAGCTGGGCCGGCAGGGACTTTCCAGGCGAGGGCAGGGCGATGGAGCAGGGCGGCGGGCTTCCCTCATTCAGGAGCGCTCCGGTAAATCCTTCCAAACGGCGGCGCCCGTTTCCGTTGGCGTGGCTGGAAAGGCAGACCACACGGGAGAAGCGGCGAAAATGGGCCAAATAGGCTTCACCCAGCCGTTTTCCATCCTCGTGTGCGTCGCTGCCTATGTAGAATGTCCCGGGGACATCGAGATACTCGGAGAGGAAGAAAAGAGGGATTTTCCCGGCATAGGCATGAAGCAGGGACAGGGTTTCCGGTGTATCTGCGACCGAAAGCAGCATCAGACGCGCTTCGTGCCTGGCAGCCTGTTCCAGATACAATCCGACCTCACTTGTATCATAGAGGCGGGAGTAGAGATGAAAACGCCGCCGCATATCCGCTGTATCCGCCTGCAGCGCCGTAAAGGCGGGATTCCAAAAATAGCGGGGGGTATCGGGCAGGATCATCACCAAATCGGCATCGGAGGAAGAGGATTGCGGCCCAGCAGCCTCCAATATCCGCCTGCGCGTCTGAGGATCAACCCCCGGGCAATGGTTGAGCGCACGGCTGATAGTGGATTTGCTGGTTTTTGTTTTTTGAACCAGATCGGTCAGATCGTGTTTTTTCATAGGACATCCTCCACGGGCCTGCATGGGTTGACGCTCACCCGGACAGACCACCGTCTATCCGATCAGATCGGCTGGAACCGTTCTTCGGTGAAAGGATTGGACAAAACCAGTATACCACAGGATGTCCTGCTTTCATAGAGCTTCGTGAGATATCGATGTGAAAAATCTTTGGGTTTTTGATCTCTGTTTGAAAGCAATTGAAAGCCGGCCGGCTGCCATGGTATACTGCATATAGGCACATTTCCAAAAAGGAGGAAAGACGATGCTAAGCTGCACGCTGCTCTGTGTCGGCCGTCTTAAAGAGGCGTATTGGCGGGCCGCATGCGAGGAATACAGCCGCCGTCTGGGAGGATTCTTGAAGCTCCAGATCGTGGAAGTGGAGGAGGAGAGGCTGCCCTCCGCGCCATCCCCGGCCCAGATCCTCCAAGGAATCCAGGCTGAGGGACGGCGGCTCCTGGACCGGACCCCCACGGGAACGGCAGGAATCGCCCTGTGTATCGAGGGGGTACGGCTGTCATCCGAAAAGCTGGCGGAGACCATAGGGAAATGGGCGGTTGAGGGGGCCGGCCACATCGCGCTCTATATCGGCGGCTCCTTCGGTTTGTCGGAGGAGGTCAAACAGACGGCCCGGCTGCGGCTCTCCATGTCCCCCATGACCTTTCCTCACCAGCTCGCGCGGGTGATGGTGCTCGAACAGCTCTACCGGTCCATGCAGATTCAGTCGGGCGGAAAATATCATAAGTAAAAAAGACGGCCTTTCCATCCGATACTCCTACGCATCGCCGTCGGTTTCTTCCTTACCCTGGCCGGCGTCCTCGGTACCGGCCGCCCCAGCTTGGATATAATTCCTCAAAAACAGGATCCCGGCAGTCACAAGAGAGGCTCCCAGCCCCGTGTAGAAAACGGCAATGAAGACATCGGGGCATAAGCCCGATACCCGCAGTCCCACCCCCATCGCGATCATGAATCCCATGATGCAGAAAGCCTTGACATCAAAGAACTTGAGAAAAAACTGCCGTTCCTCCGCGTAACCCAGGATACGCGCGGTATGTTTGCGGACCATACGGGAAAAGATGCACAGCTCAAAAGCCAGATAGACCGCCAAAGAGATCAAAACGTTCCACACGCTCCAGTATGCCGTATACGCGGCGAACCCGATGCGCAGGATATTTCCCCCTGCGATCCCCCAAACCAATCCAGCGATAAGCAGCAACGCCCTTTTTGAAACTTTCATTCAGACCACCCGTTTTTTTATTTCGTATAAGCGGGATACCCAAAGCGGTCAGCCGTTACCGGCATGACAGACGGATCAGGAAATCTGTGCAAAAGGCTCCAGCAGATCCATCACGATACCGGCGGATATGCCCGATGCTTTTTCGCAGTTTTCCTCAAAATAGGCGATGCCGTCCTCTGCCGGTGTATCCGTGACCGTCCGTACCGACAGGAACGGGATGCGGTTGACATAGCAAACATGTGCGATGCTGGCCGTCTCCATGTCGACCGACAGCGGATGGCCGTCCCGCCGGATCCTGTCCCGTTCTTCATGCTCGATGAACCGCTCGCCGGTGACGCTCAATCCGAAATGAATCGGGTGTTTTCCTTGCCCGGCATATCGCTTGGCAAGCTCTAAAAGCCGGTCATCGGCCCGGAAATAAACCGAGGGCATCCACGGATGGAAGTCCGTTAAAATATCGTCGGCTACATCGTGATAGGCCATCCGTTCCGCAATCACGGTGTCGAACAGCCGTACCGTATCGTCCATGCTTCCGGCGGTACCGGCGTTTACGACGATGTGGGCGGCAAAGCGGTCGAGCAGGATCTGGGTCGCGATCGCCGCGTTGACTTTGCATACGCCGCTGTACAAGGCGACGACAGGGACCCGGCGGATCGTCCCCTCATAATACCGCAGCATGGCATGCTCGGTGATCTTCACCTCTTCGATATGAGGGAGAAAGGGCTGCAGCTCGGTATCGCCGGCGCATACAATGCCAATTTTTTTCATAAAGTTTAAACCTCCTTTGAACTCCGCGCCACCGCTCTCCCGTGGGAAAAGGACGGCAGGATGCCGGTGTATAGATCCAGTGCATAGATCAAGACTACTGGAAAACAGCCGGAATGTCAATGAATCTCTGCGAAAGGATGGCCGGCCGCCTCCCATTATGCTACAATACCAGTAAGCGGCGTGTCCCCTTGGCGGGGGACATCGGGAAACGGAGGCGTCCTGTCGTCAAAGCCCGTACCGGTTTATCGCCGAGCATCATCCTGTGAGCACGGCCTTTTGGAAGCGGCCGGAGCAGTTGGATATGCGGCGTGAAAGCCGCCCGAACCGTACATCAATTTTTGGGAGGGGTGCATCATACGTATGAAACGATGGTTGTCCTGGATATTGCCAGCGGCCCTGCTGGCGTTTTCCGGATGCCGAGGGGGTGTGACGGCCCCGCCGGTATCCGGTCCCGCCGAGGCTGCTTCCTCCGTTTTGGAAGGCTCGGTACCGCCGGCCGCGCAGCGCCCTCCGGAGCCGGTGATCCTGGAGGCCCTTCTGCCGGTCGAACAGTACTCCAGCGACAGGGAGGAGTCGATTTCCCATGTCGTCCTCCATTTCATGAGCGCACTGGTGACCAATCCGGCCGATCCTTACAACATGGAGAGCTGCCGCGCTACCCTGCTGGACGGCGGCGTATCGACCCATTACATCATCGACCGGGAGGGCGGCATCCATCGCCTGATCCCGGAGGAAAGGGCCGCCTGGCACGCGGGCAAGGGGACCTGGCAGCGGGATGGGCGCTATACCAACCGGATGAATCAGTATGCGATCGGCATCGAGCTGCTGGGAATGGGCACGGAAGAGGAAATGAGCCTGTACGTGACGCCGGCGGAATATGCCGCCTTGGATCCCGGCTGGATCGGCTTCACCGACGCGCAGTACGCATCGCTTCGTCTTTTGCTCGACGATATCCTCTACCGCTATCCGGCCATACGGCGGGACCGGTCGCATATTCTCGGTCACGAGGAGTACAATCCCTCGAAAAACGACCCGGGCGCGCTTTTTTCCTGGGAACGCATCGGGGTGGAATGAAGCTAAGGCGGCGCCCGTTTGATGCGGGCGCCGCCTTTCGGAATTATTGGAACTGGGAACAGTACAGCTCGGCGTAGATGCCGCCGCTCTCCATCAGGGACTGGTGGTTGCCCTGTTCCACGATATCGCCGTCCCGCACCACCAGAATGGTATCCGCGTTCTGGATGGTGGAAAGGCGGTGGGCGATGACGAAGCAGGTCTTGCCCCTCATCAAGGCACGCATCGCCTCCTGAATCTGGATCTCCGTCCTCGTGTCCACGTTGGAGGTCGCTTCATCCAGAATCAGCATATTTGCGTCGAGGAGCATGGCGCGCGCGATGGTCAGCAACTGTTTCTGCCCCTGGGATATATTCATACCGTCCTCATTGAGGATCGTATCGTAGCCTTCAGGCAGACGGGTGATATACGAATGGATCCTGGCGGCTTTGGCGGCCGCCTCCACTTCCGGCCGGGAGGCGTCCTTTTTGCCATAGGCGATGTTGTCGAATATCGTCCCGTGAAAGAGCCAAGTGTCCTGCAGGACCATGGCATAGGCAAGCCGCAGGCTCTTTCGGGTCACCTGCCGTATCTCATGGCCGTCGAGGCGGATGCATCCGGCGTCGGGATCGTAAAAACGCATGAGGAGATTGATGATGGTGGTTTTTCCCGCCCCGGTCGGGCCCACGATGGCCACCAGATTTCCCGGCTCGGCCCGCAGGTTCAAATCGTGGATCACGGTTTTATCCGGCAGATAGCCGAACCGGACATGCGCCATTTCCACCTCGCCTCGGACATCGGCCAGCACAGCCGCTTCTGCCCGGTCCTCCGGTTCGGCGGGCTCGTCGATGAGGCGGAAAACCCGCTCCGCCGCCGCGCAGGCCGACTGCAGTTCGCTGATGATGTTGGCGATTTCGTTGATCGGCCCGGAAAACTTGCGGGAATAGAGCACAAACGAGGAAAGCGCGCCGAGGCCAAGCCCGCCGAACAGGAACAGCAGGGCGCCGAACATGCTGATTAAGGCAAGCGACAGGTTGTTGATGAAATTCACCGACGGCCCGGTCATGCTCCCGTAGTAATCGGCGTTGTAATAGGCGTCGACAGCCTCCTTGTTTTTGACGTCGAAACGGCCGGTCATGGTCTCTTCCTGGTGGTAGGCCTTGATCGTTTTCTGTCCGGTGATGATTTCTTCCACAAAGCCGTTGAGTTCTCCGAGCTTGAGCGAGCGTTTGCGGAAAAGCGGGCGCACCTTGCGGGTCATATACCGGGTAAAAAGGATGGAAATGGGGATCGTCACGGCGAAGACGAGAACCAGCATCGGCGATATGGCCAGCATCATCACAAGGGATCCCACCACGGTGATAGCACTGGTTGCTACCTGGAGAAGATCGTTGGAAAGGGAGGCGTTGACCGTGTCGATGTCGTAGGAGATGCGGCTGATGATGTCGCCGGTCTGATGGCTGTCGAAATACCGCACCGGCAGTTCCACAAGGCGGCGGAAGACATCCTCCCGCATCTGGAAAACCACTTTCTGGCTCAATCGGATCATCAGAACCGAAAGAATATAGGCCAGCAGGGAAGAGAGCAGATAAAACGCGATCATCAGCCCGCAGTAATAGAACACCACGGGGAAATCCACCCCGCCGGGCGCCGTGCCGATGGCGTCGATGGCCCGTCCCGACAAGGTGGGACCGACCAGGGCGAAGAGGTTGCTGGCGACCGTCAGCAGAAGGGCGGCCAGCACCATCCATTTGAAGCGGTACAGATATCCCCACAAACGGATCAGGACCTTCTTGCGGTCCTGAGGCTTTTCAGGGATTCCACGGGGACCCTTAGGCAACCTCGCCACCTCCCATCTGCGACCGGCTGATCTCCCGATAGAGCTCACAGGACTCCATCAGCTCCGGATGGGTGCCGTATCCGAGCTCTCGTCCTTCCTCGAGTACCAGGATATGGTCGGCATGGAGGATGGAGCTGACCCGCTGGGCGATCACGATGGTGGTGACACCCGGATACTCCCTGGCCAGGGCCTGACGGAGAAGGGAATCGGTTTTGTAGTCCAGCGCGCTCGAGGAATCGTCCAGGATCAGGATTTCGGGATCGCCGGCCAGAGCACGGGCAATGAGGAGGCGCTGCTTCTGCCCGCCGCTCAGGTTGGTCCCCTTGGCCGTCAGCCGGTGTTCGAATCCGTCGGGCAGCGACTGGATAAACTCCATCGCCTGCGCACAGGCGGCCGCTTTTTCGATCTGTTCCCGGGAGAGGCCCCGGCCGAAATCGATATTTTCCGCGATGGTGTCGGCAAAGAGGATATCGTTTTGAAACACGACGCCGAACTTGGTGTGCAGGACTTCCGGCGGAATCGCCTCCACCCGCTGCCCGCCGATCCGGATCTCGCCCGCGTCTGCGTCGTACAGGCGCATCAGCAGAGACACGATGGTGCTTTTCCCGCAGCCCGTCGCCCCGATGATGCCGAGGCGCTCTCCGCGCTTCAGGCGGAAAGAGATATCCCGCAGATTGGCCTCCTTTTTCTGATAGGAAAAGGTGACGCGGTCAAATATGATGTGATACGCCCCATCCATATCGTCCGAAGGAAGGAGGGCCAGATCCTCCGGCGTGTCCAGCACCTCGCGGATCCGTTCGGCTGAGGCGGTTCCCTTCGACAGCATGACGAACATCCGGGTGATGGAGAGCATGGCGTTGAGGATGATGGTGAAATAGGTGAGGAAGGCCAGAATCTTGCCCGGCTGGGTCAGCCCGCTGTCGACCCGGAAGGCGCCCACGATAATGACGACGGTTAGACCCACATTCAAAAAGAGGTTCATCAAGGGATTGGTCAGAGCCATGGTGATCCCGGCCGTTTTCTCCCGCCTGACCACCTCGCTGTTGACGGACGAAAAGCGCTCCTTTTCATAGTCGGTCTTGGAGAGCGCCTTGATCACCCGGATGCCGGTAACGTTTTCCCGGACCGTCCGTACCATCGCATCCACCCCCTGCTGCAGCTTTGTGTAAAGGGGTATCCCTTTCTTGGACACGCCGTATATGACCAGGGCGATCAGGGGCAGGACGGCGATGAGGATGAGGGCCAGCACCGGTTCGAGCATCAGGGTGATAAAGATGCCGCCTATGAGCAGGATAGGGGCCCGGACACCCAGGCGCTGCATCATTCCGATCATCTGATGAACGTTATATGTATCCGAGGTCAGACGGGATTCCAGCGAGGGGATCGAAAAGCTGTCGATCTGCCCGCAGGAGAGATGCGAAATTTTGGAGAAGAGGTCATGACGCAGGGCTTCGGTGGTATGTTGGGCGACCCAGGACGCCATGCGGTTGGCTACGATATTGGTAATGAGTGCCACCGCCGCGCAGGCGACCATGGCGCCGCCCCAGAAAACGATTCGCGGCACCTCTTTCAGCGGAACGACATCGTCGATCATATACGATAGAATCCAGGGCAGCAGCAGATCCATGATGGTGCCGGTGAACTTGATCGCGAGCCCCAGGGAGATGCGGGGGAGATACGGTCTCAGATAGGGGAAGATTCTTTTCATGGCAAGTGATCCAGCCTTTCACTGTGTTGGTCGGCCACCCGGTATCAAACAGGCATATCGGCGTCCGGCCGCGGCGCGTCGGCCGGTTCCGCGGCGGCGATGGCCTTTCTCGTGACACGGCTCAGTAAAGTGAGGAGGCAGGCCTGTTCTTCGGGATTCAGCTCCTCCAGCAGCAGCCGGTTCCATTCCTCCATGAGCTCGCAGACCCGCGGCAGCGCCGCCTCCGCCTTTTCAGTCGGATATACCCGCAGGACCCGCCGGTCGTCCGGATCGGATTCCCGCCGGACGAATCCCGCCTGCTCCAACGCCCCCAGCTGCCTGGTGATGTTGCTCTTGTTGACGCAGATGTGACGGGCCAGCTGATCCTGTGAAATTCCCGGCCGTTTGCAGACGTGAAAGATATAGGTGTGCTGCCGTCCGTTCAGCCCCTCGATCTTATCGCCCCGGAACCGCCCGGAGCAGCGATGGATCCGGCTGATATACTTCATGAGGGAGTCCATGTTTCCACCTTCTCATCAATTGATTGCGGTCGCAACCAATATACCACAAAACAGTTGCGATTGCAACCATTTTATCCGGCTTGCAGAATCCCGTGGCATCTGCTAGACTGGAAAAAAGTGAACAAAAAGGGGGAGACGAGTTGATCAAGGCCCTGTTTCTCGATTTTTACGGCACCCTGGCACAGGAGGACGCCCGGTCGTACAAGCCGCGCCGGGAGCTGTTCGATTTGGCGCTCCGTCGGACGGGATTGCAGCCGGGAGAGGTCTGGCACATCGGGGACTCGTTTTCCAGCGATGTCCGGGGAGCCGCGGCAGTGGGGATCCCGGCCGTGTGGCTCAACCGCCGTGGGAAGCCGGCCCCCGGCCCCTGCCGGTTCGTCCCCTCTCTGCGGGTGCTTTTGACGGAGCTGCCTTCTTGATACTTGATGCCGCCGCCCCGATGCGCTATACTGATACTGCTTTCGACAAAGGAACCCACTTCAGGAGGGCTTTATGGAGATACTCACACAGATAGGGACGGCCCGCCGCGGGCGGTTTGAGACGCCTCACGGGACGATTGAAACCCCGGCGTTCATGAATGTCGCGACCTGCGGCGCCATCAAGGGCGCGGTATCCGCGCACGATCTGAAGGACCTGAAATGCCAGGTGCAGCTCTGCAACACCTATCATCTGCACGTCCGGCCGGGGGACGAACTGGTGCGGGAACTCGGAGGGCTTCATGCCTTTACAGGTTGGCAGGGGCCGATTCTGACCGACAGCGGAGGGTTCCAGGTGTTTTCCCTGGCCGGCCTGCGCAAAATCCGGGAAGAGGGCGTGACGTTTGCCTCCCATGTCGACGGCCGCCGGCTCTTTATCGGGCCGGAGGAGAGCATGCGGATCCAGTCCAACCTCGGTTCCACCATTGCCATGGCCTTTGACGAATGCGTGGAGAATCCCGCGGCCTATGACTACGCGCGGGAGTCCTGCGCGCGCACCACCCGCTGGCTGATCCGATGCAAGGAGGAGCACGACCGGCTGAACGCCCTGCCCGCTGCCCTCAATCCCCGGCAGCTTCTGTTCGGGATCAACCAGGGTTGCACATTCGACGACCTGCGCGTCGCCCACATGAAAGACATCGCCGCCCTCGGCCTGGACGGTTACGCCATCGGCGGCCTGGCGGTGGGGGAACCCGCCCCGGTGATGTATCGCGTCATCGAAGCGGTGGAACCGTATATGCCGGCGGATAAGCCCCGTTACCTCATGGGGGTGGGCACACCGGTCAATATCCTCGAAGGCGTGGCGCGCGGCGTCGACCTGTTCGATTGCGTCATGCCGGCCCGCAATGCCCGGCACGGGCATGTGTTCACCTGGAGCGGGCGGCGCAACCTGCTCAATCAGCAGTATGAACGGGATCTCTCACCCCTCGACGAGGCATGCGGCTGCCCGGCCTGCCGCCGGTACTCGCGGGCGTATATCCGCCATCTGTTCAAAGCGGGGGAGATGCTCGCGATGCGGCTGTGCGTGATGCATAATCTCTTCTTTTACAATACCCTGATGGAACGGATCCGCGAAAGCCTCGAAAATGGGACGTTTTCTGCGTTTTATGAAGAATACCGGGAGATTTTGGATAAGAGGGCCCCGGGATTGTAAATTTTTTTCTTTTCCGTGAAAAGGGGTTGCGCCTGTCCCAAAAAACCGATATAATAGAAGGGATTTTTAGGAGGTGCTACATTTGATAGACATTATGCCCATCCTCGCGGAAGGGGAACAGATGGGAGAGCAGAACCAATTTCTGGCGCAGCTGATCATGTGGGGCCCGATCGTGCTGATCGTGGTGCTCATGTATTTTGTGATGATCCGTCCCCAGCGCAAAAAACAGAAGGAAGAGCAGCGGATGCGCAATAGCATCCGGGTGGGAGATGAAATCACCACCATCGGCGGCATCTGCGGCCGTGTAGTCAATATCAAGGAGGATGCCCTCGTCATCGAAACCGGCGCCGACCGGAACAAGATGACGATCAAAAAGTGGGCGTTGCAGAGCTGCGAGACCATCCATGATCCGAACGAGCTCGACGACGATGACGACGACGATGACGATTGACGCAGCCGGATGAAACCCGCCTGCCTGACTCATCAAAGAAAGCCCCAAGGCCAGTACTAAAACCGTCCGCCGGAGAATAAGCTATGGATAAGGGACTCGATTCATAGGAAGGCGGAGGGTGAGGTATGAAAGCAAAATCGCACAACGAGGATTCGGCGATCCTGAAACGGATTGCGCGTCCCATCGTGATCGGCGCCTGTGTGGGCGCGATATCCTGCCTGCTGGTGCTGCTGGTGATGGCGGCCGTTATGGCGGCGCAGAATATCCCCAAGGCCGCCGTTACCCCCATGGCGATCGTCGCCGCCGCGTTCGGCTCCTTTATCGGCGGGATCGTCTCGGCGAGGATTTCCGGGGAAAAGGGGCTGCTTTACGGCGCCGGCGCCGGGCTTCTCCTGTATGTGGTGGTGATCATCGCCGGGTTCGCCGTGCTGCAGGACGTACGGGGCACCACGATCTTGGTAAAGCTGGCAGTTATGGTGGCATCGGGAGCCGTGGGCGGCATCATCGGCGTGAATATGAAACGCCGCCGGTAAAATAGCCTATGTGTATGTACAGTTCTTAGGAGGAATAGAAAATGAAACACATCCAGACGATCAACAAAAAGAACCTGAAGTCCACCGCTGCCAAAGGCGGATGCGGCGAGTGCCAGGCGTCCTGCCAGTCCGCCTGCAAGACTTCCTGCACCGTTGCCAATCAGAAGTGCGAAAAGTAAGCTGACCGGGTGGGGGACAGGGCGGAACATTCCGCCCTGTTTTCTCTGTTTTCCCGCCGGCGCCGAAACCGAAGTATTGTATGAAGAAACGGGAGTTAAACATCGTATGATCCACTGCTTTGAAAACAACGGCCTGCGCATTGCGTTGGATGTGCACAGCGGTGCGGTCCATGTATTGGACGAGCTGGCCTTCGAGTTGCTTCTTTCTTTTCCGGACGACCTTCCGGAAACCTGCCCCCCGGCTCTCCTGGAGCATTTTTCCCGGCGATATGGCCAGGATGAAGTACGGGATACATATGCCGAGCTCCTGGAGCTCCGGAAAGGCGGACTCCTTTACAGCGAAGATGATTATCAGCCGTATGCCGACGCGTTGACTGCGTCGCCCCTCAAGGCGATGTGCCTGCACGTTTCACACGACTGCAACCTGCGTTGCCGCTATTGCTTTGCCGGACAGGGCATTTATGGCGGAAAACCTCAGACGATGCCGTTCGAGGTCGCCAAGGCGGCTATCGATTTTCTGGTCGCACAATCAGGTCCCAGACGGCATCTGGAGCTCGACTTTTTCGGCGGGGAGCCTCTTCTCAACCTGGGCGTCGTCAAACAGACGGTAGCGTACGCACGAGGTCTGGAAAAAGAGCATGACAAGGCATTTCGCTTTACAATGACCACCAACGGTGTCCTTCTTGATGAGGAGACCACCGCGTTTCTCAATGCAGAAATGCAGAATGTGGTCCTGTCGCTGGACGGCCGGAAAGATATAAATGACGCCATGCGTCCCAACGCGGGAGGAAAGGGCAGCTACGATACCATCGTCCCCCGATATCAGCGCTTTGTCGCCCAGCGCGGAGACCGCGATTATTATGTGCGGGGCACCTTTACACGGAACAACCTCGATTTTTCTCAGGATGTCCTGCATATGAAGGAGCTCGGCTTCGATCAGGTGTCCGTAGAACCGGTGGTGACAGACCCGGACGTGCCGTATTCCCTGCGGGAAGAGGATCTGCCGGCGATTTTTGAAGAGTATGATCGTCTCGCCCGCACCATCCTGGAAATGAAACGCAGGGGAGAGCGGTTCAACTTTTTTCATTTCATGCTCGATCTGGAACAGGGTCCCTGTGCCATCAAACGGCTGCGGGGCTGCGGCTGCGGCAATGAATATGCGGCCGTAGACCCCGAGGGCCGGGTATTTCCCTGTCACCAGTTCGTCGGGCAGCCCGAATGGCAGATGGGAAACGTCCTCACGGGAGAATACGACCTTTCCAAAAAGGAGCGGTTTGCCCGCACCTCGGTGTATCATAAAGAGAACTGCCGGTCCTGCTGGGCTAAGTTTTACTGTTCCGGCGGCTGCAACGCCAATAACCAGCAGTATGAGGGCGATCTACTCCGGCCGCACGCCTTGTCCTGCGCGCTCGAGAAGAAGCGCCTGGAATGCGCGATCATGATTCAGGCGGCCCTGGCGGGGGACCGGCAGGCATAAATCGCGGGATCCGTTCATAGGATTTACAAAAACCCTATGAACGGAGGCCTGCCCATGAATCGGACAAACTCCTTCCGGGAGTTTCTGTCGGATAACTGCCGACTGCTGCTCTTCCTGGCTCTGCTGCTGCTTGGAGCGCTGGGAGGCAGCCTGGCGTTTACCGTATCCCACACCTTGTTTTCGGCCGATTTGACCGTCATGCTGCAGGTTTCGCCGATCGAGGGGGGTATACAAGGCAGCGTTTCAGAACTGTTCTCGTCTTGTTTTTCCTCCTTCTGTCTCCTGGCCCTCCTGTTTCTGACCGGCCTTTCCGCCTGCGGTGCGCCAGTGAGTGTCCTGGTCCCGGTGTTTTTCGGATTGGGGCTGGGCATGACCGAGGCGTATTATTACGGCTTCGGGGCTGGCGGGGTGGCGTTTGTAGCTTTGCTGGTACTGCCGCACAGCCTGGTCACGGCCGCCGCGCTGCTCATGGGCTGCGCGGAGAGCCTGCGCATGTCCCTGCTCATTGCCGGGCAGCTCCTCCCAAACGCCGCCAACTGCGGCGGCCTCTGGCAGGATTTTCGTCTGTACTGTATGCGCTTTTTACTGCTCGTGGGCGTAGCGTTCGGGGCCGGTGTGCTCGACGTCGGATTCCGGCTGGCGTTCCTGAACCTGTTTATCCCCGCCTGACCGGCGGTTGTATGTACCCTAGTAAAATCCCCGACGTGAAAAAGTAAGGAGAAGGATAACGGTGGCTGGATTTTTCGGACTGTTCGACTATAACAAACCAGGACCAGGAGTGGACAAAAACGGGCCCCAGAAAAAAGGGATCGTCATCTTTTTTGAGCTTTATTTCCGGAAATTCTGGAAACTCATCCTGGCCAATCTGCTATATGTGCTGGTATCCCTGCCGGTGGTGACGACCGGCTTTGCCAACGCGGGCCTGACCTACATCACCCGGAATTTCGTGCGGGAAAAGCACGCGTTTATTTATTCCGATTTTATGGATACCATTAAGAAAAACTGGAAGCAGGCGCTGCCTTTGGGCTTGCTCAATCTGGTTTTCGGTGCGATTATTGCCTTCGACGTTTACTTTTTCTGGTTTTATACCGAAGGATTCTTTGGTATGATCGGCTTGGCGGTCAGCTTCATGCTGGTGATCCTCTATTCCTTCATGAATTATTATATCTATTTGATGATGATTACCTTCAAGCTGACGATCAAGCAGCTGCTCAAAAACGCGCTGCTGCTCGCCTTCGTGGGGCTGGGGCGTAATCTGCTGGTTTCGGTCGTGCTTCTTTTCTTTTACGCGATCGGTATTGTTATCCTCTTTTACGTACCGCTGTATATCTGCCTTCCGATTCTCTTGTTCGTGTACATCCTGGTTTTTCCAGCCTTCCGCTCCTTTCTGATCCAATTCAACATGTTCCCCGTGATCCAGAAATTTATCATCGACCCCTATTATAAGGATCATCCTGGAGAGGACCGGGAAGCTAAACGCGCCCTGAACATTGAGGATGAGGAAATGGCCGCCGAAGATGAGGAAGAGGCGATTTTCCAGGATCTCGGCAATGAGCAAAGGGAAGAGGAAGAAGAAACAGCCCCAAAACGGGAGCTCCCCAAGCAGTACAACGAGCAGGAACTGCTCCGTTCGCAATATTATCGCCGGCGGAGCGGCGGCTCTGACGACGACGATACCATCTGACGCAAAAGGCTCCGGTCTCTTTAGGACCGGAGCCTTTAAAATCCAATATATGGTAAAATGAGAGGGGAGAGGTCATTCCGAATCCGGGCCCCGTTTCTTGGCCGGGCCGGCTTTTCGCTTGACATGGGACAACGGATTGTCCTCCACTGCCTGCCGGACCTGCGCGCTGGACAAATGGGTGTAAATCTCGGTTGTGCCGAGGTTTTCGTGCCCTAAAACATCTTTGAGAACCCGGATATCCACGCCGCCTTGCTGATACATCAGCGTCGCCGCCGTATGCCTCAATTTATGGGTCGACAGGTTCTCCGCGCCTGGGACCTGATGCAAATACCGTTTGACGACATAGTGAACACCTTGCAGGCTGATGCGTTTTTTCAGACGGCTCAAAAACAAGGCCTGCTTATCCTGCACGCCGTCGACCGGCCGTACCTTGAGATATTGTTCAATCGCATCCTGGCAGGCTTCGTTTAGGTACAGGATGCGTTCTTTATTGCCCTTGCCGCGGACAATCAGCGTATGATCAGGCCGGATATCCCGCAGATTGATCCCGGCCAGCTCCGCCCGGCGGAGCCCGCAATTGAGAAAAAGAACCAGCATGCAATAATCCCGCTGGGCAAATTCGCCGTCAACCGACTGCAAAAGCGCCATGCTCTGATCCAGGGTGAGATACTGCGGCAGACCCTTTTTTTGTTTCGGCGTGTCCAAGTTCTGAACCGGGTTGACGTCGAGCACATGCTTATAATCCGTTAAATACCGAAAGAACATCCGTAAAGACGTGGTTTTGCGTGCGCGCGTTTTACTGGTATTGTGCCGTTCGGTTTTCAGATAATTCATAAATTCATAGACGTCGTTAAGAGTCACCGACCGGATCAGCGCCATATCCACGTCAAGGATGGAGATATTTTCATCCGGGCCGGCGGCCGCCGGACAAAGGCCGCGGATTTGCTTGATATATCGAAAAAATGTGCGCAAATCGATAAAATACTCGTCTACGGTGTTTCCGGAACGGCCCTTGATGGTTTCCGTATATCCCAAATACTCCCGCAAAACCGGAGGGCATTCCTGTAAATACGCCTTTTTCATGTTGTCCCTCCCCTAAACTATACAAAAGATTCATTTTGTATAGTAGATAGTTTACTCTTTCGGATACTCCTCTTTTGGTTTCCAACGTCTCAAAATTCGGCCTATATCCTCAAATATGTTACGTGCAGTCGCCAAGCGGGTCAATGCCATAATAGCCTCTAAATGGTCAAGGGCATCCGCCTTACAAAATGCATTATTCCGCTCCAATTGGATAAGGTCATTATAATACATTTGCTCACGATTGTACATATACTCATAAATATATATACGTGTCGTTTCCCATTCCTTCATCAAACAACCTCTTCAAACTTGCATTGAAATACCTCGGGTTCCGGAATAACGCCGCTCACATCAACCGGGCCGTGCATATATTCCGGGACAGTATACACATCAACACCAGACCGGCTATACAACCTCACACAATGCACACGACGCAAAAACGCTTCCCATACCCCCAGATCCTCCTGTTGCACAAAACGGTATTGATCCTCCAACAACACGTTACTTATAATAAATACCTTTGTATAACAAGCTACTTTATTTGCATAACGAGACGGCAATTCTAACGGATACCCGTCTAAATAATTCAGCATATCCTGTATACGCAGACTAGATTTAAATTCTTCAAAAACGACCACATCTTGTCCTTTATAACCATCCCAAGGATGCAAATAATCTGTTATCCGAAAAACTTTATCATACCCATATTTTTCCATAACACCACGGGTTTTTCCTGCACCTGTTACACCACACACATATTCAACACGCATTTTCCTAAAGGTATTTTTAAATTCACTTTCAAGTATAGTTTGCCTTGTTTTTTCAATCCTGTCAAGATGCAACATATACTTCGGGTTTTCTTCGATGATTTCAAAATTGCTCTTTCCTTCCCTTATCATTTCATAGAGGTTTGTTAAATCGCTTCTTTTGCCTGGACGCTCTAAGGGACATTCTCCATATTCTTCGTGACTATCTTCTATATTGGTTTCTTTTTTCTTATCATCCAACCATTTACCTTGCTTAAACACATAATCACGATTTTCTAAGCTAGTACCATTCGCCATTTCTATGTGAGCCTCCGCAAACCGATTCTTAACAGTAGAAAAACGAGAAGCCGAATCAAGATAAAAATAAACATGAGTGTGAAAAGTACCACTTTCTCCAACTTCATCCGACATACACCAATAAACCAAACTCGAAAATTCCGATAATATCTCTTTTATCTTATCATGAGTAAAGCCTTTCTCAATAGGATTGTTTATAGTCAACTGCCACTTACGAGAACGTGTATCTTGCACAAATAAACAGTCCTTTCATTATAGAAAAAAAAAAACGAAATCTTGACACATGACACAGAGGTTAATTTTTCGTGTGTCAAAAAATAAGATGAAAAAACCTAGCATTTGCAAGGGTTCAGAAGACGCTTGACACATGACACAGAGGTTCCTAGGGTAATACTAGGGGCGGGGGCCTTCGGCCCCTCGCCCCTCCCTAGGAACCCGCAGGGCCTAGGGCAGGCTCTGGCACCCCCGCTTCGCGGGGCCCCCACCAGTAGGCCGGGCTTACCCACCGCTTCGCGGCGGGGCCCCGCCCGGCAACCTGCCCTTGCGATTACCGGCAAGGCCGGGGGCCTGTCAGGTTGGGCGCGCCGTCACCTAACACCAAGGCAGACTTTTTCGCCAGCCCGTCTTATGTACACTAAACAACTCCAAAATTACAGCATTCTTAATGCCACAATCTTCCAATTTCCGGACAACCTTTCGAGCTTTGCGAACAGAACCAAATTCAAACGCTCTATCAAAAACCAAAGTAAACAAAACTTCCGAGCCATCCAAACTCTTAACAAAACGAGGACAAAAACCATCAAGACCGGGAATATAAACAATAACCTTACCCCATGCCTTAAAAAAATAGCCAGCAAAAAAAAGGAACAAAATATAAATAATCGAACTAACAACAACAGCTAAAACAACCTGAAAATTTGTCATGATTACACCACCTCAAATTTTACAAAGTCCTTTTTCTCAAGCTCCGGGGCATCAAAAGAATCAAAATATTTATAATACAAAGGCCGATAACAAACCTTTACCGAATGATTCAGCCAAGCAAAAAGGGCGCGGAAAAAACCCGTCATTTTATAACCTACCTGTATTTGCTTTTGCTCTCGCTCGACATGGATAAAACGGTCAATCCGGACAGCATAGGACAGCTTACCAGCAGCACGGACATAATAAAGGCAAGTAGTCAACTCCCGAATTTTACGGTCTACCCCGTCATATTGCTGCGTGAACCAAATAATGTCACAATGATAATGACGATGCAATATAAAAAACTGCTTAAGGTCATGAGCAAACAATTTATAATCCCGATTATCCGCAAATAAAGAAATCTCATCCAAAAGGATAACAGAACAAGACATATCATACTTTCCGATATCCGACCAATTTATAAGCTCACAGCCGTCAACCGGAGCCGTATCCAACACAAAAACACGATACCCACGACGGATATACTGCTGGGCCATCTTTGCTAAAAACGTACTTTTGCCACAACCAGGCAAACCAAAATAACCAGTTATCATAATATCCCTCCGAAAAAAAGGTAAAAAGATGCCCGAGACGGCAAAACCATCCCGGGCAACCGTTACACAAGCCGTTTAAACAGACCAATCGCACCGCCAGCGCACCACATGGCAAGACCAAGGCAAAGCACAGGATTAGCGGTAACAATAGTCAATACCTCGCCTATCTGCGTAACCATATAGGTTAAAGCAGTACCAATAGAGGAGGGCATCTCGGCAACAGAAGGAGTACTTGATTCCATACATATCCTCCTTACACAAGCCGTTTAAACAGGCCGATAGCACCGCCAGCGCACCACATAGCAAGGCCAAGACAAAGCACAGGACTAGCGGTAACAATCCCGATCATAGATACCGTCTGATTCACCATAAATTCCAGCGCCGTAGTAAGAGATTCAGGCATTCTAAAAACATCATCCTTTCAAAATAAAATTATCTATGTAAAGGGTAGCGCTCCCCTCTACGACTTAAAAAAACGAGTAGTTAAACAAGACAAAGCAGCGAGAAAAAAGGACAGAATAAGGCTACAAACCACAAGAAATAAAACTGCCGCCGTTATGACAACAATGAAATCAAAAGAGCTATCAACAGTACCAATGAAATCACGCACAAAATCAATGAACAAGCGACCATCACCACCCTTTTCCGCTTCGACTTGACCTTAATACCTTCCGGCAAATCCGATTTGAATTTCGCGTTACCACCAGAATTAAGAAAAATCTGATACAAAATAAAGCCAATACCAGCAATCAATATAATTACATACAACCAATTCACCCTTATCGACCTCCAACAAAGATATATCGAATTAAAGTAGCCATTCCAAACAAAAACCCAGCCGCCATAACGCCGATAAAAAAGTCCGTCAACGCTATACCATTGAGTACCGAGAAAAAAAGAGAAAACAACCGTTCTAGCATCTACATCACACCTTTAAAAGATGAGGTTGCAACCACGTTTTAACCACCCAAAACAAAAAAGCAAATACCGACACATACAGCAAATTCCGAACCACCGTCAATATATCCGTTGTCGTGGACAATATTGCCGATATATCCGAATCATGAGACGTAAGCCAAGGCCCTAACGTATTCGACAACCAGTTATATATTTGCCGTCCATATTCATCCCACACTAATCCCCTTCCTCCTTTTTCGCTTGACTTTTATCCCGACTAGCCTTAGCCGCATTACCAGACGTCACCTTTACTCCATTGATTAAAACCGTTATAACAACACCCGCAACCGCCAAATAAATCAAAAACTTCCAGTAGCTAATACCAATACCAGGTATAATAAACTTTTCCAAAATTTCAGTACGAACCGTATTCATTAAATACCAGAAATTTTCCAACATCAACTTTCCCCCCCATGGTCACGGCCTAAGATAATAAAGATAACCGAAACCGTAATAGTGACCGAGGCAAAGGCCACAAGGATAGACGGGAGAACACCTATCGAATCCGTGAGAAGAGTTACACAAGTAGGAATCAACGTCAAAAGACGAATCAAGCCTTGCACCATCTGGATGACGAAATCGATTAAAGACCCGATGAAATCCGCCAGTTGTTTAAGAAAATCAAACAAACCAGCCGCAGGAATGGGAGACATCATAAAATACATTTTACAAGCCTCCCCTACCCTGCTTTATATCGACGGCCTATTATAAAAGCCGCTAATCCGAGAGACAAAGCCAGCATCATCAAAGCCTGATAATCCGCCCCAAAAACAACCAAAAGGCCATCAAAAAAACCAGAAACACCAGCTTGCGCGTTAGAATCCAAAGCACCCACATCAAACGACAACGCACTATTTACATCATTTGCAATCTCTTCATCCGACTTGCCACCTAGAGCATCATTTTCAAGATTGCCCATCTGTTCACCGGTATTATCCAAGTCCTTATTTTTATCAGGGGCCAAAGGAGTGCCATCACCATCTATAAGTGCATCATACGCACGTTGCGACAATATATCATAAACAGTAATAGCGGTTCCTTGTGCCGTTTTCCCAAAATCAAAATTAAAAGTAATCTTTTGAACCGAATCCGCTGTCAACAAATCCGGAAATACATCTGGAGTAAAGCTAAAAGCATAATACGCCTTATCTGTCCCCAAAATCACATCATTAGGCGTTGCTTGACCAGTTAACGTCTTTATACCGGACGTGCCATTTAATATAATCTCATAATTTGTGCTGACCGGGGATATATGACCACCGTTGACACGCTGGGAATCAATGTTAAAAGCAATCACAAAATCCGTCACAGATGGCAATGTAAAAAGAGGACTACCATCACGATTAAACATCACAAATTTTGCGGACGTAGTAGACAATCCCGGAGAGTCCCATATCCGATAATTGTCACCGTTAGTTATTGCAGTAGGACGACCATTTCCATTTCCATCAAACATTTCTGCATACATGTCCGTATGTGACAACAACACATCCGTAACGATAGCCGACGCTGATGCAAAAACGGGGAGCGCAACGACCAACAATACAGCAACCGCTATTGCAATCACCTTTTTTGTCAATGTTGCGCCCCCCTCTCAAATCAGATCAAAGAGAAATCCATCAAAAAACCGTTAGAATCATAATCCAAGTTATACGCCTTACCAATCTGTATACCATCAAAATCAAATTGTTCCGGGTTTAAAAAAACCTTTTCAGAAATCAGACCTTCCGCACCCCGAAGAGGATGGGTAACATATGCATTGCAAATGTCATACACTTCGCCAGTTTTGCGCGAAACACCCTGCTTCCGGAACTTCCCAATCACTGTCACTTTCATCTTTCTTACCTCTCTCTTTTTATATTTAGGGTTATACCCTATTTAACTATCTGCAATTGCCAATACAGGAGACGTTATCAACGCTCTAGCATTACTCGGCGGGTCCCCCTCCCCGCCCCCAGCCTGATATCACGCATCAAGCTAGGGGAAACGGAGAGATAAGGGTTTATGATAAGGCTTGCCTTCGCAGCCTAATCACCTTTTAACTTGCTTCAATTATAGCATATACGCTCCAATTTTTGAAGCGTAAATGTTTCCAAAATTGAAACAAAATATTTGTTTAATATGCTATTATTGAAGCAAAGAGGTGATATAAATTATGTATGCCGAAATCTTCCCAAGCCGAATAAAAAACGCTAGAGCAAAAACCGGATTTACACAACGAGAAGTAGCAAAAGAAACGGGAATCCCACTATCTACAATAGCAAAATACGAAACAGCAAAACTCCAACCCGACCTCGAAAAACTCGGTATACTAGCAGATTTTTACGGCGTATCTATAGACTGGCTACTAGGCATTACAAACGACAAGCCTAACTGACTAACCACTTATTATTCGTCCGAAAGTCTAAAATATTTATGGTAAAAAGTCCCTGTGAACACAAACCACAAAAAGGCCCCCACCTATATGGTGAGGGCTTTTTCATATATACTTTCGAGGATTCATTTTGTATAGTAGATAGTTTACTCTTTCGGATACTCCTCTTTTGGTTTCCAACGTCTCAAAATTCGGCCTATATCCTCAAATATGTTACGTGCAGTCGCCAAGCGGGTCAATGCCATAATAGCCTCTAAATGGTCAAGGGCATCCGCCTTACAAAATGCATTATTCCGCTCCAATTGGATAAGGTCATTATAATACATTTGCTCACGATTGTACATATACTCATAAATATATATACGTGTCGTTTCCCATTCCTTCATCAAACAACCTCTTCAAACTTGCATTGAAATACCTCGGGTTCCGGAATAACGCCGCTCACATCAACCGGGCCGTGCATATATTCCGGGACAGTATACACATCAACACCAGACCGGCTATACAACCTCACACAATGCACACGACGCAAAAACGCTTCCCATACCCCCAGATCCTCCTGTTGCACAAAACGGTATTGATCCTCCAACAACACGTTACTTATAATAAATACCTTTGTATAACAAGCTACTTTATTTGCATAACGAGACGGCAATTCTAACGGATACCCGTCTAAATAATTCAGCATATCCTGTATACGCAGACTAGATTTAAATTCTTCAAAAACGACCACATCTTGTCCTTTATAACCATCCCAAGGATGCAAATAATCTGTTATCCGAAAAACTTTATCATACCCATATTTTTCCATAACACCACGGGTTTTTCCTGCACCTGTTACACCACACACATATTCAACACGCATTTTCCTAAAGGTATTTTTAAATTCACTTTCAAGTATAGTTTGCCTTGTTTTTTCAATCCTGTCAAGATGCAACATATACTTCGGGTTTTCTTCGATGATTTCAAAATTGCTCTTTCCTTCCCTTATCATTTCATAGAGGTTTGTTAAATCGCTTCTTTTGCCTGGACGCTCTAAGGGACATTCTCCATATTCTTCGTGACTATCTTCTATATTGGTTTCTTTTTTCTTATCATCCAACCATTTACCTTGCTTAAACACATAATCACGATTTTCTAAGCTAGTACCATTCGCCATTTCTATGTGAGCCTCCGCAAACCGATTCTTAACAGTAGAAAAACGAGAAGCCGAATCAAGATAAAAATAAACATGAGTGTGAAAAGTACCACTTTCTCCAACTTCATCCGACATACACCAATAAACCAAACTCGAAAATTCCGATAATATCTCTTTTATCTTATCATGAGTAAAGCCTTTCTCAATAGGATTGTTTATAGTCAACTGCCACTTACGAGAACGTGTATCTTGCACAAATAAACAGTCCTTTCATTATAGAAAAAAAAAAACGAAATCTTGACACATGACACAGAGGTTAATTTTTCGTGTGTCAAAAAATAAGATGAAAAAACCTAGCATTTGCAAGGGTTCAGAAGACGCTTGACACATGACACAGAGGTTCCTAGGGTAATACTAGGGGCGGGGGCCTTCGGCCCCTCGCCCCTCCCTAGGAACCCGCAGGGCCTAGGGCAGGCTCTGGCACCCCCGCTTCGCGGGGCCCCCACCAGTAGGCCGGGCTTACCCACCGCTTCGCGGCGGGGCCCCGCCCGGCAACCTGCCCTTGCGATTACCGGCAAGGCCGGGGGCCTGTCAGGTTGGGCGCGCCGTCACCTAACACCAAGGCAGACTTTTTCGCCAGCCCGTCTTATGTACACTAAACAACTCCAAAATTACAGCATTCTTAATGCCACAATCTTCCAATTTCCGGACAACCTTTCGAGCTTTGCGAACAGAACCAAATTCAAACGCTCTATCAAAAACCAAAGTAAACAAAACTTCCGAGCCATCCAAACTCTTAACAAAACGAGGACAAAAACCATCAAGACCGGGAATATAAACAATAACCTTACCCCATGCCTTAAAAAAATAGCCAGCAAAAAAAAGGAACAAAATATAAATAATCGAACTAACAACAACAGCTAAAACAACCTGAAAATTTGTCATGATTACACCACCTCAAATTTTACAAAGTCCTTTTTCTCAAGCTCCGGGGCATCAAAAGAATCAAAATATTTATAATACAAAGGCCGATAACAAACCTTTACCGAATGATTCAGCCAAGCAAAAAGGGCGCGGAAAAAACCCGTCATTTTATAACCTACCTGTATTTGCTTTTGCTCTCGCTCGACATGGATAAAACGGTCAATCCGGACAGCATAGGACAGCTTACCAGCAGCACGGACATAATAAAGGCAAGTAGTCAACTCCCGAATTTTACGGTCTACCCCGTCATATTGCTGCGTGAACCAAATAATGTCACAATGATAATGACGATGCAATATAAAAAACTGCTTAAGGTCATGAGCAAACAATTTATAATCCCGATTATCCGCAAATAAAGAAATCTCATCCAAAAGGATAACAGAACAAGACATATCATACTTTCCGATATCCGACCAATTTATAAGCTCACAGCCGTCAACCGGAGCCGTATCCAACACAAAAACACGATACCCACGACGGATATACTGCTGGGCCATCTTTGCTAAAAACGTACTTTTGCCACAACCAGGCAAACCAAAATAACCAGTTATCATAATATCCCTCCGAAAAAAAGGTAAAAAGATGCCCGAGACGGCAAAACCATCCCGGGCAACCGTTACACAAGCCGTTTAAACAGACCAATCGCACCGCCAGCGCACCACATGGCAAGACCAAGGCAAAGCACAGGATTAGCGGTAACAATAGTCAATACCTCGCCTATCTGCGTAACCATATAGGTTAAAGCAGTACCAATAGAGGAGGGCATCTCGGCAACAGAAGGAGTACTTGATTCCATACATATCCTCCTTACACAAGCCGTTTAAACAGGCCGATAGCACCGCCAGCGCACCACATAGCAAGGCCAAGACAAAGCACAGGACTAGCGGTAACAATCCCGATCATAGATACCGTCTGATTCACCATAAATTCCAGCGCCGTAGTAAGAGATTCAGGCATTCTAAAAACATCATCCTTTCAAAATAAAATTATCTATGTAAAGGGTAGCGCTCCCCTCTACGACTTAAAAAAACGAGTAGTTAAACAAGACAAAGCAGCGAGAAAAAAGGACAGAATAAGGCTACAAACCACAAGAAATAAAACTGCCGCCGTTATGACAACAATGAAATCAAAAGAGCTATCAACAGTACCAATGAAATCACGC
The DNA here is from genome assembly GCA_934647945.1 of uncultured Eubacteriales bacterium. Lineage (GTDB taxonomy): Bacteria > Bacillota > Clostridia > Oscillospirales > Acutalibacteraceae > UMGS1623. Next base: position 185,621 of record CAKUFK010000002.1, on the reverse strand, counting down.
ACAAAATCAATGAACAAGCGACCATCACCACCCTTTTCCGCTTCGACTTGACCTTAATACCTTCCGGCAAATCCGATTTGAATTTCGCGTTACCACCAGAATTAAGAAAAATCTGATACAAAATAAAGCCAATACCAGCAATCAATATAATTACATACAACCAATTCACCCTTATCGACCTCCAACAAAGATATATCGAATTAAAGTAGCCATTCCAAACAAAAACCCAGCCGCCATAACGCCGATAAAAAAGTCCGTCAACGCTATACCATTGAGTACCGAGAAAAAAAGAGAAAACAACCGTTCTAGCATCTACATCACACCTTTAAAAGATGAGGTTGCAACCACGTTTTAACCACCCAAAACAAAAAAGCAAATACCGACACATACAGCAAATTCCGAACCACCGTCAATATATCCGTTGTCGTGGACAATATTGCCGATATATCCGAATCATGAGACGTAAGCCAAGGCCCTAACGTATTCGACAACCAGTTATATATTTGCCGTCCATATTCATCCCACACTAATCCCCTTCCTCCTTTTTCGCTTGACTTTTATCCCGACTAGCCTTAGCCGCATTACCAGACGTCACCTTTACTCCATTGATTAAAACCGTTATAACAACACCCGCAACCGCCAAATAAATCAAAAACTTCCAGTAGCTAATACCAATACCAGGTATAATAAACTTTTCCAAAATTTCAGTACGAACCGTATTCATTAAATACCAGAAATTTTCCAACATCAACTTTCCCCCCCATGGTCACGGCCTAAGATAATAAAGATAACCGAAACCGTAATAGTGACCGAGGCAAAGGCCACAAGGATAGACGGGAGAACACCTATCGAATCCGTGAGAAGAGTTACACAAGTAGGAATCAACGTCAAAAGACGAATCAAGCCTTGCACCATCTGGATGACGAAATCGATTAAAGACCCGATGAAATCCGCCAGTTGTTTAAGAAAATCAAACAAACCAGCCGCAGGAATGGGAGACATCATAAAATACATTTTACAAGCCTCCCCTACCCTGCTTTATATCGACGGCCTATTATAAAAGCCGCTAATCCGAGAGACAAAGCCAGCATCATCAAAGCCTGATAATCCGCCCCAAAAACAACCAAAAGGCCATCAAAAAAACCAGAAACACCAGCTTGCGCGTTAGAATCCAAAGCACCCACATCAAACGACAACGCACTATTTACATCATTTGCAATCTCTTCATCCGACTTGCCACCTAGAGCATCATTTTCAAGATTGCCCATCTGTTCACCGGTATTATCCAAGTCCTTATTTTTATCAGGGGCCAAAGGAGTGCCATCACCATCTATAAGTGCATCATACGCACGTTGCGACAATATATCATAAACAGTAATAGCGGTTCCTTGTGCCGTTTTCCCAAAATCAAAATTAAAAGTAATCTTTTGAACCGAATCCGCTGTCAACAAATCCGGAAATACATCTGGAGTAAAGCTAAAAGCATAATACGCCTTATCTGTCCCCAAAATCACATCATTAGGCGTTGCTTGACCAGTTAACGTCTTTATACCGGACGTGCCATTTAATATAATCTCATAATTTGTGCTGACCGGGGATATATGACCACCGTTGACACGCTGGGAATCAATGTTAAAAGCAATCACAAAATCCGTCACAGATGGCAATGTAAAAAGAGGACTACCATCACGATTAAACATCACAAATTTTGCGGACGTAGTAGACAATCCCGGAGAGTCCCATATCCGATAATTGTCACCGTTAGTTATTGCAGTAGGACGACCATTTCCATTTCCATCAAACATTTCTGCATACATGTCCGTATGTGACAACAACACATCCGTAACGATAGCCGACGCTGATGCAAAAACGGGGAGCGCAACGACCAACAATACAGCAACCGCTATTGCAATCACCTTTTTTGTCAATGTTGCGCCCCCCTCTCAAATCAGATCAAAGAGAAATCCATCAAAAAACCGTTAGAATCATAATCCAAGTTATACGCCTTACCAATCTGTATACCATCAAAATCAAATTGTTCCGGGTTTAAAAAAACCTTTTCAGAAATCAGACCTTCCGCACCCCGAAGAGGATGGGTAACATATGCATTGCAAATGTCATACACTTCGCCAGTTTTGCGCGAAACACCCTGCTTCCGGAACTTCCCAATCACTGTCACTTTCATCTTTCTTACCTCTCTCTTTTTATATTTAGGGTTATACCCTATTTAACTATCTGCAATTGCCAATACAGGAGACGTTATCAACGCTCTAGCATTACTCGGCGGGTCCCCCTCCCCGCCCCCAGCCTGATATCACGCATCAAGCTAGGGGAAACGGAGAGATAAGGGTTTATGATAAGGCTTGCCTTCGCAGCCTAATCACCTTTTAACTTGCTTCAATTATAGCATATACGCTCCAATTTTTGAAGCGTAAATGTTTCCAAAATTGAAACAAAATATTTGTTTAATATGCTATTATTGAAGCAAAGAGGTGATATAAATTATGTATGCCGAAATCTTCCCAAGCCGAATAAAAAACGCTAGAGCAAAAACCGGATTTACACAACGAGAAGTAGCAAAAGAAACGGGAATCCCACTATCTACAATAGCAAAATACGAAACAGCAAAACTCCAACCCGACCTCGAAAAACTCGGTATACTAGCAGATTTTTACGGCGTATCTATAGACTGGCTACTAGGCATTACAAACGACAAGCCTAACTGACTAACCACTTATTATTCGTCCGAAAGTCTAAAATATTTATGGTAAAAAGTCCCTGTGAACACAAACCACAAAAAGGCCCCCACCTATATGGTGAGGGCTTTTTCATATATACTTTCGAGGATTCATTTTGTATAGTTAGATCATTTCATAAACGAGAGCAATCCGTTTGTTTGGGTGAGTTTGTTTTTCCTTATGGATAATCTTCTCTTGGTTTGTAGTCCCGCCGTTACATGCATTTGCTAAAGTTTGAGATGGGTTTTTTATATGCGAATGTCTATCCGATTTACCTTATTAACATCTGCATATAAACGTTTCCTTTATTTTCCGTCCCAGATTCTCATCAGACTCATTTTGTTTTCGCTTTCCCTTTCCCTTGGCCCACGTACTGTATTTATCTCTGTGTCCCAGACAAATCGATTTTGGATCGCCGTATGTCGGGCTATCCCGCCGGGGCCTTTTTCAAAATCCTTTGCCGGCTTTTTTGATTTTTTATGTGCTGATATATGTTTTATGGCTGATGTTTTCGGGTGAATATCAGCGGGATAAATAACGGATATGCAAAGTGCGGATAAAAAGGCATTTATTGAAGGTTCTGCCCGCTGTGAAACAAATGTTTCACAGCGGGGCCAAGGCCTTTGAGTAGTCGGCCAGGCAAGGCTCGAACAGGACGCCTTCCCTTTCAGGCCCATTCTCTCGTTGTGTTTTGACGATCGCATCCGATACGAGTGTCATTGCCAGATGAATGGCATATTCCAGAGAACGTCCATGGAGCAGTCCACCCAACAGTGCCGAAGCAAACAAATCGCCGGTTCCATGATAAGCGCCTTCTTTTCGCTCCCCCATAACATATTGAACCGCGCCGCCCTGCCCCTCCAGACAGGCGCAACCGAGTTCGGACGACGTCAATGCGACACCGGTGAGGACGATATTGCCTTTACACAGCTTGGAAAGGCCCTTTAAAAGCCTCTCGATATAAGGCTTGGTATGAGGCGGCGTCTGGTATACCTCCCCCAACAGGAAAGCCGCTTCGGTGATGTTGGGGACGATCAAATCCGCCTGTGCACACAGATCCGCCATTTTTTCCACCATGTCGGGGGTACAGAGACGATACAGCGTTCCCCCATCCCCCATGGCCGGATCCACCATCAGCAGCGGAGGCATGGCGGTGGCACGCAAGAGGCTTATTGCGGTTTTGACTGTTTCAACTTGCGCGGAAGAATACAAATACCCGCTGTACAGAGCATCGAACGAGAGCCCCTCCCGCTTCCAGTGCCGGACAATGGCCAGAATATCCTCTGTCAAATCGCGGCCGTGTACATTTCTGAATCCCCCTGTATGCGTCGACATGACGGCTGTCGGCAGAATGGAGCAGGACACCCCCGCCGCCGATAACACGGGAAGCGCGATCGTCAAAGAGCACTTGCCCGCACAGCATATATCCTGGATAACCGCGGCCTTCTTCTGCATGTTCGCCATCCCTTTTCGATTCTGGACATTTCGATTTTATCACAAGATGCGTCTTTTAGAAAGGGATTTCCCAAATTTTCTACCATATATCGATTTGTTCGGTGAACTTAATAAATTGTTAAAAAGATTCCCCTGTATTATTTCCCAAAGATGCTATATACTGATTATGCAATAGTAAAAATACGGTATGCGTGATTTCCGCAATGAGACGGGGCAAACAGGATGGTTATGAAAAAGGCAATCGAAAAATCGAAAGCAGCCGTTCCGATGGATCCGGACACCCGCCGGTATATACGGCGGCGCCGGATTCTGGGCTTGGTTTCCCTAGCCGTCGTCATCGCTCTATTTGGGTGGCTGACCTATTTCATTATGACGAAATTCCTCGCTTTTAACAACAGTCCGGAGGAATTCAAGGCGTTCATCGATTCCTACGGCTGGAAGGGGCGGTTCGTCGCCCTGGGCATCCAGGTGCTGCAAATCGTCATCGCCCTGATACCGGGAGAACTGGTAGAGGTCGGGACAGGCTATGCCTTTGGAGCAGTGGAGGGAACCCTCATCTGCATGATCGGGGTGGCAGCCGCCTCTTCGCTGGTGTTTCTGCTCACACGATTTTTGGGTGTCCGGCTGGTCGAAATATTCATCAGCCGCGAAAAAATCGATGAACTGCGCTTCATCAACAGCGAGGAAAAGCTCAAGCGGATGATTTTTCTGCTGTTTTTTATTCCCGGAACGCCAAAGGATTTACTGACATACTTTGCGGGCCTGACCCGTATCAAACTGCATGAATTTCTGATTATCTCCATGATCGCCCGTATCCCCTCTCTGGTCTCGTCCACGATCGGGGGACACTTCATCGGCCAGTCACGGTATGTCGAAGCCATCATCCTCTTTGTCGTCACCGGTGTCGTCAGCCTCATCGGCATGAAGGTCTACTCTATCATCGTCAAAAAGCACAAGAAGGGCTCCCGTGATGATTCCGATCCCCAACTTCCAGGCACCCCGGCCGGATGAAACCATTTATAATTCCCCATGATGATTCTAGAAAGGCTGGATGACGTTGATTCGAGATCTACAAGCAACTGATCGTGACAATCTGATCCACATGATGCGGGAATTTTATGCCTCTCCCGCCGTATTGCATCCGGTTCCGGATACGTATTTTATCCGGACAGCCGATGCGCTCGATCAAAAAAGCCCGTATGTTGCCGCCTATATCGCTGAGCATCAGGGCGTGCCGGCGGGATACGGCCTCGTGTCGCTGACCTATTCCAACGAAGCGGGCGGATTGGTGGTGTGGCTGGAGGAACTCTATATCCGGGATTTCGCCCGTGGTTTTGGACTCGGCACGGAGCTGATCGGGTATATTGAAAATCAATATCGGGACCAGGCGGTGCGTTTTCGTCTGGAGGTGGAGGAGGAGAACCATGCTGCTGTCCGTCTTTACCGGCGGAAAGGATATACCTCTCTCCCCTATGCCCAAATGGTTAAAGAGCTTCCGAAGTAAAGAATTTATGATCGCTTGGACGGTTAATGAGTAGTTCATATACACCCTACTGTGCGTTGCCAGATGCTTGTCGGCAACGCATTATTTTTATGTATATAACTTTATACAGACGTCTTGTCAATTAAAAGGAGGGAATAATGAAAAGACATGGAAAACTGCCGTTTACTCTAAATGTACCGTTTCGGGCCTATCAGGGCGAGGCGTTTGCCGCGGGAGTCCTGAAAGCCAATGTGGCTGATTTTTCCACCTTGTTGTGCGATATGTTTATCAACTGTACCCATAACCATGATGAGGGCAATGTTTATTGCCTGCTGGACTATGACGGTTGGTGCGTTGAAAGAGGGGCAACATCCAGGCAGGAGATGTGGCTGAAGCCCGATATCCTGAACCGCCGTTCCATTGATCTGATGGCACTGAATAAAGAAATGCTGGATAACGGGCATTATATCAACGGCTCTTTCAACGATTATTACATACCACGCAAGAGCGCTTATCGGCAATTCGACTTCAACCACGATTATCTTCTTTTGGGATATGACGACGAGAGAGGAGTCTTTCATTCGGTAGGGTATTTGGATGATGGGAAATACGACTATTTCGACATCCCTTATGAGAATTACCTGGAAAGTGTGAAAAATATTTCAGAAGCAAGCTTCTTTATTGCCTATCGGCATCCGGTCGAGACGTTTGTGCCCGTCATAAACCCGGATGTCATCGAGTCGAGCTTACAGAGCTATCTGCATTCCCGCAATTTAGGCCCCGTCATCCACCCGGATAAATCCTTCGGTATTGCGGTTTGGCGGGAATATGCCCAATCCCTCGCCGCCGCGGATCCGAACGAGCCCATCGACCTGCGCGCCGGCCGCTGCTTCATGGAGCACAAACAGCTGATGCTCTTACGGCTCCGGACTCTGCATGAAAAAGGCTTTCTGCAAAACGCGGAGCTTATCGATGCTTACGAAACCCTGGCACAGGACGCCGCTTGGCTTTTCAATCTGACATTCAAATATACTCTTGCGCCCGCTTCGGCACCGCTGAAAAAAATCCATGACCATGTTGCCGCGATCAACCAGAGGGAACCGGATATCCTGGAACAGGTGAGCGACGAGCTTTCCGCCGGGCGGCGATGACCGGTACAAAAAAGGGGAAAGCGGGCAGACCCGTTTTCCCCTTTTGCTCGTCTTTGCCGTTACCCTTTCAGCAGCTCCCGGTACAGCTTCATGTATTCGTTGGCGGAACGGCCCCAGCTGAAATCGCTGCGCAGGGCGCGTTCGACCAGGATAGGCCAGTCGTTTTTATTGGCATACGCGCCAAGGGCTCGGCGGACGGCGTACAGCATGTCGTTCGCGTTGTATGTCTTGAAGGTGAACCCATTGCCGAAGCCGTCTCCGCAGTCCTGAATGGAATCCTTGAGGCCGCCGGTTTCCCGCACCACCGGCACCGCGCCATAGCGGCAGGCGACCATTTGGGACAGCCCGCAGGGCTCGCTCTTTGAAGGCATGAGGAAAATATCGGAAGCGGCATAGATTTTTTGGGCCAGCTCCGGAACGAAGCCGGCGCAGTAGCGGAATTTGTCGGGAAAACGCCCTTGCACCTCACGGAAGAAGTTCTCATAAACCCAGTCGCCGGATCCGAGAATGACCATCTGGAGCGAATCCCCCAGCAATTCATCGATCACGTATTTGACCAGATCCAGGCCCTTATGTGTGACCAGGCGGCTGACCATACCGATCAGCGGCAGCTCTGCCGTCTGCGGAAGGTCCAGCCTTTCCTGCAGCGCCCGTTTGTTCTCCGCCTTGCCGGAAGGATCCTCCGCGGAAAAATGGCGGTAAATCTGTGGATCGGTTTCGGGATTGTACTCGTCGGTATCGATGCCATTGAGGATTCCCGAAAGCTTCCACTCCCGCAGACGCAGGATGGGGTCGAGGCCATGGGAATACCAGGGATCCAGGATCTCCCCTGCATAGGTCGGGCTGACTGTCGTCACACGGTCGGCGGTTTCGATCGCCCCTTTCATCAGGTTGACACAGCCGTCCTGTTCCACAATGGGACGGGCAGACTGGGGAATACCAAACACATCCTCCAAGATCTCCATCCCGTATTTGCCCTGATACTGGATATTATGGATGGTGAATACGGTTTTGATGTCCTCATATCCCTCCTGCCCGGCATAGAACAGGGAGTAGTAAACCGGAATAAGTGCGCTCTGCCAATCGTTTGCATGGATAATATCAGGCTTAAAATCGATGTACCGGATCATTTCAATAACGGCGCGGGCAAAAAAGGCGAACCGCTCGGCGTCGTCATAGTGGCCGTACAGCCCCGCCCGTTTGAAATAGTACTGATTATCCAAAAGGTAATAGATCACACCGTTGTGCTTGGCCTCGAACACCCCGCAGTACTGGCGGCGCCACGCAACCGGCACCGAAAAACTGGTCAAAAACGTCATCGTCTCCCGCAGCTCCTGCGGCACCGATTCATAGAGCGGCAAGACCACACGGCAGCCCACCAGACGGACCCGCAGGGCCTTGGGAAGAGAACCCGCGACATCCGCCAGCCCACCCGAGGCGGCAAAGGGCTTGGCTTCGCTGGTCGCGTACAACACTTTCATCCGATTTCCTCCTTTTCATGCGTTCCGGGTGGGAATCAAACCACCGCTCCTTTGCTGATGAACACCGGATAGCTGTCGAAGCCGCGCAGGGTGCGGTCGTCCTTGATTACGACGTTTTTGTCCGTGATGACGCAGTTCAGGGACGAATCCGCGCACACGAGCGTCCCCTGCATCAGAATACAATTCTCTACCACCGCGCCGCGGTCCACCTTCACGTCACGGAACACGATGGAATGGCGAACCGTCCCCTGGATGTCGCCCCCATCCGCGACCAGAGAATGGGATACCTCCGCGTGCAGGCCGTAGATGGCGGGGGCACAGTCCCGTACCTTGGTATAAATCGGGCGGCTTCCGATAAACAGCTCGCTGCGGACATCGGGATCCAGCAGCGCCATGTTCGTCCGGAAATACCGTTCCAACGAGGAGATGACCGACACGTATTCATTGACACAGTAGCCGTACAGGCGCTTATCCTCCACATGCCGGAGCAGGATATCCCATTCGAAGCTGCCGTGATGCCGGCTGACGGCCGTATCGACCGCGCGCATGAGCTCCTCTTTCCCCATGACGTATAACCCGATGCCGTACCGGCTTTCCTCCGGCCCCCCGCTGCGGATGACCATGTCGGTCACCCGCCCGTCCGAGGCCGTCCAAAGCAGCACGTTCTCCATATCGGCCGGTGGCGCGCCCTTTTTGTAAGCGATGGTCACGTCGGCGCCGGAGGCGATGTGCTCCTCCACCAACCGGTCATAATCGATGTTCCCCACGACATGGCAGTCGGAAAGCACCACATACTCTTCCTTGGAATTGCGCAGGAAGGGCATGATGCCGCTCAGGGAGGCCACCCGCCCGTTATACAGCTCGTCGGTGTTGCCGAAGGGGGGGAGGAAATACAGCCCTTCGTTTTTCCGGGAAAGATCCCAGGATTTCCCGGAACCGATATGATCCATCAGGGATTGGTAGTTGCTCTTCGTAATCACGCCCACCTTGGAGATGCCGGCGTTGACCATGTTGGACAACGGGAAATCGATCAGACGGTACCGGCCGCCGAAGGGGACTGAGCCCAAAGCCCGGATCCCCGTGAGCTCTCGCAGGGCCTCGTCATGCATGTTGGAGAACAGCAGGCCGAGCACATTGTTGTTACGCATGCAGCACACCCGCCTTTTCCATGTCGGTATCGATCATCGCTTTTGCCGGCACGACGCATTCCGCGCCCACGTGGACGCCGGAGGCGACCACCGCGACACCCCAGTCCTTGAGATTCTCCACCGTTTCAGGACGGGCGCCGACCACCGCCCCCTCCCCAATCACGGCGTTTTCCGCCACGATGGCGTACTGTACCACGGCACCTCTGCAGATCCGGGAACCCGGCATAATGATGGAATCGCGGATCTCGGCGCCCTCCTCCACGGTCACGCCGGAAAAGAGAACGGAGAAATCCACTTTACCGTAGATATTGCCCCCTTCCGAGATCATGCTGTTCTCCACCTTTGCGGTATCCCCGATATAATGCGGGGGCAGGCCGGGATTGCGGGAGTAGATTTTCCATTCCGAATCGGAGAGATCCAGCGGGATTTTGGGATTGAGGAGATCCATGTTGGCTTCCCAAAGGCTGTCGATGGTCCCGACGTCCTTCCAATACCCTTCGAAGCGGTAGGCGAACATCCTCTCCCCTGCCGCCAGCATGGCGGGCAGAACGTTTTTCCCGAAATCGTTTTGGGATTTGGGGTCGCGTTCGTCGTCCGTCAGGTAGTCCCGCAGCTTCCGCCAATTGAACACATAAATCCCCATGGACGCCAGGTTGCTTTTTGGCACCTTGGGTTTTTCGTCGAACTCGTAGATCGAGCCGTCCTCACGGGTGTTCAGGATCCCGAACCGGCTGGCCTCCGACATCTCCACCTCGATCACCGCAATGGTGCAGTCGGCGTCGTTTCGCTGGTGTTCCGCGATCATTTTGGAATAATCCATTTTATAGATATGGTCGCCCGACAACACCAGGACATATTCCGGATCGTAGCGTTCGATAAAGGCCATGTTCTGGTAGATGGCGTTAGCCGTCCCTTTGTACCAATCCGCCCCCTTGTTGCGCTGATAGGGCGGCAGGACGTGGACCCCGGCGTCCATCCGGTCAAGATCCCAGGGCTGGCCGGATCCGATATAGTCGTTGAGCTCGAGGGGCTGGTACTGAGTCAGCACCCCCACCGTTTCGATTCCCGAATTGATGCAGTTGGAGAGGGGGAAATCGATGATCCGGTATTTTCCGCCATAGGGAACCGCCGGCTTGGCGATATTCCGGGTCAGGGCATACAGGCGGCTTCCCTGCCCGCCGGCGAGCAGCATGGCGACGCACTCCTGCTTGCGAAACATGAACACGACCTCCTTGAAGAGTGATGAAAGGGAAAACGGCTGTCAGCCGCTTGTTTTGGACTTTTTGGATGCCCCGGCGCCCTTCGGCTTTCCGGAAGGCGCCTTGCTGCCCCCCGCTTTTTTCTCCTGTTTTTGGGGATATGGCTTTTCCGTTTTCAGCTCCAGAAACAGGACGGACAGAGGCGGCACCGTCAAATTCAGGGACTGGGCGAAGCCGTGCATGGAGACCGGCTCGGTTTCGATGACCCCGTTGCTGATTCCCGTCCCGCCGAATTCGGCCGCGTCGGTGCTGAACACCTCGGCATAGGTGCCGAAGACCGGGACGCCGATCCGGTAAGGCTTGCGCTCAACCGGAGTGAAGTTGCAGAGAACCGCCAGCTCCCGTCCCTTATGATCGATGCGGCGGAACACAATGATACTTTGCGCATAATCGTCGTGCGCAATCCAGGAAAATCCGTCCCAGGAAAAATCGTTTTCCCACAGCGCCGCGTTCTCCCGGTAAAACCGGTTGAGGGAACGGACGAAATGCTGCAGCATCCGGTGGGATTCGTAGTCCAGCAGCAGCCAGTCCAGGCCGCTTTCAAAATCCCATTCCTTGAACTGGCCGAATTCACAGCCCATAAAAAGCAGCTTTTTCCCCGGATGTGCCATCATATACCCCAGGAAAGACCGCATCCCCGCGAATTTCTCCTCATAGCTGCCCGGCATTTTGTTCATCAGGGATCCCTTGCCGTGCACCACCTCGTCGTGGGAAATCGGCAGGACAAAGTTTTCCGAAAAAGCGTAGAAAAAGGAAAAGGTCAGGTTGTCGTGATTGAATTTGCGGAACCAGGGATCCAGGGACACGTAATGGAGCATATCGTTCATCCAGCCCATGTTCCATTTGTAGTTGAAGCCCAGGCCCCCGTCCCCTACCGGCCTGGAAACCATGGGCCAGGAGGTGGATTCCTCCGCGATCATCATGGTTTTGGGATAGGCGGCGAACACCTGCTCATTGAGCCGGCGGAGAAACTCCACGGCTTCCAGGTTTTCCTTGCCGCCGTAACGGTTCGGGACCCATTCCCCATCCCGCCGGTTATAATCGAGATAGAGCATGGAGGCGACGGCGTCCACCCGGATACCGTCCACATGGTATTTATCCAGCCAGAACAGCGCGTTCGAGATCAAAAACGCCTGGACCTCCGGGCGCCCATAATCGAAAACGCAGGTCCCCCACTCCCGGTGCTCCCCTTTGCGGGGATCCGCATATTCATAACAGGGAGTTCCGTCGAAACGGTACAGGCCGCATTCGTCCTTCGGAAAATGGGCGGGCACCCAGTCGACGATCACGCCGATGCCGGCCCTGTGGCAGCGGTCGATAAACCGCATAAAAGCCTTCGGTGTCCCATAACGGGAGGTGGGCGCGTAGTATCCGGTCACCTGATAGCCCCAGGAGCCGTCGTAGGGGTGCTCCATAACCGGCATCAGCTCGATATGGGTATACCCCATGTCCTGCACATAGGGGATCAGCTCGTCCCCCAGCTTGTCATAGGAAAAGGGGGCGCCGTCGGGGTACCGGCGCCAGGAGCCGAGATGGATCTCATAGATGTTGACCGGGCAGTCATAAAGCGAGCCATCCGTCTTTTTTTGCAGCCATTCGCCGTCCCCCCACTCATAGCCGTCCAGGTTATATACCTTGGAGGCGTTCGAGGGCCTGGTCTCAAAGTGAAAGGCGTAAGGATCGGATTTCATCACCCCTTTGCCGCCGGGTGCCTCGATATAATACTTGTACACATCGTATTCGCGGATATCCTGGGTCACACATTCCCATATACTGCCGTCGCCCACACGGGACATAGGCAGGGCATCCGGATCCCAGGCGTTGAATTCCCCCACCAGGGAAACCCGCCCCGCATGAGGTGCCCACACGCGGAATACATAGCCTTCGTCCCCAGTGTAATGGCATCCCATCCACTCATAAGCCCGGGTATTCCCAGCCAGATGGGCAGATTCGGTTTCCCGTCCCCAAAAAACAGCCTGTTCCATATCGCACTTCCTTTCCGCGAAAGGCAGAAATTCCCTGCTTTCATCTTACCAATTTCCATCGAAAAATTCAAGAGAATTTGTGAATATTCTGAAAATATTGCCAAGCCAATCTGTAAATATTTGTAATTTTCATATAAATTATTATCGAGTTTCCAGAGCAAGGAATCCGATGTCCTCTCTTCTCCCGCCATAACCCGTTCAGTATACCGCTTTTTTGTTAAGAAATCTGTCGAATGTGGAATAAAAAGGCCTCCTGCTCCCGGAAGGATATCCCGGCAGCAGGAGGCCTTGCACAGAGAAGCCTGTTATCCGTTCTGGGTGTTTGGGCCGGCAAATTTTTGTCTCGCACTCTGGATCTTCTGTTCTTCGGCCTGCTCGGCCGGATACCATCCGCGTTTTTGCATCTCGGACAGAATATCCGCCCCTATGCTGTGCTCGTCATGCAGAATATTGAGTAGTTCGTTGCGCAGAGGAGTCGATACGCATTCGTTGGAAAAGGTGTTGTAGATACCCGTGATCTCCTTTTGGGAAGCCAGAGAGTCGCAGAGCATGTCCTTATCCTGCATGGGGATATGCGCCATTGGATGCACGTCGTCTCCCTCCTAATTCAAAAAACTCAGCAGCCGGTCAAAATGATTCTGGTGCCGTCCGGCGGTCTGCTCGTATTGGGTCTTGATCTGGGGATCGGTTGAGAGCAGCGCATAGGTTTTATACTTTTTGATGAGCAGCCGCTCGGCATTCAGTGCGTCTTCGAGAGCGCTTAGTTCTTTTGAGGTCAGTTGCGCTATGTCACGCGACATGCCAGTCCATCCTTTCCTCTGCTTGTGTATACGGCTTGTCCAGCCCGAATCCGGACGGTTTAGTATGCGGAAACGGGCGGCCTTTATACATTATCGCCGCCCGTTTTTCAAGTCGCCTGATTCTCCCTGCGGATGTCCCGGCCGGGATCCGTCATCAGTCCGAAACTTACCTGCAGGGCCTGATTGACGCGCTTCATCGAAAAATCATCCAGACGGCCCATATGTTCCTTCAGGCGCTTTTTGTCGATCGTCCGGATTTGTTCGAGCAACACGATGGAATCCTTCGCCAGTCCGCTTCCGACCGAATCCACCTGGATATGGGTGGGCAGACGGGCTTTATCCTTCTGGCTGGTGATCGCCGCCGCGATGACGGTGGGACTGAATCGGTTGCCCACATCGTTTTGCACAATGAGCACCGGACGGATACCGCCCTGTTCCGATCCCACCACCGGGCTCAGATCAGCGTAATAAATATCTCCTCGGCGGATGTTCATTTGAGGTCCTTCCTTTCCAAATGGCCGGCTATTCCTGCATCTTGTTAGTATTGTGAGCAGACCACCCCCGCTTTAATCGCGGGCTGTAAAAAAATTTCCGGATAAAGCCGTCGTGAAAACTTGTACAGTACAGTCTATGCCCGTCCATATGATTTGACAGAGGAAGTTTTCGCGCTTTGGGCGCGGCCCCGACGCGGCCGGGAATTTCCCTTTCTTTTTCGAAAATTTGCGGATAGACACCGCCGCAGGCCTTCCGAGACGCAAACAGGAGGCGTATCCCGTGGGATACGCCTCCTGTTTGCATTTGCAGGGCTCAGAGGAAAGACTGGAATTCTTCTTCGCTTCCCGCGAAAACGTTAAGATCGATAAACCGTTCCTCACCCCGGTATCCGTCCAGGCGCGCCCGGTCGGCATACTGCCAGAACGTCCAATTCCGTCCGTCCGGCAGTTCCGGTTTTGTCAGGATATTCCGGATCCAAATAGGATGCTCCTCGTAAGCATCCTTGAGATAGAGGTCATATGCCCTTCCGGTGGCGTACAGGACGGGTTTGGTCCCGTATGCTTCCTCGAGCCGGTCCAGGAGAATATCCAACTCCCTCCGGACATCGGCCTGATGGGGTGGGTTTTTCGCCTTCTCCCCATAAAACTCCACATCCACAGCAGGAGGGAGGCTGTCTTTCTCTTTTGGGACCGTTCCGATGAATCGATCCGCCTGTGTGTCGCCTCCGCTGTCGAAGCTGAAGAAGTGATAGGCACCCACACGCAGTCCGGACCGCCGCGCCCCCTCCCAGTTGTCCGCAAACATCCGATCTGTAAAACCGCTGCCTTCAGTGGCCTTGATATAGGCAAACTGCACATCCTGTCCGGCAAGCACACTCCAGTCGATCTCGCCTTGGTGGGCGGAGACATCGACACCCCGGACAGGATAGCGGCTTCTGGAGGGATAGTGGAACCTCAGGATCCCTTCGGAAAAAAATACAGCAACAAGAACAAGGCCGAAGCCTAAAAAACCTCCAATGGCTAGCCCCAGCCGCCGTCGTTTTTTCATATAGCTCTCCTTCCCCTATCGGACCGTACCGATGTCGTCCGCGGCCTCAGGAGCATTTTCCCAAGGAGCTTAATATGAATCGATTACAAACAGCGCTTTATTCCAGATCTCAAACTGGTTTTCCATGCGCTGCCTTTGCTGCTCTGTCACGCTGTCATACTTGGTTTTAGCCGCCTCAATCGCCGCGTTGATGATCTCCACGCGTTCTACCGTATACATCTCGCTGGGCTTACAAGGGATCTCGCAGATACTTTCCGCTTCACAAAACTCACTCGTATCCGCTAGAGCCTTATAATAGTCATACATCTCCTCCGCGGCGGATCCATAGAGCTTCCGGCAGGAATCGTACAGGATCTGCTCACCGGTGAGACTTCCGTCCCACATCCCCTTGGCCGCCACATACCAGAGCGGCCAGCGGAGGGGATAGCTCTCCTCCGTCTCATGGTAGCCCGACCATGGCCCTTGATCGTAAAAGACATACTCGACGCCGTTCTGTTTCCAAAGCGCCTGGTTGCGGGTCGCGACATTCCCCTGTACCCAGGGGAGGTACTCCCAGGACGCGTCCCAAGCAGAGACACAGTACCATTCCCAAATCGAAATATGCTGGAGGCTGGCGTTCCGAATATACTCTTGAAAGTTCCCGAGCCAGGACTGGGTATAGGTGTTGTGGGTGAGATCATTCTTTCCGAGTACCGCTTTATCCAGATCCAGCGGTGTTGTCATACTCGCCTCCCGGCAGAACATCACTTCCACATTCGGATGCGCCTTCACCTTTTCCGGCGGGAAGAAACTGTTGTGATAACTCAGGATCGAAATCGTCTTGTCCGGGTATTTTTCCGACACGATCTCGGCGACGCGGTTGGCAAACGTCAGGATCTGATCCGTGGGGTTCCCCAACACGGCGCAGCCCTCGCATTCGCACCAGCCCTCTTCAAATCCATCATTAGCCGCTATGGAATAATTGGTGAGCCGCGGTTCGGCGTCCAACTTTTGAATGACCTTTTCCGCCACTTCTGAGACGAGCTCCAAATTGGAATAGTCGTACTGCCATCCGTAATGAGACAGCGGATCCCGCTTGCCGTCCACCAAGGCGAACCATTCAGGATGACTTTCCAGGTAATCGTCCACCGGAATCAGAGACTGTATGCCATGGCCAGTCGAGGTCTTATCCCCTCCCAAATACCAGCGGCATCCCACTTCGGGATTCTGCGCATATACCTGCGTGAACCGTGCGCGGAACTGCGGCGTATGTTCGATATCCAGTTCCCCGACCGCCAGGGTCGGATACTCCGGCACCACCTGCCACAGCTCCTGCGGACCGTACCAGCCGCACCCGAGATTCTCTAAGAACATCGTCACGGCGTCCGCCGTTCCTTCATACCGCATGTCGTCGTTTCCGAGGAGCGCCACATAATTTTTGTCCCGTTTGAGGATCACCCGTTCCTTATTCGGATAACCGGCCGGCTGTTCGATTCCCATCGCCGCCGTCTGTTTGGTCGGCCCGACCAGGATGCCATTCTTTCCGGAAAGATCCGCCGCGTCGTTCTCGATCGCCAGACGCGCGCCCGTGATCTTTTCCAGATACGCCTGAAGGTCCTCAGCCGCCGCCCGCACCTTGTCGCTCGGCTCTTCCGGGATTACAATGACGGCCTTTGCCGTCCCATTCTCCGCGATCAGGAAATCCCCCTCACCGGGGCTGGTGACGAGCATCTTGTTTTCCGGCAGCTCTGGAAGCGCCGGAGAAGACACGGCAACGGAGCTATCCGCCTGCGGCGGTGTGCTGGAGGACACATCCGTCCCCTGCCTGCATCCGGACGTGGAAAGCAACCAGATGGCTGTCAGTGTGATACACACATCTTTACAAAAACGGTGTCCAACCTGTGTCATGATACGCTCTCCTTTTTTAATAGTTTTATCGTTTTACTATTAAAAGGCATCGCGCCTGTCTGTTTCGATTATTCTATTATATCGAAAGGATTATGGGAAGTAAAGTAGATAGTCATTTTTGAGAAAAGCGCCTGCAGACGCAGGCGCTTTTCCCGAAAACACTTAATAATAGTCGATCATGAACAGCGCTTTATTCCAGATTTCAAACTGGTTTTCCATGCGCTGCTTTTGATCCTCCGTCACGCTGTCATACTTGGCTTTAGCTGCCTCGACAGCCGCGTTGATGACTTCCACGCGTTCTTCCGTATACATCTCGCTGGGCTTGCAGGGGATCCAGCAAATGCTGTCCGCGCGGCACTGCTCGCTGCTGTCCGCCAGGGCCTTGTAATATGCAAACATCACATCGGCCGCGGAACCGTAGAGCTTCGTGCAGGCCTCATAGAGAATCTGCTCGCCGGTGAGACTTCCGTCCCACATCCCTTTAGAAGCCACATACCAGAGCGGCCAACGCAGCGGGAAGCTGTCCGACGTCTCCCGATAACCGGCCAGAGGGCCCTGATCGTAGTAGACATACTCGACACCGTTCTGTTTCCAAAGCGCCTGGTTGCGGGTCGCGACATTCCCCTGTACCCAGGGGACGCTTTCCCAGGAGGCATCCTCCGCCGCAATGCAGTACCATTCCCAGATGGAAATGTGCTTGGGTTCGGCCTTCTGGACATACTCCTTGAAGTTGTCCAGCCAGGACTGGGTGTATGTATTGTGGGTAATGCTGTTCCTTCCGAGCACCGCTTCGTTCAGATCGAGCGGCGTGGTCATGCTGGCCTCACGGCAGAACATGATTTCGACGTTCGGATGGGCTTTTACTTTTTCCGGCGGGAAATAGTTGTTATGGTAGCTCAGGATGGAGAGCGTCCGATCCGGGAATTTCTTCGACACGATCTCCGCGACATTATTGGCGAAGTACAGCAGCTGGTCGGTGGGATTGCCGAGCGCGGCGCAGTCCTCGCATTCGCACCAGCTTTCCTCCCAGCCGTCGTTGGAGGTGACCGGATAGCTCATCATGTTGGGATTGTTTTCGAAATAGTCGATCATCTTTTTCGCTACTTCGGCCGCCAGCTCTTTGTTGGAGTAATCATACTGCCACCACTTCTGGGTTTTGGGGTCGCGGCTGCCGTCCACGAGCGCAAACCATTCGGGATGGGAGGGATAATAGGTGTCGATCGGGATCATGCCCGGAAGCCCGTGCCCGGTCATGACCTGCATCCCGCCCTGATACCAGCGGATATTCAGCTTGGCATGCTGAGAACCGATGCGGGTGCCGCGTGCGCTGAACTGAGGGGTGTGGTTGATATCCAGCTCTCCCACTGCCAAGGTCGGGTACTCCGGAATCACCTGCCACAGGTAATCCGTACCGAACCAGCCGCAGCCGAGTTTTTCAAGGAACATGGTCACAGCCATCTCGGTTCCGCGGAAATTGCCGTCGTCGTTTCCAAGAATCGCCACATAATTCTTGTCCCGCTTAAGAATGACCCGTTCGTTTTCCGGATAGCCGGTCGGCTGTTCGATCCCCATCGCCGCCGTCTGTTTGGTCGGCCCAACCAGGATGTAATTTCCCTCGGTGCGGTCGACATTGTCGTATCCGATTTTGATAACCGTCCCCGTGATATCGTTGAGATGAGACTGAAGATCCTCAGCCGCAGTCCGTACTTTATCGCTCGGATCCGCCGGTATCACAATGGTGGTTTTGGCCGTCCCGTTCTCCGCGATGAGAAAATCGCTTTCCCCGGGGCTGGTGACGAGCATCTTGTTTTCCGGCAGATCCGGGACGTCAATCGGGCTGGCGGCCACAGAACTGCCGTCCCCCTGAGACGGAACGCTTGACGGCGTCCCCTCCTGTTTACACGCGGTCATGGACATCAAAAGTCCTCCTACCAATAGTATCGGCACTCCTGAACGGAGCCAACGTCCTGCTTTACCCATGATGCACTCCTCTCTCACAATCCGTGACAATCTTGTTACGTCCGATAAGCCGGAGCCCATTTCATGTATCATTATACGGAATGTGTTGCTTTCCGGCAAGGTAAAAACGCATCTACCGACAGGTTCAAATTTGCTGTTTTACGGGATATAGCGGGGAATATTCCTTACATATCGCTCACCATGTCGGGATTTGCTCTTTTTCGGAAAAAAGAGGATATCTCTCCTCCCTCCCGGAAAAACCCGGCCGGTTCTCCGGGAGGGAGACTGCTTAATAATTATAATAGCTGATGAGGGCCGCCTGCTTCCACAAGGAGATCTGATTCTCGATCCGCTGCTTCTGCGCATCGGTCACCTCGCCGAGCTTGGCTTCGGCGGCCGCGAGGGCAGCGTCGATGATTTCCACCCGGTCATCCGTGTACATCTCCCCGGGCTTGCAGGGGATCCAGCAGGTGCTGTCCGCGCGGCACTGCTCGCTGCTGTCCGCCAGGGCCTTATAATACCAGTACATTTCGTCCGCGGCGGTGCCGTAGAGCTTCCGGCAGGAATCGTACAGGATCTGCTCACCGGTAAGGCTGCCGTCCCACATCCCCTTGGCCGCCACGAACCAGAGCGGCCAGCGGAGGGGATAGCTCTCATCGGTTTCACGATGCCACGATGCAGGGCCCTGGTCGTAAAAGACATATTCCGCGCCGTTTTGTTTCCAAAGCGCATGATTGCGGGTAGCCACGCTTCCCTGTACCCAGGGGACGTCCTTCCACAGAGGCCTTTCCGCCGCGATGCAGTACCATTCCCAGATGGAGACATGCTGAAGCTCCGGTTTTTGGATAAATTCCTGGAAATTCCCGAGCCAGGACTGGGTGTAGGTGTTGTGGGTGATCGCATTTTTGCCGAGGATCTCTTCCCCGAGATCCAGCGGTATCGTCATGCTGGTCTCCCGGCAGAACATCACTTCCACATTCGGATGCGCCTTCACCTTTTCCGGCGGGAAGAAACTGTTGTGATAACTCAGGATCGAAATCGTCTTGTCCGGGTATTTTTCCGACACGATCTCGGCGACGCGGTTGGCAAAGGTCAGGATCTGGTCGGTCGCGTTGCCCACTGCCGCACAGGTCTCACATTCGCACCAGCCCTCTTCCCAACCGTCGTTGGCGGCCAGGGAATAGTTCGTCATCTGGGGATCAGCGTCCCACTTTTCCAGAACCTTTTTGGCCGTTTCAGCGGCGAGCTCCGGGTTGGTGTAATCGTACTGCCACCATTCGACGGACATGGGATCCCGCTTGCCGTCCACCAAGGCGAACCATTCGGGGTGGGCGGCTGCGTAATCCTTCCGCGGGATGAGTGCCGTAATCCCGTGGCCGATATGGGTTTGATCCCCGCCCAGATACCAGCGGCGCGCCAGAACGTCATTGCTGTTATAGACATTGTTCTGCCGGGACCGGAACTGCGGCGTATGTTCGATATCCAGTTCCCCGACCGCCAGGGTCGGATACTCCGGCACCACCTGCCACAGCTCCTGCGGACCGTACCAGCCGCACCCGAGATTCTCTAAGAACATCGTCACGGCGTCCGCCGTTCCTTCATACCGCATGTCGTCGTTTCCGAGGAGCGCCACATAATTTTTGTCCCGTTTGAGGATCACCCGTTCCTTATTCGGATAACCGGCCGGCTGTTCGATTCCCATCGCCGCCGTCTGTTTGGTCGGCCCGACCAGGATGCCATTCTTTCCGGAAAGATCCGCCGCGTCGTTCTCGATCGCCAGACGCGCGCCCGTGATCTTTTCCAGATACGCCTGAAGGTCCTCAGCCGCCGCCCGCACCTTGTCGCTCGGCTCTTCCGGGATTACAATGACGGCCTTTGCCGTCCCATTCTCCGCGATCAGGAAATCCCCCTCACCGGGGCTGGTGACGAGCATCTTGTTTTCCGGCAGCTCTGGAAGCGCCGGAGGGGTCACGGCAACGGAGCTATCCACCTGCGGCGGTGTGCTGGAGGGCACATCCGCCCCCTGCCTGCATCCGGCCGTGGACAGAAGCAGCGCTCCCGCCAATAGCGCCTGCGCACCTCTGCGAAACCATCGAATCGTTTTAGTCATGCTGCATTCCTCTCTTTCACCCGTTTTCGTATAATTTGCTGTCTGCGAAAAGCGATTCCCCTTTACCTTTAATAGTCATTATAGGAAAAGACCGGGTATCCGGCAAGGTTCTATTCTGGGGTTTAAGGGTTTCAATTTGTGTATTTTGTGAAATAGTGACCACAATTTTATTTTCTATTTTTCCTTAAAAGAAGGACGGGACAGCCCTGCCATCCTGTGGTATACTGAGGATAGAACAGACGGGATGTCGTTTTCCGAAGAGAAAAGGCGGGAGGCACGGGACATGCGGTATCATCAAAAAGCATATAAATCCATCCTCTCGCCGCAGAACGGGATGAACCTCTACCGCGGATGCACCCACGGCTGTATCTACTGCGACAGCCGCAGCCGCTGTTACCAGATGCTGCATGATTTCGAGGATATCGAGGTCAAAACCGACGCCCCTGTCCTGCTTGAGGCCGAACTGCGCCGAAAGCGGCGTCCCTGCATGATCGCCACCGGCGCGATGTCCGACCCTTATCTGCCGCTCGAAGCCGAGCTCCAGTTGACCCGCCGCTGCCTGGAGATCATCGGCCGCTATGGGTTCGGCCTCTCGGTCCTGACGAAATCCAATCTCATCCTGCGGGATCTGGAACTGCTGGCCGCTATCCATCGCAAAACCAAATGCGTGGTACAGATGACCCTGACCACGTACGACGAATCGCTCTGCCGTGTTCTGGAACCCGGCGTCTGTACGACCAAAGCGCGTTTTGACGTGCTCAGAGCCATGCGGGATCACGGCATTCCCACCGTGGTATGGCTTTGTCCCCTCCTCCCCTTCCTCAACGACACGGAGGAGAATCTCCGCGGCATCCTGGATTATTGCGTCCGGGCGGGGGTTTGGGGTATCCTCACGTTCGGCATCGGCTTGACATTGAGGGAGGGAAACCGGGAGTACTTTTACGCAGCCCTGGACCGCCATTTTCCGGGGCTGAAGGCGGCTTACCGGCAGACCTTCGGCGAACGCTATCAAGTGACCAGCAGCCACAGCCGGGAGCTTATGCGGATTTTCCGCGATGAATGCCGGAAACACGGGATCGTTTGTGATCCGGATGAAATTTTCCGGTTCCTGCACACCTTTCCGGAAGAGGCGGAACAACTGACCTTTTTCTAAAAACCCGCTAATCCGAATACAGTGTTGAGAGAGACCGGCCGGGCTTTTCCGGGTGTGACGGATAAACGTGTTTTATATTTTTCTATTGACAAGGATATAAAATGCCTATATAATGTCATTAGTTGATATAATAGTGAGTTTAGACCAGTTTTGTTCGGAATATATTTGTTTGTTTATATTTTTTGATCTAAATATGTCATCGTTTGATATATATAGATGGGTTCCAGCTATGCTTGACCCTGCTGTTCCCGCACGACACGAGATGGCCTGTTCCTCCACCGTATTCCAACCGAAAAGGAGTGGAAGCCCATGAGCCCATAACCGGTTGCTCACGCTCCGGGTGGGAGCCGTATGGAAACCTGTCCCCCACCAGGCAGAACGAAAATGAAAGATCAAAGAGAAAGAGGTGTACTGAAAAATGAGAAACAAGACCCGGTTAGGTGCCCTTTTGTTGACGATGGCTCTCCTTATCGTTATGCTCAGCATCGGTATTGGTGCCACGGCCGAGCCCGTCGTCACCGATACCCCCTCCACCGCCAGGCCGGTCCTGGATTTTTCCTATCTGCCCAAAGATCAGGTCCTGACCGAGACCGAGGGGATCAGGCCTCTCTACAGCAGTGAACAGGTGGACGAGGACCTGGTTGTCAAGGCTGAAAGCCGATCCGGCAAGGACTATCTGCATTACGATGTATTGACTCAGGAATGGTGCTCCGGTAAATATGTGGATCTGCTCGTGGCCAAAGACGGCGGCAAAGCCGTCACCGACTGGAGCGGCGCCACGACGGTCTGGTTCTACGTGGAGACCGAGGGAACCGTCTACTGCGATCTGCTGCTGGGCGTGGACAACAGTGGCAGCGGTTCGGTACAAGGATGGTTCAACAGCCTGTTCGAGGGTGCGAAATACTATGTCGAGCAGGATGGCGCCTTTGTCGCCAAGGCCACTACGTCGGATAATTGGAATCACATCGTCCTGCCCGAGAACTACACCGGCTGGGTCGGCGTGGACGTGGCCGAAGGTATCGCCTGCAAGGCAGGACACTTCCAGGATCAGACCTTCGAGGGCCACGACGACACCATCTACGGCCTCGGTTTCGATGTGGATGCCGGCGATCTTTATGTCCGCGATTTCCGTGTAAGCGGCATTGCCGCAGGGCTTCCGGAAAAGGTAACTATCAGCCCGGACGACGCCAAACCGGTTCTGAACTTTTCCTATCTTCCTAAGAATCAGGTTCTGACCGAGGTCGAAGGCGTCCAGTCCTTTTATCCGTCTCTCCAGCCGGTGGACGAGGACCTCGTAGTCTCGGTGGAGACCCGCTCGGAGGAAGACTGGATCCATTACGAGATCATTTCCAGCAATTACTGCGCCGGCAAGTATATCGACATGCTCGTAGCCAGAGATGGGGGCAGAGGCGTCACCGATTGGACCGGTGCCACGACGGTCTGGTTCTATGTGGAGACCGAAGGGGCTGTCTCCTGCGACCTGCTCTTGGGCGTGGACGATCAGAACAGCGGTATGGTACAGAGCTATTTCAGCAGTATGTTCACAGGGGCGAAATATTATGTGGAGGACGACGACGGTTTCATAGCCACCTATACCACAGGGGCTAACTGGAACCATATCGTCCTGCCCGCAAACTACGCCGGCTGGGTCGGCGTGGACGTGGCCGAAGGCCTCAAGTGCATGGCGGGACATTTTCAGGATCAGACCTTCGAAGGCCATGACGACACCATCTACGGCCTCGGCTTTGATGTGGATGCCGGCGAACTCTATGTCCGCGATTTTCGTGTGGACGGCATCGCCAAAGGGCTTCCGGAAAAGGTGAATATCAGCCCGGACGACGCCAAGCCGATCCTGGACCTCTCCTATCTGCCCAAAGATGAGATGCTGACAGAAATCAGCGGCGTGGGCGGCATTTTCAATAACAATGTCGATCAAGACGTGGTCGTGTCGGTGGAAGAACGGGACGGCAAGGATTGGCTCTTCTACGAACGGATTTCGGCCCAATGGCACGCCGGTGTGTATGTCGACCTGTTGATGGCCGAGAATCATGCCGTCACGGATTGGAGTGACGGAAGCGTTTTCTGGTTCTACGTCGATACCCTCGACAAGGTCTTTATCAATCTGTGCCTGGCTGTGGACAATGATCCGGAAACAGGCATGGTACAAGGGTATTTTAACAGTGAGTTTGCCGGCGCAAAATATTATATGGAACAGGATGGAGGCTTCATAGAACTGAGTACCACGGCCGACAACTGGAACCATATCGTCATCGATGCGGGGTATTCCGGCTGGATCGGCGTGGATTTGCAGGAAGGGCTGCAATGCAAAACAACCGAGCTGGCCGATCAGACCGTTGATGGAAACCTGGGCCATGTTTATGGCGTCGGCTTCTATCTGGAGCTCGGGGACATGTATGTGCGGGACTTCCGTGTCGCCGGCATCGCCGAAGGCGTTGAAGTACCCGATGGTCCGGACACATCCGATACGTCTGATACGTCCGACGCATCGGATACCTCGGATATACCCAATACGTCCGATCCATCGGATCCCGATTCCAGCAAAGGGGATTCTTCCTCTCCCGAAACCGGTGTGGATTCCTTGGCAGGTGCCGCCGTTCTGCTGGCCGCTTCGGCCTTGCTGATGGTCGGATACCAGGCGTTTGCGCGCAAAAAGGCCGCGCATAACCGATAACCTGCGGATATTTCCCCGTCTTTTTTCCAGCTCCAAGGAAGATTTCGAATCCGTCCCGCCGCATACCGGATCCGGCAGCGGCGGGACGGATTCCCCCGGTCTGCATATCACGAAAGGACGAATCGCATCATGAAATGGCTCTCCCCTGACCATCAGCCTTTTGAGCTTTGCGGGTTCCCTTTTTTCTCCCGGGATCATGTGTATCGGAGAGTGCAGGTAAACCCGCCGGAACCGCTGCCGAAAGAGGTGGATTTCCTGGCCAATCAAACCGCCGGCGGGCAGATCCGCTTCCGGGCTGTCCTGGAAACCCTCGACATCCGTGTCAGGCTGAATGCGGAGCCGGAGATGGATCATATGCCCGCCACCGGAGAGGGCGGCTTTGACTGTTACATAAGCGAGGGGACAGATGAGCCCCTGTATGTTTCCACAGCGCGGCTGGAAGAGCGCGGCCGGGAGTATACCGCTACCCTCTTCTCCTTTCCGAAAAAACGGGAGCTCAACGTCGTACTCAATTTTCCGCTGTACAAGGGCGTAGAAAAGGTGGAACTGGGTGTGGACGATGCTGCTGCCGTCCTGCCGCCGCATCCGCTGCGGCAGGGGCGGATCGCTGTTTACGGCGGCTCCATTGACCAGGGTGCTTGTGCCAGCCGGCCCGGCATGGCCTATACCAATATCCTGTCGCGCTGGATGAATACCGAATTCGTCAATTGGGGTTTTTCCGGCAGCGGCAAAGCGGAAGCCGAGGTGGCAAAGGCGCTGAGCGAAATCGACGACGTCCGGCTGTTCGTTATCAATACCGCGGGCAACTGCCCGAGCGCCTCATATCTGCGGGCACATCTGCCGGCATTTCTGGATATTCTGCGGCGGCGGTACCCATACACGCCGATTCTGCTCTACGCACTGCCGGTATTCCCATTCAATCGCTTTGCAGAATCCGTTCCGGTAACGGAACAGAAGGTTCAGGTGGAAATTGAAACCTACCGGCGGCGGGTCACGCAGGGGGACCGCCATCTTTATTTTTACCGCAGCCGTATGCAGAATCGCTTTAGAGGCCACTCGGTTCAGTATGAAACGACGGTGGACGGCCTGCATCCGAACGATTACGGCATGATGCAGATGGCGCAGGAGCTGTATGTACAGATACAAAAAGTACTGGAGCAGGAAGGCAAGCAATAAAAAGCGACCGCGTCCACGGCGGAAAAAAGAAAGGATCCTGTCTATGAAAAAATGCCTGGCCATATTGGCCATTCTCGCAATCGGCCTGACCCTCCCCTCCTGTTCAAAAGATAACGGTCAGACGCCCACTCTGGAAACGGAAGGCACGACCACGCAAGGTACGTCGGGAACGACCTCCCCATCGGGCGGGCCTGCGGATACCACGGATACTATGGAGAGCACCTCCTCTTCCGCATTGGATACCACCGCTTCCACAAAACCGACCTCAAAGACGGACTCTACCTCCAAAAATACAACGACGGATCCCATCACCTCCCCCACCGCTTCCGCGACGGAAACACCGACGGAACCGTCGGCAGCCCCGCCGCCGGTGACGGAGCCCGAACCGAAGATGAACGTGTTGGTGATCGGGGATTCCAACACGGAATACGGCCACATCACCGGCCAGCTGGAGGAAATTTTGGAGGGCAACAGCGGCCAATATGCCAACGGATACCGGCCGCTGTCAGCTAACTTCCTCTGTGGCTTCCGCAACGGTGTCTACATTAAAAACGACGGTAAGTGGACAAGGCACGATATGACCGACAGCAATCCCCCGGCCACAGCCTCCCCCTGCGGCATATGGATCAGCACCGAAACCGCCGGAGCCGCCACCTCAGTCCGGTTCAAAGGGACGGGCGCGGATTTCTTTTACCTGAAGCAGCCGGGCGGCGGAGTCTTTACCATTGAGGCTGACGGCTGCGAAACCATCCGGGTCGATACCTCGAGCGATAGGCTGGAGACCGGGAAGGCCAGCCTGCGGGGAATGGAAGCCGGAAAGACCAACACGGTCAAACTGGTGGCGCAGAGCGGCAAGGTCACTCTGCAGGGTTTTGTCCAGAAAGGCAACGAATGCATGGAGGGCGTCGTCCACAACTGGGGGAACGCCGCGGCGAATTCCAAGCAGTTCGCCGCTATTGACGAAACCCTCTTCAAAACCGCGCTGAAAGAGCTGGATCCCGATTATGTCGTCATCCTGCTGGGGACAAACGATGGGTTTGCCGCTTCGGCGGAGGTTCGCTATCTTTCCACCATTGTCCAGCGTGTCCAAAGCGCTCTCCCGGACGCCCACATACTCCTGACTTCCACCTTTGATGTCGATCTTCCTATCCCACGGCAGAGCATGGCGACTTATCTGACCGACGGGTACCCTGTTGTGGCACGAAACACAGGGTGTGCGTACTGGAACATGCACGACTGGTTTGGGCCATTTGATGCTTCCCGTATGCTGGATGCCTGCCACTGCAATGACGCGGGGGGCAGGGCTATTGCCGAGGAAATGCTCAAGCAGCTCAGAGCGCTTGGCTGATGATGACAAGGAGGAGCACTTGAACGGAAAGAAGAGCAAAGATATGAAAAGGATTTTGTCCTTGTTGCTCGTGACCGCTTTCTGCCTGACAGCGGCTGCCTGTTCCAAGCCGTCCGTCACCCCGCCGGAGGGGCCGGACAGCAGCGGACCGTCCGCAGAGCCGTCATGGGATACCACCGCAGAAACTGAAATCACCACCACGAACACCGGAATGGAGGAATCCACCATTTCCAGCGATACGCCCGCTACGACAGTGAATCCGACAACACGCCGTCCGGTCAAGACCACGACGGCGGGGGGCGGCAACCAATCCTCGACTACAGTCTCTTCGACTGCAGGAACCATTCCCCCCGATCCGACGGCCCCCACAGAGGCTCCTAGGCCCTCTTACGCGCCGGTAGTCGAGGATCCGGCCGGACTGCCGTATGCGGCGGACATCCCCTCCAGCATAACGGTGGATATAAACAGCCATGCCCGGATCAGCCTGTGGAAGACCACCGGTCACATCCCGTATTATGATAGCAGCACTGCCGCCCAGATCCCTACGCTAACGCCGTATCTGTCATCCAGGAATACGACCGGGGGCTGCGTTATCATCTGCCCGGGCGGCGGCTATGGTTCCATTGCCTACGAATACGAAGGGGTCGACATCGCCAAATACTTCATGGCCCGGGGCATTTCCGCCTTCGTGCTGAAGTACCGCGTCGCGCCCTATGACTACCACGCCGCGCTGTCGGATGTGATGCGGGCAATCCGGTATGTCCGGTATTATGCCGGGGATTATGGCATCGATCCGGAAAAAATTGCGATCATGGGCTTTTCCGCCGGCGGCCATCTCGCCTGTATGGCGGCGGAGCATTTCGATTACGGGAAAGAGATGGGAGACGCCATCGACAAAACTTCCTCCCGTCCCAACGCGGCGGTCCTTTGCTACCCGGTCGTATCCATGTACAGCAAATACACCCACGGCGGCTCAAAGTACAACTTCCTGGGCGCCGAGGCGTCCGACCGGGAGCTGGCGAAGCGTTTCTCGGGCGAGCTGGGTGTCCGTCCGGATACACCGCCGATGTATGTATTCCATTGCCGGCCTGACAGCGCCGTACCGGTAGAAAACAGCACCATGTTGGCCGAGGCATTGGAAACGGCTGGTATCCCCCACCTGCTGGATATTTATGAAAATGGGGATCATGGCTGTGGATTGGCCTCGGGAATCAGCGGGACACGCGAATGGCCCAAGGTTATGCTCGGCTGGCTGCAGGGGTTGGGATTCTAACCCCTCCCCCCTCGCGCGTATTCCCACTCCCTTGAAGGATATGAAAACGGACGGACCTCTCTTCCGGTGAGAGGTCCGTCCGTTTCTGCTATTCTCATGTCCGGATTCAGGGGCTCCCCACAGCCTCTTCCTCTTTTTTCCGGATTCCCCAAGCGGCCCGGCGATATTCCTTCGGCGTCATGCCGCACAGGGATTTGAAGACCCGGTTGAAGGTCTGCTGGTTTTCAAAGCCACTGTCCATCGCGATAGTCAGGATGTCAAGACTGGAGTTTTGCAGCAGCCCCTTGGCGTAATTGACCCGCAGAGAATGGAGATATGCATAAAATCCAGTGTGGATCGTCCGGGAAAAAAGCCGGGAGAGATGGTAGCGGCTGACGCCGAACCGGCTGGACAGCGTCTCCAGCGATAAATTTTCGCGGTAATGCTGGGAAATATATCGGATCACTTGTGCCGTCAGGCTGTGGGACCGGATGGCTTCCTGGTTTTCCCATTCCATCACCGGAAGAATCCGGGCCAGTATCAACTGGAAAAAAAGCTTGAGGACATCCTGGCTTTCCTGATTTGTCCCCCCGTTTGACAGGGCGTTCAACGCATACCGGACATCGGCATGCAAAGCCTCCTCCCTCACAAGAGGACAGACCGGATAGGTGGTGAGCAGCCGGTTCTGGTAATCGCCCGCGCAGCCCGGCTGCGCCATGATGAGAAGATATCCGGTCTCTTCCGGCGGCGTCAGAGTCCGGTACGCATGGATTGCATTGGGGATGAGAAATAGGAGTTCGCCCGCCCCCACCTGATATTCCCCGTCCCCCGCCTGCGCGGCAATCCACCCCTTTTGGACATACAAAAGCTCCATGTCCAGATGGAGATGTGGGGGGAAATCCATCCGGTTTCCCACATCGATTTGAAACAAATCGGATTTTGTGTCATAAACTGGAACCATCTCATCGCCCCGCAATAATCGTGTGGTTTTTACAACTTGTTGATTGGTATTATACAGTTCCTCGTGATACAATGTCAACAAGTGTCTTAAAACAAGTGGCTGCCGCCGGGCTTTGGCGGCTCATCGAAAGGATGAACGTTCACATGAAGCATACCATGGCAATAATCGGATACGGCGGGATGGGCGGCTGGCACCATAAAAGCATCTCGGAAAAGATCCCGGAACTGCTGGTCAAGGGGGCGTACGACATCCGGGAGGAAGCCGCGGAGAAAGCGCGGGAGGATGGATTATACGCCTATGCCTCCCTTGATGAGCTTCTGCAGGACGGCTCCGTCGAGCTCGTCACCGTCGCCACCCCGAACCATGTACATAAAGACCTTGTCATCGCCTGCCTGCGGGCCGGTAAAAACGTGGTGTGCGAAAAACCCGTCGCCATGAACACGGAGGAACTGCGGGAGATGATTGCCGCCGCCGATGAAACCGGCAAGCTGTTCACCGTCCATCACAACCGCCGCTGGGACCGGGATTATCGCATCGTTAAAACCATCCTGGCCGACGGCACCATCGGCCGCCCTTACTTTATCGAAAGCCGGGTACAGGGCTCCCGCGGCGCCATGCATGGCTGGCGCGGATACAAGGTCAACGGCGGGGGTATGGTGCTCGATTGGGGGGTGCATCTGGTGGACCAGCTCCTGGATATGACCGACTCCCCTGTCGTATCGGTAGACGCGCATCTGCTCAGCGTTTTCACTCCCGAGGTGGAGGATAACATCAAAATCCTGCTCCGGTTCGAAAACGGCCTGTCCGCCTTGTGTGAGATGTCGACGAACTGTTTTGTGAATTTGCCCCGCTGGCATGTCTCCGGAACCGACGGCACTGCCGTGGTCGAGGGCTGGGGCTGCCACGGCAAAATCGTGAAGTTAGACACCGATGAAAAAATGGAATGGGCCGACGATATCGTTTACACCGAGGCGGGCCCCACCCGTACCATGGCCCCCCGCCCTGTCCATACCACCAAGGAGCTGCCGCTGCCCGACGTACAATCCGATTGGTCGGACTATTATCGCAACATTGTCGAGGTTCTGGAGGGCCGGGCGAAAGCGACCGTGCAGCTTTCTCAGGTATTGCGAGTCATGAAGGTCATCGATACCGTGTTTGCATCGGCAGAGGCGGGGCACGGCCTCTCCTGCTATATTTGAAAGCCTTTCGGTTCCGTTCGGCCCCGCTTGTAAATCCAAACCGGGATGATCCCCGCTGAAAGCCAGTGTGGAGCTCTTCAAGGAGGCGAGACAACAAATGGGTTTAGAATTCCGAAAAGTGTTCGATACCATACCGGATCAGTTCGATACATACAGGCCGCGATACTGTGCGGAACTGTTTGCCGATCTGATCGAGTACGCCGGAATCGGCCCCGGCAAAACCGTTCTGGAACTTGGTCCGGGAACCGGGCAGGCTACCGGCCCCATACTCGATACGGGATGCGGCTACCACGCCATCGAGCTCGGTGAGCATCTGGCCGAAACGATGAAGCGCAAGTATGGCGGGCGTCCAAACTTCCATTTGATTCATGACGACTTTATCACCCACGACTTCGGCAGCCAGACATTCGACGTGATCTATTCTGCGGCAACGATTCAATGGATCCCCGAAAAGATTGCCTTTTCGAAGACCTTTGAGCTGCTGAATCCGGGCGGGACCCTGGCGATGATGCTGACCAAAAGCGATTACAAAACGCCGAATGAAGCGCTGTATCAGTCGATCCAGCGGGTCTATTCCCAATATTTCAAACCGGAAACCGCATACGTGCATGGTGCCTTCCCGTATACGAACGCGCCTGAGTATGGATATGCCGGTTTGGAAAAACGGGAATATGGCGGCAGACGTGAATTTACCGCCGATGAATACGTGGCCTTTGCCGGCACACATTGCGACCACATCGTGATTCCCGAGCCTTACAGGAGCCTATTCTATAACGGCCTCCGGAAAGCTGTTCTCGAGGCGGGCAATCGGATCGTATTCCTGGATACATATATTCTGTATCTTGCAAAAAAGCCATGTGAATGCCGCTGAAAGGGCATCCGACAGAAAAGAGAGAAGTCAACGTCGTTTGACTTCTCTCTTTTTCAGCCCATACGCCTATAATGGGTCCCTGTTTTTTCGTCTTATACGGGTTTAACGAAGAGGCGGACGATGGCCTGGCCGAGCGCCACGCCTCCGATACAGCACCCGACGCTGAGCAGGATATACAGGCCTCCCCAGAATGGCTTGCCGGATTCCAGCAGCCCCAGTGACTCGAGTGAAAATGCCGAGAAGGTGGTGAATCCCCCGCACACACCCGTTTTCCAGAACAGAAGAGCGGCATCGGAAAGCCCCGGGCCCCTGAGCGCCAGACCGGTCACGACACCGATAAGAACCGCTCCCGCCATATTGGTCAGCAATGTCAGAACCGGAAAATCCAGATGGACCGGGATACGCCCGATCAGGTAGCGGCAGATGGCTCCCACCGCTCCGCCCAGACCGACCCAAAGCAGTTTGCCCATGAGTTTTATACTCCCTCTTCCGGTCAGGATCCGGCCGGCTGGTTTTTGCGGGAATCGAGATACGATTGCAGAATGATAACCGCCGCCACCGTATCCACCACGCCCTTCCTCTTTTTTCCCCGTGTGTTGGTCTGGTTAAGAAAACCGATAGCGGACAGGGTGGTCATCCGCTCATCCCAGAGAATCACCTCGAGCCCGCGTTCAGTCAGCAGCGCGGCGAACTCCTCCGCCCGGCGGGCGCTCTCTCCCCTGGAGCCGTCCATGTTGCGCGGATGGCCCAACACCACCCGGGCGGTCCCCTGTCCGGCGGCAATGGAAAAAGCCCGGTCAGCCAGACGGGTCAGATCCCGTTCCGTTACCGTTTCGATGGGAGAGGCCAAGAAGCCGCCCGGATCGGACACGGCAAAGCCGGTCCTCACCGTTCCAAGATCGATGCCCAATAGGCGCTCGTTCGCTTTGTCCTTCATGCCATGCCATCCTTTCAGGGGAGATATGACAGCTTCTAGGATCTCTGGAGCTGGGTGTGCCGTCATTCCTTCCACCAGGTCTGTTTGGCAAAGGTGGAAAGCTCCTCGTTCAAATGGGTGTTGTCGTTCTCCAATATAAGCTCCACCCGGTCCCGGTCGAAACGCAGGACACTCACGCCGGTGTTGTCGCACCAGGCCACCTCCGAAAGCCTTTCAATAGGCCAGCCCTTGGCCCAGCACAGGGCGTTGCGTATAGCGCATCCATGGGACGCCACGGCTACCGTTTCGTCCGGATGGGCCGCCGCGATCTCGGTCAGCGCCTCCGCCATGCGGCTGTATACCTCCCGCATGGCCTCCCCTTTCCGGGGATGGAAATCCCAAGGCGCACGGTTCCATTTGAAGCTTTGTACCGGGCAGAGCAACGGCAACATTTTCCAGGGCTTCCCCTCCCAAACGCCGCCATGGATTTCCATAAGCCGCCGATCCTGTACGATCGGCAATCCATGTGCGCCGTCCACTGCCTCGGCGGTATACATAGCCCGCTGCAGGGGACTGGAATAAATGGCATCGAGCGGAACATCCCGGAATCGTTCCGTCAGCCGTTCCAGCTGCCGCCGTCCGTTGCCGCTGATCCCTTCATCGATGTGGCCTTGAAAAATCCGGCGGATATTTCCCATGGCTTCGCAGTGGCGCACAAGATACAGAGTGGTCATAGTTCGCGATGTTTCCTTTCTGAATCACAGTAGGTTACAAGGGGAAGCCCCGTTTGTCGCTTCTTTGTATCCTTTCTCCGCGCGGAGAAAGGATGTAGCCGCACATAAAGATCCACCGGATTTGACTGTTATCACATTTAAAACACCATAACCGGTTCCAAATCTGTGCGGGGCGCCACCCGCAGTACAAAATCCATGTCCTCTCTCATCCCCGCCTCCGTCAGAGCTGACTGCGCGGTCAGATAGGCGAGCTCCGGGGAATTGTTATCCTTGCTCAGATGCGCCAGAAACAGCCGTGTCGCCCCCCGGCGGATCAGCTCGGGCAGCTCCAAAGAACAAGCGTCGTTGGACAGGTGGCCGGTCGATGCTAGGATCCGCCGCTTGAGGACATAGGGATACGGCCCGTTTTCCAGCATACGGATATCGTGGTTGGATTCGATCATCACCAGATCACAGCCCCACAAGGCTGTCCGCACCTCTTCCGTCATATGCCCCATGTCGGTTGCGACGGCCAGTGTACGGCCGTCGCCGGTGCTCACGCGATAGCCCGTGCTCTCCCGGCTGTCGTGCGGCGTCCGGAACGACCGAACCATCATGCCCGCAAGTTCCACGGCCTCCTCCATTGCCCGGCAATCCGCATCTTCCGGCAGCGCGCCGCCCCCGATCAGTCCGGCGCGTGTCCCGGGAGATGCGAAAACCGGTATGCCGAAGCGTTTTTGCAGCACTCGCAGTCCGGCCGTGTGGTCGGAATGCTCATGGGTGACAAAAATCCCCCGAATGCTGTCCATCCCGATCCCGCGATCCCAGCAAGCGGTTTCAATCCGCTTGGCGCTCACACCGGCATCGATGAGGATGCCGCCTTCGGGGGTCCCGATGTATGTACAGTTCCCGCTGCTTCCGCTGAAAAGTGGACAAAATCGTGCCATAAGGGTTCCTGGTCCTTTCCCATGTTCATCCTGAGTATGAGCTAAATCCCGCCGAAACAGAAGACGTCCGGCACGCTGCCGGGGCCGAAGGTCCGCTCTGCCATGCGGTACATGGCCTTCGCGTGTATCCGGTCATGCCAGATAAACCGGCGGCAGACCTTTTTCAGGCTCCACTGTTCCCCAAACCCGTCATCGGACACCCGGTTTTCCAGATAGCCGGGCAGGCTCTCCAATGCCGCAAAGCCGCGCTCGCGGCAATCGTCTATCCGTCCCGCATCGTCCGCGGGTACCTGGATTTTCCCGAAATAAAATGCGTTCACACCCCTGGTATGGTCATACATCTGCCGGGCCGTACGCGGTACGGATCCGTAAAAGGTACTCCTTTCCGGCAATACGCTGCGGTCCTTGTCCGGCACGGCGTCATACAGACGCTGAAAGTCGCGGGCGGATTTCAGTACCAGGGCTTTGAGGGTAATATACGCCTTCTCATCCAATACCCCGATTTCCCGGTCGAACAGCACGTCGGTGTCCGCGTCTTCAATAGCCAATTCCGAGGCGTTCTCCTGTATAATCCGGATTTCGGGCCAGCCGGGCGGATATCGCCCGGTTTTCCATGCTATGTAAGACCGGACTTCCGCCGGCATTTTGGATAAGGCCTCGTCTTTGGTCGCCCCTCGTGTATAAGCACCCGGAAACTGGTCGGCATATATGAGCGACGCCTTTCCATGATGCTCCCAAACGCATGTGACAGTCATGTGTTCCCCTCCTCCGGCCGGTTGAAACAAAAGGTGTCTTCAAATGCTCTCGTCCCATGGGACGACCGCTGCATTTGAAGACACCCTTTCCATTCTTACAGTGCCGTACGCAGTCCCGGTTCCGCCTGCTGGACCAGTTCGATATCCGCTCCGAGATGGCGGAGCTTGTCCACGATGCATTCATAGCCCCGCTCGATATGGTGGATATCTTCCACCTCGGTCGTCCCCTTGGCGGCCAGCCCGGCGATGACAAGCGCGGCGCCCGCCCGCAGATCCACGGCCTTGACCGGGGCAGCTGTCAGGGGCTTGCCGCCCTGGATCACGGCCACCTTGCCGTCGACCAGGATGTCGGCCCCCATTCGGCGAAGCTCATCCATATACTGGAAACGGTTGTCGAAGATGCTCTCGGTGATGATGCTGGTTCCCTCCGCCATGGCCAGGAGCACCGCGATCTGCGGCTGCATATCGGTCGGAAAACCGGGATGCGGCATCGTCTTGACATTGCAGTGGAGGATCGGTCCGCGGCGGCACACCCGCACATAATCGTCGTATTCCTCCACCTCGGCCCCCATTTCCAGGAGCTTCGCCGTAATGGATTCCAAATGCTTCGGGATGACGTTGCGCACCAGCACGTCTCCCCCGGTCGCCACGGCCGCCGCCATAAAGGTACCGGCCTCGATTTGATCGGGAATGACGGAATAGGTGGTGCCGTACAGGCGGTCTACACCCCGGATTTTGATGACGTCGGTACCGGCCCCGCGTATGTCGGCACCCATGGAGTTCAGGAAGTTGGCCAAATCGACCACATGCGGTTCTTTTGCCGCGTTTTCAATGACCGTCACGCCCCGCGCCTTGACGGCGGCCAGCATAACATTCACCGTCGCCCCCACCGACGCTTCGAGATAGACAGAACTCCCCACCAGACGCTCCGCCTTCAGCTCGATCATGCCGTTTTCCATCGGGGCCACATCCGCCCCGAGCGCGATAAACCCTTTTAAATGCTTGTCGATGGGCCGCACCCCGAAATTACAGCCGCCCGGCATCGCGACCTTCGCGGCGCCGAACCGGCTGAGCAGCGCCCCCATAAAATAATAGGAGGCCCGCATCTTCCTGGCCAGGTCGTGCGGCACGGTATGGCTGAACACCGGACGGGAATCCACTTCCACGGTGTTTTTGTTGACACGTTTCACCACCGCGCCGAGATTTTCCAAAATATCCAGGCTGGTCGTGACGTCGGCGATATTCGGTATATTTTCAATGCGGCAGACGCCATTGGCCAACAGGGTCGCCGACAGGATCGCGACGACGGCGTTTTTCGCTCCGCTGATTTCCACTTCACCAAACAGGGGATTCCCTCCGCGGATCAGGTATTTTTCCAATCTCATCCAACTCCCCACGAATTTTAACATTCCTATTATAGCATGATTTTGGGAAAAATCAAATACAAACCTTTTCCAAATCCATCCATGGACGCGATGCAATCCGCGGCCCGCATCTATAGTATGAGCCGGGAACAGCCGCTTCATCCAAGAGAGGTTTTTCCGCTGTCGGATCGGCCAGTATTTTGAAAAAAATTCCAATTAAAGCCCCAGGTCCTCTTCCACCAGTATGACCTTGATCCGGCTCTTTTCCTGTTGCCACCCATGCACGACATAGGTGCTGCAGATCCGGTCCGGTACCGTACAGCCGTCGGTGCAGGACGGCGAGCCGAGACCGAGACAGCGCCCGGTCCGGGCACAGTACGTCTCCTTCGAGAGGCGCAGGGCGTTGGCGGGTGCCGCCATGCGTTTGACGCGGCTGACGGCCTCGTCGAGATCCGATACCAGCTTGTTGCGGCCCGCGACGACGATGACGGAAGCGGGCCCGTAACACAGCGCCGCCACACGGTTGCCGTTGCCGTCGACGTTATAGAGCTCTCCCCGCATGGTGACGGCGTTGGCCGAACAGAGGTAGGCGTCGGCGGAGAGGCTGTCCAGAAACACCCGGCGCACCTGTTCCGGCGTCAGGCCGGGAGCGTACCGGTCGATAAACCGGTAGTCCCCGCTTCGCAGCAGTTCCAGAACGCCGCTCTCCTTCAGCGTCTCCGATCCCCCCACCGCCACCGAATCGCTGGCATGCAGCAACGCGCGCACCTGCGGAACGACATCCTCTTTGCGGGAGACCAGATAGGCATCCATCCGGTTTTTCCGTAAATTTTCCACGGCCGCCTGCATCTGCAGATGCAGGACCTCACGGGGCAGATCCTTCAAAACCATCCGTCCTTTTCGAATCACCAGGGCGTCCTCGCGGCCTCCCACAGCCGGAATCTTCCAAATCAGTCCGCCAGCTCCAGCAGGACCGGACAATGGTCCGAACCCAAAACAGAGGAGGCAATATCTGCCCGTACCACCCGCGGCGCCAGCCGGTCGCTGACGAGAAAATAATCGATCCGCCATCCCGCGTTGTTCCGCCGGGCGTTGAAGCGATAGGACCACCAGCTGTATGCCCCGGTTTGATCCGGGTGGAGCAGGCGGAAGGTATCGGTAAAGCCGGCGGCGAGCAGGCGTCCGAACGCCTCCCGCTCCTCGTCGGAAAACCCGGCATTCCCCCGGTTGGGGCCCGGATTCTTCAGATCGATCTCCTGATGGGCGACATTGAGGTCTCCGCAGAGGATCACCGGCTTTTTCGCGTCCAGGCCGGCAAGATAGCGCCGCAGCGCCTCCTCGAACGACAGGCGATAAGGCAGGCGGCGCAGCCCGTCCTGCGAGTTGGGCGAATAGAGGGTGACCATATAAAACGCCGGATACTCCAGCGTCACGCAGCGGCCTTCATGCCCGTGCTCCTCATCCCCGATCCCGAGCGAAACCGAAAGCGGCGGTTTTTTGGCTAAAATCATTGTGCCAGAATAGCCTTTCTTTTCCGCGTAATCCCAGTACGAGGTATAGCCGGGCAGCGTGAGATCCAACTGCCCGGCTTGTAGCTTGGTTTCCTGCACACAGAAAAAATCCGGATCCAGCTCCCGCACCACGTCGGCGAAGCCCTTGTTCAGGCAGGCCCGCAGACCGTTGACGTTCCAGGAAACCGCTTTCATCCGATCTCTTCCCCGTTTTCCACGGCCGCGAGCATCGCGATCCGGCGCTCATGCCGTCCGCCCTCGAATTCCGTGGTCAAAAAGGTGCGGACGATGCTCTTGGCGAGCTCCGGTCCGATCACACGGGCGCCCAGCGCCAGCATATTGGCGTCGTTGTGGCGGCGGGTGAGCTCTGCGGAATAAGGTTCGCTGCATAAGGCGCAGCGGATCCCCTTGACCTTGTTGGCGGCAAGGGAAATGCCGATCCCGGTCCCGCAGATGACGATTCCCCGTTCACACTCGCCCGCCGCCACCGCTTTGGCGGCCCGGACTCCGAAGACGGGATAATCGCAGCTCTCGGCCGTGTAGGTTCCATAGTCATGATAGGCAAGGCCCATCTCGTCGAGCAGGGCCTCCATCTCGTTTTTCATTTCCAGCGCGGAATGGTCACAGGCAATGGCAATCATACTCTTTTCCTCCCACATCGTCCATAATAAAGAGGAAACGGCCGACCCGTTTCCTCTTTATTGTATGATTTCCGCCAGCTCTTATTCAGCGGATTCTTCCGCCGCGGCCTCAGCGGGCGCTTCCTCGGAAACGGCCTCTTCCGCAGCCGTTTCGACCGCGGCGCCGTCCTCCAGAAGGGCGCGGATCGACAAGCTGATGCGCTTGCTGTCGTAATCGACGTTGGTGATCTTCACTTTCACTTCCTGACCGATCTTCAGCTCATCCTGGGGCTTTTCAATGCGGCGGTCTGCGATTTG
This sequence comes from uncultured Eubacteriales bacterium, assembly GCA_934647945.1. Classification (GTDB taxonomy): domain Bacteria; phylum Bacillota; class Clostridia; order Oscillospirales; family Acutalibacteraceae; genus UMGS1623. The sequence goes on along the minus strand of CAKUFK010000002.1, from coordinate 146,827 downwards.
GGAAATATGGATCAGGCCGTCGATCCCGGGAATGATCTGCGCAAACGCGCCGAAGGTGGTCATGCCGACGATCTTGGCGTCCACCACCGAGCCGATCGGATAATTGGCCTTGAAAATCTCCCACGGATTGTCCTCCGCCTTGCGGTAGCCGAGGGAAATTTTCTTTTTCTCGGTATCCAGGTCACGGATATAGACATCCACCGTATCCCCTACATTCACAACCTCGGAAGGATGCTTGATCCGGCTCCAGGAGAGCTCGGAAATATGGATCATGCCATCGACACCGCCGAGATCCACGAACGCGCCGTAAGAGGTCAGGGATTTCACCACGCCGGTATAGCGCTGGCCGACCTCGGCCTGCGCCCAGAACGCCGCTTCCTTCTCCTTACGCTCCTCACGGGCAACCGCACGGATGGACCCTACCGCACGGCGCCGGCTCTGGTTGACCTCGATGATCTTGAAGCGGACCTCCTGCTTGAGCAGCGGAGAGAGATCCTCCATCCGCACGGCCGAAGCCTGGGAGGCGGGAATGAACACCCGCACGCCATGGGTGACGGCCAGCAGGCCGCCCTTGATGACGTCGGTGACAACGCCGTCGAGAATGTCGCCGCTCGCTTCCGCGGCCACGACCGTATCCCAGCCCTTGAGCGCATCGACCCGTCTCTTCGAGAGCATGATGGTGCCTTCCTGATCGTTGGTGCGCATGATCAGGAGATCCAGCTCATCCCCGATTTTCACGAGATCCGCAGGGTTGGCGCCGGTAGCAGAGAGCTCGTCGGCCGGAATGTAGCCGGCCTGCTTGCGGCCCACCACCTCGACCTGCACTTCGTTCGGGGCAATGCCCACGACAACGCCGCGGACTCTCTCGTCTGTAGACAAACTCTGAAGAGAGGCTTCCAGGGCCTCTTCGAAGCTCATTTCCTCAAAGGATTTGGCAGGGGCTTCCGGTACGGCTTCCGCAGGAGCCTCCGGGGCCGTCTCCGCGGCCTGCTCGGCAGCGGGGGATTCCGAGGCGGGAGCGGCCGCCTCTTCCGCCGTGGGAAGGGTCTCGTTTTCTTGGACTTCGTTGTTGACAATCTCGGACATGGTTGAAAGTACCTCCTTTATAATATCGGCGGGGGTCGAGGCACCGGCCGTAAGGCCGACGACCTTTGCTCCAGCAAACGGACCGGAGGACAGCTCGTCCGCCGTTTCGATCAGAATCGTCCGACAGCCTTGCTGGCACACATCCCGAAGCTTGGCGGTGTTGGAGCTCTGACGCCCGCCGACAATCACCATCACGTCGCTCTTCTGCGACAAAGCAACCGCCTCATGTTGTCTTTCGGCAGTCGCATTACATATTGTATCAAAAACCAAAGGATTTGTATAGTGTTTTTTTGCGAATTGGGAGCACTTTTCCCATATTTCCATCTGAAACGTGGTCTGTGAGACCAAAACGACCGGGTTTTCCTTTAAAATTGCCTCATTTCGGCTCAGCCGCTCCAGATCATCCAGAGAGGTGAACACGAATGACGGGCCCCTGCAGTGCCCGCGGATTCCCATGACCTCCGGATGCTCCGGATCCCCCGCGATGAGGACCGCGTATCCTTCGGACGAATGCCGTTCTACGATGCGGTGGATTTTAGCCACGAAAGGGCAGGTCGCGTCGAGATAGTCCACCTCCCGCTCCCGCAGCCGGTCGTAGACCGACGCCGGCACGCCGTGGGAACGGATGACCAGCATCGCCCCAGGCGGCACGTCATCCGGTGAGCCGACGATCCGCACGCCCCTCTTTTCCAGATCGGCGACAAGCTGAGGATTGTGGATGATCGGCCCGAGCGTACAGACCGTCCGGCCTTCGTCCAGCAGCTTATAGACTGCGCTGACGGCCTTGTTCACGCCGAAACAGAAACCGGCGGTTTTCGCCACCAGGATCTCCATGGCGCCTCCCCCCTTTTAACGGGTGTTCTGCGCAATCATGTCCCCGATCCTGTCCATAACCAGGCGGGACGCGAAGCGCAGATCCGGATGTTCGGGATTGTCCAGGTGCAGCTCCTCCGGAGATAGAGGAGGGCCAAACACGATCCGGGTGGGACGGAAAAGGCGGAGCTTCTGGTTTTTGGTGGCGATCGCGACGGGCAGGACCGAGGCGCCGGTCTGCGCCGCAATCAGCGCGGCGCCCGATTTGGCCCGCCCCAGCCGGCCGTCCTTTGAACGGGTACCCTCCGGGAAAATCCCGAGGAGCTTCCCCTCCTCAACGATCCGGCGGGCGGTATCCAATGCCCCGGTATCCCCCGCCCCCCGTTTGACCGGGAAGGCACCGAGCTGCTTGGCGAAAAACCAGGTGGCGAGCCGGTTTTTAAAAATTTCCTCCTTGGCCATGAAATAGACGTGACGTTTCTGGCACATTTCAAGGAAAACCGGGTCGATCACCGAAATGTGGTTGCAGCAGAGGACCAAAGGCGGCTGCCCCGGCGTATCCGGGATATTCTCCCGGCCTATGGTTTTGAATGGGAACAGGAGCCATGCCAGCGGTTTGAAAAACCACAGCAAGAACCGTCCGAACCACATGGTAGTATGCCCCTTTCAGCCGATGGTATCCCGCACCAGCTTTTCCAAAATAGCGACCGACTCCTCGAGCGTGTTGCCCGTCGTATCGATCCGCACAGCATCCGCGGCCGCACGCAGCGGCGCTTCTGCCCGGTTTTCATCATTATAATCCCGCTGTCTCATATCCGCAAGCACTTCGTCAAAATCGGCCTCGATTCCCTTTTCGCGCAATTCCTCCGTCCGTCTGGCGGCCCGGTCCTCCGCCGACGCGGTCAGAAAAATCTTCAGGCGCGCGTCCGGGAGCACCACGGTGCCGATATCCCGGCCGTCCATGATGACGTCCTGCACGGCCGCGGTATCCCGCTGCAGGTGGAACAGGAAACGACGCACCGCCGGCAGGGCCGATACGGCCGAGGCCGCCATAGAAATCTCCGGCGTCCGGATGCGGCCGGTGACATCCTCCCCATTGACGTAAACGCGTTGTTCACCGTGTTCATGGCGCAGCTCCACCTTCAGGCCGCCCAGCAGGGGCTCGACCTCGTCCGCCCTGGACGGGTCCGCGCCGCGGTCCAGCACGAAACAGCCCACCGCGCGGTAGAGTGCCCCGGTATCCACATATAAAACGCCGAGCCGCCCCGCAAGGATCCGGGCGATGGTGCTCTTCCCCGCCCCCGAAGGGCCGTCGATCGCAATCGAAACCGGTTTGTGGTCCTGCATGGATGATGCCTCCTGTTTCTCAGATACGGGCTCTTCACCGGGAACCATACAGAGACGTTTCAGGGCTTCCAGCCCCTCGGCGATCTCCTCCCGGGAGAAATCTGCCGCCTCCAGCTCCTCGTCGGACAGCTCCTGAAGGTCCTCGTAAAAATGGACGCCGACCGCGAGAAAGGACGGCTGGGGATCCCGTTCGATCTCGTCGAACAGGAGGTTCTCTGCTTCGTTGATCCTCCGTTCCAAGAGCAGCCGGCCCACGCGATAGCCGAGAAAATCGCTTTCGGAAAAGCGGCCCTCCTCGTCCACAATCTCGAACATCTCTTCCTCTTCCTGCAAAAACACCTGCCGCAGCACCCGGCCCAGGTCCTCAATCATCCGCAGGATATAATCGTTGTTGTACATCCGCCCCGATCCTTTCCGGTCAGACCGCCCGGCCGGCCGCCTGACCGGTAGCAAAGGCGATCTGGAGATTGAAGCCGCCGGTGTAGGCGTCTAGGTCCAACACCTCTCCGGCAAAAAACAGCCCCGGCAGTTTTTTTGACGCCATGGTTTTTGCGTCGATTTCCTTCAAGGCCACGCCGCCGGCGGTGACGATGGCCTCTTCCACCGGCCGGAAGCCCGCGATCCGTACCGGCAGGTCCTTGAGGAGCCGGAGCAGCCCGGCCCGTTCCTCCCGGGTGACGCTGTGGCACTTCCGCTCAGGCGGAACACCGCAGAGCTCCGCCATGACCGGAACCATCGACCGCGGCAGCAGGCCGCCAAGCAGGGTCCCGAACGCCCGGTTTTGTTCCGCCCGCAGATCCCGTACCAGCCGGCTGTCGAGCTGTTCGGGCGTCAGCGCGGGCTTCAGGTCGATGTGGACGGTATACCGCCCCCGCGCCATATGGCGCAGATGGGCGCTGGCGCTGAGGATCATCGGCCCCGACAGGCCGAAATGGGTGAACAGCATCTCCCCGAAGTCCCGGTAAATGGTCTTTTGCCCGGCTTCGTCCCGGACGGTCAGACCGGCGTTTTTCAAAGATAGCCCCTGCAGGGCCGCGCACCAGCCGTCCTCCGCCTCGAGCGGCACCAGGGAGGGACGCAGCGGCGTGACGGTATGCCCCGCCTGACGTGCCAGGGCATATCCGTCCCCGGTCGAGCCGGTCAGCGGATAGGACAGCCCGCCCGTGCAGACGATCACGGCTCCGGCTTCAAGGACACTCCCATCCTCCAGCCTCACCCCCCGGCAGGCCCCGTCCGCGATCAGGAGCTCCGAAACCCGCCCCTGCCTTATCCGGGCGCCGCCCGTCCTGGCATATCTCGCCAGCGCGTCGGCGATGTCCATCGCTTTGTCGGATTCCGGGAATACCCGGCCGCCCCGTTCGGTTTTGAGCGGCACGCCCTGTTCTTCGAACAAGGCCATGCAGTCCTGCGGCGTGAAGGCGGAAAAGGCGCTGTACAGGAACCGGCCCCCGCCCGGGACATGGGCGACGGCGTCTTCAGCGGTGCAGTTATTGGTGACATTGCAGCGGCCTTTCCCGGTGATGAGCACCTTGCGTGCCGGCCGGGGATTGCGTTCCATCACCGTGACCGGCCGGCCGCGGCGGCCCGCGCATCCGGCCGCCATCAGCCCCGCGGCGCCTCCGCCCACCACAATGACGGGCCGATCCGATTCCATACTCCGCACCTTCACACCCCGTCCGCCGTTTTTTCGAACGGCTGGTATACCTGATAGGTCTCCCACAGCCCTTCGAGCTCGTTGAGCGTCTCCCGGTTCTGCTCCATCCGGCGGAGCGACACCGCCACGATCAGCGCGTTGAGCACGCTCAGCGGCGCCACGAGCGAGTCGACGATGGTGGCCATGTCGCTGTGGGCCAGAAGCAGGCAGGTGGCAAAATCCGCGATGGGAGAGAGCAGGCTGTCGGTGATCGCAATGACCTTCGCGCGGCGGGAATGCGCGAAATGCAGGGTTTTGACCGCCTTGCTGGAATATCGCGGAAAGCTCATCCCGAGGATGGTGTCCTCTTCACTGATATGGATGAGCTCTTCGAGGATCTCGGTCTCGCTGGAGGTATACACCAGATGGATGTCGGGCAGGAGGAGCTTGAGATAATACGCCGCGAAATTGGCGAGCGCGCGGCAGCTCCCCGCCCCGAAAATATAGACCTTGCGGGCGCTTACCAGCGCGTCCACCGCCCGGTCGAACACATCCCGCGGCAACTCCTCGAGGGTTTGCCGGATGTTCTGCATGTCGTAAGCCATCACGTTGTCCAGCACCTCGCTGTCCCCCATGCGTGCCCGGGTGACTTCCACCCGCTGGACCGAGGTCAGCTTGCTGCGGATAAGCTCCTGCATCGCTTTTTGCAGCTGCGGATACCCCTCGAACCCCAGCTCCGCCGCAAAGCGGACCACTGTGGATTCGCTCACCCCGACGGTTTCGCCCAGCCGGTAGGCCGTCATGAACGCCGCGGTGTCATAATGCTCGAGTATATAGTGGGCGATGCGTTTCTGCCCTTTGGAAAAACCCGGCATTTCCCGGGTGATATGCGCGATCAAATTCGTTTTCAAGCCGATCCAACCTTTCCGCCTGCCGCTGCGTATTCCGTTAGTATTGTACCGCCTTCGCGTCGAAATTGCAAGCGGCATTCCCCGTTCCTGCAATTGAAAATGAAAATGGACAGCGCCCGGCTGTCCATTCAGATGCGGAATATGTGCAGAAGCTTCGGGCGCAGCATCCTCTGATACAGGACGATGAGATTGGTGACCGCCACGTCGTAAATGACAAACACGATGTTCCCGGCGCCGAGCAGGAGCAGCGGCACATTGACGCCGAACAGCTCCAGGCTGTCGGCCGGCAGGGCGAACACATGCAGCATGAGCCAATAGGCGGCCACAAACGTACCGTTGAAGAGCAGGAGTTTGGCCGCCCATTCCAACGGCCGGAAACGAATGCGCTCGATCAGGGCCTTGAGAACCGGATAATACCCGAAAAAGGCGATGAAAAGCACTTTTGCCTCCAGGGAGGGAGTCAGGATCGCGTTCAGGATCCCCACGACGGCATAGACCATAAACCCCCATTTCACGCCGCTCTCGAGTACGATGGGGATGAGAAGCACCCCTGCGAGAGCGGGCAGGGCATAGTCGGCAAAAGGAAAAATGGTCAGGAGCATACAGACTAAGGAGAGGGCGGCAAGCAACCCGCCCAACGCGATTTTTCCGCTGTGCTTCATGAACTGCCATCAGGCCTTTCCAGCCGGCCGCCCGTCCGGGGCCCGGCATATTGAAACTTTCATCCGTGTCAGCAGCAGCGGATAAGGTCGCCGCCCATGCATTCACAGCAGCAGTCCGCGCAGATCAGGCCGCTGCACATGTCGCAGGCGCTGCAGCCTCCCGCCGTCTGACGGCCGGTCCGGTATCCGCCGTTCTGCCGCCGCATCTCCATCTGGTTGAGGGCCTGCCGGTATTCCATGTTGCCCGGATCCATCCGGACCGCAGTGGAAAAATGGTTGTAGGCGTCGTCGAGCCATCCTTTTTTGAACAGGACACTCCCCTTGAGGAAATACCATTCCCCGTCCCGGGAAGGGCCGGGAATCCCGTCTAGGAGGGTTTCGGCATCCATCACCCGTCCGGTGCGGATGAGGTTGCGGATATCCATGAAACGGGAGGTCCCACCTCCCTGGGAAGGGGCCCCGCCCTGCGGTGCCGGACCGCCCTGCCGGCGCATCCGGATAATGGCGTCGTACGCCTCGTTGATCTCCTGCATCTTTTCCTGCGCGAGATCGGAGAGCGGGTTGTCGTTGTAGTGGTCGGGATGGTATTTCTTGGCCAGCTCCCGATAGGCCGCTTTTACCTCTTCGTCGGTGGCGCTCGGCTGTACGCCCAGCACCTGATAGGGATCAGTCATAGTTCGGGTCCTCTCGCTTTCTGCGTTTGCCGGATTTCGACTGCGGATCGCCAAAGAGCGCCTGTTTCTGCACGTAAGGCAGCCCGAGCTCCAGCACGTTGCGCAATATACCGTCAAACCGGCGGATATCCAATAAATTGTAGGCCGCCTCACACTCCGCGAGGGTCGCGTTGAGCGAACCCTCGGCGTATCGCCTGGCCTCCCCGAGGGCAGCGGCGTCCCCGGCAGTCAACCGGCGGGAGAGCGCAAAGGCATTGTAGCTTCCGTTTTGCAGATCCTCTTCCAGGTCGTCCGCGGCATCGATGAGATAGATCCACCGGCCCAGGCAGTAGCCGAACCGGTCGAGGATGCGTTTTTCGCGTTCGTCCCGCGCCGCCGCCGCCGCCAGATAGGCAAGCATACGTGCCGTGGGTTCGGCCGCCGCATCAACGGAAGGGGATTTCGCCTGTTCCAGCCCGGCCTGCAGCCGCATACAGTCCGCCATGACCGCGTCCAGCTCCGGCTTTGCCCGCGCGGCCTTTTTGCGGCCGGCGGAAACAAACGGAAGCAGGCAGCGGGCGCCGAGGCGTTTCCAGAAGCCACTGTCGGCGATGGTATCCCGGGTTTTGTAATACACCAGCAGCGCGGCCGCGTCGGCCGCGTCCTCGAGAGCCGGGCCGCCACAGCAGCAGGTCCGTTTTTTCAGCGGATTGAACGCGCACCGCCCCTTTTTGAACCCGGGGCAGTCATCCCCGAGCGCCATATAAAAGAGCGCCAGAAAGGTGAAGTCGTAGCTCAAGGTCATACGGGCCAAAAAACCGTACCGCTTGCCAAGCTGTTTGCACAGCGCACAATAGACGCCGCGGTAGTGCTCGAATTCCCCCATCTTCAGTTCCGGCTGGTATACCTTCACATATCCAAACATGACATGTCCTTCCACCTCACGGCTGACGTCTATAGTATCATACAATACGGAGAAAAACAGTATATGAAAGATTTGTAAATATTCCTTGATGAACGCCGCTTTTTTCCGATATTTCCATGTCCGAATCCTCCCCTTTTGAACGAAATTGCCCACAAAACGCGCAAAAACCGGCGGAAAACCCGCCGGTTTCGATCGAATTCAGACTGAAAAAATGGTAGCCGGCGGCCTCGCCGGATAAGCCCACACGGCCTGTCAGCCCCGGCAGACGGGCTCCCGCAATCCCGCAAACAGCTCCCGATCCGCCGCCAGCCCGTTGCGGGCACAGGCCACCAGGGACTGCAGCTCCCGCCCGAGACGCTCCCGTCCAAGCGGGGTGGCGAACCAATTGTCCCGTTTGCCGTGCAGGCTCACAGCCGGACAGGAGACCAGCCGGTAGGAATCCGGGAAACCTTTTTTGGCGGTCAGGTAGGCTCTCGTCATGTGGAATTCCGCCGTCACAAGCAGCAGGATAAGCGGCGTTTTGCCGTACCGGCGCCGGAGCATGGCAGCCGTATTCGCGACGTTTTCAGGCGTGGTCCGGGACATCTCCTCGGTTAAAATCACCTCGTCCGGCACCCCATGTTCCCGAAAGCCCTGACGGAACAGGGAGGCTTCTGTCGGCAGAGCCGGATCCCGCGTTCCCCCGGAAACGAGGATATGGGGTGCCCGCCCGGCCTGGTACAGCCGCAGCGCCTGACGCCCACGGTAACGGAAGCCCCGCCGGCTCCCGAAAACCAGGATCAGATCGCCCCTCTCCCCCGTGTCCTCCAGCGAAAAGAAGAGCTCGTCCAGCAGCCGGACGGTCTCCAAAGAAAGGGGCCGATTCCAACTGTACAATTCCTGTTGGACCATCTCCCAGGGAATATCCGATATGCGCATCCCGCCGTCTCCCGTTCCTCTTGATGCGCTTAGTCTGCACCACGACCGGGGTGAGTATACGCCGGCCGGATATCCTCAGGTCTCCTCCTGCGAGAGCACCTTCTGCAGATACTGCCCGGTATAGGAGTCCGAGACGGCCGCCACTTCCTCCGGCGTGCCGGCCGCTACCACCAGCCCGCCTTTATCCCCGCCCTCGGGACCGAGATCGATGATATAATCGGCGGTTTTGATCACATCCAGGTTGTGCTCGATGACGATGACAGTGTTGCCGCCCTCCACCAGCTTCTGCAGCACCTCGATGAGCTGCTGTACGTCGGCGGTATGCAGGCCGGTGGTCGGTTCGTCCAGGATATACACCGTTTTGCCGGTGGCGCGCCGCGACAGCTCGGAGGCCAGTTTAACCCGCTGGGCCTCGCCGCCCGACAAGGTGGTGGCGGGCTGCCCGACCTGGATATAGCCGAGCCCCACGTCGTATAAGGTCTGGAGCTTGCGGGCGATCTTGGGAACGCTGGAAAAAAAGGAGAGCGCCTCTTCCACCGTCATGTCCAAAACGTCGTAAATGCTCTTACCTTTATATTTGACCTCGAGCGTCTCCCGGTTATAGCGACGGCCTTTACAGACCTCGCAGGGGACGTAAATATCGGGCAGGAAATGCATCTCGATCTTGATAATGCCGTCCCCCTGGCAGGCCTCGCAGCGCCCGCCCTTGATGTTGAAGGAAAAGCGGCCGGCGGAAAAGCCGCGCATTTTCGCGTCGGCAGTGGAGGCGAAGAGCTCCCGGATGTCGTTGAACACGCCGGTATAAGTGGCGGGGTTGGACCGCGGGGTCCGCCCGATCGGGGCCTGGTTGATGTCGATGACCTTGTCGAGGGCCTCCAGGCCCTCGATGGAGCCGTGCGCCCCGGCACGGCAGCGGGCGCCATTGAGCGCGGCGGCCAGGTGCTTGTACAGGATTTCATTGACCAGGGAGGATTTCCCCGAGCCGGACACGCCGGTGACGCAATTGAACGCCCCCAGGCGGAAAGAGACGTCGATATTTTTCAAATTGTTTTCACTGGCCCCACGGACGGTCAGCAGCCGGCCGGAGCCGGGACGGCGTTCCGCCGGCACGGGGATGCGGCGCCGGCCGCTGAGATACTGGCCGGTGACCGACTCCTTGCAGGCACAGACCTCCTCCACCGGCCCAGAACAGATCACGTTGCCGCCGTGGACACCGGCCCCCGGGCCGATATCCACGATCCAGTCGGCTGCCCGCATGGTGTCCTCGTCGTGCTCCACCACGATCAGGGTGTTGCCCAGGTCCCGCAGGCGTTTGAGGGTGGCGAGCAGCTTGTCGTTGTCCCGCTGATGCAGGCCGATACTGGGCTCGTCCAGGATATAGAGCACCCCCATCAGGTAGGATCCGATCTGGGTGGCGAGGCGGATGCGCTGGCTCTCGCCCCCGGACAAGGTGCCGGATGCCCGGGACAGGCTGAGATATTCGAGACCCACGCTCTGGAGAAAGCCCAGGCGTTCCCGGATCTCCTTGAGGATCCGCTCCCCGATCTTTCGCTCCCGGTCGGTGAGACTGGGTTCCAGGCTATCGAGAAAGGACAGGGCGCCCGACACCGACAGCCGGCTCAGGGAAGAGATGTTCTCCCCTCCCACAGTCACGGCCAGGCTTTCCGGCTTGAGCCGGTGGCCATGGCATTCCGGGCAGGGGATTTCACTCATGTATTCCTCGAGCTCCTCCCGCATCCATTCGCTGGAGGTTTCCCGGTACCGCCGTTGGAGATTGTTCAGCACCCCTTCGAAATCGGTGAAATATTCCCCGCTGCCGTATTCCATTTTGCGGGTCATCTTGATCTTTTCGCCGTTCGTGCCGTACAGGATGACGTCAACCACCTTTTTCGGCAGGTCTTGGACGGGCGTATCCAGCGAAAAGCCGTAATGGGCGGCTAGCCCTTCGTAATACATCTGGGCAATGGTGCCCCCGTCGGCATAGCTCCAGCCGCTTGCGCGGATAGCGCCCTGGCGGATGGACAGCTTCCTATCCGGGAGGATCCGGTCGGGGTCCATGGACATGAAAACACCGAGTCCAGTGCATTTCGGACAGGCACCGAAGGGATTGTTGAAGGAAAACATCCGGGGAGAGAGCTCTTCGATGCTCACCCCATGCTCGGGACAGGCGTAGTTCTGGGAAAAAGGCAGCTCCTCCCCCCCCACTACGTCGATGGTGACCAGCCCGCCGGTGAGGCCCGTCGCGGTTTCCACCGAATCGGCCAGACGGCCCCGCATGTCCGCGCGGACCACCAGCCGGTCCACCACCACCTCGATGGTGTGTTTTTTATTCTTCTCCATTGGGATGGTTTCGGACAGGTCGTAGACATTGCCGTCCACCCGCACCCGGACATATCCGGATTTCCGGGCCGCCTCGAATTCCTTGGCGTGCTCACCCTTGCGTCCCCTGACCACAGGCGCCAGCACCTGAATCCGGGTCCCCTCCTCGAGCGCCATCACCCGGTCGACGATCTGGTCCACCGTCTGCTGCTTGATCTCCCGGCCGCAGATGGGGCAATGCGGGATGCCGATCCGGGCGTAGAGCAGGCGGAGATAGTCGTAGATTTCGGTGACGGTCCCCACGGTGGAACGGGGATTTTTCGAGGTGGTCTTCTGGTCGATGGAAATGGCGGGCGACAGACCTTCGATATAATCCACGTCCGGCTTTTCCATTTGGCCCAAAAACTGGCGGGCATAGGAGGACAGGCTTTCCACGTACCGCCGCTGTCCCTCGGCGTAGATGGTATCGAAGGCCAGGGAGGATTTTCCCGATCCCGACAGGCCGGTAAACACCACCAGCTTGTCCCGGGGGATTTCGATATCCACGTTTTTCAAATTGTGTTCCCTGGCGCCTTTGACGGTCAGTTTGCTCTGCATAAATACAGTCCCTCTCTATCCCCGGCAGCTCGAGTATGCCGCCATAGTTGGATTCATCCGCCGATGAAGCGGCGAATATGCTTTTCGTCCGCCTGCGGATTCAGGCGGAGCATCTGCTCCCGGATCCGGGCATATGCCTCCCCCGGTGATATCCGGAGGGACTCTCCCCACACGTCCTCTGGAAAAAACGCCTCGGGCGTACAGACCAGGGAGACTGGCCAGCCATAGGGGCGGCCATCCTTGGAGAGCTTGCGCGTCTCCCCGCAGACGGTGAGAAACAGACCAGCCTGGAGGCGGGACAGCGCCGCCTCGATCTGGGACGGTTTGTCGCAGGAGATCCGTTCCCTGAGCTTGTGTACCGGCAGGAGACCCGCCCCGGCTACCGTCCGGTAAACCTCCCGGTCCAGCCGGGAAACAAGGCCATCGGCATACAGTTCTTCGAGGCTTTTCCCCCGGCGGCGGACCGCCAGGAAAAGCGGATACCACTCCCGGGATATCCAGCCCGCTTTGCCGGAAAACACCTTGCCGCCGGCAAGAGCCCGGTCTTCGAGCACTCGGACACGCCAGAGCCAGGGATCGGTTTCGGGGTCGCCGGTATGATATTGCAGGGATGGGTCCATATAGGGACGAAGGGAAAAGATCCCCTCGTCATTTTCGCCACCCACGGCGAATCCCGCCCGCAGCAGGGCGGCACGGAAATCCCCGAAGCCCCGGATCGTGCCAAATTCCAGCGGCGGCATCGTACGCACCCCCTGCAAAAAGAATATGCTTCAGTCCATTTTCCTCAACTTGTCGATCTCGTCCCGCAGCCAGGCCGCGTGCTCGAATTCCAGCAGCTTGGCGGCGTTCTTCATCTCCCTGGTAAGCTGCTCGATCCGCTGCTGCCGCTCCGCGCGGCTCAGGCGCTTCGCCGGCTTGTCCAGGCCCTTGTTTTTCGGGGATATCTCGATGATATCCCGCACATCCTTGAGGATGGTTTTGGGCACGATGCCGTGTTCCTCATTATACCGCATCTGGATGGCACGGCGCCGATTGGTCTCATGGATGGCCCTCTCCATCGAGGGCGTCACCTGATCGGCATACATGATGACCTGCCCCTCTGCGTTGCGGGCCGCCCGGCCGATGGTCTGGATCAGAGAGGTTTCGGAGCGGAGGAAGCCCTCCTTATCCGCATCCAGGATCGCCACCAGGGAAACCTCCGGAATATCCAGGCCCTCCCGCAGCAGGTTGATCCCGACCAGAACGTCAAATTCACCCAGCCGCAGATCCCGGATGATCTCCATGCGTTCCATGGTGTCGATATCGTGGTGCATATACCGGACCCGCAGGCCGGCATTATCGAAGTAGGTGGTCAGATCCTCCGCCATCTTTTTGGTCAAGGTGGTCACGAGCACCCGCTCCTGCCGGGCAGCTCTCGTCCGGATTTCGTCCATCAGGTCGTCGATCTGCCCTTCGACCGGCTTGACCACCACCTCCGGATCGAGCAGGCCGGTCGGACGGATGACCTGTTCCACCGTCTCGGTGCTGTGCCCCCGCTCAAAATCCCCCGGCGTGGCGCTGACGAACACCACTTGGTTGACCCGGTCATAAAACTCGTCGAAATTCAGCGGCCGGTTGTCGTAGGCGCTCGGCAGGCGGAACCCATAATCGATCAGATTTTTCTTGCGGGCGAAATCCCCGCCGAACATACCGCGAACCTGGGGCAGGGTCACGTGGGATTCGTCCACGAAGAGCAGATAGTCGTCCGGAAAATAATCGAGCAGAGTAAAGGGAGAAGAACCAGGGGCCCGTCCCGCCAGGACACGGGAATAGTTCTCGATCCCCTTGCACACCCCGATTTCCCGCAGCATCTCGATGTCATAGCGGGTACGCTGAAGGATGCGCTGCGCCTCGAGAAGCTGGCCGTTCTTTTTGAAAAACTCCACCCGTTCGGCGAGCTCCCGCTCGATCTCCTGAACCGCGTCTTCCATTTTGTCCCGCGGAACGATATAGTGAGAGGCCGGATAGATGGCGATATGGCCGAGCAGCCCTTTAAGCTCGCCCGTCAGAGGATTGATCTCGCTGATGCGGTCGACCTCGTCCCCAAAAAACTCCACCCGGATGACCGTTTCCCCTGCGTAGGCGGGAAAAATTTCGACCACGTCGCCGCGGACGCGGAACTTGTTCCGGGTGAAATTAATGTCGTTGCGTTCATATTGGAGCTCTATCAGCTTGGCAAGAAGCTCGTCCCGCGGTTTTATCATGCCCGGCCGCAGGGAAATAATCATGTTGCGGTAGTCGATGGGGTTGCCGAGGCTGTAAATGCAGGAAACGCTCGCCACGATGATGACGTCTCGCCGCTCTGACAGGGCGGACGTGGCCGAATGGCGGAGTTTGTCGATCTCGTCGTTGATCGCGGAATCTTTTTCGATATACGTATCCGTTGAGGCGATATATGCCTCCGGCTGATAATAATCATAATAGGAGACGAAATACTCCACCGAAGACGTTGGGAAGAATTCACGAAATTCCGAGCATAATTGCGCGGCCAACGTCTTATTGTGAGCCAGAACCAAGGTGGGCTTTTTCACCTGCTGAATAATATTGGCCATGGTGAACGTCTTACCGGAGCCCGTAACCCCCAGCAACGTCTGCTCTTTATCCCCTCTTTTGATCCCTTCCACCAATTTGGCGATGGCTTCCGGCTGGTCGCCGGTGGGCTTGTAGGGCGCGACTAATTTAAATAACTCTTGCTCACTCATAGGCATTTTTCTCCATTATAAACTCAGCTAAATCACACAGCACCTGTTCTGTATGTTCATCCATCCCTATTTTGGGGGCTATTGCACGAATTTGCTCACCACAAGTTTAGAACATTCGTTCTAAAGGCCATTTTACTCCAGACAGCCTGGAATGTCAACCAATAAATTATAGCATAGTTTGACCGAACTTTCAATTTTCAACTATACTCTGTCAGGCCTGCAATGTCTGTTAACGAATCAAACCTGATTCTTGCAGTTAAGTCTTTTATCAAAAAATACGCGAATCTCCGAACTCGATTAGACTCAAGTTGATTTGAATCTCAGAACCCATAATTCCCACTGTAGTGAACTACCGATAATAGAAAAAGTATACCCTGATAATTATACTATAAATGAGAAGATTTAGCTCTTAATAAGGATGTGCCTATCAGATTGTCACATTTTTTGAATCCGAACCTTTTATATCATACACTTTGCATATCTCAGCAGCGAGTGATCATCTGTAATAGAATATACCCCTTTTAAAGGTAATGAATATCCGAGCCATATATCCGTTAATTTATCTCCAACCATATAAGAGGCACTGATATCAATAGGATATTTTTCCATCGCTTTGTAGATCAATCCCGGTTTGGGCTTCCGACAATCGCATAAAATATTATAGGGGGCGATACACCCTGAAGGTAAGTGGGGGCAAACAAAAAAGTCGTCTATCTCCACACCGGCTTCGATTCTCAGGCAACGATTCATATACTGATGAAATGCATGAACATCCCGCAAGGTAAAATATCCTCTGGATACTCCCGATTGGTTGGTGATGACTATCAGTTTGAATCCTTTTCTTTTTAAAATTTTCAGAGCCTGGGGCACCCCATATAAAAAGGTCAAATCCTTTTTCTGATAAACATATCCCTTATCTTGTATCAATGTGCCGTCTCTATCGAAAAAAACACACTTATCCCTTTTCATTTTCGAGCCTTCCACAAAGAATATGAAAGATCGTTATCGTCACTTCCTGAACGACCTGCGTATTCTCTGTAGGAATATAAAGCGTTTTGTCGGAGGAGCTGGCGGCAGCTCCTCCGTTACGGTTTGTGATCAGACAGGTTAAGATTTTTTGAGTTTTTGCCGTTTCTATAGCATTCCGTATATTCTCGGAATTACCGCTTGTGCTCAAGGCTATCAGCAAATCCCCGGGTTCGCCGAACGCCTCGATCGGTCTTTTGAAAACCTGGTTAAACGAATAATCGTTGCTCAGGCATGTCAGCACGGACGGATCCATGCACAAGGACAAGGCAGGCCACGCCTCCCGTTCTTTTTTCAATCGACCGACAAATTCTCCTGCTATATGCTGGCAATCTGCGGCGCTGCCTCCGTTTCCACATAGCAGCAACTTCCTATTCTGCTGTAGAACCCAACGGATCGTCCGATAAAGCTCGTCTATTTGGCTTATGAGACGCTGATTCAGAAAAATGTCAGCATAATCCAAAAGCCGATGACGCAGCTTCGATTCCATATCGTTCATACGATTCTCCTTACAAAAAATCACGGCCTATTCTCCAGCAATTTTTCCGCCTGCAGGGCAATCTCCTCCACAATATCCCGGGCGGTTTGTTCCCGATCCAGCATCCCGGCTATCTGTCCGGCCATAAAACAGCCCTGTTCCCTGTCACCTTCCCGCACAGCCTTTTTCAAAGCGCCTGTTCCGAAGGCAGCCGCCGCAGGCGAGATGTGACGAGCTTTTTCCTCTTCTTCCGCCAACCGGCTGGTAAAGGGAGTTTTCAGCGCCCGAATTGTCTTTTTCCATCGACGGCCAGTCACGATTGTACCTGTATCCTTAGCTTTGAGGAGAAGCTTTTTATATTCCTCATGCACAGGGCATTCCCGAGCCAGCAGGAACCGAGTCCCGACCTGAACCCCGTGGGCTCCCAGAAGAAACATGGCGGCCATTCCCCGGCCATCGCCAATTCCTCCCGCTGCAATGACAGGAATACGGACAACGTCGGCTATCTGCGGAGTCAGACACAATGTGGTGATTTCCCCGATATGCCCGCCGGATTCCGTGCCCTCCGCAATAACAGCGGAGGCGCCATACCGTTCCATCAACCGAGCCGACGAAACCGAGGCGACGACGGGAATTACCCGGATTCCGGCACGAGCCCAGTCCGCCATGAAGGGGGCAGGGTTACCCGCGCCGGTCGTCACAACCGGCACCCTTTCTTCGGTCAGGACTTCCGCCAGCTCCTGTACATGCGGCGACTGTAGCATAATGTTCACGCCAAAAGGGTTTCTCGTCTTCTCCCGTACCCGCCGGATGGAGTCGCGCAGCGATTCCGCCGTTTCACCTACCGATGTCAATATCCCCAATCCCCCGGCTTCCGATACGGCGGCGGCTAAACTCACACCGGATATCCAGGCCATGCCTCCCTGAAAAAGAGGAAATCGGATCCCCAGCATTGTGCAAATTTCACTGTCCGATATACGGCTCATCTCATGTCCCTCCCAAATCAACTAATCCTCGCTCTTCGCTTCGTTTTCCCGCTTCCGCAGCGGCAGAAGAAGAGCAGAGAGCTCTTTTTTCCATTCGTCAGCCAGCCGCTGGATAATGGTGTAGGAAAAGGCATGGGAATTGAATAGAATTTTCGCGTGGAGACGGCGGCCGAGAAACAAGCTGTCCACACTGAACAAACAGGAAAACCGGTTTTCCCCCGCCGTCTCCGTCGTCGGAAAAAACGGCTCTAGGGTAAAGACGCCCTGCGTCTGTGGGCGCAATTCCCCCAAATAATTGAAACGAATCGGCTGTGCACGGAGAAAAGTGCCGTTATCTCGCATGTGAATGGTTTCCCATTCGTACCGGCGGTCGCCGTAAGTCCTGCATTGACCCATGATTTCGTTCATCCAGCCGTCCGGATCCGAGCAGGCAGAGCGTAAATGAACCGGATAAAGGACGGTAAACCAGCCCACTGTACGTTCGATGGGGCTTATCCCCGGCCGGTCGCGCCCATGGCCTTCCAATTCAAACAGCGCTTCTTTCGTATTGAAAACCGTTTGGACTGCACGAAAAAGGCTTGCCAATAGGAATTCTCCGGTATTTCCCTGGTATCGTCCGCTCCCCTTTGCCAACAGCTCCGGGGTGATATAGGGCTCAAAATCCGTCAGAAGTATACCAGCCTCACCATACGTACAGGCAGTATCCGGAACCATAAGCAGCTGTGCCCCGTTCAGAACGCGGATTTCCTCCCACAGCGCCGAAGATGCCGCAAAACCCTGTTGTTTCTTTAAAAGATTCTCAGCGTATTGCTGATAGGAAAGGCCTTTTTCTGGAAGCCGCAGGGGATTTTGGTCCCGGGCTTGCCGGAGAAGCATGGCGAGATCATCCAGCAAGATACGCCAGGAGACGCCATCCACAATCAGATGATGGGCGATAATCCGGAGATAGGACACCCCATTTTCTTCCACAAAACAGGGGCGGATCAGCAGATCCTCGTCAATGCGGAAGTCGACGGGGAACGGGTGAAACGCGGCATCTGCCGCCCCAGATGTTTTCCAAATGTACCATTCCCTTTCCAAATGCGCATGATTGATATCGGCTTTTTCCCCGTGTATGTTCAGCCGCAGAAGGTCATGGTGGCGCACCAGAACAGCGAACGCTTCCTCCAGCATCCCGACAGTGATGCCCTTGTCCAATCGCAGCAGAAGCGATTGATTATAGCGGCCGGGCCGGGGGAATTGATGGGCAAAAAACCATTGCCAGACTGGTGTGACAGGGATCTCTCCCTCACACAGCCCCTGTTCCGGCAGCGGTACGGCGGGGACAATATACCCTGCCATTTCCGACAGAACAGGGTGGACCAGGATATCCCGCACGCTGAGCTCAAGCCCCTGCTCCTTTAAGCGGGAGGACAACTGGATCGCTTTAATGGAATCTCCACCGGCCGCATAGAAATTGGTGTCTGTTTCAAGCCGTTCGTCCGGGCAGAGCGCTTGAACATCCGCGGCCAATTCCTTCCAGAACAGCGGGAGGGATTCCGGAACGGCGGCCGGACGTGGCCTTTCAGGAGGCGGGAATTTCATAATGTCCGCCTTTCCATTCACCGTCAAGGGAAAATGAGACAATGTGCAATAATATGCCGGACACATATAGGAAGGGAGCCTTTCAGAAAGACACCGGCGCAAGGTTTCCTCCTTATAGGCAGGATCCGGGATCAGATATAGGATAAGCTCATCGTGCCCCTTTTCCGTGCGGACGACCGCTTTCGCGTCCCTGACCAGCCCGCTGTCCTGAACGGCCTGTTCCACCTCGCGCAGCTCTACCCGGTTTCCCCGAAGTTTCACTTGATCATCCCGGCGTCCCAGATATACCAGCCTGTCGCCGGAAACCCATCGAGCCATATCGCCAGATTGGTACATAAGGGTGTTTTCCATAAATGGATCGGGCAAAAAACGGTCAGAATTCGTCGATGCCGGAATATAATACCCCTCCGCCAGACCATCCCCCCCGATGTAGATATCCCCCGTTGCTTCCGGCGGTACCGGCTGGCGGTCGCGGTCCAACAGGTATATCCGAGTATTGCTGATCGGCCGCCCGATCGGCACCGAAGCGTCTGCCGGATCCCGCGGGTCATAGCGGTGGATCATACAACCGACCGTCGCCTCCGTCGGCCCATATTCGTTATAAATAACGGCGCGGCCGCCGAAATGCCGATACAGGTTTTCACAGGATTTAGTCTTAAGCGCCTCCCCTCCCAGTATCAGCGTATGTACCGCGCTGCCCTCGGCGGGGACATCCAAAACCAGTGGAATATGCGACGGCGTGATTTTCAGCGTGGTCGTCTGCCGATCCGTAAGGATTTTTTGAAAGATATTCTCTTCCCGCCCACCGCCATACAAACGGATGGCGCCGCCGTGGATCAAGGGAAGAAAGAGCGATGTCATGGTAAAGTCAAACGCAAAGCTGGAATATAATGCAAAGGTTTCCTCCCCGTTTTGACAATAAGTCTGTTTCGCCCACCAGAGGTAATTCATCAGGTTGTCGTGGCGAATACGGACTCCCTTGTGTTCTCCGCTGGAACCAGAGGTGAATATGAGATAGGCATAAGGGCAGGCCACCGTGGGACGGGCAAATGGGATATCCGCATCGTTCTCCCTATCGGGCAGGGAGAAACGGCTCCCGGAAAACCGCAGCCGGACGGAATCCTCCATCATAATCAGATGCTTCGCCTTCGCTTGAATGAGAAGGTGTTCCAACCGTTCCGCCGGATGGGCGGCGTCCAGCGGCATGTATACCCCGCCGCACAGCAGTATGGCAAGGATAGCGGCGACGCTTTCCGTTGTATATGCCGGAAGCAGTGCGACCACATCGCCGCTTTTCACCCCATTTTGCTGCATATATCCGGCATAGCGGTATACCAGACGGGATAGCGCGGCATAACTCGTGTTCTGCGATCCGACAGATACGGCCCTCCTTTCCGGATGGGCGAACGCGAGGTCTTCAAACAGCGCAACGGCTGTTTTCCCCTTGGGGTAAGGTGCGGCGGTAGCGTTGAAATCCTCCAGAAACGTTTTGCGTTCCGACCGGCTTAAGAGCGATATCGTACGCAAGGGGCTGTCCGGCTTGTCCACAGTCAGGGAAAGCAACCGGATAAGGCGCTGGAAAAGGGTCTCGATCTGCTGATCGGTATACGCATCCAGCCGATAATCGAAATCGAGTTGCAGAGTCTCTTCCCCCCACTCGCGGAGGATGATCTGCAGCGCGTATTCCTGCTCGCCGTTAAAAATCTCCTCCGCCCGATAGGGGATTCCGCCGATCTGTCCCTGAAGATTCGTATTGTAGCAGTTGACGCAAACGTCATATAGCCCGATCCCCGCCCCATCCGGGGCAATTTCCTTTTTCAGACAGTCGTAGGGATACTGTTGGTGCGCCAGGCATTGCCGCAGCCCGTCGGATACGGATAAGAGGCTCTCTTCCAGAGAATCTTCAGAGGAAATTCTCTGGATAAATGGCATCGTATTGGTATAATTGCCAAAGGTCTCCCGTTCCCGGCGGCCGGACCGGCCCAGCAAAGGGATTCCCACGACCGGACGATATTCGCCATAGATCTTGTATCGATACAGCATATACAATCCGACAAAAAGGGAATTCAGAGACAGCGAGGTTTTCCCAAGAAAAACCCGCATTTTTTCGTCCAACGCCTTGGGCAGAAAAAAGGTGCGCCGCGTTGCTTTGGTGCCATGCGGACGGGAAACGACGGCAGGCGGCCCTTCGGCAAACAGTCCGGTCCAAAAAGCCCGGTCTCTCTTCCAGGCGTCTCCGGATTCCCGTTCCTTCTCCGTCAGCAAATACGCCGTATAATCCGGCGATGTTCCATCCGGCTCGTTCGATAAGCGGCGATAAGCGGCGGCGATATATTCCGTCAGCAATTTCATAGACCAGCCGTCTGCAATCAGATGGTGCAGCTTTACAAAATATCCGCGGCACCGGCCGCCCAAACACAATATCGCAAAAGAATAAAGCGGTGTTTCCAAAATCTCCATCGGGCGCGCAGCCTGTTCCAGGCACCAGGCGCGCAAAGCATCCTCCCCATCGGCGGACGCTGAAAAATACTGAACAGAAACCAAAGGAGAAGCCGTATCGTCTACGTACTGGAAAACCGCCCCGTTTTCCTCTCGAAAACGCAATCTAAGCGCCTGCTGTGTCCGGACCAGCCGGACAATCGCATTCTCCAGTGTGGATGTCTCCAGCTCGCTTGCCGCGATCGCCATGCCGCCGATGGAAAAAAGGGGAGAGCCGGGATATTTCTGTTGAGCGTACCATATACGCTTTTGTGCGTGCGATAATTCCCACAGCGTCATCGGTCATCACTCCGTTTGGCTTTCATCCGGCATCTCCCCCTGTCCTTCCCCTCTCTGTTCAACATAATGGACAAAGTCGCCTAGAACGGGAAAACGGCTCATCAGCAGCATTTCGTCCTCAAATTGTATGGATAGCGTCGTTTCGCACTGAACCACCATCCGGATAAAAAGAATGGAATCGATCTCCAATTCCTCAAACGTCTGATCCAAATGGAGCTCTTCCGGGCTTCTTTCCAGGATATCCGCAACGATTCTCAGAATCTCATTTTCCATTTGCGTCAGTCCCTTTCATCAAAAATTTCGCAAGCTTTAACCGTATAAGTACCGGGATGCCGACAGGCGGACCCAGCCGCTTTGTTGGCAAGCGGAATCGCGTCCTGCATCGCGATCCCTTTGCCGTCGGCCACCGCAAGTGCCGCCAGAAAACTATCGCCCGCTCCACAGGAATTGACAACCTTAGCGGTAAGCGGCGGGTACCAGTGCGGCTCCCCCTCCGGATCCATCCAAAGAACCCCCTGTTTATCCATGGTCACGATCAGGTGCTGTATCCGGTATTTCTTTTGGAAGGCCCGCGCCTGCGTTGGTAACTCGTCCCTATTACGGATACGGTGCCCGAGTCTCTGCTCGAATTCCCACCAGTTTGGCTTGTACACATAGGCAAAAGCGGGCGGGAACAAAGACTTGCTGTCAACAAATAAATGGATCGCTTTCCGATAACAATAGCCGCTCAACAGACGATAAAGCGTTCCACTGCAAAACCCTTTGGCATAATCGGAAAAAACGACGGCTTGATATGGAGGGATAAGGGCTTGGATATCCTGCATCAAGCGGTAAGCTTCCCTCTCTGTTTGAACGTTCATGAAATCCCGGTCAGCCCGAAATATCCGCTCTCCCTCACAATACCGTGTCTTTACACTGATCCCGCTGTCCGCACATGTCCGAATATAACGCGTCGATATCCCCCTCCGCGTCAACCTCCGGATATACTGAATGGATGCAGCGTCCGTTCCAACCTTGGAGAAAAGCAGGGGATATCCGCCTAGGGCCCGAATATTGGAAACGACATTTCCCGCGCCGCCGGGAACACTCACCTGGCTTTTCCATGAAAAACGCGGGGGTTCCCCACCATCGTTTTTTCCCAAACAGTACACATCGAGAATGGAATCCCCCACCACCACAATTCTAGGGCTGTTCTCGTCTTTATGAACAGATTGCATAGTGTCCCCCTTCTCCGTTACAGGATATAGGCAGCCGCCTCCCGGACGGAGGGGGCTTGGCAGACGACGTTTCCCGGCTTCTCACCGGTTTGGCTGATCCATATTGCTGGCATCCCCACAGAAGAGGCTCCCTGTATATCTTCTGTAAGAGAATCACCGATCATGACAATTTGGGATGTGGGGAGGCTTAATCGCTCGCTCACTTTGTGAAACAGGGCGGGAGCCGGTTTGTTGCACCGCATATCCTCGGATGTGATGATGCAGTCGAAAACAAACCGGTGTTTTTCGATTGACTTATATAAAATCACGTTATCCGCGTTGGTGATCAGCGCAACGGGAAAACGGATCCGCAGCTGCTCCACGGTTTTTCTGGCTTGAGCAAAGGCTGGAGGTTCAGAGAATAGGGTAAAAAGATATGTTTGAAACAGCGATGACGCCGGCGGCAGATGAAACCGGCGGCAAGCGGCTTCATAGCTTTCGACAAGAAGCTCATATCCCAACCGGAATTCCGCTGTGTAAAGGCGGGCCCTCTCCCTGGAAAAACGGTGAAAAAACGTCTGAGGGTCCACTCCGCTGCCATGGAGCTTCTCCGCAAACCAAGCCCGGATCCGGTCAAACGGTTTTCCCACATCCACCAGCGTTCCGTAATAGTCCAGCGCAACCGCCCGGATATCCGGATGTCCGTCTAGCACGCCGCCACCTCGGTCACTTTGCCGAATTCCAGTTTGATCCGTTGATCCGCCAGATGGAAGAAACGGTCGTCATGCGTGATAACAATGACGCCTTTGCACTGCTTTTTGAGTTCCGGAAGAAGGACCGTGTAAAAATACTGCCGGAATTCCGGATCTTGCTCTGCGGCCCATTCGTCAAACAGCATAAACGGCTTATCGTCCAGACAACTGATGACATAAGCCAGCCGTTTTTTCTGCCCGGTGGATAGGTTCAGCGTTGAAAAGGCCCCGTCGTCTTCTACTGAGACTTTGCGGTCGATATCCAGCTTTTTCAGCAGGCCGTCTACCTGTTCCCGCCGTTCCTCCAGATGAACGCCAAAAAGCTTTTTAAAGAGATAGAAATCACTGAAAACCGCTGTAAAACGGGTATTCAGCTCCACTGTCCCTACCGCAACTCCGTTGAGCGAAATACTACCGGATTCCGGTGTATACATGCCTGTTAGGACCTTGCCCAAGGTGGATTTCCCGCTTCCATTTCCGCCTGTGATAAAGGTGATTTCCCCCGTGCGGATTTCGGCATTAATCGGCCCCAGGACAAACGTAGAGGTTTCCCCCGCACCATCTTCCTCCCGATAGGTATAAACCACATCCTGCAGCCGGAGGACGCTGTCCGGCGGCAGCGCTTTGACCATATGGGGTTCCGTCTCCATGTCTGCCGGGCTCTCCCCCAGCTCCTTCTCCAGGGCATTAATCCGTTTCAGATGGACCCGAAGCTGGGTAATACCCGGTATGGTTCCCACCAACGCGCCAAACGGCCCGATCAGGTAAAAGACCATAAACAGGGTTTCTCGCAGTTCATTTACGCTGATCCCGATGATAATCAACGGGAAAACAAAAACAACCACGCCGAAAATCATGTTGTACATCAGCGAATTGTAGATACCGAAATTTAAAAATTTGACCGACGCCTCTTTCGAAAGCTCCGTCGACAAACGGGAATATTTTTTGATGTCTTTCCAAAAAGCGAAGCGGCGGCAGGCACTCAGCAGCAATTCCTTAAATCCGTAAACCAGATCGGACATCTGGCTGAAATAGATATCCTGAATATCCCGGTTCTTTTCCCAATATTTTGACGCAATACGGCTGGTGACAAAACTGATGAAAGCATTCAGCAGTATCACGGAGAGCGAAGCGATAAAAGCGGCGACGCTGTTTGACAGCAAGTAAGAAAGGCAAAATACCATCGTCAGGAAATTGGAGGCCACGCCGATCACCATACCGGGGATGTTTGACATGGCAGAGACATCGTTATTCAGTCCGGAGTAAATGCGGGAACTGCCCACCTTTTCGATGGATTGGTACGAAGAGTGGACGATCCGGTTAATCAGCCCCATCCGCTTATCATAGGCGATTTCGTTTGTGATAACAATCAGGCGGCCCTGTACGAGTTTATTGGTGTAAACGAAAAACAATAAGGCAAACAGGAAGTAAACCAAAAGCTCTTTGGAATATTCCAGTTCCCGGTTAAAGGATTCGTTGATGGTAAAAATAATCAGCGCACTGGTCAACCCGTTAATAACGGACAGCGGGACAAGGGCAACATAATTTTTTTCGTTCGGTTTGGGAAAATTAAAGGTCAGAAGAACATAGGAGAAAAAGAGGAGCCCCGCAAAAAAGCCCGCCATGCTGCCGTAAGGAATGCTCTCCGATCCCCAAACCGTCACTGCCTCCCAGGGGAGCCTGGAAAATAAGATGTTTGGCAGGTAATAAACACAATACCCAAAAAAGACAAGGATAGGAACAGCCAGCAAAAGCCCGGCCACCCTGCCCTTTTTCAGTTTCACCCTTTTCCGGTGCTTTCTGGCAATCTCGATTACCGCCAGGATCAGCAGGACGAAATAGAATACACCGAGTCCGATGGAACCGAAGAAAACCGTGGAAAAAACCATGTCCAGCGATTTATAGCTGTCCCTCTGATAAGAGGTCGGTTCCCGATGATACAACGCGTTAAAAAAGTTCTGGGAAACATACGATGTCAGGTTTGAATCCAAATTGCTCAAGGCGCAAAGCCCGATCTGTTTTTCTTCATCTATCATCAATTCCGAGGAATAGTTGGGATTGGAGCCTCCATGTGTAACCGCCTCGCCCCGGATATGGACCGACCAGCCGGCCGCGTAATAATAATCCCCGGAAGAGGCGACCGTGCTGTTTCCCACATGAGATTTTTCGATGAGCGCGCGATAACTTTCCGGAATCGGTTCCAGTCCCATCTGGATCCGCATCCAGCGTGCCATATCCTCAGTGGAACTGATGATATAGCCTGCCGGCGTATTGCCCCGGTATTCCGGCGCATCGTATTCTTCGGTGCCGTAAAAGTGCGGTTTGTATCCTTTGGCCAATACCGCACCGTCATAGGAATTCCGCCGCCCCACATAGGTGCTTGTAAGGCCCAGCGGTTCCAAGATGCGGGTCTCTATAAATTTTTCATAGCTTTGCCCGGACACATTTTGGATTACAAGGCCCAATACGTCGTAGTTTATGGTGGCGTATAAATGGCGGGTGCCAGGATAAAAATCCAGCTCTGTCCCTATCAGCGTTCGTACGGTATCTTCCAAAAGCGTATCGCCGTTTCCTATCGGGATGTACCCGACCGTATCAAAAGGAATCCCCGTCGTCTGGTACAGGAAATTACCGACGGTCAAAGGGACCTCACCGTCTATTTTTTGTCCCTTATAATTTCCATTGAACTGCAGGGCCAGCCAGGGAATGTATTCCCGGATATCGTCGTCCAAGCCGAGCTTTCCCTCCTGTTCCAGCAGCAAAATCCCCAGAGCGGTGAACGCTTTGCTCATGGAACCGAGTTCAAACAATGTAGACGAATCCGCAGCAGTTTCCTGTTCCCTATCCGCATACCCATAATTCCGGAACACCGTTTCTTCCGGGGTTACCACCACAAGGGACATCCCCGGAGTTCCCGATTCTCTCATCGCTTTTTCGATTAGAGGGTGAATGATCTCCAATCCTTCGTCAACCGTAACGGCTTCCATGTCGGTATCCCCGTTTTGCGCCGCTGCTGTCAGTGGGGATACAAAAAAGAGAAACGCAGCTAGCAGCGCTCCAACTACGAATCGATTTTTCAAAATGAATTCTCCTCAACTGTTGTCAAAATATCGCCGGCATGGCGGATAAAGTCCTTTTCTTCCCATTTGTTCCATACGATATCCTGGATGGTTTCCTGACTGCACAGCGCCAGCATGTGGGGTGGTGCCCCGGTTCCCTCCAAACAATGGGTAAAAAAGGAATACCGGTGCTCGCCTATATTTTTGGTCAGCCGAATGACCTCCCCTAGTTCGAATTCAAAGGAGTCGAGGGGGATGGACAGCCCTCTCCCTTCCGCCTTGATGTAACTTTCCTTCAGGGTCCATAGAGTATAAAACGTCCGGCATAACGCGTCGCCGCTTTTCGACAAAAGAACCCGATACTCCCGGTCGGTGAAAAAACGGGCCGCAATAGACTTCATGGTATCTTCCATTGGCTGCATCCGTTCCACATCAACGCCGAGCGGAAGATGGCCTATGGCCAACACCACATATTGTCCGGAATGGGATAGATTAAAATGAAAATCCGTTACATCCGGCAAATATGGTTTTCCATATGGTCCGTTGGCGATGGTCAGATTTCGCGGCGGAATCCCACAAATGCGGGAGGCGGCGCATCGAAGCATCAGCTCGGCCGTCAGGCTTCGCTTTCGATCCTCCGGGTGCCGCATACGCTCGACTTTTTCCCGCCTTGAGGCCGATACATACCGCAGAGTCCGGCGGCTCAATGGCAATTCGGGATTGAGCCTCAACAAATGAAGCTCCATCGGTCACACTCCCTCGCTCTGAAGGCCAAACCGATAAACATAGTCCCTGTTCCCCAGTGTTTCTTTGAGGAAACGGCCGCACACGCTTTTTGGGGAGCACTCCCAAAAGAAACGCAATCCTTCCGTATACATCGCTTCCAGTGTTTCTTTCCATAGGACGGGGGCCGTAATCTGCCGGACCAGGAGTTCCCGCAGGTCCTCTCCCTGCATTACCGGACGGCCGACCGCGTTCATATACAAGGGAATGGACGGAGATTTCAATGGCATGGATTGCAGTTTTTTTGCGTAATCACGCGCCGCCGGTTCCATCAGCCTGCAGTGAAACGGACGGTTTACATACAATGGGACGGTCACCGTCCCGCGGTCCTGCGCCAATTTCCGGAAGGCGCTGAGTCCGGGCAGGTCACCGGACAAACTGAGCTGGCGGGAGGAATTGTGGTTGGATACGAATACGTCTCCTTCCTTTATCATTCGGCAGAGGCCTTCCGCTTGGTCAAGTGACATATCCATGACCGCCAGCATCCCATAAGAGCGATCGTTCATTGTTTCCAACATGGAGTCGGTACGCCACTTTACCATGGTGAAGGCGCCCTCCATGTCGGTTACTCCAGCGGCCACCAGAGCCGCGTATTCCCCCAGCGAAAAACCGGCCGCTGCCTGGAATGAATGCCCCGCTTTCTTCGCCAGCATATAGGCGCACAGATCCACTGTCAAAACCGCCGGCTGCGTATGTTGCGTCTTGCCCAGCGCATCCGGCTTCCCGTGGAAACACAGGCGAGCGATATCCTTGCCGAAAATACGGCTGGCAAGTTCGAAAACTTGACGGCATTCCTCATGCGCCTTGTAAAGGTCTTCCCCCATTCCCGGATATTGTGTGCCCTGGCCGGCAAACAAGAGGGCGCGGTTGTTCACTGGGCTCAACTGTTTTCACACTCCTATTCGTCGATAGCGGGTATTCCGCCGCCGGACAAGCCGGCAGGCGGGAATTTTACGGTATTTCCGCAGCGTATGTATCAGATATCGGCGAAGATGCAGCGCCATCCGCTGCGGATCGACGTGCGCGCCCCCTTCCGGCTCGGGCAGGACGAAATCCACAACGCCGAATGCCAGAAGATCCTCCGCCGTCATACGCAATAAGCGCGCGGCCTCCCCCGCCCGTGAAGAGTCCTTCCAAAGAATAGCGGCGCAGCCCTTGGGAGAGATAACGCTAAGGGTCGCATTCTCCAATGCGGCGACTTCGTCCGCAATGCATAAGGCCAGCGCGCCGCCGCTTCCTCCCTCACCGATAAGGACGCTGACGATCGGCGTACGCAGATTCATCGCCTGCTGCAGGCAGTCTGCGATCGCCCCGCCCTGCCCCCTCTCCTCGGCGTCACGGCCGGGATATGCACCTGGCGTATCGATAAAACAGATGACCGGCCGGCGGAATTTTTCCGCCTGTTTCATTAATCGCAGCGCTTTGCGGTATCCCTCCGGCCGGGGCATGGAGAATCCACAGCACAGATTTTCTTCCAAATTTCGTCCCCGGATCTGTCCGATAACCGTAACCGGGCAGGCATCCAGCATCGCCAGCCCACCGAGGACCGCGGGATCCTCCCCGTGAAGACGGTCCCCGCCAAGGGGAAGAAAATCTGGAAAAAGCCGTTCTATGTACTCCTTGGCGTTAGGCCGACCGGGATGCCGGACAAGGGACAAAGCCGTTTCTATATCCGGCATCGGCGTTTCTCCTTTCCGTGCAGCCGCAGCAAACAGGACAGGATATCCCGCAAGCCAGCTTCCTCCGTTACATAATCCACCTGTCCATGACGAAAGGCGTATTCCGCTGTCTGAAAATCGTCCGGCAGCGCTTCGTGCGTGGTTTCTTCGACAATCCTTCTGCCTGTAAAGCCGTAACGCGCCCCTTTTAAAGCGATCAGGATATCGCCTAGCGAAGCAAAGCTGGCTGTCACCCCGCCCAGCGTCGGGTCGGTGATGACGGAAAGATATAAAAGCCCCTTTTTTCCGTGGCGGTAGACGGCGGCGGCGGTTTTCGCCATCTGCATCAGGGAAAAAACGCCCTCCTGCATGCGTGCCCCTCCGGAGGAAGACAGGGAAACGACCGCGATCCTCCGTTTCGCGGCGGATTCAAAAGCGCGGGTGATTTTTTCTCCCACTACGCTTCCCATCGTTCCCGCCATAAACCGTGGTTCCATGACAGCCAGAACACAGGGATATCCGCCGACCGAGGCATATCCGGTTACCACAGCTTCGTTTTCGCCGCTATTGTGTACAGCTTCCTTTAATTTGTCTTCATACCGGTAGAATCCCAACCGATCGGCAGATCTCATCAAAGAATCCATCTCGCGGAAACTCCCTCCGTCCGCCAGACGGTCGATCCACATCCGTGCGGTAAGGCGCGGCAAACCTCCCTTTGCTGCGTTTGTCATGCCGTTTCCTCCGTTTTTCGAAAAGCGAGGCAGGCATTGTGTCCCCCAAAACCAAACGAGAGCGAAAGCGCTAGACGGATATCGGCCCGCACCGCTTTCTGGGGCACATAATTCAGGTCACACGCCGGATCCGGTTCCCGATATCCGATGGTTGGGGCGACAATCCCACTGTTCAGGGTGAGGATGGAAACGATCGCCTCCGCCACCCCGGCCGCCCCCATCATATGCCCGGTCATGGACTTTGTGGAGCTGATGTACAGCTTGTGGGCATTCCGGCCAAAAACCCGTTTGACTGCCAGGGTTTCGATCGCGTCGTTCACTGGGGTCCCTGTCCCATGCGCATTCATATACACTTGCTCCGGCGGGATTTTGAAAGCGTCCCCCTCTTCCATGGCCTGTTCAACCGCACGGGAACTGGAGACGGCATCCGGTTGGGGAAAGGTGACATGATACGCATCGCAAGTATTGCCATACCCGATCATCTCCGCGTAAATGGTCGCTTTTCTCGTTACGGCCGTCTCCCAGTTTTCCAAAACAAGCACCCCGGCCCCTTCTCCCATAACAAAGCCATCCCGCCTGCGGTCAAAAGGAAGGGAACTCTCCAAAGGCTCCGTACTCAAGGAGAGTGCATTGCAATTCGCAAACCCCGCCATAATGAGCGGATTGATCCCCGCTTCCGCTCCTCCGGTGAGTACGGCGTCGGCATAGCCGGAACGAATACAGCGGTATGCCTCCCCGATCGCGTGGGAAGAGGTGGCGCAGGCCGTTACTACCGGCAGGCACGGCCCTTTCGCATGATAGGCAATCGCCAGCAGCCCGGCGGCCATATTGGAAATCATCATCGGAATCGAATACGGCGATACACGATGTGCGCCCTGTTGAATGAGCTTTTCGGTTTCCTTTAGGCAGGAACCGGTACCTCCGATTCCCGAACCGAAATATACACCCAGCCGTTCAGGCGGGACCGCGCCGAGGATACCGCTATCCTCCATTGCCTGGGAAGCCGCCGCCATCGCATATTGCGCATACAGGTCCGTACGCCGCACGTCCCCGTATCCCATATACAGTTCCGGTTGAAATCCTTTTACCTCTGCCGCCACTTTGACCGGTGCCCCTGCCGTATCATAGCGGGTGATCCGGTCCACGCCACAAATACCGCGGCGCAGGCTATCTTCAAATTCGGCGACCGTATTCCCGATGGGGGAAATGATGCCCATTCCGGTTACCGCTACCCTTCTCATATCGTCCTCCCTTAACGCACGGATTCGTGATCCTCATTATACGGACATCCCTCGACTTTCAAAACTGGCGTAAGGTATAAAAGGAAGGTGTAAAAACCGGGAACAGTCCGCCCCTATTCCCGCGAACCGGCGTCGGCCAGAACCTCTAGGATCTCCTGTACCGTACTGACACGGCGCCGCATATCCAGCTTGATTTGAAAAACATCTTCCAGCGTCATGAAGATATCCACAGCATCCAGGGAATCCACTCCCAATTCTTCGAGCGTGTTTTCCTCCTTTATGGCGGATGCCGGAATCCCTTTTTGCTCAGCAATGACCGCTGCCAGCTTCTCAAACATATTGACACTCCGTTCCCATTTTTTTTGCTTTTGCAGTACAAACGACAGCGCCGCCTGAGCACAGAGCCGGCCGCCGGCATAGGCATGGCAGTCCGCCGCAAATAGCGGCGGCCGTCCACGGACGGTCCGCCCCTCCACCTCTACCGTCTCGCCTGCTGTAACACAGCGGCGGAAAGCAGCATTCTCTATTTTCACCAAAAGGGGAATGCAGCCTTCCATCGACTCCTGAAACAATCCACAGCAGGCCTGTGCCATAATTTCACACAAAATCACGCCGGGAACCAACGGCTGATTTGGAAAATGCCCATGCAAAAACCATTCCGTCCCCTGGACGCGATAGGTTCCCCTCACGTATCCCGGTTGTATCTCCAAGGCATCAAGCAGCAGCATATCGTCTCTATGCGGCAAAAGCGTCTGAAGTTGTTCTCGATCCATATCTCCTTCATCCCTATCCATGTTTTGTTCCGCAAATACCCCGTATTTCGCCAACGTCCCTCGTCAGTCCGGCAATCGTGCGGACGGCAGGTCATATCCTTATCGATATTCGTCACGCCGCTCCGGTCAAGGAAGGACGTCCGGCTCGAGTGTTGTGCGCAGTTGTGTCGAGGACGCTCTTTTTTTCGTTCCAGCCTGTATTACCTCGATTTTCAAAGAGAGGCAAACGTTTTCTTCGGGGAAGCCTTTGACCGAGGCGTCGGCGCCCCGTGCCAAAACAGAGGGGCGAAGCTGGAACAGCGCCAGGGCAAATGACTTCTCGAAAAAAGGAAATACATAATCTACACATTCCAATGCCGCCAGAAGCCGCAACCGGTCCCGCAGATGAAAATAGGGGAAACGTCCTTTGTTGCGGTACACGGAAGAATCGGTATTGATCCCCACAAAGAGGGCATCGCCCAAACGCGCTGCCGCCTCCAGATATTCTAAATGGCCGATGTGAAATATATCAAAACAGCCACAGGCAGCGACAATCCGACCGCTGGGATGCTGTTTTCGCAGCCATACCGCTTCTTCCCTCGTAACCGTTATACCCATTGCCCATCTCCGTCCGTCACGGCATTGTATGGCTGCCGATGCACATTTTCTTTCGCAGTGCCGATACGCCGCGAAAAAGAGAAACCATCAATTCCGCACTGACGTTTCCCTGATGGTACAGCCCTTTTTCCGTCAGTACATAGCCTTCGGGATCGTTCGCAATCAAACCGTCCTCTGCCAGGCGGCGCAGCGGCTCCTCAAATACCGTATCCATGGAAATATGGAACGCATCGAAAAAAGGGTTCCGCAAAACCCGGCCTTTCCGAAATCCCATGATGACGGCGCGCTCACGGAGTTGTTCGGGCGTAATCTGCGCACTGATCCTTTCCACCGGCAAACGATCGTTTTGGAGCGCTTTTATATACTCCTCTACACTTTCCGCATTCTGGTAGCAGTAACCGTTCAGATACCCAAAACTGGACACGCCTATTGCTATGTTATCACCAAACCCGTCGTAAGTTGTATCCCAAAAACGGGTGCTCTTCCCCGCCTTACCATATTCCTGTACGCTTTGAAGGGTGTATCCGCTCTGCAAAAGCAGTCGATGCGCGGCACGGAACATGGAAAAACAGCTTTCCGCATCTGGCAACTTATCAGAAGGCCGGCGGTCCAAATCCTTATACAATTTTGTATAGGCAAATACCACCAGTTTATATAGGGAAATGTGCCCCATCCCCCTGTCGATGGCATGCTGTACATCCCGCAGCAGCTCTTCGATGCCCGTTCCGGGAAATCCATACAAAATATCAAGCGATTCGTCATCAAAATGGAAGTCTCTGAGCATATCCAGCCAGAGCTCGACGGAGTGCGACAGCCGTGCAATGTGGTATGTTTTCCGAATAGAGTCGCGGAAGCTTTGTATGCCGGCGCTCACTCTCGTCACGCCGTTTTCTTTTAAGACCGTCAGTTTTTCGCGGGTAGCGTTAAGGGGGTTGCATTCCACCGTCATTTCACAGCCGCGCAGATCAAATGCCTTGTGAAGTGCTTGTAAAATCCTTTCCAGCTGCCGCTTGGACAAGACTGAGGGTGTTCCACCCCCCAGAAAAACAGCAGCGATTTTTGTGCCGGCCACCCGTTCGCTCCGGGCGTATATCCCTATTTCACGGATCAGGGCGTCGACGAATGCCTCCACGACTTCCTTATTGCCCGGAGCGAGCATCCGATTATACACGCAGAAATCACAAAGGCTTCCGCAAAAGGGGATATGGATATACATCGACGTCTCCCATGGGCCGCCCTCGTCTGTGTGAAAAGGCGGAGACAAGAGCCGTATAGAGGCATCTTCCGGCGTATTTTGATAAAACAGCGGGTAATTCATTACCGCGACCTCATAATTGGTCATGTCGACTCCTTAATGGTAAACTTCGAACAGCGTGGCTTGAGCCATATGGCCGCCGGCGCATATCACGCTGATGCCATATCGGGCGTTTCGCCTGGACATCTCCCATAAAAGTGTGACATCCATGCGCAGCCCCGTCGCACCGACCGGATATCCCAGCGCCAGATTCCCGCCGTTTACATTGACCCGTTCAGGCGGAATCCCCAGCGCCGCAATGGTTGCCAGCCCCTGCGCTGCAAATGATTCGTTGATTTCATATAAATCCACGTCTGCCATGGACAGAGACGCCTGACCCAGCAGTTTGCGCAGGCATGTGCCCATTGCTTCGCCGATGGTATGCCGCGGCACACCGACGGATGCATATCCTCTGATAACCGCCATCGGACGGATTCCGTATCTTCGTGACGCTCGTTCTTCCATCAGCAGTACGGCGGCGGCGCAATCGGAAATCGGCGCAGCGGTATACCGTGTATGCAGTCCGTCTTTTAAAAACAGTGGTTCTGCATGTTGGACATCACCGAATACGGTATCGTTCTGCACTGTTTCGTCGACGGAAAGTGCTCCCTCGTCATGGATGACCGGCAGTATCTCCGCCTGTAAACGGCCGGATTGCTGTGCATGGCGGGCTTTCTCCAAACTTTGGTAAGCATATTCATCCAGATTTTCCCGCCGAAAGCCATATTTTCTGCCGAGCATTTCCGCCAGATACGCCATATCGTTTTCCTGGATCTCTTCAGCAACCGATTCGTATAACGGAAGATTCCCCCGCATGGCGTTTTTTACTTTCTGCTTCATCACCCCCAAAATGTGGGGGGAATTGCTGCTTTTTTCCACGCCTCCCACCAAAACCGTATCGGCATTGCCGCATTGTATGGCTTGTATGCCATGGAATAGGGCTTCGTCCGATGAAGCGCAGGTTTTACTGACGGTTGCCGACGGAATCTCCGGTGAAAGGGTGGCGGATAATACGGCTTTGCGGCACAGATTATCGCGCTCCACCGGAAAAGCGGAGCCTGCCACCGCCTCATGGATTGGAACGCCTTGCGCGCTTGCCGCCACATTCTGAAAGACCTGTGCGAGCATCTCCACGTCGCTTGTCCCAGAAAGCTCACCGGGGATTTTTCCGCAGGGGGTCCGCCGGGCATATAGAACCGCTACGTTTCTTTCCGTAACCTTTGCCCCCCTTTCTCTCCCCTTTTCAGGGACTCCTTCAGCCAGGCGGCTATATCCTCCCCAAATTGGCGGCATTGTTGTCTATCCCGTCGATCCTGCCACTGAATACGTTCCGAGTGAAAAGCAGGCTGTCTGGCATCGATACGACGCAAAAGACGTTGCATGGCCTGTCTATCGGCGGTGGTCAGCGAATCCCACAGCAGTTTTCCAGGCAGTGACCGGGTCATGACAGGAACACAGGGTGATAAATAATGCAGAAGAAGTTCTAAAAACCCTTGGCAGGCGTCCCGGTATTCTGTCGACTGCGCCCACGACGTAATGAACAAAAACACCGGCACACGGCAAAGCGCCGCCTTATGCCTTTTAATGAATACCGTCATATCTTCGGCTGGCTTTCCAATAAAAACCGGCGTCCCCAAAATCAAAAAATCGACGGTATCGACAGGAAAATCGGAAACCTGCCTAGTAGAGACGGAAAACGGGATTCCTTCGCTGATCCACTGACAGACCTGTTTTGTGGAACCGTATCTCGTCGCGTAAATCAAATATCCTTTCATATCCCCAACCCGTCCATCAGCTGAAAAAGTTGTCTTTAAAGATTTGAATCCCCAATTCCTTTCGGCCCTCTTGAATCGTTTTCAGCGCCTCATCCACAGACATCCCCTTTGTGGTACGGTAGGGATATCCAAGGGCGACGAATCCCGTATCATCATAACGGATCAGGCTGGAATCGTCCAAGTCGACGATTCCATATTCTTCGTAATGCTCCCGCATATCGGAAATCATTCCGAAATGGACAATGTACACCCAATAGTAATAACGGCGGTTGTCCCGTAGGAACCGGATGGAATCCCATGCTTCCTCCTTTGTTTCTGTGGGAAAACCGATCAGGCAACTCAAAATGCTCTGAATACCGGCGTTATGCATATTTTTCAGTACCCCAAGCATATTTTCCGGCGTATTTCCCTTGTTCATCAGGTTGAGCATTCGCTGGTTCGCGGATTCGAACCCAAACAGCGCCGTATGGAGCCCGCTGTCACGCAGCCGGCGGCAAACTTCTGCGGTAAATCCGCTGTCAAGCCGCAGATAAGCATCATATCGCAGATGCATCCCACGGCGAAGGATTCCGTCGGCCATCTTTTCCATCAGCCGCGGATGGATGGCGTCGTCGATAAACTGAAAGGCGTGGACCCCATACCGCTTTTTCATCTGGTCAAAATGATCGAGCACCGCATCGACCTTTCGCGTTATATAGCCCTTATTGTCCCGATAGCTGCAAAAGGCGCATTTGCCCCAGTAACAGCCGCGGGAAAACTGATAGGGGAGCTTGGCGTACACATACTTCTCAAGCGGAAGATCGGAAAAATCCGGAAGAGGGATGTCTTCCATTCGCGCTATTTTTCCCTCCGGATTTACCATCAGTTTTCCAGATTCATCAAAAGAAACGAGACTCGGGACATCCTTTAGCCCTTCTCCTTTTTCAACCGCCCGAATATACCGCTCCATCGCCAGTTCCCCCATTCCGACGATGAGACCGTCAAACGCTGTGAGAAACGGCGGATGTTCTACAAGTAGCCTCCAGAATAATGAGACCTGCGGGCCGCCCATGACAACCCTGACCCCGGGAAACCATTTTTTGATCTCCCGTCCAAGCAAAAGAGCATAGAAAATCTGACTGGTAAAGGGGATGGATATCCCAATGATATCCGCCGGATTTTGCTGCAGCCACGGCCTTATCCGTTCCCGCATGAAGCGGATAATGCTATTTCCATCCCGCTCCACGTCGGTCTCGGCATAGGCTTTTTTTATCTTGTCCAGCGAATCCGGCCGGAAACAGACTTCGAATATGTTCGAACCGGCGATACGAAGATACGTATTGATGAGTTTTTGTGCACGGTCTTCCCGTCCGGATGAGATCTCACAGGCAAACACGTTTTTCGCATCCTGAAAACGGCCGCGCAACTCCTGCAGAGAATACCGAAGTCCGCGTTCATAGAAATAACGCTGGATTTTTTCGAATCCTCCGGCCAGGATCTCGTCCATAATCTCCACGTTAAAATCATGAACCGTACAGGATATCCCCTTTGCGCGCAAATACCCTTTCAGCATCGGCAGGGCCAGGTGCGGAAATTCATGAACGCTCAGTGGAGGATTCAGCAGGCAGACCTGCATATGTCACCCTTCTTTCCACGGGAATACACATGGTATTCTACCGTTTTTCCCATCATTGAAACAGGCGCTATCGTTCCTCACGGCGCCAGCTCCTCAAATGTACACATGCTGTTCGATACGCCAAGGGCGGTCTCGATGATCCGCATGGCCAGCGGACAGCCGGTTCCTTCCCCGAGCCGCATGTTCAGGTTCAGCATGGGGGTCAGTCCCAAGGCATCGGCCGCCAGCTGATACGCTGGTTCAGCGGAGCGGTGTGAAGCGAACAGGAATGTCCGGACAAGCGGCTGAAGGAAACTGGCGAGCAGGGCCGCCGCAATTGAGATCAAGCCATCTACGACCACCGGGATTCGGTAATAAGCGGCTCCGAGATACAGGCCGACCATCGCGGCAATATCCAGCCCTCCAACTTTGGAGAGGATATCCAGGCCATCCCCGGGGATCGGCTGGAGAAAAATCAGCGCGTTTTGGATCACTCTTTTTTTCCGTGTCAAACCATCCGGCGAAAGGCCGGCACCTGTACCGACAAAACGGCTTTCCCGAATGTCCAATCCGGCAAAAATACAGGCGGTGGCGGTGGTGGTGTTGGCCATCCCCACCTCGCCGGTGCCCAAGATATCGTAAGACTCTTTTTTGGCCCACGCCGCATAATCGAATCCGATTTGAATCGCCTGTTCCACGATCGTCCGCGGCATGGCGGGCGTGCCTTTTGCAAAGTTATTTGTCCCGTCCATCAATTTCCGGTCGTCGATCCGCGGATGGTGCAGCTCCCCTTTCACGCCCATATTGACAAGTTTCAGTTTCACATCATTTGCATCGCAAATCACATTGATCCCGCATCGCCGAACATGGGCGTAGCTGAGCAGCAGCTTCCGTGTAAATTCTTGTGGCGCTGTAGCGACCCCTTCTTCATACACCCCGTTGTCTGCCCCGAAAAGGAAAAGCCCTTTTTTGCGTATGGACGAGTCCTGCCGGCCAGTGATCCCTGCATATTGGACGGCGATGTCTTCCAACAGGCCAAGGCTGCCGGCGGGTTTGGCCAAGCGCTGCTGCCGTTCCCGGGCAGCCGCTTCCGCGCATGCGTCCGTACCCTGTATTCTTTTTATTTTTTCCTTATATGGACTGGACGGTATAAGCTGCGGCTTTTCGCAGGATGTGTTCATAGCGTTTGGTTCCTCTCTTCCGATTCGTCGTATTTCAAATATCCATGATGAAAATATTGATATATGCGCCGTATCCGTTCCGGAGAATTGAGGCGCGCCAGAAGTTCCCGATAGTTTGATTGAAAACGGTCCGCCGTCATGTGCCTCAATGGATGCAGCAGGGTAAAGCCGTCGTACAAGCTCCAATCAGTTGGGAGCGGCACACCGCTTTCGATCATCGCCCGGTACATATCGGTTCCGGGAAATGGTGTCGATACGGTGATGTTGGTGCCATAGAGACAGGTGTCCAGAATAAAGGTATACAGCCGTTCAAAAGTTTCCGGCGTATCGTCCTCCAATCCCAGCACAAAACTGCCCACCACACCGATGCGTCGGCTTTGAATGGCGGAAACCGCCGTCCTATATGTAGCCAGCCTGGTTTCTTTAAAACCAGACGCATTGATCTGATGCAAATTGTTTTTGCTCAGGCTTTCGAAGCCGATCAACAGTTTTCTGCATCCGGCCGCGGCCATTTTATCCAAAAGATGGCCTTTATTACAAACTGAAACGTCGGTGAAGGCATACCAGTCCACCGGGCTTCCCATAAGGATATCCAGAATGGAATCCGTATAAGCAGGATTTATACAAAAATTATCGTCGGTAAAAAATAAGAAAGGCCGCTTCCAATGGGTACGAATCGCTGCAATCTCCCGCTTGGCCTGTTCCCGCGTTTTTCGGCGGACCATCTTTCCGTAGATTTTGGAAGACAGGCAAAACCGGCACTGATGGGGACATCCGCGGGAAAGCTGGATCGGCACGCTTTTATAGGGATATTTCACGGCCAGATCGTATCGGGGAACAAGAGAGGATTCCAAAGGTGGATACCGGCGGGCCCGGTAGATTTTTTGTGCCCTTCCCTGCTGCTCTTCACGGAAAAATAAAGGCAACAGTTCCTCGCTTTCCCCAACAAACACCGTGTCCGCATGGCGGGCCGCTTCTTCGGGACAGACGGTCACATGCGGCCCCCCCATCAAAACACGGCTTCCCCGGCGGCGATAATGGTCGGCAATACGATAGGCTTCCGGCGCCTGCGCGGTAGAGGGGGACAGCAACACATAGGTGAATCCACGCTCCGGAATCGCTTCAAATGTTTGATCGACATAGGTAATCTCGAAAGAATCCGGAAGAAGCGCGGCCACGGTCAGCAATCCCAGGTTTGGCGTGCTCCACAGCCGGTCCCGGGAACGGAACTCCGCCAACTGGCGGTCACCTGCTTCCGGCATGTTCCGGTTGGTTAGGGCAAGCAGCAAAACGGTGACCAACACAATCCCCCTTTCCTCCGCTCTCATCCGTCCGATTTCGAAATACGCAGATAATACAGTTCATTGCGCAATGTATCGGAGAAGACCAGCGCACCGTCCGGCAGAGCGGCCAGTGCCCCGATATGGCCCAGCTTCGTACCACGCAAGTTTTTCCACAGGGAGGAATCGAGCAGCCGTTCCAGCCTCCCCTGTCCCCTTTGATACAGGTAAATCGCCCGTACGGTACTGATGTACAAGTCACCCATTTCGTCTGCAGCCACCGCAATCGGTAAAAATCCGGCCGGTGTTTCCCCGGCAAGCGCCGTGCAGCGCCCATCCTTCAAGGAATAGCATAGGATGCGGCCGCAGGCTGTATCCGTCACAAAAAGGAGAGAATCCCATACCGCTATCCCATACGGCTGCCGGCAGGGAATCCCGTCCAATACGGTAAGTCTCCCCTCACGGTTTCGGCGGCAAATCCGGTCGTGATGGAAATCCGTGAAATACAGGTTTCCCCATTGGTCGGCGGCGACGCTTCCGGGAAAATCGAGCGGCGGGGTCAGCTCGTCCGGTGACACAAGTGAATCCCAGGTCTTATCCGTCTGCCGAATCCATATCGTGTTGTCAAGCGCGTCGGATACCACGAGACGCCCATCCAGCCGAGTGATTGCCAACGGTCTCCGGAAAACGGGGGATGTATCAAATGATTGGAAACCATGTCGGATCTGGTCGAAACAGACAAGCCTCCGGTTTCCCATATCGACTATCCAAAGGTTCCGGTTTTGACCGTCATAGAGTATCCCTGACGGATAGGCCAGCCCCGTCTCCCTGCCGACAAGTATCCGCGCGTCAAGAATCCTGCTCATCTTTCAGATATCCGCGGACCAGGTCCGCAAAAGAGGCGATATCCCGGATACGATCCATATTCAAATCGCTGTCATCGATTTCAATGTCGTAAGCTTCTTCAATTTCCACTAGGATAGACAACGCCAAAATAGAATCAATGCCGAGCGTCAGCAATGGCGTGTGATTATCCAGTGCATCAATTTTACTTTGATCCTTCATACGGGAAACGATGATTTCTTTTACCTTTTCTTCAATGTTTCTGCTCATAAACAACCTCCTGATTACGTCAAACAATGTGTTAGTCCACCTGGAGGCAGCATACCCGATTGTTTGCCCCATCCAGGATATACAGCGTGTTTTGATATACGGCCAAGCCGTTGGGGTTTGCCAGAGCGAAATCCCGTACGCCCTCACCCGACCGGCCGGTGCCGATTCCGACTCCTCCGGCCACGGTGAAAATGCGTTTGTCCCCGGCCGGAAGAATACGCACGGCCTGATTGCCGGCATCCGCAATAAAAACATTGCCTCGTGAATCCCCACAGACTGCTACAGGATTTTGCAGACAGGCTTCCCGCGCGTCTCCGCCATCCCCGGAGTACCCTGGACGGCCGCATCCGGCAATGGTATCAATCCTGCGCGAGAACAGGTCGATTTTCCGAATTCGATGGTTGCCATAATCGGCCAAATACAGCTTGTCTCCGGCGGCGCTCATACCGATGCCGTAAATCTCCTGGAATTCCGCATCGAGAGCATCCCCGCCGTCCCCGGAATAACCGAAACGCCCGCATCCGGCGAAAGGACGGATCGTTCCATCCCT
The DNA here is from genome assembly GCA_934647945.1 of uncultured Eubacteriales bacterium. Taxonomy (GTDB): domain Bacteria; phylum Bacillota; class Clostridia; order Oscillospirales; family Acutalibacteraceae; genus UMGS1623. The sequence continues at coordinate 105,793 of CAKUFK010000002.1, read as the reverse complement.
GCCGATACAGCGAAGGCGGTTATTGGCGATATCGGCAATATACACGTTACACTCGCGGTCGACCGCCACGCCGCCGGGCTTATTCAGCAGCGAATGGCCCGCCGGTCCGCCGTCACCGGCGTCCCCCGCTGTCCCCTGTCCGGCCAACGTCTCCATATAAGAGTCCTTCCGGCTTATCCGTCGTACCACATCGTTTCCCGTATCGGCGATATATAGCGAATCTTTCCGGCACCAAAGCCCGGTTGGTTTGTTCAGACAAGCGGACAGAGCGTTGCCGCCGTCTCCGGAATAGCCGAAACGCCCGCATCCGGCAACCCGAAAAATATCCAGCGGTCCGCAACAGACTATCTGATGGGAGTCTTGATCGGCAATGTAAACCCATCCCTGTTCATCGGCCGCAATGGCCTGGGGCTCCCAAAGAATCCCCTGTTCCTTCGGCAGCGCCTGCTTCAGAGTCCCGACACGGCCGGGCCCTCCGGTGATCACATGCATGGTGGCATCCGGCACGTAGAGGAGGCGGGATGAGTCGGAATCATGTTCCCGGGGCCGTATTTCTCCGCCGGCTATCTGCCAACGGTAACTGAAAACTTGATTCCGGCGCAGGGCCTTTGCCATAAATAGGGCGGTTATCGCCCTATGAAGAAGCGTCGATACATCGCCGGCATCTTCCGGAAAATTAACCACTCCGGCGCTGAAGCTTATTCGAAGAGACCGATATGCCGCCGGCAGCCCTTCGGTAAATCGATGGCGGCGAAAGGCCAGGCGAATTTCTTCCGCTGCCCCAACGCCTTTCTCCAGATCGGCACTGGGCAGGAGGAGTGCAAATTCGTCGCCGCCCGCCTCGATGAACCGGGCGCCCTGTACTGCATGCTCCGCCGCTTTCGGGAGGAAACGGCGGATTTGCTCCAGCATTTGATCACAGGCAGCGGATGAAAAACGCAGACGATAGCGAAGAAAAAAGTCGATATCTAAAAGAATCAGTGTATAGTGACCCTTCTGTCCGGTAAGCCGTTCTTCAAGTATTTTCAGAAGCTTCTGCATCTCTTCCTCCCTCTTCCCGCCCGTTACCGAAAGCCCCGGAAAAAGGATTCTTCATCCGCGGATTGCTGTTTGGTCCCAAAAAAGCGCAGGTAGCGGTCGATCCGTTTCATCAGTCTTTCGGGCATCCAAGGTGTATTGGCCTTGTCATAGGTGAAATTGGCCCATCCTTCCAAAGTATCGGGAAATGCCATTCCTGCCTGACGGGCCACGTCGTAAAGCGGCGTACCTAAATAGGGAGAAAAAACAAACAACAGGATTTCACTGTTTTTATCGATATGCCGGATTTGCCCGATAAGGTCAATCGTGCGTGCGGTATCCTGTTCCGGGTTCCACGGAAATCCTACCATAAAGGAAAAAGAAGACATCAGGCCATATTCCTTGCACCGGCGCGCAGTTTCCAGGATCTGACGGTTTGTATGCGCCTTATGGATTTTTTTGAGCACCTCCTCATCACCGGATTCACCGCCCACGATCACCCGGAACAGCCCTCCTCGCCTCAAACGCTCGATGGTTTGCGGAGAGAAGCGCACAAACTGTTGCGCCACCACCGTTCCATCCCATGCGACACAGGTGCTGCTCTCGATCAGGCCCTCTGCGAATCGTGCGGCCCGGCGCACATCGAGAAAAAAATTATTGTCAAAGAAATGCACCGCATCAATGCCGTATTCATCCCGAAGCCGTGCGATATCCCGCGCGACGGTCTCGGCCGGAAGGCCGTGCCAGTGCCGTTTATACACCGCTCCAATGGAACAAAAAGCACAGCGGTATGGGCAGCCGCGGCTGGATTCATACCCCACTACCCGCCGGTGCCCCCATTGCGGATGGATGTACCGTTCCAGGTCGACAGCGGTATATCCGCCCGCCGGGGAACCGTACACGGGATACCGCGCCATCTCTATGCGGGGATTGATGACGACCTGTCCTCCGGTATCTTTATACAGGACATTGGGAACCCCTTTAAAAGGCAGCCGGTCCCGTGCCCTTTGCGCAAGCTGCGGAAGGATCTCCTCTCCTTGGCCGATGGCAACCGCATCTACCAAAGGATGGCGGAGGGTCTCCATCGGCATCAGCGTAGGATGCCAGCCTCCCCATACGATCGGAATGTGAGGTGCCAGCCGGCGGACGGAGCGGGCGAAACGAAGGCCGTTTACAATCTGGTAGCTCGTGATGGCACTGATGCCGACCAACACGGCTCCTTCCAACTGTTTTCCGATCTCCTCTTCCGTATATATATGCAGCCGTTCATCCAGAATCTCCACCTCAAAGGACGCAGCCCGCAGCGGCGCTGCCAAAGCCACCAGAGACAAGGGAAGGGCCGTATACAATGTGGGAGATTCATCTCCGTTGATCAGGGATGGATAGAACAGCACAACCCGCCTCATGACGATTCTCCTCTCAACAGCAGGGAAACAGCGCGGCTGACCGTTTGACCCATTTTCTCAAAATCCACGGGGTTGCCCAGTATCAAAGACTGAATATGGAGAACATCGCTGAGTATCGTAAGCCATTGCGCGACGGTTTCCAGCGTATCCATATCCGGATCCAGCCCGATCTCTTCCCGCACCATCCGGATAAACTGTATGGTATACTCCCTGTAAATGGCGGCGAGGCGTTTTTGAATATATACATCGCCGTCTTTGGCTTTTTTCCAAAGATCGATATAGGCATTCAGTGCGTCGGGGTGTTGTTCACTTCCCCGTATATAAGCGTTTACCAGATGGGAGAGCGGTTCTTTTTCAGCACCAGTTCTCCGCAGATCTTTCCGGATTTCCGCTATCCATCGTTCTCCCGCATACTGAACGGCATCCAGCCAAAGTTCCGCTTCCCCATTGGGATATAGGAAACGTAGCCGGTCATCGGACAAACCCGTGGCGTTTGAAAAGGATTGTATCGTCCATTTTTCCATGCCGTGCCGCTCCAGTTCGCGGAAAGCTATACGGGCCAGGTGTTGCTTCGAACCGCTCAAAACCGTCGGCCGGATTGTTTCCCCGGTCAGCCAAGTATCAAAAAAACCGGTTAACAACCGTCCGTATTCCTCCCCCATCACCGCACAGTTGGTCATGTGATGGGCGCGTGGCTGCCGTATGAAGCGGCTGTTTTCCGATCGGATCCATCGATATGCCCTGTATGCGTTTTCGATGGGGATGATCCGGTCCTTCTCCCCATGAATAAACAAAACCGGCAGTCCCTTCAACTTTTTCAGATGCTTTCTTGTCCTCCGGCTCATGCGGTAAAATCCAATAAAAAACAGATATGTAACAAGAAAGCAGAGGCGGGCGATTCGCTTTCGGATCCTCCGGTTGTTTAAAACATAAAGAAAATATTTCCGTACGTAGATCAACGGGCCGCTGTCCACCACGACGGCCTTCATCTGTGGAAGCTGTCGCGCCGCATTCAGGATCAAGGAGGCCCCCATGGAAAATCCGATACCGCCATATGGGCCGGGTACCCCCTGTGTTTTTAATGCCTCTATAAAACGGCGCAAGTCATTGTCCAAGGTGTAGCGGCTGCTTTTTCTTCCGGCGCTTTGCCCATGATTGGGGTAATCGAACGCGGTCACCATATACCCTGATCTCAGCAACGCAACGATATATGGATAGATGCTGTATTTACTGCCGCCTAAATAATGACAAGCGATAATCGTCCCTTTCGACTCGGTATTCGGATAGTATTTAATGGCGGACAAGCGCAAACCGTTTGAATGGAAGGTGAATTCCTCAGTTTTAAATTCCTCCTCATTTTCTATGCCTTTTGTGTTCCGAGGAGGATGTCCCAGTTTATGAACCTCCTGCAGCCCTTCCCTTGCACCGGCGAGGAGACACCCCGCGATTACGATTCCCGCCAAAATCAGCATTCCTATCAGCATATCGGCCTCCCTAGCAGAATTTCCCGAATCGCGTTGTTCGCATAGTCCGCCACATACAGCCGTCCATCCTGATAAGCCAATCCGGCTGGTATGTTAAAACGGGCATCCAACGGGGAACTACGGGCATCCACATACCCGGGTTCCTTGTTTCCAGCAACGGTATGGATGCTCCCGTCTCGCAGATCCACCATACGGATACAATGATTTCCCGCATCGGCAATGAAAAGAAACCGGTCGGAATCCACAACAACCCAATAAGGGGAATCGAGCCGTGCCAGCCCGGCCGGGCCTCCATCGCCGGAATAGCCGGGCTCTCCCGTCCCGCATAACGTTGAGATGCGTCCAGAAAGAAGGTCGACCCAGCGGATGCTATGGTTCCCGTAATCCGCGATAAAAAGCCACCGTCCATTCTGGGTCACGCATAAGCCATAGGGTTTATTGAGCTGCGCCTGAACGGCTGGTCCGCCGTCCCCCGCCGCTCCATAGCCGCCGTTTCCGACTATGGTGGAAATGCTCCCGTCTGGCGCTATACGGCGAATGACGTTGTTTCCATAATCGTTTGTGTATAGACAGCCGGCATCATCCACCGCCACGCCGCCGGGACGGCTGAGGCGTGCCGCCCCCGCATCTCCGCCATCTCCGGAATAGCCTTCCTGCCCGTCGCCGGCAAGTGTACGGACGATCCCATCCTCGATCAAGCGAATGCAATGGTTTCCGGTATCCGCGATATACACACGCCCGGATGGACGGTGTACGGCTATGCCGCTCGGTTTGCTGAATTCCGCCCGCAGCGGGTCACCGTTATCGCCGGCATAGCCGCCCCGTCCGGCTCCCGCTAAAGTGTATACCCGGTCCCTATCGATATATTTGATCTGGTGGTTGGAACGGTCGGCAAACAAAAGCCTTCCCTGCCTGTCCCAATCAACTCCGTACGGTTCTGCGATAGAAGCGGTATAGGCCGATGCGCCGTCCTCACAGCGGCCACGAAGGCTTCGGCCGATCCGGGTGCGGCAGCATCCATCCGGCAAAATGTGCAACCGCTTGTCCTGTGCGGTTTCCACACGGTTGCGTCCCTTCTTTTTCGCCGTGAGCAGAGCTGTTTCCGCCTCCTTCAGCAGAAGAAAGCGGTCGCTCAGGTGATGGGACCACGCTGCCACACCGAAACTTGCACGGATCGGTACCCGCTCATATCCAGGCGTTTGAATCCAACGCACCTTTCGAAACCGCCGGCGATACTCCTCGGCTATATGGACCGCTTTATCCAATCCCGCCCCTTCCATTAGGAGCAAAAACTCATCGCTCTCTCTGCGTGCCGCCTGTATGTCTCCGTTTTCGCACAGCATTTCGGAAATCCCTCGTATCACCGCGTCTCCTGCGGACCGTCCCAGGCGGCGGTCGATGTTGTGAAAAAAATCCAGGTCAAACAAGATGACGGAGAAGACCGCGTGGCTGGAAATCCGTGCGTCAATCCGGGCGCATAAACTCTCATAAGAATACAAGGCCAGGCCGTCGTTGCTTACCGTCATTCTCAGAGCCCCATCCCGCCGTCCAGGGACAAGATCTGCCCTGTCAGATACCCCGGGGACATCTGGTCGTCCAATAAAAAGCGGACGACCAGCGCCACCTCTTCAGGGGCACACAATCGTTTTACCGGGACGTTGCTGAGCAGCCGTTCCAGATATTCCTCCGACAGACCTTTGAGCATTTCCGTCTCGACGGGGCCAGGGGCGACGGCATTGACCGCAATGCCAAATGAAGCGGTTTCCTTCGCAAGCGCTTTGGTAAAACCGTGCAGCCCCGCTTTAGCTGCGGAATAGTTGGTTTGTCCGGACAGGCCGCTGATCCCGCTGACAGAACTGATGTTGACAATCCGTCCTTTTTTGGCTTTGAGCATATAGGGGATTACCGCCTTGGTCATGCGGTATACGCCGGTTAAATCGATATCAATGACTCTGTCCCATTCGGCGTCGTCCATATACAAGAGCGTCCGATCCATCCGAATACCTGCGCTGTTCACCAGGCCGTCGATAGTTCCATACCGCGCGGCGATCGAATGCACAAATCTCTTGATCTCTTCCCCATTTCCGGAATCGACTCTATAAGCGGTTATGTATCCGGAAAGATCCCGGGCCAATTTCTCCGTCTCGTGGGCACATGTATCCTCCTTTTGGTAGGTGAACGCGACGTTCGCCCCTCGACGCGCCAAATCCAGGACGATCGCCCGTCCAATCCCCCGGGAACCCCCGGTTACTAAAATGGTGTGGTTTTTCAGACTCATAGATTCACTCCTTTCCCGTGTTTTACCGTGTCATGCCGGCAAGCATCACGCAGCCTCTGGATCATCTCTTTGGAACAAAGCACCCGTGCCAAGCTTCTATAGGGAAAATGGAGCCGTGCAGGCCGGTTCAGCATACGTTTGGTCTGGCACAACGAAATTGCCGAACGGGAAGTCAATTCGGAAGCGAAAAAGTGTACCGTATCCGTCAGCGCATCCCGGTCCACCATCCGATGGAGACAGCCATACGCCAGCGCGTCGCTTGCCTGTATCCGTTCCATGGACAGGCACAATTTACGGGCGTTTTCCAGTCCCACGCTATCCCGGAGAAGCAAAAGGCCGCCGTCTGCCAAAAGGCCGCCGTATTTCGGATCGGGAAACCAAAACCACACATCCTGATTTCCCATTCGAAAATCACAGGCCAAGGCAATAGAGGCCGCGGAACCGATAACACTCCCGTTCAATTCCGCAATATACAGTTTTTTGGAACGCCGTATGGCGCGTACAATACGGTATACCAACCGTTCCGCTTTATAGATACGCAAGGCCGTGCGCCATCGTCCAGTATGAAGCAGCCCGTTCAGATCCAATCCGGAGGAGAATAGATAGGGATTGCCGCTTTGCAGATGTACGACCCGGATCTGGGGATCTCTGTCCATTTTTTTAATTTCCCCAAGCAGGCCGCGCAGTACTGTCATATTCAGCGCATTAGCGGGCGGGTGGTCAAGAACGAGTTTTTCAACCGGATTCAACGCCGTCCCTCCCTGCTTGCCTTCTCCATGCTCTCCTTTATTATGGCGACACACTCGTCCTCAAGAGATTGATCGCCCTTCCCCCTCCGGACCATATCGGCCGATATGATCCGGAAGGCGATTCCCGCTTTTTCCAAAGCGGAACGGGACGAGGGTGCCAAGGGCGGTAAAAAGGAACAATGCCGCTGCAATGCGTCGATTACCAGATCCACCTTCATCCTCGTTGCCAGTGCGGTCAACTTGCGGCACCGTACGGCTGGGTCGTAGAACACCGATCCACAAAGCCGGTCCGCCATCTGTGAATAAAACAACCCGCGGAGATCGTCTGCCGGCTCGGCAGGAGGACAGTCGGGATGGTCGAACATCCACATCTCTTCCCAGACAAAACGCACTGGCATCACCGCTTCGATTTTGGCAAGAAGGTTATTATTATACAGGGGAATCAACCCCATCCATAGGATGCGGAATTCCTTCCCCGCCTGCCATTCCGCCGCTCTTTGAGAAAGCGAATGGTACAGCCCCTGCAAAACCATAAGGGCCTTTTCACTCCCAAAGTCGTTTTCTACCGTAAAAAGTTTCAGCATTTCACCGCTGTCGGCAAGCCCAGGATGGCGAAGACGGAGCGCGTCGATCCGCTTTTTATACGCATTTGCCCGGTTATACAGACGGCTGACGTCTCCTTCGTCCCGCTTCCGTGAGAACCGCTTTTCCAGCAAGCCAGCCGCCGCCATTAAGTCGTGCTTCATATACGGCTTTCGAATGCGATGGATCGGGATCGCCCAGCGTTCATGCAGCCGTTCCATCATCTCCGCCGCATCGCCGCAGGGAAAGTCGACACTGAGAAGAAGACATGGCTTTGGCAGCGCCCCCTGCTCCATCAAATGGAAAAATGCCCGCTGGTATGAACAAATCCCTGGCGGCAGGGAGCCGCTCAATCCGTCCAGGAGCCCGGTACTCACAGTCAGTCCCACAATCCGCTCGATATACAGCACTTCCACATCATAAAGCAGAAGCAATTCCGGAGGGACATAGTATGTACACAGCAGATAGGGAGCCCCTTCCTGTATACGCTGAAGCGTTTCCAGCTGTCCGGCAATATATTGCGCCAGCGTGTGTTTTCCCTCGCCCTTCAGCAGTCTCACGCTCAAATCCAAACGATGCAGCAAATTATCCATAATCCGCTATCCATCCCATCAACGCAGCGCCAAGCGCGCCCGTAATCTGCGGTTCGAATGGGACACGCAGGCCGGGAAACTGCTTTTCCAGGCATCGGCGTATCCCATCGCTTTTGGCAACACCGCCTGTCAGCACAACATGTTCCCTGACCCCGGCCGCCATCGACGCGATGCGTCCCGCTACCGCTTCCTGCAGCCCGGCGACCAAATTTTCCGGCGATATGCCTCTGGCAATGCCGGAAATCACTTCGGATTCCGCAAAAACCGTACAAGTGCTGCTGATTGGGTATGGAGACGTTGCCCGCAGACCACAGCGGGAAAACGTTTCCATATCCATTTGGAGTACCCGAGCCATGACCTCAAGAAAGCGGCCGGTTCCGGCGGCGCATTTGTCGTTCATCAAGAAGTTGTCTACCCCTCCATCCTTGGAAAGGTATATAACTTTACAGTCCTGCCCACCGATGTCGATAACGGTCTCGGCTTCGGGATAGAGATATTGCACACCATAGGCATGGCAGGTGACTTCGGTAAAGGTCCTTTGTGCATTCCGGATATTCCGTCGGCCGTATCCGGTACTGATGATGGGGGCGTTCTGTATGGAAAGGCAATTCTCTTTACAGATATCCCTCATCAATTGTTCCGCTGTTTCTGCCGGCCGGCAGCCGCTCTCCGCTATGCGATAACCTAAAATATCTTTTTCGTCGTTCAACAGGAGAACATTGACCGACGTTGAGCCACTGTCAATCCCCCAATACATCCTTCTCTCCTTTACGGTTCGTGTGTAAATCCATACTTTCCCGAAACGCTTCCATGCGCAGCATAACCTGTTCGCTGGAAAAGCCGCGGGGATCAATACAGTCACCGGGAAGTTCCAAAAACGGGATTTTTTTCTCTTCGGTTATCATTCGCAGCTCCCAGGAAGCTCCGGGGATCGCCCGGCAGCCTTGATGCATAAAAAAGACGGCACCATCGATCCGGTAGTCTTCAATTAACCTGCGGTACAAGCGCATACGCTGGCCGCTGCCCGTCAGGAAAAAGTGGGACAGCACTTTTTTTGCTAAATCCCGAATCGGATCCTCTTCGCTCAGCGTCGGCCAATAGACATAGCCGAGGATGTCGAAAGCGATCAGGCATCCCAGTGTCTTTTCGAAATACCGCATCACGTCCCCTGCGTGCAGAGGAGCAAAATGGATCCATAAAATGCGGCGGGGCGGCTTATCCGTGGACAGCCAGGTCTCCGGCCGCGCGCTCCGTTCCTTGATTTGACGGTAATAGGCCTCCGCCGCCATTTCACCCCGAGAAGACCCGGATAGAAAAGACAGGCCGAACAGGTTGCGGAGCGCCTGATTGCCGTAAAAAAGGGCCGGACCTTTCCTCAGTTCGTTTACTGCCTGTTGCCAGCAGCGGCTGTGATTGGAGTAACGGACAGCGTTGGACAACGCTTTGGGGTAGAGCGTTTTTCCTGTATAGGCTTTCAGAAATCGTATCAAATCCCGCAGTTGTCCTTCAACGAACCGAACGGCTCTCTCCCCTTGCTGCTGATAGGGGATATCGAGGAGGAATATCGGCGTGCGGAACCGCTGACGGAAGTACTGAAGCAGCCCGTTCCCGCCGTCGCAGATATGGGAGGAAAATACCGCCAAGCGGGGCGGTGGGATCGCCCCGCATTCCATTGCCCCAATGACTGCTTTATGATATGAGCATAGTCCGACATGAAAACCGCGCTCCTCCGCGACACGAATATACTCCTTGGACAGCAGAAGAGAGGAAATCCATCCGGCGGTCATTTCCGCGTGGACAGGTGCAAGTCCACAGGCATAAAACAATTCGGTCGGCATGACCATATTGGTCCAAACAATCTGTTCCGGGGAATCCCAAAGCATTTTGGTATATAGCCGCGTCTGCCATTCCACTAATAGGCGGGCGGCTTCCAGATCCAGATCCTTTGCCGTTTTTTCTGCAAGCAGGAACCGGTGAACCAGACGGCTTTTTTCTGCCGAAGGACTAGTCCCTTCCATATCCTCCCTCCTTCTTCCATTTGTCCGTTTTCCTTTTTGCCCGGCCTGTTTTTCCTAGTATTTCCCAGAACGCTTCCAGCCGAATCCGATTCTGCTCGCTGAGTGATGGGCCGAACTCTTCTTCCAAAAGCAATACCGGGCGCCTCTGCTCTTGGCATATTTGTTTGATTTGCGGCATAGCAAACAGCGAAAAATCGCATTTGGGGGAAGAGACCCCAATAACAGCCCTGATGCTATCCCCATCTCTCTCCAGCTTTCTGGAAAACCACGGCAGAAAATCCAGCATGTGCGGACAATTTCCATCCAAGTCTCCGGTATCCAGGAAATGGTCCCCATGGCGGGAGGAGCGGCAATCGCTGAAAACCAGCTTCTCATCCAAAAATACCTTTTGTACGGCCTCTTTCCAGAGAGGATGTAGGCTGTTGCCAAACACCCACACCGTTCCATCCATGCCGTCCATTTCCAGAAGACGGGGCGGCGGGCTTTTTCTTGCTCCAAAGCGGCGTTCGAGCGCTTGAAAAAGCCGGCGGCACTCCCCGGCAAGCTGCTTTTTCCCTTCTTTATCCATGCGGCTGGGAAGCTCCATCATGTGGAGAAATAGACCGGGATTCCGATACTGGACCACATCAAACAGCCGCTCGGCGCTGCTGCAGCAATGCGTGAAAATCACCCCGTCGTACAGCGTAAAATCGATATGGGCGCAATGCTGCATATAACGGCAGATGGCGCGGGACGGGGAATTCCGTATGCCGGCCATGCACGCTTCCGCGTCCCCGGGAGCGACCATGACGAAGCCCATATCCTTCAGATGCCCTATTGGAACATAGGCGCAAAAATAAAGCAGCCGTTCGTTTATGACTCTCCCCTCCCGCGTTTATAAATCTCCATCCAATACCGGAGCTTGCGCTTTTGTATATCTCCCGTATTCACCTTTTCCAAAAGCCGTCTATACGCTCGGTTCCATTCCCCGGCATCCTCCTTTTCAAAAGGCATCACCGGATGAAATATGGTATACTCGTTCCAATCGTCCGACAGCCGTTTCCCCTGCCGCTGCATCCGCGTATACAGCTGGGTGCCTGGATACGGCGTACACACCGTGATATTGGCCGCGTAGAGATGAGTTTTGTCGATGAATTCCTCCAGCCGTTCCCAAGTGTCCGGAGATTCGGCGCCTCTGCCCACGATAAAGCTGCCGGTAACACCGATGCCGTTGGATTGAATCCGCTCAATATAATCGCTGTAATGCACCGCATGCCGGGATTTGAAATTCCGCGGATCTAAATTTTCCAATTCTCCGGCAGTCACCCCTTCCAAACCGATCAACACCTGGCGAAGCCCGCTTTGATACGCGGTTCGTATCCGGTTTTCCTCTGTTCCAAAACCAATGTCGGTGTTGGCGTACCAGATAAAGTCCGTCTCTTTGAAAAGGGCGAATAATTCGCTGGCATGCCCGGCACTGCTCAGTAAGTTGTCATTTGTCAGGTAAACCCGTTTTGCTTTCGGCAGACGGCGGATTGCCTCCAGCTCCAGTGCGATGTGCTCCGATGGCTTTTTTCGGAAAGCGCCGCCATACAATCCGCCTACGTTACAAAAACGGCATTGGTGGGGACAGCCCCTGGCTGTTTGCATCGGCACCAACGCCTGCTCCTCCGGACGAAGGGATTTATAAAATGGTATCGGAGAATCCTCCAGATTTACAGACGCCAGAGGCTGAAAATACCGGCTTTCCGGTTTTCCGCGCAAAAAATCCCGCAGGAAGGAACGAAAAATATATTCCCCTTCTCCTATCAGCAACGTATCGGCAAACCGGCGGCTCTCCATCTCGAGGAAAGAGGAATGAACCCCTCCCATGGCCACCCATGAGCCGCGCAATCGGTATGCCTCCGCATAACGATATGCGCGTTTGGCGTTGGGAGTTACCGTATACATACAAACGAGATCAAACGTCTTGTCTGTCGGAGCCGGTGCGAAATCTTCATCTACTACCGTCGCCTCGAATCCCTCCTGCTCAGCAATGGCGGCCAACAGCAAAAGGCTGGGCGTGACGACTTTCCAGCGATGCCGCTCAACCATGCGGTCAAGGTCAGCGGGCCACGAGGCGTTGTAGGGATGTCCCTGAGGGCCGTCCATCCCAGGGGCCAGCAGCAATACCGTTTTCATTCCATCCCTCCACTGGAGTGATGAATTTTTTTGAAATATTGCATCCTTTCCCTGGAAGCCTCGGGAGAGTATATCTGGCGAAGCGTATAGGCAAACCCCTCCTCCAGTTCCCTCACACTCATATTTTTGGGCCGGACCACGACGTTCCAAAGCGTGTAGTCTCCCCAGTGCTCGGTCAATATGCGCTTTTCCCGGTTCAGCCGCTCAAAAAGAGCCGATCCCGGAAAAGGCGTGGGAACAGAAATCATCGCGCCGTACAGGTGGTTTTCCAGAGTAAAATCCACCACCCTTTGAAAAACCGAACGATCGTCGCTGTCCAGTCCGACGATAAAAGTCCCCCACACGCCGATGCCGTACGACTGGATAATGCGAATGGATTCCGCATAGTTTTTCAGCTTACGGTATTTCCATCGTTCGAGGGAATACAACGATTCTGGGACAATGCTTTCAAACCCGATCACAATTTTCCGGCAGCCGGAGTCATACAGCCGTTCCAACACCGCCCTCTTTTCTGCCAGGCTGATATCGGAATGCGTCATCCAATGGATGCCCGCCCCTTTCATCTCCTGCAAGAGTTCCAGGGAGAACGCCGTATTTACCAGCATGTTATCGTCGGTAAAATAGATATGCGGATACGGCCGGTACCGGCGGATCACAGCCAGCTCCGCCATCACCTGTTCCACGCTTTTATGGCGGTAGGCCGGCCCATACACTTTAGTGGAGGCACAAAATTCGCAGTTGTGGGGACATCCGCGTGATATCTGTACAGGAATCGTGCGGTAATGGTTGAATTTCAATAAATCGTATCGGGGCATGGACACCGTAGCCATATCTACCGGCAGCCGGTTTTCATAGAACCTCTTCGGTGCGCCGGCACGGTAGTCGGACAGGAATTCATGCCACGTGTATTCACCTTCTCCTATAAAAACCGTATCGAAATGTTCAAGCGTCTGACCCGGCAGATTGGTGGGATGCATCCCACCGCAAACGGTATACACGCCCCTCTCCCGAAACCTCCCGGCCAATTCGTATGCCCTGGAAGCCTGCTGTGTCATGAACGACATGCCTGCCATATCGTAATGGGCTTCCCAGTCGATCTCCTCGACTTCTTCGTCGATATAGTCGATTTCATCGAAATAATCGGCGGCCAGAGCGGCGATCGTGAGCAATGGGGAATTCGGGCAAGACATCAATTCCTGCAAAGATTGGATGTTCGCCAATTCCTGGTAAATACGGGAGGTTTTGTCCATGGACTCCGGCCGCCCCATTTTAACCCCTTTGGGCGATATCAATGCGATCTTCATGCATTTTCCTTTCGATATGGTTCTTTTGCAGGCTCTCCCGGATCTTCCGCAGGCGCAGACGGGAATTTTCTTCGGAATAAAATTGGCCGTACATCCAGGCGACACCCCGCGCCAATTCGTCTCCCGTCATATTTTTAGGTCTATATACCACGTCCCAGAAGGTATAACGGCTCCAGTCCATATCGGTCAGACGGCCAGCCGCCTTCATCTGCTCAAACAAAGCCGTTCCGGGAAGGGGCGTCAGAATGGTAAAGCTTCCGGAATAGAGACCGTTATCCAATGTGAAACGCAGCGTATCTTCAAAAACAGCGGTGGTGTCGTTATCCGTACCGAACATAAATGAGCCCCAGATATACACACCCGCACGGTGTATAGCATCAATCAAAGCTGGGTAATTTTCGCACAGCCGTGCTTTCCATTGCTTTTCATCCAGCAGTTCCAAGCTGCGCCGGTTCACATTCTCCAGGCCGATAAAAAGCCAGCGGCAGCCTGCCGGGCGAAGCATTTTGAGGATATCCGGCTGTTCCGCCACCGAAATGTCGGTCTGCGTACCCCACGTAATGTTCTCCCCGGCAATCGCCTGCAATAGTTTCAGGGAATGCTCTTTATGTATAAACATGTTGTCATCCGCAAAAAAGATAAACGCATTGGGTGAAACCGCTTTAATCGCCCGAATCTCCCGCACTACCTGCTCTACGCTTTTGTGCCGGTATACCGAACCGTAAATGACCGGCAGCGTACAGTAAGCGCAAGTCCGCGGACAGCCCCGGGTGGTCTGGATACTATATGAGGCGTATAGCTCCGGTACGGTTAAATCATACCGCGGAACAGGTGAGGTATCCAAATCCACATACTCATCGGCACGATATCGCTTCTGCGGCTTGCCCTTGCAAAAATCGGATAAAAACCGGGCAAAGGCTATTTCCCCTTCCCCTAATGTGACGGTATCCGCGTGTTTCGCCGCTTCATCTGGATAGATGCTGGCGTGGATACCACCAAGCACAGTATATACGCCTTTCGTCCGGAACGCATCGCAGATCGCGTATGCCCGGTTAATCTGCTGGGTCATTCCAGTCACAACGACCAGGTCAAACCCCTCGTTCCAGGGAATTGCCTGGCCGTGGTCCTCGTCGATGAAGCGCAGATCGAACGAATCAGGAAAAAGGCCGGCAATCGTGAGCAGACTGAGGTTGGGTGTTTCCCACGCTCCATAAAATTTTGAGACGATATCGTTACGCTCTAAAAAAATCTTTAGATAGGGATTTTTCCCGTATTTAGAGCCTTTGGGTACGATCAGCGCCGTTTTTATCATAACTCCGCCACTCCTTCCGCCTGGCCTTCTGGGGCACTGGCGCGCTGTACGATACGGATACGTCCCGTATTCCCCCGGATATCCAGCCAATCGCCATTCCGGAACACGCGCAGCGCGTCCCCGTTGAAAACCACGACCGGGATACCATACTCCCGCGCCACCACAGCGCCGTGGGACAGCATATTGCCGTAGCTCATGATAAGCCCCGCCGCCATTTTCAGCGCCGGTGTCCAGCTCGGATGGAACGTATCAACCACGCAGATATCCCCTTGCCGCACATCATCGATATCCCGGATGCTTTGCAGCCGGCGTGCCGGCCCTCTCGCACAGCCCAAACTGATACCCGTCCCCTTATAACTCGCGTATCCTTCCCCTTTTTGGACGGTCACTTCCTCGGAGTCTTTCCAAAGATAGGGGGGTGTCGTCTCCTGTTCCTTTTCGAAAAGCCGCTTACGGGCCTCGACGGTTTCGCGGCTTAGGAGATAGTGGGGACATTCGAGTGCGGTTTGGATTTCCTCGATCGAAAGATGAAAGATATCCTCCCGTATACCCAGCCGTCCATCCATTGCCCACCGTTCGCCGATCTTTAGGAGAAGCCGCCGGAGCAGCACCCAGCTCTTATCAAAATAGTACCGCTGATTTTCACGCAGCCGCATATATTCCCCCGTCAAGCGGATAAAGGCGCGCAGGTTTTTTCTCCGCTTCGGGCTGATTGGCCCGAGCTGTTCGAAAAGCTCATTTTCCAGCGCTTCCCAACCGGTTTCTCCCGGCCCCTCCCCTGTCAATCCGCTGACGGCCATCTGCTTTAGAAGGAGAACGACATTTTCTGGTTTTTCCCTCCAATGCGGCTCGTACAGATCGTCACAGGACACGCCGCGATGCCCATGCCGCTGAAGAAACTGGTTCAACTGCCGGCGGATATCCGCTGAAAAATCCCCCGATTCGATACGTGACAGCAGTTCCTCCGGGGCCGTGTCTTTCCAGATGGCCAGCATGGATTTGTCCTGTCGGATCCATGTGGCCATGCGCTGCAGTTCCTGGTTGGCCCGGATGGTCATATTGTCCATGGAAAACTTTCCAACCACCGTTTCGGCCAGACGTACCACTTCTTTTTCATCCGACGGCGATCCTTCCCTGGAACCTTCACCTTGGAAAAAGAAAGGCAGTCGTTTGTATAGAAGCTGTGCAATACCAAGAAAACGGAAATGGTCGGCACCGAGATAGCCACAAAAATTGTCGATAACTTTATCAAGCAGCAGTCGCCACTCATCCGGCGTTGCTGCGGAACATACCCGCTCGTCCAACAACTCTACCCGTCTTTCATAGGCAGGCAGCCTGCGATACCAGGACCGATATCCACTATGAACCAGACGACGCATTTTCCGCTGCTTATCGGGTGTATCCGCCGGATCCTCAAAAAATTGTTTTTGATAGCGCACATTCCAGTACACCCGGTTATAGACAAAACGCAGTGGCTGTTCCGCAAAACAGTGACCGGGCCGTTTTTGATAAAAACTGAGATATACTCTCTGCTGCCATGAATTTAAAAGAGAAAGGTAACAGACGCTGGCCGGCTGGGCGTACCGGTCCAAAAGAACAGCGTCCAGATTCTCTGCAGCGCAATCGTGATAAATCCCCGAATGGGCCTGCGCCGTCATCGGCCGGACTTGAAAAATCCATATTTTTCTGTTCCATAATCCCCATTCCATATCGCAGGGGTATCCCAGTTCCTGTTCCAGCGTCTCCCCGATGTGCAGCAGTTTTCGGCGTTCTGGATGTGTCAGCCTCAGCCCATCCCGCTCAGGCTGTTCGATCGTCCGGCCGGACCGCCGCTCTATCCGGTATCGTCCGGCGGCCTCCTCTCCGCCGGTTACCCCCTCGTTGGTCCCATTCAAGAACTCCAACACCATTTCCCCTTCCAAACGAAGGGGATTCCGGGTGAATAAAACGCCCGATTTCACGCAGGGCAGCATCGGCTGAATCAGAACCGCCATAGCCGCCTTCCTGGGATGGGCGTTCCGATACGCGGCCGCCTTCTCCGAAAAATAGGAGGCCCACACAATCTTGACTGCTTGAATGAGCTGGTCAAAGCTGCGGATATGCATACAGCTTTCAAATATTCCGGCAAAGGACTTCCCCGCTCCGTCCTCTTCCACCGCAGAGGAACGGACAATCAACTCCCGATGATGTTTTCCGAACGTTTCGTAGACTGTTTGCAGGCGATGGAGGAGGGACGCCGGCATCCTTCCCCCCCGAATGTCGGCCGGTGAGGGGCTATTGCCCGCCATATCCTCTCCAAGCGTCCAGCCGTTTGACTCGCAGAACACACAGAACGCGTCTGTGTTCAATATCATGCCCTCACAAACCCGGAAGCCTTTGGCGTACAATCCGGCAAGGGTTTTGGCTTTCCGCCCGATTTGGGAGGAGCAGGCATACCGCGCCTCCGATAAGGTATACATTCTCATACGTCCTCAAAATCCTTTGTTGTGTGAATCCAGTGGAAGGAAAACTCACCACCCGCAACACGGGCGTTCGCGGATACGGTGCATCCCGGCCCGATCTCCCAGAGATGGGTGACGCCGTCCCGATTCAGACTTTCCACCAGATGATCCCAGCGCAACGGCTGATTGATCTGATTAGAGAGTTTCCGGAGGATTTCCGGCCCATCTACACTCTTTTTTCCATCCAGGCAACCATATAACGGAAAAGCGGGTTTTTCCGGCCTGAGAGCGGCGAAATGGGGTTGTGCCGCTTTCTGCGGCCCGCTGCACAGCGGGCAATGGTAGGCACGATAGGAATGCAACGGCAGAACCCATCGGGCCCCTCGCTTTTTTGCCAGGCGGACTGCCTGCTGCAAAGCCGGCTGTTCGCCGGATATCACATGCTGATCCCCGGATATATAGGCACTGATTCCCACATAACCGCTGTCGGAAGCTTCACTGCAGCAGCTTTCCAACGTATCCCGATCCAATTCCATGATGCGGAACATATCCTGCCTGCGAGTGGGCGGCTCCTGCAATATCTGTTCCAGGCGGACCATCGTGTTCAAAATGGGCAAAAAACCGGCAGCTTCCGCCGCTGCACAGGCCATAAATTCACCTTGGCTGTATCCAACAAATCCAGCGATAGACGAGAGACGATTTTTCATGACACAATAGACTGCATAACAATGGACCGCCAGGGCGATCCCCGTCCAAAGGCCGGGGACGGGCTCCGCCCGATAACAATACGCAGCAAAATCCTGGTGAAAGGCATCGCCGGCCAGCTCGAAACAGGCCCTTGCCTCCGGATATTCCCGATAAAAACCGTCGTCCATTTTTTTCGTAAAGGCCTCCCGGCCCGGAAAAGCTAAAACGATCTTCGTATCAGTCATGTCGGACCGCCCCTTTTCGCTGCATAAGTCCGTCTCTGTCGAAGGATGGCACACAGCCGCTCCTGGGCGTTCCGGGGATCCGATATCGTACGGTACAGGCCGAGCAAACCATCTTCCAATTCCTGTACCGTCATGGAACGGGGAGAAGCGACAACGTCCCAGAGGGTATAGTTATCCCAGCCTTTTTCCAAAATCCGGCCCTCCTTCAGCATCTCCTCCCGCAGAGCCGTGCCAGGGAGCGGCGTGGGTACAGTAATGTTGGCACCATAGAGCGCATTTTGCAGGATAAAATCCGCCGTACGCTGGAATATGGATAGGTCATCTCCATCCAGCCCAACGATGAATGTGCCGTAAATGCCGATCCCTTCATCCTGTATCCGGCGTATGTTGGCGGGATAGGCCGGAAGGCGCCGTTTCTTAAATGAACGGTCTTCGATCCCTTTCAGGCTGTCTGGGGATACGCTCTCAAATCCGACAACAATCCACTGACATCCGGACGCCGCCATCAGTTCAAGCAGTTCGCTGTCTTCCGCGATCGATATCTCTGTTTGTGCGATCCATCGGACGTTCAAGGGAATCATTTCCCGTAAAAGCTCCTTGCTTTCCCTGCGCCGGACAAAAAGGTTATCATCGGCAAATAAAAGGAGCTCGTCCGGGAAAAGCCGGGTAATTTCGCGTATTTCCTCTATAATTTGAGCGTTTGCTTTGCGGCGATAGGCCGTCCCATAAACATTGGATGCACAGCAGAAGCGGCACCGGCGGGGGCAGCCCCGCGTGGTATACAGGTTAATAATCGGATAGTTCCACCCCTTTAAAAGCGCATAACGGGGGGAAATGCACTGCTTTAAGTCGTAACTTCCAGGCAATGCCTCCCGATACACCCGCCGTGTTTTTCCTTTTGCATAATCCTGCAAAAACTGTGGGAAGAGCGGTTCGCCCTCGCCGGCAATCACCACATCTGCGTGTGTCATCGCTTCCTCAGGAAGAAGCGTGGCGTGAATGCCTCCCATAACCACCTTCGCACCACGGCGGCGGAACTCGTCCGCAAGCTGATAGGCCCGCACCGCCTGAACGGTCATAGCGCTGATAAAAACAAGGTCATAGTCTTTCTCAAAGGAGACCGGGCGCTGGTTTTCGTCGAAATAATCCAGTTCCCAGTCAGGAGGAAAATATGCGGCGATGGATAGCAGCCCCAAACAAGGCGCGGACCAGAAATGCCGAAAACTTCCCATGGTGACGGACTGTTCCAAAAAGACGGCCAACGATGGGGTGCGGCTGAACAGTGCCCCCTTGGGATTTATCAGCGCCGCCCTCATTCGCTGTCCTTCTTTTGTACGCGGGCGGGAACATACCATTGTCCCTCTCCCCATCCGCCGCTGTCGATGCGTATATATACCATACTGTCACAACGGCCGGCGTCCATCTGTACGGCGGCGTACAGTTTCGCGTCCGCGCCGTTTGTATCGGCTTCAGTAAAGCTGGCTGCGGGGCCATGTATGCCAAGCTCCTTGGTCAAGGCAGAAAGGGCCGTACTAGCCATCACATTGGGGAAAAAGCTTGGATTCATCTGCCGGTAGTCCCCTGTGCGCAGTTGCAGGGCAGTTTCCCGCAGCGATTCTCTCGGCCCGATGTCAGTGGAAATGACTATGCCCGTACGGCTTTTGTCCAGCTGTCCGTAGCCATCCTGAAACAAACGGCGGACTAGCAGCAACGCTTTACGGGTAAAGAGGTCCGCTGTACGCAGAGCTTTATCCGAGGAAAAGGCACTATCGACAGCCTCTGCAGACGTAAAAACCATATATTTCCACAGACGCGGGTGTATCCGTCCGGTTGCGGTCATTGTTTGTCCCCCTTTTTTCAATCCGCATGCATGCTATCCGTATTCCGGCTCTCACGCTCCAGCACATACCATGACAACATTGGTCCCGCCGAATGCAAAGCAATTCATTAGAATGTTCCGGAGCGTTTTTTGTTGGACTTTATCTTCCAAGAGCACCTGCGGCTCATCTTCCTCCATCAACCAACGGGAGCTGTCCGGCAGGCGTTGGCGCCTCAGCATACCGAGTGCCGCCAGAAGGTTGAATGCCCCTGAAGCGCCGCCTGTATGACCAATGCGTCCTTTCGGTGCCGTCAGCGCGACCGGGCCGAACACCTCATAAAGCAGACGGGCTTCTATCCGGTCATTCTGTCGGGTTCCCGTCCCATGGGCGACCACCGCATCGATGGATGGCGGGGATAGTTCGGCTTCTTTCAGCGCTAGCCGGATCGCACGGCGTGCCTGTCTCCCTTGCGGTTCCGGGGTGACGATGTGATAGGCATCGTTGGTAACGGCACAGCCGCGTATCTGCCCATACACCCGGCGGGATTTATCGCGGGATAAGACGAAGAAGGCCGCGCCATCCCCCACGCCGATGCCCTTCCGATCCGGGTGAAAAGGGCGGCAGCCTTGCGGGTCCAAAGAGCATAGCCGCTGAAATCCGCTGTAAACCAAATAGGAAAACGCTTCCGCTCCTCCTGCGATAACCCGGTCGCAGTACCCGTTTCGAATCAAGTCAAAACCATAGGCGATTGCCTGTGCACCGGCGCAGCAAGCGTTGGAGAGAAACTGCAAAGGCATTTTTGTTCCCAAACAGGAGCAGATCCGGTGGATAACCTTCGTTTGAAAATCCGGGGAAAGATAGGGATTTTCCAGCAACGCATCGGCTGCTCCCATTCCGGAACCAATCAGGATGCATGTCCGGTCCGGTGAAAACGGCCCGCCGTCCTCCGCCATTGCCTGGGAAATGGCGTGGGTGCACAAAACGATGAAATACTCCTGCACCGATCTTTGGAAATCGTCCGGCGCAGTAATGTAGGCGGTGACGTTCCGTGCTTTCCCCGCGACGGTAACCGCCGACGTATCCGCCGCACGGGCCGGCCCAAACAGGGCGCTCCAAAAGGACACGGGCGTATTGCCAAACGGCGATGCTACCCCTATCCCGGTCAAATAGACGGGGATCTTCATGTTTTCGAAAGGCAGTCCTCAGTCAAGTGGATGACTTCGTCGATACAAGTCATTTTCGCCAGATTATCCGGGTCAATGGTGATGTTGTAACGGTTTTCCACCTTGGCGAGAATCTCCAGCGCCCGCAAAGAATCCATGCCGTATTCGTCAAAGAAGGAGGCGGACGTGTCCAGCTCTTCTGCCGGTATCTGCAAAATTTCGGCTACAATTTCGCGAATCTCGTTTTCAATATTCATACGTATTACCCATCCTTTACATTTCGATATTGCACCTTAACGGAGGAATACCGCAGCCCCTCCGCCGCCGTGAAGACTCTTTCATTTTCCCTGTTATCCCCCGGCGCGTTCAGGAAATCCAACAATTCCCGAAAGGGTGCCACACAGCCATAGGGGGAGGCTTCCCCTTGTCCGGGAGTGTTCAAACAACCAAACCGATATTCCAAAAGTTCCATCGCCGCGGGCCGGCTGCAGAGAAGTACCGCCCCGCCGCTGGACAATTCCAGAGATGGAGACATCAAGCGGGTTTCCGGCGTGGCTGCTTCCGCCGCACAAGCAATGGCTTCTTCTGCCAGTCCGCTGGAAACTTGCAGGTAAGCGTAGCCCAGTGCATCCAGTCCAGAGGCGGCGCCGTTGGAAAAATTATACAACGGCCCGGTCAATCTGTGCCGGATACTCGCATGACATGCTGGGGCATTCAATACGGTACTTGGAAAATAGGAGGGGCTGACTCCCAGAGCACCTTGCCGCACGCTAACCTTGTCAAAGGTATGGAGATTTTGAAGCACACCATAAGCGGAGCCAAAACAGACGGGAATCCCCTTATCGTGGCCGGGAACCTCTGCGAGCAGCGTGGTGATACTCTGTACGCACCACCCACTTACCGCATCCATGCCTGCCGTCTGGACATCCGGATCCTTCCCGCCCTGCCATACAACGCGACGAATATATACCTTTCTTTTCATTATCGGTCTCCTCAACAACAGGGGGTTTCCAGTGCTATGCAGCTCGTCTGTCCCCCAAAGGCAAACGAATTGCTGAGAAGATGCCGTATGGCAGCCTCTCGCGGCTTATTGGGAACGACGTCGAGCAGGCATTCATCATCCGGGGTTCGATAATGGATGGTCGGCAGGAGGACGCCGCTGCGCATCATCAAACAGCAGGCGATGAGCTCGAGAATGCTGGCAGCCCCCATCGAATGCCCGAGAACCGATTTAATGGAACTGACCGGGGGGGCTTTCCTCTCGCCAAACAAGCGGCGGATGCTCCGGGCCTCCACCAGGTCGTTCGCCCTGGTTCCGGTTCCATGGGCCGAAATATAGTCCACCTCGTCAATCCGCAGCCCCGCGTCGGCGATCGCCTTATGCATGGCTTTCCACTCACCCTCGCCTTCTTTATGAGGTGCGGTCATATGGCTTGCATTGGAGGCGAGGCCGGCACCCAGGACACGGCCGTAATGGTTTTCCCCGAGCCTTTCGCTTTCCCTCTCCAGAACAAGAAATCCGCATCCTTCTCCCAACACCAGCCCTTTCCTGGTCCTATCAAACGGACGGCAGCAATCGGGGGCTAAGGAAAGCAGACGCTGAAAACCGGCGAACGCCACGCGGGAGAATACATCCACGCCACCGACCAACAGGATATCGGCATATCCCTCTTGCAGCAGCTGTTTTGCCATAGCGACAGCATAATTTCCTGCGGCACAGGCGGCGGGTACGACATAGCAGGGACCGGCAGCGTGGTAATACTCCGCCACGGCATGGGCAATTTGGTACGCAGGATAACGTTCCCGAAAGCGGGCCGCACTTCCTTCCCCTTTTCCGCAGATCCAACGGGTAAACGCCTCTTCCTCTTGGATCTCCCCCATGGTCGTGCCGACGATCACCCCCACGCGTTTCCTCGCCAAGGCTTTGTCACTCAGTCCGGCGTCCTCCACCGCCTGTTTTACGGTATACAAGCAGTAGCAGGCGGCCTTTCCATACCGGTCTACCGGCAAATCCCGCGCCCAATCATCATCGGCTATCTGCGCGCCGATTTTGACGCGATACTGCGCGTCATCCGCAAAAGAAGGAATCGTCCCATAAACGGAGCGGGCCCGGCAAAGAGTGTCCCAAAACGCTTGAAGGGACCGTCCCGCCGGGGATAAAACCCCCATTCCCGTTATTGCAATTCTATCCATTCCGCTTATTTTTCTGTCGTGAGATACGCGTGAATCTCATCCGTCTTGTCTGTTTTTTCCCAAGCAAGGTTGTATTCGCTCCGCCCAAAGTGGCCATAAGCGGCCAACTGTTCATAAATCGGCTTCCGCATACCGAAGGCTTCAATCAAAAAAGCCGGCCTCAGATCAAAGACACGAGATACCATCTCTTCCAGTACAGGATCTTCCCGCTTTCCAGTTCCAAAGGTATTGATCTGGACACAGACGGGTACTGCCACGCCGATGGCGTATGCGAGCTGTACTTCACATCGGCTGGCCAAACCCGCGGCAACGATATTCTTGGCGATATAGCGGGCGGCATATGCCCCTGTCCGGTCAACTTTTGTCGGATCTTTGCCGGAGAACGCCCCGCCTCCATGCCGTCCAGCCCCGCCGTATGTATCCACAATAATCTTTCGTCCTGTCAATCCGGTATCCGCGCAGGGTCCTCCGTAGACAAAACGGCCGCTTGGGTTGACCAAGATATCCGTATCTTTCAGCAATTTTTCCGGAACCATCGGACGGACAACCTTGCCGATCAGATCTTCTCGTATTTTATCCTGGCTGACGCTTTCGGTATGCTGTGCCGATAATACGATGGTTTGAATCCGTTCCGGGACACCGTCCACATACTCAAAAGTAACCATGGCCTTCCCATCCGGCCCTAAATAGTTCAATTGCCTGTTTTTCCGGACAAAGCTCATGCGTTTGCATAGCTGGTTGGCATAATAAATCGGCGCGGGCATCATGCTCCGTGTTTCATTGCAGGCATAGCCGAACATCATTCCCTGATCCCCTGCACCGATTGCCTCATACGGGTCAGGAGGACTTCCTGTATCGGAAGAAGAGTCCTGCATACGCTTTTCCAGGGAGCAGCTGACCCCCGCGTTGATATCCTCCGACTGCCGGTCGACTAATATCACAACAGCGCAGTCGTCCGCACAAAAGCCAAAACGGCTATCTGCATATCCCGTCTCGCGGACAACATGGCGCACAATGGTTTGGATATCCACTACAGCACACGATGTAATTTGACCCATCACGGTAATCATACCCCTGGCCGCCGTTACTTCGCAGGCAACGCGGGCGGTTGGATCGCGACGCAGATAAGCGTCCAGGATCCCATCTGCAATCCGGTCGCACAATTTATCCGGGTGCCCTTCTGTAACGGATTCGGAAGTGAATAAATAGCGGTTGTCCATGAACGTCCTCCTTATTGGTTGGTTTCGATATAGTCTATTGTATCGGGAATCTCGAAGAGGAAAAATGGGCATCCGGTATACTTTTTCCTGTCCACCTGTTCACAATGCCGCCCGCAGTCTATGAGCCAGATTTTCCATAATCCAGCGCTGAGAGCGAAGGATGGACAATAGAGAACGGTTATCGGCATAATCGCTGATTACCTTGACAGCGAGAAATGAACAGTGGCTTTCCACACATGCCCGTAAAACCCCAGCGCTTTCCATTTCCACGCAGCTGCCGGAGTAACGCCGGTAAAGCTCGTCACGCAGTGCCGGCTCACCCACCATCACATCACTGGATACGATCACGCCTTTACAGCATGATGCCGGCCCATTCTGAGAGGTGTCGGACAACAAGCCGTCCTGCAAGCCATATGCTTCCCTCTGTCCGGATGCCTCAAGAGTCAATGCTTCCGCCTTGTCCGGGTGCTCCTTTACGATATCGCCGCACAGAATATCGCCGATTTTCAAATCCGGGCTTAGAGCCCCGGCAATCCCACAGGAAATGACAAGCGAAATATCCGGGTGATTTTTCAGAAAATAGCGGGCATGCTGCTCTGCCGACGTTTTCCCGACCTGGCTGCGGATAAGCAAAACCGGCGACGTATTCCCTTTTCCGATACTCCATTCCCCTGCAAGGGAAGGGACCGCGTTTTGTGATTTCGCATCAAATGTCTTACACAACGCCTCATATTCCACATCGAGCGCACTACAAATTGCGATCATTTTTACTCCTTTTTCATAAAACGGTATAAAAAATATGGGCAACAGCGTAAAGCCGCCGCCCATATTCTTTTGTTCAAATCTGGATTTCATGTGGCGGCATTGCGTCGCAAAGCCGCGTCTCCGGTGCCTAGCTACCACAAAATCCGCGGCCTTTGGTATCGGGTAGCGTTCCTTTCTTTATTCCAGAATGGCAATCACATCTTTTTGCTCGATGACCAGGTATTGTTTCCCTCCTGCCTGGATTTCAACCCCCATACCGGGGGCGACAAAGATAATGCTTCCCCGTAAATAAATCTCCTGATCTTCGTCAATGTAGTCTGCCGTAGCCACAATTCGATAGGCAGTGGTGCTTCCCACCTGTGCCGACTGGGCCAGAGCAATGCCGCTATGGGGCATATCATCCGGCTTCAACTCCTCGAGTAACAAGCGATTTTTTGCGGGTATTATCTTCATCAACCATATCCTCCAACCCTTTGGTATACTTGAGCTAAGTTCGATGTAAATTCTATTTGAGAATGCTTAGTTCATAAATCGCGTTTAATAGTTCCGTGAGTTTCTTCTTTTGTGGCTCGTTAAATAAGTTTAAACTTTGCTGGATTTCACCGTCGGCTGATTGCGGGGACTCCCCCGACAGGATGTATTCATAGGATACGGATAAGCCTTTGGCAATCCGATGCAGAGTATCCGCCGAAAATCCTTTTTGACCTGTTTCAATCTCATAAAGGAACTTTGGGGATATATCAGCGATTTCCGCAAATTTTTCCCGTGTGTATCGATTGAGTTCGCGCAGCGCTCGGATGCGTCCACCTATGTTGTAATAAAAGCTGTTCATCGTTTCCTCATCTCCTTGTGTCCTATGGTATTATGTTTGTCCGTTCTTTTACATCCGCGATCGCTCTAAAAGGCTATACCTAAAGGGGGAGCCAGGCAGAGAGGGCACATGCAGCGTCAATTTTTGTCGAAATATTTTGTATGCTATTATTTCGGTTATATTAACTTTGAATGTAAAATATTGGTTGTATAATAGCATAATTTATTCTTGTCTTTAAACAAATATTTACATTTTCTCGTTTTTTATCTGAGCTATTTTGGAGTGTTTCGTAATAAAAAGTCGCATTTCAAAAAATGAAACGCGACTTTTTAACACGGACCGGCCGCTTGGGACGCGAAGCATGTCCGAAGGTATCGCCAGAGCGCCCATATCATACACAACTCATCCGAAATGCCGGAAACACCGATTCGTTATATTTTGTACGCTCAGCGAATAGGAATTTACGAAGGCTCTCTCTATTTCTCCATATAGACGGCCGCGCCAAATTAACGGATAACGTTCTATTCTGCTGGGTTGCACCAGTCCCAGCCTGTTGACTTTTAGATGGAAAAACGCGCAAGGGGTTGACCGATCGGAAAAGCACGATATAATAGGTTTATGTGTGACTAGACTGATGCAAAGTGAGGTATATCATGAAAAAAGAGTCATTGAAAAACGGATCGATCCTGCGCGGTTTGTTCCGCGTGATCCAGGGGGCGTTTATCGGCCTGGGAGCCGTGCTTCCAGGCATCTCCGGCGGTGTGCTGTGCGTGGTGTTCGGAATATATAAACCGATTATGGAACTGCTGTCCCATCCGCTGAAAAATTTTAAAACGCATGTTCCGAAGCTGCTCCCGGTCATTATTGGATTGGGAATCGGTTTTATGGGGATCGCCAACCTGCTGTCCTTTTTCCTGGAAAAATACCCTGCGCCCTCCGTCTGCCTGTTCGTGGGGCTGATCGCTGGCATGATGCCCTCCCTTTTCCGGGAGGCGGGTGAAAAGGGGAGAAGCAAAGGATCCTTCCTTTCCCTGCTGATTGCGATGGCTGCCGTTTTCGCCCTGCTCCTGACGCTGCAGGCTTCCTCGGTTCAAATCGTCCCCAATTTTGTCTGGTATCTTTTCTGTGGTTTCTGTCTGGCGCTGAGTGTGATTGCTCCGGGCATGAGCTTTTCCACCCTTTTAATGCCGCTGGGGCTGTATACGCCGTTTGTGGACGGAATCGGGCATTTTGATATGAGCGTCCTGATCCCCGGCGGTATCGGTGCCTTAATCACCGTGATCCTGCTGGCCAAAGCAGTCAACGCCCTGTTTGACCGTTTCTATTCCCTGGCGTTTCATGCTATCATCGGCATTGTGATCGCGGCAACGGTCATGATTATTCCATACGCGAGTTTTGCCGTATCAGTCGGCCAATGCCTGGTCAACCTGGCCTGCTTGGCAGTCGGCACCGTCGCCGCCCTGCTGCTGGACCGCTTCAACATGAGCGTCAAAGCCAGGGAAACGGAATAATGTTACGCATAAGACAAAACGGCGGCCGGAATATCCGGCCGCCGTTTCTCTTGCGCACAAGCTGAAAAAGCGGAACGGCATAGCTTTTCGGCTATACCGTTCCGCAACCATATGGTCATGTCTTTAAGGCTGCTCCGCCGGAGGAGAGGATTTCCCCATCCGGTCAGTCCGCATAGTTCGTGAAATATCCCTGTACCAGGACCACAGGGGTTCCCTTATCGCCGCTGCCCGAGGTCAGGTCACACAGGGAACCGATTAAATCGGTCAGACGGCGGGGAGTGGTTCCCTGGGTGAGCATCGTGCCCTTCAGATCCTTGTCCTTCTCCGCGATCGACTTCGTCACGGCGGCGCGAAGCTCATCGCCGGACAGATCCGCGAAATCGTTGTCGGCGAGGTATTTCAGCTTCACTTCATTCGGCGTCCCCTCGAGTCCCGGGGTATACGCCGGCGACACCACCGGATCGGCCAGCTCCCAAATCCGCCCGACCGGGTCCTTGAACGCGCCGTCTCCATACACCATCACTTCGAGGCGGCGTCCGGTTTTTTCCAGCAGGAGCGCCTGGACGCGGGCGACAAAGGCATCGCAGTCCCGCGGAAAAAGTTTGACGGTGGTCTCGGTCGCCTTATTGGAGCCAAGCAGGCCATAATCCGCGTTGAACCCGCTGCCGTCCACGGGGGCGGTCAGGATGTCGTCCAGGCCGAAAACCGTCGCAGCACCGGCTGCCCGCAGGCGCCGTTTGCTCCGGTTTCGGGTATGGATATCGCAGACCAGAACATCCTTGGTATACGAAAGGACCGCCTCCGGCGCATTCGCGAAGAGGACCTCTACCTCGGCCCCTTCCTCCCGGATCAGGGAGGTGTAATATTCGACGTAATCCACCCCGGTAAAGGTATGCTTGACATATCCGAACAGCTCCCGGTAACGGCTTTCGGTCAGCACGTCGCTCCAGGGATTGACACCTTTTTCGTCCATGATATCCGGGTCGATGAGATGATTGCCCACCTCGTCGGAGGGATAGCTGAGCATCAGGGTAATCTTGTCGGCGCCGCGGGCAATTCCCCGCAGGCAGATGGCAAACCGGTTGCGGCTGAGGATCGGGAACAGCACCCCTATGTGGCCGGACGGGAATTTGCTGCGGACATCCGCGGCAATGGCGTCGACCGACGCATAGTTCCCCTGTGCCCGGGCAACGATCGCCTCCGTGGCGGCTACGACATCCCGGTCCTGCAACACGATACCCTCTTCTCTTACCGCTTCCATGACGGAATCCACCACGATACGGGCCAGATCGTCCCCCTGCCGAATGATGGGCGTGCGTATCCCACGCACGACTGTCCCCACAGTTTTTGACATTCCTCTAACCATTCCTTTCTCGGGTCATAGGCCGCCGGGTTTTTGTCAAAGCCCAGCGGTACGGCAGACCGAACCCGCCGCCAAGACGGCAACCCATCTGGTTGAAAACCCCACTTTTTCACCCATGGCCCCATGGCTGTCCGCCGCCGTAAGGCGTCCGGTGCCTGGCGCCGAGCCATCCCCTATTATACAGCATTTTCCGACAAATGCAAACCTGTATTTTTGCGGGACATGGCATGAGCCGCGGCAATTTGCCGCGGCGGAGCCGATACAGACGATTTATTCTATGTAGCTTTCCTTTTTGATACCGAACAGACGGCGCAGCAGTCCTCCAAACAGCTTCGGACTCTTGACGATGACGATTTTCATGAAGAAGCCCCCTTCAATTTTTTACCAGCGAAACGCCTGTCAGCACCAGGGCCGCCGCGACGAATATCAGGATAAGCTTCGGCGGACAGAGCGTTGCGACAAGCAGCCCCGCGCCAAACGCAGCGCAGTAGCTTCCTGCTCCGCAGCATCGTCTGTTTCTCATAAAAACACCGTCCCCTCAGCCTGATATGTCACGGGCTATCCGTGCTTACAATACCAGCATATTCGGGAACGGCGGAATGGGTGCTAATCTTTTGAAAGAAAAATCATCAGAACGCCGGATTTAAAGGAAATTTCGGCCGGCAGAAGGG
The DNA here is from genome assembly GCA_934647945.1 of uncultured Eubacteriales bacterium. GTDB lineage: Bacteria > Bacillota > Clostridia > Oscillospirales > Acutalibacteraceae > UMGS1623. The sequence continues at coordinate 76,000 of CAKUFK010000002.1, read as the reverse complement.
TATTTTCGGCCGGATCCCGCAAAAACTCGTTGCTCACCCCGAGCGGATTATCGGGGGTGAGTGTCGCGTTGTCCAACGGATAATACACCTGCCGCTCCGTCAGCCCGGTCACCTCTCCGGCATAGGGAAACAAGGAGAATTTGTATCCTTCCTCCGGCTCGAGGCGGTAAGAACCGGGAAGCTTCAGCTCCACCCGGTTGTGTGTGTCGGCCATGACGGCCCGGGCGCCGCGGCGCAGCAGATAATACAGGACGGCAAAATTGGCTACCGTATGGTCCAGGCGCCCCCCCGTTCCCCCAAGCAGCAGAAACTCCCGATACCCGCGGCGAAACCCCTCCATGGCGGAGGCCATCGTATCCGTCCAATCCTTCTCGGCCGGCAGGCGTAAGAGCTCTGCCCCATCGGCCGCGTCCGCCCGGAACGCAAGCGAGTCGAAATCCGCCACGAGCAGGGAGACGGAAACCCCGAGGGCCTGCGCAAGTTTCCATCCCCCGTCCGCCGCTATGAACCAGTCGTCCGCGCGGAGCAATGGGCGGAGCCGGTCCGGCTCATCGACCGGGCCGGCCGCCAGAATGACGCAGCGGCTCATTTCTTTTCCCACTCTTTCCAATCCTTGACTTCCCGGTAGATAGCCTGATAGCTTTCCAAACGGGAGGGCGGGATCCGCCCCTCCCGCACGGCCTGTCCCACGGCGCAGCCGTCCTCGCCCATATGGGTACAGGAACCGTACCGGCACTTTCCAAAATAGGCGTCGAACTCCCGGAAACACCCCGAAAGTGCCTCTTTCCGGATCATTTGGGTGCGTTCGAATTCGATGGAGGAGAAACCGGGAGTATCGGCGATATATCCCCCGCCTGGCTGTCGGTATAGGACCGTCGTACGGGTGGTGTGGCGGCCGCGGCCGAGTTTTTTGCTGGTTTCCCCGGTTTCCCTGGACAGGCGGGGATCCAGCCGATTGAGCAGGCTGGACTTGCCGACGCCCGAATTCCCCGTAAAGGCAGATAGCTTGCCAGAAAGGACCTTGCGCAGCGGCTCGATGGATTCGGGGGCTTGGGCGGAAACCACAAAAACCGCAAATCCGGCCCGGCGATAAATCTCTTCCAAGGCGTCGGGCGCCTTCAAATCCGTCTTGGTAATCACAATCACCGGCTCGATCCCGTTTATCTCCGCCAGGGCGATCATTTTATCCATGACAAGCGTATTGGGGCTCGGATCCGTAACCGACGCCACCACCGCCAGCAGGTCCAGATTGGCGACCGGCGGCCGCACCAGCATATTGCGGCGTTCCCGCAAGACCTCGATCACACCCGTCCCGTCCCCATCCACGGCAATACCGACGCGGTCTCCGGCAACGGGGACCCGTTTATCCTTGCGGAACAGGCCCCTCGCCCGGCAGATATAGACCGCATCGGCGGCTTCTACATGGTAGAAGCCGCCGACACCCTGTAAAATCAATCCATCCAGCCGTTCCTTTGTTCCGGTCAATCCAATCTCCCCCCTGCAGCGGGTCAGTCCCGTCCCCTGTCCTGTGTCGTCGGTGTACTGCTTGTCGGATCGGCCGGTTTCGTCGTAGGAGTGGAGCTGGCCGGGGGGGCCAGCACATTTTTGTTCAAGAGGTTCTGCTCCGCCCTTCCTCTGGTGCCGTCCACGGTATACTCCGCGTAGGTCTCATAATTGGTGGAACCCGAGCGGGCCACCCGGATGGATACCCGGTAGGAAGCTTTTTGCTCTGTGAACGGGATATCAAGCGTTTTCTTCACATTCGGCAGGATCCCTTTGAATCCGGTATATGCCGCGCCGGTCTGTTCGATGCCATCGATATATACCTTCAGATCGATGGCGTCATCGAGGTCGGGCAGCGGGACGGTCAGGGTGAGATCCCGATACCCCGTGCTCACCGTCAAAACGACCTCGCTCCCGGCTTTGGCCATGGTATCTCCGGCCGGGCTCTGGGAAATAACGGTGCCGGCCGCATAGGTGGGATGGTTTTGATACACGATCTTAGCGGCGTCCACCACAAAACCCTCCTGGGACAGGCGGTCTCTGGCCTGATCCAGCGACGTCTCCTTGACGTTCGGGACATTTTTATCCGGGACAGGCTCTTCGCCTGTGCTGACTACGATGGTCACCTGGCTGCCCTCCACCAGCTCATTCGGATACGAAACCGGCAGGGTGCGGATGACGAGGCCCTTTTGCACCTCATCGCTGGACAATTGAGATATCGTGACTGCAAACCCACTGTTGCGCAGCTGCTCCATGGCGTCGTCCTGGTGCAAACCCACAACGTTAGGCAGCGGCACCATCTTCGGACCATTGCTGATCCACAGCCGGATCTCCTGCTTTTTTGTGGTTTTGTACGTCGAACCGGCCGCCGGCTTCTGGTCGAGGACCGTGCCCTTCGGCGCCTCGTCGTACATATAAACCGGCTCAGCAAAATCAAAGAGGGCGATCCACTCGGGATTGTTGGAGATCTGTTCGTCGTAGTTGAGGCCCTTAAAAGTCGGGATGATGCCCTCTTCCCCTGCTTTTTCGTCCGGGAAGAACAACTGGAAGAGCACGATCGCCACAAAAATCAAGGCCACCAGCACAAACGCCCCCGCGATCGCCATGAGGATCGGCAGGACGGGAGGACCTTTGCGCTCCTCTTCCTCCTCCTCTTCCTCCGGATCCGGCTCTTCCGGAGCAAGAGGCTCGCCCTTGACCTTAGTGATTGCCTCCACGAAACGGGTGGGGGTTTCATCCTTGAAATACTTGTATTCAAAATGGATGCTCGGGTTGCGTTTGAACTCGTCGATATCCAGCAGCATCTCCGCCGCCGACTGGTAGCGTTTCGACGCATCCTTCTGCATGGCCTTGATCGTGATTTCCTCCAGCCCTTCCGGAATGGAGGGATTGATGTCCCTGGGCATTTTGGGCTCAGACTGGAGCTGCATAATGGCCACCGAAACGGCGTTGTCCGCCTCGAAGGGCAGGCGGCCGGTCAGCATCTCGTACAGCATGACCCCCACGGAATAGATATCCGCTTTTTCGTCGGTGATCTCCCCGCGCGCCTGTTCCGGGCTGATGTAATGCACCGAGCCGATGGCCTTGTCGGTGGCGCTGGTGGCGCGGATATCCTGCCGGGAAAACCGGGCGATGCCGAAATCGGTGACCTTGATGGTGCCGTCCGGCAGCAGCATAATGTTCTGCGGCTTGATGTCACGGTGTACGATGCCCTTGTCGTGGGCATGCTGGAGCGCCCGCAGGATCTGGACCGTGAAGTGGACCGCTTCCTTCCACTTGATGTCCTGCTGCTGCTCGATGTATTCCTTAAGGGTGATGCCGTCGATGTACTCCATCACGATATATTGCAGGCGCGCGCCAAAGCTGACATCGTACACCTTGACGATGTTGGGATGGGAGAGGATGGCAATCGCCTTGGATTCATTTTTGAAACGGCGGGTAAATTCTTCGTTGGCCAGAAACTCATCTTTGAGGATTTTAATAGCGACCACACGGTCGTCAATGGTATCGTAGGCCTTATACACATAGGCCATGCCGCCTACCCCGATGATCTCCTTGATTTCGTACCGACCATCCAAACGCTTGCCGATATACTTATCCATGCAAATGACCATTCCTTTCGCAGTAGCTGGGAGGTTCTGGGTCACGTTCCGGTCCAAGCCGTCCCATGCCGCACGGCATCGGAGGGCCCGGCGTCCCTCATCCCCAGAGTCCCATCAAGCGCACGTGAAAACCACGGCCGTAATGTTATCGCTGCCGCCCGCCATATTGGCTGCCGCAATGAGCGCGTCCGGCACATCTTCCGGGGAAGAGGCCCGTATGACGGCATATATATCATCGGTCTCGACCATGTTGGTCAGGCCGTCCGTACAAAGGAGAAGGAGATCGTCCCCAGAGAAATCCACGGCGGTAAAGTCGCATTCCACATCTTCCTCTACCCCGAGGGCACGGGTCAGGAAATGCTTGCGAGGGTGGTTCCTGGCCTCGCTCTGCGTCAGCTGGCCTTTTTCCACCATGGCCTGGACGACCGAATGGTCCAGCGTGATCTGGTCAAAGCCGCCCGTCCCCGCCATATACGCCCGGCTGTCCCCCACATGCGCGATGTAGGCCTTATTCCCGCCGGCGATCACCGCCACGACGGTGGTGCCCATCCCCCGCAGATCCAGATTGTCCGCAGCGGCGTCGAAAATTTCGATGTTGGCGGCGGACACAGCGGCTTCCAGCATATGGCGCAGGGAGGTTTCGGTCATGCCGTCCCGGTAGGTATCCACAATCCGGTCGGCGATGACTTTGATGGCGATCGCGCTGGCGACGTTTCCGCCGTTGGCGCCGCCCATACCGTCGCAGACGACCGCGAAGCAGGTGGTATCCGACAATTCCCCGCAGACAAAGGCATCCTGATTGGTCGGCCGCACACGGCCGGTGTCGCTTCTGCCGATGACCTTCACCGCTGTATCCCCCTTTCCGCTGTTGACGTTTCCTCCCGGTCCCGCCCGCGGAGCTGCCCGCAGGAAGCGAGGATATCGGCGCCGAGAGTCCGCCGGACCGTCACATTGATGCCGCGTTTTGACAGGATGGAGCAAAACGCCCTCTGCCTTTCCCGTGTACTCCGTCTCATCCCGCTGCCCTCGACCTCGTTTGCCGGAATCACATTGACGTGGCAGAGGCTGCCGCGCAGCCGACCCGCCAATTCCTCCGCGCAGCCGTCGCTGTCGTTGACTCCGCCGATGAGGGCATATTCATACGAAACCCGCCGTCCCGTGACATCACCGTATTCCCGGCAGGCCGCCAGCAGCTCCTCGACGGGGTAGCGGCGGTTGACCGGCATGAGGCGGGAGCGGATGGCGTTATTCGGCGCATGCAGGGAAACCGACAGGGTGAGCTGAAGCCGCTCGTCCATCAGGCGGCGGATGCCGTCGACCAGGCCGCAGGTGGACAGCGATACATGCCGCAGCCCGATCTGGACACCGCCCGGACGGCCCAGAAGCTTTAAAAAGCACAGGACGTTTTCATAATTGTCCAGGGGTTCCCCCATCCCCATGAGGACCACGGAGGAAACCCGGACGCCGTGATCCTCCTGCGCGGCGGTGATCTGCGCCAGCATTTCGGAGGGGGTCAGGTTACGGGCAAAGCCGCCCATCCCGGTCGCGCAGAACGCGCAGCCCATCCGGCAGCCAGCCTGGGTGGAAAGGCATTGGGACCAGCCGTGCTGATACTGCATGAGAACCGATTCCACGCATTCCCCGTCCGCAAATTCAAACAAATACTTCACCGTGCCGTCCAGCTTGGAAACGAGCTTTCTGCGGATGGCAGCGCCCGGGATCGAATAGCGGTCCCCCAACCGTTCCCGCAGCGGGGCGGGAAGATTCCTCATCTGAGAAAAGGAGGTGCAGCCGTTATCCAGCCAGGACTGGATCTGCGCCGCGCGGAAGGAAGGCTGTCCCCAGTCCGACATAAGGGCTCGAAGCTCCTCTTCTGAGAGGCTCCGGATGTCACAGACGCTCACGCGTCCACCTCGTTTCGAATGAAACCGGCTATGAAGAAGCCGTCTGTTTGATGTATATGCGGAAAAAGGGTGATATACCAATGAGGCGGCGCCCCCGCCGCATCGAAGCAGGCGGATATCGGCAGGATCCGCGGTGAAAACTGAGGATTTTCCCGCAGGAAACGCGTAACCACCTGTTCATTTTCCTCTCTCCGCAGGGTACAGGTGGAATACTGCAGCACGCCCCCCGGCCTGACCATCTCCGCCGATTGCTTCAGGATCGTATACTGCAGCTCCGGCAGCCCGTTCAAAGATGCCAGCGGTTTATAGCGGATCTCGGGCCGGCGGCGGATGACACCGAGGCCGGAGCAGGGAACATCGCACATCACCCGGTCAAACGACTGCCGCCATTCTCCCGGACAGGGGGTTCCCGCATCCCGCACCCCCGTCTGCAGGATCTGGATACCGAGCGTGCGGGCGCGGCGTTCCATATCCTCACATTTAAAGGCATGGATGTCGCCGGACATCAGCTCACCCCGGTTTTCCATATCCTGCGCGACCGTAAAGCTCTTCCCTCCGGGCGCGGCGCAGACATCCGCCACCCTCTCTCCCGGTCTGGCCCCGAAAGCGAGACAGGCCCACTGGGACGCTATATCCTGATAATAATACCAGTTTGTCGCCTCTGATTCAAGATTTTTCAGCAAAGAAGAGCATTTCAGACGAAAACAAGCCGGTAAATTGCGGCAGGTTTGGTAATTAATGCCGTAGTTTTGCAGTGTTTGTGCAAAGACATCCGGGGTCGTGAGGAGGGTATTGACCCGCAGGACCGCATCCGGCGTTTCATTGAGGGATCCGAGCAGGCCGTATGTAACGGCCTGTCCGTAATCCTCCTTCCACATGGAGATGAGCTCTCCAGGGCAGGAATACCGGATTTCATCCCCCTCTTCCCCCTCCGGCAATCCCTCGAGCAGTTCCCGGCCCCGGCGGGAAACCTGGCGCAGCACGCCGTTGACAAAACCCGAGGCATGCCCCTGCTTCAGCGCTTTCGCACAGCGGACCGCCTCATTGACGGCCGCGGACGGGGGAATCTTGTCCATGAACAGGAGCTGATAGCTCCCGGCCCGCAGGGTGTCCAGAACGACAGGATGGCAGCGGCGGAGAGGCTGACTGGAACAGCTGCCCAGAACGTAATCGAGGGTCATCTGACGTTCCAGCACACCATAAAACAACCGTGACGCAAAGGCCTGATCCTGTGGCGGGATCTCCCCCCGCGACAGCAGGCCGTCCAGCACCATGTTGGAATACCCATTTTCCCGCCGGAGCCTCTGCAAGGCACGGACGACCGCGGTGCGCGTCGACGCCGGCATCAGCGGTCCCTCCGGCCACGGCCACCCAGGAGGATAATGAGGCGTATCAGGCTCATCAGGGAAACGAAGAGCGCCGCCACATAGGTCATCGCTGCGGCAGACAAGACATGCTTTGCCCCCTCCAGCTCCTCGGAGGTCAGAAGCCCTCCGTCCCCCAGCGCTTTGAGCGCGCGGGAGCTCGCATTGAACTCGACCGGCAGGGTCAGGAGCTGAAACACCACCGACAGGCCGAAAAAGGCCACACCGGCGATGGCAAGCCATTCGAACGCCGTCAGCAGGCCAATGAGGATCATATACGGCGAAACCGTCGTGGCAAACTGGGTCGCCGGCAGAATCGCGCTTCGGATTTTGATCGGCCCGTACCCGTTCTCATACTGCAGGGCGTGGCCGGTCTCGTGCGCGGCCACGCCGATCGCGGCGATGGAGCGCACGCCGTACACCGTTTCGGACAGGCGGATGACGTTCGCGCGGGGATCGTAGTGATCGGTCATCGATCCTTTGACCTGTTCGAGCGGCACCCGGATCCCGTTCTGCCGCTGAATATTCATCGACGCCTCCGCCCCGGAAAGCCCCGAACGGGTGCCGATCTGGCTGTATTTTTTGAATGTGGACTGGACTTTGACCTGGGCGAACAAGGCCACCAGCAGAGCGGGCACCACCAGGATCAAATACCAGTAATCGATCCAGTTCATCTCATCCGTCCTTTCGCTTAATCGTCCGAACCGGAGTCCAGGGAATCCCCCAGTTTCACGGGATGCCCGCGGAAATAATCGGGCGCAGGCATGCGTTTCGATCCCTCTGCCTGGATTTCGAGCAGCTCCAAGGAGGTGTTCTCCCCGCAGGATACCGTAAAGGGATTCAGCTTCACAATCCGGCCCGGCTCCGCTGCGGCACCATCCCCTACCCGGCTGTGGTGCACCTTCATGCGGCGCCCCGCCACCACCGTAGTGGCGGACGGCCAGGGATTCAGGCCCCGCACCTGATTGTGCAGCACGGAGGCCGGCTTCCTCCAGTCCATCGGGGACAGGCTTCGATCGAGCATGGGAGCATAGGTCGCCCCTTCCGCGGGCTGCGGCACGGCCCGCAGCGTCCTGGCCACCATCTCCCGCAGGGTGCGGGAGAGCAGGACCGCCCCCTCATCCGCCAGCGCGTCATACAGCTCACCGGCCGTCATATCGGGCGGAATGGCCAAGCGGCTGGAGAGCAGCATATCCCCGGTATCCAGCCCCGCGTCCATCCTCATGGTGGTCACGCCGGTCTCGGTCTCCCCATTGAGCACCGCCCATTGGATCGGGGCCGCCCCCCGGTATCGCGGAAGCAGCGACCCGTGCACATTGATGCAGCCTTCGGGCGGAAGGGACAGGATCGCCGGCGGCAGGATTTTTCCATAGGCCACCACGACGATCAGCTCCGGCCGGGCAGCGGCGATCCTCTCCGCCGCCTCCCCATTTTTCAATGTCGTCGGCTGAAAGACGGGGATCCCGCTTGTCAAGGCCAATTCCTTGACAGGAGGAGCCGTCAACCGATGTCCCCGCCCTTTGGGTTTATCCGCCTGGGTGACCACCAGGGACACGCGGTGTCCATCCTCCAGCAGAGCGCGCAGGCAAGGAACGGCGAAATCCGGCGTCCCCATGAACACGATATTCATCCGGTTTTCTCTCCTGTTCAGTATTCGTCCGGGCCGAGCATCCGTATCACGTGCTGCTTGAAAACGATCCCGTCCAGATGGTCGTTCTCATGGCAGATGCAGCGGGCCACCAAATCCTCCCCTGTAAGGGTAAACCACTTTCCATGACGGTCCTGGGCTTTGAGCTTGGCTTTTTGCGGTCGGCGGACGATGCCGTATTCCCCGGGAAAAGACAGGCAGCCTTCGGGTCCTTCCTGCATCCCTTTGGTGCTGACGATTTCCGGATTGACCGCTTCGATGATGCCGTCGCCGAAATCCATGATGAACACCCGGCGGAGAACCCCTACCTGCGGCGCTGCCAAGCCGACCCCGTCGGTGTGATGCAGCGTTTCCCCCAAATCGTCGAGGAGCTGTGCGAGTTTCTCGTCGAATTCCGTCACCGGACGGCAGATTTTTCGGAGAGCCGGGTCTCCATCCTTGAGAATATTGCGCAGTGCCATGAAGCAAACCTCCCTAAAGGTTGATGGATATGAGATATTCCATGTATACGCGGCAGGCGTTACAGCATGCCTGCCGGGTTGATGTCTGCAAACAGGGTGACGGCTTTGTTCTCCGGAGCCTGCTGGAACCGGCAGAGCAAATCCCCCACCATTTTCCTCATATGGATAGTATTGACCGTTTTCATCAAAATCTTATATCGGAATTTGCCCGCAGCCTTGGAAACGGAGGCCGGGGTCGGATCCAGCGCGATCACGGGCAGGGCGGGATAGTCCTTTGTCACGGTTTCCCTCAGCAGGTCCAGAAAACGCACCGCCGCGCTGCGGACAAGCTCTTCTTTCTGCCCGACAAAACCAAACAGGCATAAATCGGCAAAGGGCGGGTATTTCATCATCTTTCTGGCGCCGATTTCCATCTCGTAGAAGCCTATATAATCCTGCTTGGCCGCCAGATGGATCACGTGATTTTCCGGCGTATACGTCTGGATGACGGCCCGCCCGGGAAGCTCCCGCCGCCCCGCCCGGCCGATCACCTGGGTCAAAAGGGAAAAGGTCGATTCAAAACAGCGGAAATCGTCCCCATACAGAGACTGGTCCGCGCTGAGAACCCCCACCAGCCCAACCAGCGGGAAGTCCAACCCCTTGGCTACCATCTGGGTGCCAATCAGGATCTGGTATTTTCCCTGGGAAAACTCCTGAAACTTCTTTTCATAGGCAAAACGGGACATAGTGGTATCGGTATCCATCCGCAGCACCGCCGCATCCGGAAAGAGCTCCATGAGTTCCTGTTCCGCCCGCTGGGTACCCAGCCCGGAATACCGCACCCGGTCGGAACCGCATTCCGGACAGGCCGTGACCGGCTCCTGCATGTGCCCGCAGTAGTGGCAGACCAGCAGCCCGTTCGCCCGATGGTAGGTCATCGAGATGCTGCAGGAGGGGCAGGTCATCACATGTCCGCAAGCACGACAGGAAACAAAGGTATTATACCCGCGCCGGTTTAACAGCAGGATCGCCTGACGCCCGCTGTCGAGACAGGAACGGATCTCGGCCTGCAGAGGCTTGCTGAAAATCGCCCGGTCATCCTCCTCTTCCCGCATATCCACGATATCCACCGCCGGCAGGCAGACGTCTCCAAACCGGCTGAGAATCGTGTGGAGGGAATACCGTCCCGTCCGCGCGGCGTAAAAGCTTTCGACGGAGGGCGTCGCCGAGGTCAGCAGGAGCAACGCCTTGTGCCAGGCGCAGCGGAATTTGGCCACATCCCGTGCATGATACCGGGGGGAGGATTCGGATTTATAGGTATGCTCCTGCTCCTCGTCCATGACGATCAGCCCGATATTCGAGCAGGGGGCGAACACAGCCGAGCGGGTCCCCACCACGATGCCGGCCTCTCCCCGCCGGATGCGTTTCCACTCGTCCATCCGTTCCCCCATGGAAAGCCCGCTGTGGAGCACGGCGACGCGGCGGCCGTAACGGCGGATGAAGAGGCTTTGCGTCTGGGGGGTCAACGAGATTTCCGGGACCATGACCAGCACCTGACGGCCGTCCGCGATCACCCGGTCGATCAAATTCATATACACCTGCGTTTTGCCGGAGCCGGTCACGCCGTATAAGAGGGAGGCAGAGGCTCCTCCACTGCGGTACCGTTCGAGCAAGCCGTCGAAAGCCGCCTGCTGTTCGGGATTCAGCGACGTGGGGCAGAGCTCCGGATCCCCTTCGGCGGCATTGGGAGAACGCAGCACTTCTTGATCGGCGTAGGCGATCAGGCCTTTCTTTTCCAGCGCCGCCGGGACGGCCGGGGTCACGCCGGAAAAATAACACAGCTCCTTGACCGACGCTCCGCCGGTCTGCTCCAACACCGAAAGCACCGCCCTCTGCTTGGGGGTGCAGGCTTTGCCGGCGAGATATTCCTCCAGCTCTTCCTCAGACACTGCCAACCGGGCTATCCGCACGGTCGCGTCCCCTGCCACCCGGAACGCTCCCTCGTCCCGAAGAAGGACGCCCTTTTTCAGCAGCCGCTCGGGCAAGTCGGAGTCCCGGGAAAGCCCCAGGTCGGTCAGCAGCTTTTCCCGGTCGGCGCCGGATCCATCCCGGCTGCACCACGCGCGCACCCGGTCGAGCAGGCGTTTCTCCTCCGCCGGCAGGGCGTCCAGGATCTCGTCCGGAATGGCCGGGGCGACACGGTAGGTAACACGGACCCGCATGGTCAGCCCCGCCGGCAGCATGGCGCGCACGGCCTCGAAAACGGTACAGAAGGTGCGCTCTTTGAGCCAGAGTGCGAGCGCCAGCATCTCGTCGTTTAAAAGGGGCTGCTCATCCAGAGCCGAGACAACCGGCTTGAGCTTTTTTCCATCCGCAGCCTCGCCGAGCGCCATGACTATCCCCTGGCGGCGCCGGTTTCCCCCGCCAAAAGGAATCAACACCCGGCATCCTCGCTCAAGGCCGCCGAGTGTGTCTGGAATTGTATAGGTATAGAGTTTATCGAAATGGTAAGCGGTCTGTTCGACAGCGATCTCCGCCGTGCGGACAGGGCCGTTTTTCTGGATGGAAGCTGGCATCGGTGTTCCCTCCGGAACCGCAGGGGCTGTTGCCTCAGCGATGGTCGTCTTCGCCGGTATCGCGGGGCACGATCAGCTTATACTCCCCATCGGAGAAATCCTGAATGGCCATGCTCACCGGCTTTTCGGTCAGAATCACATTCTCCGCCTCTGCGTTTTCCGCGATGTCCCGGGCGCGTTTGGCGATCCCGACCACCACGGCGTAGCGGCTTTCTTTTCCCTTCAGCTTCTCAATATCCGTTGGTCTGAGCATCCTGCAATACCTCCAAAACCATTTTTTCCATGCGGCTGTACCGCATTTTCTCTGCATCGATGATGGTGTTGATCCGCCCGACGGCCTGTTCCACCTCATCGTTGAGCACCACATAATCGTAACGGAAGGCTCGGGTGAGCTCCCGTCTCGCGACCTCCATCCTGCCGCGGATGGTCTGTTCGTTTTCTGTGCCGCGGTCCCGCAGCCGGCGCTCGAGTTCTTCCATAGAGGGAATGGTGATGAAGATCGATACCAGGTCGGACCGGTGGTCCATGACCTGCTCCGCCCCCTGCACCTCGATCTCCAGCAGCACGTTCTTGCCCTCGGCCAGCCACTTTTTGATGGATTCCTCCGGCGTGCCATAATAATGGCCATTATACTCGGCATATTCGAGCAGGGAATCGGCGGCGATCATCTCCTCGAATTCATCCCGGGTCCGGAAGAAATAATGAACGCCGTCCATTTCCCCCGGACGAGGCTGCCTGGTGGTTACCGAGATGGACAAAACCGTATCCTTCCGGCCTGAAAGCAGGCTTTTGATGATCGTCCCCTTGCCTGAGCCGGAGGGCCCCGACAGAACGATCAGCATCCCGCGGACAGATGGCTCAGTCATTCTCCTCGATCTCCTCCTCGTCCTCCTCATCCCGGTCGTTCAGACGGTTGGCGACCGTTTCCGGCTGCACCGCCGACAGGATGACATGGTCGCTGTCGGTGACAAGGACGGCCCTGGTGCGGCGGCCGTAGGTGGCGTCGATCAGGGTCCCCCGGTCCTTCGCATCCTGGATGATCCGTTTGATCGGGGCGGATTCAGGGCTGACAATGGCAACCAAACGGTTGGCGGAGACCATGTTGCCAAAGCCGATGTTGATCAGTTTCATACACGCATCCCTTTCTGTCCTATTCAATGTTTTGGATCTGCTCCCGTATTTTTTCGATTTCCGCTTTGATATCGACCACAACCCGGGCGAGCGTCACATCCTGCGCCTTGGAGCCAATGGTATTGGCCTCCCGGTTGATTTCCTGAACCAGGAAATCCAGCTTGCGTCCGATCGCCTCGTTGCCGTCCAGCATCTGTTCGAGCTGGTCGAGATGGCTGCGCAGGCGGACGGTCTCCTCCGCCACGGCGATCTTATCCGCGAACAGCGCCGCCTCGGTCAGCAGCCGCTGTTCATCCACCGTCGCGGTGCTGAGAAGCTCCCGCATCCGGGCTTCCACCTTGTCCATGTGTTCCCGGACGGTCTGGGGAGAGCGTTCTTCCACCCGGGAGACGTTTTCCAGTATCAGGCGCCGGCGGTTTAGGATATCCTCCCGCAGCCGCGCCCCCTCCGTCTCCCTCATGGCGCAGAAGCGGCCGGCCGCTTCGTCCACGACCTCCCGCACCGCTGTCCAGACGGCCGCCTCATCCTCGGGAGCCCGGTGGACGCTGAGCACGTCGGGCAGGCGGGCGATATCCATGAGCCCGAAAGCGCCGTCGGCCATGCCCAGGCCGTCCCGAAGTTCCAGCAACGCCCGCTGATAGCTCCTGGCCAGGGACAGATTGACCGAAACGTCGCCGCCCTCCTCTTCCAAAGGCTCGACGTAGACGAAAACTTCCAGCTTGCCCCGGGACACATATTTTTGCAGATAGGACTTGAGCTTATCGTCCAAAAAACCGTATGCTCTCTGCAGGCGCGACGAATATTCATAATAGCGATGATTGACCGATTTGAGCTCCACCGTGATATCCATACCGGCAACCGTCTTCTGGCAGCGGCCGAATCCGGTCATGCTTCTGATCAAGGGCCTTCCTCCTCTCCCCCATGGGGCTTGGGAATAGACGAACGAAAGCCCCGAACGGGGCTTTCGTAGACGGTTTTTCCTGTCAGACGGGATGAACCTGTTCCTCCATATGGAGATGATCCCCGTCGATGTGGTACTTATCGTTGCGGCGTTTTTCGAAGAATTTGACCGCCACCTGCCCGAACTGGGCATAGGTCAGCACATCTTCCTCCTGCTCGTACCACTCTTTCATCTCGTCCCGCATTTTATCCAATTCGGGCTCGAGGCGATCGGCCGGACGGCAGGTAATGGGCTCCTCGTCGCCGATGATCTTCTTGATGAACTCGGGCTTGATCGGCACCGGTGTGGCACCGTATTCGCCCCGGACCAGACCCTTGAACTCCTTGGTCACCATCTTGTAGCGTTCCCCGCCGATGATGTTGAACACCGCCTGGGTGCCCACGATCTGGGAGGACGGCGTGACCAGCGGCGGATACCCGGCGTCCTCGCGGACCCGCGGCACCTCCTGCAGCACTTCTTCGAGCTTGTCTTCCTTCCCGGCCTGTTTGAGCTGGCTGACCAGGTTGGAGAGCATGCCACCGGGCACCTGATAAATCAGGGCATTGGTGTCCACTTCCAGCATTTTGGGGTTGAGCAGGCCGCTGTCCAGGTACTTCTTGCGCAGGGTGCGGAAATAGGCGCTGATCTCGCTGAGTTTTTTGAGATCCAGACCAGTGTCGTAAGGCGTGCCCTTGAGGGCGGCGACCATGGCTTCGGTGGCCGGATGGGAGGTACCCAGAGCCAGAGGCGACATGGCGGTATCGATGACGTCCGCGCCCGCCTCGATGGCCTTGATCATCACCATATCGGCGATGCCGGCGGTGAAATGGGAGTGAATCTGGACCGGGATCTTGACCGTTTCCTTGATCGCCTTGACCAGATCATAGGTCTCGTACGGCACCAGCAGGCCCGCCATATCCTTGATACAGATGGAGTCAGCGCCGGTCTCCTCGATGACCTTGGCGTACTTGACGAAATAGTCGATATTGTGGACCGGGCTGGTGGTGTAGGACATCGCGACCTGGACATGGGCGCCCTGTTCCTTTTTGGCGGCCTTGATGGAGGTCTCGAGGTTCCGGATATCATTGAGCGCGTCGAAAATCCGGATGACGTCGATACCGTTGGCTACAGATTTCTGCACGAAATATTCCACAACATCGTCGGCGTAATGCCGGTAGCCCAGCATATTCTGGCCCCGGAACAGCATCTGCAGCGGGGTCTTGGGCATATGCTTTTTCAGGGTGCGCAGCCGCTCCCAGGGATCCTCGCCTAGGAAGCGCAGGCAAGAGTCAAAGGTCGCGCCGCCCCAGCACTCCAGGGAACGGAAGCCGATATCGTCCAGCTGCTCGAGCACCGGCAGCATCTCTTCCGTGGTCATACGGGTGGCGATGAGCGACTGGTGGGCGTCCCGCAGGACGGTTTCGGTAATTCCGACTTTAGCCAAACCGATCATTCCTTTCCATTCTCGCGCCGGCTGCGCTTACTGCAGGGAGACAAGCAGCTTACCGGAATCCACGCTCTCGCCCTTGCTGACATGTACGCCCGCCACGACACCGTCACGGGGGGACATGATTTCGTTTTCCATCTTCATGGCTTCGAGAACCAGCAGAACCTGGCCCTTGGCGACGGTATCACCGGCCTTGACCATCACATTGACGATGTTGCCAGGCATGGGGGCATTAATGGTCTCGGCCCCAGCCGCGACAGGAGCCGCCGGGGCGGGTGCCGCCGCAGGTGCCGGAGCGGCAGCAGGTGCGGGTGCCGCCACAGGGGCAGGGGCAGACGGAGCCGGAACAGCGGCCGGCGCAGAAGCCGCGGCGCCGCCCATTTCCTCTACCTGAACATCGTACGCGTTGCCGTTGACCGTGATTTGAAAGCGTTTCATATTCGATCATGCCTTTCTTTTTGTTGAATTCAATGATGATCGGACGGGCGTCCGTTTGCCTTATAACTGGATGTTCGAATGTTTCTTGGGCAGACGGGAAACCCGTTTCCCAGCGAGCATTTCCAGCAGCATCGCAATTTTCGCCTTGGTTTCTTCGGGGGCCACGACATCGGTCAGATACCCGCCGGCCGCCGCTTTGAGGGGGGAACCCTCTTCAGCGGCGTATTCCGCCGCCAGGGCCTCCCGGTCGGCCGTGGGATCCTGCATGGCGGCCAGGCGGTCCCGCCACAGGATCTGGACCGCGGTTTCGGGCGCCAGCGGCGAAATCACCGCCTGCGGCCACGCGAGAACCGCGTCGGCGCCAGCCAGCTTACCGGCTACCGCGATGTAAACCGGGCCGTAGGCCCGACCGGTGATCACACTGATTTTCGCCGTGGTCGCCTCGGTGTAGGCCTGGGACAGCTTGGCCGCGCCCTTGATCCCCTGGAAGCCGGCCGCGTCCACAAAGGTCAGCACCGGCAGGGAAAAAGCGTCACACAAGCGGACGAAACGAGCCACGCGGGAAGCCGTGCAGCCGCAGACCGAATCCCCCGTGAGGGTGACCAGCCCGCAGGCCATACCATCGACTTGCCCGAACGCCGTCACACAGGCGGAGCCTTCGGAAAGAACCAGAAGGGTACCGGGATCGGCCACGGCGGCGGGACAGTCCCCGGCCGCGGCACAAGCTCCCATAGGAGCCGCAGCACTTTCATACACAGGCGGCGCCGCGAGGTTGTTCGAAGGCAGATAAGACAACAGCGCTTTTGTTTTGGCCAGCGCATCCGCCTCGTCCTCGGCCAGAACATCGGGTTTGCCGCCCTCGTCATCTTTGCTCAGATAATAGGACCCGTCCTTGACCATCACCACCAGATCCGAGGTGGCGGCGATGAGCGCAGAGGTACCGACGCATGCGCCGGTAATCACCGCGATCTGCGGCACGACGCCCGACAGATTGTTGGAAGACAAAAGCAGTTGGGCAATCGCGTCCATCGCGTCAAGCCCTTCTCCCAGCTTGGCGCCGTCGCTGTCGAAAAAGCCGACGATGGGCGCGCCATTCTGGGCGGCCAGCTCATAGATCTTCGCAATCTTCGCCGCCTGCGCTTTGCCGACGGCCCCGCTGCACACGGCTTTATCCTGGGCAAAGGCGTAAACCGGCGCGCCGCCGACCAGGCCATAGCCGGAGGCTGCTTCGGCGGGCTTGTCCCCATCCATCGCCAACCGGTCGATTTCCACAAAGGTCCCTTCATCGAAAAACCGCCCGAGCAATGCGCGCGCCTGCGAGTTTTGACAGGCAGCGGCCGCTTCGGCCAGTTTTTCCAGCGGATTCTGCATACTCATCTTCTTACCTCCGAGCGTTGTCACGCAAATTCATGGAATGGTGCCTGGAAGCGCGGAGGAGGACGGAACCGAACAGCGGCCCCATACTCCCCCATATTACAAATTGGTTTTATTATACTGCAAAATCCGCCGGTTGACAACCGTTTTATTGGAAAGCTTTGCAAAAAAATTATGAACGCGCTTTCTCATGCCGGCAGGGGCGGTGACAAAACTCCGGAAGCGACACCCGCATCTCTCCCCCGTGGCGGTCAAACCCAAGGCGCTCCAACAATGGGAACAGCCCCGGATCCGGGCAGCAGGCATGCGCGGCGCCACGGCCGTAGGCCGCAAAAAGGGCCGCCCGGATCAATCCTTCCAGAACGGCCTCCCCCTGCGCCACGGCCTTCAAAAGCCGTACACCGTTTTCTGCCGCCCCGGTCAGGAGCCAGCCGCACTCGTCTTCCTGCTCCAGCGCGACAAACCCCGATACAGCGCCGGTGATGCCGCTTTGACCGGCGAGCCGGGCCAATGTGTCTTTATCGGCGGCCGTGATGGTGAGCACGCGCGGCACCTTCTCTCCCCTGCTTGATATAGGAAGCAGCGATTTTCTTTTCCACCTTCGACGCCTCCAGAAGCTCCCGCACCTCTTTGGGCTGCAAATGCCGCCATTTTCCAGCCGGCAGCATCCCCAGCTTCACCGTGCCCACGGCAATGCGGCGCAGGCGGGTTACCTCCAGCCCAAGTTCCTCGCACATACGGCGGATCTGACGGTTGCGTCCTTCATATAAGACGATCTGTACCACCGTCCGAGGTGGGCGGCCGTCCCCTCCCGGTTCATACGAGACGATATCGAATTCCGCCGGAGCGGTCATCCGCCCGTCGAGAGGCATCCCTTCCCGGAACTGCTGCATCTGCCCAGGGGTCACGTCCGCGCGCAGGGTGACGCGGTAGGTCTTTGGGATATGGGCGGCGGGATGCATCATCGCGTTGGCAAAGTCCCCGTCGTTGGTCAACAGCAGGAGCCCCTCGGAGTCACGGTCCAGCCGGCCGACCGGAAAGACCCGCACCCCTACGTTCCGGACCAACTCCGCGACGCAGCGGCGGCCTTTTTCATCCTGGAGCGTCGTCACCACCCCGCGTGGCTTGTGCAGCAGCAGATACACCCCCGCCTCGGCGGGCGGCAGCTTCTTGCCGGATACGGTGACGAGGTCCCTGTAAGGATCCGCACTGTCCCCCAGCTTGGCGGGATGCCCATTGACCCGCACTTTCCCCTGCGCGATGAGGTCTTCCGCCTTGCGCCTCGAGGCCACTCCCCGTTCGGACAGCAATTTCTGCAACCGTGTCAAAGCCATTTCCCGATTCTCCGTTCTGTTTTGATCCAAGTATAAGTTTGATCCGCTAAAGTCCTGGGGCCGCAATCCTATATTGTATGGAGGGTGGTTTGGGCTATGAGGTGTGAATCGATGTTCCTAAAAAGAACATCGACAAAACCACCCGGGGATTCAGGGGGCAAAGCCCTCTGACGGTTCTTTGCCTCCTTTCTTTCCGTAAAGAAAGGGGGTGGCCCGCAGGCCAGACCTTTGCGGCGGTATGTCCGCGCATAAAGACCGCCATCCCACCAAAAGGATATCCCCCTGCGCGGCCACATCCTTTCTCCGCGCGGAGAAAGGATGCAAAGAAGCGCCAAGGGGGAATCACCCCCTTGGAACCCCAGATTGCCGGCCGGCTTTCTTTTGAGAAAAGCCGGCGGGGACGGGGTCACCGCAGAAAGGGACCTGAGGCCCCTGGGGGTCTGGGTGGTTTCTATTCTATAACAAAAACGCGCAGAGCAACGCCCGAAACAGGCGGTACACCCTTTCTCCATACCCCGCGACCGGCCTGGCCTCGACAGCCTGCGCGGCCGTGACCGGCATCACGCACAGATCCCGCCCGTCCACCGAATACCGGACGACCCCCACCGTTTCCCCCTCAGCAACGGGTGCGGCCAGAAAACGCGGCAGTTCGATCGAAAAAGAGAGGCGCTCGGCCTCCTCCTTGAGCAAGGACAGGCTCGGAGGGGCCTCCATCGAAAGGGGGACTGCCGATTCCGTACCGCCCGCGACAGGAAGCGGGGACAATTCGGGTTTGGGCAAGGGGCAGGACAGGGTCAGCGAAAAACCATAATCGTACAGGGCGATATGGTCATTCCAGTCGTCCGGGGCTTTCAGGGTCACGGCGACCAGGGTCACGCCGTCCTTCCGGGCGGCGGAGACCAGGCAGCGCCCCGCCTTGGTCGTGAAGCCCGTCTTCATCCCGATGGCGTAAGGATACAGCGAAAGCAGCCGGTTGTGGTTGCTCATCGTCGCCTCATGTTTGGGATCCCCCAGATGGATCCGGGCCGTTTTCGTCGCGCAGATCTCGGCGAGCTCCGGATGACGCAGCACCTCCGCGCCGAGCAGGGCCATATCATACGCGGAGGAGGAATGGCCATCGCCGTCGAGCCCCGAAGGGGACACGAAATAGGAATCCATCATACCCAGTTCCTTCGCTTTGCGGTTCATGATCTCCGCGAAAGCCGGCAGGGAGCCCGCGACCGTCAGGGCGATCGCATTTGCCGCGTCGTTGCCCGATTCGAGCAGCAGGCCGGTGACCAGGTCCCCCATCGAGATCCAGTCTCCGGCCCGCAGGCCCATGGATGAGCCCTCCACCCGCACGGCCTCTTCCGTTATCTTGACATCCCGGTCGAACGGGACCGCCTCGGCCGCAATCAGCGCGGTCATCAGCTTGGTTGTGCTGGCCATGGGCCGGGGAGTGTGCGCGTCCTTTTGAAACAGCACCCGTCCGGAGGACGGCTCGTACAGGACCGCCGACTGCGCGGATACCGACGAAGGTTCCGCCGCAGCCTCAAAGCCGTAGGGCGTCCCGGCCGCCAGCAATCCGCACACCGCCAGCATGACCGTGATTTTGTGCCCGATTTTCCACAATCTGCATCACCCGCCTGTTTTCTTACTCATGAAACTGTATGCCGGCGGGCGAAAAAAGATGTTCGATTCCTCAGCTTTCGGTCTGGGTGACCGTAACGGTGGCGGAATCCTTGTCGGCCTCCACCGTGGTCACCTCGGTTTTCTCCTTTTTCTTTTTGAAGAGGTCGGAGACCTTGTTCACGAGTTCGGGGACTAGATTGACGATCTGGCTGTTGGAATCTGGGCTGGAGACCAGCGGCAGCACCCGGACGTCACCGTTTGAAACGGCGATGAACGCGATAGGGGTAATGTTGATTCCGGCACCGCCGCCGCCGCCGAAGAGATCCTTTTCCCCTTTTGTCGGAAGGTCGGAACCGCCTGACGCGAAGCCGTAGGACACCTTGGACACGGGGATCAGGGTGGTGCCGCCGGACAGGGGAATCGGATCCCCCACCACCGTGCTCACATCCACCATCTGCTTGATCTTGTCGATGGACACCCCCATCAGGTTTTCCACTTTAGTTTCCTTATCCATGACTTCCTGCCTCCTTAACATTTGATCCTGCCGGTGTGTTTTGATGAAAAATAAACGAAAAGAGCAGCCGGAAAAAGCTCCAGGTAATCCGCGCGGGCACGGCATGGAGCCGGATATCGAGATCCGCCTCCCCTTTCGACGCCAGGAAATCCGGCATCACCCGGACCTTGCGCCGCCGGACCCGGATCTCGCTTTCCACCAGCGCCTCGGCCGGGAAAATCAGCGCGCAGACGCGGCCATAGTTTTGCGCGGTCTCGGCCGCGTCCCCCGACGCCACGACCAGGCGGATATCCAGATGGTCCACCGTGATGGCCCGCAGGAGCCGTCTCGCCTCGGTCGACAGCAGCCGGGCCAGGGAGGTGTAATAGGAAACCACCGCCCCCACGCCGTCCTCCTTGAGCATCTGGGAAACCGACATGGATTCTTTCCGCAGCTTTCCCGGTTTTTGCTTGCGGCTCTTTTTGGGCTTTTCCGCCTTGGGGGGCTTCTCCTTTTCCGGCTTCTTCTTGCGCGGATACAGCCGGAACGGGATCCCCCAAACCCGCACCAGGACCGTCAGCTCCCCGTGGAAGGTGACGCGCAGATAAATGGGGACGGCCAGCAGGAGCACAAGAAGCCCCAGCAGCGACAGCAGCACGATCCATACGATGGTCCAGCCCGACATCGGTCACGCCTCCCTTCGCCGAGGATGTGGAAATGGGTCTAGTATCAGTCTTCCACCGTTTCGGTCTGTTCAATCACGTCGTCCAGCGTCGTTTCCTCCATCGCCGCATTTTCTTCCTCTTTTTGCGGCAGGGGCGGCAGCCCCTCCAGGGAATTAAGGCCGAAGGAGCGCAGGAAATCCGCCGTGGTCCCATACAGAAGCGGACGTCCGGGCAGCTCAAGCCGCCCCTTTTCCTCGATCAGGCTTTTCTGCACCAACCCCTGTACCACCGCGCCGCAATCGACACCGCGAACCTGTTCGATAAAGGCGCGGGTGACCGGCTGGTTGTAGGCGACGATAGCCAGCACCTCCATGGCCGCCTGGGACAGCGGGGTATTCCGCCGGATTTCGAGGGCCTTCCGGACATATCCCGCATAATCGGCGTTCGTACAGAGCTGATACCGGTCGTCGAGGCGCAGCATCCGCAGCCCCCCGCCACGGGTATTGATGTCCTGCATCAAATCCTCCGCCAGCCGGACCGCGGTCTCCTCGTCGAGCTCCAGCACCTCCGCCAGCCGCCCGGACGCCACCGGCTCTCCACTGGCGAACAGCACCGCTTCCATCGCGGCCTGATATTGTTTAATCTCCACCGCTTTTCCCCTCCCGATCCCGAATCAGCCGGACGGTTGTGCCGGCCCCGTCCCCATCAACCCGGATGCGCTTGCCTTTGACCAGCTCGAGCACCGCCAGAAAGGTGGCAACGAGCTCGGATTTGGAACGGGCGCCGGCGAACAGATCGTCGTACGCCACCGCCTTTTTGCGGGCCAGGCGGCGCATGACCCCGAAAATCTTGGCCGCTACCGACACGATCTTACGGGAAACGATGCCGCTGAACGCCTGCGCAGGCGGGGGCAGCCGGCGTTTGCCGCGGCCGGCAGCGGCGAGATAGGCATCGAGCAGGGCCTCGGGCGGATGCCGCCGCCGGTAGGTCCGGTCCGGTTCAATCTCCTGCGGTTCGCGGATGAAGAGGTCGCCGCCGATATGCAGGCGAGCCAGCCGGCCGGCCGCCTCCTGGCAGAGCTGATATTCGATCAGCTCGCCGACCAGCTCCTGGCGCAACGCCTCGGCCTCCTCGTGCCGCGGCAGCAGCATCGAGGATTTGATCTGCACCAGCCGCGCCGCCATTTCCAGAAATTCGGTCGCCACATCCAGGTCCGCCTCCTGCATCCGCCGGATGGCCTCCATATACTGGTCGAGCACCTCGTGGATGGGGATGTCCAGAATGTTCAGTTTGTTTTTTTGCACCAGAAAGAGAAGCAGGTCGAGCGGCCCCTCGAAATCCGGCAGCTTATAGGAGATGGCCTCCATGCTTACACATCCTAAGCTTCACTCAAATAATGACGATACCTCGCAAGCCGAAGATCAGGCACAAAAACCGCATAATGAGGTTTCGTAAAAAGCTCAGGGGAATATCCAGGACCCCGGTCAGCAGCAGGGCCATGATGATGAGGGTGATATACTGGGAATAGCGCTCCATGGTGTACATCCACTTGTCGGGCAGGAAGTACCCGAAGATCCGGGATCCGTCCAGGGGCGGGATAGGCAGCAGGTTGAACACCGCCAGGCCGATGTTGATGGACGCGAAGGTGCTTATCAGCACCCGCGCCGCCATGTTCAAAAACCAGATGGAATCCACAAAGGTATAGAGAACACGGAAGATCGCAAGGGACAGCGCCGCCATCAGCAGGTTGGAGAGCGGCCCGGCCAGCGCTGTAAGAGCCATATCCCGTTTCGGATGTTTAAAATTATAGGGATTGACGGGGACCGGCTTGGCATAGCCGAAACCGCACAGGCAAATCATCACCGTTCCCAGCACGTCGAGGTGTTTGAGCGGATTCATGGTCAGCCGGCCGTTCCACTTGGCCGTATGATCCCCCAGCCGGTCGGCGGCGAAGGCGTGTGCCATTTCATGAAACGGCAGGGCGACAAAGATGACCACCGCATAGCCCAGCAGCATGAATACGATATCCTCAAACGACAGGCTTTCCCTGTAGCTCAACAGTGTAATCAGCATAAGCGCAATCCTTCCTCAGTTCAGCAAGCTCAAAATGTATACTTGGAATATTATACTGGAAACGAAAGGGAAATACAAGGACAAACCCTCCGGGAGGAGCAGAATTCAACTTTTTTTAACAACTCGAAAAAAAAACTTGCTTTTGGGCGGGATATCTGCTAATATATATCCGTTGCTTTTTGGAGGGTTAGGGTTGCCCTCATCCTCTCATTGGCCCACAAGGAGGTGCAGAAGTTGGCAAAATGCGATATTTGCGGTAAGAGCGTGACGTTCGGCATTCAGGTTTCCCATTCCCATCGCCGCTCCAACCGTGCCTGGAAGCCCAATATCAAGCGCGTCAAGGCGATGGTGGCCGGTTCCCCCAAACGGATCTACGCCTGCACCCGTTGCCTGCGTTCCGGCAAGGTTACCCGCGCCGTCTGAGGACATCGTACACCCGAGAGCTGTGCCCACCGGCGCAGCTCTTTTCTTTATCCCACGGACGATTCCCGCCGCCGCGTATTTTCGGGGCAGGATGATCCATCCTAAAGCATGGAACAGGAGGCTTGCCGAAGTGAAGAACATCTGGCATGATATCGACGAAAAATGGATCCGGCCCGACGATTTCACTGCTGTCATCGAAATTCCCAAGGGCGGGAAAAACAAATACGAGCTCGACAAGGAAACCGGTCTGCTCCGGCTGGACCGGGTGCTTTACACCGCCACCCACTATCCGGCCAATTACGGATTCATCCCTCGTACCTACGCCGAAGACGGCGACCCGCTCGACGTGCTGGTGATGTGCCAGGAGTCCATCGTCCCCCTAACCCTCGTGCAGTGCTTTCCCATCGGGGTCATTAAAATGGTGGACGAGGCTTCGATCGACGAAAAAATTATCGCCGTGCCCTTCCGTGACCCCTCCCTGTCGGGATATCGGGACATTGGAGAGCTGCCGGCCCATACCTTCAATGAAATTCAGCATTTCTTCTCGGTTTACAAGTCCCTCGAAGGCAAGAGCACGGTGGTCAAGGAGGCTCTCGGCCGGGACGCCGCGCTCGAGATCATCACCCACTGCATCGGCGCCTATCGTGAACGCTACGCGAGCCATATGGGATAACTACGCGATTGGAAAGGAAGGGTGTTCATCATGCGGATTCCGGACAAAAACACGTTGCTCGAGCAGGGGCGGGACTACCTCTCCTGTTCCCTCGACCTGCTGGCCACTCTCCCCTCCCTCCCGCTCTCAGAGCTGGTGGCGGGACGCACGGCGCTGATCCTGGTCGACCTGGTGGAGGGATTCGCCCGGGAGGGGGCCCTGGCAAGCCCCAGGGTCGAAGCCCTGCTCCCCGGCGCCGCTGCCCTGACGGCCCGCTGTGCCGCCGCGGGCATGGAAATCGTGGTCCTCGCGGACTGCCACACACCCGACAGCCTGGAGCTCGGGAGCTACCCCTCCCACTGCCTGCGGGGAACCAGCGAGGCCCGGCTCTGCCGGGAGATCGAGGCGGCCGCCGGCCCGTATACCCTCATTGAGAAAAATTCCACCAACGGCCTGCTCGAACCCGCCTTCGATTCCTGGAGGAGAAGCGCGCCGGGGATCGATACCTACCTCGTGGCCGGCGATTGCACCGACATCTGCATCCAGCAGTTTGCCGTTGCCGCCAAGGCGTGGCACAACACGCGCAACCTCCCCCTGCGGGTCATCGTCCCCCTTTCCCTGGTGGACACCTTCGACGCGGACGGCCATCCCGCCGATCTGCTCGGCGTGCTTTCACTGATGACCATGCAAAGCGGAGGGGTGGAGCTCGTCCGGGACATCGTTTAAACCGATTTATATAATTGCGTAAAAGGAGCCGATCTATATGAATCCCTTGCATCAAGCCTATGGCACGGACAACCTGACCATGCTGACCGATTTTTATGAGCTGACCATGGCCAACGGGTTCCTGCAGAACGGGCTCGGCAACCAGATCGCTTATTTCGATATGTTTTTCCGGCATATTCCGGACGGCGGCGGCATGGCCATCATGGCCGGAGTCGAGCAGGTGGTGAGCTATCTGCGCCATCTGTCCTTTACGGAGGAGGATATCGCATACCTGCGCAGCCGCCGGCTGTTCGGTGAGGATTTCCTCGCGTATCTCCGGGACTTCCGCTTTACCTGCGACGTATGGGCGGTGCCGGAAGGGACGCCCATCTTCCCGCACGAGCCCATCGTCACCGTCCGGGGCCCGGTGATCCAGGCCCAGTTCATCGAAACCATGATCCTGCTGGCCGTCAACCATCAGTCCCTCATCGCTACCAAGGCCAACCGGATCGTCCGGGCCGCGCAGGGACGGGCGGTCATGGAATTCGGCTCCCGCAGGGCTCAGGGCTACGACGGGGCCGTATACGGAGCCAGAGCCGCCTATATCGGCGGCTGTATCGGCACCGCCTGTACCCTGGCCGACCGGGCGT
Source organism: uncultured Eubacteriales bacterium (assembly GCA_934647945.1). Taxonomy (GTDB): domain Bacteria; phylum Bacillota; class Clostridia; order Oscillospirales; family Acutalibacteraceae; genus UMGS1623. Next base: position 50,527 of record CAKUFK010000002.1, on the reverse strand, counting down.
TCGGCATCCCCGCCCTCGGCACCATGGCGCACAGCTGGGTCCAGATGTTTGACGACGAGCTCGACGCCTTTCGCGCCTATGCCAGGGAATACCCCGATTCCTGCACCCTGCTCGTCGATACCTACAACACCCTGAAATCCGGCGTCCCCAATGCCATCCGCGCCTTCAATGAGGTGCTGCTGCCGAACGGCTACCGCCCGAAGGGAATCCGGATCGATTCGGGCGACATCACCTATCTGAGTAAGAAGGCCCGCCGGATGCTCGATGACGCCGGTTTCCCCGACTGCCAGATCTGCGCCTCCAACTCCCTCGACGAGTATATCATCCGCGACATGATCGGCCAGGGCGCCCAGGTGGACAGCTTCGGCGTGGGCGAACGGCTGATCACGGCGGCGAGCACCCCCATTTTCGGAGGGGTTTACAAGCTTTCGGCCGTGGAACGGGACGGCGCCGTCCTCCCCCGCATCAAGGTCAGCGAAAACGTCACCAAAATCACCAACCCCTGCTTCAAAAATCTGTGGCGGCTTTTTGACCGGGAAACCGGCAAGGCCATCGCGGACGTACTGACCCTGCGGGAGGAGTCGATCGACGATACGGCGCCTTATGAGATTTTCGATCCCGACCATATCTGGAAACGCAAGACGGTCGAAAACTTCCGGGCGGTGCCGCTGCAAAAGCAGCTTTTCCGGCAGGGAGCCTGTGTCTACGACCTTCCGGGGATCGAGGAAATCCGGCGCTACTGCGCGGAACAGGTGGACACGATGTGGGACGAGGTGCTCCGCTTCGAGAACCCTCATAACTATTACGTGGATCTCTCCCAGCCCCTGTGGGACGAAAAGCAGCGCCTCCTCGCGGAGTACAGCCGCTGAGCCGCCGGCTTCCCCGTCCATAATTTGTTAATGGTCTGGTCGATTCTTATTCACACAAATAACACACATAAATTGTAGAATAAAGACAATTTGTGGGAGTGGAGGAATCGAGGATGCCGAAGTTGGTCTATGTGTACGGGGACGACAATAAAATGCTGGACACTCTGGTGACCAGCCTGCGCAATAACGGATATTCACTTGAATATACCAATATCACCGACGAGCTCAGTTCCGGCAGCATCACAGCCGATATCGCACTGATTTGCAAGCCGGTCGCCCCGACCAGCCGCGTCACCCTCGGCGGGGTGTCGGTGGATCTCGACAATATGGCCGCTTACAATGCCCAGGGGGAGGAAATCCATTTCACCCCCACCGAGTTCGCCATGCTCACTTATCTGATGAAAAATGCGTCCCGGGCCGTGCCCCGGAGCGAATTGCTTCCCGCGGTGTGGGGATTTGAAAACGATTCGAGCACCCGGGTGGCGGACGACACAGTCAAACGTCTGCGCAAAAAGCTCCATAACACCGGGCTGTCCATCGAAACAGTCTGGGGTTACGGCTTTAAGGTGCGGGAATCACGCTGACCGACAGGAGGACCGGGGTTCCTTGATCGCAAAAGGGGAGCTGGATGATTTCCAGGTACCCGCCTGCCTCCCGGACGAGGGACAAGCTGCTCCGCCCGCCGCCCATATGGGAAAGAGGGGACTCTCTGCCCGGACATTCCCTGTGAAAGCCATGAAAAATCGACCCGCTGTGCGGCTGCGCAGCGGGTTTTTCACGATGAAAGGACGCCGTGTTATGAGGAATATCATCTGTACGTCCTGTCCCCGCCAGTGTAAAGCGGCGAGATCGGCGCGGGAAGGAAGAGGATATTGCCGGATGCCATATGGGCCCGTGGTGGCGCGGGCGGCCCTGCATAAAGGCGAGGAACCCTGTATCAGCGGGGATCCGGACGGGCCGGGCGGTTCTGGAACCGTTTTTTTCTCCGGCTGCTCCCTGTCCTGTGTCTTCTGCCAGAACGCCCCGATCAGCCACGATAGGTTCGGGAAATCCATCACACCCGCCCGTCTCGCGGAGATTTTCCGGGAGCTGGTGGAACAGGGCGCATACAACATCAACCTGGTCAACCCCACCCATTTTGTCCCGGCCATTCTGGATGCGCTCGCCTTCTACCGACCGCCGGTGCCCATCGTCTATAACACGAGCGGATACGAACGGGTGGAGATCCTCCGCCAGCTCGAAGGGGCGGTGGACATCTACCTTCCCGACCTGAAGTACGCCGACGCAGGCTTGTCGGAGGCGCTGTCCGGCGCGGCCGATTATCCCGCAATCGCCACCGATGCCATCCTGGAAATGGCCCGGCAGACCGGGCCCATGCGTTTGGGCCGCACAGGTTTTGCTGTCCGTGGGACCATGGTGCGGCATCTGGTCCTGCCCGGACACACCCGGGATTCCATGCGGGTCTTGGACTGGATGTCGGAGAATCTGCCCGCCGGCGTTTTCGTCAGCCTGATGTTCCAATACACCCCCATAGCTGCCGTCCCGGGCCATCCGGAGCTCTCTCGCCGTCTGACGCCGCGGGAATGCCGCAAGGTCTGGAATTATCTGCTGGAAAAGGGTCTGACCGACGGCTATGTACAGCAGAGGGAGAGCGCCGGCGGCGCCTTCATTCCGGCGTTCGACCTGACCGGTGTCTGACCGGCCCGACAAGAAAGGGGCTGCGGCACCTGGGATGGGGCTGCTGTATTTTTTCAGTCCCGCGCCCAACCGATCCCCGGGGGCCTCGGGCCCCCTTGTTATATGAACGTTCTTTCAGGAGATGCCGTATCCGCCGATTTTCATAAAGAGAAAATCGGCCGGCCATCCGGGGTGCCCCCCTAAGCGTCTCTTTGCGTCCTTTCTCCACACGGAGAAAGGACGTGGCCGCGCATGGGATGCCTTTTTTGCAGGATTGCGCTTTTATACGCGGACAAACCGCCGTACCCGTCTTTTTCAGGTTTGGCCTGTTCCCTAATTTCCGCCTATCCCGGCCGGTAACCGACCGCGCTTTCATTTGCCGGCATAAACGGCAGAGCGCTTTTCCGAGAGGAACACGTAGTACCCATCCACCTCCCGGATCTGTACCCCGCCGAAAATGGCAATCAATTTTCGCTTGTACCAGTCCCTCCGCTTGGTCACCATCACCATTTTCCCACCGATAGCCAGACGATTAAAGCCCTTCTCGATGAAGTGCTTGGCCACACGGAAATCGGTGTGATACGGAGGATTCGACAGGATGAGGGTGTAGCCGGTATCCGGGATATCCCGAAAGCCGTCGCTCCGGAAGACCCGCACCTCCGGAACCCCGTTTTGCACCGCGTTCTCCCTGGCCGCAGCCACCGCCCGCTCATCGATATCCGCCATCGTGACCCGCTCCCCACCGATGAGCTTCGCGGCGTATATCCCCACCACGCCGTAGCCGCAGCCGAGGTCGAGGACCTTGTCCCCGGGCGAAATCATAGTGCAGGCAAGCATGGCCCGGGTACCGGCGTCCATCGCACTCGGCGAAAACAGCGTTTTTTCGGTATGGAGCCGCATCGATATTCCGTTATATTCGACCGTGATCATACGCTCCCCCCTATCCGATGCGGATTATACCACACCGCACGCCTGATAACAAGCCGCACGTGGCACAAACTGCATTAAAAAAGGAGGCATACCCGATGGATAAACCAGCGGTTTTGCAGCAGTGGGTGGAGGACAGCCACTCCATCGTCTTCTTTGGCGGAGCAGGCGTCTCCACCGAAAGCGGTATTCCCGATTTCCGCAGTACGGACGGGCTCTATTCCCAATCGTACGCCTATCCGCCCGAGACCATCCTCAGCCGGTCATTTTTCCAGCGGAATCCGGCGGAATTTTTCCGGTTCTACCGCGACAAAATGCTGGCTCCGGATGCGCAGCCCAACGCCGCCCATCGGAAACTGGCCGAACTGGAACAGGCGGGCCGCCTGTCCGCCGTCATCACCCAAAACATCGACGGCCTGCATCAAAAGGCCGGCAGCCGGACGGTATACGAACTGCACGGATCCGTCCACCGCAACACCTGCCGCCGCTGTGGACGCCGCTTCTCCCTCGATGAGATCCTGCACACCACCGGGATCCCGACCTGCCCCTGCGGCGGGATCATCAAACCCGATGTCGTGCTGTACGAGGAGCCGCTGGACGAATCCACCGTCGCGAGGGCGGTTCGGGCGATCGAGCAGGCCGATCTGCTCATCGTGGGCGGGACCTCGCTGTCGGTTTATCCTGCCGCCGGCCTGCTTCGTTACTATCGCGGAGGACGCTTGGTTCTCATCAACCGCGACCCCACCCCGTTCGATGAAGAGGCCGGCCTGCTCATACAGGAACCGATCGGCCGGGTGCTGGGCGCCTTGTGCGTTCCCTCAGGGGGATGAATCCCTGGACGGCAGCCGATATTTCCTATGTCATCGGAAAGGGCGGACATCCACTCGGTGCCCGCCCTTTCCGATTGCGCATTATTCAGATTCCCGGCTCCGGAATTCCCTGACCGAAACACCGGTATGTCGGCGGAAAAGACGGCTCAGGTAATTCTCATCCAGCAGCCCCACGAACGCACCGGCCTGTTTCAGGGACAGCCCGCGCACCCGCATCAGCTCACAGACCCGTTCCATTTTCAGCCGGTTGAAATAGGCGATCAGGCTTTGTCCCGTGTGCCGTTTGAAGACCGTACTCAAATATCCCGTACTGACGTTTAGGGACGCCGCGATTTCTTCCGCCCGGACGGGCCGGTCCAAGTGTTCCGCCAGATAATGGAGCGCGGCGTCGGCCAGCGCGGCGCCGGAATCCAACCGTCCGGTACCCGACCGGCTTCCACAGGGCTCTTTCAAATCCAGCAGGGAGAACAATTCAAAGACGAGGGAGACGCATTTCGCCGAGCCCGGTCCGGATACGGCATACTCCGCAATGATGCGGGAAATCGTCTGCCCGGCCAGCGCGGCCGCTGTACCGGGACACAACACCAAGGGCAGCACGAGCGCGTCTTCCGCCGATGCCCGTCTGAAGGACATCTGGAGCCCGACGGTACGGTGAAGGCAATACCCTCCCTCGCCGTAATACCGCACCGGACAGGAATAGTCGTTCACGACTACCGATCCCCTCGGTATCCGCACAGTACGGCCGCCCTGCTCCCGGCTAACATCCCCTTCGATCAAATGGCAGATTTCCAAACGGTCTGCCATGACCGGGAAGGGGATGTCGTACTCCCTGCTCCCATACTCATGCGCAAACCAAATCCGTGGTATCGATTGCGGCAAAAGTGTCACGGTGTCCATTTTCATCCCTCCCCGGGCAGGATATTTACAGTATACAGCAGCCGAAGCGATCCGGCAAGAAAATCGTTGTTTTGTGCTACTCATGCGTTGGTTTATGCATACCTTTTTCAACAGACGCCGCTATAATGGATATAGAAAAATATCCATGTCGAGGTGAGGCGGCATGTCCCATTTGGAACGGCTGAAGGCTCAGGTTTCCGTCCCTCTTCCGGAGGGATGGAAACGAATGAACCACGTTTATCAATATCAGGGATACCGGCAGCACTATGGCGATCCGGTCCCCATTGCCAGGGCATACGCACAGGAGGCCCTCTGCCGCCTGCATCCGATCCACTTGTATGAAGACGATATGGTGCTGGGGTCCCTCCGTTCGATCGGCTCGGCCGATCCCGCCGTAACGGATGGGATGCTGCAACAGGCGGAAAGTATCGTCACCAGCTACGGTCAGCCGCAATTTTGGATGAATTACGACCATTTTGCTCCGGATTATGCGACTGTTCTGGAGCAAGGTGTGCCGGGCATCCTGGAGGCTATCCGTGCTTCCGCCCGGAAACATAGCCGCATTCCCAAAAAAGCGATATTTCTTGAAGCCTGCCGGATCTCCATGCAGGGATTCTCGGATATGCTGGACCGGTATGCACACGCCGCCGGAGAAAAGGCCGCCGCATCGGCAGGCGAAACCGGAAACCGTTTCCGAGAGCTGTCCCGGATCTGTCATTCCCTGACCCTCTCCCCTCCTTCCACCTTCCATGAGGCACTGCAGCTCATCTGGCTGATCCATCTGACCTTTTCCCTCCAGGGACGGTATGCCATGGCCTTCGGGCGTCTGGACCAGCTTCTTTACCCCTTTTACGTCCGGGATAAGGAGAGAGGGATCCTCGACGACGGACGGACGCGGGAACTGCTGGCGTGTACCTTCTACAAGATCGGTGAACGGCGCCTGTTCGCAGCGGACGATGTCGTGAATATCGCCGTCGGAGGAGTGAAACGGGACGGCTCCGGCGGAGTCAACGAACTGAGTTATCTCATTCTGCAAGCGGTGGAAGAGTGCCATATTCCCGGTCCGAATCTCTCGGCAAGGCTGTATGCGGACGTCCCGGAGGAGTTTGTGGATGCCTGTCTGCGCGTCATAGGGACCGGTATCGGCTATCCGGCACTGATGAACGACGAAGTGAATATTCCCGCTCTGGCCCGATACGGATATACGCTGGAGGATTGCCGCGACTACTGTATGGTCGGCTGTATCGAAAATTTTATCCAGGGAAAGCAGCCTCCCTGGTCGGACGGCCGCTTCCATTCGCCGAAATATCTGGAATATGCCTTAAACGGCGGCGTCTGTATGCAAACCGGGCTGTTTCTGGGAACGGACACACCGCCCGCCGAAGAGATCGGGGATATGGGGGCTCTGCTGGACGCCGTGGAAAAACAGATGGCCTTTGGCGCCGCGGAATACATGGCGGTTTTCCGCAACGAAAATGCCCGGTATAACCGGGATCAATACGTCCAGCCCTTTTTATCCTGCTTCTGCCGGGACTGCATTGGCCGCGGCCTGGATATCAACGACGGCGGCGCCCTCTACCCCTCCGTCCATGGGGTCTGCGGTATGGGGATCGCCACTATGGCCGATTCTCTCGCGGCAATCGAGCAGGTGGTATTCCAGCAGAAAAAAACGACGCTGGCGGCCCTGCAGGAAGCTCTTAAAGCCAATTTCGACGGATATGAGGCGCTGCGGGCCGATCTGTTGGCCGCCCCAAAATATGGCAACAATCTCGATTTTGTCGACAAATACGCGGTCTGGTTTGTGGAATGCCATGCCCGGATCTTTTCCCGGTACAAAACGCGGGACGGCGGCGGTATTTATCTGGCCATCGCCTCGAATGTACAGAACATTTCGGCCGGGCTGGAGGTCGCCGCCACCCCCGACGGCCGTCTGAACGGGACGCCTCTGAGCGACGCGGCATCTCCCATGCACGGACGGGACCGGGACGGCCCCACCACGGCGTTCCATTCTCTTGCCAAGCCGGACTACACGCTGGCGGGGGCCGGTACGGTCGTCAATCAAAAATACAGCCCGGCGATGTTCCGCGATCCCCAAAAACGAGCCTGCCTGTCCGCCCTGATCCGCGCCTATTTCCAGATGGGCGGGCAGGAAGTGCAGATCAACTCCATCTCCCGGGAGATGCTCCGGGATGCCATGATGCATCCGGATGAATACCGCGATCTCGTGGTGCGGGTATCCGGCTTCAGCGCGTATTATATATCTCTGGACCAAGCGGTGCAGGAGGATATCCTGATGAGGACGGAACATGGATGACGTCAAGGGGATCATCACCGATATCCAGGGCTTTTCAACAGACAACGGCCCAGGCATCCGCACCACCGTTTTCTTGAAAGGCTGTGCTCTTCGCTGCCCCTGGTGCCATAACCCCGAAACCCTGTTCCCGGCCCCGCAGCTGCTTTTCTATCCACAGCGGTGCCTGCACTGCGGGAGGTGTGTTTCCCGTTGTCCGAGGCACTGCCATACCGATGACGAAAGCGGCCATACTTTTCAGCGCGCCGTCTGTACCGCATGCGGTTCCTGCGTTTCCGTCTGCCCGGCCGAAGCCCTGGTCATGGCCGGGAAAGAGGTCCGCGTCGGGGAGGTCATGTCCCGGATCATGGCCGACAAACCGTATTACGACCTGTCTGGTGGTGGACTCAGCCTGTCAGGCGGGGAACCGCTGCTGCAAGCGGGTTTCTGCGCGGAGCTCGCCAAACGATGCTCCTTCGAGGGGATCCGCACCCTGGTCGACACCTCCGCCTGTGTCCCATACAGCCGGTTCGAGGCAGTACGGCCATATGTACGAGAGTATTACGTGGATCTCAAATGCCCGGACGAAGCGGCTTATCGCCGCCATACCGGCGGCAGCCTCATCACCGTCCTCGACAACCTGCACCGGTTATCGGACGACGGGGCGGATATTACCGTCCGCATTCCCATCATTCCACATGTCAACGACACCCCTGAGGCCTGCGCACACATGGCGCGGCATTTGGACGGTATCACGGTGAAAGCCGTCCATCTGCTGCCCTTTCACAAACTCGGCTTGAGTAAATATCAGGCGCTCGGCCTGGTTTATCCATATGCGGAGGTCCCGAGCTATTCAGTCGGGGATCTGCTCCCTCTGCTCCGCGCATTTTCATCCTATCCGGTATCCATTGCCGGATGAATCGAAGGAGGACATCGCCATGCCCCATGCGAAAGCCGCCCTGTTCAAAGGGCCGCAGCAACCGTTTGAAATTCGCGAGTATCCCCTGCTCCCACCGGAAAAAGGGACGGTACGCCTGGACCTTATCGCCTGCGGCGTCTGCGGCACGGACGTCCATATCCACGACGGCCGGCTGCCGGCTGCATTTCCGTCCATCATCGGCCACGAATTCGTGGGCCGGGTACGGGATATCCATAGCGAAGACAGCAAAAGCAGCGGTATCCGTGCCAAAGATGCGGTCATTGTCGATATCGCTTGTCCCTGCGGCTCCTGTGCCCTCTGCCGAAGCGGAGACGACGCGAACTGCCTCCACATGGGGGTGACGAATGCGGGCGATCCCGAGCAGCCTCCCCACTTTTGGGGCGGTTACGCCGAGGCAAGCTTTGCCCCGGTCGAAAACCTGATCCGTATCCCTGACAGCCTTGATCCCAAGACCGTCAGCGTATGCGCCTGCGCGGGTCCGACGGCCCTCCACGCCTTTGAGCTTGCGCACAGGGCCAATGCCGGCATCGAATCTGCCGGCACCGCAGTGGTACAAGGGCTGGGTCCAGTAGGATTCTTCGCCGTCGCGTATCTGGCCGCGGCCGGAGTTCCCCATATAGCGGTCGTCACAGCCAGGGAAAATCCACGGCGGGCCGCACTGGCCAAACGGTTCGGTGCGACCGATGTCTATAGCCTGGACCGGCAGGATATAGAAGAAATCACCGCTTCGGTCGCCTCCTCGAACGGCGGCATGGGTGCCGATCTGGTCTTCGAGGCGAGCGGCAATCCCGCCGCCGTTCCACAGGGGCTTGCCATGCTCCGCAACCGGGGTGTCTACCTGATCCCCGGACAATATTCCAACCGCGGCGGCATTACGATCGAACCGCAGCTCATCACGTTCCGCGCCCTGCACCTCATCGGCTCTTCCCAATATTCCCACCGGGATGTCGAAGAGTATCTGCGGTTCCTGCAGGCCCACCCCCATCTCTGGCCCGTCATCGACGAGCTGGTCACGGAATATCCCGTCGGCAGCGTCAACGACGCGTTTGCGGATATCCGGGCGGGCCGCAACATTAAGACACTGCTGGTCCCCGGATCCGCTCGGGCCCTATAAACCATAAACGCTCCGTCCCTTCCAAAAGAGGGACGGAGCGTTTGTTCCTCAGTCAAACAAACTCATCTGTTTGCCCGCATAGGCGGGCCGGAAAGCGGCCGTGCTCTCTCTCCGGAGAAACGCGCCCGGCAAATCCCGCAGAAACGGCGACGGTTCCTCCCCGGTCAGCAGCAGCAGCTCTTCCTTCGCCCGGGTCATCCCCACATAAAGCAGCCGCCGTTCCTCCGCCTCGTCACAGGGCCGCCCGGGCATCGTCAGCGGAATGAGTCCCTGCCGCGCCCCGCACAAAAGCACGACGGGAAACTCCAACCCTTTTGACCCGTGCAGAGTCATCAGGGAAACCGCATCCGCGTGATAAGCGCGGGACCCGCTGCGCCGCACATCGGTTTCCTGCCCGAACGCCAGATCCTGCAGGAAGGACTCCATATCCGGATACAGCACCGCCATATCGAGCAGCCGGTCCAGCGCGGCCCGTGCAGCCGGAGCCGTGCCTTGCACAAACACCTCCCGGATATACCCATCCAGCAGGATATCCGGCTTTTCCCGCCTGATGCGGGGTGCATAGGCGCGCAGACGGGCCGCCAGTGCCGCCGCGCCCTCACCCCTGCTAGATTCCAGACGCTGCGCCAGGTCAGCCGCCCGCTTCTTTCCCCCGGCACACGCTTCCAGGCCCTCCGCCGTTCGCGGGACGCCCGCGGCGCGCAGCAGGGTACGGAGCGAGACGGAATCCTCCGGACGAATCAAAAAGCGGAAAAAAGCCAGCACACCGCGGACCGGTTCCTCCGCGAGAAAGTCCTCCCGTCCGGCCACCACATAGGGGATCGACTCCTTGCGCAGGCACTGCTCGATGAGCTCTGCCTGGCGGTGGGTGCGATACAGCACCGCGATATCCGAGAAGCCTACCGCGTCCATAGGCCGGACCGGACGACGGGACCCGCCCATCCCGGCCTCGAGCATATCCATACCGCCGACCAGGCGGTTGATCTCTTTGGCGATGAACAGCGCCTCGTCAAAAGGATCGGACGCCGTCAGCAGCCGCACCCGTTCCCCCTCGCCGCGCTGTGCCTCCAGACGGGGAGGGGCCTCGCCCGGAAGGCGGGACAGGACCGGAAGCGCCGCGCCGATAATCGGCGGGGCGGACCGATAGTTCCGGAAAAGGGTGATCTCCCTAAGCGCCGGCCGTTCCTCCCGCAGCCGGTCGAAACAGCGGGCGTCGGAACCACGGAATCCATAAATCGCCTGATCCGGATCCCCGATGACGAAGAGGCTCTCCCCTCCCCGGCTCCATGCCCGGATGAGCCGGAACTGAACGGGATTGATATCCTGGAATTCGTCGACGAGCAGATGGGTGAACCCGCTGGGAGCGGTTCCCCCCTCCTGCGCCTGCAGCTCCCGAAGCAGCAGATCGTCGAAATCCAGCACCGACAGATTCTGCAGCCGCTGCGTATAGGCATCGTAAAAAAGGGAATATGGCCCGGCCTTCCCCTCATTTTCCCACCCATCCAAACCGCTTTTTCGGGCCGAGACCGCCTGGAGGGCCTCCCGCACCGAGAGCTTCAGCCCCAATTCGTCCAGGATCTCCAACGCGATGGCCACGGCCTCCTCCTGATCCAGAACCGCCGCTGGTTCCTTCCGTTCCGAGAGGCGGTTCAGGCAGATCGCGTGAAAGGTGCCGATCGTCATAGCCTTGACTGTCCGTTTGTCCCCAAAATGGGCCAGCAGCCGTTCCTTCATTTCTCTCGCCGCTTTGTTAGTGAAGGTGACGGCGGTGATATGGGCGGGATCCACGCCCCGCTCCTCCACCAGATAGGCGATGCGGCAAACCAGGGTCCGGGTCTTGCCGGTTCCGGGGCCGGCGATGACGGCCACGGCGCCTTCTTTTGCCGAGGCGGCGGTCCATTGCTCGTCGTTGAGTCCATAATGGGGGGCGTCCTCCAAAGCCACTGCGGCCGGGGTCCCGGCCTTTTTCCGGCTCACCTTCCCAGGCTTTTTTCCGGTTTCCCGCCCTGCCGGCCGCACTCCGCCCTCAAAGAGAAAAAGCTGACCCGCGTACCGTTCAATTTCCTCCGGATCTAAGAGGCGGACCTGCCCGTATTCCCCGTCGTAGCCTGGACGGAGCTCCACCTTCCCCGCCCGCAGGCGGCGGATCCCCTCTGCCACGCAGGGGCCGGCCGCCCGCTCGACGAGATCGAGCGGTATCTCACGCAGGATAGAAAATTCCGGCCCAAGCTTCCGCAGCAGATCGATATACGCCTCCTGGACCTTTTTCCCCGTGGCCGGGCGTCCAGTGGAAGCGGCGATGACTTCCGGCAGAGGCACCAGACTTTCATAGTGCCGCCGTGCCTCCGGAAGATAGCCTTCCTCCCGGTCGGCCAGTTCTTCCACCCGATGGAGAACCCCCACCGTGATCCGGCCGCCGCAGACCGGGCATCTGCCCCCCAGCTGTTCGGTCTGCTCCGGCTTGAGACATTGCCCGCAGGAGCGGTGTCCGTCGAAATGGTATTTGCCTTCCTCGGGGAAAAACTCGACGGTTCCCTGAAATCCAAGGTCGCCGGGCGTCTCCAACGCTCTCGCCATGGCCGGAAAGGACAGCTCCGTCCCGAAAAGATTGGCCTCCCGTCCCAGCTTGGCAGGCGAATGCGCGTCGGAATTCGAGACCAGCGTATACCCGTCCAGCGCGGAAAGGCGCCAGTTCATAGGAGGATCGGAGGATAGGCCCGTTTCCAACGCGTGGATATGGGGCGTCAAATCCTCAAAGCACTCCCGGATGTCGTCGAAGCCCGAATAGGCCCCGAACAGGGAAAAATGCGGCGTCCAGATATGAGCGGGGATAAACACGGCGCCGGGACAGGTTTCCAGTGTGATTTCGAGCAGATCCCGGCTGTCCAGGCCCAGGATGGGACGGCCGTCGGAATGCAGGTTCCCGACCTCCTCCAGCCTCTTGGCAAGGCGTTCCGCCTGCTCGAGTCCGGGAAGCAGGAGCAGGTTGTGTACCTTGCGGACCCGGCCGTTCTTTTTGTAAATCGAGCTGATCTCCCCCGTGACGATGAACCGGGGCCGCGCCACCGTCCCGTCCGTCTCACAGGGCAGACGGAGAGGGTCCTTGAGCGTATACAGGCCGTCCTCGGCGGGCTCCAGCTTCTCCCGCAGCTCATCCCGCCAGGCCGGATGGGTGAAGTCCCCCGTCCCGATCACGTCGAGCCCCTTGCGCCGCGCCCATGCTTCCAGATGCTCCGGCACACAATCCCGGCTGGTCGCGCGGGAATAACGGGAATGGATATGCAAATCCGCCAAAAACATCCTTTTCCCCCACTTTCTGACAAAAAATTGCCTATTCCCTATCATAAACCAAATGAAGGGAAAAGGCAATCCTTTGTATATTGGAATATGGAGAGGATAGACCGCCCATTCAGCGGCCGGCTTCCTCTTCTGAAACGCTGCTGTACCGGGGATACTGCTGCCGCAGGCAATCGTACGCCCGTTCCTGAGCCAGGTTGAAGCGGCGAAGCGAAAAACCGCGCTCGTCCACCACCACACCGCCTTCGACGTGGAATTCCGGACCCGCCATCCGGATAAACCAACGCTCCATGACCTTCCGCGCACTCTCGGCCACCGTAGGATCCGCATCGTCCAGCAGCCGGGCCACCTCCGGCACCGCCGAGACCGACAGGGAGCCCAGATGCTCGACATCGACCTCCGGAAGGTTCCCGTCCCGGTAGGCCTGGACGTTGTAGCCGGCGACAAAGCGGTCCACGTCGGCGAAGCCCACAGACAATAACAGGACGGCGGATACGGCCACCGCCACCCTCAAGAAGGGGAAACGGCCGATGAACAGGCGGAACAGCACCGACACCATGAGGACGGACAGGCCGATCATGAACACCGATGTCAGCACCCGCAGGCGCGTCATGCCGTACAGGCGGATATAGAGCACCATCTTGGAAAACGCCGTCGCCCCCAGCAGCAGCGTGAACACGCCGATAAAGAGGGAAAGGGCCTTGACTCCCGGCGAAATCCGGCCGGTTGGCCCGCGTTTCGCCAACAGCAGGACGAGAAGGAGCAGCAGGATATTGACCGCCGCGATGGCGGTCAGTTCAAAAAAGCCCCGCCGGGCATACGCCGCAGAGGTGAACCCCTGTCCTTCCGGAAGCATCCCGGAAAACGCGCTGAAGAAATAGGCGAGCTGCGAAAACAGGTAGCTGAGATAAAACAGGGAGACGCAGGACAGGAGCGCGATGAAAAAGGGCGTCCCCGCCACCTGCAGGCGTTCCCTGCGGCTGTCGGCACATGGAGGCTCCAGGCGTTTCCGATAAGAAAACAGCAGCGAAACCAGCAGCGGCGCCGTCAATACCGTCAGCACCAGACGGAAAACCAGGCCGCCCAGATGGTCCAGGATGCCGGTCATCATCGATTCGTAAGCGGCGTCGGCCTGCATGAGAAGGGGCACCACCAGGAACAACACCGGCAGCGCCAGGAGCAGGCCGAGCAGCGCTTGCCCAAAATGAGGCGATTTCCGGGATTCCCCGGCCATCGAACGGAAGGGCTCGGCTACATGCCGGAAGGGCGCAACCACCGTATTCTTCCACCATGTCGCCACCTTGGCGAGGGCATCGCCACCGGTCAGACCGCCGCACAGCCCTCCCACATAAAGGGAATACAGGAACGCCGTCAGGAACAGGTCCAACGTATTGATGAGCAGATCCCGGGCCAGGGCTGGAACCACACAGCCAGCCAGGGACAGAAGCCCGCAGACGATGCCGAAAGCGGATTTTTTCGTCTCCCGGACGGACAAATAGAGGGTGGTCAGTACAAAAAGGACAACGTAAGCGATGGAAAACCCGAGGGCAAACCCGCCGAACACGGCAAAATCCATAAACAAAAATGTAGCGGCGGCAAACAAGGCGAAAAAGACCATGTCCCGCTTTTGCAGCGGCACCCGCGGCTTCTCCGGATAAACGCGGTCGAACGGAACGGCATATGGATTCTGATAGGGATAAGGGTTCGAAGAACCCGCTCCCCAATATCCCTGCACCGGTCCCGGATTTGGATATCCCATTTCATATCCCTCTTTCTGATTCTGAGTTACAGGTCGGACGCCTCTGTCTTTCTATCTCAAATTCCGCTCCAAATACACTCTATAGCGGCTCTGTATTGTGTATCCGCCCCCTTTCAAATATAACCATATATTAGCACATATTTATTGTTTGTCAATAAATTTTTATCTATATCCGTTCTATACCCTTGTCTATGTGCTCTTTTCGGCAGAATTGCCTTCTTATGCGCGGACATACAGAAACATCTTTTTTATGGTTTGATATCTTTCTGTTTGACGGGATGCCAGATACTTTTGCGCTCTCATCCCCGTAGCCCAGCCTCTTATGTATTGTCGTGGATTATGATCATATATCATAAAAAAGGGGCAGAGGTTTTCCCCTGCCACTTACAAATCCTCCTGTATTTGGTTGTATCGATTGATAGTGCTTCCTATATGTGTCAAGGGGATTGCAGGGAAATCCTCCGTATGCGGAACAGGAGCCTATTTCCCGTCCTGACAGCATCCCCTCCAGGGGCAGTCCCGGCACAGCTTGAAAGTGCGGTTTGAGCGGCCTCCATCACAGACGGTCTCCGACAAAGGGATTCCCTTCCAAACCTCATTCCTCCCGCCGGGCAACCGGCTGAATCCAAGCTCAGGGTTTAACTGTACAATCAAAACCACTAGAAAACTAGTGGTTTGCACAGCCCCCGGAAGGGTCAGAACTTGCGGACCCCTGGAAGGGGTACTGAGGGTTTGTCATCGCATCACTATCACAGGCAGCCGCTAAAAGCGGCTGTTTTCTTTTTGCCTACTTCCTCTTAACGGGTCTATGTACTCCTTGAGTGTGGTCTGGTCACTTGCTCAATCTTCCTCTAGCTGGTTTTGAGTGTACCCCTCAATCATCTTCGCGTTTTTTCTACCGTATCCACAAAATATACCCCTGGTTCACCAGGAGGCTCTTGCTTAAGCGACAAGTAAAATGCCGCCCCGCAAATATACGGGACGCACTTCGCTGTAGAATTGTAATGTGAGGTTAACCATTGACGTAAATATCAAGGATCACCTATTATGGATATAGATTCGATTCAATAGAAAAAACATAATGATTATCAATGTCACAGGTAAAACAGCGTTAATGGCGATGTTTAATATTTGAAATTGCAGATCACTACAGTAGGCCGGTATATTAAAGATTTCAAAAGTGATTAAATGAGTAATATCTGTGATACCCAAAGGAAACAAAACGATGCTTCCAACTATTAGCAACCCATTAGAATAACCGAAGAACGCTCCTTTTTTGCACAGAACAAATACCATAATAGTACAGCATAAACTTATGAGGAAGGTAATTTGTTCAAACAGTGAAAATGGTAAATCTGACAAATGAAATTCAGAAACGGCCGAAATTATATTATCGATATACAAATATATCAGCAAACCTAAACATAGGCCAATAAATCCCCATACATAGACCTTATTCCTTATTCCTATCTGGCGTTCGTCCCCTTTATAATTATTATCTATTATGGCTCTAAACAAATTCTCCTTCATAATTATTCCTCCCAAAACAAATCATTTAAAGTTTTATTCATAGCTTTGCATATTGCGATACATAAACGTAAGGAAGGATTGTAATCGCCGGATTCTATTAAGCTGATTGTTTGACGAGTAACGTTAACGGCTTTGGCTAATTCTGCCTGAGAAAGGCTACATTCAATTCGAGCTATTTTCATTCGCTTATTTATCACTTCATCATCACCACTATTTCCAGTATAATATATACCGGTCTAAATGTCAATTATAAATTGCATTTAGACCGGTATATACTTGGAAGTCTTCCTGCTTATGCTTTGTTTTATCCGTAGAATAACTTCGGGGCAAACACGATAGGATAACATGCCGAAAGGTGAGTATTCAGATGCCGAATGACAATAAAAGTTTAGCACACATCACTGGGAACTGCAAATACCAAGCCGCACTTTCCTTTTACCAAGCGGTAGTCATCCTGTTGCTCCCATAAAACTTCGTCATAATACCGCTCTCGGCAAGCGCGGAAGAGCAACTTTTATAGGTACAACAAAAGATGAAAAATAAAGCAGATAAAATACAATAAAATGCGCACATCGAAAAAAAGATAAAAAGAGACATGTATTACAGATCCCTGATAGAATGAAGTTGCGAGACACCATTCTGAAAAGAGACAGCAAACCATGTCCGAAAGGATTGAACAACTGAACGAGGAAATAATCAAGGAGCAGATGAACCCCCTTATTCGCGATTAATTCGCTTAATTTCAATAAAGAGCTTGCAAAAAATCGTCCAATTCATCCAAATTCAGTTGCTGCTGTTGATCGCTTAAAGCATATTCAGGCTGTGGGTGAACCTCCAGCATAATTCCGTCAATCCCCATAGCCAGCACAGCCTTTGCCACGGGAGGCAAGATATCTTTTCGACCAAGCGAGTGACTTAAATCCACAACGACCGGAAGCGACGTTTCTTTTTGGATGAGCGCAATACCTGCTATATCCAATATATTTCTTGTTGAGTTTTCAAAAGAACGAATCCCTCTTTCACACATAATTAAACTGGTATTGCCTTCTGATACGATGTACTCGGCTGCATGGAGAAATTCCGAAACGGTCGACATATAACCGCGTTTTAATAAAACCGGTTTTTTTGTCTTTCCCACTTCTTTCAATAATGAGAAATTACTCATATTCCTAGAACCTATCTGGATAAGATCGAGATATTTTACCCCCAGTTCCACATCACGCGGATCAAGAATTTCCGATACTGTCAGCAGCCCATACTGACGGCCGATTTCTGATAGTATTTTCAGTCCTTCGATTCCTAATCCCTGAAAGGAATAGGGGGATGTCCGTGGTTTATAAGCACCTCCCCTAATAAATGGAATATGACAGCGAACAAGTGATTTTGCCACTTGCTCCATCTGTTCTCTACTTTCGATTGAACAGGGGCCGGCGATCACTGAAGTCGTCTGTGTTAATGAAAACATTTTTTGCAATGTTCTGAAACTGAGTTCTCGTACGTTTAATATCAATTTGCATCACATGCACTGCAACTGCTAAAGCAGTCGTTTCTCTATAGTCACTCACTTGGGGCGAATCGATTACTCTCATTCGCTTCGTTCTACACTGAAGGCCAAATCTTTTTATTCTCACCGGCTAAACCGGTGCTTTATTTTTGCTTAAGCTGACAAATGAAAGAACTAGATTTACAAAAGTAAATCTAGTTCTTTCGGTCTGATACAGTTCTTTATTGTGCAGCCTGAAATTCAGCATCAATCAGGTGCCGATAAAACGGAAGATGGCCGATATCCGGATGATAAAAACGGAAACTTTCATTTGTACATTTGCAATAATTTTTACCATGCAAAGAAAAGCGAATTCCTCCGCACTGTTTTGCACATCCGGAACAAGAATCCACCATGATGATGTCCCTTTGCATTTCTTCCGGACACTCTTCAATATACGTCTCATATTGATGCATATTTCTCAAATTCATCTTAACAATTACACCGTTGGGGCCGATAAAAACCGTTGCGAATAATTTTTGTTTCACTTTTTTATGTGTATAGATGATTTTCCAATCACCTCGGTCAAGCCCCCCTATCCGGACAGTCGGCTGGCAACCTATACGGACGAGCAGAGCATCCAGATCTCGAACAAATTTCTGATCAGATTCTTCTCCTAAGGATTTGACAGCATCTTCCAGGCAGAGATCCGGGCCTGCCTGGAAGATTGCGGCAGCAACCCTGAAGTCCCCCCTGCGAAAATAAGCGTTTTCCTTATTTTTCAAGTTTTTGCATGCTTCGGACATTATTTTAATTCCCAAAAGCAGCAACGGATGTTCTTTGTGCCTCAGCACCAAAAACTGCAAATCCTTTAATCGGATTTTACCGGAGCACCCCTCTACCTCGGTATAATAAAAACCGAAATTGTCTAATAAAGGAAACAAAGAATCCACATTTTTTATTTTCATTCTGGAGCAGGCCTCCCTTAGCTGCTCCCCGTTTACGTTTAAATTCACCATTTCCCGGTCTCCGCCGGGCACACCCGCTTCACCAAGGCAGGATAAAAAATGAGGTACGCTGAAAAAGGCATGGTACGATTTCATGTATTCCGCACCGGAATAGTTTCCGGGTATTTCAGGAATAACCGGCAGTTTCAGTTTTTCTGGCTGTTCCGATATTGCTGTGTAAATCTCCTTCAGCAAATCATAAAAACACATTAACGCTTCCCTGCATTCGGATTCTGTGTACCCGAAACGCAATTCATCGCAGACTTCCGGCATCTCAGCCCGGTCAGCCATGTTCTTCAAATGATTTTCCGATATTCTTTGAACATAAGAGCGATTGACCATATCAATCTCCGCCTTTAACCATATTTCTTGTACTACTCCATTTGTATATGATAGCTTTACTCACTACACCGCCAGTCAGTCTTTTCAATTACCAAAGTGCAGGCATCGAATTCATCTTTTGTGCCGTCCGCCTTTTCCACAAATTTAGGATTTTTAAAAGTTCTGATTACTTCCATTCCAAGCTTTTTTAAGGGGGCCAGTTTGTCCACATCATTCAGCGCCCAATTGGCTTGAATACGCTCAATTCCATAGTGTTTAAACGCAAAATCATATAAAACGTTCAAGCCTTCATATTCATAATCTCTGTTCAAATATTCCGAATTCATCACATGGCCGATATCCAACGTTTTGTTTTCATCAATACTATTAAAATTGACGAAACAGACCACCTTGGAAACCGCTTTTGCCTCAATCGCCCAAAACTGCCCTCCATTTGCAAAAAATTCCGTCATTTCCTGCACGGCGTCGTCTTCCGTTGGCCAGGACTCGTCACAGTCGGCAAAGGGGGAATTGGCATTGCTTACGGCTATTCCTTTTAAATCCATCCAATCCTCTTTCTGAAACCGACGTACCAGAACATTTTCAGTTTCAAAAGATATAGCATCATCGCCGTTGAAGCTGACGGAATACGGAACGCTCATGAACATAATCAGCTCTCCTTTTCTCTTTATTGAATTCGTATATTTCGCATATAACTTTTCAATTTATTTGAATTATTATAGAGGATAACACGGAACCAAAAATTTGTCAATTATTTCCTTACCTTTATTTGTTTTTCCTCATTTACATCAATTTAGTATTTTTTCAATCGATGCTGCGTTTACGTTTTTCTCAGTTGCTGACATCCAAAAAGTGAGAAGACGCACCGATGTGAATGATATCGTTAGAAAAATAACGATCCATATTCATTGAGATATATCCTCTAAGATGGGTGAGCTTATGGATGGAATAACCAATGGATTCCGCAGCGAGCTGATAAAGCTGAAGGGTATCGAACTGATATTTCCCATTGTCATCATAATAATGTTTTATGGTGTCTGAGACAAGCCGTTTGTGTTTTTCGCTTAACACCTTACAAGCAAAATCTGGAGAAATGTTCACCTGAACACGGATATCACTGTACGCGTGCGGTGTAATATCAAGACCGCTTTCATACACACTTTTCACACAATCTATGTTTAAAAATAAAAAGTACGTACACATAAATTCATGAAACTGATTCTGAATCGACCATACTGTATTAGCAAATGTTCTCGGTTCCAGAACAATCATTTTACCGAAAAAACGGGGGTTTAACACAAAACAGTCGATATCCAGCCACCCAAAATGATATTCGTTTACTTGAGTCAAACACTCCCAAACGTCGCTGTCCTGATGGTATTCCTCTATATGGTAAAAAGGAAGCTTTAAATTTTTTCTAATCCATTCGATTTCATCCGCGTCTAAATTGCATCCCAAAAGCACCAGATTTACCTCCTGCGGAACAAAAGACAACGATTTCAGCACCCAGAACAGTAATCCTCGCGTAAAAAACATATAAAATATATTTTCTTTTTTCTTAAGGGCTGAGTAGAATATCCTGAATCGGTTCATCCAATTTTTCCATTTCTGCATTCTCCTCTTCTCCTCTTAGCATGAGCCCTGAAAGACGCCCCGAATATGGTCAACTCTGTTAAAAGGACAGCAGCTGACGCATTTTTTGCATATATCCGGACAATTGCCGCTGTTCAGGAAAGGGCGACAAACGGCTTTTATCGCTTTTTGATATGCCATGCCGTTTATAATATCGGACAGGCTGTTGGAAGTGACATTCCCAATAGAACAGGTGCACATCCAGTCAACGCAGCACAAATGAATATCGCCATGCGAATCTATGGGCAACTCCAATAGAAGGCCTACGGCAGCCAAACGGATTTTCCAGTTGCGATTCATACACCATGAGCCTATTGTCCATCAATTCATCAATGATTTCTATATTGCCGTATTTATTTTTAAGTTCCTGGAAAAAAGCAAGCTTATTTTTGTCATAGCAAGTGATAACCACCTGATTAAACAAAGAAAGAAAGGTGTTTTGCTCGATGCGGGAATCGAGCAAATACCCGTTCGTCCACAGTACATATTTTTCCTTTCTTTCGGAAATAATGCTCAGAATTCGCTTAAGATCCATCAGCGGCTCATTATAATAGTTAAAGTTAAAATGTCCGGCAAAACCCAGAGCCTTTGCTTCATCCATCACACGCAAAATGTCTTCGTTGGTCAACCTGTTTTTACTGACATATTTCCGCAGCGAAACGGGGCATCTAGGATGCTTTTTCGCCAGGTTGCAATGCCCGCTCATTTCAAATGAAATCATTTTCATCGCAGATAAGTTCATGTGGAAGCCTGCCTTTTTTCCGTCTCTTTTTTGGTTACTACATAATGGCCAATGCACAGGCAGTCCATATCGGCCTTTATAAAGCTTTTAAGGGCATCCGACGGTGTTTCGATTATCGGTTCCCCCTTAATATTAAATGATGTGTTAAGTAACACCGGCACTCCTGTCAGTCGGTAAAATGCATTAATCAGTCCATAGTACACTGGGTTATCTTTTTCATTTACCGTTTGTATCCTAGCCGTCCCGTCCACGTGGGTAACCGCCGGTATCACGCTTTTTTTACTTTCTTTCACAGGATGAACAAACAGCATAAAGGGGTATTCTGTGCCGTCTGTCTCAAAGTAATCTTTTGCATATTCCTGTAAAACAGATGGGGCGAATGGTCGGAAGCTTTCGCGGAATTTCACTCTGGAATTCAAAATATCTTTCATATTTTTTCTGCGTGGGTCTGCTAAAATGCTTCTGTTTCCAAGGGCTCTCGGTCCAGCTTCGCATCCCCCTTGGAACCAGCCTAAAATCTGGCCGGATTTTAGTTTCAATGCTGCTGTCTCTGCGACTTCTTCCGTTGTTTGTTTCGACCAAGCAATATTTTCTTCATTCTTTTTCAGTGCGTTCTCTATCTCAAGATCTGAATAGGATTTTCCCCAATACACGCTTTTGATTTTATGGGGAACATATCTGCCACCGTTGCGGCAGTAATGGCCATATAACGCTGAACCGATTGCCGTTCCGGCGTCTCCCGACATAGGGGGAATAAATATGTCGGTAAATGGTGTTTCCTTTGTTATCTTACCATTCAGGGTACTATTGAGGGCAACTCCTCCTGAATAACACAGTTTTCTGCACTTGGTTTTATTGTAAAGTTCCTCCATCAGCAGGAATGTGCTTTTTTCCAGAACAGCCTGAGCGGCAAAAGCGACGTCCGCCCTTATCTGAAATAAATCTTTGTCCACCGACTCTTTTTTTAAGGTACGTATAAAATCAAAGAATTCTTCCCGAGGGAAATTTATTTCCCTCCCTCCGTCTTCCTTTACGGCCACGCATTTCCACATTTCCTTTACGTATCGATCCGTTCCATACGAAGCTAACCCCATCAGCTTACCTTCCCCCAAAAAATGGAATCCACAGATGACCGTACATAGGGTATAACCCCCCCAGGGAATTATCTATCACCGTAAAATCATAAATGAACTGATATGCCCATATTTAGAATAGCAGGTTTTTCTACTTAATTAAAACATCTAATCGTTTAATCACCTCTATTCATTTAACCGAAATCTTTACGCTCTATAATATAGGATAGAAACAATGCAAAAAATGAGTTACAGAGAAATTACTCGATTGTTGGGTTTCACACCACGAGCATGGCGTCCCCAAAACTGTAAAACCGATATCCATCCTGTACGGCATGACGGTAGGCCTCCATAGTGTGCTCGTACCCGGCAAAGGCGCTCACCAGCATGATCAGCGTACTTTCCGGCAAATGGAAATTGGTAATCAGCCCGTCGATAATCCGGAACGTATAGCCGGGATAGATGAAGATACTGGTCCAGCCCTCC
Source organism: uncultured Eubacteriales bacterium (assembly GCA_934647945.1). GTDB lineage: Bacteria > Bacillota > Clostridia > Oscillospirales > Acutalibacteraceae > UMGS1623. The sequence goes on along the minus strand of CAKUFK010000002.1, from coordinate 27,632 downwards.
CCAGGCTCCACCCGGCCGTTCGTCAGCCCGACACTTTCCAAAGTACGGCAGCTGGTGGTTCCCACCGCGATGACCCGGCCGCCTCTCTCCCGTGTCCGGTTGAGCCGGTCCGCTGTTTCCTGCGAGAGCTCGTAATGTTCGGCATGCATTTTATGGTCTGTAATGTCATCTGCCTTTACAGGTCGGAATGTCCCCAGCCCCACATGCAGGGTAACAAACGCGATATCCACACCCTTGGCGCGGATACGGTCGAGCAGAGCGGGCGTGAAATGCAGCCCCGCCGTGGGGGCTGCGGCGGAACCGGGCTCCCGGGCGTAGACGGTTTGATACCGTTCCTTGTCCTGGAGCTGGGTCTTGATGTAATGCGGCAGCGGCATCTGCCCCACCTGCTCAAGCACAGCGTAAAAATTTCCCTGGAAATCAAATTGAACCAGCCGATTGCCCCCTTCCAGGATCTCGATCACCTCCGCTTCGAGGAGGCCTTCCCCGAAACGCAGCCGGTCCCCCGGCTTTGCCCGGCGGCCGGGCCCGGCCAGAGCCTCCCAGCGATCCCCCCCCTTTGGATGGAGGAGCAGCAGCTCCACCGCCGCACCGGTGCCGCATTTTTCCCCATACAGCCGGGCGGGAAGTACCCGGCTGTCATTGAGGACGAGGCAGTCGCCCTCCCGCAGATAATCCAGCACATCGTAAAAATGACGGTCCTCGAATGTTCCGGTTTTCCGGTCCAGCACCAGCATCCGGGAATGATCCCGCGGTTCGACCGGCTCCTGCGCGATACGATCCTCGGGAAGCTCATAAAAAAAGTCCTGTTTTTTCATAGAGTATGCCTGTCTTTCTTATTATTTTTGCAGACTTTTAGAAATCTCTCCAACACCGATTGACAAGGAGAAGCACGGATGATACAATGAGAACACAACCATGCTAAGTGAATATACTGAATAGAGGCGCGTCAGCACAAGAGTATCCCGTGGGAGATACCGGATCCGTGATCACGGGAGAAAGGGTGCGACGCCGAAGATCACCGGCCTCCGGCGGGCGGGCGGTCTGGCCTTACGGTTAAGAGCCGTAGGGTTGTCATCATGCTTTATGATGGAGCGCTATTCTCCGGCGAAGGGGCCGCCCCTCCGTGGGCGTCAACGCATCTATTATAAGGCCATGACAACCGGTTTTCAACCGGTTTTTTTCATATCCCGGCCTGTTTTTCACGCGGCATGAAGTCCACCCCGCCGGGGTGAAAGTATCCGCAGACAAGCGGAAAGGAGTTTTTCCCATGAAGAAGTTTCGCGTCGGTATCATCGGTTGCACAGGCATGGTGGGGCAGCGCTTCGCCACCCTCCTGGCGGAGCATCCCTGGTTCGAGGTCACGGTTCTTGCCGCGAGCCCCCGTTCCGCCGGTAAAACATACAAGGAAGCCCTGGGTGGCCGCTGGTCGATGAAAACGCCGCTGCCGGCCACTCTGGAACAGATGGTGGTGCAGGATGCCTCCCAGGTGGAAACGGTCGCGTCGATGGCCGACTTCGTGTTCTGCGCGGTGGATATGCCCAAGGCCGAAATCAAGGCCCTTGAGGAAGCGTATGCCAGGGCGGAATGCCCGGTTGTCTCCAACAACAGCGCCAACCGCTCGACACCCGACGTGCCCATGATCATCCCCGAGTTAAATCCCGAGCATGCCGCGGTTATCCCTTTCCAGCGGCAGCGGCTGGGCACCAAACGGGGATTTGTGGCGGTCAAATCCAACTGTTCGCTCCAGAGCTATGTTCCCGCCCTCTTCCCCCTCTCCAAATTTGGGGTCGAAAAGGCCCTGGTCTGCACCTACCAGGCGATCTCCGGGGCCGGCAAAACCTTCGAGCGCTGGCCGGAAATGGTGGATAACGTGATTCCGTATATCGGCGGCGAGGAGGAAAAATCGGAGCAGGAACCGCTGAAGATCTGGGGCAAGCTTGAAAATGGGGTGATTGTACCCGCAAAGTCCCCTGCCTTTACAGCCCAATGCCTGCGGGTACCGGTCTCGGACGGCCATTTCGCCGCTGTTTACTGCTCCTTTGCGAACAAACCCTCGAAAGAGGAGATTCTGGAAACCTGGAGATCCTACAAAGGCCGGGCACAGGAGCTGGATCTCCCCAGCGCGCCCAAACAGTTCCTCCATTATTTCGAGGAGGACAACATGCCCCAGACCCGCCTGCACCGCGATCTCGAGGGCGGCATGGCCATCTCGCTCGGCCGCCTGCGGGAGGATACCCAGTATGACTACAAGTTCGTCGGCCTGTCCCACAACACCTTGCGCGGTGCGGCCGGCGGCGCCGTCCTGATGGCGGAGCTGCTTTGTGCCGAAGGCTATATGGACCGATGAACCCGACATTTTGAATGGGGGCTGTCAATATGAGTAAGCAAACGATTTTTACCGGCTCCGGCGTCGCCATCGTCACCCCGATGAAGGCCGACGGCAGCGTCAACTATGAAAAGTACCGGGAACTCATCGAGTGGCAGATCGAAAGCGGCACCGATGCGATCATCGCCTGCGGCACCACCGGCGAGTCTTCCACCCTCACCCATGAGGAACATATCGGCGTCATGCGCGCCGCCGTCGAGCAGGCCGCCGGCCGGATCCCGGTCATTTCGGGCACGGGCTCGAACGACACGGCCTACTGCATCGAGCTCTCCCAGGAGGCCGAAAAACTGGGCGCGGACGCCCTGCTGCTGGTGACGCCTTACTACAACAAAACCTCCCAGCGCGGCCTCGTGGCCCACTACACCGCCGTGGCGGACGCGGTGGACCTGCCGATCCTGCTCTATAACGTCCCTTCCCGCACGGGGGTGGACATCAAACCCGAAACCGTCGCCGCCCTGTCGAAGCACCCAAATATCGTGGCGGTCAAAGAGGCCAACGGCAACATCTCCTCCGCGGCGCAGGTGGCCGCGCTGTGCGATATCGACATCTATTCGGGCAACGACGACCAGATCGTACCTCTGCTTTCCCTGGGCGGCAAGGGGGTCATCTCGGTCATGGCGAACGTCGAGCCCCGCCGCACCCACGATATCGTCGCGAAATGGATGGCTGGGGACGTGGAAGGCAGCCGCGCCCTGCAGCTCGAGCTCCTCGAGCTGGCCAGCGCCATGTTCATGGATGTCAATCCCATCCCGGTCAAGGAGGCCATGAACCTGATGGGGCTGGATGTGGGCGAATGCCGCCTGCCCTTGTATGGGATGGACGATGCGGCGAAATCCAAGCTCGCGTCCGTTCTTCGGAAATACCGGCTCATGAAATAAGGCCCGGCCCCGATCTTTCGATCGGCATGGTCAACAGAAAGGAAGTCCAATATGGTTCGTCTGATTCTCAGCGGATGCAACGGCAAAATGGGGCGTGTCATCACCCGCTGCGCCGCCGAACGGTGCGACTGTTCCGTCGTCGCGGGGTTCGATCTCAATACCGAGAGCCATGCGGGCTTTCCGGTTTACGCCAATCCGGCCAATTGCAGCTTGGAAGCCGATGTGATCGTCGATTTTTCCCATCCTTCGGCCCTGTCCGGCGTACTGGCCTATGCTCTGGATAAACGTCTGCCTCTCGTGGTGGCCACCACCGGGCTGGATGAGAAACAGGTGCTGAAGCTGAGGGACGCTGCGGCCAGTATCCCGGTCTTTTTCAGTGCCAATATGTCCATGGGGATCAGCCTTATCATGGATCTCGCGAAAAAAGCGGCGTCGGTTTTGGGTGGGGACTTCGATGTGGAGATCCTCGAAAAACACCACAACCAGAAGGTGGACGCCCCTTCCGGCACCGCCCTGATGCTGGCGGACGCCGTGTCCGAAGGGCTCGACTACACCCCTCGCTATGTCTTCGACCGGCATGACCGGCGCGAAAAGCGGGCCAAGGCGGAGATTGGGTTCTCCTCCATCAGGGGCGGAACCATCGTCGGGGAGCATGAGGTGATTTTCGCCGGGCACGATGAAATCGTCACCGTCACCCACACCGCTATGTCCAAGGAGATTTTCGCCGTCGGGGCGCTGAACGCGGCCCTATATCTCGCCGGCCGGCCGGCTGGATTGTACAGCATGAAGGACTTTATCGCCGGCGAATGATGCCCTAAACACAAACGTTGAAAACCCCCACGGTATCACCGTGGGGGCTTTTTGGATGTGCGCGGGGGGCTCTATGGACCGGTCCGGACCCGCAGCCGCAGAATCCCGTTGACCCTGGTGGAGGGCGAGACGGTTCTTCCCTCTCCGGTGATGTACCCGTCCCGGATTGCCGCCTTGACCTGCTCGCGCGATAGGCCGAGCCCGCTGCTGAGAATCTTGTCCAGCGTAAGGCGGCGTTTTCCGGACAGCGGATTTCGAGCAGCCCCTCTTCCCCCGCCTCCCGCCGTTTTTTGATCCGGAACCCCTCATCATAAACCGGGACGGCCTGGCCATGGGCGAACAGCCGGGGATCGCACGCGCAGGCGCGTGCCGCGGCCGGGTCGTTCGACTCATAGGCGCGAAGGCGGCCGGGAGAAAGCTCCGACACCGGCGTTCTCGCAACGACCTCCATATTCCAGGTCGTTCCGCAGGCCGGGCATTTATAGATCAGCCAGACATCGAGACGGCGCCCATTGGCGTTCATGCGGAATTTGCCACTCGAGACAAACGGCCGTTCGCATCCGTAGCCGGGGCAAAAACGCCTCAGCGCCGGTACACCGTCCTGGTGGATTTCCCATCGTTCCATGCCGTCCGCGCCCCTCCTTTCCCCTTTGGAGGACGCGGGCGGGCGGTCGCCCCGTAAACAGCGTGCCAACAGCCGTCCGGCAGGCGACCCCTGCCGCTCCGGGCCGCGAAAGAGGGCGCAAGCGCCTCTCGAAAACCGTGATTCATGTTCTATCCTTTCCGAAGCCTCTGCGGCGGGAAAGCGACAAAAAAACCGGCCTTATCCGGGTTTCGTGAACAGTCTCACGAAACCAGCCGAATAAAGCCGGGATCACCCATAGATAGGATGTCGGGCGCTCTGCCGCGCAGCAGCTCTACTCAATTCCCGTAATGGCGCAGCCCAAACAAGCCATGAATGGCGTTTGCGGTGCGGCGGTATGCGGAATCAAGCGGCTGTAGGCATGGGAACACCTCGGATCATAGAATAGCTATAGTATACGGCATAACAAGGAGGATGGCAAGCTTTTTTCCTCTTCAGCGTTTGACGCGCCACTCCCGATGAGGGGAGAAAAGCCCCAGCTCATGATCGTCGATCCCCTGGTATTGCTGGAGCAGCAGGCGTCCTGCCGCCTCGGCATAGAGGATCCCGTTGTCTCCGCAGCACATCGCGTAGGCGATCTGGCTGCAATCGGGCAGGCGGCCGATCACGGGCAACCGGTCTTTGGTCGTGCCGTCCTTGGCCGCAAACACATACTCGACCGTGATATTGGGAATGGCGGGGAACATATCCCGCAGGATATACGCCAACGAATCGAAGCGCTTTTCGACGGCTGGCGTCATGTCGAGCAGACCGGCCACCCGCCCCTTTTCATCCATGAAGGCGCTGTCGAGACCCCCGATGAGGATCCGGTTGTCCTCCGTGACGCTCAGGTAAAGGCGGGGCTCCTCCTCCCGATGGATGACGCAGGGGCCCCGCCATCCGGCAAACCCGTCCACCGGCTCGGTGAGCGCCATATAGGTGGTGCGCACATCGTCGAGGCCGCCGCAGTGGCGGCTGACATCGAGTCCCGTAGCCATAACCACATAACCGGCCGTCACGGTATGCCCGGTGCTGCATTCGACCAGGACCGTCCCCTCTTCCGTCTGCTCAATGGTTTCAGCCCCGGTATTTTCAAAAATACGGGCCCCCTTGCCAACCGCCAGGCCGGCCAGCCCATGGACCATCCGGTAAGGGTCGACCTGCGCGGCGGTGTTTTTCGTATACACCCCCGCGCTCATCGGAAACGTAAACTGCTCGCTCGCGGTATCGGCGTCGAGCAGCTCCACATCCATGCCGTTGTGCAGACGGAGGGAATATTCACGGCGAAGGACGGCGGAACCCTCGGATTCCGTCGCGTACCGCAGACTGTCCATACGGCGGAACCCGCAGCCGTTCTGGAACGAGCCGCACAGGTTTTCCACATTATCCAAAGCCTCGGCAAGCAGATGCGCCGCCGTCATCGCGCGTTCGGGGCCGATTTTCTCCGCCAAACAGGTGAGGGTTTCCTCACCCGAGAGTGTCATGATACCGGAGGACACGGCCGTGCTGCCGTAACCGAGGGGCGAATCACTGAGCAGGACGGTATCGATGCCCGCCTCGGCGAAACGCATGGCGATCATGGCGGCTGCGATGCCGCCGCCAACCACGGCCACCTCACACGCGGTATCCTCGTCGAGCCAGCGGTACTGGGCGGGAGCCGGGGTCAAAGAGGTCCACGCGGATGCATGGACGGTATTTTTTATCATGGATGCTTCTTCCTCTCTGCTTTTTTCTTAGTGTGCGACATTGGCTCCAAAATTATGTACCCGGTCCAGCGGCCCGGATGGGAAAAATCTTGATCCGGCATTGCGATCCAGGGAAAAATACGGTATACTTTTTCCATCCCTGTAACTATTTTTGATGGAAAAGGATGAAGAGACATGGAACAGCTTATCGCCGCATTCGAAGCCTTGTGGGTCAAAATCGTCGCGTTTTTCCCAAGCCTGCTGGCCGCCGTGATCATTTTTGTGCTGGCCCTCATCGTCACCAAGCTGACGGAAGGCCCGATCGCCGCCATGCTCAGGCGCAGCAAAATCGATATCGACGAGGTGGCCATCAAATATGTCAACCGTGTCGTAAAGATCTTGATTTGGTTTATCGCCGTCATCATGATCATGGATAAGCTGGGGATTCCGGTGGGAAGCCTGCTGACCATGCTGGCCGCAATCGGTGCGGCCGTGGCCCTGGCCATCAAGGACAACCTGTCCAACCTGGCCTCTGGGGTCGTCCTGTTATTCACCAAGCCCTTCAAAGCCGGCGATTACATCGAAGTGGAAGGCGCCTCCGGCTCGATCAAGGAAATCGAGATCATGCACACCTATCTGGACACGCCCGGGCACACGCTGGTAGCCATTCCCAACACCAAGATGATGACCGCCACCATCGTCAATTATTCCACATATGAGACGAGACGCCAGGATCTGCTTTTCTCCATTGGCTACGACGACGATCTGCTTGGGGCAAAAGCCGTGCTGCAGGAATTGGCAGAGGCTCATCCGCTGGTCCTGAAGGATCCGGCCCCCTGCGTCATGGTCAACGAGCAGGGGGAATCGGCGGTCGTGCTCCTGCTGCGCGTCTGGTGCCAAAACACCGACTATTGGGATCTGCGTTTTGACCTGCTTGAAAAAGTCAAGCTGGCGTTCGACCGCAAAGGCATCACGATCCCCTATAACCAGCTCGATGTCCATCTGCCCGCTCCTGCCCATCCGGAAGCCGGCAAATAAAAACGGTAACATCCGGCCGCGCCATATTTCAGCAATCTTTCAAAAACGTTCGGATTCGCTGCTCAAAATCCGATATTCCGGGCGGATAGAACGGACGAACTATGGGTAATCCGTCCGGGCGGCATAAGAAGGCCCTGCTCGCGCTTGCCGCGGGCAGGGCCTTCCTGTGTTGATGTGCCGATAAAACCAGGCTTGTCTTTTTTCAAAAAAGCATCTGCATAAAAACCCTCTATTCGCATCATGATGTGTATGATAGAGAAAACAGGTATCCAGATACTTTGAGCGAGAGCCGATCAACCCATAAGGTTAATCATGGGGGGAATCTGCAATGTTATCCAGACAAGTTGGCCGCAATATCCGCTGGCGCCGAAAAAAGGCCCGTCTCTCACTGGAAGAACTGGCGTACAGAGCCAGTTTGGACACCTCACATATCGGAAAGATCGAACGTGGCTGCTGGAATCCGAATTTACAGACCCTCGCCCGCATCGCGACGGCTCTCGGTATTTCCCCTCGCGCCCTGTTCAACTGCGGCACGCTGGACGAGCCGGATTACGCCCGTCTGATCGCTTTCGCCTGTTCCACCATCCCTTATTACGAATTTCTCAGCGTATACGATCCTCTCTTTTTAGGGGAATTTTTAGGCAGCTTTCTCATGGAGCGCATCACCGTGGCGGAAATCGACTCGATTGCCGAACTCTATCTGGCGGAGGTCACGTATGAGGCTGTTCCCGAGACCATCCCATCTCCGGACGGCGCCTACTGCGGATATGGGATCGCCGCCGTCCATCAGGGAAAACGGCACAAGGTCCGGCTTTCCCTGATGCGGGATGTCACGACGAACCGGCCGCTGGCCGAAACGATTGCCCGTACCCTGACCGAAAACCGGGTCCCTTATGATCAATTCCGTTACATCGCCCGCGATCTTGCTGTGGAAAATTTTGTCTGACACATATAGCTTTCACCTGATTCCGCACCGAGGACCGTATCCCCAAACACCTGAAACGAGGCCGTATGGACGAACCATACGGCCTCGTTTTTCGTTGAGCCTTACTCCTCCGCCGGTACAGGCTGTGCATCGAATGAAAAGCGGTTGTCCTTTACACCGACCTGTACGACATCACCGCTCCGGAACCGGCCCTCCAAGAGCTGTTCGGCCAGTACGTCCTCGATCCGGGACTGGATGGCTCTGCGAAGGGGACGGGCGCCGTAGACCGGATCGAATCCCTCCTTGGCAATCTCGGCAACCGCGTCGTCGCTGACCTCCAGGGTCATCCCCATATCCTCGAGCCGCTTGTCGAGCGACTGGAGCATCCTCCGGGCAATCCGGCGGATATCCTCTTCCGAGAGCTGCTGGAAAACGATGATATCGTCCACACGGTTGAGGAATTCGGGGCGGAAGGTCTTTTTGAGCTCGCCCAGCACATCTTCCCGGATCTGCTTCTGGTTTTCGGCGGCATCCTTTTGCGTCGCGACGGCAAATCCGAGTTTTCGATGCTCGGTAATCATGCGGGCCCCGACATTGGAGGTCATGATGATCACGGTGTTCTTGAAGTCCACCCGCCGCCCCTGGGCGTCGGTCAGAATTCCGTCTTCCAGGATCTGCAAAAGCATGTTGAACACATCGGGATGGGCTTTCTCGATCTCGTCGAACAGCACGACGGAATAGGGTTTACGCCGGATTTTCTCCGTCAGCTGCCCGCCTTCGTCATAGCCCACATAGCCGGGCGGCGACCCGACCAGACGGGAGACCGTGTGTTTTTCCATGTATTCCGACATGTCCAGCCGGATCATGGCGTTTTCGTCCCCGAACATAGCCTCTGCCAAGGCTTTGCAGAGTTCGGTCTTCCCAACGCCGGTCGGACCCAGGAAAATGAAGGAGCCGATCGGACGACGGGGATCCTTGAGCCCCACCCGGCCGCGGCGGATGGCCTTGGCCACGGCTGTAACCGCTTCATCCTGCCCGACGATCCGCTCGTGCAGGATCTCCTCCATACGGAGCAGCCGCTGGCCTTCGGCCTCAGTGAGCTGTACCACGGGCACCCCCGTCCAGCTCGACACGATTTCCGCGATATCGGCGGCGGATACCTCGCCGGTAATCCCGGCGTTTTTCTCCTGCCAATGGCCGCGCTGCTCTTCCAGCTTCTGGGCGAGTTCCTTCTCTTCGTCCCGCAGATGGGCGGCGCGTTCAAAATCCTGTTCGTTGACCGCGGCCTTTTTCTCTTCGGACAGGCGCTTGACCTCCTCCTCCAGCTTCTTCAGATCCGGAGGAGCTGTAAAGGCTTTTAGCCTTACTCTCGAGGCTGCCTCGTCCACCAGGTCGATGGCCTTGTCCGGCAGATACCGGTCCGAAATATAGCGGGTGGACAGGGTGACCGCCGCCTCGAGCGCCTCGTCGGTGATTTTCACCTTGTGGTGCGCTTCGTATTTGTCCCGCAGCCCCCTGAGAATCAGGATAGCCTCCTCGGCCGTCGGCTCCCCGACCGTAACCGGCTGGAACCGCCGTTCGAGGGCCGCGTCCTTTTCGATGTGTTTGCGGTATTCGTCCAGGGTGGTGGCGCCGATGACCTGGAGTTCTCCCCTGGCCAGGGATGGCTTGAGGATATTGGCCGCGTCGACCGCTCCCTCGGCGGCGCCCGCGCCGATGATGGTGTGGATTTCGTCGATGAACAGGATGACGTTTTTCTCCCGGATGACCTCGTCGATCGCGTTTTTGATCCGTTCCTCGAAATCACCGCGGTATTTGGTGCCGGCCACCATGCCGGTCAGGTCCAGCGTCACCACCCGCTTGCCCCGCAGCAGCTCCGGCACCTCGTCGGCCGTGATTTTCTGGGCCAGGCCCTCCGCAATGGCGGTCTTTCCCACACCAGGCTCCCCGATCAGGCAGGGGTTGTTTTTAGTCCGGCGGGACAGGATCTGAATGACCCGCTCGATCTCTTTCCCCCGGCCGATGACCGGGTCGAGTTTGCCTTCCTTCGCCATGGCGGTCAGATCACGGCCGAATTGGTCGAGAGTCGGGGTTTTTCCAGGCCCTTTGGAAGCGGAGGAGGCGCCGCCGCGGATCCCCTCCGACGCGGTTTGAGCGGGGTTGGCGCCGATCGCTTTGCCGATGTCCCGCATCAGTTCGTCGGGACGGGCGCCGAGAGAGGCGATCAGCCGCACGGCGACACTGCTTTCGTCCCGCAGGACGGCGATAAGAATGTGTTCGGTGCCCACATATCCGTGCTGCATCACCGCCGCCTCGGCCACGGCCATTTCCATCGCCTTTTTCGCCCGGGGCGTAAAATCCTCCGGGGTCAGGCGGGTATGCTGTCCGCTCGATTCGCTTTCGACGATCTTCTGCTGATACTGCACGGCGGTCACGCCGCGGCCGCCCAGGACCGACGCGGCGACCCCGGTGCCCTCCTGCAGCAGCCCCAGCACAATGTGTTCGGTGCCGATATAGGTATGCCCGAGCGCCTCGGCCGATTCGATAGCCAGGTTCAAGGCGGTATTGGCTTTTTCAGTGAATCCTTTAAACCGGTACATGATATTCCTGCCTTTCTAATTGAGCTGTCCGGATCAGGCCAGCCGTGTGCGGACCATTTCCGCCCTGGCGGCATCGCGTTCGGCCGGCTCCATCTCTTTTCCGGCCATCGCCATCACGGTAGCGGGCTGCGCGTCCCCGATCAGTCCGCCGATGAGGTCCAGCGAGATTCCCTCGATCATTCCCAGGGATACCCCCACCCGCAGATTTGAAATCAGAGACATGAACTCGTCTCCCCGGAGCAGCCGCGCTGTGCGCAGGATCCCCAGAGAACGCCAGACCCGGTCCTCAAAATGCGGGTTGCGGCAGAGCTCCTCCCGGCCCGCGCGTTCCTCACGGATAATCTGGGCGGCGATCCCTTTCAGATTTTCGATGGCGGCCGACTCGGAGATGCCCAGCGTCACCTGGTTGGAAAGCTGATAAATAGCCCCTTCCGGTTTGCTGCCCTCGCCGTACAGCCCACGGATGGTCAGGCCGAGCTTGGAGACCGTGTTGGCGAGCTGCTGGATAGCACCCCCATCCTGTAGGGCCGGCAGATGGAGCATCAGGCTCGCCCGCATACCGGTGCCGAGGTTGGTCGGGCACTGCGTCAGGTAGCCGAGCCGGTCGTCGAAGGCGAAATGCAGGCGGCTGTCCAGGGCGGTGTCCAGCTCATCCGCCGTCCGATACGCGCGGTCGAGCTCCAGGCCCGCCTGCATCACCTGGATGCGCAGGTGGTCTTCCTCGCCGATCATCAAACTGGCGCTTTCGTCCTCCGAAAGGCACAGGACGCTCCCCTCTTCCCTTTTGGAAAACTCGGGACTTATCAGGTGGCGTTCCACCAGGGACAGAGCCGTGATATGAGGCAGCGTGTGCATGTCGATGACCCGGTAGCCCCTCTCGGGCAGGGCCTTTAGGATCGTATCGGCGGCCTGCCGTTTCTGCTCCGGATTCATACAGGCCGGGAAGGGCACACGCGGCAGGTTCCGCGCCAGCCGCACCCGGGTGCTGATCACCACATCGCCGTCCTGCCCGGTAGACCGGTACCACTTATTCTCCGTCATGCTGCGTCTCCTCCTTTTCGAGTGCCCGGATGCGGTCCCGCAGCGCGGCGCATTCCTCATACTGCTGCTCCGCAATGCATTGCGCGAGCTGCTGGCGCAGGGCGTCGAGCTCCTGCTCCTTTTTCAGGCGGTCGCCGGCCCCGGCCGGTACCTTTCCCGTATGCTTGGCTTTTCCATGGATACGCTGGATAGAGGGCAGGAGCCGGTCGTAAAAGGTGGTATAGCAGGACGGGCACCCCGCCTTACCCGACTGGGCGATCTCCCCAAAGCTCCGGCCGCAGACCTCACAGCGCACGGTATCCGCTTTTTCACGCGCCGTCGGCTCGGAAAACAGCGCTCCCCAGAAATCCCCCAGGTCAAAGCCAAGGCCGTTCCACATCGAAAGGCCCTGCTGGCCGGCGCAGTCGGCGCACAGGTGGATTTCCGTCGTTTCTCCATTGATCGTTTTCTTTAAAAAAGTTGTCGCCGGTTTCTTGCCACAGTTTTGACAAAGCATCGTCTTTCCTCCTATATCCTACATATTCAAAGCGGTGAGCATCTGTTTCATCAATTTTGCCCGCAGCCGGTCCCGGCATTCCACCGGGACATCCCGATACGCCTGGTCCGACAAAGCGGCGCCAATCAGGCGGGCGGCTGCTGGGGAAATCCATCTCTCCCCGGCCAGGCTGTCCAGGATCGCCTGCGCAGCCGCAGGCACCAGCGTCTCCCCGATAGAATTGACCACGTGCATGAGCGGGGAACAGCCCGGCGTATACTGGACGCGGTGGATCCGGATATAGCCGCCGCCCCCTCTCCGGCTCTCCACGATATAACCCTGCTCGGGAGTAAAGCGGGAGGTGATGACATAGTTGATCTGGCTCGGCACGCAGCCGAGTTCTTCCGCCAGCTCGTTGCGCCGCAGTTCCGCTGAACCGTCCCCGGCTTCATCTATCCTATGAAGAATATAGGCCGCTATGGCGTCGCTTATGCGCATGACTTCCCCACCCTTCTCATAAACTATTCTCATTTTATTCGATTGGTCAGGAAAAGTCAAAGTCAATAATGGTCAAATTTATCCCGGATTTTCCCGTTATCCTCCATCTGCCGCAACAGGCGGGGGAGGACGGCGCCGGCCGGCTGTTTTCGCCGGCTTATGCCGGATCCAAAGGCTCCGCATTTTCACCGCGCCGTGCTGTAACCATTCTCCCGAGGCGGCATAGTATGGAATGTACCCATTGAAAGGAGGCGGCAAAGAATGAGTCTGCGGAACGTATTTTGCGGCGGAAACAGCTGCACATGGATCCTGTTCGTCATCATCATCCTTTTGATTCTCGATGACGACGATTGCGGTTGTGGTGCCAATAACGGCTGCGGTTGCGGCTGCGGTTGCTAAGGAGCTTCCCCTTTTTCAATAGTACGATTAAGAAAGGAGAAATCGACTCATGTGCCTGAGAAACCTGTTTGGCGGCGGTGATTGCACCTGGCTGCTCTTCATCATCATCCTCTGCCTGCTGTTCAACGACGACGATTGCGGCTGCGGCTGCGGCAATGTACAGAACAACGGCTGCGGTTGCGGCTGTGGCTGCGGCTGCTAAGCCCTTTTCCATCCTCCGGCCGGTACAGCGTCCGCTGAACCGGCCGGTTCCTTTTTGCCCGGCTCCTTCCGGCCCCGCTTATCCTTTTTCCAGCATCTCCAAAAAGCGGCCGATCACCTCGACCTCCCGGTCACGCAGGCTTGCCAGTGCCTCTTCCACATCGGAACAGGAAAGGCCGCTGCCTTTTAGGTTGCGTTTGAGCACTTTATTCAGCAGGGTGCGCGCCTGATCCTCAATCTCCCGAAATGGTGCGGCAAATTCCGCCGCCGGGCGGGCGTCGTCAAGACCGCCCATAAATTCCGCCCGCAGGGTCAGCATATGCTTATGTGCCCACAAAATATAAAAGATGCGGTGATCCAACGGGCCTTCCGCCGGCACGCTTTCCCTGACATACTGCATCAGCACGTCGTATACCCGGATACCTCCCACCGTATGCCCATAGGAATCGCGCTGTTTTTGACGGATCCGGTAGCGGTACAGGCTGTTTTCACCTCGAATATAGTCTGCAAGCTGGGTACAGACCGCCTGTGTGTCAAAGTCATGAGAGGCCGCCAGATGAAAGTCAAAATGACGCCGGTGATGGTCGGGAGAGACCAGCCTCACCGTGTTGTGCCAGGAAAGGGGATTGACGGTATCGGTAAAGTACGCGTTTTCCATATCCTCGAACGGGCATGTCCGAAGGCGGAAATTCCCTTCAAAAAAATCCGCAATATAAAACAGCCCCTTGGTCATATCGTATCCGTGAATCATCATATCATGGGTACCGTCCCCATCATCGTGAAACGCGTCGATAAAACGGCGGTTAACCGGCAAGATAACATATTGGCCGAGGGAAAGGCTGTCGGTCAAAAAATCTGCAATCCGGTCATACCGTACATTGATGGTTTCCTTTGACATCTCCTGCGTATAGAGATGGGGGCAAGCAAACCAATACGACGGGGCGACGAAATAGAGGAACACGCCGCCCGCCGCGATCCTTGGATCGCAGGCCCATAACTGTGCGAACTGGCCCATCATCCAGGGATAGAAAGCCGCACTGTTCAGTCCGACCGCCTGCAGATACGCATCCTGCGTGATGCATTGGATGACAGGTTCCTGCACCGGCAGCTTGATATACGTCTGCTTTTTCATTGGGCAACCCCCATTCGATATTAATATTCATAGGAATTCAACCAAATGTTACAGTGAATTTTAAGAGAAGTCAATCAAACTTTAGAGATGGTATCGGGATTCTTAGCAGGAAAAACGAACTCTTAACCATTTGTCCAATTGACAGGCCGCCTTCAAATGGTATAATAAAAACGGCCGTATCCAGAGGCGAATCGCGGTACGGGGCCTTTGGTGATAAGGGGACCGCCTTCCGGCATGCCTGCGAAAGGATGGAACATCATGATGCCAGAAACCAGGAAACGGCGCTTTGGCGATCGGTATGACGGCTGGCGCCTGCGGCATACCCAGTCGTTTTTCTCCGTGATGCCCCATATTATGAAACGCCGTTCGGATAGTTCGGTCCTGTTCGATGATGTTGTGGAAATCGAGGAACTCGAAAAATACGTGCGGCGTCTCCGGCGGAACGAAAACATGCCCGGATTCTCGATGTTCCATCTGTTTATCGCGGCGAGCGTCCGCATGATTACCCTGCGGCCCTGGCTCAACCGTTTCGTTGTAGGGGGGAAAACCTACGCCCGCAACCGTCTGACCATTTCCATGACCGTCAAGCGCAGCCTGTCGAAGGATGCGGAAGAGGTGGTGATCAAGCCGGATTTCGAAGGGACGGATACGGTTTTCGACGTCTACCGCAAAATCAACGGGGCCATTCAGCATGAAGTCCGGGATCCCGATGTGGAAAACGACACCGACATGGTCGCGCGGATCCTCGACACCTGCCCGGCCTGGCTGACCCGTGCGATCGTAAACGTGGTCAATATTCTGGACCATTGGGGGCTCATGCCGAAGGCGCTGAACCATTTGAGCCCTTTCCATACCTCTATGTATATCACCGATGTTGGTTCCCTCGGTATCGGCCCGGTCTATCACCATATTTACGATTTCGGCACCACGTCCCTCTTTATGGCGATGGGGAAAAAGGAAACGGTGCTGGAACGGCAGGCGGACGGCACTATCCGGGAAAAAAGGGTTATCCGTCTGCGCTTTGTCGTCGATGAGCGGATCTGCGACGGGTATTATTTTTCGGAATCCTTCCGTTCCCTGAAACGGCTCTTGAAGAATCCGGACCTGCTGGAACAGGCGCCGGAATCTATACCGGTGGATACCTGGATCTAAACGATCCTTTCTATATATACAATATACATAATCGGACGGGAGGGCCTTTTCTGGCCCCCGTCCGTTTTTTGTCTTCCACTGCGCAGTGGTATCCGGTTGGCTTCTCCCCGGGTGTCTTGTCCCCTTTGCCGCTGTGTAAGGAGGAATTCCCTTTGTCAAGACGATTTTCTCCCGCCGGATGCCAAATTTCGGGACGCTTTTTTATACTTTTCGACAGTGAAAGGCTATTGACAAGCCACTATATATTGTTTATAATAGTCTCCGGATTCCGATTCGACACACAATATATAGTGCCGACTGAAATACCGATTAAAGGAGACGCGACATGATTACCTGCATCACGAAACGAGACGGCCGCACCCGTCCGTTCGACATCGAAAAGATCGCGAATGCGATCTACAAGGCCGCCCAGGCGATCGGCGGGCACGACTACCAAACCTCTCTCGCCCTGGCCAACCGGGTAGCCGAGGAACTCGAGGCGCAGCTCGGCGAGGCCGCGCCTTCCGTGGAGCAGGTACAGGATACCGTGGAAAAGGTGCTGATCGAAAACGGGCACGCCCGCACGGCCAAGGAATTCATCCTCTACCGTGCCGAACGGACCAGGATCCGGGAAATGAACACCCGTCTGATGAAAACCATGGAGGATTTGACCTTCCAGGACGCCAAGGACAACGACGTCAAGCGGGAAAACGCGAACATAGACGGGGATTCCCCGATGGGGACCATGCTCAAATATGGGTCGGAGAGTGCGAAACAGTTTTACGAGATGTTCATTCTCAATCCCGCCCACTCCGAAGCCCACCGCAACGGCGACATCCACATCCACGATCTGGACTTCTTAACCCTGACCACCACCTGTTGCCAGATCGACATCCAGAAGCTGTTTCGCGGCGGTTTCGGCACCGGCCACGGCTTCCTGCGGGAGCCTAACGATATCGCAAGCTACGCCGCGCTGGCCTGTATTGCGATCCAGTCCAATCAGAACGACCAACACGGCGGACAAAGCATCCCGAACTTCGACTACGGGATGGCGGAGGGCGTCAAAAAAACCTATCGCCGCCTCTATCGTCAGAACCTGTCCAGGGCTCTCGAACTCCTGAATGGCGAGCCCGATCCCGAGACGGCGGCCAAGGCGCTGATTGCCGCCGCCGAGGAGGAGGAGGGGACGACCGCCTGCCTTTCGGGCGACAACGGCTTTGACGGGGCCCTCCTCGATGCGCTTGCTGAGAGGAACGGGCGCGAGACGGCTGAAAAAATCATCGCCTTCGCCCGCAAGCGGGCGGATGAGGAGACCGACCGCGCCACCTATCAGGCGATGGAGGCACTGGTACATAATCTCAACACCATGCACTCCCGTGCCGGCGCGCAGATCCCTTTCAGCTCCATCAATTACGGTCTGGATACCACGCCGGAAGGACGCATGGTCATCCGCAACGTCCTGCTCGCCACCGAGGCCGGCCTCGGCAACGGCGAAACGCCCATCTTCCCCATCCATATTTTCAAGATCAAGGACGGGATCAACTACAACCCGGGCGAGCCCAACTACGACCTGTTCAAGCTGGCCTGCCGGGTCAGCGCCAAACGCCTCTTTCCGAATTTTTCCTTCATCGACGCGCCCTTCAACCTCAAGTATTATAAGCCCGGCGACCCCAACACCGAATGTGCCTATATGGGATGCCGTACCCGGGTCATGGCCAATTCCTACGATCCCACCCGGGAAATCGTCTTCGGGCGGGGCAACCTCTCCTTTACCTCCGTCAATCTGCCCCGCATTGCGATCCGCAGCCACGGCAACGTGGATTTCTTCTTCGAGGAACTCGACCGCAAGATCGACCTGGTTATCGCCCAATTGCTCGAACGGTTCGAGGTCCAGTGCAAAAAGCGGGTACGCAATTACACCTTCCTGATGGGACAGGGCGTGTGGATCGACTCGGACAAGCTTTCCCCCGACGACGAGGTGCGGGAGGTGCTCAAGCACGGCACCCTTACCCTCGGATTCATCGGCCTGGCCGAATGCCTCAAGTCCCTGCTCGGCGTCCATCATGGCGAAAGCCGGGAGGCACAGAACCTCGGCCTCGAAATCGTCGGCTACATGCGCAAGAGAATGGATGAGGCGAGTGCGAAGCACCATCTGAATTTCTCCCTGATCGCCACCCCCGCCGAAGGGCTGTCCGGCCGTTTCGTTCGGATAGACAAGGAAAAATACGGTGTGATTCCCGGTGTGACCGATCGGCCGTATTACACCAATTCCTTCCATGTGCCGGTTTACTACGATATCAACGCCTTCGACAAAATCGCAATCGAGGCGCCCTATCACGAGCTGACCAACGGCGGCCATATCACCTACGTGGAGCTCGACGGCGACCCCTCTGAAAATCTCGAGGCATTTGAGACGGTGGTCCGGGCCATGAAGGAGGCGGGCGTCGGCTATGGCTCCATCAACCATCCGGTCGACCGTGACCCGGTCTGCGGCTATACCGGTATCATCGGGGAGGTCTGTCCCCGCTGCGGCCGGCGGGAGGGCGAAGCCCTCAGCCGGGAAAAGCTCGATGAGCTGCGGAAACGGTACCCCAATATGCCTTGCTCGTGCGAATAATCCGGAGTTTATATCATAGAAAGGACGTTGCCATATGGAAAAGACCAAAGCTGTTGGAGAAAATGTCGGATTCGAGCGGATTCGCCGCATCACCGGGTATCTGGTAGGGACCCTCGACCATTTCAACGACGCGAAGTACGCGGAGGTACAGGACCGCGTCAAGCACTCCCTGGGTACCGGCTCCGGAGAATTGGAACAGGTTGGATAAACGGTCGGCAGAAAAGCGCCCGGGGCCGGTACGCGGTCCCCGGGCGTTTATTCGGAAAGGAGAAGAACTCATGGCGGCCATTCGTCTGGCGGGTGTGATCCGGGAGTCCATCGTGGACGGGCCCGGCTTCCGGTTCGTGGTGTTCACCCAGGGCTGCCCCCATCATTGCCCCGGCTGCCAGAACCCCGGCACCCATGATCCTGCGGGAGGATATGATGGGGATACCGACCGGCTGTTTGAGGAATTCTGCAAAAACCCTCTGCTGGCCGGCATGACCTTTTCTGGCGGCGACCCCTTCCTGCAACCCCTTCCCCTGGCGGATCTGGCACACAGAGTGCATGAAGCGGGGAAGACCGTCATCACCTATACCGGTTACACGATGGACTATCTCCTCGCGCATCTGGAGGAGCAGGAGGGCTGGCGGGAGCTGCTTCTCGGGACCGACCGCCTGGTAGACGGACCCTTTATCGAATCCCTGCGTTCTCCCCTGCTTCATTTCCGCGGCTCCTCCAACCAGCGGGTTTTGGATCCGGCAGCTTCCCTGGCGGCCGGATATCCGGTGGAAGCAGAGTTCTGAGTCGGTATACAGCAAGCCCCGGGGACCCGACAGGTCCCCGGGGCTTGCTGTATTAGGATGCGACCACGATTCGCAGGGCTTTCCCCTGAGGCGGATAGCTTTCCGCCACCAACGGATCGATGGTCACCGTGATCTGTCCTCCGATATCCTCGAAAAGGGCGGGCCGTCCGTCCTCGTATTCGATGACTGTATCGTCCGATACCGACAGATGGATACAGTCGAACCGCTCCCAATTCGGGCAGAGGACCAGCAGCGACCGGTAGGTTTTGCCGTCCCGTTCACTCTCATACCTCTCCTGCAGAACCGCCCGGAAGGTGTCTCCAGACTGGGAGGGCTGTCCCGCGTCCTCCAGGGCCGCCAGTAGCTCCTCGCCGGAGTGGGGACAGATATCCTCCTCCATCCGGAACCGGAGAAGCAGCACCTTGTCGCCATCGACGGTATATTGATAGGCGTGCTCGTCCCGGCCGGTATCCTTGGTTCGGCCCAGGCGCTCCAGTATCTCTCCATACGTCAGGCCCGAAGGCAGGGCGCGAATCTGGACCGACGTGAGCGCCGCAGTCGGATAGAACAACCCATAGCGCAGGATCGCCTTGTACAGCTCCGCCGGATCGTCCGGCATATCCCGATCGGTCATCCCCAGTTCCGCCGCCTTGCTTTTCAGGCGCTCCACGGTTTTCGGGTCGTCAAAACGCTCGGACTCGATATCCCGGTATACCCGTTTGGTTTCCCGCCGGCCGAGAGAGGCGGCAGATAAGCCCTTTTCATCCAAGAATTCCGCCGCCATCCGGTACTCGTTCGCGTCCACCGCCGCATAAACCGATACCGACAGCAGCAGTGTCAGCGCCGCGCATACCGCCAGCACAGTCACCCGTTTTTTCATAGGAATCCGTCTCCTTTCGCCTATGGTAGCTGCCAGGCAGGCGGTCCGGACCCGTTCCTTCTGGAGCAGCTCCTCTTCCAGCGCCTGCCGGATTAAATCCGATTCCCGCATCTACACTCACTCCTTTCTATACAGCCGGGTCTTCACCGTCGAGACATTCAGGGACAAAGCGGCGGCGATTTCCGGGATCGAGAGCCCGCCGACCGAGTTCAACCCGGTTCTCCTCCATACGCTCACCGCCCTACACCATATATGTGCCGGATGACCGGCGGAAAGTTTCACCGGCGACCCAAAAAATCTCTGCGGTATAAAACGAGTGCCCGCCAAACAGTCAAAGAGCGTCACAGCCATGGCTGTGACGCTCTTTCCCGACGGTATCGAGAGGATCAACGGTTTCGTCTTTTATATACGA
The DNA here is from genome assembly GCA_934647945.1 of uncultured Eubacteriales bacterium. Taxonomy (GTDB): domain Bacteria; phylum Bacillota; class Clostridia; order Oscillospirales; family Acutalibacteraceae; genus UMGS1623. Next base: position 7,114 of record CAKUFK010000002.1, on the reverse strand, counting down.
CAATTTCGGCATCCGAACCGCCATCGCCGTATTCGCAAACCAACAGGCAGCGTTCGTCAGCAGCTAATCCGTAGCATCTGCCGCTGCCCGTTTTACAAATTTGATTGCCCAGGTAGATGGTATCGTCATCAAGCAGTTTGACGTTCTGCCCACTCGGGAGGGTGTATTCCAGGTTGATATACGAGCCTTTGAGGGCGTTCAGGCAAGTCACCTCCGCCATGTCCTCGATACCGAGCGCGTTGAATTCCGAAATCAGCTGTTTGCTGAGCCGGCAGGCGCTGCCAAGACATGTCCCGCAACCTTCTCGTCCGTTGGCCCGGCAGCATGCCGCCACGATGCATTCCTTTTGAAACGGGCGTCCGTTTGTTTTAGCGCATCCGCCGCAGGATTCTTTCAGCGGACATGCGGTACAATCGAGCCCGCATATCGAATCACACATATTCCGATCCTCCTATTCATCCATCTGGATCCGTCCGCGCCGCATTTCTGCCCCTCTCGTCTGTACCTTTATCATCCCTCGCGAGGCCGGATATGCCCTGTCTCGATTGAAAAACAGGAACCTGATCGGTGTCAGATTCCTGTTTTCATAAACAGCGGAAGAAATGAAAAAACGTCCTGTCGGTTTCCCATCAGCCCGTCGGCGTATTCTGCATCACACCCGCGAGCAGGAGCACGATGACCAGAATACCGAGCGCGATGCGGTAATACCCAAACGATTTGAAATCGTGTTTTTTGATGAAATTCATCAGGAAACGGATCACGACCAGGGAGACGAGGAACGCGACCACCATACCGGTGAGGAGAACGGCCCATTCCAATCCCGTAAAGCTCATGCCGTCCTTCAGAAAGCCCAGCAATTTGACGCCGCTGGCTCCGACCATGACCGGGATGGCCATGAAGAAGGAGAATTCCGCCGCGACATACCGCGACGTGCCCAGCAGAACGGCGCCCAGGATGGTCGATCCCGACCGGGAGGTGCCGGGGATAAGGGCCAGCATCTGAAATACACCGATCAAGAGGACCGTTTTGTAGTCGAGTTCCTTGAAATTGTGGATCCGCGGTTCCTTGTGGCGGCTTTCCATCCAGATGAAGAGGATACCGTAGATAATCAAGGCTCCCGCGATGACCGCGGGCAGGGACAATTTCTCATCGATGATATCGTTGAGAAGGATGCCGACGATGCCGGCCGGAATGCTCGCGATGAGCACCTTTCCCCAAAGGGAAAAGGTTCCGCGGCGCTCCAGCGGGGATTTTTTGCGGGAAAAGGGATTGAGCTTGTGGAAAAAAAGCACCAGCACCGCCATGATCGAACCAAGCTGCACCAGCACCTTGAACACTTCGAAAAAGGCTTTGTTGCGTTCCGGATCCGGGGATATGGCAAAGGGCAGAAATTCATTTAACAGGATGATATGCCCTGTGCTGCTGATAGGCAGCCATTCGGTGATGCCCTGCACAATCCCCTGCAGGATCGACTTGAGAATCTCAAAAAAAGAATCCATGGGTGCTCACCCTTTCAGCGGTCCCGCCCCGCGGGGCCGCGGTCGTCGGTCTTACAGGTCGATCTCATTGAGAAGGTCCCGCAGAAGGATGATTTCGTCCGGGGAAATGGTCACGCCCTTGCCCATCTTCTTGTGATCCGGCGCCCATTCCCGGATGTCGTATTTCGGCTCCCGGTCGTTCCAGCTGATAAAATTGAGTTCCTTGGTCCAACCGGAAGGTGACTGCGACAACACACCAAATTCTTTGATAATTTCATACTTGAGCTCCGCCATTCACTGCACTCCTTCGTTTTTGTTCTGTCACGCCCGTTCAAACAGGTTGCCGCCGCGGCAGTCGACCCCGACGATCAGCGGGAAATCCCGGACGACGAGGCGCTTGACCGCTTCGCAGCCGAGCTCCGGGAAGGCGATCACCTCACAGGAAACCACGCTTCTGGCCGCCAGGGCCCCGGCGCCGCCGACAGCGCAGAGATACATCCCCCGATGACGGCGGATGGCCTCCACGACATCCCGCGAACGCGCGCCTTTGCCTATAGTAGCACACAAGCCGAGATCATGCAAGCGGGGTGTGAAAAAATCCATCCGTCCCGACGTCGTGGGGCCGCAGGCGCCAATGGGAAGCCCGCCGGGGGCGGGTGTGGATCCCGAATAGTAGATCACCGCATCCATCAGCGGAAAAGGGAGCGGCTGTCCTTCGTCCAGAAGGGCAAAAAGCCGTTTGTGCGCGGCGTCACGGGCCGTGTAAAGGGGCCCGGACAGCAGGATCCGGTCGCCGGCGCGCAGCGAGCCGGCCGCCTCACGCAGAGAATCGGTGCAAATTGAGATCGGCATATGGTCCGTCACTCCCGTTTCTAGCTTATGCGGGGAATCTGGGGGACATTCCGGAAACGTCGCCCTCCGGCCTCCCTTTCGCCGCCGCGGACCCTTACGGCCTTTCGGCGGGCTTGTCCGACGGCGAGATGGGCCGGGCCCTGAGCTTCTCCGCCGTTTCATCGAGGGTCTGCACCCATTCCTCCAGACGGACGCCGGCCGCCCCGGCCTGGTCGAGCAGCTCCTGCCTGGCCGTCTCAAGGTTTCCACGACAGGAAGCGAGCTCCTGTTCCAGGCGGTCGGCCGCCCCGGCCACCGCATCTAGGCAGGAATCGCTCCGCTTATACGCCGCGTCGAGAAAATGCTGCCCCATGGAACGGATTTCCATGATGAAGCTGCCGACATCCCCTACCAGTTTTTCATAGCGCTCGTTTGCCTCGGTCAGTTCCCGGCAGCGGCGGTCCATTTCCCGGGCCTTCGCCGTCATTTCCAGCTTTTCGGCCGACAGACGGTTGTTTTGTTCCCCGGTTTCACGAGCCGTACGTTTCGAAGCCTCCAACTGGCGCAGGAGCGCGTTTTTTTCTTCGCCCAGAGCCCGGGCGGTCTCCCGCAGGCGGGCCAGTTCTTCCCGCACAGCCTCCTGCTCCTGCCGCATACGGCGGCAGGCCTCCTCGCGGGAACGCAGGCCGGCGAGCTCCTCTTCCATAGCGTTGCAGGCGGCGGCCTTCGCTTCCAGCGCCTCGATTTTCGCCGCCTGTTCCTCGGTTTTCAGGCGCAGACGGGCGTTTTCCTGCTCAAAGGAGCTCTCCACTTCGCGCAGGCGCTCCTCGTTCTGGGCCGCACCATCCCGGATCTGCGCGGCCTGCTCCTCTGCCTCAGCCAGGCGCTGCTGCCAATCCTCCAGCTCAGCCTTTTGCCGTTGCTGGAGTTCGTCGATATACTGGAGCACATCCATTTTATGAAATCCCCGGAAGCTCGTCCGAAAAAATCCAGTCTCCGCCATCCCGATCCATCCCTTCCTCCCGATTTACAGCCTGCCCCCGCGCCCTACACGAGAGAGGCTGGCTGGCCGCGCGATCCGATCTATCTATTTTTTCAGTATATCATCCGATCGATCAAATGACAAGGGTTTTGCGGGGTTTTCCTTGCTCCCTCCGGACATGTATGTTATACTGAAGGTCAGATAAGAGGAGACGGCGGTGATGTCTTTGACCATAGAAGAAGCGGCGGAGCGGATCCATCCCCTGGACGCGAAAGCGCAGATCCAGGCCCGGAGCCGCTGGGACTCCCGCGCCAAGCTGCCGGGCAGTCTGGGAGAGCTCGAATGGGCCGTGGTCCGCCTGGCCGGGATACGCCGTACCCCTTCCCCGTCTATCGGCCGCAAGCAGGTGGTGGTATTCTGCGCCGACAACGGCGTCACGGCCGAGTCGGTCACCCCGTCCGATCCCCGCATCACCGCGGCACAGGCCGTCAATTTTGCCGAAGGCGGCGGCACCATCAACGCCTTTGCCCGCCGTCTCGGCGCGGACGTGCTGGTGGTGGACATCGGCATCGCCACGCCCTGCCGCCATCCGGGTATCCTGCGGCGTTCCATCCGTCCGGGTACCGGCAACATCGCCTATGGGCCCGCCATGACGGCGGAGGAGTGCCGCCTTGCAGTGGAGACCGGCATTGCACTGGCGGAGGACGCCGCTTCGCGCGGCGTCGATCTGCTTATCACGGGGGAAATGGGAATCGGCAACACCACCACTTCGAGCGCCGTAGCGGCGGTGCTGCTGGGGCGTCCGCCCGAAGAGGTGGCCTCCAAAGGGGCCGGCCGGTCCGGGGCCATACCGCACAAGGCGGCGGTGATCCGCCGGGCCATCGGCCAAAACCGCCCCGATCCGGGCAACCCGCTGAATATCCTCGCCAAGGTCGGCGGGCTCGATCTCGCGGGAATGTGCGGGCTGTATATCGGCGGCGCTGCCTGCGGGCTGCCCGTCGTCATCGACGGCGTCATCTCAGCGGCAGCGGCTCTGTGCGCTGTCCGGATTGCCCCCTTGTGTCAGGGCTATATGCTTCCGTCCCATTGTTCGGCCGAGCCGGCCGGCCGGCTGCTTCTGGATGCGCTCGGCTTCCGTGCGCCCATTCAGGCCGGCCTCTGCCTCGGGGAAGGGACGGGCGGCGTTCTGGGGGCGGCTCTGCTGGATTATGCCCTGTCCGCCTATCTCGAGGTGGTTGATCTTGCCGATCTGTGAGGTATCCGACATGCGAATCGTGTTGCATATTCTGATCGTCCTGGAGATGATCGCCGTCAATCTGACGACCGTGCATCTGTGCTCCAAACGGAAACGCTCCCTTCCCTGCCTTACCGCCGTGCTGGCGGGATTCACGGCTTTGCTGGTTGGGGTCATGCTGCTGGCGCTGAGCCGTTTCCCGGATTATGGAAACGGGAACGGTCTGTTTGTCCTGGTGGGCTTTTTATATCTGCCGGTCCTGATGTGGCTGTACGGCGACCGGTTTGCAGAGCTCCTCATGAAAATGTGCTCGACCTGGGTCTATACCATGCTGCTGTTTTCCCTGTCGGTCCATATCGCCCATCTGTTTCCGGATGAGGCTTTTGACCTCGTGGCCTTTATCGCCCAGACCGGCTTGTATCTGCTCACCCTCTACCCCTTTCTGCGCTTTGTTCGGAAACGGTTCCTGTTTATCCTGCAAAACATTCCGAAACCGGCTTCTAAGCTCCTGTTGGCGGAAAGCCTGGTTTGGTTTTTGACCATGATCGTCATCAACTACACCTTCGTGCAAGACTACCGCTATCCTTTTTTGAGGGTCATCTCCCTCTTGGCGCTCGCGGCCAACGTGGTGGTGAGCTATACCTGCATCCAAACCATTGTGGGCGCCCAGCACCGCATCGAGAAACTCCGGAGCATCGTCTACATCGACGGCCTTACCGGCCTGAAAAACCGCTCCAGCCTTTACATCGACTGTACGAACTGGATCGAGTCGGGCGAACCTTTCATTTTGATTTTTATGGATCTCAACCGTTTTAAAGAGGTTAACGACCGGCATGGGCATCTGGCCGGGGACGAGTATCTGGTCTGTTTTTCAGAGCATCTCCAAAAACTGGCTGCGGACGATGGTGCGGTATACCGCCTGTCCGGAGACGAGTTCGTCTGTCTGTACAAGAGACCGGATCCCGCCGCCTTTTTGAGCGGCCTCTCCCTCCTTCGCTGCGGTGCCGCCTCGGTTTCCCAGCCCTTCCTCGGCGTCAGCGCCGGCTGCGCCTTTTTCCCCCGCGACGGCCAAACCCTCGATCAGCTCATCGCCGTGGCGGACAGAGATATGTACCGGAACAAAGATTCCGGCAAAATGTAAAGGAGAACGCGTCTTATGGGATCATCCTTGCTCATTGCCCTGTCCATGTATTCCATCCTGCCTGTTCCCCGCGTGGAATGGAAAGAGGACAATATGCGCTGGTCGCTCGCTTGCCTTCCCGTGGTGGGCTTGCTGGGCGGCGGGCTTCTTGCTGGATGGGCGGTGCTCACGTGGACATTCCCGGTTTCCCCCATCTTCTTCGGCGCTGTCGCCGCACTGCTGCCGATCATCTTGTCGGGCGGATTCCATATGGATGGGTTCCTCGACGCGACCGACGCCATTTTTTCCAGGCGGGATCGGGACCGTAAGCTCGAGATCATGAAAGACCCGCACTGCGGTCCCTTTGCCGTGCTGTCCTGTGCCGCGCTGCTGCTACTGGAGCTCGGGGCGTGGAGCCAATTGGTCGCCTCCCCGTTGCTTTGGCCCGCGTGTACCGCCTGTGTTTTGTCCCGCTGTGCCGCGGTCGCGGCCGGGAGCCGCCTTCCCTACGCCAAATCCAGCACTCTCGGGGTTTTGTTTGCGGGACGTGCTGCCAAGGCGGTCTCCATTGCGGGGGTGGCGGAATATGCGCTCGGGATCCTCCTTCTGATCGGAATGGGTTGGTTCGCAGCCAGCCTTCCGGGGCTTCTAGCCTCGGCCGCCGCCGCAATGGGAGCCGTGCTGCTGTGCCTTTGGCACAAACGGATGGTCCTGAAGCAATTTGGAGGGCTCACGGGAGACCTGCTCGGGTATCTGATCCAGATTTTGGAGCTTACCGTGCTTCTGATTCTCGCTTTTGGGTCGATTTGGGTGCGATAAATTCCCTTTTCGATTCTATACCGTCAAAGCGGCTGGCGCAAACGCAGGATCGTCAGATTGATCTGTCCGTCTATGGCATCGGAAGAGCCGGAATAGGTCAAGGTGAACACGGTTTGGGCCGGTGCCCGGATGATAAGGGAGGAGGCGCCGGCGGCGCTGGAACCGTCCGTCCTGGTCGCGAAATAGATTCCCGTCTCCAAATGGGCGCGCCCATTGTAGGAAGGGGTGATCTGCATATAGTTGGCGGCCCTGAAAATGGCGGACACCTTATAGGATACCAGATAGTACCCGGGGGACAGGATGATATGCTCGGTATCGGTGGGTACGATGTTTCCCGCAGGATCGGGAACGTCGGGGACAAGCGGGATGAGGTTTCCGACGCGCAGCAGCGTTTGCAGGGTGCTGAAAGAGGCAAAGCTGTCGTCCGGAACCTCACCGGCGGGGCCCTGGGATCCTGTCGGCCCAGTAGAGCCGTGTATTTATGCACAACATTAGATTTTCCTTTGTGTTGAGTAGGCAAGCCGTTAGATTGCCTTGTTCTCAATCACTCGGATAACGTTGTGGTTATTCTCAATGTAATCAATAATTCGCTGGTACTCGTCGGCAAAATTGAAGTCAACCGTTATTTCCCCGTTCTCATGCACCCAAAC
>CAKUFK010000001.1 GCA_934647945.1 uncultured Eubacteriales bacterium | reverse complement strand
TAACGCTTAATCTGCGAGCATGCAAAGGTATGAATAACAAGGTTTCCGTAAATTGTCGGATTTGCACTCATACCTGGACCAATGAACAAACAGCAGCTGGCAAGTAAGATTTGGGAATCGGCAAATAAGATGCGTTCCAAAATTGAGGCGAATGAATATAAAGATTATATCCTTGGTTTCATTTTTTATAAATTTTTGTCTGATAAAGAGATCGAGTTCCTGAAAAAAGACGGCTATGAAGAGACGGACATTGCATCCGAAGTGCATGAAAATAATGCGCCGTTGGTCGAGTATTGCCAGCAGAAGCTCGGGTATTTCATTGCTTACGACAACCTGTTTTCTACGTGGATAGCCAAAGGGAACAGCTTTACCGTCGACAACGTGAGGGTTGCCCTTTCGGCGTTTAACCGTTTGATCAGCGTCACACATAAAAAGGTGTTCAATAAAATTTTTAATACATTGGAAACCGGCCTGAGCAAGCTCGGTGACAGCGCTAGCAACCAAACGAAATCGATCCGCGACTTGATCCAGCTGATCAAGGATATCCCCATGGACGGCAAACAGGACTATGATGTCCTTGGTTTTATTTATGAGTATCTGATCAGCAACTTTGCGGCCAACGCAGGAAAAAAGGCCGGGGAGTTCTACACTCCGCACGAGGTGTCGCAGCTGATGTCGGAGATCGTGGTCAATCACCTCAAAAACAGGGAAAAAATTGAGATTTACGACCCGACGAGCGGTTCCGGTTCTCTTCTGATAACCATCGGCAAGAGCGCGGCCAAATATATCGCGAACAAGGATAACATCAAATATTACGCGCAGGAGCTGAAGGAAAACACCTATAACCTGACGCGCATGAATCTGGTCATGCGGGGGATCAAGCCGGACAATATCCTGACACGCTGTGGGGATACGCTGGAGGAAGACTGGCCGTGGTTTGATGACGCCGACCCGGCGAATACCTATCACATGGTGGATGTGGATGCCGTGGTATCCAATCCGCCCTATTCCCAGCACTGGGATCCCTCCCACAAGGAGACCGACCCCCGCTACAGCTATGGCATGGCGCCGAAAGGAAAAGCCGACTACGCCTTTCTGCTGCATGAATTGTATCACATCAGGCGGGACGGAATTATGGCCATCGTTCTGCCCCATGGGGTATTGTTCCGCGGGGACGCGACGGGCGGCATGGACGGAGAAGGCCGCATCCGCCGAAACCTGATTGAAAACAACCATATCGAAGCGATTATTGGGATGCCCGCGAATATCTTCTACGGTACCGGGATTCCCACGATTATCATGGTACTCCGCCGGGAGCGCGAGGATTCGGACGTGCTGTTTATCGACGCCTCCAAAGGTTTTGCCAAAGCCGGAAAATCCAATAAGCTGATGGCTTCGGACATCAAAAGGATTGTGGACACTGTCGCCGCGCGCCCGCAGGAAATCAAAAAGTACGCCAGGCGTGTTACCAAGGCGGAAATCCGGAAAAATGGCTATAACCTGAATATCCCCCGTTACATCGATTCTTCCGAGGAAGCGGAAACCTGGGATATTTATGCCACCATGTTCGGCGGCATTCCCAACCGGGAAATCGACCGGCTGGATAAATACTGGACGGCTTTTCCACGGCTGCGGGAGGATCTGTTTTCCTGCGACGGGACACCGTATTCCACATTGGCAGCGGAAAAAATCAAAGAGGCGATCGACGGCAGTGCGGACGTGAACGCCTTTATCGACGCCTATCAGGCCGCCTTTGCCGATTTCGATTCCTATTTGAATGCCGAGCTGATTGAAAAAATGCAGGAACTGAGTGTCTCCCAGGAAGAAGATGCGATTACACAGAATATTTTTGACCGTGTCGCACCGTTTTCTGTGGTGGACAGGTATCAGGCGTATCAGCTGCTGGACAACCAGTGGGGACAAATCTCTACCGATCTTGAAATCATACAGACCGAAGGCTTTGCCGCCGCCAAACAGGTGGATCCCAATATGGTGGTCAGGAAAAAGGGCGATACGGAAGAATACGTACAGAATGGCTGGGTCGGCCATGTGATCCCCTTTGAATTGGTCCAGACGACCCTCCTGGAAAAGGAATATGGGGCGGTAAAGGCCAAGGAAGCCCGGCTGGACGAGATTTCGTCTGAGCTGGCGGAAATCATCGATTCCATTGACGAGGGCGACCGTGGGGAATTTTTGAACGAGGACAACACGGCCTTTGTTGCAAAAGAGTTTGCCGCCAAGCTGGCGGAAATTTATATGGATGTCTCTTCCCCGGAGCTCTCCGGCCTGCAGGGATACATGGATTTGCTGGACTCAAAAGCGGGGACGGCGGCCAAGCTGCAATATATGGCCGATCACCATGAAGTGGACTGGACAGCGGTGGAGGGAACGGCCCCCTACGCCAAAGGCAAGGTCATGGCATACATGAAAACGCGGCAAACCGCCTACGTGTTCCCGGAGGGCTCTTTCGAGGCGAAGATGGTAAGGGCGGGCAGGCTGATGGACGAGGAGAAGGCCGCCAGGCGGGAGGCCAAGGAGATGGCCGCCGCACTGCATCTGCTGACCAAAGAGACGATCGAAGGGCTGACCGACGAGCAGGTCCTTGATTTGCTGCGCCTGAAATGGATTGCGCCGCTGTCCGCCTCTCTCCGCGCCCTGCCGGAAGCGATTGTCAGCGGGCTGGAGCAGGCGATCCAGGCTTTGGCGGATAAATACGCCGTGACCTATCTGGAATTGGAAAAACAGATGGAAGAATCCGGGAAAGGCCTTGCCGCTATGATGGACCAACTGACAGGCAGCGCGTTCGATATGAAAGGTCTGGCGGAGCTTGAATCTCTGCTGTCGGGTGAATGATATGGGAAAGAAAGAGACGGTTCCGCAGGTCCGGTTTAAAGGATTCGACGGCGAGTGGGTGCAAGCGGATGCGGGTTTTATCTTTGATACCCGGGACGACCGCCGCCATCCCGAGCTGCCTGTGCTGGCCGCTACCCAGGAGCTCGGGATGGTGCAGCGGAGCAAAATCCATTATGATATTTCCTATGACAAAAAGAACGCCGTCACTTATAAGCGGGTGATGCCCGGGCAATTCGTCATCCATCTCCGTTCGTTTCAGGGCGGCTTTGCGCATTCGGATACGGAAGGCATCACATCTCCGGCATACACGGTTATGGATTTCAAGGATAAGGAAACGCATGACGACTATTTTTGGAAATATGTGTTTGCCTCCGACCGGTTTATTAAACGGCTCGAGACCGTTACCTATGGCATCCGGGATGGCCGCAGCATCCACTATGCGGATTTCAAGGAATTGAACTTTGCTTTCCCGAAAAGGGAAGAACAGGAGAAAATCGGGCGGTTTTTGCGAGAACTCAATTGCCTGATTTCCCGGCGGCAGGAAAAATATGAAAAAGTCCGGCATCTGAAAAAGGCCATGCTGGAGAAAATGTTCCCAGAGGATGGCGCAGATGTACCGGAACTCCGCTTCAAAGGTTTCACAGAAGCCTGGAAACGGCGCAAACTGGGGGACTGCTTTGACGAACGGCAGGAATGCTCCGCAAACGGGGAATTGATTTCCGTCACCATCCAATCGGGGATCAAGAAATTTTCAGAGCTTGGGCGGCACGATCATTCCAGTGAGGACAAATCGCATTACAAAAAGGTCGAAATCGGGGATATCGCGTATAACACCATGAGAATGTGGCAGGGCGCAAGCGGATATTCCCCATACAGCGGCATCCTGAGCCCTGCCTATACGGTGATTGTGCCAAGGCCGGGGATAAACTCGTTGTTTTTTTCTTATGTTTTCAAAAGGCCCGCGATGATCCATCAATTTCAGCTTCATTCCCAAGGGATCACGTCGGATACATGGAATTTGAAATACCCGGTTTTCAGCGAGATTGTCTGCGCCATGCCGGACGACAAAGAACAGGAACAGATCGCAGAATACTTTGCCCAGCTCGACCGGCTGATCGATCTTTATCGGCTTGAGCTCGAAAAACTCCAAAATCTCAAAAAAGCACTCCTTGATAAAATGGTGGTCTGACTCGGGAGGAGAACCATGCTATTTGAAAACGAAGCCGCCTTTGAAGCGGCGCTTATCCATCTGCTCATAGACAAATACGGCTGGGAACCAGAGATCCTGCGCTACAAGACCGAAGAGGATCTGGTCCGGAACTGGAAGCAGATCCTCTTTGAGAACAACCGGGATGTCGACCGCCTCAACGACGTCCCCCTCACCGATGGAGAGATGCAGCAGGTTCTCGATCAGGTCGCCCGGCTGCGCACCCCGCTCAAGCTCAACGGCTTTATCAATGGAAAAACCGTGGCCGTCAAGCGGGACAATCCGGCGGACGAGCTGCACTTTGGCAAGGAGATCAGCTTAAAAATCTATGACCGGATGGAGATCGCCGCCGGGCAGAGCCGTTATCAGATCGCTGAACAGCCGGTATTCAAAGCCAGAAGCTCCCTCCTGCCGAACCGGCGGGGCGATTTCATGTTGCTCATCAACGGGATGCCGCTGTTCCATTGCGAGCTCAAGCGCAGCGGGGTCGATGTCAGCCAGGCATATAACCAAATTGAAAAATACGCCCGCGAAGGGGTGTTTACAGGCCTGTTTTCCCTGGTACAGATCTTTATCGCCATGGAGCCGGATGAGGCTGTGTATTTTGCCAATCCCGGCCCGGACGGCAAGTTCAACAAGGATGTCTATTTCCATTGGGCGGATGCGAACAACGAGCCGCTGAACAACTGGAAGGACATTGCGCAATACTTGCTTTCCATCCCTATGGCGCATCAGCTCATCGGTTTTTATACCGTCGCGGATGATACCGACGGCATACTGAAGGTCATGCGCAGCTATCAGTATTACGCCGCTTCCCGTATTACAAGCCGAGTCGCCATGCGCCGCTGGGCGGACAGGGATCCTCTCGGCGGCTATATCTGGCACGCCACCGGTTCCGGCAAGACGCTGACCAGCTTCAAGTCCGCGCAGCTGATCGCCGAATCCAGGGATGCCGACAAAGTGGTATTCCTCATGGACCGTGTAGAACTGGGTACACAGTCTCTGTCGGATTATCGCGGCTTCGCGGATGATTCCGATTCGGTGCAGTCCACGGAGAATACAGACATCCTGGTTGCAAAGCTGAAGAGCGCCGATCCCGCCAACACCCTGATTGTCACCTCGATTCAAAAGATGAGCCGGGTGGAGGAGAACAGCGGATTCAAGGCCCATGATATCGGCCTGATCCAGGGCAAGCGTATTGTCTTCATCGTTGACGAGGCACATCGGGACGTTTTCGGCGAAATGCTCCGTACTATCAAGCATACCTTTCCCAATGCGATGTTCTTTGGATTCACCGGTACGCCGATTCATGACGAAAACCAGAAGAAAATGAGTACCACGGCCGATGTTTTCGGCAATGAGCTGCATCGGTACAGCATCGCCGACGGTATCCGTGATAAAAACGTCCTGGGCTTTGACCCTTATAAGGTGAGGACCTATAAAGACCGCGAGCTGCGAAGGGTCATCGCCCTTCGGAAAGCCAAAGCGGGTACCGAGGCGGAAGCGCTGGCGGACCCGAAAAAGAAGGCCGTCTATCTGCACTATATGGATCACACACAGGTACCCATGGCGGGTCATCTCCAGCCGGATGGCCGCTATTTGAAGGGAATCGAGGACTATCTGCCCATTTCCCAATACGACCGTGTGAACCATCGGAACGCGGTTGTCCAAGACATTCTTGAGAATTGGATGACACTCAGCCACGGCGGCCGGTTTCACGCGATTCTGGCAACCAGCAGTATTCCGGAAGCCATTCAATATTATAAGCTGTTCAAAGCGGCAGACAGCGGGCTGAGAGTGACGGCACTGTTCGATCCAAACGATGACAACAAAGGCAATGGAATCATCAAAGAAGAGGCGATCGTGGAGATCCTCGAGGACTACAATACTTGCTATGGCACGGCATTCCCTCTATCGGCCTATGCCCGTTTCAAAAAGGATGTTGCCTGCAGGCTGGCGCACAAGGAACCGTATAAGGCCATTGAGAACCAGCCGGATTCGCAGGTGGATTTGCTGATCGTTGTGGATCAGATGCTTACCGGGTTTGACTCCAAGTGGATCAACACCCTCTACCTTGACAAAATCTTGGCGTTCGAAAAGCTGATCCAGGCCTTTTCCCGCACCAATCGTCTTTATGGCCCGGAAAAGCCGTTCGGCACGATCCGCTATTACCGCAAGCCGAATACCATGAGCCGGTATATTGATGAGGCGTTCCGACTGTATTCCGGAGACAAACCGCTTGGCCTTTTCGCGGACAAGCTCGAGCAGAATCTCAGCAAAATGAATGAGCTCTTTGATCAGATCGATGCACTTTTCCGCTCTGCCGGAGTGGGGAACTTCGAGTCCTTACCGGAGGATTATGCTGAACGCGGCCAATTTGCCAAGCTGTTCAAACGATTCAATTTATATTTGGAAGCGGCAAAAGTCCAGGGCTTTACCTGGACGATGACAGGGCTGCATCTGGACGAGACCACCTATCTGATCCTCGCCCTTCGGTACAAGGAGCTTTTTACCGGGACAGGAGGCGCGCCTATCCGTGATGTGCCATACGAAATCGATACCTATCTGACTGAAATCAATACCGGTGTAATCGATGCCGATTACATGAATTCCCGATTCAAAAAGTTTGTCAAGATCCTGCAGAGCGGCGAAGAAACCGCCGCCGTGCTCGATGAGCTCTACAAATCCTTTGCAACCCTCACGCAGGAGGAACAAAAATACGCCAACATCTTCCTGCATGACGTGCAGAACGGGGAGATAAAGGTCGATGAAGGACAAACGCTGCGTGACTATATTACAGAGTATATGACCCGGGCCAGAAACGACCAGATCCACCGTTTTTCCGAGGCTATCGGTGTGGACGAAACGATGCTCCGCGCCTTTATGCACCTGAAACTCACCGAGGCGAACATCAATGAATTCGGACGGTTTGACAAGCTGAAGGCAACAATTGACAAGACGGCGGCCAAGGCTTATCTGGAAAAGATGGAGGGGAAAGCCATCAAATCTTACCAAATCAATATGAAGGTGGATCAAATCCTTCGCAAGTTTATTCTCGAGGGCGGGTTGGAGAGACGATGACGGCTCTCCTACATCGTTCAGGGAAGGGGCCGGGCACAAGCCTGTCGTTCGGCCGTCCGGCCGGACTCAGTCCGCGCCATCGTACGGCGCAGAAGCGGTTCCCCGTCGGGCTGACGGCCCGTTTCATCCCGGGTGACGCTGCGCAGCCATTTGCGTGTCCGGTACCGCCAGGTGGTAAAGGGGATTTTGATCAGCTCGTCGCTGAGCAGCAGCATATAGACCAGGGTGGCACTGCCGTCAAAGACAAAGGCGGCCAGGGAGGCGACCAGAATGGAACCGCCCCACATGGTGGATACGTCGAGAATCAGGCCGAACCGGGTATCGCCGCCCGCCCGGAAGACCCCCACCACCTGGGTGGTATTATACGCCTGGGCGAAGACGAAATACGCCATGACCAGCATCATCATGGAGAGCAGCCCGCGTGCCTCGGGATCGAGGGAGAGCCCGGCCACTAGGAAGGGGCGCACCGCGAGGATGATAACGGAGCCGCAGCCGCCCGCAGCCAGGGTCAGCCGGATGAACTTTCGGGCGTAATCGGTGGCCAGGTCACGTCGCCCTTCGCCGATGACCTTGCCGATGAGAATGGCGGCGGCGTTGGCGATTCCAAAGGAAACCACGGTCGCGAGCTGTCTGGCCACCTGGGCTACGGCGTTGGCGGCCACCATCTGGGTGCTGATATGGCCGATCACCACCGCGCTCATCGAGGTGCCGAGCCCCCACATCAGCTCATTGGCAATCACCGGCAGCGAATATCGCATGAAATCGCCGAACAGCAGCGGATCCCGTACGAACAGGTCGGAAAATCGCAGGCAGACCCGTCTATGGATACGGGGTGAGGTTTTCATCCAGCGGGCGTACCCCAATACCAGGACAAGCTCGATCAGGCGGGCGCAGGCCGTCGCCAGCGCCGCACCGGCGATCCCCATGGCGGGCAGACCGAACAGGCCGAAAATGAACAGGGCATTGAGCGCGATGTTTGCCAACAAGGAGATGAGGAACACCACCATCGACACCACGACCCGCTCCACGCTGCGCATGATGTTCAGATACACCATCGTCACGGAGGAAAAGAGATAGGAGGGGGCGACGATACGCAGATAAACCGCCCCCTGCCCCACGACCGCCTCGTCCCCTGTGAACAGCCGCATGATGAGTTCCGGGACAGCTTCCGCCGCCAGAAAAAAGACGGCGGCCACGATCAGGGAAAAGCGAAGGGCGATGCCCATGACCTTTTCGATGGTCCGGGTGTCGCCCTTCCCCCAATACTGCGCGGTGAGCACCGCGGCTCCCGAGGTCAGACCGAAAAAGATCAGGGTCATGATGAATTGTACCTGTCCTGCCAGGGAAGCGCCGGACAGCACCTCGGTCCCGACCCGTTCTAGCATGAGGACGTCGGCGGACGTGACCGCCACGTTGATGAGATTCTGCAGGGCCATGGGCAGCACGAGAGCCACGACCATGCGGGCAAACGACGGGCCGCCCGGTTTCGGATTTTTCACGATATGCCGTCCCTCCGTTATTGGCTGTTGGTCGGCTATTTTACCATAAGAGAAAGAAAAAAGCAACCGCCATGGCTTGTAAACAGCCGGCGGCCGGAAAAAATAGGGGAAGGAACCTGACGCCCAAAGTTTGGGCGGCTGTACGATCATAAAATAGGGTATAAAAGGGCCCCGGCATAGCCGGGGCCCTCAGACGGTCGAAAAAGTAGAAAAAGAGCAGTCGATGGCCCAAACGGCGGGAGTTCTTAATCCGTGTTTTCGAGGACACGTGCCTCGAAAACACGCCTTATAAGCTGAGAAGGGGTGGGACTGGCGGGGACAGAGGGAGCAAAGCGAACAAAGGTGAGCCGTCGTGATCCGGCGTCCCCGTCCTGCAGCTTGTCGGCTTTGTCGACAAGTCGTTCAGCGGCCTACCGCTAAACGAATCCAGCGCAGGCAGGCGTCGTAAGGGGCATCGTATATCCAGTTGGACGGCGGATCCCGCATGGCCATGATCAGCCCCAGGATCACGAAAAACAGGACGAGCAGCGAAAAGGCCAGCCCGACACAGGAAAGCACGATGCCTGCGATGGCCATGCCGCCGGCCCGCTGCCGTTTGGCCAGGATCCCGAGGATCAGGCCGATGATCTGGCAGGGAAGCGAGATAAAGACGATCTGGCACAATACCACGCCGATAATTCCCAGGACCAGGGAGGCGACCGCTTTCCCCTGCCCCATACCGGCCGGCGCCGGAATATAATACGGCACCGGATTCCCGGGGATGGGCGGATAAGCCGTGTTTATGGCGGGTGGCGGATAAACGGGCGGCGGTGCCCTATATGGCCCGGCCACAGGAGGCACAGGCGGGGCTGGAGACACCACAGGGGGATAATACGGGACGTTTTGACCGCCGTTCGGAGGGACGGCGGGGCGGTTCGGCTCGGTATTGTACACCAGTGTCACCTCCTCGGCGGGGGGTGCCGTCCCGATTCCATTACAGGAAGGCGCGGCAGAATCCGTATATCTCCTCTAGAGTGTCGATCATCCAATTCCAGTTGAAAATCATGAACACAATCGAAATCACGGAAATGACCAGCGCGATGATATTGAGGACGACGCCGGCGGTCGCCATGCCGGAGGAGGGCGTCCCCATTTTCTTGGCGTTCAGGCCCAGGATGAGCCCGATGATGGGCAGGGGCAGGAACTGGCAGCAGAGCAGGGAAATCAGGCCGAGCACGAGGGAGCCCGTAGCTTTACCCTTGGCCGGATCCGCCTGTGGGCCGACGGCCGGAGGATAATACGGCGGGGTGTAGCCCGGCTGCTGCTGTTGATAATAATTGTACTGGCCCGCGTTTTGAGGCGGCGTATAAGGCGCCTGCGGGGGAACAGGAGGCTGCGGCGCCGGCGGAACCGGGGCGGCAGGCTGCTGATACTGCGGAGGGACGGGCGGCTGCGGCGCCGGCGGCGGGGTCATCGCGGGCGGCGCCGGCTCACTCGGAACCTCCGGCGGGGTTTCGGGTACGTTCGGATTGGGCGTGTATTCGTCAGCCATTGAGATTGCCTCCTCAAAATTCACTTTATCCCTATCATAGCAAAAATCGCCCGGAATTACAATGTTTTTCGGGAAATATTCCCGCCGGGCGCGTGATCCTTCCGTTTTGGGATACACTAGATCCGATTGCACCGGTAATCGGAGAAAGGGTGGACAACGATGGGCGACGAACTTCGGACGTTGACGGGCCGGTATGAAACCGATACGTCCATGCTCGAAAAACAGATACGCCTTGGGGCCAGCTTCGACCTTTTGGGACGGAAATTCCTGGTCGGCGGCCAAAAGGCGACGCTGTACTTTGTGGACGGTTTCGCCAAGGACGAGGTGATGGAAAAAATCCTGGAATATCTGATGAAGCTGACGCCGGAGGAGATGCGGGACCGGCGGAGCGCGGAGGACTTTTCCAGGCATTTCATGAGTTATGTAGAAGTATCCCTGGCCGCGGATATCCCGGCGGTGATCACGGCGGTTTTGTCGGGGACGCTCGCGCTCCTGATCGAGGGCTACGATCAGGCGGTGATGATCGACGCGCGGACCTATCCGGCCCGGGGCGTGGAGGAACCGGAGGACGACAAAGTGCTGCGGGGGGCCCACGACGGCTTTGTGGAAACCCTGATCTTCAACACCGCCCTGATCCGGCGGCGTATCCGGGATCCGCAGCTGACGATGGAATACCTCCAGGTCGGCAGCACCTCCAAAACCGATCTCGTCCTCTGCTATATGGACGAACGGGTCAACCACAAGCAATTGCGGGATCTGCGCGACAAGCTGAAAGGGATCGACATTCCCTCCCTGACGATGGGGCAGGAGAGCTTGGCGGAATGCCTGTTGCGCCGCCAGTGGTACAACCCCTTTCCGAAGGTACGGTATACCGAGCGCCCGGACTGCGCGAGCGCCAATGTGGCGGAGGGGAAGATTCTGCTGATCGTGGATAATTCCCCCGCCGTGATGATCCTGCCCACCTCCATCTTCGATTTTATCCAGGATACCAACGACTTTTATTTTCCGCCCCTGGTGGGGACTTACCTGCGTTTTGTCCGGGGGATCGTGTTCTTCCTCACCCTGTTTTTAACCCCCATCTGGTATCTGCTCATGCAAAACCCGGATATGATCCCGCCCTGGCTGGAATTCGTGCGGATCAAGGAGCCGAACACCGTCCCCATTATCATACAATTGCTGGTCATCGAAATCATGATCGACGGGGTGAAGCTGGCCTCCCTCAACACCCCCGGCGCGCTCAACAACGCGTTCGGGATGGTGGGGGCGCTGCTGCTCGGCGAGTTCGCGATCACCGCCGGCCTGTTCGTGCCCGAGGTGATGCTGTACATGGCCTTTGTCGCCGTGGCGAATTTCACCCAGCCGAGCTTCGAGCTGGGGTACGCGTTCAAGCTCTTCCGTATGCTTTTCCTCATTCTGACCGCCCTGTTCAACCTGTGGGGCTTCGCGGCCGGGGTGGTGCTGCTGTTCGTCATCCTCCTGACCACCCGGACCATCTCGGGCCGGAGCTATTTCTTCCCGGTCATCCCCTTCAACGGCCGGGCGCTGTGGGGGCTGATCGTCCGGCGCCCGATCACACGGCACAATGCCGGCGAAAAACGGCGGTAGCATCCAGGGCACCTTCATGCGGCGCAGGGAGGTGCCCTGCCTGTTTTGCGAAAACAGGGCAGGGCCCTTGCAGGACGATGGGAAAATATGCTATACTCAAACACAACCGCCGCGGTGTTCCTGCCGGCGGTGAGATTCGCGTGAATCGGTCCGCGTTTTCAGGAACGCGGCGATATATCGAGTGATCGTAGAAAGGCGGCGGTGGAATGGATGTGCGGGTCGGCGATGTATTGGAGATGAAAAAACCCCATCCCTGCGGAAGCCGCCGCTTCGCCGTGCTGCGGGTCGGCATGGATTTCCGGCTCAAATGCGAAGGCTGCGGGCACGAGATGCTGGTTCCCCGGCTGAAAATCGAACGGCATATCCGCAAAATCGAGCATCCGCCGGAAGAACACGGCTAGCCCTCTTCCGCTGGCGGCAAACCGACGGAAGGGACGATGACCGATGTTTGAACAGCTCGAACAGGTGGAGCGGCGGCTTGAGGAAGTCACCCACCGCCTGTGTGACCCCGGTGTGGCCGGAAATCCGGAGGACTACCGGCGCCTGCTCCAGGAGAGCAGCCGGCTGACCCCTTTGGTGGACACCTACCGGCAGTATAAAAAGGCGGAACAGGGGATACGGGAAGCCAAAGCCCTGCTCGATGAAAGCGGTCTGGATGAGGAGCTGCGGCAGCTCGCCGAGCAGGAGCTTTCGGAAAGCCGGGAAAGGCGCGAGGCCCTTGCCGAGGAGCTCAAAATCCGGCTCCTGCCCCGTGACCCGAACGATGAACGCGGCGTGATCATGGAGATCCGAGCCGGCGCGGGTGGGGAGGAATCCGCCCTGTTTGCGGGCAGCCTCTACCGCATGTATACCATGTACGCCGCGGCGAAAGGCTATCGGACCGAGGTGGTCGGCGTCAACGAGACCGAGCTCGGCGGCTACAGGGAGATCAGCTTCCTTGTTTCGGGCGGCGGCGCGTACAGCCGCCTGAAATACGAAAGCGGCGTCCACCGGGTGCAGCGGGTACCCGAGACCGAGGCAGGGGGGCGGATCCACACCTCTACCGCCACCGTCGCCGTGCTTCCCGAGGCGGAGGAGGTGGAGGTGGACATCGATCAAAAGGACCTGCAGATCGACACGTTCCGGTCCAGCGGAGCCGGCGGCCAGCATATCAACAAGACCGAATCGGCTATCCGGATCACCCACCTGCCCACCGGCATGGTGGTGGAATGCCAGGACGAACGCAGCCAGTTCAAAAACCGGGATAAAGCCATGCGGGTCCTCCGGGCCCGGCTGCTCGAAAGCAAGCGGGAGGAGCAGCGCTCCGCTATCGCGGCCGACCGCCGCTCGCAGGTCGGGACCGGCGACCGCAGCGAGCGGATCCGTACCTATAACTTTCCCCAGAGCCGGGTGACCGATCACCGCATCGGCCTGACGCTTTACAAAATCGACAGCATTCTGGACGGAGAGCTGGACGAGATCATCGACGCTCTCATCACCGCCGACCGGGCGGAAAAGCTCCGGGCCTCGGAGGGGGAATAACGGGAGAAAGGACAAGGGACGGCTATGCGTGCTTACCGGACATTTGAGGTCAATCTGGGGCCCTCGGTTCTGTTTAAAAACACCCTGCCGATGGTGGAAACGTTCCTGCGGGAAAACGGCGTCCGGTATGAAGGGCTGCTGTTTCGCTTCGGTATCTGTCCGGATAAGCTGCTGGCCGCCTATCCGCAGTTGGAGCAGTATCGGGTGGAAAGCCCCTCGGGTGTCCTGTATTCCAACGCTTCTCCCACCGGCGTGTTCCGTAAGGTGCCGCTGGGCTGGGAGCTTCCCACGGCAGACCAGCCGCTGATCCGGGAAATCGCATCCAAGGTGCCCCGGGTCTACAATATCGCGTTTGTGGAAATTTCTCTGGAAGGGGTAGGCTGGATGGGAACCCCGCCCTGTCTCTGCAAGCCGCTGTCGCGGTGGGACGGGGAGGAGACCCAGTTCCGCACCAGCCGGATCGAGCTTAAAAAAGATTTTGATTATGGAAACCGCTATAATCCCCTTCGTTTTGTATTCGATGTGACCAACGAAACGTCGCTGGGGGAGCCCCTGGACGTGTCGGGCTGGCGCCAGGCTATTACCGACCGTTTCGGCGCGATTGCGGGAGACCGGCTCGAGTATATTCCGGATACAGAGGAAAGCCGGCAATGGCGCCAGACGGCCGTGGCCGTGGATGAGGAGTTCCGGGAGCTGAATCGGGAGCTCGACGCCATGTCTTTTCCGGCCGATACGGACTCCTTCACCCCTCGCCGGGAATGGCTGGACCAGATGCCGCCCATGTCTCTCAAGCGGGTGCTCCAGGCGGTGTTCAAGGGCACGGGCTGGCGGTATATCTCCGGAAGGGATGGAGTGCACCGCATGAACAAGACCCTGCCGGGAGGGCATCGGATGGAGCTGGAGCTGGACCGGGGCCCCCAGTTCAAGCGGATCAGCGGGAGCCTCCTTATCCGGGGCTTTTCTTTCCTGCACACGTTCCATATTCCCTCCTATACCCCGCGGGACCCGGAGCAGATGGAGCACTACGTCCGCTGCGTCCGGGAGTGGGCGGATTATGTGGAGCGGCATGCGGCGCCCCGCCTGCTGGAGGTTTACGGACCCACGCCGGACTGGGTTGTTTATCCCGATTGAAAGGACCTGATGTGTATGTGCCGGCAGACGACACGGTGTTTCACGGACAGCCCGGCCGATCTGGACCGTGCCGCGGAGCTGCTCCGGGCGGGGGAGCTGGTGGCGATCCCGACCGAAACGGTATATGGGCTGGCGGCCGACGCGGAGAACGGGCCCGCCGTGGCGCGGATCTTCGAGGCCAAGGGCCGTCCGATGGACAATCCCCTGATCGTGCATATTGCCGACTGGGACACGCTGCCGCGGCTGGCGGCGGAGATCCCGGATACCGCCGTAAAGCTGGCCCGGGCATACTGGCCCGGGCCGCTGACCATGATTTTTCCGAAGGGGCCGCGCATTCCGGACGAGGTGAGTGCCGGCCTGCCCACCGTTGCGGTGCGGATGCCGTCCCATCCGGTGGCCCGGGCGGTCATCCGGGAATCGGGCCTGTCCCTCGCCGCCCCGTCGGCCAACCGCTCCGGCTCGCCCAGCCCGACCACCGCCGCCCATGTGCTGGCCGACCTGGATGGGCGCATTGCCGCGGTCGTGGACGGCGGGGAGTGCTCCGTGGGTGTGGAATCCACCGTCGTGCTGCTGACGGACGGCCGTGTCCGGCTCCTGCGTCCGGGCGGAGTGACGCTCGGCATGCTCGAGCGGGTGGTGGGGCCTGTGGAGGTTGATCCCGCCGTCACCCACAGGCTCGCGGACGGGGCACAGGCCGCCTCGCCGGGCATGAAATACAAGCACTACGCGCCGAAGGCCCGGGTGGTCCTGGTCAAGGGGACGCCGGACGCCTATGCCGCGTATGTCAACGCCCGGGCGGGGGAAGGGGTCGCGGCGCTCTGTTTTGATGAGGACCAGGCGGCCCTACGGGTCCCCTGTGTACCGTATGGCGGCCGACAGGATCCGGCCGCGCAGGCAAAGGGGCTGTTCGGCGCCCTGCGGGAACTGGACCGGCGGGGCTTTACCCTCGCGTACGCCGCCTGCCCGCGTGAGGAAGGGCTGGGACTGGCAGTTTACAACCGGCTGTTGCGGGCGTCGGGATTCGAGGTGATCGGGCTTTGAAAGGGCTGTTCATATTGGGGTTGACCGGGCCGAGCGGGGCCGGCAAAAGCGAGGTGGCCCGGCTCCTGGCTGAAAAAGGGATTCCCCTCGTGGACGCGGACGCCCTGGTCCGGGAGGTGCAGAAGCCCGGCTCCCCCTGCCTCAAGGCGTTGGCGGATGCGTTTTCATCGGCCATCCTGCGCCCCGACGGATCGCTCGACCGGGGAAAGCTGGCCGAGCTGGCGTTCGGCTCCCCGGAGCAGACACAGCGGCTCAACCGTATCGTCCATCCGGCTGTCATCGCGCTGTCGGAGGAACGGCTCCGCCAGGCGGCGGACGCCGGGGCAAGGGCGGCGGTTTTGGACGCCCCGCTTTTGTTCGAGAGCGGGATGGATCGGCTTTGCGGCCGGACGGCGGCGGTGCTGGCTCCGGCAGCGGAGCGTCTGCGCCGCATCCGGCAGCGGGACGGCATCACCGAGGAGCAGGCCAGAATCCGGATGGCGGCCCAGCCCGCTGACGAGTATTACATCGCCCGGGCTTCCCTGGTGATCCGCAATGACGGGAGCGCCGCCCAGCTGCGCGCGGCGGCGGCGGAACTGGCGGAGAAGATGGAGAGGTGGAGCCGTGAAGGATAAACAAGAAAAGGCCGGGCGGCCGAAAGCCCTGCGCCTCCTCGCCGAGGCGGTTCTTTTGCTGGCGGCGCTGACGCTGGCGGCCGCCGCGCTCCGCTTCGGATACCACCGGTATATGCGCTCGGCTTACCCGATCCGTTACAGCGATTATGTAGAGGCGTATGCCGGCGCCTACGGGTTCACGCCGTCCCTGGTTTACGCGGTGATCCGCACCGAGAGCGAATTTGAGCCGGAGGTGGTGTCCCGGGCGAACGCCAAGGGGCTCATGCAGATGAAGGATACCACTTTCACAGATCTGCAAAGGCGTGCCGGGGAACCCGAGCCGCTTCCCCCGGAAAGCCTGTTCGATCCGGAGACCAGTATCCGTTACGGCGTGTATTACATGCGGCTGCTCCTGGATCAGTTTGAGGATACCGATACCATGCTGGCCGCCTACAACGCCGGCCCGGGCACGGTCGGCGGCTGGCTGGAGGATGCGGACTGTTCCAGGGACGGCAAAACCCTGTACCACATCCCTTATGAGGAGACCCTCCACTATGTGGAGCGGGTGCGCAAGGCCCAAGAGATGTACCGCACCCTGTATGATCTCGAATGAAAGGTTCGCCCGCATAGCCGGCGGCAAACGGTGAATACTGATGGAGTATAGAACAGGAGGAAAACAACATGTCGGAAGAAACCAAAGCCAAGCAGCTCAAGAAGGCGCTCGGGTATGAGCCGAAGCTCGTGACCAAGACCATGCCGGAGGAGGAAATCCGCCGGGCCGACGCGTACTGCGAGGGGTACAAAACCTTTATGGACGCGGCCAAGACCGAGCGGGAAGCGGTGAGCGAAGCCGTCAAAATGGCGGAGAAGGCGGGGTTTGTCCCCTTTGACCGGACCGCTCCCCTCAAAGCCGGGGACCGGGTGTACGTCAATAACCGGAATAAGGCCCTGCTGCTCGCGGTGATCGGTTCCCGTCCCATTGCCGACGGCGTGTCCATCGCTGCGGCGCATATCGATTCGCCCCGCCTCGACCTCAAGCCCAATCCCCTGTATGAGGACCATGACCTGGCCTATTTCGACACTCATTATTACGGCGGGATCAAAAAATACCAGTGGACCGCCATCCCCCTGGCCCTCCACGGCGTGGTGGTGCTGCGGGACGGTACCACCGTGCCGGTGCGGGTGGGAGAGGATCCGGACGATCCGGTCTTCTGCGTGACCGACCTGCTTCCCCATCTCGCAACCGAGCAGATGACCCGCAAGGCCACCGAGGTGGTCAAGGGGGAGGACCTCAATATCCTCATCGGCTCCCGGCCTCTGTGCGACGATGAGGAAGGGGAGCTGGTCAAGCTCAACATCCTGCGGATCCTCCATGAGAAATACGGCATGACCGAGGCGGATTTCCTTTCCGCCGAGCTGGAGGCGGTCCCCGCCTTCAAGGCGCGCGACCTGGGCTTCGACCGCAGCCTGATCGGCGCCTACGGACACGACGACCGTGTCTGCGCCTATCCCGCCCTCACCGCGATCCTGGAGGCGCGGAATCCGGCCTTCACGGCCGTGACCATCCTCGCCGACAAGGAGGAGATCGGGTCGGAGGGGAACACCGGCATGCAGTCCGCCTACCTGCGGTATTTCATCGCGGATATCGCGGCGGCCTTCGGGGCCGAGGCCCGGCATGTGCTGTCAAAATCGGTCTGCCTGTCTGCCGACGTCAACGCGGGCTTCGATCCGGTTTATCCCGAGGTTCTCGAACCCCGCAACTGCGCCTATCTCAACCGGGGCGTGGTGCTGACAAAATACACCGGCTCCAAGGGCAAATCGGGCACGTCCGACGCCTCTGCGGAGTTTATGGGCTTCGTCCGGCGCCTGATGGACGGCGCCGGCGTATCCTGGCAGATCGGGGAGCTCGGCAAGGTGGACATGGGCGGCGGCGGCACGGTGGCGATGTATATCGCCAATCTGGACGTGGACACCGTGGACCTCGGCGTGCCGGTGCTGTCTATGCACGCGCCCTTCGAGGTGGTGTCGAAGATCGACGTGTATATGGCCCACCGCGCCTTCTCCGCCTTGATGGGCCGGAACGTATAGATTTATGACCAGCCCAGTCCCCCGGGGCCTCGGGCCCCTCTCTGTATTCCCTTACGTTCCGGTGTCAGCGCTCCTGCCGGCTTTCCTAAAAAGAAAGCCGGCTGACGGCCTGGGGTTCCAAGGGGGACTCCCTTGGCGCCTCTTTGCCTCCTTTCTCGGCGCCGAGAAAGGAGGTGGCCAGCAGGCCAGACCCATTTTTCAGGGCGTGCTAGTGTTTGTCCGCGCATATAAACCGTTGTCCTAACGAAAAGGGATATCCAATGCGCGGCCACCCACTTTTGCCCGAGCTTCAGCTCGTAGCCGCAAAAGTGGGCAAAAATGCTCCCGGGGGGGCCCCCGGCCCCAGATTGCCAGCCGATTTTCTTTTTATGAAAATCGGCGGCAACGTGAATACCTCAACCAGCGTTTATAAAATAGGGGCTGCCACCCTGGGATCAGATGGTTACTATTCTATACGTATACACCGTACTTATCGACCCGTCACATTTTTTCAGGAGGGGAGTGTATGAGGAAAAAAGCGGCGATTGTACTGATAGCCGTTTGTGCCATATCGGTGATAGCCAATATCGTTTTACTGGTCCGTTTGCATGATGTGAAAACGAAATCGGTTTATGAAGAGGAGCTGACGGTGTCCATCGTGAGCGCCCAGCGCCAGGCACAGGACTATTTGCAGAATCCCTCCGCCATGGCCTATCAGTATCTTGTCGGAGACCTGTGCGTGATTCAGAGAATGGCCTCGTCCCTGCAGAGCCGGGACTATGATGCTGTGCGGCGATTATACGATCTCTGTGTTACCCGCCCCGCGTTCATACAGGAGCATATGGACGATTTGATCGAAATCCTGAACATCATGGAAGGGTCTTACACCCATCCGGATATCAGCAATCGAATTGACCGGCTTCGGAATGAGGCGGAAAACGGGGGATAGCCCTATTTCACACAGATGGAAAAGATGAAAAAAGGATGACCGCGGGTCATCCTTTTTTTATTTCTCGAAGTCTTTTGGAAATGCATCGAGCAGACGCTCGAGGTTTCGGACGGTTTCCTGATCCATAAAATGCTCCACCTGCTCCACCAGGGATAACTGGCCGCCCGTGTGATTGAGCCGCTGGAAAAAACGGAGGAGCACATCGTGCCGCCAAAGAAGATAGGCGGCGATTTCATCCCCTTTTTTGGTCAGGGTGATGAGTCCGTATTTTTCAAACTGTACCAGGCCGAGCTCCCGCAGCCGGCCGACCATCTTAGAGACCGAGGAGGGACGGACATTGAGCTTGTCGGCCAGGGCGCCGACCCGTACATACCCGTGTTCCTCCATACAGCGGCCGATCATCTCCAGGTAATCCTCCATCGACTCGGTGACCTCGCCCACGTTGTGCATCTGGTAGCCTTTGAGTGTATGGAATTCCATGCCGAAATTGTCGCCCAAAAAATCCGCCTCCTTTTTGTGTCCGGGAAGAGCCCGTCTGCATAAGTTGGTAGCAGGAAACAGAATTTCCGGGTGCTAACAACACCTACGATACAGCTTATGTGAGGAGATGAAATTTATGAACGGCAGAGAACCGGAGGCGGTGCGGCTGAGCATCGTCCCCGAGGGAAAGACCGTGAAGGTACGGGAACTGCTGACCACCGGCAGCATGCGCCGCCGCCTGCTGGATATGGGACTGATCGAGGGGACCCGCGTCTCCTGTCTGCAAAAGAGCCCGGCCGGGGACCCGGTCGCCTATCTCATCCGGGGGGCCGTTGTCGCGCTGCGCAGCGAGGATTCCTCCCAGATCCTGGTGGATGGGCTTCTGAACTGAACCCCTCCCCTTTTACATCCGAAGCCCGCGGGCTTCCCCTATCGAATTGCGAACAGGAGAGGATAAACATGGGTTTAACCGCCAAGTCGACGGGAAAAAACGCAGCGGACGGGGGCCTTGTGATTCACAAGGCCCCCGGCGGCAGGGTGATCGCCCTGGCCGGCAATCCCAACGTGGGAAAAAGCACGGTCTTCAACGAGCTGACCGGCATGAACCAGCACACCGGCAACTGGCCGGGCAAGACCGTGACAAATGCACAGGGGGACTGCCGGTTTCAGGGCACGGCCTACACCCTGGTGGATATACCGGGTACATATTCCCTCATGGCGCATTCGGCCGAGGAAGAGGTGGCGCGGGATTTCATCTGTTTCGGGGAGCCCGACGCCGTGGTGGTGGTGTGCGATGCCACCTGCCTGGAACGCAATCTCAACCTGGTGCTCCAGACACTGGAGATCACCCGCCGGGTGGTCGTCTGCGTCAACCTGATGGACGAAGCGAAGAAAAAGCATATCAGCATCGACTTCGACCAGCTTTCGAAGAACCTGGGGGTGCCGGTGGTGGGAACCGCTGCCCGCAGCAAAAAGGGCTTGGATGACCTGATGAAGGCGGTGGAAGCACAGAGTCGGATCCCGCTGCAGGAGGCGTTCGTCTCCCCGGCGTTTTTAACGTATACCAAGCCGGTGGAAAATGGCGTCTCGCTGCTGCTCCCCCTTTTGGAAGAGACGGTCCGGGACCGGCTCAATCCCCGCTGGGTGGCGCTCCGCCTTCTCGAGGGGGACGCGGAAATCGTTCGTTCCATCGACCGGTATCTCGGCGTTTCCCTCCGCTCCCTGCCGGGGATGGCGGAAGCGCTGGAAGCGGCGGCGGATTGCCTCAAGGAAGGCGGGCTCGAGCCGGAACGGCTGGGGGATGTCCTGGTATCCTGCATCGTCCTGCACGCGGAGGAGATGTGCAGCGATGCAGTGTTCGTCGAGTCGGAAAAGTATGCGGCCCGGGATCGCAAGATCGACCGGATCCTCACCAGCAAGGCGACCGGCATCCCGTTGATGCTGCTGCTCTTATGCGTGATCTTCTGGCTGACCATCTCAGGGGCGAACGTGCCGTCTCAGCTTCTGTCGGACGGCCTGTTCTGGATCCAGGACAGGCTGACCGACCTGTTCACCGCCCTTCACGCTCCGGAATGGCTCCACGGCGCGCTGGTGCTGGGGGTCTACCGTGTGCTGGCGTGGGTGGTGTCGGTGATGCTGCCCCCCATGGCGATTTTCTTCCCGCTGTTTACCCTGCTCGAGGACCTCGGTTATCTGCCGCGGGTGGCGTTCAATCTCGACAAGTATTTTAAAAAGGCCTGTACCTGCGGCAAACAGGCCCTCACCATGGCGATGGGCTTCGGCTGCAACGCCGCGGGCGTGGTCGGCTGCCGGATCATCGATTCCCCCAGAGAACGCCTGATCGCCACCATAACCAACAGCTTTGTCCCCTGCAATGGACGGTTCCCGACCCTCATCGCCATCATCACCATGTTTTTCATCGGCGCGAGCGCGGGATTCGGGACCTCCCTGCTCTCGGCTGTGCTGCTCACCGCGGTGATCCTGCTGGGAATCCTGATGACCCTGCTCGTCTCCCGCCTTCTCTCGAAAACCATCCTGAAAGGGGTGCCTTCCTCTTTCACCCTCGAACTGCCGCCCTACCGGCGTCCCCAGATCGGCAAGGTGATCGTCCGTTCGATTTTTGACCGCACCCTGTTCGTATTGGGGCGGGCGGTCGCGGTCGCGGCGCCGGCCGGGCTGCTGATCTGGATCATGGCCAACGTGATGGTGGGGGATATGAGCCTGCTGGCGCATTGTTCCGCTTTCCTGGATCCCTTTGCCCGCCTTCTCGGGATGGACGGCGTGATCCTGATGGCTTTTATACTCGGCTTCCCGGCCAACGAGGTCGTGTTCCCCATCATCATCATGGCCTATATGGCGGGGGGGACACTGACCGATATGGGCAATCTGTCGGAGATGCACACCCTGCTGACGGCAAACGGCTGGACCCCTGTGACCGCGGTATGTACCATGCTGTTTTCCCTGATGCACTGGCCTTGCTCCACCACCTGCATGACGATACACAAGGAAACGGCAAGCCTCAAATGGACGGCGGCGTCCTTCCTCATCCCTACGGCCGCCGGGATGCTCCTCTGTTTTCTGGTATCCTCCGTGGCGAAGCTGTGCGGCGTCGGCTGACGTGGAGAAAATGAAAGAAAAAACCGGGAGGCGCCGAAGGCGGCCTCCCGGTTATAGCTTTACCGTCGAAGCGGCGTATGGTCCGGTGCTTTTCAGGCGAAATGTATCCAGCGGCGCGGAGAGCATCAAGCGGGCCTTTTTAAAGAGGAAGAGTGAAGGGGAACCATCGGCCGGATCCCTCTTCTTTGTCAGTATAATCATCACAAAAATATTACTATGGCAAGTATGGCTGCGCGATAAATCGACTTTGTTATAATATATACGAGATTTCCTTGACTAAGACAATGCGCGGTGTTAAGATCGACCCAGATAAGGGCGGTTTGCTATGGGCATCCCAACAGGGGAATTGGGATGCCGGCGCCCGAAAGACGCGAATCCCGCCGGAGATCCGCCGCGGAGAGCTCGCGCAAGGAAAGGGGAAGCAACGATGAATAGCCGGCTGTACAAAGTGAGGAAGGTCCTGAAGATGAGCCAGGTGGAATTCGGACGTGAGATCGGGGTGTCGGGAGCGGCGATCTCGCGGATCGAAAAAGGGGAGCGCGGGCTGACGGAGCAGATGCTGAAATCGGTGTGCCGGGAATACCATGTACGCCGGGAATGGCTGACAGAGGGGACGGGAGAGATGTTCCGATGGGATAAAAGCGACCTGCTGGAGCGGATCGATGCCCTGCTGAAGACACAGGGGGACCCGGCGCAAAGGCTGTTCCGCGCGTTTGTGGAGATGCGCGACGACGAGTGGGCGGCCCTCCGCCGTTTCATCCACCGCCTCGCCGCCTCCGATCCAGGACGCTGAACTCTGGTCCCCCGGAAAGGAAAATCACGGGGCGCCGTCTCATCCGTTCGGATACTGCAAACCCCATGGGGATTCGGGGGAGGAAAGGCTCCTTCCGATGAAGGAAAGACGCCGGCCCCTGCGGGGAATACTGAAGCTCGTGCAGCGGCACATCGGGGATACCGAAGGCGTCCATCCGGGTGGATATCCCCTGCATTTATAGGACGGTGGCGGACTCCTGTCCCGGGAGAGAGCCGCCACCGCCCGTCTGCTGAATCTCTGCCATAGTTTTTGGAAAAGACGGTGATTTTTATCCGACGCGGCGGGCCGCTGACAGGACGGTATGCCGCAGCAGCACCGAGGTGGTGACCGCCCCGAGGGAAAGGCTGCTTTTGGTCATACGGCTGACGATGTCCTGTACATCGGCCACGTCCACATCCCCGCACAGGGTCCCGGTTTCATCCGTGCTGACCCCGACATCCACGAGAACCGTCCGGTCTGTGACATGGCCGCGGCCGATCAGATGGGCCTTGCCGGTCGCGGAAACCAGCAGATCGGCCCGGCGGCAGATGTCCGCGAGATCCCGGGTCCTCGAATGGCACATGGTCACGGTGGCGTTCCGGGCCAGGAGGAGCAGGGAAAGGGGCTTGCCCACGACTGGGCTGCGACCGACCACGGCGGCGTTTATGCCCGAAAGCTCCACTCCGGTGTGCTCCAGAATCTCGATGACGGCCTGAGCCGTACAGGGAGGGAGGGCGCGGCGGTCTCCGGCATAGAGATACGCCATATTGGTGTATCCAAACCCGTCGACGTCCTTGGCGGGATGGATTTCCCGCTTGATGGT
Organism: uncultured Eubacteriales bacterium; assembly: GCA_934647945.1. Classification (GTDB taxonomy): domain Bacteria; phylum Bacillota; class Clostridia; order Oscillospirales; family Acutalibacteraceae; genus UMGS1623. Next base: position 420,474 of record CAKUFK010000001.1, on the reverse strand, counting down.
TTCCGCCTCGATATGGCGGGGGAGGGGCTGCAGCAGGAGCAGGCCGTCCACCTCGTCGTTGCCGTTTGCCTTCCGGAACGCGGCCAAATATTCATCGGAGGTCACATCCTCCGGAAAACGGTGAAGCTCGGCTTCCACCCCGAGCAGCCCGCATTTCCGGATGACCGCAGAGGCGTAGGCGCTTTCGTCCGCGTTGTCCCCGATCTGGAACAGGGCGAGGCGCACCTGCACATCCGAGGCTGCCAGAGCCTCGATTTTTTGCGCGGTATCGGTATCGATCTTGGCAGAGACCTCTTTGCAGTTGAAGAAGTCGCTCATATTCGCATTCTCCTTTTATGGACGAGGGGCGTCAGCCCAGCTTGTCCTCCACTTTTTTCATCATATCGCCGGACAGGGTATCCGCTTCCCGGCGCAGGCGGTCGCGCTGTTCGAAAAGCGGGGCCGCACGATCCGGATCCCGGATCATCCCTGCGTTGATCGCGACGTTGTATTCCGCACCCTTGACACAGGTGTGGCACAACGAGACCGCAATGCCGATGTCGCTGATGAGAAGCTTCGGGCAGATATCTGCCAGCCGGTCGAGCAGGCGCAGCGCGGCGCAGCCGGTTTCCATGATGTCGAGAGGGGTTTGTGCCGCCTGCTCGAGCAGCGCTTCCATGCGGGATGCCTTGTCCCGTTTTTCCTCGTCGGTCTGGGGCCTGACCTTGTACATGGCCTGCAGCGGCTCGAAGGAACGGGCGTCTTCTTCAAACAGGCCGATCAGACGGTTTTCCAATGAGCTGAGCTGATCCAGCAGGGAGGCATATTCCGTCTGCAGAGCCGGCTCCGCTTTGCGTTCCTGCAGATGGCAGACCATCCGGGCGAGCGCGGTGCCGAGTGACCCTGCCAGTGCGGAAACGCCCCCTCCGCCGTAGGCGTTGTCCGGAGAGGCGATTTTGCCGAGTATGGTGTCCATGGTGTCGTTCATGCGGTTTCCTCCATCGTTCAGAATGGCCGGTACGGCGAGAGACAGCCGTCCGGCGTACTGCCGCTATTATAGCATGGCTGACGGCGGAATACAATAAAAACGGCCGGGTTGGGCACGGCTGGGGTTTGTTCTGGTTCGTATAAGGAGACCTCTTTTGGGCGTTTTCCCTTCGGGAAAACCTGTTGCGAAGCCTTCCTTAATTTTTCACCAGTACGACCGGCGGTTCCAAAACGCTAACACAAGACAAAAGGATACAAAAAAGATGCCCCATCCGCTTTTGCGGCAAGATTCGAACCCGCGCCGCAGGCGCGCAAACCGCAAAAAGCTGATGGTGAACAGCAAAACGCTGTGAGGACGTTTACAACCGAGCAGGTGAGCCGATAGCTTTTTGCGAAAAGTCGTCGCGAACGATACATAGCCCGCAGCGACGCGGCTCCCCTGCCAAGCTCGAACCAACGACCCACCGGTCAGAAACAGAGTTGTTTCTTCCTGCTCAGGCACCGCCTGCATCTGCCGCTGGCAGCGGCGGCACCTGAGCCAGTTAACAGCCGCGATGCGTCTGCCGAAACACAGGGTCTCCGCCCCGATCCCAATAGCAGAAAAAAGACGAGACACGGCAAAAAAACCGTGTCTCGTCTTTTTGGCTCCCCCTGTTGGACTCGAACCAACGACCCTGCGGTTAACAGCCGCATGCTCTACCAACTGAGCTAAGGAGGAATGTGTTGTGGGGGTTTACCCCACAGAGGTCGGCGCCTACCTATTTTCCCAGGCCGCTTCCAGCCAAGTATCGTGGGCGCAAATGGGCTTAACTGCCGTGTTCGGGATGGGAACGGGTGTACCCCCACCGCCATCGGCACCGACTATGGTGACCCGTACGAGATTCGAACTCGTGTTGCCGGCGTGAGAGGCCGGAGTCTTAGGCCACTTGACCAACGGGCCGTATGGTGCACCATCAGGGACTCGAACCCGGGACACCCTGATTAAGAGTCAGGTGCTCTACCAACTGAGCTAATGGTGCATACCGGAACTGCTTGAATATCATACACGATATCCCCCCGAATGTCAAGAGCGAATTTCCATCTTTTTTCGAAGTTTTTTTCGCTTTTGCGGGTGTGCGCACGGTCAAGCAGAAGGGGCCGCGCGCAGGTCGGAGACGGCATTCTCTTTTCCCGGACAGGAGCGGAGACGTAAGCTAGTATGAACACTCTTGGAAAAACTATACGCGGGACGATGAAAAATGGTGCCGGGCAGGGATTTTGGAACGGATTTCGAAAGGAAAGTCTAGACATTTCCTTTTAAATGGATTAACATAAAGAGTACGTTGTCTCCGGCCGATGAGAAGGAACCCGCCGGGGAAGGGAGGCCGCTTGGCTATGGAAAAATGGGATTTGCTGGACGGCGACGGCCGTCCTTTGGGACAAACACTGGTACGGGGGGACAAGCTCCGGCCAGGGCAATATCATCTGGTGGTCCACATCTGGGTGGAGGATTCCAAGGGCCGCCTGCTCATCCAGAAACGCGCCCCGCATCTCAAACTGATGCCGGATACCTGGGCGGTGACCGGAGGCTCCGCCCTGGCGGGGGAGGACAGCCTGACGGCCGCCGCGCGCGAGCTGTCGGAGGAGCTGGGGATCGAGGCCGCCCCTTCCGAACTCAAACGGCTCGGCCGTCTGCGCCGCCGCAACTCTTTGTGCGATCTTTGGCGGCTCCGGCGGGATGTGCCGCTGTCGGCCCTCCGCCTGCAGAAAGAGGAGGTCGCCGACGCCCGCTGGGTCTCCCGCGGGCAGCTCATGGAGATGGTGAAGCGCCGCCGTTTTCATCATTACGGATCCCCGTATTTTGATTTTTTATTCCGCTCCCTCGACGGCGAGCCGGATATTCTTCCTGTGAAATGAGGATTGGGACGATGACGGAGAAAACCCTGTATATCAGCGACCTGGACGGGACACTGCTGGCGCCCGGAGCCTGCCTGACCCCGAAAACCGTGGACATCCTGGGCCGACTGATCGATGCCGGAGGCCTCTTTACGGCTGCGACGGCCCGTATCCTCATTGGGCTGAATCTGCTGGACCTCAGCGGCGTGAAATGGAACGTGCCGTTTGTGCTGGGCAACGGATCGATGCTGTACGACATGTCGCGGCGGAAGGTGGTCGAGACGCGCGCCCTTTCCCCGGACACTATCCGGCGGGTGTTGGACATCTGTGCGGGTTACGGCAAAACGCCGCTGCTGTATCAGGTTCACGCAGACGAGGTGATGGGCGTCTCCACCGGGGTGACCTCGGAAGGGGAGCGGGCATTCATGGACAAGCGCAACGCCCGTTTCCCCGGCTGCATCCGGATCCTGCCGGCCTATGAACCGGAGACGGGTGGATTTTATTTTTCCATGCAGGATACCCGCGAGAAAATGGAAGCGCTGGCGGCGGCGTTGCGGGATGTCCCGGGCATCCAGACTGTGGTGTATCGGGACGTCTATATGGAGAACAACTGGTTTATGGAGATTTTCCACGCCGGGGCGGGCAAAGACGCCGCGATGCGGTCTCTCCGGGAACGTCTGGGCGCCACGCGGGTGGTTGCCTTCGGGGACAATCTCAACGACCTGCCCATGCTGAAGGCCGCCGACGTGGCCTGTGTCGTGGCGAACGGCCTTCCGGAAGCCAAGGCGCAGGCGGATGAGGTCATCGGGGGCAACGACGAGGACGGCGTGGCCATGGCGATCGCGAGAATGGAGGGACTCGCATGCTGACCGAGGCGCTTATCCGCACGTTTGTCAAAAACCGGGAGGACGTGGACAATGACCGGGTGCGATATGCCTATGGGCGGCTGGCCGGGGCCTCGGGGCTCACGGCCAACGTCCTGCTGTTTGCGGCCAAGCTCGCCGCGGGCCTGCTCTCCGGCAGCCTGGCGATCGTGGCCGACGCGTTCAACAACCTGTCCGACGCAGGCTCTTCCATCGTTACCCTGGTGGGCTTCAAACTCTCGTCCGCCCCTCCGGACAAGGAGCATCCCTTCGGCCACGGACGGATGGAGTACCTCTCCGCCCTCGCCGTCGCGGCGCTCATTATGGTGGCGGGCTTCGAGCTGGCCAAATCGGCGGTAGATAAAATTCTGCATCCGACGCCTACGGCCATTTCGGTCTTGTCGATCGTGATTCTGGCGATGTCCATCCTCGTCAAGCTCTGGATGGCGCTGTTCAACCGTAAAATCGGTGGCATCATCCGCTCCGAGACCCTGAAGGCGGCGGCGACGGACAGCCGGAACGACGTGATCTGCACTGGGGTGGTGCTCTTGTCCTCTCTGGTCGGATGGGGGACCGGTGTGGCGGTCGACGGATATGTAGGCGCTGCCGTGGCGCTGTTCGTGATCTGGTCCGGCTTCTCCATTGTGCGGGAGGCGGTGTCCCCTCTGCTCGGGCAGGCGCCCGATCCGGATATGGTCCGGGGCATCAAGGAGATGGTGCTGTCCTACGAAGGGATTGTCGGGGTGCATGACGTCATGGTCCACAACTACGGCCCGGGCCGGTGCGTGCTCTCCCTGCACGCGGAGGTCCCCTGCCGGGAGGACATGATGCGCAGCCATGACCGGATCGACTGCATCGAAAAGGAACTGATGCGGAAATTCCATGCCATCGCCTGCATCCACATGGATCCGGTCGACACCGAGGACGAACGGGTGGAGACCCTCCGCCAGCTCGTCGAGGCCGTTTTGAGGGATATCGATGAACGGCTGGAGATGCACGATTTCCGGGTGGTGTTCGGAGAGACGCACACCAATCTGATTTTCGACCTGGTGGTGCCTTACGGATATAAAGAGGATACGCCGCTCGGGCAGGAAATCGAGCGGCGGGTCCAGCGGCTGGATCCGCGGCTGTTTATCGTGGCCACAGTGGAGCACAGCTATACCTGATGCCCGGAAGGGGGAGGCGCATGGCGGGATATATCGTTTACAACGGCTTCTGGAATCCCTCCGGACCGCCGGAGCCGGTCGCACGGCTCCAGCGGGCGGCCGGAGAGCGCGGATCGGTGCTGACACCGGTTCCCAATTCCCGCCTGACTGCGCTCCTGGGCGATACCGTGCGGGTCACGATGGGGGAGGGGCGGTATTTGTCCGGCGCGGATTTCGCCCTGTTCTGGGATAAGGATATCCGGCTGGCGAGGGCGATGGAGGCCTGCGGCGTCCGGCTCTACAACCGCGCCGGGGCGGTCGCGCTCTGCGACGACAAGGCGGCGACCCAGCTGGCCCTTTGCCGCGCGGGTATTCCCATGCCGGAAACCCTGGTGGCCCCCATGACTTACGATCATATGGCCGGGCCGGAGGCGGCGTTTTTGGAAGAGGCGGCGGCGCGGCTGGGCTTTCCCCTGGTGGTCAAGGAGTGCTTCGGTTCCCTCGGCGGGCAGGTGTATCTGGCTGAAACCGGTGAGGACTTTTGCCGGCTGGCGCGTACCATGGGGCCTCGTCCCTTCCTGGCGCAGCGCTATATTGCCGAAAGCGCCGGCCGGGATGTGAGGATTTATGTGGTCGGCGGCCGGCCGGAAGCGGCGATGGAACGCCGTTCGACGTCCGATTTCCGGGCCAATATCGGCAGCGGTGGACATGCCCTGGCCTATCGGCCTTCCCGGGAGGAGGAAGAGCTCGCGGTGCGCTGCTGCCGGATTTTGGGCCTGGATTTCGCGGGGGTGGACTTGCTGTTCGGCAGAGACGGCCCCCTTGTCTGTGAGGTCAATTCCAATGCCTTTATGGCAGCGGTATCGGCCTGCAGCGGGGTGGATGTGGCCGCCCGGATCGTGGACCATGTGTTCTCAATGGAAAGAGGCGGCCGGCCGGAGCCTCTCCCCAGTGCGGCGGATACTCCCCGGTAACGAGACGCCGGGCCGGCCACCCAGAGGGGGACGGCCCCCCTCTGCTTCCAGCCGGGGATTAAGGACGGCGGCCCTCATATCCCCGGGGCCGGGCATATGCCTATCGTTTCATACGTCAAACGCGCCAAAAGCGCCCCGGGGCCGGAAGACATGGATGGCAATAAACCCTAAATGCGCCCGCTGGGGGCCGGATGATATGGATAAAGCGGTAAAAAAATGAAAAAAATCCTTGACCGCTTTACAAAACTGTGCTATTATTGAATCACCTCAAAAGGGGTTTTATTTTTTTGCGCCCAAATTTGGACGTCCAACCCCTGAGGGAGGCTTCAAATCATCCCGCTTTTGCGGGAGCTGTCGGAGGTGCCGTTATGAGAGTCAAAATCACCCTGGCCTGCACGGAATGCAAGCAGCGCAACTACAACACCATGAAAAACAAGAAGAACGATCCCGACCGGCTGGAAATGAACAAGTATTGCCGGTTCTGCCGTAAGCACACCCTGCACCGCGAGACCAAGTGAGGGGGATCCCCCGCTTTGGCCGCCGGTTAACCTGAAACGAAAAGAGGGGTACGCATGGCTGATGAAAAGATCGTGAAAACCGATAACCAACCGGAAGAGAAGGTCCAGAAGTCCGCTAAGGACGGCAAGGATGCCAAGCCCGCCAAGAAAAAAGGCCGTGGCCTCGGCAAACGGATCGCCAAATACTTCCGGGATCTCAGGGGCGAATTCAAGAAGATCATCTGGCCCACCTTCCCCACGGTGCTGCGCAATACCGGTGTGACGCTGGCGATGTGCGCGATCATGGGCCTGGTCATTTGTGTCATCGATTTCGGCCTGGGCAAACTGATCCAATTACTCGTGTCGTTGGGCTAAACCCCTGCGGCAGTAGGCAGGGAGGCCTAGTGGATGTCCGAGGAAGCGAAATGGTATGTATGCCATACCTATTCCGGCTATGAGAACAAGGTCGCCACGAACCTGGAAACCATTGTGGAAAACCGGAAACTCCAGGATTGGATTCAGGAAATCGCTGTCCCCACCGAGACCGTTACCGAGATCAAGGACGGAAAAAAACGCGAGGTGGAACGCAAAATTTTCCCCGGCTACGTGCTGGTGAAAATGGTGATGACCGATGATTCCTGGTATGTGGTGCGCAACACCCGCGGCTGCACGGGCTTCGTCGGCCCCAATGGGAAGCCGACTCCTCTGACGGAGGAAGAGGTCGCCGCCCTGGGGGTCGAAAAGCGCGAGGTCGAGGTCAATTACGACGTGGGCGACATGGTCCGGATCATCGATGGACCGCTGGAGAATTTCTCCGGCCATGTGGATGAGGTCGACCGGGAGAAGAATAAGGTGCGGGTCACCATTTCCATGTTCGGGCGGGAAACGCCCGTCGAGCTCAAGCTGGATCAGGCCGAGCTGCTCGATTGAGCCGGCTTGGCTGGCTGAACGCGGCCGCATACGTGATTGTGAGACGGTTTTGAGCATGGGTTCGCCATGCTTTACCTGTGCGCCGGACACTCTTCCGGCTGTGGGAGGCGGGGCCGGCCGGCTCCGCCGTCATCCACCACGATTATTGGAGGTGCAAGTAAAATGGCTCAAAAGATCACCGGGTATATCAAACTGCAGATTCCGGCCGGCAAGGCCACGCCGGCGCCCCCTGTCGGGCCGGCCCTCGGCCAGCACGGCGTGAACATCATGGCCTTTACAAAGGAATTCAACGAGCGCACCAAGAACGATGTGGGCCTCGTGATCCCTGTCGTCATCACGGTGTATGCCGACCGCTCCTTTACCTTCATCACCAAGACGCCCCCCGCGGCCGTTCTCATCAAGAAGGCCTGCGGCATCGACAAGGCCTCCGGCGTTCCCAACAAGACCAAGGTCGCGAAGATCACGAAGGAGCAGGTCCGCAAAATCGCCGAAACCAAAATGCCCGATCTGAACGCCGCGAGCGTCGAGTCGGCCATGAGCATGGTCGCCGGCACCGCCCGCAGCATGGGCATTGAGGTTGTCGACTGAGCAGACCCGTTCCGGGTGGGAGGAACAACCGAGCATTCCGATTTTACCACTCAACCTTCGCTTCGCGCGAGGGTCCAACAGGGAGGATTAACCGATGAAACATGGGAAAAAATATACCGATAACGCCAAACTGATCGACCGTACCACCCTCTATGAGGTGTCGGAGGCGCTCGATCTCGCGGTAAAAACCGGCAAAGCAAAATTCGATGAGACTGTGGAAGTCCATGTCCGCCTGGGCGTCGATTCCCGTCATGCCGACCAGCAGGTCCGCGGCGCCGTCGTGCTGCCTCACGGCACCGGCAAAAAGGTCCGGGTGCTGGTGTTTGCCAAGGGCGACAAGCAGCAGGCCGCTACCGACGCGGGCGCCGATTTTGTGGGCGCTGAGGAGCTCGTCGCCAAAATTCAGGGCGGCTGGATGGATTTCGACGTCGTCATCGCCAGCCCCGATATGATGGGTGTGGTCGGCCGTCTCGGTAAGGTGCTCGGCCCCCGCGGCCTGATGCCCAACCCCAAGGCCGGCACCGTCACCCCGGATGTCGCCAAGGCCGTCACCGATGCCAAGGCCGGTAAGATCGAGTACCGGCTCGATAAGACCAACATCATCCATTGCCCCATCGGTAAGGTGTCCTTCGGCACCGAAAAGCTGCAGGAGAACTTCGACACCCTGCTCGGCGCCATCGTCAAGGCGAAGCCCGCCGCTGCCAAGGGCCAGTATATCCGCTCCTGCGTGGTGGCCTCCACCATGGGCCCGGGCGTCAAGATCAATCCCGCCAAGGTGGGTTGACCTCGCCTCTGCCGTCCGCAAGAATCCTCTTGACAGACACGGCGGCGTGAGGTATACTGAATATCGCTGTTCTTCCACAGACAGCAGGTGCGTTTCGTTTGGGAACGTGTAAGCGCGGGCCACCGCCGCCTGCCGAGGCAGAGCATGAGTTGGTTTTCTTTCCGGACGGTTTTGTGCGGGAGGAACTATCCGATGCATGTACCGCCCTCTCTGTGGCTCACGGAGAGGGCTTTTCTTTTGGGAGAACCGGCAGAAACCGAACGGAGGTGAAAACATTTGCCAAGCGAGAAGGTTTTGCAGGATAAGCAGGAATTTGTCGCGAAGCTCGCAGAGAAGCTGGATGGTTCGGTCGCCGGCGTGGTGGTCAACTATCAGGGCATCACTGTCGCGGACGATACCGCCCTGCGCAAAAAGCTGCGCGAGGCCGGCGTGGATTACGCGGTCGTCAAGAACACCATGCTGCGCCGCGCGGCTGAAAAGGTCGGCTTGAACGGACTCGACAGCGTACTTGAAGGCGCTACGGCTCTCGCGGTCAGCCCGACCGATCATGTGGCCGCAGCCAAAATCCTTTGCGAATACGCCGAGAAGAGCAAGAATTTTGAAATCAAGGCGGGCTTCGTCGAGGGGAAGGCCATTGACGCGAAAGAGGTCCAGGAACTGGCTAAGATGCCTCCCAAGGAGGTCCTCGTCGCCAAGGTCCTCGGCGGCCTGAACGCCCCGATCAGCGGCTTTGCCAACGTGCTCAGTGCGAACCTGCGGGGGCTGGTGGTGGCGCTGAACGCCATCGCCGAAAAACAGAGCGCCTGACGGCGCCGGTTATCACACAAACCATTTCATAAAAATTGGAGGAACAGAACATGTCTGATAAAGTGCTGAAGCTTATCGAAGATGTCAAGGCTCTCACCGTGATGGAGCTGTCCGAACTGGTTAAGGCTCTCGAAGAGGAATTTGGCGTTTCCGCCGCCGCCCCGGTGGCTGTCGCCGCCGCTGCCGCCCCGGCCGCTGCCGCCGCCGCGGAAGAGAAGACCGAGTTTGACGTGGTTCTCGCCGAAGTCGGCCCCAACAAGATCAACGTCATCAAGGTTGTCCGTGAGATCACCGGCCTCGGCCTGAAGGAAGCCAAGGATCTGGTGGACGGCGCTCCGAAGCCCGTCAAGGAAGGCGCCGGCAAGGACGACGCCGAAGAGATCAAGAAGAAGCTGGAAGAAGCCGGCGCCAAGGTCGAGCTCAAGTAAGATTTCCGCTTTCTCCCCTCCCGTGCTCGCGGGAGGGGATTTTTTATGTTTAAGCATAAATGAAAGGGCCCTCTTTTACCTGCCAGGACCAAAGAGGGCCCTTTTACGTAGTCTTTCTAACAGTACAAAAACGGGGGCCACGCACCAAAAACCGGGAAATCCAACGCATCTGGAATTGTGTTGCGGATGAAGGCGTGATATAATCCGTACATAAGGACAAGCTGCGAGGTGACCTATGCAAAAACGTGCGTATATCCATGCGATGCTTTCCTATATTGAAGACCATTTATCGGAGGACTTGAAACCCGAAAGCATAGCCGGCGGACACTTCATCTCGGTGAGTCAGTTATACCGGGATTTTTACGCTTTTACAGGCCATTCCGTTAAGGAATACATCCGTAAACGCCGCATTTCAAACGCTTGTGAAAAAATCAAGTGTTCCGAGCTGCCTCTCACTGTTATCGCGGATGAAAGCGGATATCAGACGATCCAGGCTTTTTATAAACAGTTCAGAAGCACCGTTGGCATGACCCCACTCGAATACCGGAGGAACGACAGCTATTTTTATTTTTATCCTTTTGTGCTGGATGAAATGAGCCTTGCCATCAAGGTGGGTATGGAAACGATTCCTCCATGCAATACGATGCGTTTTTACGATTACTGCCTGACCGGTATTGAGGACAGGGCGCTTGCGGCGGCGGGGGAGATTTCCGGCCGGGTTTTCGGCCGGAATGGCAAACAGGTCGGAAGCCGATTGTGCTATGAAGTGATGACGGAGAAACCCGGCGAAGGCAACACGGATCTGTACGCCACCTGTACCGTTAATTATAAAGAATCAGAAATCAACGACGGATGGAATTATTTGTATCATAACTGGCTTTCCGCCAGTATGTTCGAGAAATCCGGTGACCGGTATTTTGAGGAATATCTCTTTCAAAACGGTAAACCGCGGAAGTTGAAGTTATACCTGCCTGTCAAAAAACGAAAAACGGAGCAGCACATTACCATTACAACAGAACCGGAGCGGACATTTATCGCCGCGAAAGAGAGTGGGTATAACGCCGAGAGAAAAGCCTCCGAAAAGGTGGTATCTTTTCTGCAGGAGCACCATCCATTGCTGATTCGCCATGCCCAAAACTTTTATGTTTGCATATATGACAGCGTTTATGCGTGCGGGCTCGAATGCGGCGGCGGTTTCCGGATAACGGCACTGCCGGAGCAGCATATGAACAGCGGAGTGAGCCTCATCCAAATGCCGGCGGGCCGATATGCCGTACTGCCGGACGACTGTTTTGGCGATATCCGCATCGGCAGCGAGAAAATGGACTTATGGCTGAAAAAGAATGCGATTCTCCATGAAGACGAGCCTGTTTTTGCCGTTTATACGATTCTGAACGGCAGATACGATAACGAACACATCCAAATGAGGCTGTATAAGCGGTTGAAAAATGACAAAAACGGATAACACAGCCGTCCTTAATTGTAGTACAATCCAAATAACCGGTAAAGGAGGAATGAAAATTGAACGAGCCTGTTAAGAAAATGGATCAAACCCCTGAAAGCTATTCCCCGAAGATCAAGCCCTGGATAGTGAATCTAGTAGAAAAAGTAACGGTAGAAGAAGCGGAGGAAATGAAACAAAACCATAGTGTTAAATTGGCAAAATTAGAATACTTGCATCTACCCGCTTTGCGATTTATCGGGAAAGACGTGATAGCCAGCGGCCCGGATGCGGGAAATCAATATGGACTTATGTGGGCAAAAAGCGGAGAAATTTTTTCTGTTTTGGATCAAATGGAGAATTACGCTTCCTTATTAAGAGACAATTGCGCTTTAATGCATCATGATAATTTAGATGGCAACCATCCCATGCATTATATCGTCGGCAGATTTATGAAAGCGGAATCCTCGGTTCCAGAAGGCTTTGATTATTATGATATTCCCGCGTCTTGCGCTGCTTTAGCTATTTACTACGGGGAGTTTAATGATATGATTGACCAGGCCTATACGATGACGAGAGATAGAATTTTAGCTGATGGGAGAGGGATTCCTTACCCGGTTGGATATTATCATGCCGAGGTATACGTTCCGGCTAATATACCTAAAGATGGTGTGGTTTCTCAACTGGGCTACTTATTTTCGTGTAATAAGGATAATCAAAATGAGCGAACCAGCTAAAAAATGCGATTCTTCTCCCGAAAGCTATTCCCCGAAGATCAAGCCGGCAATTATCACGATGGCGGAAACAGCGGCCGAAAGAGCTTCTGACTCCCAAACATACTCGGTGAAAACTGCGGATAATGGCCGATATATCGACGGCGTTCCCATGCTGAATTGGGGCGAGTGGAAAGACAATACCTACTGCGGCGCCATTGCCCTTGCGGCAGCCGTGGTGGGCATTCCGGTCAGCTATGAATATCTGATGGGTGTATCCGGCCTTTGCTATCGGTTTGCTATGAGGCCGAATTGGTGTCCCGGTTCGGCGTTGGTTCAGAACGGAACGGTATGGGATGACAGCATCTATGCCGCTCTGGGATTGGAGCTATACAGTATTCCCGATGCGGAACAGCGGGACAAGCGGGTCATGGAGAACCTGGACGCGGGCCGGCCAGTTTTATGTATGGGGCAGATCGGCCCGCCGGAATGGGGCCTGCTCACCGGTTATGCCGAAAACGGCCGGACGTTTTTCGGAAGGAGTTATTTTGACGCCCAGAAAACCAATCCCGACAGCCCGTTTTACAGTAGCGACAACATTTTTCATACCCAAAACCGATACCGGCGTGCCGTCGATTATCCCGGAACCTATCCCGATTGTTTTGTCAAATTTTTCGATAAGCCATGCCGTCAAAAGGCACCAGTGGAGCTGCTCACACAGTCTCTACAGGCCTGCTTGGAGTATTTTACGCACGGTGAGGTGAACGAGTGCCGGTTTGGAGCGGCCGCTTACCAAATTCTCATCGACGGCCTGCTCAAGGAAGAGGAGGAATACAAGAGCTTCCGGCGAAACGAAAACTATCATGTCGGGGTTCTGGTGGATGCACGCCGCAGCGCCCAGGTGTATCTGGAGGAAAGCGCTGTTCTGGCGGGGGGATCCGCCGGGAAAAAGCTATTGGAAATCGCGGCGCTGTACCGGGAGCTGTGTGATGGAATTTTAGCTGTGGTACCCTACAACCGTCTTAGCGAACAGTTTGCTTTCAATGCGGGCCCGGAAGAAAGCTGGGACCGGGACACGCGTGTGAGGCTGGCGGCAGCCCTGCGTGAAGCCGTTTCCATTGAGCGGTCGGTACAAACCGTCGCCAAGGACGTTTTACGAGAGCTCGTATGCTAGTAATCAGAGGGGCCGCTGCTCCCGCAACGGCGGATCCCATGTTTGAAAAGGCAGTGCGCGCCACGCCGTTCCGGTTGCCGCCCTGCCACGGAAACATGGCGGCCGGAATGTCTTGAAGGCAGGCCTCGCGCGGCCTCCCATATTGAGGATCTTCTGACCGTACGGTTTGACTCCCGCCGTTCAGATGGTCCGATTCAACGCCTGGCCGCATAACCGCGGATGCCGTATCATAAGGGCGCCGGAGGATTTCCTCCGGCGCCCGTTCGTTCATTTCCCCTGGGGTTTATACTCCGATATATCGATGCAGTTGAGCAGACAGCAGCGCTCGTCGTCCGTCCAGTCCACCAAGCTTGCCGTAGTCTCGGTCCAGATGTCCAGCAGGTCGTTGTAGATCTCCCGCCGGCTCTGCGAAACCCCTTCCCGTAGATCCTGCATCGGACAGGCGGCACAGGGCTCCTCCCGCCCAAAAAACGCGCGGTAGCATTTATCTCCGGCAGCCGTCCCAGGCGCGACCCCGAGGGTTTTCTGGTTGATGAACAGCAGTTCATAGCTGCCGGGCCGGACGACGTAGGTGTAGCTGTTGAGGTTGTCCATCACCGTCCGCAGCGCCCGGTTGGTCTGCCGGACCGCTTCCTCGGCCCGTCTGTTGGACAGGAAGGTGCCGAGGAGCCCCGCGACATTCCGAAGGGTCTCGATTTCGTCGAAGGTGAAGACCCGGTTCTGTTTGCACTCATCCACTCCCATAAAGCCCTTGAACCGGCCCCCGATCCGGATCGCGCACTGCAACATGGAGCGGATTCCCTGCGGTTCGAGCACGACCCGTTCCTCTTCGGCGACATCATCGAGGCTGTGAACAATGTAAATATCGTCCCGGGCAAAATTTTTCTCATATCCCCCGAGCGAGGCGTAGCTGATATTCTGCAGCCGGTCAATCTGGGGCTCTACCCCAGCGTCGCACCATTCGAAGGTGTTGGAGCAGCCCTGGTCATCCGCAGTGTTTTCGAAGATATAGCCCCGGCTGACCCCGAAATGCCGGCAGAGCAGCTTCAGGACCGATTCCACCGCAAGCTGGAGATCCTTTGCCTCATACAGGATCCGGAAAACGTATTCCGATACGTTTTCGGAGAAGTTTTTAGCCCGGGTATTTTCGATATCGTCCAGAGGCCGGGGACGGCCGGTGTGTTCTGGCAGGACATCGCGATAAACGGCGCAGGCGTCTTTCCCCTTGTGCTTTGCTGCGTAAAGCGCCAGATCGGCCTTGCCGTACAGCTCGTCGAACGTTACCCCATCGGACGGAAAATACGCGATGCCGATCGACCCCGAAATCTTATAGGTCCCATTCTCTCCCGCATAAGCGGCCCGGAATTCCCGGCACAGCTCTTCCGCTTTGGCCACTGCGTGCTCGATTTGGGGGATATCGCGCAGGAAGACGACAAATTCGTCCCCGCCGATCCGCCCGACGATATCGCTCTTGCGGAATATGCCCCGGATTTTTTTGGCGATCTCGGAGAGGACTGCGTCGCCGAAAATATGACCAAGGGTATCGTTGACCGCCTTGAAATCGTCGAGGTCGATCATCAGGAAGGCGTGGAGCGCGTCCTTTTCTCCGGCCTGCAGGAGCTCCCGGATGAGCCGTTCGGCCGTGTGACGGTTGTACAACCCGGTCAGCAGATCCCGTTCGGCGCTGTATTGCAGCGACAGCTCGTGCTTTTTCTGATCGTCGATGTCGGTGACATAGGCAAAGCCCTTGAGTTCCCCCGTCACGGCCTCTTTTAGCAGGTGGATTACGCAGGAGGCCCAGATATAGCGTCCATCGCTTTCCCGGCGGCGGTACTCGGCCGTGCATTCCCGTACCCCGTTTTCAAAAGCATCCAGCAGACGCCGGCAATCTTGCACCCGAAGGAAGGCTTCCCGGTCCTCCGGATGCACCGCTTTGTCAGCCAAGCGCCGCATCAGCTCCTCAAAATCCTCCGTCAGCTCGACGCCGAACCAGGTATCCTCATTTTCAAAGCCGCGGATCAGGCGGTTTTGCGAGACATTCACCTCATATGATGTGATGGCCTTGGACAGCATCGCCGCGCGGAACTGTTCCTCCTCCGCAAAGCGGCGTTCGGCCTCCCGCTGGGCCGTGATATCCTCAATGATGCCGACCGCCCGGAAGGGCCGGCCGTCGGTCCCGTAAACATTCGTCATCGTAATGCGGTTCCAAACCGGCTTCCCGTCGGCATGCCTGGCACCGATTATGCAGGAAGCCGTCTGCTCCCCGGCGTCGATCCGGCGGTACATATCGAGGAAAACCTCGGCCGAATCGGGCTGTACGGCGCCGCTGTCCACAATGGCCTGGGGCGCGCCTGCCACGATTTGGGGCAGCCCGTAGACCGCCACCGAACGGTTGGTATGGAGCACCTCACCCCGCCGCATATCATAATCGAAGACAATGTCGGTTGTCTGCGCCAGGGCAATGCGGAAACGCTCCTCGCTCAGGCGCAGCTCCTGTTCCATGTTTTTCCGGGCGGTAATATCCAGGATGAGGCAGTCGAGCACAAGCCCGCTCTGCCGCCTGGAGATGGTGCCGCGGGTGAGCATGCACACCATCGTCCCGTCCTTGCGGTAGATACGCTTTTCAAATTCGAATCCACGGTTTTGTTCCCCTGCCTCAGCCACCTCCTGCCGGATGTGGGGAACATCCTCGGGATGGATCGCCAAAATCAGGCGGTTCCCCAGTTCCTCACGCATTTCAGCCGGCGTATAGCCGTACATGGCATAAAAGCCCTCGTTGCCATACAGGAGGGTGAAGTCCTCGTCGAACGCGACCTCGCACACCCCGCCGGGGATCTTTTTGGCCAGGGATTTCAAGCTGTCGTCCATCTCCCGGAGGGCCGTGATGTCGCTCATCACCGCGATGTGTGCGTCTTCACGGCCGTCCGCGTCGTACAGGTGGGAGTAGTCCACCTTGTAACAGCGGCCGTCCCTTTCAACATACGACGGTTTATCCCCCTGGTAGAGGGTATCGCTGTTCCGGCCGAGAAGTTCCCCGGCGGGTTTGCCGATCAGATGCAGGGCGCTGTTGTTGAGCAGCCTTAAACGGTTCCGACGGTCGGTGACGATTAAAGGGGTGGGCAGGCAGTCCAGGATGTTTTCATAATAGGCTTTGAGAGTATGCTGCGGGGTGATATCCGAGATGACACAATACGCGTAAGCGGTCCCGTCCTCCCCCAAAACCTCCGTCCTGTCCAGCACCCATATATACCCGCCGTCCTTGGTTTGCAGACGGTACTCGAGCTCTAAGGAGGACTCCCCGGCATCCAGGGCCTCATTGATGGATCGCCGGACGCGCGCAGCGTCGTCGGGCGGCAGGAGGCGGTAAAAGCTATCCTCGAACAGCTCCCGGATCTCCTGCCGGGTATATCCCACCATCCGCAGAAACGCGTCGGAAAGGTAAAGACAGGTGCAGGCGTCGTCGAGACGACATTTCTGCAGGCCGAAGGGGACACGGTCCCACATCTCCGCACCGTCGGCCAGGGCAACCCGTATGCTGCGAATGCGCCAGCCCGCCGGACCTTTTCCGGTGACGGCGGTCCAGCGCAGGCGGCGGCCCGGCAAGCCGGTCACGACCCGGATTTCCTCCAAGTCCGCTCCGAGTGAACGCCGGACCGGCGCCTCCTGCTTCCAGCCTTCCGGAAGCTCCGCCCGCAGATAGGCGGCCAGGATCTCGAGGCCTGCCCGCCCCTCCAGCCAATCGGTCCCGGGGATATCGTACCAAATATCTTCAAAAACCAGCTCCCCGGCCTCTTTCAGGCGGAAAGCGGCCAGAAGTTCCAGAAACTGCGTTATAGTCTGTTCTGCCTGCATACTGACCGGCATCTCGTCACTCCCGTCTTTTGCTGCGGCGTTCCTCTCGGTGTGGGCTTTCCACCCGGTGCGGAATCTGTGTGTCTCGCCGCCAGCTTCGGTTCCTATATAAACGCGACAAGGGGTGAAAGGCA
Organism: uncultured Eubacteriales bacterium; assembly: GCA_934647945.1. Classification (GTDB taxonomy): domain Bacteria; phylum Bacillota; class Clostridia; order Oscillospirales; family Acutalibacteraceae; genus UMGS1623. The sequence goes on along the minus strand of CAKUFK010000001.1, from coordinate 403,303 downwards.
TCGCTTTCTTCCCGAACACCCGCAAAAATATCCGCAAAAGCCTTGCCGGCCTTTGCGGATATTATAGCATATATGCGCATGAAAAAACAGAGTAAACTTTTTGGATTTTCGCAACGGTATTTGTCGATAGAAGGGGGTTTACAGACGGTTTTCGTTGTACGTCCCGTTCTTTTGGTAGGATACGACATCCTGTTTGAAACGCTCCCACGCGTCCTCATGCCGGACGAAATAGAGGGGACAGAGTTTGCCCGTAACATCGTAATGGCGGATGAGATGGGTTTCATCCAGTCCATACTGCCCCATCAGCCAGGTGCACAGCTTGACCAGCGAGGCATAGGCGGCATCGTTGAACCGCCCGGTTTCGTCCGGGTGGCAGACCTCGATGGAGATGGTGTCGATGTTCCGGTCGTTGGTCGCGGAGGATTTTTCGTCGAGAGGGACGCACTGCACGACCTCCCCCTCCAGCCCGACAATGAAGTGAGAGCTCACCTCCACCCCTTTTTGATTGAAATAATTGCGGTTTTGCCGCGCCGTGGTGCCGGGATTGGCTACATAATGGATCGCGATATCGCGGATCCTTCCAATGGGCGTCCCGGTCCTGGCGGCGCCGTCCAGGTCGATGATCTGCTGGTCGATCCATTCCGGGATCGCGATGGCAGACGGTCCGCCGGAGGAGGCGACGGGAGCCGGCCCGTTCCTTCCTGTCCGCCAAAGCCCGTATATCAGCAGCGGTACGGCGGCAACCAGTGTACAGACGACCAATAGCCGGCGCCAACGGCGCCGCTGTTCCCGGCGGCGCCGTTCCATCCGCTGGCTCCGGACAGCTGCCGGGTCATAGGCGTCATCATATGGATAGGGATCGGATTCATGCATGGTGCGGGACCTCTCTTCCTGTGTGTGATGTCCCTGTCATTGTAGCATATGCGGATGGACAAAATTTTAAGAATAAACGGGAACCGTCTTAAGTTTCTCATAAGGCCCCGCTTTTTTGCGGCGCCGCTACATGCTGTCGACCGGTTCGATGCCGAGGACGTCGAGCTGCAGGAGGAGCAGGCGTTTGGTCAGGCGGCAAAGGGAGAGCCAGGAGGCTCTGCGGTCCGGATCCGTCTCTCCCAGAATGTGGTTATCGTGATAAAACCGGGAAAACACCGAGGCGATCCGGTATGCGTTCTCACATACGATATTCGGTGCCCGCTCCGCAAACGCGTGGGAAAAGGCATCGCCTGTCAGCAGCATAGCGAGGACCAGCTCCCGCTCCACGTCCGTATAAATCCCGGAGGGACAGGTGCCGGACGGATCCCCGGCCTTGTTCAGAATCGACTGGATGCGGGTCAGGGTATAGAGGAGATATACCCCGGTTTTCCCCTCGAATGCCAGGAATTTATCCAGGTCGAAAACGTAATCCTTGGTCCGGTGATTCACCAGATCCCCGAATTTGACGGCGGCGAGCCCCAGCCGGCGGGCTGTTTCGGGCCCCTCCTCTTTGGAGACGAAGGCCGAGTCCCCCATTTTGGAAAAGGCCGCGTCCGTCACGGTATCCAGAAACTCCGAAAGCCGCATCACTCCGCCGTCCCGGGTTTTATAGGGCTTGCCGTCGCTGCCGTTCATGGTGCCGAAGCCGAGATGCTCCAGCCGGGCCGAAGGCGGGACGAGCCCCGCTTTCTTTGCACAGCGGAACACCTGGGTGAAATGCAGGCTCTGCCGTTTATCCACCACGTACCAGATCTCCGCCGGGGCAAAGTCGCGTTCCCGCTGCAGAATGGTCGCCAGGTCGGTGGTGGCGTATATGCTGGAACTGTCGCTTTTCTTGACAATGACGGGCGGCATGGGGGCTTTGTCCCCCTCCTCCTCCACATCGACCACCAGGGCCCCCTCGCTCTCGCGCAGCAGATTGCGTTCCCGCAGCCGGGCAAGCAGGGGTTCTACATAGGGTTCCGCGTCGCTTTCCCCGTACCACAAATCGAAATCCACCTGCAGGCGGCGGTAATTGGTCTTGAGATCCTCGACCGACACCCGCAGGATCTCTCTCCACAGAGCCAGATAGCCCGCCCGGCCCTGCTGCAGTTCCCCCGTGGCGCGCTGCGCCTTTTCTTTGAACGCGGGGTCGTCCCTGCTCCGGCCGCTTGCTGTGGGATAGACCTCGGCGAGCAGCTCCGGCGTCAAGGACGGGACGTCGTCCTCATCCGGACGGAAGTCGGGGGAAAAGCAGCGCCAATCCGGATGCCGGTCTGTTAATTCGGCGATGACCAGGCCGATCTGGAGGCCCCAGTCTCCCAGATGAACATCCCCCAGCACCGTCCGCCCCATAGCTCTGGCCAGGCGCTTGAGGGATTCCCCGATGATCGCCGAGCGCAGATGGCCGATGTGCAGGGGTTTCGCGACGTTGGGACCGCCATAGTCGATCAGGATCGTGCCGCCTGGTTCCTGTGGGATCCCGAGATGGGGGTCCTCCGCCAGTTCGGCGAGACGGGCGAGAAGCGCGGCATCGGACAAGGTCAGGTTGAGGAAACCCGGCGGCGCCGCGTCCACCCTGGCAAACAGGGGATTCCGCGCCAGAACGGCCGCCACCTCCTCAGCAATCGCCAGCGGTGCCTTATGATAGCGTTTCGCGCACGCGAAGGCGCCGTTGCATTGGAATTGGCACAGATCCAGCCGGTCGGAACCCGACACCTGCCCCCAATCCCGGCCGTATCCGCACCCTTCGAAAGCATCCGCCACCATATCACTCAACTCGTGTGTCAGCGTCAGCATATCGCCCGCCCCTCTCTTGAGATAATAGGGATTATTTCAAAACCGGTTATCCCCCAAGGACGCGAGATTTTGGGCGGCTGCCCTATCATAGGGCGCCCGCACCTGCCGGTGGCTTTATTTATCCCGCCTGTGTCCCCGGCTGCGCAGGAACCGGGGCTCATGGGTATAGACCGAGATATATTTACGGATGGAGAACAGCCCGATCAACCCAAAGATGAGCCCCACCAGCATACTGCGCAGCAAGGTCCACAGGCCGCCGCCCTCCAGGCCCGCCATCATGGCCGCAAAGGCCTGAGCCACATCCGCATAATAACCGGTGCGCACATAATCGAGCAGCATCCCGCAGAACTCGGCGCCGAACATCGCAAGCAGGGAAAACAGCACGACTGTAACCGTGGCAAAGGTCGTGTGATGCGCGCCCTTGAACAGCCGGTAGCCGTAGAAAGAGGCCATGCTGATGAGTGCACCGAGCCACATCGAGAACCAGCCGCCCCCGATCAGGAACCAAGGCACCGCCCCCACCAGCGCGCCCAGGAGCGCACCGGCCGCTCCGCGCAGATAAACGTAAAACGGCTCGCCATAGCGTTCGAATTTGTCGTCGTGCGCCACCTCGATGTGCGACACCGCTGTTTTGGCCGCCAGATGCACCAGGGAAACGAACGCCTCTCCCGTCTGAGGGGATGCGGGACAGTCGATCCGGACGCCGCAGGCGGCGGGCTGGACCGAAGATCCGGGACAGGCCTGGGAAAACTTCGCCGAAAGCTTCGGTATCTGTTTTTCCCCGATACTGGCCGACAGTTCCAGAGAAAGCCCGTCCTCCGCCAGGGCGCGAAACGCTACGCCATCGCACACGCCTGTCACGGCACCTGTCTGGGGATTCACCCGCCAGCCCTGTGCCACCGCCGCGTTTTGGAGCTCCTGTGAAAACATCTCGATTCCTCCTCATGACTCCGGCGCCGTGGGATTCCATATCCGCCGGACATATCGTATAGTTTATCAGGATTTGAGGACGTCGTCAATTGTCGACGCCCGCCGATGCACGATCGGCTTCCAGGCGACCCGGGGATGAATGGCCGCCGCCACAGCCATGAAGCCCATCGGCAGCATGAACAACGGAAAAAGCAGGATGGGCTTCCACAACCGGCGGACGCTTTTTCCTTCCAGGTGCACGCACAGCAGCGCAACCAGCGCGGCCACGGTATAGGAGACAGCGGTCCCCGTCAATATCCCCCATAAAATCGGGAGCGGCGAAAGCGGCTGCAGCAGCGCCGCCAACAGGAGCAGCGGCCCCTGGAGCATCAGCAGCAGGGTGGCCGGGACAGCGAGCAGATAGCACAGCATATCTACCGATCCCTTGTGCCGGGCCCGGATACCCCTGCCTACGTCCTTCATACACCAGCGTGTCGCCTGAGCGGCGCCCACAACCCAGCGGTACCGCTGGCGCAGCGAGGTGGCGAAGCCGGACGGCTGTTCATCATAAAAGACCGCCCTATCCACAAACGCGATGGTCCGTCCGGCGGTGATCTGCTGGACGGAAAACTCGCAGTCTTCCGTCACGGTCCGGGTATTCCAGCCGCCGGGCTCCAAAACCTCCATCTTGAACGCGAAGCCGGTTCCGCAGACCATACAGGACATTCCGAGTGTCTGCCGCGCCCGGTAGAAAAACCGCATGAGAAACATCCAGTAAACCGCGTAACAGCCGCTGACCCAGCTTTCCTCCGGATTGACCGTCTCGCGGTATCCCTGCGCGACGTCGGCGCCATTTTGCAGCGCCTCGTTCATTTTCGTCAGGAAATCCGGTGCCGCCAGATTGTCGGCGTCGAACACGCACACGGCGTCGAACCGTCCGGGGTAATCCTCCCGGATGCGGCTAAGCGCCCATTGCAGAGCATACCCTTTGCCGATCCGCCGCTGGTCCCACCGTTCATACACGGCCGCGCCGTGCGCCTTGGCGGCGCCGGCGGTATCGTCTCCGGTGCAGTTGTCCGCGATGACAAACACCTCATAGCTTTCCCGCGGATAGTCCTGCGCCTTCAGGCTGTCGAGCAGCTGGCCGATCACCGTTTCCTCGTGCCGGGCGCACACGATCACGGCAAAGCGGTACCGGCCCGGCACCGGCAGGTTCTTGCGGCGGCGTGCCGGCGCAAGGCCGCAAAAGGCAATCGCCACATGCCAGACGAGGACCGGAAGCGCCAGAAGCCCCGCGGCTCCGGCCAGGGTGTAGAACAGGATGCTCCAGCCCGGCATATGAATCCCCTCCCTCACGCGGCATTTATAAAGCTAGTATAGGCCGTTTCTAAGGGGATTTCAAAGAAAAAAGGGCGAATTTTTGATTAAGATGGGGCCCGTCCTTCCCACCGGCAATGTGCGGCAGGTGCAAAGCGGGCGCACCGGCGGGCTTTTCATGCACTTGACGAATATGCTATAATATAAACTCAGCCGGCACACGGATAGGGGTCCGGCAGTTCATAGCAGGAAAGGCGGATGTCCGATGCTTCTGACGCTCGATATGGGGAATACCAATATCACGCTCGGCGTGTTCAAAAACACCGAGCTGCTTTTTGAATCCCGGATCGCCACCGACCGGTCCAAAATGGAGGATCAGTATGCGGTCGAGCTGCTGGATATTTTCCGCCTGTACGGCGTCGACCCCGCCGGCTTTGAAGGGGCGATCCTCAGCTCGGTGGTGCCTCCGCTCGATCAGACCCTGCACGGGGCGGTGCGCAAGGTCACCGGGGTGCTCGCGATGCAGGTCGGGCCCGGCACCCGTACCGGTATGAACATCCTTATCGATAATCCCGCCACACTCGGCGCGGATCTCCTCGTCGGCGCGGTGGCGGCGGTAAAAAAATATGGAGCGCCCTGCCTGATCTGGGACCTCGGAACCGCTTCCAAGGTGTCGGTGGTGGACAAAACCGGGGCGTTCCGTGGCGGAGCCATTATGCCGGGCATTTCCAGTTCCCTGGATTCCCTGATTACGAAAGCTTCCCTCCTTCCCCGCATCCGCCTGCAGGCGCCGGAGAAGGTGGTCGGCTCCAACACCAACGACTGCATGGAATCTGGTATTGTTTTCGGCACCGCCGCCATGATCGAAGGGATGACCGCCCGCATTGAGGAGGAGCTCGGCTATCCGGTGACCGTCGTGGGCACCGGCGGACTCGGCCGGGTGGTCTTCGTCCACTGCCGGCGGGAAATTCGGCGGGACGACACCCTGCTGCTCGAGGGCCTGCGGATCATCTACGAAAAAAACCGCAAGGCTGTCTGATTCTCAGACAATCCCGTCTCGTTCCCCCGGATCAGCGGCCCTGCGGCGAGGCAGCAGACGCGCTTCAGCCGGTCAGCCGCCGGGGGGGCAAGGCGATGATATATACAAACGGCGCTGTATCCCGGAAGGGAACAGCAGCTAGGAGGAGATTTTATTGCAAAAAATCAAGAACAAACCCCTGGGCCGCAAACAGATCCTGTTTCTCGTTCAGTTCGCCATGCTGCTCGCGATTGAGGCGGTATTCTGCTTCACGCCGCTCGGCAGCCTGCCCATCGGCCCGATGGTGGCGACCTTCGCCATGCTTCCGGTCATCGTCGCCGCTATCCTGCTGGGCACCGGGGCGGGGACCCTCATGGGCTTCTTCGCGGGGCTTTTCAGCTTCCTGGTCTGGACCTTCATGCCCCCGCCCACGTCGGCCATGTTCGCCTTTATCTACACCCCGTTTTATTCGCTCGGTGAATTCCAGGGCAACGGCTGGAGTTTGGTGGTCTGCTTTCTCCCCCGCATCCTGACCGGCACTTTCGCGGGGCTGACATACAGTGGGCTTTCCAAAGCCCTGGTCAAGCTGCGCGCCCGGCAGCATTCGAGGAAGATGACCGGTGCGCTTGCCGGAATCCGGGCCTTTTTCCGAAACAAAGCCGGACTCGAATTCGCCGTGGCCGGCGCGGTCGGCAGCCTGACCAACACGTTTCTTGTCCTTGGAGGCGCCTATCTCTTCTTCGGGCCCGAATACGCGGCGGCGGCCGGCATGGGCTATGAGCTGCTGCTGGGAGCCCTGGGCCTGATCATCCTGACCAACGGCATCCCCGAAATGATCATCAGCATCCTCGCGGCGGAAGGGATCTGCCGCCCGCTCAAAAAACAGCTCCGTCACTGGTCGGTCTGACATTTTCCACCGTATCATTGAGGGTCGGCGCGCAACATGAAGCATGTTGCGCGCCGACCTCTTTCACGTATTCCCCGAATACCGTTCGATAAGCATCGAGATCTCCTGGAACATCCGCAAATCCTCCTTCGTCCCTTCGTCGTGGTTCGAGAGGATCGCCAGCCGGTACGGATGGGGCGCGTAGACGATCGCCATATCGTGATAGGCCCCCTCCATCCACCCGTATTTGCGGGCCATGGGATAGGAGGAGCGGATCATGGGGTTTTTCGTCCGCTGCAGGGAGGCTTTCAGCTCCGGGCCATAGGGGTTCGTCCGAATAAACCGGTCGATCGCCGCCAGATAGGCGCCCGCGTCCCTCGCGCAGAGGAGGGAATTCGCCCCATTCCGGATATCCTCCGGATACGTCAGGCCGAACGATGCCGCATACGCGCGGTAGCCGTCGGCCGGAAACGCCGACCGGATCAGGGCAAAAGCCACGTTGTCGCTCTCCTCGATGGCGTAGCGGACCAGTTCCCGCAGGGTCAGCACGGTGCCGAACGGCATATTCTGTATTTTACCGGTCCCCTTCCGCATCCACTGTTCCGTATAGGTGAAGGTCTGATTCAGGTCGGCCCGGCCTTGCGATGCGAGATCCAATACATATAGGCAATAGGGGGCTTTGACGACGCTCGCGGCGGGATATTTCTCCAATGACCGGTATTCGTAGACAGCGCCGGAACCGACGTCCTGGTAAAAGACGGATACCCCTTCATATCCGGCCAGCAGCGTGTCGAGCGCGGCGCGGCCCTCCTCGGGGAAGGTGAACTCCCGGGCGGGATCACCGGAGGGTTGTACGGACGGATAGGACGCCGCCGCGGAGGATGCTGTGGTGCCGGCTGTGGACGGATCCGTCTCCCCGGAGCCCGGTTCTATCGCCACAAAGGGAGGCGCGGCCGGACCGGCCGGCACCGATCCGCGGCCCAGCAGAAATACAAGCGTGCCGCACAACAGAAAAAGGCCGGCACAGCCGAGACCGGCCGCCAGCCACTTTCCTGTTTTTGCCGCAGGACGCCCCATGCGTTTCCCTCCCGCAGTCAATACCGCTCCAAATACCGGTCCAGCTCCCAGGGGGTAACCCGGATCTTGTATTCGTCCCATTCCTCGGTTTTATGTTCCACATACTTGCCGAAAATATGCTCGCCCAGCGTCTCCCGGACCAGTTCGTCCCGCCGCATGGCGCGCACGGCGTCCTTGAGATTGGAGGGCAGGGAATGGATGTCCCGCTCCTCCCGCTCGTCACCCGAGAGTTCGAAAATATTGCTGTCGGTGGAGGAGGGGGGCATCAGGCCTCTCCGGATGCCGTCCAGCCCGGCGGCAAGGCAGAGCGCCAGCACCAGATAGGGGTTGGCCGAGGGGTCGGGATTGCGCAGCTCGATGCGGGTGCCGATGCCGCGGGAGGCGGGGACCCGGATCAGCGGGCTGCGGTTGCTCGCCGACCAGGCGATATACACCGGTGCTTCATAGCCCGACACCAGCCGTTTATAGGAATTGACCAGCGGATTGGTCACCGCGCACATCCCGCGGGCGTGTTCGAGGATGCCCGCGATAAAGCTGTAAGCCGTTTTGCTCAGGCCCAAGGAATCGTCGGGGTCGTAAAACGCGTTTTTCCCGTCCTTCATCAGGGACATGTTTACATGCATGCCGCTGCCCGCCTTGCCGTAGACCGGTTTCGGCATGAAGGTGGCGTACATATTGTGCATATGGGCGACGGTTTTGACCACCAGCTTGAAGGTGACGATGTTGTCCGCGGCACAAAGCGCGTCGGCGTATTTGAAATCGATTTCGTGCTGGCCGTTCGCGCATTCGTGATGGGAGGCCTCGATCTCGAAGCCCATGTCCTCGAGCGCCAGACACATATCCCGGCGGGCGCTTTCCCCGAGGTCGGTGGGCCCGAGCTCAAAATACGCGCCCCGGTCGAAGGACTTGGTGGTCGGATGCCCGTCCTCGTCGTAATTGAACAGGAAGAACTCGCATTCCGGCCCCACATTGAATCCGGAAAAGCCCATCTCCTCCGCCTGGCGGAGCACCTTCTTGAGCAGGCCGCGGGGATCGCCCTCAAAGGGGGTGCCGTCCGGCTTGTACACGTCGCAGATCAGGCGGGCCGCCCGTTCCCCTTCCCCATACCACGGGAAGATGACGAAGCTGTCGAGATCGGGATAGAGATACATGTCGCTCTCCTCGATCCGGACAAATCCCTCGATGGAGGAGCCGTCGAACATGCACTTGTTCTGAAGCGCCTTCTCCAGCTGGGAGGCGGTGATGGCGATATTCTTGAAAGAGCCGAATATATCGGTGAACTGCAGGCGGATGAACCGGATATTTTCATCCTCCACCATCCGCATGATGTCCTCGGCGGTATACTTCCCCACATTGACCACGCCTTTCCAAAATACATGCCCTCATTATCGCATTCCGCCCTAAATCTTGTCAAGGGAATTCTCCGAATTCAAGGCTCCGCCACATAATTTTCCTCCGTTGCCCATATATGTGTAAAGTGTGGTTGACAGGCGTTTTTTTTCGCCGTATAATGAGAGACCGGCGTCTGAATTTGTCGATACATGGGGGAGGCTCGTTTTTCAATGGATCTCGTTACCCTGCTCCTGCTGGCGGTGGGCCTGTCGATGGACGCGTTCGCGGTATCCGTGAGCAGCGGCATTCTGATGTGCCATACCAAATGGACTAAAAGCGTCAAGCTCGCGGGGGCGTTCGGCCTTTTCCAGGGGCTCATGCCCGTGATCGGCTACGTCATCGCCCACACCTTCGCCCACCAGATCGAGGCGTTCGACCACTGGATCGCGTTCGGCCTGCTTGTCTTTATCGGTGGCAAGATGCTCTGGGAGGTTCTCCGGGGCGGCGATGGCGACGATATCCCCAAGGGGGATCCCACCGACTGGAAAAACCTGCTCGTGATGGCCATTGCCACCAGCATCGACGCTATGGCGGTCGGGGTTACGATGGCCCTGGCCGGACGGACCGGGCTGCTCGCGCCGCAGTACGGTTTTCTGCTCTGCTGCCTCGTCATCGCCCTCGTCACCTTTGTGCTCTGTCTCGCCGGGGTTCAGATCGGCTGCAGGACCGGCGATAAATACGGGAAAAAGGCCGAAATCGCGGGCGGTATCGTTCTTATCGGCATCGGCGTCAAGATCCTGTTGGAGCATCTGCTGGGATTCTGAATGCCTGCCCTTGTCGTCTTCATCGGCGTACATCACGTCCGGTATGCGTTTATGAGCCGCCGGAGTGTTTTTGAAATTGCCCAAACAGACATTTTCACCGTCAAAAAAGCAAGGCAAGCCAACAGGGCGTCATCGTGATCACGATGACGCCCTTCAACATTTTTATCGAACGGATACCTTTTCCGGGGTTTTGTTTACGGGCCAGAAGCCCGTCAGTCGCCGAAAGACACCCCGATTTCCCGGGCCATCTGGACGGCCGGACAGTCCACCGGCACCTTTTTCAGCTTCCCCGCGACCTCTTCCAGGGGCACGGGGACGATTTCATTGTTGACGATAGCGCACATATACCCGTATTTCTCCTCCCGGATCAGGCGGGCGGCAGCAGCCCCCAGCATGGTGGCGAGCATCCGGTCATAGGCACAGGGAGCGCCGCCCCGTTGGAAATGGCCCGGCACGCATACCCGGGATTCTCCGCCCACATAGGGCTCCAGTTCCTGTACCAGGCGGTAGGCAATGGAGGGAAGCCCCTCCTTCTGCCGAGCGGCGGCGAGTTCCTTTTTGCTCATTTTGGCTTCTCGCTTGGAAAGCGCCCCTTCCGCCACCGCCAGGATGGAAAAGGGCTTGCCCTGTTTGCGGCGGCGCTCGATCGCGCTGCCGACCTTTTCGATGTCATAGGGGATTTCAGGCAGGAGGACGATGTCCGCCCCCGCGGCAATGCCGGCGTGCAGGGTCAGCCAGCCCACCTTATGCCCCATGACCTCCACGATAAAGACCCGGCCGTGAGAGGTGGCGGTGGTGTGGATGCAGTCGATGACGTTGGCCGCGATATCCACCGCGCTCTGGAAGCCGAAGGTCATGTCGGTTCCCCAAAGGTCGTTGTCGATGGTTTTGGGCAGGGTGACGACGTTGACCCCTTCGGCGCACAGGAGGTTTGCGGTTTTGTGGGTGCCGTTGCCACCGAGGATCACAAGGCAGTCCAGTTTCCGTTTTTTTATCGTGTTTTTCATGGCCTCGACCTTGTCGACGCCATCCTCCCCGATGACCCGCATCAGTTTGAAGGGGCAGCGGGAGGTACCCAGTATAGTGCCGCCGAGGGTCAGGATTCCGGAAAAATCCTCCGGCTTCATCAGGCGGATCCGGTCCTGGATCAGGCCGCGGTATCCGTCCAGGATACCGTGGATCTCCACCTCGTCAAACGCCTCATACAGCGCCTTGGCAACGCCTCTCATCGCGGCGTTCAGGCCCTGGCAGTCTCCGCCGCTCGTCAACAATCCGATTCTCAACATCGTCACACATCCCTTTCACACAGCCGTGCTTTTCTATATGCGCCGGATCGCTCCGGATGGTTTTGTTCCTATCCCTCGTACGGAGAGCCGGCCTCTGCCGCCTCCCGTTCCCTGCGGGCGACAGCTTCCCTGGCCAGCCGGTAGAGCTCGAGCTGGCTGTTGACCGCCTGCCGCCCGCGGCGGTCGGGCAGTTCATAGGTCCCGTCGGCATGGAGCTCCCGGGCATTCACCGTATCGGCCAGAAACAGCCCGATCGCCTCATCTACCCGGCGGCGGATGTCTTCGTCTTCCACAGGAAAGAGCAGTTCCACCCGCCTATCTAGGTTACGGGGCATCAGATCGGCGCTGCCGAGGTACAGTTTGGAGTTCCCGCCGTTTTCAAAGCGGAAGATCCGGCTGTGCTCGAGCAGCTGCCCGACGATGCTGAACACCCGGATATGGGAGCTTATCCCGGGCAAGCCGGGCACGAGGCAGCAGATCCCCCGCACCACCAGCGTCACCGGCACCCCCGCCTGCGACGCCTCGTACAGCCGGGCGATGACGGCCGGGTCCACCAGGGAATTGACCTTGGCGAAGATGCCGGAGGGCAGGCCGTGGGAGGCGTTTTGGATCTCTTTCTCGATCATGCGGTAAAAGAAGGGACGCATCCCCTCGGGCGCGGCCACCAGCCGGCTGTACTGAGGGGGCCTGGAATACCCGGTGAGGACGTTGAACAGGGAAGAGGCGTCTGCGCCATAGCTTTCCCGGCAGGTGAACATCCCCATGTCGGTGTATAGGCGGGCGGTAGAATCGTTGTAGTTGCCGGTGCCGAGATGGAGATAGCGGCGCAGGCCATCCTCCTCCCGCCGGACGACCAGCAGGATCTTGCAGTGGGTTTTGAGTCCCGCCAGGCCGTAGAGGACATGGCAGCCGGCTTCCTCCAGCTTGAGCGCCCAGTGGATGTTGTTTTCCTCGTCAAAACGGGCCTTGAGCTCGACGAGCACCGTCACCTGCTTGCCGTTGTCGGCCGCCTTCATCAGGGCGGCGATGATGGGGGACTGGCCGCTGACCCGGTAGAGGGTCTGCTTGATGGCGAGGACGTCGGGATCCTCTGCGGCCCGGCGGACGAAATCCACCACACAGTCGAAGCTTTCATACGGATGATGGACGAAGCGGTCCCGTTCCCGGATTGCCTCGAAGGGATCCGCCACGCCCCAGAAGTCCGCCGGTGTCACCGGCGTGACGGGAGGAAGGCGGAGCCGGTCGTCCAGCCCGCTGAGCTTGAAGCAGAAGGTCAGGTCCAACGGCCCCGGCACCTCATAGATATCCCGCTCGTCCACGTGGAGCATCTCGGTGAGGAACTCCCGCAGCTCCCGGTCGCAGTGGCGGGAGAGCTCCAGGCGGACCGGCTTGCCCCGCTTGCGTTTTTTGATGGACTGCTGGATCTCGATGAGCAGATCCTCGGCCTCCTCGTCGATGGAGAGGTCGCCGTTGCGAGTGACACGGAAGGAGGCCGCCGCGTCGATGTCGTGGAGCTCGAACAGATCTCCCAGGTGGAGGCTGAGCAGGGCTTCCTGAAGGATGAACGCCCGTCCCTTTTCACTCGGAAGCTCCACCAGACGGGGCAGGATGGACGGTACCTGGACCACGGCAAAGGCGGTCTCCCCGTCTTTTTTCAGACGGAGGCCCAGATTGAGGCTTTTATTCGACAGCATGGGAAAGGGACGGCTCCGGTCCACCGCCAGGGGGGTCAGGACCGGGAAAAGCACCTTTTCGAAATACTCCGCGATGAAATCCCGCTGGTCCGGGGTCAGCTCCTCTGTGCCCGGCAGGGTGATACCCTGTTTTTTCAGCTGGGGAAGCAGGGAACGCGCGAAGCAGTTGTACTGCCGTTCGACAAAGGCGTGGACCGCCTCTTCCAGACGGCGGAGCTGGGCGGAAGGCGTCAGGCCGGCCGGATCCGGCTCCTTGTATCCGGACCGGACCTGCTCCTGCAGGCCGGCGACGCGGACCATGAAGAATTCGTCCAGGTTGGAGGCGGTAATCCCCAGAAATTTGCACCGTTCGAGGATGGGATTTTCCTTTTCATACGCCTCCTCCAGCACCCGGGCGTTGAAATCCAGCCAGCTCAGCTCCCGGTTGGTATAGGGGAATGCGGTCGTTTTTTTCATGTCGCTCCCTCCCTACATCAGGCCGCTTTTGACGATCAGCACCGGCTCAATGCCGAACACGTCCTCAAAAAAAGGCGCACAGTCGTCAAAGGCCCATTGCTCGAGCAGCAGCTCCGCCCGCGCCTTGGCCGTGACGACGAGGCGTTCCTCCTCCAGCCGCACCTTTACCTCGCCGATCTTGCCCTTGCGGGATTCGTCGAGGGTGTTGGCCAGGTTGAGGATGGCCGCGAGCTTGTCGGCCAGGAGCTTCTGCTTGTCGGACAGGATCAGGGTGCCGGGGCTGGGGCGGTGCAGGTCGCCGTACTGCGCGATCTCGGCGATGAGGGCGGTTTCCGCCTCGTCCAGGCCGTAAAAATAGGACTGCTTGATCAGGTCATAGGCGGCAAGGGAGGTGTTTTTCGCATTGATACCGTATCCGGCCTCGTGCAGAAGCGCCGCACATTCGAGCAGGATCCGTTTCTTGCCGCTGACGCCGTGGAGCTTTTTGAGCTTTTCGAACAGAAGCACCGCGTATTCCCGTACCCGTTCCGCGTGGGCGAGGTCCATTCCCCTGCGCGCGCACATTTCCCGGGCGCAGGAAAGGGCACCGTTCCGTTCCTGTGCCTCGAACCGGGCCTTCTCCGCGGGCAGCAGCATCTGGCGGGCCAGGATGTCCATCAGGCGCAGGCGGGGGGAGAGGATGGCCGGCGCCATCGCAAAATCCATCATGCGCTGGTAGATCACCAGCATGGGCAGGAGCTGGTCGGCCGTCTCCTCGGGGATGGCCGCCTGATCCGCGATGATGCCGGCCGGCAGGTTCTTGATGGTTTCGTACAGGCCCTCGAGCGCGTCCCGGGGGATGCGGAATGCCCCGTTTTCCTCCGCCGCTCCGCATAGAGAGGCGATGGTGTCCAGCTCCCGTCCGGTGAGCACCAGCTCCCGCGGGGACCCGCCGGCCAGCCGCCATGACAGGCGCTGGAAATAGGCGTCTACATATTCCTCAATGACTTGATAGAACCGGGGAGTGCGGTCCTCCATGCTCTTGAGGATCTCGCTGAGCTTTAAGAATCCCAGGGTGATGTTGCAGGTCTGCACCACCTCGTGGCGGCGGCAGAGCGCCACCCCCACGCTGCCGGTGCCCACATAGGCGAGCATCGCCTCGTTCTCCAGATAGGGAGTGGGAAGCAGCTCGCCGTAAATCAGGCCGCTTTCCTCGCCGTCCTCGAGAACCTCGACCACCAGATTGTTCTGGGTTTTGAGCTGGTCGAGGACATAGGCGCGGTTTTCCGCCTCCCGCAGGGCGGTGGTGGCGATGGCGCGGTATTCGGTCACTCCGTATTCTTTCATCACCTGGGTATACCCCCGCAGCACGGCGGAGAGCGCCCGCACCGTCTTGGCGCTGATGTGCCCGGTGGTAAACACCTCGTGCCCGATCCGCAGCGGGTATTCCAGCCTGTCGAGCTGGTCGGCACCCGTCTTGCCCGCCTGGTAAATCCCCATCCGGACGGAATTGGAGCCGATATCCAGTACACTGACGATTTTTTGTGAGCGTTTCATATTCCACCAGCCTTTCCGATTGCCGTCGGGGAAACCCGGAACCTCCCCTATAGTATACAGTATAGAGGAGGAATATTACAACGATGTAAAGAAAAAAGGGGGCAGAAGCCCCGCAAAAAGGTTTGTCTTTTGCCCGCGGGCGCGGTATAATCAGGAAAAAGCGACGAAAGGAGTCCTCTTTTTATGCCGATCATCCACGCCCATCGCGGAGCCTCCGCATACGCGCCCGAAAACACCCTGCCCGCGTTCCGTCTGGCCCTCGAGCAGAAGGCCGACGGGATCGAGACGGACATCCACCTGACCCGGGACGGCCGCTTTGTCGTCTGCCACGACGACGAGATCGCCCGCACCTCCAACGGCCAGGGAAAAATCCAGGATATGACGGTCGAACAGCTCAAGGCATACGATTTCGGCGGGAAATTTTCACCCGTTTTTGCGGGAACCCCTCTGCCCACCCTGGAGGAACTGCTCGAAGTGGTCAAGGACGTCGATCCGATCAATATCGAGATCAAGGGCCCGTTCCGGGAGGGGACGGACATGGAGGCGGCCTACCGTCTGCTCTTTGAGACCCTGCAGCGATTTGGCTGTGTGGAGCGGACCCTGTTTTCGAGCTTCGGGCACGGATGGCTGCGGGACCTCAAGGCCCAGTATCCGGTTTTGCGCACCGGACTGCTGTACGGCGGCGATCCCAAGACCCCGGAGGAAACGCTGGAGCTGGTTCGCGCCTACAACGCCGATGCGATCCACCCCTATCTGCACAGCATCAACAAGGAGATCGTCGATACCTGCCTGGCGCACGGCATCGATGTCAACGTCTGGACGGTGGATTCGCCGGAGGACATCGCGCTGGCGGTATCCTATGGGGTGACCGGCATCATCACGAACGTGCCCGACCGGGTGCGGGCCTATTGCGAGGAGCATGCGTAATGGAAACGGGATGTGTCCATCTCTATTGCGGAGATGGGAAGGGCAAGACGACCGCGGCCATGGGCCTCGCCCTGCGGGCGGCCGGGCAGGGGTTTGCGGTGGGGGTCGCCCAGTTTCTCAAGGACGGCAGCTCGGGGGAGTGCCGGGCCTTGGCCGGGCTGGCCGGAGTCACGCTATTCCCGTTTCTTCCCGAGGTGCCCTTCACCTTTGCCATGACGCCGGAGCAGCGGGGCGAGGCGGCGCGGTTTTACGCGGAGCTGCTGGGCCTGATTGAACAGCGGCGTGAGCTCGACCTGGTGGTCCTCGACGAGGTGCTCGACGCGGTGGGGACAGGACTTTTGGAGGAAACGGCGCTGCTTTCGTACCTCCGGAACCGGCCGGAAGGCCAGGAAGTGGTCCTGACCGGGCGGAATCCATCCGCGCGGCTGCGGGACGCCGCGGAATATATCACCGATATGCGGGCGGTCAAACATCCTTACGCCTCAGGGCAGTCCGCCAGGCGAGGCGTCGAATGGTAGGCGTCCGGGGTATGGCTTGAACGGGATACGGAGGTCAGGAGGAGACGGCATGGAAGCGCTCCATCACAGCACGGCCCGGCAGCTCAGACAGGCTCTGGGGGAGGGGCGGATCGGCGCCGAGGAGCTCGTCCGGGCCTACCGGCGGCGCATCGAAAAACACGATGGCAGGCTGAACACGGTGGCGGAGCTGGATCCGTCCGCGCCGGAGCAGGCGCGGAAGCTGGACGCCGCCGGGCAGAATCGCGCGCTGCCGTTGTTCGGGCTGCCGGTCCTGGTCAAGGACAATATCGATGTCAAAGGGCTCCATACCACCGCCGGCAGCCTGTCCCTCGCGGATAATGTCGCGGCGGAGGACGCCCCGGTCATCGCGAATCTCCGCCGGAACGGGGCGGTCATCCTCGGCAAGACCAATATGACGGAGTTCGCCAACTACACCTCGCCGGACATGCCGAACGGGTACAGTTCCCGGGGCGGGCAGGTGATTGGCGCCTTCGATCCCGCGATGGATCCGGGGGGTTCTAGCACCGGCTCGGCGGTCGCGGTATCGGCCGGGTTCTGCGCCGCCGCCGTGGGGACCGACACCTCCTTTTCCATCGTCGGCTGCGCGACCCAAAACGGCGTGACCGGGCTCAAGCCGGCCCACGGCTCGCTGCCGGGAAAGGGGATAATCCCCATTTCGCATACCCTGGACAGCGCTGGCCCGCTGACGCGGGACGCGGCCGACGCCTGGATGCTGTACAGCAGCATGCGGGCCTCTCCGCTCCCGCCGGCCCTGCCGGCCGATCCCCGGACGCTGCGCCTCGCCGTCAACATCGCCGGCCGCGATCAGGTTTCGGACAGCCAGCTAGCAAGGTATGAAACCCTGTTTCAGCGGCTCCGCGGGGCGGGAGTCCGTCTGACGGAGGTCCTCCATCCGCCGATCCCCTATATGGGCGACCTGATGCGGTGCGAGTTCCGGCACGATTTGGAGGCATATTTGAGGGACGGCGGCCGCGCGGAAACCCTCCGGGACATCGTAGCCTACTATGAGGCCCATCCGGAACCGATGATGGCCTATGGGAACGCCGTCTTGCGTGCTGCGCTTGGGGCGTCCGGAAATCTCGACGACCCGCCTTACCGGGCGGCGCTGGCCGAGCGGGATAAGTGGCGCCGCCGGATGCGGGAGGCCTGCCGCGATTACGACGCGTGCGTCATGACCGGGCCGACGGAGATCCCGCATTTCACCGGCCTGCCCTCGATGGCCCTGCGCCTGTGCATGACGGAGAACGGGCAGCCCCGCGGCGTGATCCTGTATGGCGCGGACGAGGCGCGCCTCATCTCGGCGGCGCTGACTATCGAGAGCTTCTGCGACCCGGTCGTCTATCCGGAGTGGTAGGAAGGCGGGGCCTGCGCCGCGGCCCGGACGGTGGGAGGGCGCGCGGATGAAATCCAATCTAAAAAGGGGCCGTTTGCGACAGCAAACGGCCCCTTTTCGGTATGTTTCTGCAAAAAACAGGGGGGATCGGTGTGTTTCAGATTTGTTCAGGCTTCGGTCGCGGCGGAGGATTCCGTGCCGGATGTGGTCGCCGGCGTGGTAGACGGCGTGGTGGCGTTGGGCTCGCTCCGGATGATCAGCCGGGCGGCCATGTCATCGGTGGAAACCGGGCGGATGGGATTGCCCGCGATGCGTACGCTATACTCGGTGTGGGCGTCGGGCTCCTCGACCTGGATGCGCAGCCGGAGCTCCCGAATGCCGCCATTTTCCCCGCAGGAGGTCGCGATGGCGGCGAAGGCGGCCGCGATCTGCTCTTTGGAAGGGGTCTGGGTGTTGTCCACCGTATACAGATTGGCGCTGACGGTGACGGGCCAGTCGGCGATGTCGTCGACATCCCGGTTCATCGAGGTCCAGATGCGGGTCTCCTCGTAATCATTGGCATAGGCATTGCCTGTGCAGCGGGCATCCGCCATGGCGGATTCGACGGTATGGACCGCCTTGTTCCGCTCGGCCGCCAGGCGCTCTGCGTAAGACGCCGCGTGGGCGATGGGCGGCCCGATTAAGGATCCGATCAGGGTGACAAAGGTGATGAGGACCACCATGAAGATGGACAGGCCGTCATAACGGAATTTCTCGGTTTTGAACCGGATGGCATAGATGAGGATTTCGACGCCCAGGCAGAGCAGTACCACCGGGGCAAACTGGAGCAGCTTCCAGGCATTCCCTCCGAAATATAGGGCGAGAGGGACAAAGACGCCCAGAATCACAAGGGTTAGACCGAGCGTAAAGGTCCCCACCCGTCTGGGAGGACGGACCGGCTGCACCGGAAGCGGAGCCGCCGGCGGTGCCGGAGGCACGGGGGCGGGAGACGGAGGTGACGGGGGAAGAGGGGTGTTTTCGGGTCTTATCATATCGTCCGGCGCCTGCCCGGCGGGATAGGTTTGAATGTCCATGATCGTAGTCCTCCTTGATATCGAGTGAATGGGCAGCGGGGATTATTTGGAAGCCGCGGAATCCTCGCCGGACGGGGTGCTCTCCTGGGGATGCGGAGCGGCGGTTCCTTCTTTGCCAGGAATGGTGTATTCGTCGTATACCGGCTCCTTCTTCCCCACGATCAGGCGGATACCGAAGAAAATGCAGGCGACCGGGATCAGCAGGGAGGGCAGGACGTTGATGATATCGCGGATGATCCGCATCGCGTCGGGGGACAGCAGCTGGTTGAGGCTGTAATAGCTGTTGCTGAACAGCATCTTGAGGCAGAGCCAGAGCGACAGGATGACCAGGGCCCAGCCCAAGAGAAGATGCCGCTTTTTCACAAAGCGGCCGACAGCGTCCCGTCCGAATTGGAGACGGGTGTCCCCGGACAGGAACATATACTCGTCCGGTTGGAGACGCAATTCCTGCAGCGGCATGTTGATGCGGTTGATGGTGTCGAAAAAGGAATAGAACCAGATGACCGGAAGAAGGATGGTCAGCGGCGCGAGATAGGTGAGGGCGGCGACCGCGATGACGCCGGCAAACAGCAGCATCAGGGAGACGCCCCGCTTCATCAGGCCGTGATACATCTGGCCGGCGCCGGGGATGAGTGACCAGAACACGGTCCAGAATTTATTTTTGGTCTGGCGCTCAGCGGGCGGGACGAAAGGCGGAGGCGCGGGAGGAGCGTAGGGAGGGACATTATTCGTGGTCATGCTCATCATCTCCTATAAAAAATGCTTGAATGCGGTCGACAAGGGTATAAAAACCTGTGCTGTAACCGGCGGCCAGCTTTTCAAAACGGCTTTCCCGGGCGGGGCCGGGAGGGGGGGCTTCTTCGGTGGTGACCGGCTGCAGGATGTGGGAGGTGCTTTCTCCCAGCTTGTGGAACACGCCGCTGAAAAAGAGGAGCATGGTCAGCGCGACCGCCACCGACATCTTCGCGATGTTCGCCGCGATGATCCGGCCCCTGGCCCGGCGGCTTTCCCGAGTGACAGCCGTGAGAATGCGGGATTCCAGAGCCGGATACCCGCCGGCCGGCTCGTCGGTTCCGGCCGTGCAGGCGGCTTCGATATATCCATCCATGCAGGCGGGACAGGCCTCTAGGTGGCATAGGAGCAGGGCGGTGTCCCGTTCGTCGCAGGCGCCGCGGGCGAGCGTGTCCAAGGCTTCGGGGGTCAGGTGGCCGTCCCGTATCGTATGTTCATCCAGCATTCAAAGCACCTCCTTTAAGGTCCTTCGCAGCTTTTCACGGGCCCGAAGGCCCTGTGTCTGCACCGTTTTGAGCGGCCTGCCGAGGGCCGCTGCGATTTCCTCGTAACTTTTGTCCTCCAAGAACCGCAGGAGAGCCACCTGACGGTAGGGCTCGGGCAGCTCTTCGCAGGCCTTCCGGATGAGCGCGACGGTTTCCCGGGACTCAGTTTCCGCTGCCGGAGAGGAGGCGGAGGGGTACGCATCCAGCATTTCGAGTTCGGCGGGCTCGGTCAGGGCGTGTCCTGCGCTTTTGAGATGGTCCTTGGCTTTGTTGACAGCGATGCGTACCAGCCAGGGCTTGTAATGCTCCCCCTGGAAGCGGCCGATGGCGCGGTAGGCGGTGAGAAAGGTATCCTGGGTCAGGTTTTCGGCTTCCTGATCGTCGTGGACGAGCCGGCGGCAGACCGTGTAGATCAGGCGGGAATAGTCCCGGACAAGCCCGGCAAACGCTTCGTCGTTCATCCTGCTCCACCACCGCCCTTTCCGTCCGCCCATCTATAAAAACGAGGGGCGGGCTCCAAAACCTTCAACCAGCCGTATTTTTTTCATTATAGAGGAAAAACCCGTGAAAAAAGCCGGAGAAAAACGGAAAAATTTAAGAAGAATAGAGGAACGGCCCGGCGGGTATGAAGCGGAAAGAAAACGGGGAGACTAAGGATACCGCAGATAGACATGTTAAAATTACTTTAAATTGGCTGATATTGGACCAAATACGGCTGTTTTCACACGCTTCCGGGCGATTTCTGGCGTTTATCCTCAGATAGCGCTTGCAATCGTGTAATATTGTGCTATAATGTTGACGGTAGAGCACGGTTATCGCCGTGCGGCAAGCAGACAGGAGGTGGGCGGGGTGAGTCCTGACCCTGGCAGTCGAAACGTCAACAAGAGCGGGACGCATCCGGTCCGGCCCTAGCCTTTTGGCGGCCGTCGGGGCTCCCGGGAAAGGGGTATGCGCCGATGATCGCTTATTACAAAACCGTCAATGGACGGGTGCGCCTGCGGGAAGAATTCGAGGAGGGATGCTGGGTCAATGTGGTCAACCCGGACGAGCGGGAGATCAACAGCCTGATCCACCAGTTCTCTCTGGAACAGGATTTCATCCGGGCGGCCCTGGACGAGGAGGAGTCCTCCCGCATCGAGGCCGAGGACGGCAACACGCTGATTATCCTCGACGCGCCCGTGGCCGAACGACAGAAAGACGAGGTCTCCTATTACACCCTTCCGCTCGGGATCCTGGTCACCCCATCCTGTGTGATCACAGTTTCCCTGCGGGAAAACGCCATTCTCTCCGAGTTTGCGGAGGGGGTGGTCAAGGGCGTCCAGACCAATCTCAAAACCCAGTTCGTGCTGCGGCTGATGCTGCGGGTGGCGCAGCGGTTCCTCCAGTTTCTCAAGCAGATCGACAAACTCTCGAGCTCCCTGGAAAAACAGCTGCGCAAATCCATGAAGAACAAAGAGCTTATCAACCTGCTGGACGTGGAGAAGTCCCTGGTGTATTTTTCCACGTCCCTGAAGTCCGACGAAACCACCCTGGAAAAGCTGATGCGGGGCAAATACATCAAGCTGTATGAGGATGACCAGGACCTGCTCGAGGATGTGCTCATCGAAATCAAGCAGTCCATCGAGATGTCCAGCATCTATCTCAACATCCTCTCCGGCACCATGGATGCCTTCGCTTCGGTAATCTCCAACAACCTGAACATCGTCATGAAGGTGCTCGCCTCGGTGACCATCGTCATCTCCATCCCCAACATCATCGCGGGGTTCTACGGCATGAACGTGGAAGGCCTGCCCCTGAGCCAGTTTTTCTGGTTCCCGATCCTGCTGTCGGGGATCATCATGGCGGTGGTGGCTTTCATTCTACACAAACGGGATATGATGTGAGGCGCCCAGGAAAAAGGGTGTCGCCGGCTGAAAGAAACCCCCATCGGACCTCCGATGGGGGTTTTTATGAGAAGGGGCGGTTTTACGCATTTTCCTCTTTTCTTTCCTTTTGGAATACGGTATACTATGGACAAAGCGTATGAGGAGGAACATCCATGTCCACCTACCGTTGTCAAAATTGCGGTCACGAGTTTGACGCCGGTCTCTTGTTCTGTGGGAAATGCGGCGCCCCGAACCAGACGGCCCAGCGCATCCATCAGATCGAACAGATGCTCCAGGGCGAACCCGCCCCTCCACCCGGTCCGCCCAAGCCGGCCTCCGCCGTGTATCCGCCCGTACCCTCCCCCGCCGAAGCTGTCCCGCCTCCCCCCGGCCCCCCTTCCATCGTCCTGCAGGATATGGCGGCGCGGGAGCCGGACAAGGGACCGGCAGAGCCGGCCAAACCGGCGATAAAGAATCCGAAACGCCTGATCAAATGGATCGCGCTGGCTGTCGCCGCTCTGCTGATGGTCGTCGGCGTCACCAGCCTTGTACGGCAGGTGCTTCTCGGGTATCACGCCTCTCCCGAGCGCCTTTTCGCCGGGTTCCGGAGAGCTTTGGAGGAAGAGGACGGCGAGCTCATGCTGGACCTGATACTGCCCGAGCAGATCGAGCAGTATACCTTCGATGAATCGACGATATTGGATCAGATCTATATTCCGGACGGTGAGCTGGAGCTGTTGGACGTGATGGTGGGAAAGAGGGGGAAGAGCGCCTACATCTTCGTTATCTTCCAGGAGGAGTATACGCCATCCCTTTCCAGCTACGCCGCATTTGGCTCCTATACGTTGACCCTGATGGTGTGTAAACAGGACGGGAAATGGTATTTGAACTACACCACGTCCTTTTTCCACTGACCCTGCCGCAATGGAAAACGCCCGGCGCAAGAGCTCTTGCGCCGGGCGTTTTGACGGCCAATCCGTCAGACAGACAGCACGCCGCCCGCCGTTTCGATGGCGCTGGCATACCGGTCCAGCACGGCGTCCAGATCCCGGCTGTACCGGAGCTCCACCTTTCCTTCATCCGCCTGGATGACGCCGTTGCCGCCGAGCGGATACAGCGCCTGCGCGGGATGGGGGAGGGCTGTTTCCTCCGGCATGACCACCACCAGCTGCAGCGGGGTCCCCTCGGTTTTCTGTGCGGTCATCCAGGAACGGAAGGCCGGCAGGGCGGTCGACGGGTCGCTCGCCTTATACCCGTACAAAGACAGGATCCGGGTGCGCATCCGCAGCTGGATCCGGCTTTGGTCCAGAGAAAAGGTGATGTCTTCGATGGTGCTGCCGGTGCTTTTCGACACAAAGTGGGTGCATAACACATCAGCCTCCGGATCCCCCGTATGCCGGTGAGGGACCGTCAGGTTGAATCCCAGAAGTGCCGAAGCGATTTCCGGGTCCTCCGACACCGCGATCTCGCTGTCGTCTCCCGGCTCGATCAGCCGGCAGCGGCGTGTCTCCAGACCCGGGACGGCGTCCCATTCATCCCTGGGACCGCCGGGCATGCCGTACAGCGGCGTGCTTACCGGCACCGGACAGGAAATGTCCGGCTGGACCGCTGCCCAGGTAAGGGATAGGCAGGCCGTCCAGGCTACCGCCGTGCCGGCCTCCACACGCAGCTGCACGTGCGCCTGTACCGCCTGCTCCAGCCGGAACGCTGCCTGTGCCTGGCCCGCCCCTATCTGGGCCAGGCTCTCCTCCGCCTGGCCGATGAGAGACAGCGTAACCCCGGCCGGCAGGCGTCCGTTGGACGAAAGAATATACTCTCCTGTCTCCAGGTCCCCGGACGGTGCGGCAAAGACCGCGGCCTCGGAAGCCGTGCCTTCCAACGAGACCCGCCTGCCCGCTCCGGGAAGGAGGGTCACGCCCGCCGCGGTCTGGGCCGCGGCATAGGGTGTCAGCCGCTCCTGCTGCCGGCGGACGGTCAGAAGGGAGGGGGAGATACCGGCAAAGGTATAGGGATTGCTCGACAGTTTGTCGTCGAATCCGGTCTCAACCGTCTCCCCCAGAACGGCGGCCCTCCGGAATGCCTCGGATTCGAGCGCGTCGCGGTAATACGCCGGGACCCCGCCTGCCTGTCCGGACACCATCGCGGCGAAGCGCCCATCCGCCTCGGTCTTGGTGTAGGCGTCGGTTTTTTCAGCGGCGCTTTCCGCCCGGGCGGCGGCATCCTGCGCCCGCCCGGCGGCCGTTTCGGCGGTCCGGGCCTGCCCGGCTGCCGCCGACGCGGCATCTCCGGCCGACTTGGCCGCGGCACCCGCCTGTTCCGCCAGGGTTTCCGTCTCGATCCGCTCCGCCGCCACGGTCTGCCGGTCTGCCTCGGCCGCGTCGGCGGAAGCGGCCGCCTGTTCCCGTTCCGCCGCCACCGACCGCAGGAGCTGGTCATAAATGTCTGGGGTGGGCGCCGGCGGGGTGACACCGGGCAAAAACCCCGACTGACAGACCGACACCTCCACCCGGTTCGTGGTCAGCCGGTCTCCGCCGAAGACCGAGACACGGAACCACGGCACCTGGATCACCTCCGCCGGTACGGTACAGGTTCCGTCCTGCACCAGGACGTGATAGACCATCCCCGACGCCTGCTCGAACACCGCGGTTTTTTCAAGTCCCTCCCAATCGCCGCTGAAGACGAATTCCGCCACCAGATAGTTCCGGCTGTCCGCCACCACCGTGACGGGACGGGCCCGGATCTCCTGTCCGTCCACGGTGAATCTCAACTGTTTCTGCTTCATCTTCTCCTCCTCTTCCGATTCGATTTCCTCCTGGCGCGTCTCCATATCGAGACACATGCAAAAGGAATCAAGGCAACGCCACAGGCGTCGCCTTGATTCCACCTATATTATACCATAATTTTCCGATTTTGTCAAGTTGAAGGGGGTTGTTGCAGACGGAGCATGGACGGTGGATATTCTGTCAGTTTTTCCAGCGGCCTTGTGGCGAATGGGGCCATGTGATAGTATAGGGAAGGGGATAGTATACCTTGTAGTCTGCCTTTCGGTGTACTCGGCAAACGAAATATCAGCAAGGAGAATACAAAATGACTTGCAGCATAAGAAAATGGAAGATGTCGGACGCGGCGGATTTGGCCGCGGCCATTTCTAACAAAAAAGTACAAGAGAATCTCAGGGACGGATTGCCGTATCCTTACACCGAACAGGACGGTACAGCGTATATCTCGGCCATGCTTTCCGCAGATGAAAATGAAACCTTTTCTTTTGCCATCACGGCAGAGGGAAACGTGATCGGCAGTATCGGTGTTTTTCGGCAGGGAAACATCCACAGGAGGACTGCGGAGCTGGGCTATTACATAGCGGAAGAATATTGGGGAAAAGGGATTATGACGGAAGCCGTCAAACAAATTTGCCGCTATGTTTTTGACAAGAGCGATATTGTCCGCATCTATGCGGAGCCGTTTGCGCACAATGCGGCGTCTTGCCGGGTGCTTGAAAAAGCAGGGTTTCAATACGAAGGGACACTGAGGCATAACGCTGTAAAAAACGGCAACATTCTCGATATGAAGATGTACTCACTGCTGAAAACGGACATATAATGTGTGGATCCGGTCGAATGCACTTTTTTCCTGCACTCTCGAAGCCAAGGCGAGGTATAGGGATATCGGACATGGGAAACATAAACTGTACACCCCCGGTCTGACCGTTCCATTGCCGGCAGGCCGGCACACCCTGATTTGGAAAGGACAGGTCCGCTATGAAACGATATCCCCCAAAACCGCTGCCGTATGACGCTGACGGCGACGCTATTTTTGACGAGGCCTTCAGCGTGGCCTCCACAACCGAATGCACCGGATTGATTCCTTCGGCCCCGGCAAGCGGCGCCGAAGCCGATTCCTACAGCGATATCTACGACGTTCCCCTGGCCAAGACGCCTGCCGATGCGGTTCACAAGCTGCAGAGCGTCAAAAAGGAGACGGATGCCGAAAAACGGCCTTGATTTCTTTACGATTCCTTTACAAGGATTTCACGGAATCTTCCAGATGGGTTCAAACCTTGGTCACATTTTCCTCGTATACTGAAAACATCCCAAGAAAACCTCCCCGCCAAACGGGTTTCCGAAGGCAGAAGGCCAATCCCTCGCAAGAGGTTTCAAATAGATGCTTTTTCACACCTCCCTCCTCTCAGCGCGGCCGCAAGGCCGCGCTTCCCTTTTGCCAAAAAGCAGGGAAAGACGGGGTCCGGGGCCGCATCCGCCTTCATTGTGGAAGCCTCCGTCTTTACAAAACGGAAGTGTATTGTAAAAACGAGTCTATAAGGCATTCGACGGGGGAATACGGTTGCATATTTCTCCCTGCTATGATAGAATAAACACAGATATGGCGGCGCGCAAGGGGCATCACCGTTCCGAAAAATCGGGAGCATATATGGGAACGTGAGGCCGATTATAAGGCCTACATGTAAGACGGGCGGCAACGAGGGATTGCAATGACGACGAATAAAACCACCATATTGGTTGTAGAGGACAATGCAATCAACCGGGCGGTGCTCGGCGGCATCCTGTCGCCGACGTATACGGTTCTGGAAGCCGAAAACGGCCGGGAGGCGCTCGCCATTTTGCAGGAGCATAAAGAGGACATTTCTTTGATCCTGCTGGATATCGTCATGCCCGTCATGGACGGGTACGCCTTCCTCTCGCATATCGGGGCGGATCCCGCCTATTTCTCTATCCCTGTCATCGTCACCACGCAGAGCGGGGGAGAATCGGACGAGGTAGCGGCCTTGTCTCACGGCGCCGCAGATTTCGTGGCCAAACCGTACAGGCCCCAGATCCTCCTTCACCGGATCGCCAATATTCTCCATTTGAGGGAAACCGCCGCCATCATCAACCAGTTTCAATATGACCGGCTGACGGGCCTGTATACAAAAGAGTTTTTTTACCGCAGGGTGCGGGAGCTTCTCGCACAGAATCCGGACAAAGAGTATGATCTGATCTGTTCCGACATTGAAAATTTCAAGCTGATCAACGATGTTTTCGGCATGCCGGCCGGGGACCGCCTCCTGTGCGGCATCGCGGCGCTGTATACCGAGATGGTGGGGGACAGGGGCCTTTGCAGCCACTTCGGAGCCGACCGTTTCGCCTGCCTGATCGAACGCCCCCGATCCTATGAGGATGCATGGTTTCTGGAGGCCGGGACGCGGATAAACGCCTTCTCCAGCACCAAAAACGTCGTGATGAAGTGGGGGATCTATCCGGTCGAGGACCGGGGCATTTCAGTAGAGCAGATGTGCGACAGGGCGTTGCTGGCGGCTCGCGGTATCAAAGGCCGGTATGGAACACATTTTGCGGCCTATGATGATGAGCTGCGCAGCAAGCTGCTGCGGGAGCAGGCGATTACAGACGGAATGGAAGCGGCCCTGTCCGGGGAACAGTTTGAAATTTACCTGCAGCCCAAATACAGGGTCCGGGACGATACACTGGCCGGGGCCGAGGCGCTGGTGCGGTGGAACCATCCGGAGTGGGGGCTCCTGCCGCCGTCGGAGTTCATCCCCCTGTTCGAGAAGAACGGCTTTATCACCCGGGTCGATCAATATGTCTGGGAAAGCGTCTGCGCCGCGATGCAAGCCTGGGACCAAAAGGGCCTTCCGCCCGTTTCCGTCTCCGTCAATGTGTCCCGGGCCGATATCTACAACGCGGATCTTCCCGGGATCCTGACCGAAACCGTGGAGAGGTACGGCCAGCCGCCTTCCCGCCTGCATTTGGAAATTACGGAAAGCGCTTACACGGAAAACCCGGATCAGATCATCGAAACGGTGGGACGGCTGCGCAAGCTTGGATTTGTCGTTGAGATGGACGACTTCGGCAGAGGCTACTCCTCGCTCAACATGCTCAATCAGATGCCCCTGGATGTCCTGAAGCTGGACATGAAATTCATCCAGAGTGAGACGGCAAAGCCGCTCCACCAGGGGGTTCTGCGCTTCATTATGGGGCTTGCCCGTTCGATGAACCTGAGTGTGGTCGCGGAAGGGGTGGAGACCAGGGAGCAGCTGGAACGCTTGCGGGAGATTGGCTGCGATTACGTACAGGGATACTATTTTGCCAAGCCTCTTCCCTGCCGTGACTTCGAGGCCCTGCTGCAAGGGGAAGCCCCCGCGCCAGGCCTCGAAGCGGACCGGGAGCGGGATCCGGGACGGCTGCCTTCCAGGGCGCTGCTGGTTGTAGACGAGGATGCCGGATACCACGAAACGGTCAGGGCGGCATTCGGAGACATCTATCAGGTTGTAGAGGCCGATGGTGCCGCCGCCGCGCTGGACTGCCTGAGCCGGCACGCGCACAAGCTTGCCGCAGTCGTGCTCAGCCTGTCCCTGCCCGGCTCCGGCGGGTTTGCCGTGCTCGAGGCGTTCAAACGGGAACGGGCGGTGTGGGATATCCCGGTCATTGCTACGGGCCCTTCCGACGCGCAGCTGGAGGAGCGGGCACTGGAGTCCGGCGCCGCCGACTATGCCGCCAAGCCCCATACCGGCACGAGCCTTGCCAAACGGGTGGCACATGCCGTCGGGCTCACCGCCTCGTGGGAACGGGAGCGTCTGTTGCGGGACGAGGCGTACCGCGATTTTCTCACCGGCCTGCTCAACCGGCGCGGCTTCTATTATGCGGTTGATTCGCTGCGCAAAGAGGATATGCCTTTGGCACTCTTTTTGTTCGATCTGGACAACATGAAGCAGGCGAATGATGCATACGGGCACGCCGAAGGGGATCGCCTGATCCGCCGGTTCGGTGAGCTGCTGCGTTCTCATACGAGGGAGACGGACATCGTGGCCCGGTTCGGCGGGGACGAGTTTGCGGTCGTTATGAAGCGGATGGGATCGGAGGAAACCGCCCTGAAAAAGGGGAAAGCGATCTGTCGCGCGGCCCGGGAAAGCTGCCTGGAGGGGGCCGTGCCGGCCGCCGCCTCCGCAGGCGTTGTCATCTGGGACGCGGAAGGGCCGGTGCAGGATGTAATCGCACGGGCGGACCGGGCGCTGTACCGTGCCAAGGCGGATGGAAAAGACGGCTGCCGGCTTTGGAAGGATTAGGGGCCGCTGTGCCTGTGCGGTGAAAAAGGAGGCCTGTGGGAATGCGGGGATTCAGAGACACGCTCGAAGCCTACGGTGTGGATTATCAGACCACGATGGACCGTTTTTTGGGGAACGAAACGCTGTACCGCAGCCTGCTGGACAGGTTGTTTGAGGACGACAGCCTGCAGAAACTGGGCGGTGCCCTTGCCTCCGGAGATACCGCGAAGGCCTTTGAAGCGGCTCATACGCTCAAAGGCGTCACAGGCAATATGGGCCTGACGCCGCTGTACGCGGCGCTCTGCACATTGGTGGAGCCGCTGCGGACAGGGGAGCGGCGGGACGATTATCCGATGCTGTTCCAGGCCGTGCAAACGGAGTTTCGGCGAGCGGACGAGCTGCGTGCCGCTCTGAAAGGAGAGGGGCGGACATGACGCCGGAGGAACCCCTCTCTTTTGTGCAGATGGCTGCCGTGCCGGACAAGGCTCCAGGGGCCATTTATGTCGGCCAAATCGGCAGCCACAGGCGGATTTATGCCAACTGGGTGGGAATGGATTTTCTGCGGCATTGGCCGAATGATCCGGAGCCCACCTGCTATTAGACGGCAGGGTTTTCCGAACCCTGCCGTTTTGTCGTGTGGAGGAACCGGGTATTTCTGCGCTTCAGGCCTGGGAATTCAGCATCCGGACGACGGGAGTTAGCGGTTCAGCACTCCCAGACAGGCGATGAGGAAGTGTCAGCGACGTTCAGCAGGCCCCTTTGGGCGATGACCGGCAGCGCTTTCGATGCGGATGCGCAGGTACCTGTGGATACCGGGATGCCTCCCACGCAGCCGAGCCGCTCAAGGCAGAGGCGTTGTGCGGAGAAAACGGTTGATCCGCTTAGTAAATCTGGCTATTTCCGCGGGCACAGGGGGTGCTGTACCGCGGGCGGCGATATCGGGCGCAAAAAAGCCCGGCATTGCCGCCGGGCGGGGATTCCTCTTCCGTTTATGGGGATTGGTTTTTCAGCACATGTGCCTTGAGAGCCTGAAACGATTCCGCGCTGATCACGTGCTCGATCCGGCAGGCGTCTTCCGCCGCCACCTCGGGACGGATGCCCAGGGTTGTGAGCCAGTCGGTGAGCAGGGTATGGCGCTCATAGATTTTTTCAGCGATACTCCGGCCCTTGTCCGTCAGTGTGATAAAGCCGTTTTTATCCATCTCGATCAGTTCGTTGGCGCGCAGGTTTTTCATCGCGATGCTGACGCTCGGTTTGGAAAAAGAGAGCTCCGACGCGATATCGATGGAACGCACCTGCCCGTGCCGTTTTTGTAAAATGAGGATGGTTTCGAGATAGTTTTCAGCCGACTCCTGAATACGCATGACCCGTTCCTCCCGGTTTGCCATAGGCTGGCTATAGGTCTATATTACCACAAGCGGCGCCATATAATCAAGGGATTTCCCCTGGCCGCTGAAATCGGTCTGCCGTACTTGCGGTTTTTGGTTAAAACCGATATAATTAATAAATTCACTGTATATGCAGGGACAGGGCGGTCATGGCCGCCGGACAAGGGGAGCAGGGATGGATGTGAAACGGATACTGGACCTGCAAAGGGCGGGCGTGGACGCAGAAGGAACGCTGGGCCGTTTTGCGGGCAACAGCGCACTGTATGAGAAATACCTGATGAAGTTCCCCCTGGACGGGACCTTCGCCAAAATCGGGCCGGCACTGCGGGCGGGGGAATGGGACGCCGCCCTGAACGCCGTACACACCCTCAAGGGTATCTCCGGCAATCTGGGGATGGACCGGCTGTGTCGTGCCTGTACCGGAACAGCTGTGCTCCTGCGTTCGGGAGACCATCCGGCGGCAGAGGGGTCTTATGGAGAGCTGAGAAGTGCCCATCGGGAAATCATCGCACTTTTGTGTCCGTCTGAGGAGGAGTAGGCGTATGACGAGGCCGGAAACCATCCTGATCGCCGATGATTCAGAGATCAACCGTGCCGTGCTGCGGAACCTGTTTGAAGCGCAATACAATCTGCTGGAGGCCGAAAACGGGGAGCAGGCGCTGATGCTCCTGCGTCAATACAGCGAATCCATCACGGTGGTTTTGCTGGACCTGGTTATGCCGGAAAAGGACGGATACCAGGTGCTCGAAGAGATGCGGCTCAATGAGCTGCTCTATCATGTCCCGGCCATCGTCATCACCGCGGACGACAGCGCCGGCAGCAAGGTCCGGGTATTTGAGCTGGGCGCGTCGGATATCATTGCCAAGCCCTTTGACCCGAATGTCGTCATAAGCCGCGTGAAGAACATCATCGAGCTGGGCCGTTACCGGCGCCGGCTGGAGACGCTGGTGGAGGAGCAGTCGGCCAGGTTCAGGGAATCCAACGCCGCCGTGATCGATATGCTGTCCTCCGTCATCGAGCACCGCAACCTGGAATCCGGCCAGCATATCCGCCGTATCCGGCTGTTTACCAAAATCCTGCTCGAGGATGTGGCGGTCAATTATCAGGAGTACGGTCTGGATGAGCGCAAAATCGGGCTGATCACCGACGCGTCTTCCATGCACGATATTGGGAAAATCGCCATACCCGACCGGATTTTGAACAAGCCCGGAAAACTCACGCCGGAAGAATTCGACGTGATGAAAACGCATACGGTCAAAGGCTGCGAGATCCTCGCGGGGCTCGACCGCCTGCAGGACAGGGAATACCTGGAGTACGCCTACAACATATGCCGGCACCATCACGAACGCTGGGACGGCGGGGGATATCCGGACGGGCTGAAGGGCGACAGTATC
Source organism: uncultured Eubacteriales bacterium (assembly GCA_934647945.1). GTDB lineage: Bacteria > Bacillota > Clostridia > Oscillospirales > Acutalibacteraceae > UMGS1623. Next base: position 371,364 of record CAKUFK010000001.1, on the reverse strand, counting down.
CCCATCTGCGCACAGGTGGTGGCAATAGCCGACTGCTATGACGCACTAACGACCGACCGGATATACAAGAAGGCGATCCCACAGAGCCGCGCGTTCAGCATGATTCTCAACGGCGAATGCGGCGCGTTCTCTCCCCGGCTCCTGGAATGCTTCAAAAACGTGCGGGAACCCTTTGCGCGGCTGTCTCGAGAATATGCCGACGGCCTTCCGGCGGATGTAGAAGAGGGCGGGCGGCCCTATACCGAACACACCCTGAACGGGATAACGGAAAACACGCTCGAACAGAGCCAGCTCAAATATTTTGCCTTGCTTCGGTATACCGATTCCACCGTCATGGAGGTGGATCTGAATACCGGGATCTATCATCTGGTGTATCTGGCGGACCCGGATTTCGCGCCGCTTCGCGCGGGCGGCAGCTTTGAGGAATCCATCCGGGCGTTTGTCGGGACGGCGGTCCATCCGGACGACCGGGAGGAAGCGCTGCGCCTGCTTGGCGGATACGTGCAGGAATTGTTCGACGAGGGGCTGACCCGGCGGGACAGGCGCTACCGTGTGCTTGACCGGGAAACCGGGGCCTATGTCTGGTGCCGTGCCTCTCTCCTGCGCCTCGATCTGGACAACCCCCGCCACCGCCGGGTTCTGCTTCTTTGGCAGAAGGAACGGACGGGGCAGATTCCTCCTGAGACGGCGTCCGGTATGGCTCTGGAGCAGACGGAATATACCCGCGTGGTCGACCGCCTGCTGGGCGGTATCCAGAAATTTCGCTGTGACCGGCATTTCACGATCCTGCGGGCCAACCGGGGCCTGACGAATTTGCTGGGGTATTCGGACCGGGAAATGGAACAGCGGTTTCAGAACCGCTACATGGAGCTGGTTTATCCCGCCGACCGGCAGAAACTGCAGGGACAGTTCCGGCAGCAGCGCAACACCGGTCGGGTTTTGGAACTCGAATACCGCCTTGTAGCAAAGGACGGCCGCATCGTCTGGGTGTCGGAGCGCTGCATGCCGGCACAAGAGGCCGGAGAAGAAGTCGCCTACAGCATACTGCTGGACATCACCCGGTCCAAACAGGCGGAAGAGGAGCTCCGTCTGTCGCTGGAGCGGCACAATATCATCACCAATCAGACCAACGACATCATTTTTGAATGGGATATCCAGAAGGACGAGCTGTTTTTCTCCTCCAACTGGGAGAAGCAGTACGGCTATCCGCCGATTCAGCGCCATGTCCGTACCGAAATCCTCAAGGCGTCCCATCTGCATCCCGACGATATCCCGGTCTTTACCGGCCTGATGGACGCCATGACGGCCGGGGTCCCCTATAAGGAAGCGGAGTTCCGCATCGCCGACGCGGAGGGGAAATACCGCTGGCGCCGGGCCCGGGCCACCGCCCAGTACGATGTGGACGGCAAGCCGTTCAAAGCGGTGGGGGTGATGCTGGATATCGATTCCCAGAAACGGACCTCGGCGGAGCTGGAGGACCGGGCGATGCGGGACGCGCTGACCGGCCTCTATAACCGGGCGGCGGCACAGGAACGGGTGGCGGGCCACCTCCGGGATGCCCGGCCGGAGGAGCTGTCTGTGCTGATGCTGCTGGATGTGGACGATTTCAAGCGGATCAACGACCGGTATGGTCACATGTTCGGGGACGCGGTACTCGTCGAGATGGCGGAGAAAATCGAAGGATTGTTCCGGGGGAACGATATCGTGGCCAGGATCGGCGGGGACGAGTTCATGATCTTCATGCCGAACATCCGCCGGGAGGAAGTGGCGGAGCAACGCGCGGCGGAGGCCATCCGGACTCTGCAGGACCTGTTCCGGGAAAACATGGATGATCTGGCGTTTTCCTGCAGCATCGGCCTGGCCTTTTCCAAAGGCGGGACGGCCGGGTTCCCGTTGCTGTTCAATCAGGCCGACCGGGCGCTTTACCGCGCCAAAGGAGCGGGGAAGAACCAGTATGCCCGGTACCAGGAGGAGATGGAGGACGGCCCTGTCGGCGTATTGTCCGGCCGGGATATGGGCAGGCGGACCGAAATCGATTCCGACCTGCCGGAGCAGTGGAGTCTTTCCGAATTGACGGTCAGGGCCTTCGATATCCTCTACAGTGCCCTGGATAGGGAACAGGCGGTTACGTCCATTTTGGAGCTGATCGGGGATACATTTGGGGTCAGCCGGGCCTATATTTTTGAAAACGTGGATGGGCAGGAGGCGTGCCGCAATACCTTTGAGTGGTGTGAGAGTGGAACGTCTCCTCAAAAGGATACGCTCCAGGCCGTACCTTACCGGCAGGGAGGACAAGATTACCGGGATAATTTCGATGAGAACGGTATTTTCTATTGCCCAGATATCCGGAAACTGCCCGACTGGCAGCGCTCGCTTCTCGAAAGGCAGGGCGTCCTGTCGGTGCTGCAGTACGCGATCCGGGACGGCGGCGCGTTTTATGGCTTTGTGGGCTTTGACGACTGCAAGGTGCGGCGTTTATGGACAAGGGAGCAGATCGATGCGTTAACCTTCGTCGGCAAGCTGCTGTGCGTGTTCCTCCTAAAAAGCCGGGCGCAGGAGGCCCTGACGGATACCCTTTCCAATCTGCGCAGCGTGCTCGACCATCAAGAGGTCTTTCTGTACGTGCTGGACCCGGAAACGTACACGATACGGTATGTCAACCAAAAAACCAAGGAGCTGGTGCCGGAGGCGGAGCCCGGCCGGCGGTGCTACGAGTTGTTTTATCGAAGAGATGTCCCTTGTGAAAACTGTGTGCTCGAAGGGGCACGGGATGCCGGCCAATGCACCAGGGAGATTTACAATCCGTATCTGGGGCTTTGGCTCCTGGCCGACGCCTCCATGGTGGACTGGGACCGGCGGAAGGCCTGCCTGGTTTCCTGCCGGAACATCTCGCCGTATATGCCGCCGGACGGCGGGCGGGCCCCCGCTTTCATCGATTCGCCGGACGGAGGATGGGATGGCTGAGGCAGCGAGGTCAATACCCTGCGGAAAGAGAGGATGCGTGTATGAAATCGGGGTTCGGACATGGGCGGAAACGGGGAGCGGCATTGCTGGCCGCGCTGTTCCTGATGCTGCCGACGGCACTTCCCTCGGCGGCGGAGGAACGGACGGTGCTGCGGGTGGCCTTCCCCCAGTCGGAAGGGTACACCATGACCGCCCCGGATGGGCGGCGGTACGGCCTGGTCGTGGACTTCCTCAATGAGATTGCCAAATACACCGGGTGGCAATATGAATTTGTGGACGTGGACAATAACAGTATGGTGGACCGGTTCCTGGCCGGCGATTTCGATCTGGCCGGCGGGACCTATTATGCGGACAGCTTTACACAATACTTTGCCTATCCGGAATACAGCTGCGGGTACAGCCAGATAACGCTGCTGGCGCGCGAGGATGACAAAAGCATCAAGAGCTATGACCTCGGCAGTTTCTCCGGCAAGACAATCGGCGTGTTTGAGCGCAACCATGAAAATATCCGCCGATTGCAGGCCTATCTGGAGATCAACGCCCTGGACTGCACCCTCCGGACCTATACGTATGAGGAGCTCATGGTCACCGGCAACCTGAACCGGTTTCTGGAAAGCGGCGAGGTCGACCTGCTGCTCGGCAACAGCACGGATACCCGCGGGGATTTTGTGGTTGCCGCGACCTTTGATTCGCAGCCCCATTACATCGTCACCACGCCGGGTAATCAGGAGGTTCTCGATGGGCTGAACATGGCGCTCGCGCGGATATACGAGGCCGATCCCCTGTTTGCCGAAAAACGCTATGCCGCCAATTTCACCGCGGCTGAAACCGGAAGCATCCGCCTGAGCGAGGAGGAGAAAGCGTACGTCGCGGAAAAAGAGACGGTGAGCGTGGCGGTGCCCTACAACTGGCACCCGATGATCTGCCTGAACAACAACGACAGTCATGACGGCTTCGTATCCGATGTGCTCGGCGAGATCGCCGGCTATTCGGGCCTGCGCTTCTCCTATATTTACTGCGACAGCTATGCGGAATCGGTGCGTGCGGTCCAACGGGGCGAGGCCGATATGCTCGGTTTTTTCCTCGGCACGGAAAAGGACGCAATGGATCAAGGGCTGGCATTGTCGGCGGCGTATGTTGAAATGGATTCTATCCTTGTGCGCAACAAGGAATCCGGCTATCCCGAACAGGGGCTGACCGGCGGTGTCATGGAGGGGCGTGTCATGCCGGAAGGCATTGTGGCGGACGAAGTCCGCTACTACTCGGATACCGCCAAGGCGCTGGCCGATGTCAACCGCGGCAAGATCGATTTTTACTACGGGCTGGCCTTTAACCTGGAGTATATCATCCAGCAGCACAATTTCACCAATGTGATGCAGGTCAACCTGATCAACGACAGCCTGGAGATGGGGTTTGCGCTGGCGAAACCCGCCGACGCCAGCCTCCTTTCGATTCTCAACAAGGCGATCAACAGCCTCACCGATGAGCAGAAAGCCGTTATTACCAGCCGGAACATCATTTCCGTCGGCAACACACGGCTCTCCCTTTCCAGCATCCTATACGGCAATCCCACGCTGGCTATATCGGTGGTGTCGGTGTTTCTCCTTTTGATCCTGGCCACTGTCATCATCATATCGAGAGCCCGCCTGCACGCCGCCGTGATGCGCGGCGAATTGGAAAAGGCGGAGGCGGAAAGCCGGGCCAAAAGCGACTTCCTTTCAAAAATGAGCCATGAGATCCGCACACCGATGAACGCGATCGTCGGGTTGACGGATCTGACGGGCATGATGGAGGGCCTGCCGGAAAAAGCCCGGGAAAACCTCTCCAAAATCAAATCCTCCTCCCGGTATCTGTTGGAGCTGATCAATGATATTCTGGATATGAGCCGGATCGAAAACGGGAAGATGGATATGGCTGCCGAGCCGTTTTCTCTGGGCGGCGTGCTGAATGAGATCGAGAATATGATGCTGGCCGAAGCCGACCGCCGGCAGCTGCATTTCCATATGGAAGAGGATATCCGGGACGACGAATTGATCGGGGACGCTATCCGGCTGCGCCAGGTGCTGCTCAATTTGCTGTCCAACGCCTTCAAGTTCACCCCGTCCGGGGGAACCGTTCGGCTGTGCGTGAGCGAGGACGCCTCATCGGAAAAGGATGCCGTTCTGACATTCCGGGTTATCGATACGGGGGTGGGGATCGCCGCCGAAGATCAGAAGCGGGTGTTTGGCAGCTTTGAACAGCTCGGGCCCAACAGCTCCAAAAGCCAGGGGACGGGCCTTGGACTGGCGATCAGCCAGAACATCGTGGAACGTATGGGCGGCGAACTCAAGTTGAACAGCCGTCCCGGGGCCGGCAGCGAGTTCTATTTCACGATCGCGCTGCCTCGGGGCCGGGTGCGGCATCCGGCCGCGGCGGACACATCCCCCGGCGGGGAGATGTTCCGGGGTGCTCATATCCTAGTGGTGGAGGATAACGATATCAACGCCCAGATCGTGACCGAACTGCTGCAGGCGCAGGGGGCATCCGTTACCCGGGCGAAAAACGGGAAAGAGGCGTTGGCGGTGTTCCAAAATACGCCGCCGGGAGGGTTCCAGGCGGTGCTCATGGATATCCGGATGCCCGAGATGAACGGGCTGGAGGCGGCCCGTGCCATTCGCGCTTTGGAACACTCTGACGCTCCTGCCGTCCCGATCATCGCCATGACCGCCAATGCCTTCCGGGAGGACATGGAGATGGCCGGGCAGGCCGGCATGACCGGGTTCGTCCCGAAACCAATCGACGTCCATCACTTGTATGAGGTGCTGCGCGGCGCCTTGGCAAAGGGGGACGGTGTGCCATATATGCCGATAAACAGAAAGGATGATTAGTTTGAAAGAAGGGCACGGTATTCTTGCGCTTTTTCCTTGTTGTGGGGGAAATCCCCTTCATCAATCCATCCACTGGATTCAATCAGTGCTTACCTAGAAAGAAGGAGGGATTCACATGCGGGATTTGACGTTGCAGGAAAGCCGCGACTATACCTATGAAGGCCGCTGCCGGCTCTGGGGGCAGGATGTGTTTGTCGGGTTGGATCTGCCGGAGAGAGAGGACAAGGCCCGGGCCCTGGAGGCCGCGCTCCCCGCCGTCGAGCAACGGCTGGAATGGCTGGAAAACAACCGGGCGGGCGTCGAGAAAGCCCTGCTGGATGACGGCGGCCCGGACTTGGCGCAGGACTGGGCATCGTCCGCGGAACTGGCGGAAGAGGAAGATGCCGAATGCTATATCATGGAGGATGGGCAGAAGGTCTTTTTCCCCATCACGCCGGAGGCGTTCTGCGCCAGCCTGCGGCCGGAGAGCCTCGTCTTGAACGGAAAGGAAGGGAACGGCCGGTTCCGGATGGAGCTGATGCTGGTCTGTGACCCAGACTATTTTGCCGGCCACGCGCTCGAGGTGTGTGTGGAGGCGGACGGAACGATATCGTCCGGCGGCCTTTTCGGTTAGGATGCCGTGAGAATGATAGGGGCAGGGCGGATTTGGGCCGGAGGCTCTTAACCGCCCTGCTCAAAAACCCCCGCGGGTCCCAGTCAGGGGATCCACGGGGGTTTTGTATGGCACGCCGCCGGTTTTGCCGTCCGGCGAATCAACGATCCTCCCGGAAATAATTGATACCACAGCTCGCGGGCTGGAGCCGCTCCCTGGATTTCCGCATGGAGGTGACCACCAGTACCAGAGCGGTCATCAGGAAGGGGAGCATGTCGTAGAAGGCACCCGGGATACTCTGCACCCCGCTTGCCAGGCTTTCGATTGGCCTGCGGATCCCGGGAAAGAGATCGGCGAAAACCAGGATGAGCGAAGAGAGGTAAAACCGCAGCACCCGCAGCGCCCCGAAGAGGAAAGAGCCCAGCACCGCTTTGCCGGGATTCCACGCCGCAAAGATGACGAGCGCCAGCGCGATCCATCCCAGATCCCCGATGAAATCGCTGATCCAAACGCCGTTGCCGATGATCATGGAAGCATAGGCGCCGCCCAGGCCGCAGATCCCGCCGCCGAGGAGAAGATGAATGTATTTCATCCGGGTGACATGGATGCCTGCCGCGTCCGCGGCGGCGGGGTTTTCCCCGATAGCCCGCAGATTCCGTCCGGTTTTGGTGTGATTGATGTACACCGCCAGCACAACGGCGATGGCCACCGCGAGGTAGACGAAAATGTTGAAGGAGAAAAGGGTGTAGAGCCAAGGACCCACGCCGGGGATTTTTTCCAAAAACGGAAAGCGGATGTCTTTGAGCTGCCCGGCGATGCCGTCCGGGAGCTTGAGGGTCCCGGTCGGGGTCCGGTTGAGCGCGAATTTGCCGATAAAGTTGGCCAGCCCCACTCCGAAGATGGTGAGCGTCAGCCCGGTGACGTTTTGATTGGCCATGAGGGTGACGGTGAGGAACGCGTAGATCAGCGAGGTCAGGACCCCGCCGAGGAAGGCGGCGAATAGGGCTAAAAACAAGTTGTTGGAATAATAGCCCGTCAGGAATCCGGCACACCCGCCGACCGCCATCATCCCCTGGACACCGAGATTCAGGTGCCCGGACTTTTCATTGACGATCTCGCCCAGCGTACCGTAGAGGATCGGCGTGCCGGAGCTGAACGCCTTGACTAAAAAGAGGATCCACGTTTCCATCACGCATCCCCTCCCTTCGCCTGCTTGGAGCGCTGCCTCCGGACAAACCGGTAACGGATGAAGAACTCGGCTCCCAGCACAAAGAAGAGCAGGATCCCCTGCAGGATGTCGGAGGAGTCCTTGGAAAGCTGATAGGTCGACTCCACCACCGAGCTCCCCTTCTCCAGGATGCCGAACAGGGAGGAGACCAGCAGGATACCCCAGGGATTGAGCTGGGCCAGCCACGCCACGATGATGGCGGTGAAGCCGACGCCGCCCGCAACGCCCGCGGCCAGCGTCTTGTTCGCGCCCGTCGCCTGGACCATGCCGGCGATCCCCGCGACGGCGCCGCTGAGGAACATGGTGCGCAGCACAATCCTTTTGACGTTCATACCCGCATACGCGGCCGTCGCCTGGCTTTCCCCGACCACGCTGATCTCATATCCCTGCTTGGTGTATGTCATGTAAATGAACACCAGCACCACCAGCACCAGCGCGACGATCCAACCGATATGTACGCCGAAGACCCGGTCGAGCGTCGCGTTATCTGAAAACCGGGCGATTTTCGGGAAACCGGAGGAATCCGGATCGGCCCAGGGGCCGTCCCGCAAAAAGGTGATGCAGTGCAGCGCGATATAATTGAGCATGAGGGTGAACAGGGTCTCGTTGGCCCCGAATTTTACTTTGAAGAAGGCCGGCAGCAGCCCCCAGAGCCCGCCGCCGAGCGCACCCGCGATGAACATGACGAAAATCAGCACGGGATGGGGCCAGCCGCTGTGGAACAGGGCAAAATAGGATGCGAAGATCGCGCCCATGATGATCTGCCCCTCCGCCCCGATGTTCCAAAACCGCATTTTAAAGGCCAGCGTCACGCCGAGCGATGAGATCAGCAGCGGGATAATAACCAGCATGGTGCCCTGGAAGGCAATGGAGCTGCGGAAGCAGCCCTGGACCATCGTCCCGTAAATTTTAAAAGGATTGTATCCGAGGCAGAACAGGAACAGCCCGCCCGCCACCAGGGCAAGCGCCAGCGAGACCAAGCGGAGAAGCATCCGCTTGTTGTTGGACAGCTCCGCCCGTTTGACAATGCGAACGAGGGCTTCCTTTTTCCCCCGTTCCGGCTGTGCGGTCCCAGTCACGACGGCTTCACCTCCTCCATCACGGTTCCGGTCATCATCAGGCCGATGTCTTCCTTTCTCGCCGTGCGCGCGTCCACTATCCCCGAGATCCGCCCGTTGCAAAGCACCAGAATCCGGTCGGAGAGCTCGAGAAGCACGTCCAGATCCTCACCGATAAAGATGACGGCCACATGCCGCTGCTTCTGCTCATTGAGCAGATCATAAATCGTGAAAGAGGAGTGGATGTCGAGGCCCCGGACCGGATAGGCCGCGATCAGCAGGTTGGGGCCGGAATGGATTTCCCGGCCGAGCAGCACCTTCTGCACGTTGCCGCCCGACATCATCCGCACCGGCATGTCTACCGAAGCCGTCTGGATGTCCAGCCGGTCCACCAGTTCCTCCGACAGGGCGCGGGCCGGTTTTTTGTCGATGAACGGCCCCTTGTGGCTCCGATAGGATTTGAGGAGCATATTGTCCACCATCCCCATCGACGCGACCAGGCCCATTCCCAGCCGGTCCTCCGGCACGAAGCTCATGCTGATGCCGAGGTCGATGATCTCGGCGGGGGTCTTTCCGATGATGTTTTCCTTTTTGTAGAGGATGGCGCCCTTGCTGGCCTTCATCAACCCCGCGATGGCCTCGCACAGCTCCTTCTGGCCGCTTCCAGCCACGCCGGCCACGCCCAGGATTTCCCCGGTGCGGATGTCAAAGCTGATGTCGTCGAGACCGCGGGAGCCGTCCTCCCTATCCACCGTCAGATCGACCACCTTGAGCAGGACCTCCTGATCCGCCACCTCCGGACGGCCGATCTGCAGGGAGACGGCCTTGCCCACCATCAGCTCGGTCAGCCGCTTTTCATCGGTTTCGGCTGTCGTGACCGTCTGCACGCTTTTCCCTTTGCGCAGGATGGTCACCCGGTCGCTGATGGCCATCACCTCGCCCAGCTTGTGGGTGATGATGATGACCGCGCAGCCCTGCTCCTTCATCCGGCGAAGGATCTGGAACAGCTTGTCCGTCTCCTGGGGGGTCAGTACGGCGGTCGGCTCGTCGAGGATCAGGATCTGCGCCCCCCGGTACAGCACCTTGAGGATCTCCACCGTCTGCTTTTCGCTCACCGACATGTCGTATACCTTTTTGTCCGGGTCGATTTCCAGGCCGAAGGCGGCGCCGAGTTCCCGGATCTTCTCCCGCAGGAGGGCCGGCTTGCTGTAGCGCTCCCGGACGCCCAGCACGATGTTATCCATCGCGCTGAACACCTCCACCAGCTTGAAATGCTGATGGATCATGCCGATCCCCAGCTCCATGGCGTCACTCGGGGTGTTGATGACCACCTCATGCCCGCTGATGGAGATGCTGCCCGCGTCGGGATGGTAAATCCCCGACAGCATGTTCATAAGCGTGGTTTTTCCCGATCCGTTTTCCCCCAGCAAGGCCAGGATTTCCCCGTACCGCACCGATAGGTCGATCCCGTCGTTTGCCACGACCGTGCCGAACGACTTGGTGATGCCCCGGCACTCGATCGCGATGCCGCCGGCCGGCCGGCGATTGTTGTCTTCTGGCATCTCTGTGTCCCCGCCTCCCGTCTTGTCGCGCGTATCCATGAAAAAGGAAAAAGGGCGTTGGTGTTCCAGCCGCCAAGCCCTTTTCGGGGAGGGGACGCACGCGTCCCCTCCCCGTTATCGGTTTCCGCTCTTACTTCACGACGACGTTTTTGAAATACCAGTTGATGCCGCCGGTGATGGTCGCATCGTCCAGGGTTCCGCCTTCTTTGCCGACCGTCTTGCCGTCGTTGGTTTCGATGACGCCGTCAAAGACATTGAAGGAGCCGTCCAGGATCTTGGCACGGGCCGCTTCGACGGCCTCTTTCGTGCCAGCCTTGCAGAAATCCGCGAGAGGGGAGATGTCCACCAGGCCCTCTTTCATGCCGCCATAATAATTTTCCGGCTTCCAGGTGCCGTCGATGACCTGCTTGACCGCTTCGGTGTAATACACGCCCCAGTCCCACACGACGGAGGTCAGGGTCGCTTTAGGAGCGTCCTTGGACATATCGGAATTGTAGCCGATCCCCCATTTGCCCGCCTTTTCGGCAGCCGTCTGGGGATAGGGGGTGTCGCAGTGCTGGGCGATGACGTCGCAGCCCTCCGCCAGCAGCGCTTCCGCCGCTGCGTTTTCCATCTCGGGAGCAAACCAGCTGTTAGTCACCTTGACGAACACCTTGGCCTCGGGATTGACCGAATAGACGCCCATGGCGAACGCATCGATACCGCCGGTAACTTCGGCGTTGTCTTGGCCCATAGCGGCCACATACCCGATTTTATCCGACTCGGTATTCATGCCCGCGACGATACCGCTGAGGTACCGGGCCTGATAGATCCGGCCGAAGTAATTGTTAAAGTTTGTGTCGTTCTCCTTATAGCCGGTACCATGGGAGAAGATGATGTTCGGATATTCCTTCGCCAGGCTTTCCATGGTGTCCATGTACCCCCAGCTGGTGCCGAAAATGATGTTGCATTCCGCTTCGATGCACTCCTGAATGGCGCGCTGGATGGCCGTGGGATCCTGATCGTCGACGCTGTTTTTGCGGATGATCTGGTCGTCCCGCAGGCCCAGCTCCTTCTGCATCGCCACGATCCCCTGGTCGTGGGTGTAGGAGTAACCGGAGCCCTCACCCGGATCGGACAGGTGAATGACGCCCACCTTGATTTTGTCCTTGTCGACCGCGCCGCCCGCAGGCGACTCATCCGTGGAGCAGCCCGCGGCCATCAGTGCCAGGACCGCCGCCATTGCCACGGCCAGAACCCGTACCCATTTCCTCATGCTTTTCATTCCTCCCAATAATTGTCCGGGCGCCGCCCGGCTGTGTATATCGTCAAGGCGGCGGAGCCGCCTGATCCGACTAAGCCTCCGGACGGCGGAACACGACGCCGGTGTCCTCGTCCATGGATTCGATGATAGCCAGGGATTCCACCCGCACGCCTGTCGCCCGGACGAGATCCCCGCCCGGCTGAAAGCCCTTCTCCACGGCGATGCCCGCCCCCACGAGGCAGGCGCCCGCGGCCTTCACCAGCTGGATCAGCCCGAGCAGGGCGCTGCCGTTCGCGAGGAAGTCGTCGATGATGAGAACCCGGTCCTCCGGCCGGAGGAACTCCTTGGCCACCCGGATTTCATAGACCCGTCCGTGGGTAAAGGACTCCACCCGGCTGGTATAGACATCCCCAGCGATGTTTTTCGTCTGGTTTTTCTTGGCGAACAGCACCGGTACGCCGAAATACTGCGCCGCGACGCAGGCGATGCCGATGCCGGAAGACTCGATGGTGAGGATTTTGGTCACGCCCTCGCTACCGAACAGGCGGTGGAACTCTTTTCCCATTTCACCAAACAAGGCAATGTCCATCTGATGGTTCAGAAAACTGTCCACCTTCAGCACATTGCCCGCTTTCACCTTACCGTCTTGCCGGATACGCTCCTCGAGAAGCCGCATGCAAAGCCTTCTTTCACGGGACGGCCGGTCCGGCCTGTCCTTGAAATATGAACGAAACATGAATGATAAAATGATTTTACCCTACTTTGCACAACATTGCAACACCCGATTTGTTATCAAATCCTCTGGAATTCGCCCTCATCTTTTGTCGAGAACGTCGAACCGGAAGGTTTTTGTCCGCCTTTTGCCGGAATTCCCCGCAGCATGCCGCAATTTGCCGGGAGCTGTCCGCATATGGGATCAGCTCTGCTCATCGAGCGTCAGTTCGAAGGCTGGCAGGAATTCGTCCAAAAAGCAATCCGCCGCCGGCAGGTGCATAGCCCGGATGGCCGCCTCAGTAGAACGGCGGGCCTGTTCGAACTCCCGGTTGCCTTGGCCCTGTTCCTCCACACATTTGATAAGGGCGGACAGCTTGTCCGCCGCCTTGACGATCCGCCGCTCCTCGGCCAGATCCTCCCCAGGGAAGAAGAACTCCCGATACTCCGGGCGCATATCCTCCGGCAGCATGGAAAGCAGCTTGTTTGCGGAGACATCCTCCACCTGACGGTAGGCGTCCCGGATGGCTGGATTGGCATATTTGACCGGGGTGGGAAGATCGCCGGTCAGGATTTCGGGCGCGTCGTGGTACAGCGCGAGCAGGACACACCGTCCGGCATCCACGGAACCGCCGAAGCGGCGGTTCTGCAGGACGGCCAGCCCGTGGGCGAGGACGGCTACGTCCTGGGTATGTTCACACAAATTTTCCTGCCGGGTGTTGCGCATCAGTGCCCAGCGGGTGATATATTTCATGCGGGAAAGAATGGCGAAGAAATGACCGCTCATATCGAATGCCTCCTGTCGCTTTTCTCTATTATACCGGATATCCTGCCGCTTTCCAAGCGGAAAAATAAAACCGCCGGAGGTCTGAACCGGCTGCAAACCATGCCAGCCGGATCACAAAGGCGGCGGACAGAGGCGGTCTGCCGGGAACGCGGATCCGCCGGGAGCGGCCGGCGGGAGGGGAGAGGGACGTGCTCTCCAGGGAATTGCGGCATGGTCCGGCCGCGCCTGCCGGGCGGCCTTTCGGAGGGACGGCGGCCTCGGAAAGGGGGCCGTTCAGGAATTAGCGGGAATAGGGCGCCTTCTCCTTGCTTTTTGATAACCCCCATGCTATAATGGGCTGGAAATATCAGGCGGCATGTGGATGAGCCGGTGTTTTGACGCGGAGGATATCCGAGCATGAGACAGTGGCTGCTGAAAAAAATACACGCTCTCAAGCCCGTCCAGATTCTGGCCATGGGCTTTCTTTGCGTCATCTTGCTGGGGGCGCTGCTCCTCACCTTGCCGGTCGCGACCGTGGACCGGGACACGCTGGGGTTTGTTGACGCGGCCTTTACCGCGACGTCGGCGGTATGTGTGACCGGCCTGATCGTGGTCAATACCGGCGTGACCTTTTCCCTTTTCGGCCAGATCGTCATCTTATGCCTGATCCAGATCGGCGGGCTCGGGTTCATGACCATCACGGCGATGGTATTCATGATGATCGGCAAACGGATCACGCTGCGGGAACGCCTGGTGATCCAGGAAGCCTTCAATGCGGAATCTCTCCAGGGCACGGTCAAGCTGGTGAGGAACGCTCTGCTGGTTACATTCACGATCGAAGGCATTGCGTGCGTCCTCTTTGCCATCCGCTTCTCCTTTGAGTATGATTTCGCCCATGCCGTCTATTACGCGGTATTTATGTCGGTTTCGGCGTTCTGCAACGCGGGCTTCGATCCGTTTGGGTTTGAAAATTCCATAGTGCCTTACGTGGACGATCCCGTGGTCAATTTTGTCGTCATGGCGCTGATTATTCTGGGTGGTATGGGGTTTTCAGTGATTCTCGATGTGCTGCACGCCCGCCGCTGGGGCCGTCTGACCCTCCATTCCCGGATCGTGCTGCTGATGACGGGCATCCTGATCCTGTTCGGCATGCTGATGACCTGCCTGCTGGAATGGAACAATCCCAAAACCCTGGACAACGGGCTCAGCCCGGCGGAAAAGGTCATGGCCGCGGGCTTTCAATCGGTCACGCTGCGCACGGCGGGTTTCGACACCATTGGACAGGGCGATCTGACGCCCGCCGGCCAGATGGTGAGCATTATCCTGATGTTCATCGGCGCGTCTCCGGCCTCCACCGGCGGCGGCATCAAAACGACCACCTTCTTCATCGTGCTGCTGTCCGTGGTGGTGATGATCCGCCGCAAGGAGGATTATAATATCCACAGGCGCCGGCTCAACCTGTCGCTGGTGCGGCGGGCGCAGGCCATCGTTTTCCTGGCGCTCGGCCTGGTGCTGGTCGATACCGTCGTTATCAGTGCCATCGAGTCGATGACCGGGGGGACCGAGGTGCTCGCCGATATCCTGTATGAAGTGGTATCGGCCTTCGGCACGGTCGGACTGTCGACGGGGATTACGCCTTCCTTGAATGTGTTTTCAAAAATCCTGATTATTCTGACGATGTTTATCGGGCGGGTCGGTCCGCTTACCGTTTCCATGGCACTCGCGGGCGGCATGCGCAAACCGGACGCCGTAAGGTATCCGGAAGAGCGGATCATGGTGGGCTGATTCCCGCCCGGCAGGCAGATTCCGGTGCTCCGTCCGATGTCCGAAAACTGATGGGACGATCCTGAGGAGGGACAGACAATGAAACAGATTGCCGTTTTGGGTCTCAGCCGTTTTGGCGCGAGCGTGGCCCGTTCCCTGACCGCGATGGGGGTGGAGGTGCTCGGGGTGGACAACGACCCCGAGCGGGTGGCGGATCTGGCCCACGATATCACCCACGTGGTTCAGGCGGATATTCTCGATAACGACGCGCTCGATTCCCTGGGGCTCCGGAATTTCGACGTCGTGGTGCTCAGTGTCAAGGATGTGGAGATCAGCAGCCTGGCGACCATCGCCCTCAAGGATCACGGCGCCGCCCGTATCGTCGCGCAGGCGACCGGGGAATCCCACGCCAAAATCCTGGAACGGATCGGCGCGGACAAGGTGATCATGCCGGAAAAAGATATGGGAATCCGATTGGCGCGCAACCTGTCCAGCAATAACCTCATCGATTATATGGAGCTGTCGGCCCGCCACAGCCTCATGGAGATTCAGGCCCTCGACGAGTGGGTCGGGCATACCCTGCGGGAGAGCAATATCCGGCTGAAATACGGCATCAACGTGGTGGCGATCCGGTCCGGCCGGGTACTCAATGTGTCGCCGGCGGGCGACGATATCATCCATGACGGGGATCTGCTGGTGGTCATCGGGGAAAACGCCGATCTGGAAAAGCTCAACCGCTACCAGAATAAAAAGAAATAAGCGATGGAAAAGGCGGCGCCGGGAGGGTTACCAATCCTTCACGACGCCGCTGCCGATATGTGTCCAAACCGGGAAGTACTGGAATTACCAGCTTCATGGCGTATGGCCCCTCGACGGTTATGCCGTCCAGGGTGCCATCCTCAAAAACAGCGGTTACGGTAATGCTCTCCATATCGAGAGACTCAGCCGCGGTATCCTGCTGGAATTGAATGCCCGCGGGCAGGGCGGATGGCTGCCGGCCAAGCGTGGACACTGCTCACAGAAATCCCCCATAATATGTGAAAAATATGCGCTCGTATATCGGCGCCGGGATATACCGCTTGCCATTTCCATATTTTCCCTTTAAAATGAAAAGGAAGATGGATATGAAATTGAGAGAAATATTGGGCAACAACATCGTGCGGTATCGAAACCAAGCGAATATGACTCAAATGCAGCTGGCAAGCGCAGCGGAGATTAGCTTGTCCCAGCTGCGTCATGTGGAGCACGGCACGGGAAACACCACGGTGGATGTGATCGAACGAATCTCCTATTCCCTGAACGTCCCACCTTCGGATTTGTTTAAAAACTGAGGGGGATACGGCCAACAAGGGGATAATTACGCGTATTTTGTGAATTTTACTCACAAGTTTTCCGTGATTTCTAGAGCCAAAAGCCACAGAGGAAATCGAAGAGGGCTATGCCGACTTCGGGCATGGCTCATCCTGTCGTGCGGCCTTTTCGGCCAGAGCCGCTATAAAATACAAGATGGGTGGGAGTTCGTTGCAATATGAAATATCGGTTTCGGAACAGATGCTGGAGGGGGTCTCCTATCGAACCTATGGGATCCGATGTACGGAACAGGAGATCGCCGATCTCACGCGGGACGCTGCTGCCCTGAAGCCGTTGCTGGACTATTGCAATCGTTTGAAGCTGTCACCGCTCCATTTGAAGGACGTAGCGGAGGATTTTGTGGCCCGTCTGTCCGATCCCTTCGAGCTACAGACGGGAAAATAAAAAGAACGGCATACCGCTTTTCATAGATCGCCTCCGCTTTTAAGCCGGGGCCTTTTTTATCCGGCCGCGCGGCGGCCCCGGGGTTTTGGGCCATCATATTATCGTACAAGAAACCGCCGCCCAGTCCCTCGATTCTGACAAGGGGGTCCTTTTGAGGCTTCTAAGAGGCTTCTAAATAGTATAAAGTGCCGGTGTACGCATACACTAATGGGGAAGTTGGGAAAGGAGCGATTGTATGAAAGACCATCACCGCTTTTATTTATGTAAAAAAGACGGAACCCTCCTGGGTGTGATCCATGACGGCGGGGGCGAACTGCTTTGTTGTGGGCAGCCGATGCAGGAGCTGATTGCGAACACGGCAGAGGGGGCGCAGGAAAAGCACCTGCCCGTTGTCAAAAGGGAAGGGGACGATATCGTCGTAGACGTGGGCAGCGTCCCCCATCCTATGTCAGAGGAACACAGCATCAACTGGGTATATCTGTTGACCACCAAAGGTGGCCAGCGTAAAAATCTGCCTTTCGACGGCCGGCCGGTCGCGCGTTTCCGGCTGACGGACGATGACGAACCCGTCAGCGCGTACGCGTACTGCAATTTGCACGGCCTGTGGAAAACCGATATCTGAACCAGAGGATTTACCGGGACCGGGAAGCGTTGTTCTTCCCGGTCCCTCTTTTTGCCTCGTATTTTTCTCCGGACACGAAGGGCTGTTCCATCTTATGGATAAAATGCCGGATTTGTCCCCCTACACCGGAGGGATGGCGGGACAACCGTGTCCAAATCCGCGGTTTATATAAAAACAGGAAGTATCGTGTCGAAGGAACAGCAAACAAAAGACAGCAAATTGGGACACTTATCACGGCAAATGATGGAACGCTTTTTAGGGTGCATTTCGCTTATAATAAGCTTGGGTTAGGGAAATTGCCCTTTAAGTATTTTGAAAATCCAGAAATTATTGGCAATAAGCACAAGGAAAATCCGTCGACATTTTCAAATTATCCGCACAAACACAGCATGTCCCTCAATAAGCGCATAGTAAATTATTGGCATACAGATGTTCATATTTGTTGTCGGGAGTGGTTAGAATTGCTGAACAGACGTGGCGTGGTCATTATGCCGGACGAATTTGGTCCTTATTGGCTCGAACTGCTGGAAAAAACCGATCTGAACGTGCTCGGCATCCATCCGGTCGGGGTTGACGGGAAAAACCCTTACCAGGTGCTCGAGGCCTTCCTGACGGACGAGAACCGGCGTGAAATCGACCGGCTGGAGGATCGGGGGATCCATGTGGAAGTGGAAATGCATTCCCTGTCCTGGCTGCTCCCACGGGAGGAATTCGCCGCGCACCCCGCTTGGTTCCGGATGAATGAGGAAGGGGAGCGGGTAAGCGATTTCAACCTCTGCGTATCCAGCGCGGAGGCTCTCGAGATCATTTCCCAGAATGCCGCCCGCCTGGCCAAGCTCTACCGGCCCCGCTCCAACCGGTATTATTTCTGGCTCGATGATGTCGCGGATTCTAAGTGCCACTGTCCGGAGTGCCAGAAGCTGTCTGCCTCCGATGCGGCGCTGATGGTTTATAATGCGATCCTGCGCGGCCTGCGCTTGGAAAATCCGGAGGCCCTGCAGTGCTATCTCGCCTATCATGACACGCTGGAGGTTCCCAAGACCGTCCGGCCGGAAAAGGGGATTTTCCTGGAATACGCCCCCATGATCCGGGACTTCGACCGGGCCCTGAACGATCCGGAAAGCGAGAAGAACCGGAAACAGGTCGCCTCGCTTCCCGCGCTGTTATCGTTTTTTGGCACCGAGAATGCGCAGGCGCTGGATTACTGGCTGGACAATTCCTTGTTTTCAGGATGGAAGAAGCCGCCCAAACCGTTCTCTTTACATAAAGAGACGCTGGCCAAGGATGTAGCGTATTACGAAAGCCTGGGGATCGACAGCGTGACGTGTTTTGCCTGCTATCTGGGAGAAGAATATTACAACTTGTATGGTCAAAAGCCCGATATCGCAGGATATGCCCGCGTTTTATCCGGAAAGGCGGGCACTTGACGGAGGGACGGGAGGAAGCGGCGTGTTAAAAAGTGGATACAACGGACGGCTTTTTGAATTTGAAACGGCGTATTTCGACCATCCGCTTCCAATGGACTTTCTCAAGGTCTGGCAGATCGGTGAACTGAGCACCGAACCAGGATATGAAATGCCCACTCATCTGCAGGGCTGCCACGAAATCAGCTATGTGGTGTCAGGGCAAGGGATTTTTTACACCGAAGGGACGGCGCTGCCCGCTAAACAGGGGGATATCCACATCGCCCCGACGGGGAAGACCCACCGCATCGTGGCGGAGAAAAACCAGAACCTGCGCTTTGCGTATGTCGGGTTTGAATTCGTCGAGGGCTTCGATCATAAGGATCTACAGGATATCATGCGCGTCTTCGCCGATCCTCCCTCCTATCTGATCCGGGACACGGGCGATGTCCGTGCCCTAATCTATATGCTGATCAATGAAATGTATGGCAAGCCGGTCTATAACGACATCATGGTGGAATGCTACATCAAGCAGATCCTGGTTCAGACCTACCGGCTGCTGCTCTCGGTCAAGCCCAACGTTTTTGTTCCCAAAGAAGGGCAGAAAATGATCGGGCAGTCGGTTTATTCGATCATCCGGTATATCGACAACAACATATACGAGATCGATTCGGTCCGGAGCATCGCGGAAAACCTCGGGTACAGCCACAGTTATCTCTCCCACCTGTTCCGGGAAAAGATGGGGACTACCCTGCAGGCGTATGTCAGCATGAAAAAGATCGAGGCAAGCTTGGATCTCCTCAAATACAAGAAGTCATCCATCACGCAGATTGCCTCGTCTCTCAACTACGAATCCGCGCAATCCTTCGGTAAGGTGTTTAAAAAAATCATGGGCTGTTCACCCACAGAGTATCAGCGGAGGTACGATTCCTCTCAGACTCCGGACAAATAGGAAAGGCGGCGAAGAATGTTGAAGTCTTCCCATCGTATGGCCAAACGGTTTTGCAGCAGCGCTCTGGCGCTGTTGCTGCTCGTCCCGGGAAGCCTGCTCGCGTCTGCGGAGGAAACCGACTCTACGGATGGGGCTGCCGGGATATCGAATACAGGAACACAGGGGGAGTATTTCCAGTATCTGAGCGAAAGCGGAGGGAAAGCCTACGCTGGCGACGATATACTCCTGCCGCTCGAACAGGCCGCCCTGTCCGACGCAGTGGCCGCAGTGTCGCATTTGGAGAAGGATGCGCTGAAGTTCGGCACTGACGGCACGGCACAGTGGACTGTCAGCGTTCCGGAAAACGGCCTGTACTGCATTTCCCTTGCGTATGTCAATCAAAGGGGCAACCGCAAAGACGGCGAGATCGCCTTCCTTCTGGATGGGAAAAGCCCCTATTCCCAGAGCGAGGAGATTGAACTCGGCCGGGTCTGGAAGGATGCCACCGGGATTCTCCAAGACGGACGGGGCAACGATCTGATTCCGGAACAGGAGGAAGTGTCGCAGTGGTCGACAGTCCGTCTGCAGGATTATGCCCTTTTCACCAACACGCCGCTGCAGATCTATCTGACTGCGGGAGAGCATACCCTGACGTTGAAAAATACGGGGGAGACGCTCTATATCCGGGATGTCCGTCTGACGGGGACGGAATCCGTCGCCACAGTGGAACAGGCGGCTGCCGCCTATGCGGGCAAGGGATATACCGAGGCTGAAATCGGCGGAGAAGGGTACCTCAAATACCAGGCCGAAGAAACCGCCCTCAAATCCAGCCAGTCGATTTATCCCCAGTATGACCGTACCAGTCCGGCGACCGAGCCTTACCATGTCTCCAAAATCCGGCGCAATGTCATCGGTCAGGGCAACTGGTCGGCGCCCGGCCAGTGGATTTCCTATAAAATCAAAGGCATACCGGAAGACGGCCTGTATTACATAACTCTCAAATACCGGCAGAACCTGATGACCGGGCAGTCCTCCTTCCGCAGCATCTATGTCAACGGCGAAATCCCCAGCACGGCGTATGAAAACGTGGCCTTCCCCTATGGTGTCAACTGGGATACCATGACCATCGTGGACGAGAACGGGAATCCCTGCCCGGTGTATCTCAAGGCGGGGGACGACAACGAGATCCGGATGGAAGTCCCGATTGGGAAATGGGCGGAGGTTCTGCAGTCCGTCGAGGATATCAACCGCCAGCTCAATAACCTGTACATCGAAATGGTCATGATCACCGGCACGTCGCCGGATAAGTACCGGGACTACAATCTGGATGATGAAATCCCGGGCCTCATCGAATCGCTGACCTCCCTGCGGGATCAGCTGGTCGAGGCGGCAGACCGGTATGACGAGCTGAGCGGAAGCAAATCGACCCAGTCTGAGACCATCCGCCGAGCGGCCGATCAGATCGGGAGCATGCTCGCCAACCGGTCCACCATCCCGCAGCGGATCACCAATTTCCGGGACACGATCAGTTCCCTGTCCTCCTGGGTATACGGCAGCCTGGAGCAGCCATTGGAACTCGACTACATCCTGGTTCATGAAAAAGATGCCGAGCTGCCCGCCCCGAAGGCCTCCTTCTGGGCCAGCCTCAAGCACTTTGTCGGGTCCTTTATCGCCTCGTTCACCGAGGACTACAACAGCATCGGCGACGAAGTCGAATCCAAGGAGTCGATTTCGGTCTGGATGAACTCCGGCCGCGACCAGGTGCAGATCCTCAAAGATATGATTACCGATGAATTTACGGTCAAGACCGGAATTCCGGTCAACTTAAGCCTGGTGCAGACCGGGTTTGTTGAGGCGACCCTTGCCGGGGCCGGCCCGGATGTTTTCATCGGCATCCCGCGCGGACAGCCGGTCAACCTCGCCTGCCGCGGCGCGCTTGCCGACCTGAGCGGTTTTGATACCTATAAAGATGTAATGGCGCGGTTTTCCGACACCGCGGCGGTTCCTTATACCTTTAACGACGGCGTCTACGCCGTCCCGAATACCCAGACCTTCTTTATGATGTTTTACCGCACCGACATTTTCAACAGGCTCGGGCTGAGCGTCCCGCAGACCTGGGATGACGTATTCAAGCTGATCCCGCGCCTGCAGCAGAAGCATATGGCGTTCGGCCTGCCCTACACCGTCATATCGGCCGCTACGGCGGTGGATAACGGCATGGGAGCAAAAGACCTGTTCCCGGCGCTGCTGCTCCAGAACGGCGGGTCCTTCTACAGCGCGGATTCCACCCACACGAATTTCGATTCCACCGCGGCCATGGATGCCTTCAAAACCTGGACCGATTTCTACACCCAGTACGGGTTTGACCTGGTCATCGATTTCTACACCCGTTTCCGCAATGGTGAAATCCCGGTCGGGATCGCTTCCTATGACGTGTACAACACGCTGACCGCCGGTGCCCCTGAAATCCGGGGCCAGTGGGAAATGGCTCCCATCCCGGGCGTCCAAAAGGAGAACGGCGAGATCGATCGTTCCTCCGGCGGCGCCGGCACGGCCGTGGTGATGTTCAGCAAGGCCGAAAACCCTGAATCCTGCTGGGATTTTATCGACTGGTGGACGACGGAGGATGTACAGTACCGGTATTCCAATACGGTCGAAAACATCATCGGTCCCGGCGGACGTCAATGCACAGCCAATATCGAAGCGTTCAAAAAGCTTTCCTGGAGCACGGAAGAAGCCGAGGCGCTCGAGGCCCAGCGGAAATATCTGCAGGAGATCCAGGAGATTCCGGGAAGCTATTACGTGTCCCGCAGCCTGGACAACGCCTTCCGCTCGGTTTTGTATGACGACACCAACCCGCGGGAAGCGTTCGAGCGGGAAAATGAGAACATCAACCGGGAAATCGCCCGGAAGCGCCAGGAACTGGGGCTGGACTAAACGGGAGGAGGCTACCCTGTGAAAAAGCAAAACGCAGCCGGCACGGCCCGTTCCAGCCGGGAAGGGAACGCACCCTTCCGCCGGCGCAACGAGCACAGCTTGGGCAACCGCATACGCAAATACAAGGAAAGTTATCTTTTGATCGCGCCGTTCATGATTCTGTTCACGATCTTTACCGTGATCCCGGTCCTCGCGTCGGTGGGGCTGAGCTTTACGAGCTTCAATATGCTGCAGATGCCGCGGTTCATGGGTTTTCAGAATTATGAGAGGCTGTTCCTGGACGATCCGATCTTCTTCACGGTGCTGAAAAACACCCTGGTTTTCGCTTTCCTGACCGGACCACTCAGCTATATCCTGTCCTTTCTGTTCGCCTGGCTCATCAATGAGACAGGACGGAAGATGCGGACCTTCCTGACGCTGATCTTCTATCTGCCCGTCCTCTCCGGCAATATCTACTTTGTGTGGGCGTTCCTGTTCTCGAGCGATTCTTACGGCGTGATCAACGGCCTCTTGATGAACATGAACGTCATTCAGGAGCCGATCGGCTGGCTTATCGACCAGAACAGCATCATGTCGGTTCTGATCGTCGTCCAGTTGTGGATGAGCCTCGGGACCGGGTTCCTGACGTTCGTCGCGGGTTTCCAGGGGATGGACAACAGCCTGTTCGAGGCCGGGGCGATCGACGGAGTGCGCAACCGCTGGCAGGAACTCGCGTATATCACGATCCCCTCCATGGCGCCGCAGCTGCTCTTCAGCGCCGTCATGCAGATCGCGGCCTCCTTCGGCGTGAGCACGGTCATCGAATTCCTCGCCGGGTTCCCGACCACCCAGTACAGCGCCGATACGCTCGTGACGTATATCAAGGATATCGGCACGATCCGTTTTGAAATGGGGTATGCCACCACTATCGCGGTGTTCCTATTTGCACTCATGATGCTGACGAATTTTATCATCACAACCGTTTTAAAACGGTTCAGCACGGATTAAGGGGGCGGTATACATGGCGAACGGAATTTTCAAGCGTCATATCAACCGCTCGATCGGCGGCAATATTCTGGTGTTCTTGTTCCTGCTGATATTCGGCATCTTTTTCGTGTTCCCCATCTTTTATGCTGTCATTACGGCGTTCAAGCCGCTTAATGAGATCTTCATTTTCCCGCCGCGGCTCTTTGTCAGCCGTCCCACCCTCGATAATTTCATCGAGCTGGATCTGATGACCTCGAGCTTCTGGGTGCCGCTGTCCCGGTACATATTCAACAGCCTCTTTATCAGCGCGGTCGGCACGGCGGGGCACCTGCTTCTCTCCAGCATGGCGGCCTATCCTTTGGCCAAGCATCCCTTTCCCGGCAACGGCTGGATTAAGCAGTTGATTGTAATATCCCTGCTCTTTACCCCGGCGGTGACGTATCTGCCGCAGTATGTGGTGCTGGCCCAGCTGCATATGATAAACACCTACTGGGCGCTGATCCTGCCGGCGATGGCCTCTTCGCTCGGGCTGTATCTGATGATGAATTTTATGACGACGATCCCGACGGAAATGATTGAGGCGGCACGGATCGACGGGGCGGGCGAATTTCGGATCTATGCCCGGATCATCATGCCGAACGTCAAGCCGGCGTGGCTGACTCTGATTATCTTCTCTTTCCAGACGCTCTGGAACAACAACGGAGGCGTGATGGTCTATCAGGAGGAGCTCAAGGTCCTGCCGTCCATCGTTTCGTCGATCACGGCAGGCGGTATCATCCGTTCCGGCGTCAGCTCCGCCGCCGCGTTACTGATGATGATCCCGCCCATCCTGATTTTCACCCTATCGCAGAAAAATGTCATCCAGACCATGAGCACTTCGGGTCTGAAATAATAGCCTGCCCATAAGGCGGAAAGGGCGTGAACGGCCACGATGAAGACAATATGTGCAAAGACGGGCAGGCTTTTGGCCCTAGCGGCGGCCCTGCTCATCCTGCTGCCGCTCGTATCCCTGGCGGAAACGACATCCCCCCAGTATACCTACGATTACTGGGAGGAGGCAGTCCCCACCTCGCCGGCCTATCTGGCTAACAAGGTGTATTTCGGCGCGGATTTCGGCATCGACGCACTGGCGAAGCCGATGGATTTGTTTGTTGCGGACGACGGCCGCGTGTTTGTGCTGGATTCGGGAAACAGCCGGATCGTCGTACTCAGTGCCGACCTACAGTTCGAGCGTGTGATCCAGCCGACCGCGCCGGACGGCGAAGCCCTGAAATTTCAGGAGGGCGTCGGCCTGTATGTCGCGACGGACGGACGGATGATGGTGGCGGATAAAAAGGGGATGGCGGTCTACATCCTGGATGGAGAGGGCCGGCAGACCAGCAAGATCGAATCCCCGTCTGCGAGCGTGGTGCCGGAAACCTTTGAGTTCCTGCCCACCAAGATGCTTGAGGACAGCGCGGGGGTGCTGTATGTGCTCTCCTCCGGCTGCTATAACGGCGCCCTCCAGTTCGATTCGGACGGCAGCTTCATGGGGTTTTATGGCGCTGAAAGCGTCACGCTGAACGCGGAAACCCTCATGAATTATCTTTGGAAGCAGATCCTGACCGAGGAGCAGGCCGACAATATGGCCCGTATCCTTCCGGTGGAATTTATCAGTTTCTGTATTGATGAAAAGGATTTCATCTACACCATCCGTCAAGGCAACGATGTGGAGTCGGGCCAGGTCCGCAAGCTCAACGCCAAGGGGACGAATGTCCTTCCCGACGAGGTGTTCGGCGACCGTATTGAAGACCCGATGCTCAACGACATTGTGGTGGATGACGAGGGTTTTATCAGCATCCTGGATAAAAGCAGCGGGCGTGTGTTCCAGTATGATCAGGAAAGCACCCTGCTTTATGCCTTCGGCGGCAAAGGAACACAGAAGGGCTGCTTCGCCACGGCGGAGGCAATCGAGTCCCAGGGGGATCGCCTGCTGGTGCTGGACAGCGAGCGGGGATCCATCACGGTTTTCGAACCGACGGCGTTTGCCCGCAATATCCGAAAAGGCTCGCTTCTTTACAGTGACGGCAAATATCAGGAAGCGATGGAGCCCTGGAAGCAGGTGCTGGCGAGCGACTACAATTACGAACTCGCCAATTTGGGTTTGGGTAAGGCCTATGAGGGCCTGGGAGATTACCGGCAGGCCATGACCTATTTCAAGCTGGGCAACGACCGGCAGCTTTATGCCGATGCGTTCCGGGAATACCGGTCGGTGTTGCTGCGTGAGTATTTCGCCCTTTTCATGCTGCTCCTGGTGGCGCTGATCGTGGTTCCCGTTGTACTGATCAGCCGCAAGAAAAAGCAAGAGGTCTACGCCGGGGGACGCCCCAAGAGTAAGTATCCTTTCTACTGTATGTTCCATCCGCTCAACGGTTATACCGATCTGAAAGATGAAAAGAGCGGCTCGTTCTGGCTGGCGAACGCCGTGCTGCTGGCGTTCCTCATCGTGTCGATCCTGATCCGCCAGGTCACGGGCTTCAGCTTCAATGAGAACCGTACCGATCAGTTCAATCTCCTGGTGACCGTTTTCTCCACCATCGGTATTTTCATCGTGTTCGTACTCTGCAACTGGGCGATCACCACCATCATGGACGGCAAGGGGCGGTTCCTCGAGATCTGGACGTTCTGCTCGTATGCGCTGGTGCCTTACATCATCGGTATGACGGTGGTTGTGATCCTCAGCAACATCCTGACCGGGGATGAAAGCGCATTCTACGAAGGCGCCAAGTGGATCGTGCTCATCTGGACGGCTTTTTCCATGCTCATCGCCATCAAGGAAGTGCACCAGTATTCTCTGGGGAAAACGCTGTTCACGTTGTTTTTGACTTTCTGCGGTATGGTGGTCATCCTGATCATCGCGGCCATCTTCTACAGTGTGTTCAACCAGCTCATCAGCTTCGTCGCCACCTTGGCCACGGAAATCTCACTTCGCTAGAAAGGGGGGGATGACGATGAAATCCCTGTATCATCGGAACGGCAGGCCATTGGATACAGATCCGAAGGCCGGACGGGTTCGTCCGGCAAGGATGCGGCACATCCTTCATGGAGGGCTGGCGCTGCTCCTGACTGCGGCGTTGGCGTTTGTGCCTTGTGCCTTGGCAGAACCCGGAGATCTTCCGGAGGAGCCGGTGGGAAGTGAATCCTTCCCTCCCGCCGAGGATGGGTATGTAACGGTCGCCTCCAACAGCCGTCTGGAGCTGCGCGTCAACGAAAAGGAAACCTGGTTCCAGGTCGTGGACAAAAACGGGCACGTCTGGAGCAGTACGCCTGAGAAGTACGAGGAGGACGACGTCGCACAGCCTGTGGCACGGCTCGGAATGGCCTCCCTAATCCAGATCAGCTATTCGGACTCGCTCGGGAATATCAGCCCGCTCAATGGCAAAACCGCCAGCGTGGACAAGGGCGGTGCTTCGGTGACACGCATCGACGGAGGATTCCGGGTGGAGTTCCAATTTGAGCGGGAGGGCTTTTTCATCCCGGTGGAGGTCCACCTTCGCGAGGATGGCGTGGAAATCGCCCTGATGTCGGGGGAAATCCGCGAGACCAACGAAAAATACCGTTTGACCCGTGTGGCGATCGCGCCCTATTTTGGCGCGGCGGATGCGCAGGCGGAGGGGTATCTGCTCCTCCCCGACGGGTCGGGCTCCCTCATCGGCCTGAATCAGAACAACGGATATGTTGAGGATTATGCTCAGTATGTGTATGGCCGGGACGCGGCGACCACCCGCCTGGAGGCGGGGGAGGTGACCCGGGATATCCGGATGCCGGTATTCGGCTTGAAGGATGGAGACCATGCATTCCTCGGCATCATCACGAAGGGCGAGTCCAGAGCCGTCATCAATGCGGCGGTGAACGGTAAACGTTGTTCCTACAGCAACGTCTACGCCGAATTCATCTACCGGGACTATGATATGGTCCTAGTCGAACGGAAACAACAAACCGTGCGGATATTCGAGCAGACCCCGACTAAGGCCGAAACCATGGCGGTGCGTTACACCCTTCTCGAAGGGGAGGACGCTGATTACGTGGGGATGGCTGACGCGTATCGGGATTATCTCTTCGAACAGGGACTAAAAACCACCGCGAAGGCAGGAGAAGCGCCGCTGGTTGTGGAGCTTCTCGGCGGGGTGATGGCTAAGGAATATATCTTGGGCTTCCCTGTCAACCGCGTGGTGCCGCTGACCAGCTACGAGGATGCGGTCACGATTTTGACGCAGCTCGGTGAAAAGGGCGCCGACCAGCTTCTGGTGGATTATCAGTATTGGAACAAGGACGGCACCGGCAGTGCTATCCAAACGGATCTCAAGCCAGAGGGCCGCTTGGGCGGCGCGAAAAAGCTCAAATCCCTCGAGACCTACTGCGAGGAGAAGGGGATCGGACTTTATCTCGGCGTCAACGTCAACAACCTTTATAAAAGCCGCTGGGGTTTCAACAAAAAATTGGATGCGGCCTCGTCCATCCAGAAGAACCCGGCCATGCAGTATACCTATGATTTGACAACGCTTGAAGCCAATGTTTCCGAGCCGAGCTTTCTGCTGACGCCTGAAAAGGTGCTGGAGGCTTGCCAGAAGCTCGCAAAGTCCAAGATGACCGGATTTACCGGGCTGTCCGCCCACACGCTGGGCAATACCTTGTATTCCGATTTCGGGGATAATGGGCTGTCCCGCGATTTTGCACAGGATGTGTGGAAGGAGTCCCTGGAGGCTTTGACTCAGAAGGGGCCCCTGCTGGTGGCGGAGGCCAATGCCTTTGTCTTGCCGTATGTCTCGTTCGTCACCGATACCCCGATGACGTCCAGCTCGTTTTTGAACGAAACCACCTCTGTGCCGTTTTATCAGATCGTTCTCCACGGCGTCCTTCCGCAATCCGGAGAGTCGGCCAACGATCAGAGCGATTCGCGCAACGCGTTTCTGTTTGCGCTGGAGACCGGCAGCTCCCCGAAGGTGCGTTTCCTGGCGCAAAACTACGACATCCTGAAGGAAACCGATTATAAGGACATCACAAGCGCACGGTATCAGGATTGGATCGACAGTGTCACGTCGTCTTACAAGGAGATTGCCCCGGTTCTCAGACGGGTGGCGGACCAGGTGATTGTCGGGCACGAGATCCTCATGGAAGGGGTCAACCGGACCACGTTTGCCGATGGGACCGTCGTGACGGTCAATTACCTGGAAACCCCTGTTACGGTGGACGGACGGGAAATCGGGGAAAAAGGGTATCTGATTACAGAGAAAGGAGAGGATACGAATGGCTGAGAAACGCCTGCATGGGTCCATGTCCAAAATGCAGCGCCGCCGCGCGTGGTGGGGCCGGCTGTTCATCCTTCCCTGGTTTATCGGTGCCCTCTTCTTTTTCGTTCTGCCGATGCTGACCACCGTCGTGTGGGCCTTCAGCGACGTCAACTTCGCCACCAGGACGTCCACGTTTATCGGGATCGCCAATTTCCGTTCCCTTTTCACGGAAGATGCCGACTTCCTGCCCAACCTGTTGGAATCGGTGGGCAGCGTGGTTCTGCAGGTCCCGGTCATTGTGGTGTTCAGCCTTTTTATCGCCATGATCCTCAGGCAAAAATTCATAGGCAGGACTGCTTGCCGGGCCATTTTCTTCTTCCCCGTCATCATTGCCTCGGGCGTGGTCATCACAATTTTGCGTACACAGGTGATGATGACCGATTCCGCGACATCGGATATGCAGCAGGCGTATATGTTCAGTTTCCCCGCGTTCGATTCCCTGACCCAGACCCTGGGGCTGCCGATGTTTATCACGGAGTTCGTCACGGGCATCGTCAACGGCTTTTTCGACATCACGTGGAAGTCGGGTGTGCAGATCGTGCTTCTGCTGGCCGCCGTCAACCACATTTCCCCCAGTTCCTATGAGGCGGCGGATATCGAGGGCGCGACGGCGTGGGAAAAACTCTGGAAAATCACTTTCCCGCTCATTTCCCCCACCATTCTGGTGGTGGTCATCTATTCCATCATCGATTCCTTCACTGATTACGGCAATACGGTGATGAAGTCCATCACCGACTACTTCCATGAGGGCATGTACGCCTACAGCAACACCATCGCCCTGATCTATTTTGTGACGATTTTGCTGGTCGTCGGTCTCGTTCATCTGATCGTTAGCCGGTTCGTCTTCTATTCAACCGATTAAGACAGCAAATTTGAACATCTAACTTCTCAAATGGGGAGCCGTATTTGTCGGCCCAATATTATATAATGCACATAGAACCACTACATTATCCGTCGGTTTTTGTAATTTTGGCAAAAATACATAGGAGGTTATCGGCATGAAGAAGCATTCACCCCTCATCAAACGGCTCTTATCCATCCTGTCCGTGTTCGCTGTTTTGATGGCATTTTCGGTGATGGGTTTCTCCGCGGCGGCGGAGGACCACATCGTCATCGCCATCCATAACACCGGACGCGAGGTCCACGACAACCCGCTCATCCGTATATTCCTGCACAAGGATATGTTCGGCTCGGGTGGCCCCTTCACCATCAAGGCGGAGTATAAGGTGGAGAATTTCGGCAAACAGAGTGCGAAAAACGATCCTGTTGTGCTCTGTGACATCTACACCAAAGAGTCCATGGGATCTGAAAAGACCCAGGATATGCGGCAGATAAGGATTGAGACGAATACCAATGGCTGGCAGGAGCTTAAGGCCACTGAGGGCGCCGCCAAGGGCAATTATATCACGTTCAATAACGTCGACCGCCTGCCCATGGGTTCCGCTCTGCCGGAGTATTATCTCCTCAACATCGGTCCGTGCTGGGCAAAATGCGACCTCTATGTCCGTAATTTCCGGATAGAGAACGCTGCCGGCCAGGTGGTCTATTCCTGGGATACCGATGAGGACCTGAATGCCCTCCTCGAAGGTAAGGACAAGGCCGACCTCAACGACATCGGTCAGATCAATCCCGAAGCTATGAACATCGCGACCGGGTTCGGCAGTGGCCCCGCGGCCCAGTTCACCGTCAGCCGCGGCGACGCGGATATGCCCGAACCCAGTGATGGGCCCCAGTATGAGAATCCGACAGACGCTCCCAACGGCGGCGATTCCACCACCACTGCGGGGAACAATGGCGGCGACTCCACCACCACCGCCAACAATGGCGGCAACACCGGGACGACCGATCCGGCGGGGTCCGATACGCCGAGCACCTCTGAGGGTGAAACGACGACCGGCGATGGGACGACTGGAACCACGAATCAAGACGGTTCCAACAGCAATACGCCCGCGGGCGTGACCACGGTTCCGAACTCCTCGACCCCGGACGGAGAGGGCGGCGGCCTGGGAGCCGGCTGGATCGTGCTGATCGTGGTCGGTGGCTTGATCGTCGCAGCCGGTATTGCCTTCGGCGTCCTCTTCGCTTTGAAGAAGCTGCCTTTCCAGAAGACGGGTGACGGTTCTGACGGCGACATCAATCCTCCCCAGGAATAAGAAGGACGGAAAACACGCGGTATAACAGCCGCCCGGCTGTTAACGAATTATGGAAAAGGAGTGTTTCGAAACATGAGCAAACGGTTTCACGCCTCCCCAAAAGGCATGCTCGCGGTTCTCGCATGCCTCGCGTTACTCTGCTCCCTGTTCGCATTTTCCCTGACCGTTCTGGCCGACCCGGCCGGAGACTACACCCCCAGCCGGTATTTGAAGATATCGAATACCGATAATGCGCAGCCATGGTTGGCATTAAAACTGCCCTCGAGCCAGTATGCGGTTGCGGATGGTCCCTATACCCTTTCCATGAAGCTCAAAACGGAAAATATCACGGGCGAGACGCCGAACGTTGAGGTTCGGAACGGCGCGAGCGATATGGAAGCGGAGCTGGGTACCAATACCGATGGCTATGTCGATTGTGAGTATACCATCGAAGGCACCGATCTCGGCGACGCAATCAATATCGGCTTTATCTACACCTATGGTGATCTGTACATTGCTGATCTAGTTATCAAAGACAAGAACGGTGCCGTCAAGTATTCCCTGAATTGGGACGATACTCTGATCGGTATGACCGAGTTTGCCGATACGGCGACCTGGAGTGCTCACCTGTACTCCACCGGTGGAACGGCCACCTTTACGGTGCACGACGATATTGATCTGACCACTTATGAGCCGACCCGTTATATGAAACTGAACAACGCCGGCGCCACCCAGCCGGGATATACGCTGAATCTTTCGGCGGATCAGTTCCCGACCGGCAACGGCCCCTATAATCTGGCTCTGAATGTCAAAGTGGAAAACTATCAGACAAAAGAGGGTGCCCAGGATTGGTCCAACGGCGGCAAGGGTGAAGTCGAGATCAAAAGCGGCGCCACCAACCTGCTGACGGCGGCCGAGGGCAGCACAGCTCTGGCCGAGGATACCGATGGATATGTGCATTACTCCTTCGATCTCGGCGACAGCCCCAGCCAGTTGGTCTTCGGGTTCTGCTTCGGTCTGGGCGACCTGTATATCGCTGATCTGGTGATTCGGGACAAAGATGGCGTTATCCGGTATTCGATGAATAATGACGCCTCCTTGAACGACATGACCGACTTTACCGCCAGCGAAACCTGCCCCTGGGGTACGTATTCATGGAATAATGAAGAAGGCGCGACCTTTACCGTTTCCACCGCTGAGGAGCATGATATCAACCGTGATCCCGTTGTGATCGTGACGGATGCCCCCGTGGTTGAACTGCCCGATTTCGATCCCGGCGACGCCCCGACCGACACCGGTGACATCAACCGCAGCATCACCATCGTCAGCAGCAATATGCAGACCTCGACGATGACCCTGTCCTTCTTCCGTGACGACGCGAAGATTCCCGACGGCTTCTACCTGGATCCCACCTCGGAGGAAGGCCCCTATGCCCTCAATTCCGAGGATGGCCCCTTCTATCTGGTCGGCAAGATGAAGCTCACCGGCTTTGAGGGTGAAAAGGCCCTGATCTCGGTTAAAGGCGCGGAGAAGATTGCCCTGACCGCCGATACCGACGGCTGGGTGGATATCAAGGATGCCGACGGCAACTACCTCTCTCTCGATATGTCGAATGTCGAATTTATGGACGGCATCGCGGTTGCCCTGTCCAGTGCGAACGGCGAGTTCGCCATCGCGGATCTCCGGATCGTGGATAAGGACAACAACATCGTCTATTCCCTGGCCAACGACACCTACCTTTACGGCCTGTCCGATCTGACCAAGGTCAAGACCCAGTACAAAGCCTTCATTGACGATGATTTCAATGACGCCGGGCTGGGCTACGCCGGCTGGAAGTTCGACGGTAAAGGCAAGTTCAATGTCCTGACCAAAAACGATGAGTATGTCCCGAACAAGGTTCTCACCATGATCGTGGACGAGGAGCACAAGGCCGAGAACCCGGCGATCATCTTCTGCAACGCTTACGCTCCGGAGCTCTTTGAGAACGGTCCCTACACCATCACCGGTAAGCTGCGTGTTGACCGGATGGATCGGATGGATGCCGCTCAGACCCCGACCGTCGGCATGGCCGGTAAGAACTACAACGTGACCAACGGCTGGATTTCCTTCGCGGATGTCCTGGGCGAGACGCCCTCCTTCTCGCATAATTCTGGTGCGCACTGGGCGCTGATCAGCTACTATGCCTACGCCACGGTTTCGGTTGCCGATGTGGTGATCTATGACAAGGATGGCGTGAAGGTATTTGACATGGCGACGATGGAGGATGAGGACGGCTACTACAAGAGCGGTTCCACCCTCGGCGGCGGCTATATCTCCCTGGCCTCCTATTTGGGTGATCGTCACCAGTACCTCCTGCTGAGCAACCCGGAGCCTGTCGAGCATACGACGGCCGACTACACTGTTCCCGTGTTTGAGGAAACCGGCATCGAAGGCGGCGTTCCGACCCCTGGTCCGGACACCTCGGATCCGGATACTTCGGATAAGGACTCCTCGACTACCCCGGGCGGCCCCGACACCGGTGCCGAGACGCCTATCCTGTTCTGCGTGGTCCTGGGCGCCGCGGCCCTGGGCATGGCCCTGATCGTCAGCAAGAAAAAAGTGCGCGGCTAATTGACTTCAAAGCATTGGCGGCCGATGGCCGGCGGGGGGATTCCTCCCCGCCGGCCGGGCGCTGCTGATAACGATAATTCGAACGGCCAGAAGGGCGTGGTGATAAGGATGACGAAATCAAAACCGGGATCGGGCCCATTGTCGGCCATCGTGTCCGGATACAGGGACAAAAGGCTGGCGATCAATCACACGGCAGCTCGTGTGTTTACGGTGATCCTGCGTACCGTTTTTCTGGTCGGCATGTGTTTTGTTATGCTGTATCCGGTCCTCTTCATGATTTCTTCCGGGTTCCGGAACCTGCAGGATGTGTACGATCCTACTGTGGTATGGCTGCCTAAACACTGGACGCTGGATTCGCTCAAGCTTGCGGCGACGGCGATGGATTATGGAGAGTCCATTGTCATGACTCTCGTCACCGTCATCCCCAGCGTGCTGCTGCAGTTGATTACCGTGCTGCTGGCGGGCTATGGATTCGCCCGGTTTCATTTTAGGGGACGCGGCCTCTTGTTCGGATTGCTGATATTCACAATCATTGTGCCGGTCCAAAGCTATATTATCCCCTTGTTCAGTACATTTACAAATTTCGACTTTTTCGGTATCGGGTCTCTTGTCGGCTTGTTCACAGGAGAAAAGCTGACCATCAGCCTGATCAACAAGCCCGTGGTCTTTTATTTGCAGGCATTTTTGGGTATGGGGATCCGGTCCGGGCTCTACATATTCATTCTCCGACAGTTCTACCGCGGGTTCCCCATGGAGCTGGAAGAGGCGGCGATGATCGACGGATGCGGCCCTATGCGTACCTTTTTGAAGATCATGCTTCCCAATGCCACATCGATGATTGTGACGGTCATGCTGTTTTCCGTGGTATGGTACTGGAACGATTATTATCTGTCCTCCATGTTTTATCAGACGACTTTCCCGATTTCCGTCAAGCTGACCGATTTGGGAACGTTGCTCCAATGGAGTGACACCATCACCGGCTACGCGGCGCAGGAACTGACGTTTATGCGCGAAGCTATCCTCGCGTGCGGGTGTTTGATAACCGTACTGCCGCTGCTCGTGCTGTATGTGTTCGCTCAGCGGTTTTTCACAGAAGGTATTGAAAGAAGCGGTATTGTCGGTTAACTAAAAAGAAAGGGTGAATGCTGTGAAGAAGTGGAGAAACGCCCTGCTGGGCATGGCGGTTGTGACGATGCTGGGAACTACGCTGGCTGGCTGTGGCGGCGGCGGTGGAGGCACGAACACATCCAATAGCGGAGAAGACGCCCAGGCGGGCCTCGCGGCGGAGAGCGGTAAAAAGCTCACCATTATGTTGCCGGGGCATAATCCCAAGAAGAAGGACGACCACACGAATGAGGTTGTCGAGAAATACAAAGCGCAGTATCCCGAAGTCACGGTCGAGTTTGTCGTGGGCACTTGGGAAAACTGGGAAACCAAGGTGCTTGCTTCCGCGCAGAGCGGCGATCCGATCGATGTTATCAACTGCGGTGCGAACAGTAACCCGAAGTTTGCACTGAAGGGTGTCATACAACCGCTTCAGAAGTATGTCAATATGGACAATCCCAACTTGGATAAGATAAGCACAGACGCCGTTTTCAAGTATGGGGATGATTACTACGTGGCGGCCTCCGGCACCAACGTTGCGGTTATTTTCTACAACAAGACGATTTTCGCCAACAATGGCCTGCAAGATCCCATGGAGATGTACAAGGCCGGGGAATGGACTTGGGAGAACTTTGTCCCGATCGCGAAGTCGTTGACGAGTGAGAAAGACAAAAAATGGGGCGTGGCGACCAACTATCCCTATATTTGGTTCGGTGCCAACCAGACATCCATTCTTAAGCTTGACGAAAACTTCAAGTATCAGCTTAACCTCAGCTCGCCGGAGATGCGCCGCGCGTTCGAATTGATCCAGGACGCTTATTACACCTCCAAGTGGTCCGGCTATGATGCCGACCCCTGGCAGACTTTCTACAAGGGAAGTGCTGCGATGCTGCTGGATTTCAATAACGTGGAAATCAATATCGTTAATGCGAGGGAATACGGCCTGGCGGACTTTGAATACGGCGTAGTGCCGGTACCTGCGGGCCCGGATAACAAGGACAAGGTCTCGCCGATTACCACGGCTGGCTGGGCGATTGGGAACAAGTCCGACTGCCCCTATCACGCCGGCAAATTGATCGATATGCTGATTGACGACTATGAGGATCCGGCAATGAGTAAGATGGATCCGGCCAACAGAGAGCTCTATGAAGACCTCGCCTCCCGGCCCTATTGCACCAACAGCTATGATTCCGCTGTCGGCGGCGGCTTCGACATCTGCAACGAGATCGGCAGTCAGGGCCGTAACATCGCGCAGGTGATCGCGGAATACACGCCGATTTATGAGAAGAAAGTGGCGGATGCGAACGATTCCACCACGGCCCTGACCACGGCGCCTGAAACAACGGCAGAATCATAAAACAGGAAGGTGTGACCTGTGTGGAAAATTCACGGCTGCGCGAGGATTATTCGGAGTTGGAGCTTGTCCGGGACGGAAAATCCTGCTGTACGGTGGTGATTGCACAGGGAGCCGGCGAAAAAGTGAAAACCGCGGCGGACGACTTCTGTTCCCTGCTGCGGCAGATGACAGGGGCTGTCTGTTCGGTTAAGACAGATGACCAGTGTCTTTCGGGAGGGCTCGTATGTATCGGGCCCTCCCGCCTGACAATGGAGATGGGTATCCCGACACCAACGGGGCGCTTTTCCAATGAACGGGTCATCCTCAAGCGGGACGGGGATCGGCTGGCCTTGCTGGGAAATGACGACAACCATTTCACCGGCACGCAGTTCGCCGTGACCATGCTGTTTGAGCGCCTCGGCTGCGGCTGGTTCGGCCCGGATCCCTTATGGCACGAGATCCCGAAGAAAAAGGACCTGTCGATCGGGTATCTGGATATCGACCATACCCCGGCCTTCATTTCCCGGTATAGCAATGTGTTGTACCATAACCCCGACGTGGGTGCCCGCTGGTATCTGGGCGGTGTGAAACGGATGATCGGCCACAGGCTGACGTCATTGGCGCCCCGGGACGAGTATTTCGAGTCCCATCCCGAGTGGTTCTGCCAAGTCGGGGGAAAGCGGAACCCTTTTGTGGAATGGTGGCAGTACTGCTATTCCAACGAAGAGCTGCTGCAGCTTTTCATCGACAAAATTCTGACATATTTCGCCGAGAATCCCGATGTCAACCAATTCAGCATTGCTATGAACGACGGCTGGTACGACGGCTGGTGCGAGTGTGAGGAATGCCGGAAACTGGGAACCAGCAGCGAAACCGTGATCTGGTTCGCCAACCGTCTGGCCAAGGAAGTGGGCAAGGTCTATCCGGATCACATCCTGACCTTCCTGGCGTATTTCCCGACCTATCATCCGCCCCGCCAGCCGATGCAGGTGGAACCGAATGTCGAGGTGATGTTCTGCAAGGAAGCAGATATGTTCATGCCGGTCGACAAAGGGCCGGACAACGGATATCATCTGAAATATACCTTTGACAAGAGCAAGAACACCTATCCGGTTCCCTGGAAGAAGAACTTTGAGGAATGGAACCGCCTGGTCCAATTTCCCCATATCGCCATCTGGGATTGGTATTGTATCGCGGCGGCGCAGCCGGTCTGGAAAGACGTGCCGTGGGTGCAGGGGGATGTCGCGACCCGCAACCAGCGGTTCTGGCGGGAGCACGGGGCACGTTACGTGTATAACGACCAGGGCCCGCTCGATGTATTTTATGAGGACGACGAAAGCTATCCTCTGCGGTTCCCGCT
Organism: uncultured Eubacteriales bacterium; assembly: GCA_934647945.1. Taxonomy (GTDB): domain Bacteria; phylum Bacillota; class Clostridia; order Oscillospirales; family Acutalibacteraceae; genus UMGS1623. The sequence goes on along the minus strand of CAKUFK010000001.1, from coordinate 334,123 downwards.
CTGGTATGTCTACGCCAAAGCGATGTGGGATCCGGATCTGACCGGATCGGAGATCCTGATGGACGCCTGTTCGAAGCTGTATGGGCCGGCCTCCGACCTCATGTTTGCCTATTATGAGGCGCTTGCGGATATCGCAGAACACAACACGGCCCAGACGATCGCCTGGCATCCGCCGGCCCCCAGGGAACTCTATACGCCCGAACGGGTGGAGCGCCTGGACCGGCTGATGGGACTCGTCCGGCAGGTGTCCGCCGGGACCGACGGCATGGTCCGGAAACGGCTAGATATACAGCTTTCCCTGTGGGAAAAGGCTAAGGACGTCATTGCCACCGGCGAACTCATCGACTGACATCCGGTTTAACGGATGGACAAAGGTATGATATGGGATAAAAACCCTGTTTTCAATCGGGTTTTGTGCCTTTGCTGCCGGAACATCCGGACAGCCGATATTGGTTATGGCCAAGACCGGCGCAATTCCCCGGCTCGCAGAAAGGAAGGAATATGGCTATGAAGAACAGATGGGCGTTTGCCGGCAGGAGGGGAGTGGCCGGCCTGCTGGCCGTGCTGCTGCTCCTGGGCGCGGTGGGCTGCCATAACGATCCTCCCATCGAGGGGGAATCCAGTGCGCAGACCGATGTAACCGACCCGAGCGGGATCGATAGTACGACCGATCCCAACGGCACGACGGGTACCGACGTGACGACGGGGGACGGTACGGACGTGACCACGGGTGACAATGGTACATCTCGGCCAAACACCGATAAGACTACCGGCAATAATACGACGACGGTCCCCACGACGACGCCGCCTCTGTCCGGCGATTTTTCGATCGTCAAGGATGGGGCCGCGACCAGCACGATCGTCATCAGTACGAACGCCGGCGATGATGTGAGAGCAGCGGCTGAGGATTTGCAGGCCTGTATCCGGAAGATGACGGGCGCCACGGTGCCGATCGGGTTTGATTCGGTCGACCGGACAAACGGGAACTTCATCCTGGTCGGGCCGTCCAAGTATACCGATCAGCTCGGTATTCGGCAGCCCACCGGTTTCCCCGACAACGAGCAGGTCATCCTGAAACGGTCGGGCAATTACCTCGTTCTCATGGGTAACGACGACCAATCCTTTGTCGGCACCCAGAATGCCGTAACCATGTTCCTGGAAATGCAGGGATGCGGTTGGTTCGGCCCGGATGAACTGTGGCAGGTGTATCCCAGCACCCAGAATATCAGCGTCGGTTCGCTGGATATCGTTCATAAACCGAAGTTCACGGTCCGCCACAACCGGGTCGATGCGGTCAAGGGCGTCGGCAATCGGTGGTATTTGAACGGCCCCGAAAGCCTGACCGGCCATTATCTGCCGACTATCATCCCGAAGGACACCTATTTCCGCACCCATCCCGAATGGTTCAGCGAGATCGACGGGGTGAGGACCGTGAGCGCCACTTGGTGGCAGTATTGCTATTCCAACCAAGAATTTGCGCAGGAAGTGGCGAAAAAGATCATCCAAACCTTCGACGACCATCCGAATTGGGTCTCGGTTCCCGTTACCCCGAATGATGGCTGGAACGACGATTGGTGCGAATGCTCGGAATGCTCCAAATTCGCCTCTTATACGGATGTGGTGCTGGAGTTTGCCAACCGCGTCGCGCGGGAGGTGGGCAAAAAATATCCGGATAAGAAAATCTCCATCCTCAGCTATCACGCCACCTGGTTTGCCCCCACGGCCGTTAAGGCCGAGCCGAACGTGGAAGTCATGTTCTGCCGGGAGACCAGCATGACCAGCCCGATCGAGAATGGTCTCTACATGGGCGATACCCGGGATCCTATCACCCAAAACATCTATAAGACCTCCTGGAAGGACAACTTCCGTGCCTTTATTCAAAAAGGTTCGGTGAAAAACGTGTCGATCTGGGAATGGTACTGTGTGGCCGCGGACAAAGAGGTCTGGAAGGACATCCCCTGGGTGCAGGGCGACGTGGCGATCCGCAACCAGAATTACTGGAAGTCGAACGGCGCGCAGTATATCTTCTACGATCATGGCCCGATTGCCGCCTACAACGAATACAACAGCAGTTTCCCGCTGCGCTGGCCGCTGTGGTATGTGGCGGCGAAGGGTATGTGGGACGCCAGCCTGACCGGCGACCAGATCCTGATGGATGCCTGCTCCAAGCTGTTCGGCAATGCCGCCAGCGAAATGTATGGCTATTACAAGGCGCTGGCGGACGCCAGCGAGAGCTGTACCGCCTATAGCATGACCTGGGTGCCGCCGGAACCCAGCCAGATGTATACGGCCACGCATATCCGCAAAATCGATGCGGCGATCGCCAAGGCGAAGGCCAAGCTGAACAGTGTGTCGGCCGATGAGAAGAAGCGGATGCAGAACCAGATTTCCTATTGGGAGAATGCCAAAAAGCTTTTCTAAAGCCAGTCCATTGCGTATATCTGAATCGGAAAAAGCGGCAGGCGCCAGGGCGCCTGCCGCTTTCCAAATTGATTCTCTCGAAAAGCGGAAGCGGGCTGGAGGCTATGCGGGAATAAAAATTTTGTCAAATGGAGGGAATTGTGTTATAATAACCTCTGTCTGGGAACAGGGGCGATTGTACGGGAGACGAAAGGAAACAGGACGATGCGAAAGAAGGGGAAAGGGCTTTATAGTTCCATAGCCATCGCAGCCGCGGTTGTTCTTGTCGCGGTAGGCGGTGCGTTTTTGTTTTCCCTATCCGTCCACCGTATTTTCAAGGCGGAAATCACCATGTCCTTGGGTGAAATCGCCGATCAGAGCGTACTGACCCTTCAGCGGGAAATCAAAGGATCGCTGCAGTCTATGCGGGATAACGCCATCCTGATAGGGGAAACAGAGAAAATCGATATTCCCAAACTGATAGAGGTGCTCCGCGCCGTCGCGCAGGAGAACCGTTTTAAACGGATGGGCCTGATTGTCCCGGATGGCACGGCGTATACTACCGACGGCCAAATCATAGACCTGTCTGACCGCGCCTATTTTCAGAATACGCTGCGGGGAGAAACCGCTGTTTCAGATACCCTCATCGACAAGGTGGACGGCGGCCGCATCAATGTGTACAGTGCCCCTGTCGTGCATGACAGGGAGGTGGTCGGTGTGCTGTTCGCAACCTATGAAACCGACCGGTTCCGTCAAAATCTGGAGGTCTCCGTTTTTGAGGGGCAGGGCTACAGCTACGTCGTCAAGCAAAACGGGGATACGGTGGTGCTCTCTTCCAACGAGGGCAGCTTTGCCGGCATGGAGAATCTCTTTACAGCTATGAAAGGGGCGGACCCCGCCAACGCGGCCAGTATTGCATCCTTGCAAAAAAGCATGGCGCGGGGGGATACCGGCTATGTGGAGTTTATCAACCGGGAATCCAAATACATGTATTACACCCCTCTCGACATCAACGATTGGTACCTGATATCGGTCGTGCCGACCAGTGTGGCCAATGAAAAGATGAACCAGGTGATGGTCTGGTCGTATGTCCTCATGGGGCTCATGCTGCTGCTGTTTCTGGTTCTGCTCCTCCATATCATCCATGTGCAGGCAAACAGCCAAAGGGAGCTGCGCCGGATCGCGTATGTCGATCCGCTGACCGGGGGCAGCACACTCGGCAAATTTAAGCTGGACGCCGAGACGATCCTCCGCGAGAACGAAAATCCGGACAAGCCCTATTCCATTGTCACTTTGGACATCGACAAATTCAAATACATCAACGAAATGTTCGGGTACCGGGAGGGTGACCGCGCCATTCTGTTTTTATCCGCCGTGCTGGAGCAATCGCTGCGGGCGGGCGAGCTCTGCGCCCATAAAGGCGCGGATAATTTCGTCCTTCTCCTCCAAAGCGGCATCGAGGGCGATCTGCCGGAACGTCTCGAGACGATCAGCGCACGGATGCGGGAGTTCCAGGAGCCGGGCGGCGGCCGTGTCGATCTGGTGCTGTCCATGGGGGCCTATGAGGTGGAGGGGACGGAGCCCGACATCGAAACGATGATCGGCCGGGCGGAGATTCCGCAAAAGACGGTCAAGGGCCGTCATACCGTCCGTTACGCCTTCTTTGATGAGGCAACCCGGGCGCGGCAGCTTTATGAACGGAACCTGGAAAATAAGATGACGAAAGCGCTTGAAAACCGGGATTTTTGTGTATACTATCAACCAAAATACCGGGCGAAGGATCGCAAGCTGTCGGGGGCGGAGGCACTGGTCCGGTGGATGGATCCTGAGTGGGGCCGTATACTGCCTGGAAAATTTATTCCCCTGTTCGAAAGCAACGGTTTCATCACCGAACTGGACCGGTATGTGTTCCATGAGGTGTGCCGGCAGGTCCGCCAATGGTTGGACGAGGGTCTGCCGGTTGTGCCGATTTCGGTCAACATTTCCCGTCTGCATCTCTACAATCCACATTTTATGGGGGACTATGAGAAAATTCTGGAACAGTACCGGATTCCGGCCCGGCTCCTCCAGTTGGAGCTGACTGAAAGCACCTTTTTCGACAACCGGATGGTGATGCAGGATATCGTGGCCTGCCTCCACCGGGCGGGTTTTGCCATTTTGATGGATGATTTCGGGACCGGGTATTCCTCGCTGAATATGCTCAAGGATCTGTCCGTCGATGTCCTCAAACTGGACAAAGGATTTATGGAGGATGCCGCCAGCAACGAAAAGGGCCAGCGGATTATCGCGAGCATCGTCCGCCTGGCACAATCCCTCGGGATGACGGTGACGGCGGAAGGGGTGGAAACCGACGAGCAGTACCGCTTTTTACTGTCGGTCGGCTGCGATGAGATCCAAGGGTATTATTTCGCGCGGCCGATGGATACGGACAGCTTCGAGCGTCTTCTGAAAGAGGATGGAGACAGGAAGGCCGGGACGGATCCGGATGGCCTGTAAGCTGCAGATGCCGTACGGATAAAGGGGATAAAGGATATGCCGCTTGTGCCCATCATATGCTGCGGGGCTCTCGTGGGGGCGCGGGAGATCATTCCGGGAGTCAGCGGCGGATCCGTTGCCGTGATGCCGAATATATATGGCCGGCTGATCGAATCGATCAGTCATCTGCGCCGGGATTTCAAAAAAGCATCCGCTCCTGATCGGCATGGCGCCGGCCATTGGGGTGCTGCTTGCCGGGATCCTGCTGTCGCTGTATTTCACCTTGGAAAGAATTTGGCCGCTACCGCGAAACGGGCGGAAAACGAGGTGGAGACCACCGTCGGTGTATCCGGCCCGGCCGAGCCCCGAGTGGGGGCGGACCGCCTCCCCCTCTTCATTTCGAGACCCGATATCGATGCCCGGAGATGACGCCGTGGATAAATACAAAAAGCTCCTGTCCAACACGCTGATATTCGCCATCGGCACCTTCAGCTCCAAGCTGCTGGTGTTTTTTCTCACGCGCCTGTATACGGCCGTCCTTACCCAGGAGGAATACGGCATTGTCGATATGATTCAGCAGTCGGGGAACCTGCTGCTGCCTCTTGTGACCCTGGGCATCACCAACGCCGTGGTGCGGTTCGGACTCGATAGAGGCGTTAAAAAAAGCCACGTGTTCACCACGGGGCTTTTGTCGATCGGAGCGGGTTTCTTACTTCTGATGCTGCTTTCGCCGCTGCTCGGACTCTTTGATTTTTTGTCCGGGCACGTGTATCTGCTCTGCTCTTTCGTCCTGACCTCCTCGCTGCGCTCCCTTTGTGCCCAGTTCGTGCGGGCCAAAGGCGCGGTCAGGCTGTTCGCGCTCGACGGCATCCTCAGCACCCTGACCACCATTCTGTTCAATATCCTGTATCTGGTTGTTTTCCGGATGGGCGTATTCGGCTACATTTTTTCCATGATCTGTTCCGATATCCTGTCGGTGCTGTTTTTGTTCGTCATGTCCAATCTGCGCCGGTATATCCGGTTCCGGGGGCTGGACCGGAACATCGCGAAATCCATGCTGCTGTTTTCCATTCCGCTGATTCCCAATACGATCCTGTGGTGGATCACCAATATGTCCGACCGGTATATCATTTCGATGGTTTTGGGGGCGGCTTTTACCGGATTATACGTGGCGGCGTATAAGATTCCGTCTCTTGTGATGCTGGTGTCGGGGATATTTATGGACGCCTGGCAGATTTCCGCCATCACCGAGCAGAAGGCCAGGGACCGGTTTTATACAAAGGTAGTCGATATTTACAGCATGCTGCTGTTTGTCATCGCGTCGGGGGCGATCCTGATGACACGCGTGATTCCGCTGGTGCTGTTTGATAAATCCTATTACGATGCGTGGCGCTACATCCCTCTGCCGGTCGTCTCCATTGTGTTCACCTGCCTGGTCAATTTTTTGGGCAGCATCTATATGGTGGAGAAAAGGAGTATCCGTTCCCTGCTGACGGCGATGCTCAGCGCGGTCATCAACATCGCCCTCAATCTGTGGTGGATTCCGCTGTACGGTGTCAACGGTGCGGCCGCAGCGACGCTCGTTTGTTACGTCGTGGTTTTCGTCGTCCGCCTGGTCGATACCCGTAAGTTCGTCCGCATCAAGTGGGATTATTTCCGCCTCATCCTCAACGCCGCGGTGCTGATGACGCAGTGCTACTGTGTGCTGCGGGAGGTCCCGTACTGGATCCTTTATGAGCTGGCGCTGTTTGCGCTGATGCTGCTGGTCAACGGCCGGGGGCTGATCGTGGGCGTCAGACGGCTATTCCGCAAGAAGCCGGCGGGGTGAGTTTGGACGCCGGTGTGGTAAATTGCCGCTTCCGGGATATACTATTGCCTATGAGTTTTCGCCGGGAGGGCGGATGAAGGGAAGGGGCGCAAAGGTGAAGGCCTGTCTATATACCAACGGCACCATCCTGACGATGGAAAGTACGCTTGCCGCCGAGGCGGTTCTCACGGTCGACGGGCGGATACACAGAGTAGGGACGCTGGACGAGGTGCGGCTGGACGCGCCCGCGGGAACCAAAGAGGTGGATCTGGAGCATCATGTGCTCCTGCCCGCGTTCATTGATCCCCACAGCCATATCACCGCCTACGCGCACACCCTCTCGCTCGTCCAGCTCGAGGGCGCGGCAGGATTTGACGAGCTCCTCGAACGGATCCGGGCGTTCCGGGAGGAAAAACGGCTGGGGCCGGGGGACTGGATCAGCGGATTCGGCTACGACCACACCGCGCTGAAGGAACAGGCCCATCCCACCCGCCGCCTTCTCGACCGGGCCGCCCCGGAAAACCCCGTCGTCATCGCGCACGCCTCGGGCCACATGGGAGTGCTCAATACGGCGGCGCTGCAGGCGCTTGGCATCACCGCCGATACGCCCGACCCGGACGGGGGCGTGATCGGACGGGAGGAGGACGGGTCGCCGTCCGGGTATCTCGAGGAGACGGCCTTTACCTCCCATACCGCCCGGATCCCGCAGCCCACGCTCGAGCAGCTCGGCCGCCAGCTCGACGCCGCGCAGCGGATTTACCTCAGCCATGGCATCACGACGGTACAGGACGGCCTGACGAAACAGCCGGAATGGGCGATACTTTCCTCCATGGCGCAGGCCGGCCGGCTGACCGCCGATGTGGTGGCCTACGCCGACATGAAGGACAGCCGGGAACTGTTCGCCGGCCATCCGGAGTATGCGCGGGGCTACCGGGGACGTCTGCGCCTCGGCGGCTATAAAATTTTTTTGGACGGCTCTCCCCAGGGACGGACGGCCTGGATGACCCAGCCGTATGAAAACGGGGAAGACGGCTACCGGGGGTATCCGATTTATCCGGACGGCGAGGTGGAGGCCTTTGTCCGTGCGGCGCTCGAGGAGGGCCGGCAGCTGCTGGCCCATTGCAACGGCGACGCGGCGGCGGATCAGCTCATCGGCGCGTTTGAGCGGGTGCTGGGCGGGCTGCATCCAGTGGATATCCGCCCGGTGATGATCCACGCTCAGCTTATCCGCCGGGATCAGTTGTCCGCTCTGCGGTCCTTGGGGATGATCCCCTCCTTTTTCGTGGCCCATACGTATTATTGGGGGGATGTCCACATCCGGAACTTCGGCCTTGCCCGCGCCTCGGCCATCAGTCCGGCCGCTTCGGCGCTCAAGGAGGGGCTCCCCTTTACCTTTCATCAGGATACGCCCGTCCTGCCGCCGGATCTGCTCACGGCTGTCGGCTGCGCCGTCACCCGTACCACCCGCACGGGCCGTGTGCTCGGGGAAGAGGAACGGCTTCTCCCGTTCGATGCGCTGCGGGCCGTGACGGTTAACGCGGCCTATCAGTATTTTGAGGAAGACCGCAAAGGGTCCATCCGGGAGGGGAAATTGGCCGATTTTGTCCTGCTCGACGAAAACCCGCTGACGGTGGAGCCCGGGCGTATCCGGGACATCCGGGTGCTGCGCACCATCAAAGAGGGCGTCACGGTTTACGAGCGCTGAATGGTTTCCGGGAATTTCCATTTTCCTCTTTACAGGCGGGTCAAAATATGCTTTGATAAAAGGAGACGAACGGGATGAGAGCGGTCGTTACAGGCGCCAGTTCGGGGATCGGGCGGGATATCGCCCGCTGCCTTGCCGCGAGGGGCGTCGAACTGGTGCTCGTCGCCCGGCGGGAGTCCCGCTTGGCAGAGTTGGCGGCGGAGCTGCCGGTGCCGGTTGAAACCGTCCCCTGCGACCTTTCCGATCCGGATGCCTGCGTGGAGCTTCACCGCCGCATCTGCGCAAAACCGGTGGATATCCTGGTCAATGACGCGGGGCTTGGGGTGTTCGGTCCCTTTGATGAGACGGACCTCGGACGGGAGCTGGGGCTCATCGAGGTGAACATCCGCGCCCTGCATATCCTGACCAAGCTGTTTTACCGGGACTTCGTGGAGCGGGGCTCCGGGCACATCCTCAACGTTGCCTCTTCGGCGGCGTTCCTGCCCGGCCCGCTCTTGTCGTCGTACTATGCGTCCAAAGCGTACGTCCTCCGCCTGACCGAGGCGCTCCATGAGGAGCTGCGGCGGATGGGCAGTCGGGTGACAGTCAGCGTGTTCTGCCCAGGGCCGGTGGCCACCGAGTTCGACGAGGTGGCGGACGTGCGTTTCCATGTCAGGGGGATCAGCAGCGAACGGGCGGCCAGAGCCGCGGTGGACGGGATGTTCCGCGGCAGGCTGGTGATCGTGCCGGGATGGCGGATGAAGGCAGTGCATGTGGGAAGCCGCCTGCTGCCCGACCGGCTGCTGATGCGTCTGGCATGGCATATGCAGAGCCGCAAAACACGGGGGGACCGCACGGGAAAGGAGAAATCATGAGATACGGGACGATTGGAACAAGCTGGATTACCGAAGCGTATATCCGGGGAGCGCAGATGACGGGTAAATGGGAGCTGGCCGCCGTCTATTCCCGGAGCGAGGAGAAGGGCCGGGCGCTGGCCGAAAGGTTCGGCTCCCCGCCGGTTTATACCGATTTGGACCGGATGGCGGAAAGCGATATCGACGCGGTGTATATCGCCAGCCCCAACATCCTGCACGAGGAGCACAGCCGCCTCTTCCTGGAGCATGGCAAGCATGTGCTGTGTGAAAAGCCCATCGCCGTGACGGCCGCAGGGCTGCGGCGGCTCCAGGATCTGGCGGGGGAGAAGGGGCTCGTCTATATGGAGGCTATCATGCTGCTGCATATCGCCGGCCGTGACGTGCTGCATGGGGCCATGGAGAAGATCGGCCGCGTCACCTCGGCAAGGCTGGACTTTTCGCAGCTATCCTCCCAGTATGTCCGTCTGATGGAAGGCGGCATCCCCAACGCCTTCAATCCCCGGATGGCCGGGGGCTGCCTGATGGATCTGGGGATTTACTGCGTTTATGCCGCGCTCGACCTGTTCGGGAAGCCGGAGGAGGTGCGCACGGCCGCCTCTCTCCTGCCTACGGGGGCGGACGGCTCGGGCGGCAGCCTGTGGACCTATCCCGGTACCCAGGTGAGCCTGAGCTATTCCAAGACCGGGCAGAGCCGGCTGGGCTCCGAGATCATCGGGGACCGGGGGACGATCGTGCTGGAATCGGTTTCCAAGCTGACGGGCATCCGGATTGTCTATAATCAGAATGGGGACGCGCCGGAGGAAAAACTGCTGGGGGATGTCTCCAAAGAGGAGCTCATGCGGGGCGAAGCGGCAGACTTTGCCCGGGCGATCCTCCGCCGGGAGGAGATGCGGGAGGAAATGGCCCGCTGGTCGGACATAGCGCTTGAAACCTGCTGTATGCTCGAACATATGCGTGCTCAGGCGGGCATATTGTTTGAATAAAAGGAGAGCTTGACGGATGAAAGTGCTGAATTTCGGATCGCTGAATATCGATATGGTGTACGCGGTGGATCATTTTGTGCGGGCGGGGGAGACCCTCTCGTCCGACCGGCTGGTACGCTTCTGCGGCGGCAAAGGCCTCAACCAGTCGGTCGCGCTCGCCCGGGCGGGTGCGACGGTCCTCCACGCCGGCTGTATCGGGCGGGACGGCGGCATGCTGCTCGACCTTCTCGCCGCGAGCGGTACCGATACCCGTTTCGTCCGTCAGCTCGATGAGGCCAGCGGGCACGCGATCATCCAGGTGGACAAGAAGGGGCAGAACTGTATCCTGCTTTATGGCGGCGCGAACCTGCAGATCACGGAGGCGTTTGCCGACCAGGTGCTGGCGGCCTGCGATAGGGGAGACGTGCTGCTGCTGCAAAACGAGATCAACCTTCTGCCCTATATCGTGGAAAAGGCATACGGGCGGGGAATGGAAATCGCGCTCAATCCCAGCCCCATCAACGATCAGCTCGGGAAGCTGCCGCTGGAAAAGATCCGGTATTTCATTCTGAACGAGATCGAGGGCCGGGAGCTGACCGGAGAGGAGGCGCCGGAGGATATCCTGCGGGAATTCCGCCGCCGCTATCCCGAGGCCGTGGTGGTGCTTACGCTGGGAAAGAGCGGCGCGGTGTACGACGATGGACACACCCGCTGCCGGCATGGCATTTATAAAGTGCCGGTCGTGGATACCACGGCTGCGGGCGACACCTTTACCGGATTTTTCCTGACCGCCGCGACGGCGGGGATGGAACCGGAGGAGGCGCTCCGCATCGCGTCGGTCGCGTCCTCCCTCGCGGTATCCCGCCAGGGCGCTGCCCCCTCCATCCCCACGATGGCGGAAGTGCTGGAAGCGGATCTCGCCCCTTGCTAAGGATCCTGCAAAGTTCTTTCAGGTTTGTATAAAGCTGCCAGAGATTTCTTCACTTGGTGGGGAATCTCTGGCTTTTTTATTAGATGGCTAATCAATAAATGTGAAAGCTTTGTTAAATAAGCCCTGGACATCTTGATTATCTGGAGCATTTTGCATAAAATATCGGTACATAACCATTAGCCAACTAATGAAATGAGGTGTTGGGTCATGCCGGAGCGGACGGAGCCTAGAGAGGAAGAAACGCTCCAGATGCTGCTCTCCCAGGCGATGCGTCTGTATTTTCTGCGCAATTACGCGATGCTGGAAGACAAAAGCCTCCATCCGGGACAGGTGCCGGTCCTTTTGGAGCTCAGCCAGAGCGGGGGACTCAGCCAGATCGAGCTGAGCCGCCGCCTCCATGTGCGCCCGCCCACAGTGGCCGTCATGCTGCAGCGCATGGAGAAGGCCGATCTGATCTGCCGGCGCCAGGATGAGAGGGACCAGAGGGTCACACGTGTCTATCTGACCGAAAAGGGCCGTGAGGTCCACCGCGACGTACAGCGCATGATCGAGACCATCGACCGGGAAAGCCTCAGCGACTTTACCCGGGAGGAAGTGCTCCTGCTCAAGCGCTTTCTGCGGCAAATCAAAGAAAACCTGACGGCGGTCTGCGACGGCGACGTGATGCCGCCCTGCCGGCCGGCGTGAAAGGAGTGATTCGATGCTCAAATTGGTCAAATACCTGAAGACATCCATCCTGCCCATCCTGCTCATTGTGCTTCTGCTGGTGGTGCAGGCCATGTGCGACCTGTCCCTGCCCGATTATACGGCCAAAATCGTCGACATCGGCATCCAGAAGGGCGGGATCGAGGACGCGGTGCCGACCTATATCCGCCAGAGCGAAATGGAAAAGCTCTTTTTGTTCATCGGCGGGGAGGACCGGCAACGGGTGGAGGCGTCGTATACCCTGCTGGACAAGGACAGCCTTTCCGATACCGTCTACGACAAGCTGCGGCGCCAGATTCCCGCGATCGAAACCCAGCCCATCTATGAGCTCGGCAAGGTCACGGAGGACGAGCGGGAAATCCTCGATGGGATTTTCAAAATGCCGATGCTGATCGTGTCGGGATTTTCCGGCGGGGGCGGCGCGTCGGAGGAGATGCTCGGGATGTTCGCCGCAGACATGCCGGACGGGCTGCTCGAGAGCGGCCAGGATATGTTGGCGTTGTTCGCGGGGATGCCCGAGGAAGGGCGGCTTTCGATGGTGGATGCCATCAGGGACAAGATGGCCGTCCTGCCCGATTCGGTCCTCGACTCCCGCGCCGCCGCCTACCTGAAGGAGGAATACCGGGCGGAGGGGATCGACGTCGACGGGATCCAGAACGGATATGTGCTGCTTTCCGGCGCCAAAATGCTCGGAATTGCGCTGCTGAGCATGGCGGTGACCATCCTCGTCAGCTTTTTGGCGGCCCGGGTGGCGGCCGCCCTCGGCCGGGAGCTGCGGGGACGGGTGTTCCGCAAGGTCGTGGGCTTTTCCCATACCGAGTTCGACCACTTCTCCACCGCCTCCCTCATCACCCGGAGCACCAACGACATCCAGCAGATCCAAATGCTCTTCGTCATGCTGCTGCGGATCGTGTTCTACGCCCCCATCATGGGCGTGGGCGGGGTGTTCAAGGTGATGAGCACCAATGCGTCAATGGCCTGGATCATCGGGGTGGCGGTGCTGGCGATCATCGCGATCGTCTTGGTGCTGTTTGTGGTGGCCATGCCGAAATTCAATCTCATGCAGAAGCTGGTCGATAAGCTCAACCTGGTCACCCGTGAGATCCTGACCGGCCTGCCGGTTATCCGGGCCTTCAGCACCGAAAAGTACGAGGAGGAGCGGTTCGACAAGGCCAACCGCAACCTGACCCGCACCAATCTGTTTGTCAACCGCGTCATGAGCTGCATGATGCCGGTGATGATGCTGGTAATGAACGGCATTACCCTCTTGATCGTCTGGAACGGCGGCCATGGCATCCAGAACGGCACTATGCAGGTCGGCGACATGATGGCGTTTATCCAGTATACGATGCAAATCGTCATGGCCTTCCTCATGATCTGCATGATGTCGATCATGTGGCCCCGGGCGGCGGTGTCGGCCAGGCGGATCGAGGAGGTCATCCAGACCGAGGCGGTCATCCGGGATCCGGAGGTTCCCGCCTCCTTCGATGAAGCCAGGAAGGGCGTGGTGGAGTTCCGGGATGTCAGCTTCCGTTATCCGGGCGCCGACGAAAACGTGCTCACCGGCATCAGCTTCACCGCCAAGCCGGGCGAGACCACGGCCTTCATCGGTTCCACCGGCAGCGGCAAATCCACCCTGATTAACCTGATCCCCCGGTTCTACGACGTGTCCGAGGGAAGCATCCTGGTCAGCGGCGCGGATGTCCGGCAGGTTCCCCTCCACGACCTGCGCGCCCGGATCGGCTATGTGCCGCAGAAAGGCATGCTTTTCTCGGGGACGATCGAAAGCAATCTGAAATACGGCGGCGACGCCGTGACAAATGAGGATATGATGCAGGCGGCGCGGATCGCCCAGGCGGAGGATTTTATCTCCCGGAAGCCGGATACCTATGGCTCCGAGATCTCCCAGGGGGGCACCAACGTCTCGGGCGGCCAGAAGCAGCGGTTGTCCATCGCCCGCGCCATCGCTATCCATCCCGATGTCTATATTTTCGACGACAGCTTTTCCGCCCTCGACTACAAGACCGACGTGGCCCTGCGCCGCGCGCTCCGGGATCAGACCCGGAACAGCACGGTCCTCATCGTGGCCCAGCGGATCAGCACCATCCTGCACGCGGACCAGATTCTCGTTCTAGACGAGGGGAAGATCGTGGGCAGGGGCACCCACAAGGAACTGATGGCGTCCTGTGAGGAATACCGGCAGATTGCCGAATCCCAGTTGTCAAAGGAGGAATTGGCACAATGAGCGACGAAAAACGTCCCCCCGCCCGTCCGGGCGGCATGGGCCACGGCCCCGGCCGCTTCGGCGGCGAAAAGGCCAAGGACTTCGGCGGCACCATGAAAAAGCTCCTCCGGTATATCTCACGCTACAAGGTGTCGATCATCCTGGTGCTGGTCTTCGCCGTGGGCGGCGTGCTGCTGAACATTTACGGGCCCAAGGTGCTCATGTACGCCAACGAGGCCATTGTCGACGGTGTCGTGGAGATGGTGTCTGGGGTTCCCGGCGGCGGCATCGACTTCGTGTACGTGGGCCGCATCCTGCTGATCCTGCTGGGCATGTACCTGCTCAGCTCGGGGCTGACGGTCGTGCAGGGCTTTCTGATGACCGGCGTGTCCCAAAAAGTGTCGTATAACCTGCGGCGGGAGATCTCCCGGAAAATCAACCGCCTGCCTATGAAATACTTTGATACCAAGACCCACGGCGAGGTGCTCTCCCGCGTGACCAACGACGTGGATACCCTCAGCCAGAGCCTCAACCAAAGCATCACCCAGCTCATCACCTCCGTCACCCAGGTGGTCGGCGTGCTGGTGATGATGCTGACCATCAGCTGGGAGCTGACCCTGGCGGCGCTGTGCATCCTGCCCATATCGATGCTGTGCATAAGCTTCATCGTCAAGCGTTCTCAGAAGTTTTTCAAATCCCAGCAGGAATACCTGGGGCACATCAACGGCCAGGTGGAGGAGGTCTACGGCGGGCACAACATCGTTCAGGCGTTCAACCATGAGGACAAAACGGTCGAGCGGTTCGATGAAACCAACGAGACCCTGTACAAATCGGCTTGGAAATCCCAGTTCCTCTCGGGTATGATGCAGCCCATGATGCAGTTCATCGGCAACCTCGGTTATGTCGTGGTGTCGGTGCTGGGCGGTTGGCTGGTCATCCGGGGCCGGATCGGCGTGGAGGCCATCGTCTCCTTCGTCCAGTATGTCCGCATGTTCACCCAGCCCTTTGCCCAGGTGGCTCAGGTGGCCAACATGCTCCAGTCCACGGCGGCCGCGTCCGAGCGGGTGTTCGAATTCCTGGAGGAGTCCGAGGAGGACATTACGGTGGAGCATCCCGTATCGATCGACGGCCTGGAAGGCCGGGTGGATTTCGAGCATGTCAGCTTCGGCTACAACCCGGATAAAATCATCATCCACGATTTCACCGCCCACGTGAAGCCCGGGCAGAAAATCGCCATTGTCGGCCCGACCGGCGCCGGCAAGACCACCATGATCAAGCTGCTCATGCGGTTTTATGACGTGAACGCAGGCGCCATCCTGGTGGATGGGCATGACATCCGGGACTTCAACCGCAGCGAGCTCAGGCAGATGTTCGGCATGGTGCTCCAGGATACTTGGCTGTTCAACGGCACCATCCGGGAGAATATCCGATATGGACGGCTGGACGCCACCGATGAAGAGGTCGTGGCCGCCGCCAAGGCCGCTCACGTGCACCACTTTGTCCAGACGCTGGCAAACGGCTATGACATGGAGCTCAATGAGGAGGCCAGCAACGTCTCCCAGGGACAGAAGCAGCTCCTGACCATCGCGAGGGCCATCCTGGCCGATCCCAAAATCCTGATTCTCGACGAGGCGACCAGCTCGGTCGATACCCGCACCGAGGTACGGATCCAGAAGGCGATGGATAACCTGATGCGGGGCCGGACCAGCTTCATCATCGCCCACCGTCTCTCCACCATCCGGGACGCGGACAGCATCCTGGTGATGCGGGACGGCGATATCGTCGAGCAGGGCAGCCACGAGGAGCTCCTCGCCAAAGGCGGCTTCTACGCCCAGCTCTACAACTCCCAGTTTGAAAATACCGAGGAAGCGGGCTGAGACACGGCCGCATGAGAAAGACGGGGGACCCATTTGGGTCCCCCGTCTTGGTGTTGTCCTGCTTACGAGGCCGCTTCGTCCGGATCCACCTCAACCCAGTCGGACACGCCGGAGAGGTCGAGGTATTTGATCCGTTTTCCTTCTTCGATTTTCTCGGATACCTTGGCCGTCTCAGAAGCGGTATACCGCTTCTGTACCGCGTCGTAGCGGATTACGCTGACCGAATCGCCGTTCTGCTTGGTAGAAATATCCTCTCCGCTCCAGGAAATGGTGTATTCCCCCGGATTCCCCTTTTTGTAGAAAACCCGCCAGCTGTTGGTATCGAAATCGATTTTGGGATAGGCCTTTTGGAGATAGGCCTCGATTTGTTTAGCGATCCCCTTGTCTCCCAGATGGGTGGCCTCGGAATCCAGGCTGACGGTGGTCCCGTTCGGGGCGTTTTGTGATTTCCATTTCAGATAATCCAGAATGGTGCCGGTGCTGACCACGTCGCCGGAGGCGTTCCTCAGCTCGATGGTTTCGATGTCGAAGAACATTTGGATGTACTCGAACGGCGTGTAGGGGTCCCGCTGCTCGGTGCTGGTGGCATCGTGCTTGGTACAGGTGACCTTGGCCATGGAATCCTCGACGGTCACGACATACTCGCCGCCGCTGGGACAGACGCCGGCATACGTCCCGCCCTCTTCCACGGCGTGGTAAGCCTCGACGAGCACCTCCCCCATCATCTCTGCCTGCCTTTCGTCTCCGCCGCCCGTGACGACGCGTTTAATCAGATAGAGCTTGTCCGCGTCGCGCAGACAGGCGGCGCAGGAGGCGCGGTGGGCGGATTCCATCATGCCGAGACAGACCGGCACCGCGATTGCGACCAGGATGGCGAGGATTGCGAGGGTAACCAGCAGTTCCACCAATGTAAATCCGTCCCGACGCTGCATTCCGATCATCCTTTCGGGCCTTTTTGTATCTGGGCCACCGGCCGACAGCCCTATTATACCATACATGAGGCGGGAATTGTTCAAAAAAGTCGAAAATCACCGAAGGAAGCGACGTGAGACATGGAGGAAACGTTCTCTGTATAAATCTTTGCCGTGCAGGGCGGCCATCCGCTCCTGAACTCTGAGGCCGGCAGTCCGCGTCGGATTTTTCGTTATACAACTCAGAAAACCGGGCATCCTAAAGGGAGATATGAACAAGTATGGGGTTCTTTGTAAACAGTTTTTGAACCTCCTTGACATGGCGGCTAAAAAATGATAACCTTGTGTTGAAAACAAGATGATACTTTTTGGAGGACGACATGGGCATTCAGATCATTGTAGACAGCTGCTGCGACACCACCCCTGAGCTCCGGAACCGGATCGGGATGCTTTTCGCCCCGCTGAAGGTGCAGGTCGCCGACGGCCCGCAGTACACGGACACGCCGGCCCTCGACACCAGAAAGCTGCTCCGGGAAATGAAAGCCTCCAAACAGGCGGCGGGCTCGGCCTGCCCGTCGGTGGAGGAATACGCCGAGCAGATGCGGCGGTGCGACGCCTGCATCGTTGTGACCCTGTCGGGCAAGCTCAGCGGGTCCTATAACTCCGCCCGGGTAGCGCGGGACATGGTGCTCGAGGAATCGCCCGGTAAACAGATCCACATCCTCGATTCCGAGAGCGCCTCGGCCGGAGAGCTCCGATTGGCGCTGTATCTCAAGGAACTCATCGACGCGGGGGAGGATTTCGACACCGTGGTGGAAAAATCCACCCGTTTTATGGAATCCATGCGGACGCTGTTCGTCCTTGAGGATCTGGGGAACCTGGTCAAAAACGGACGGCTGAACAAAGTATCGGGCATCGTGGCTTCGGTGCTGTCCCTATGCCCCATCATGAGCGATGACGGCCACGGCGAGATCCGGATGGCCGCCAAAGCCCGGGGGATGAAGCAGGCGCTTATGAAGCTCACCAGCCTGATCGCGCAGGAGACCGCCGGCGCGGCGCCCCGTTCCCTGACCCTGACTATGGCTTACTGCAACTGTCCGGAACGGGCGGGACTGCTCCGCGGAGGGATTCTGGAAAGCTGCCCGGCGGTCGGCCGGGTCATCATCGTCCCCACCGGCGGCGTCTCCACCGTCTATGCCAACGACGGAGGGATCATCGTGGCTTACGCCGCTGTCTGACCGGGATGCCGGGAACGGCGGGTATACAAAAACAAGCGGGGAAGAGTCGGCTGACTTTTCCCCGCTTGTTTTCTGTTGGGGCAAATGGAGGCGGACCGGGGACCGGTTATCGAATTTGGATTGAATAAACGCTGAAAAAATGTTACAATACCATATTAGAGGTCCTTTTTCGACGATTCTGACGAAAGGAAGAGCATCGGATATGAATTTTCGACGCTGGATTTTGCCGGGGCTGGACAAGGAAGCCGCCGCCTCGCTGGCCGAGGAGGCGGGGCTGGAACCCTTTCTCGCGCTGATGCTCTCCCTGCGCGGCATGACGGATGTGGAAGAGGCCCTGGAATTCCTTTCCGGATGGGACGTGACGGCCGATCCGCTGGCGTTCGCGGATATGGACAAAGCGGCCGCCCGGGTCCGCCGCGCCCTCGATCAGGGGGAGCGGATCATGGTATACGGGGATTACGACGCCGACGGCGTCACCTCCATCGTCCTGCTGTACGCGTATCTGCGGGAACAGGGAGCCGACGTCCTGTATATGCTTCCCGAACGGGAGGGGGAGGGTTACGGCCTGCATAAATCCTCGGTGGATCAGATCGCCGAGGCGGGCGTGAAGCTCATTGTGACGGTAGACAACGGCATCTCCGCTGTGGAGGAGATCGCCTATGCCCGGGAAAAGGGGATCGACGTGGTGGTCACCGACCACCACCAGCCGCAGGAAACCCTTCCGGAAGCCGCCGCGGTCGTGGATCCCCATCGGGCCGACTGCCCGAGCGAATTTAAGGATTACGCCGGCGTGGGCGTCGCGTTCCAATTGGTCTGCGCCCTGGAAGGGGATGTGGAGAGCGTTCTTGAGCGGTATGCCGATCTGGTGGCCCTGGGGACGCTCGCGGATGTGATGCCCCTGCGGGGGGAAAACCGCGCGCTGGTGCGGCGGGGCCTGCGGATGCTGGGCGAGGGCGGACGCCTGGGGCTCCGGAAGCTCGCCGAGGTCGCGGGGATGGCCGGTAAGCCTCAGACCTCCACGTCGGCCGTATTTACCCTGGCGCCCCGCATCAACGCGGCGGGGCGGATGGGCTCGCCGGACAAAGCAGCGGAGCTGCTCCTGAGTGAACGGGAGGAGGAAGCCGAGCTCCTTGCCCATGATATCCAGAGCCTCAATGCCCGCCGTCAGGAAACCGAGGCGGCGATCCTCGCCGAGGTACTGGATGGGTTGTCCCGCTATCCGGAGCGGCTGCACGACCGGGTGCTGGTGGTGGCGGGGGAAGGCTGGCATCCGGGCGTGGTCGGTATCATCGCGGCCAGGCTGACCGAACGGTATGGGCGGCCGAGCATCGTGCTGTCCATTGCGGACGGCCTGGCCAAGGGGTCCGGACGCAGCCTGAAAGGGTTTTCCTTGTTTGGCGCTTTGTCCGCTTGCCGGGACTGCCTTCTCGGCTTCGGCGGGCACGAGCTTGCCGCGGGTGTCACACTCGATTTTGCCCGTATCGAGGAGTTCCGGCAGGCGGTCAATGCCTACGCCGCCGAGGCCTGCCCGGAGATGCCGGCGCCGGAGCTGCGTCTCGACTGCAAGCTGCGGCCGGGGCAAGTCGGCCTGCCGCTGCTGGAGGTGCTCGGGGCCATGGAACCTTACGGCTCCGGCAATCCCGCGCCGCTGTTCGGCCTCTTTGGCATGAGGCTGGAGTCGGTGACGCCGGTGGGGGGCGGCAAGCATCTGCGTCTGCGGCTTTCCCGGGACGGCACGGTCCTCACCGCCATGAAATTCGGTACCCCGCCGCAGGATTTCCATTTTTCACCGGGGGATGAGGTCAATCTGGCGGTATCCCTGGACCGCAACGAGTACCAGGGGAATGTCAGCGTCTCTGTCTTTGTCAAAGACATCCGTTATGCCTCGACCAGGCAGGACGACCTGCTCGCCGCCCTGCGGGAGGCGGAAGCGGCTTTTCGTGGAGAACTGGCCGCCCCTCTGCCGGTGCCGACCAGGGACCAGGCGGGACGGGTTTACCGGTTCCTGGCGGGGCAAAAAGGGTATAGCGGCACCATCGAGCAGCTTTTTCACACGATACGGGACGAATCCCTTACATATACCGGCCTGCTCCTGATCCTTGAGACATTGCGGCAGGCGGGGCTCATCCGGATGGACGACCAGGGGGAGATCCTGAAGATCGGGCTCCTGCCCGCCGCGGGCAAGACGGATCTGGCCGCCACCCCGCTGATGCAATATCTAGGCTCCCTGCACAGGGCGGAGACCGCGTAGGAGGAAACACATGCTGCAAACAGCCGACGTCATCAGCGAACTGAAAAAGCTGATTATCAAAAGTGAAAAGCCGTACGATCTAGACGCCGTAGACCGGGCCATTACGGCCGCCTGCAAGGCGCACGAGGGGCAGCGCCGTTCCTCCGGGGAGGCGTATGTCTGCCATCCGCTCAAAGTGGCCTGCATCCTGGTGGAGCTGGGCATGGACAGCGAGACCATCGAGGCCGCCATTCTCCATGACGTGGTGGAAGACACCCCGATGGAGCTCGCCGATGTGCAGAAGCATTTCGGTGCCGAGGTGGCCACCCTGGTGGACGGCGTGACCAAGATCGAAAAGATCCCCTTTTCCTCGCGGGAGGAGCAGCAGGCGGAGAATGTCCGCAAGATGCTGCTGGCCATGTCCCAGGATATCCGCGTCATCATCATCAAATTGGCCGACCGGCTGCACAATATGCGCACCAGCGACGCCTGGCCGCCGCAGAAGCGACGGGACAAGGCCAAGGAGACGATGGATATTTACGCCCCCTTGGCTCATCGGCTGGGCATCCGGGCGGTCAAGGAGGAGCTGGAGGACATCTCCCTGCGCATTCTCGATCCGGTGGCGTATAAGGAGATCGAGGACGCCCTCGCCCTAAGAGAGGGGGAGCGCAACGCCTTTTTAATGAGCATCCAGGAGCGGATCCGGGAACGGCTCGCGGAATTCGACCTCAAACCCTTTGTCTCGGGCCGGATCAAAAGCATCACCGGGATCTACCGCAAGATGTATATGCAGGGGCGCTCGTTCGAGGAGATCTACGACGTTTACGCGGTGCGGGTGATCGTGGACACGGTCAACGACTGCTACAATGTGCTCGGCATCATCCACGACATGTTCCGGCCCATTCCCAACCGCTTCAAGGACTACATCTCCACCCCCAAGAGCAACATGTACCAATCCCTGCACACCACCGTCATCAGCAAGGAAAAAATTCCTTTCGAGGTGCAGATCCGCACCTGGGAGATGCATTACACGGCGGAATACGGCATCGCCGCCCATTGGAAATACAAGCTGGGCATCCAGAAAAAGGATAAGCTGGAGGAACGGCTGGCCTGGGTGCGGCAGTTCATCGAGAACCAGAAGGACGTGGACGACGCCGAAGACATCGTGCGGTCGATCAAGACCGACCTGTCCTCCGACGACGTGTTCGTCTTCACGCCGAAGGGGGAAGTCATCACCCTGCCGGTGGGCGCCACCGTGATCGATTTCGCTTACGCCATCCACTCCGCCGTGGGCAACCGGATGGTGGGGGCGAAGGTGGACGGCCGGATCGTCCCTCTGGACTATGAGGTCAAAACCGGCGAGATCGTGGAGATCCTCACCACCTCGGTGCAGGGGCACGGTCCCAGCCGGGATTGGCTGAATATGGTCAAGACCGGCGAGGCCCGCAACAAGATCCGTGCCTGGTATAAAAAAGAGCGCCGGGAGGAAAACATCGAGCAGGGCCGGGAGGAGCTGGAACGGGAGCTTTCCCGCAACGGTATCCGGCTGTCCGAGGACAGGATGGACCGGTTTTTGCAGGAGCAGGTCAAGAAACAGCACTGTGCGAACCTGGAGGACTTCTACGCCGCCATCGGCTATGGCGGGGTGCTGCTCTCCCGCATCATGCCCCGCATGAAGGAGGATTACCTCAAGCTGGTCAAGGCGGAGGAGATTCTCCTGCCGGAACAGGTGGTCAACGCGCCGCGGAAGCATCGGAACAGCGGCGGCGTCGTTATCGACGGGATGGACAACTGCCTGGTCAAGTTCGCCCGCTGCTGCAACCCGGTCCCGGGGGATGAGATCGTCGGGTTCGTCACCCGCGGCTTCGGGGTGTCGATACACAAAAAGGACTGTGTCAACGTCCCGAAGGACCTGGCCGGGGCGCCTGAGCCGGAACGGTGGGTCCGGGTGTCCTGGGAGGACTCCGTCAAAGACGAGTTCAAGGCGACGCTGCACGTGGAGGCGGCCGACCGGATGGAACTGCTTGCCGATATCACTACCCAGCTCGCCTCCATGCATGTGATGATCCACGCCATCAACGCCAGAGAGCCCCGGGACGGCCATACGGTGATGACCCTGACGGTCGGGGTGAACAGCCTCGAGCATCTGCAGGGGGTCATCACCCGCCTGGGACGGATCCAGGGTGTGACCAAGATCGAGCGCAGCGGCGTGTAAACCGGAGGAGGACCAGTCGGATGAAAGCGGTGTTTCAGCGGGTAGACTCCGCCCGGGTGACGGCGGAGGGGAAAACCACCGGCGAGATCGGGCCGGGTGCCCTGATCCTCCTGGGGGTAGAAGCGGACGATACGCCGGCGCATGCCGCCCTCATGGCGAAGAAAGCGGCGGAGCTGCGGGTGTTCTGCGACGAACACGGAAAAATGAACCGGTCCCTGCTCGATACGGGCGGGGAAGTGCTCGCGGTATCCAATTTCACCTTGTGCGCCAACTGCCGCCACGGCCGGCGGCCCGAGTTCCTCGGGGCGGCCCGGCCCGAAACCGCCCGGCCTTTGTACGAGCTCTTTATGCAGGAGCTGCGGCGCCTGGGCGTGGCCAGGGTGGAGGCCGGCCTGTTCGGCGCCCATATGCAGATATCCATGATGGGGAACGGTCCGGTCACGATCCCGCTGGATACGAGGGACTGGCTGCGTACCGCACCCTGAACGACCACACGCCTGACGGAAAAGGAGGAGTTCCATGACGATTCGCTGTCTGCCCCTGGGGGCGCTGCAGGCCAACTGTTACCTGCTCTCCGATGAGGAGGGGGCAACCGCGGTGATCGATCCCGGGGACGAGGCCGGGACGATACTCGAAACAGTCCGGGCGGGGGAGCTCGCCGTCGAGGCCATTCTCCTCACCCACGCGCATTTCGACCACATCCTGGCGGCGGACGAGCTCCGGCGGGAAACCGGCGCGCCGGTGTATGTGTATGAGACGGACGCGCCCGCCCTGGCCGACCCGCGCCGGAGCCTCACGGTGCTGGCAAAGGGCGGGGCCGGGCCTTTGCGGGCCGACCATCTGCTGAAAGACGGCGAGGAGCTGCGGGTGGGGCGGCTGGCCGTCTCCGTCCTGCACACGCCGGGGCATACGCCGGGCAGCTGCTGTTTCCTGTGCGGCGACGCCTTGTTCTCGGGGGATACCCTTTTCGCGGGGTCCATCGGCCGCACGGATTTCCCGGGAGGGGACGATCAGGCCATGGCCGCGTCCCTGCGGATGCTGGCGGCGCTGGAACCGGGCATCCGCGTGTTTCCCGGGCATGGGGAGAGCACGACCCTCTCCAAAGAACGGATGGAGAACCCCTATTTGTAAAGGGCGGCCCCCTCGCGCCGTCCGATTCTGAGAAAAGGTGGAGCAACCGTATGCGGCTGATCATGCAGGGACATCGGAACCGGTTTGAACTCGAGAACGTCGTCCGGCTGTTTTTGCCGCAGGAAAAGGTCCGGACGGAGGGGGAGCGCCTCTTTGCCGATGAGCCGGACGTCCTGGCCGGGCTGGAAAAAGGGCCTTCCGCCACCCGCGTGACCGTCCGCCTGCAGGCGGACGGCTTCGACCGGACACGGGAGGCGGAGGTGGGGAACGATCATCCGTCTTATGAGGCGGAATGCGAGTTCCGCCTGGCCGACGCCCTCTATCGCCTGCTGGAGGCATGGACAGGCACCCGGCCTCCCTGGGGGCTGGTGACGGGGGTGCGCCCTGTCAAGCTTCTCCGCCGCCTTACCCGGGAGCTGGGAGAGGACAGGGCGGTCGGAGAGATGCGGGACCGGCTGCTGGTCAGCCCGGAAAAGCTGGAGCTCTGCCGCCGGACGCTGCACAACGAGGACCGGCTGCTGGCATTGTCCCGGCCGGAATCCTTCAGCCTCTATGTGTCCGTGCCGTTCTGCCCCACCCGCTGCGCGTATTGCTCCTTTGTCTCCCATACGGTCGAGCGGGCGGGAAAGCTGGTCGAGCCGTAT
Organism: uncultured Eubacteriales bacterium; assembly: GCA_934647945.1. Taxonomy (GTDB): domain Bacteria; phylum Bacillota; class Clostridia; order Oscillospirales; family Acutalibacteraceae; genus UMGS1623. The sequence continues at coordinate 309,814 of CAKUFK010000001.1, read as the reverse complement.
GTGGAGCGGCTCGCCGAAGAGCTGGAGGCAACCGGGCGGATCGCCCGGGAGCTGGGCTTGCGGCTGGAGACGGTCTATTTCGGGGGCGGCACCCCCACCTCGCTGACGGCGGAACAGCTCGAGGTGCTGTTCCGTGCGGTGGAGGCGCATTTCGACTTGTCGGCTCTGCGGGAATATACGGTCGAGGCGGGACGGCCCGATACCGTGACGGCGGACAAGCTCCGGACGATCAAGGACGCCGGGGCCACCCGTATCAGTATCAATCCCCAGACCCTGCGGGAGGACGTGCTGCAGGCCATCGGGCGGCGGCACACCGTCGCCCAGTTTTATGAGGCCTTTGATCTGGCGCGCCGCTGCGGACATGAGAACATCAACACCGATCTTATCGCGGGCCTGACTGGTGACGATCCTGCGGGCTTCGCCGGAACGCTCGAGGGGATTCTCGCTCTGTCTCCGGAGAGCGTGACGGTACATACCCTGTCGATGAAGCGGGCCTCCCGGCTGGTAACGGAAAAAGAAACCGGATCGGCGGGCCGCGGCGCGGCTGATATGGTGGCTTTCGCGGCCGGGCGGCTGCCCGAGGCCGGATACCGGCCGTATTACCTCTACCGGCAAAGCCGCACAGCGGACAACCAAGAAAACGTGGGCTGGGCGAAGCCCGGCCGGGAGGGGCTCTATAACGTCTATATCATGGACGAGACCCACACCATCCTCGCCTGCGGCGCCGGGGCGGTCACCAAGCTCAAAGAGCCGGGCGGCGAGTATCTCGAGAGGATTTTCAATTATAAGTTTCCCTATGAATACAACGCCCGCTTCGGCGACATGCTCCGCCGCAAAGAGGGGATCGCCGCTTTTTATGATCGGTACGCCAGAAAGCCGAATGCGTGAACCGCCCGGCCGTCCTTTGGGACGGCCACTTTTTTTATTCACAATTCTGTGGTAAGATATGGTAGAACCCGATGCCGATTTTGTATCAAGACAAGGGATATCCCCATAGGTATAGAATATCGGTGAAACGGAAATGCTGGAAGAAGGCGGGCGTCCGGCAGGCCCGCGCCGGTGTCAAATCCGGGAAAGGATAAAGCCATGAAAGCGTTTATGGAACGGCGGCAGCTGCAGCTGCAGGAGATCAACCGGCGTGTGCGCACCGACGCGCCGCGCTTTATGGAAGAGGAGGACGCCCGCTATGCGGGAGAGGTCGGCCGGCTGGCGCGCCACCTCGCTGCCGGTCTGAACGGGCGGCGGATCGTGATGCTGTGCGGACCGACCTCGTCGGGCAAGACGACAACGGCCCTGCTGCTGCGGGATTCGCTGCGGGAGATGGCGGTGGATGCCCATACCGTGTCCCTGGATGATTTTTACAGAGGGCGGGAACTGGCCCCTGTGCTCGAGGACGGGAGCTTCGATTACGAGGCGCTCGAGGCGCTCGACCTCACCAGGCTCCAGACCTGCATGCAGGAGATCATTGAAAACGGTTCCACCAGCCTGCCGCTGTTCGATTTTATGGCGGGACGTCCCGCGGCCGAGACCCGTCCCCTGCGCATCGGGCCGGAATCGGTCGTGATATTCGAAGGGATCCACGCGCTGAATCCGGTGTTTGAAGAGCATCTGTCGGGGGACAGCCTGTTCAAGGTATTCATCAACACCATTACCCCGGTTTACAGCGGCAGCGATAAATGGCTCAAGCGGCGGGATATCCGCCTGATCCGACGGATGCTGCGGGATTATCAGTTCCGGAACAGCTCCCTGGAAAACACCCTGCAAATGTGGCCGCAGGTGGTGCGGGGGGAGAATCTGTATATGTTCCCCTACGTGGATACGGCCGACGCGGTGATCGATACCACCCACGCTTATGAGCCCTGTGTGCTGGGCGCCGCGCTGCTGCCCCTGCTGCGCCAGGTACCGGCCGGCTGTCCGGGACGGGAAACCGTCGACCGCCTAGCCGACGCGCTGCCGGCATTTCTCCCGCTGCCGGCGGAGAGCGTGCCGGAGACCTCCCTTCTGCGGGAGTTCTTAGGCGGATGGCTCTATGCCTAAACGGCCGGACGGCGGGGCTTGTTCACATATTGTTTATTGAATTTCCCTTCTGTATCGTCTATAATAAAGCTATCACAGAGCGAAAGGAGCCTGAGATCGATGGGAACGTTTGAAGATGTGCTGTGCAAGGCCCGGAATGTCGCGGAATCGGCGGGGAAGAAGACGACGGATTTTGTAGAAGTGACCAAGCTGAAAATGGAAATGGCGGATACCGAGCGGGAAATCTCGTCCATTCTGGAGGGCCTCGGCCGGCTGGTATACGATGGAAAGAAGGCGGGCGAGGACGTGTCCTCCATGGTGGACGAATGCGTCGCCAAGGTGGATGAGCAGTACGCGAAGCTCGAGGCGCTGCGCGCCAAGGTGCTCGAGTACAAGAACGCTGTGTGCTGCAAGGTCTGCAACACGATCAATACCGACGATTCGGTTTTCTGCAAAAAGTGCGGCGCCAAGCTGGAACAGCCGCCCAAAGCGCAGGAAGAACAGTCGTAACCAAAGCAGGGGTTCCGGTGCGGACCCCTTTTCCTTTTGGAAGGGTGTGGAGACAGTATGTCTATTCCGTTTGAACGGTATGAAAAGGCGGCGGCATTTATTCGGGAGCGGCTGGGGAAATCCGTCTCTCCCATGCCGGAGGTCTGTCTGGTCCTGGGTTCCGGCCTGGGCCGGCTCGCTGGAGAGGTGACGGATCCGGTGGAGATCCCGTATGAGGAAATCCCCGGCTTCCCCTGCTCGACAGTCAAATCCCATGCGGGCAAGCTCGTGGCCGGCCGCCTTTCGGGGCGCCCGGTGGCCGTGATGGCCGGCCGCTTCCATTATTATGAAGGGTACGATATGGAGACCCTCACCTTTTACGTGCGGGTGATGCGCCTGCTGGGGGTGGGGAAGCTGGTACTCACCAACGCGGCCGGAGGGGTCAACGAATCGTTCCGTGTCGGGGATCTGATGCTCATCACGGACCATATCAAACTCTGCGCCGAGAGTCCTGCGCGCGGCGAAACCGATCCCCGGTTCGGCGACCGGTTTTTCGACATGACCTATACCTACTCGCCGGCCTTGGCGGCGAAAGCCCGCCGCGCCGCCGAGGAGCTGGATATCCCGCTGCGCGAAGGGGTGTATTTTTTTATGGCGGGCCCGCAGTTTGAAACCCCGGCTGAGATCCGCGCTGTTCGCCGGCTGGGCGGGGACGCGGTGGGGATGTCCACTGTGGCCGAAGCGATCGCGGCCCGTCAGTGCGGTATGGAGGTGCTTGGCCTGTCCTGCATTACCAACCTGGCTGCCGGTATGCAGCCTGAGACCGAGGTGAGCGACCAGGAAGTGACGCAGAACGCCGCGGCAGCCGCCGATACCTTCTGTTCGCTGATGCGGAAAATCGCCGGGGTGATTTGAAAGGGGGATTGGCGGATGTGGTTTGACGACATAACGGTGGCGAAGGCCGACGGTACGGTCCTGCCGCATCAAACCGTGGTGGTCCGGGATACCCGGATCGCTTATGTAGGCCCCGACAGGCCGGCACAGGACGAAGGGGAGCGGGTGGAGGGATCCGGCCGCCTTCTCATGCCGGGCCTGGTCAACGCCCATACCCATGTGGCGATGACCCTGATGAGGGGGTATGGGGACGACCTGCCTCTCGATACCTGGCTGACAGGGCGCATTTTCCCTTTTGAGGACAAACTGACGGGGGAGGATGTCTACTGGGGCAGCCTGCTCGGGATGGCGGAGATGATTGCCACCGGGACCACCTCCTTCACCGATATGTATTATTTCTGCGACCGGATCGCCGAGGCGGCCCTCGCCTGTGGCATCAAAGCCAACATCGGCCGGGGGATCAGCTGTTTCGATCCAGCAAAATCCTTCCGGGATCTGCCCGCCTACGGTGAAATCCGGGAACTCCTGTCCTCCATGCAGGGGGCGGGGGAGGGCCGTATCCGCATCGATGTGGCCCCCCATTCCGAATATACCACCCGTCCCGATATCCTGTATGACGCGGCGGCGCTGGCCGCGGAAACCGGGGCGCGTATGCAGGTGCATCTGTCTGAAACGAGCAAGGAACAGCTTGAATGCGTGGCCCGCCATGGGAAAACTCCGGCGCAGCTCTTAAAAGATACCGGCGTGCTCGAGAATCCCGTCACCCTGGCGCACTGTGTCTGGCTGACCGAGCTGGATATGGATCTGATTGCCGTCGCCAGGGACGCCACCATCGCCCACTGCGCCAAAAGCAACCTGAAGCTGGGCAGCGGGATCGCACAGGTGAAAAAGTGGGGCGAATGGGGGATTCCGGCCGCGATCGGGACCGACTCGGCCGCGAGCAACAACGCACTGGATATGTTCGAGGAAATGCGGACGGCGTCTCTGCTGGCCAAGGGGATCGACCGGGATCCGCTGGCCCTGCCGGCGGCGAAAACCCTGTATATGGCCACCCGGGCGGGCGCACTCTCCCAGGGCCGGGAAACGGCAGGGGATATCGTGCCCGGGTATCAGGCGGATCTCGTCCTGGTGGATCTGGAGACGCCTTCCATGACGCCCTGCCATTCCGCCGTTTCCAATCTGGTGTACGCCGCAAACGGCGGCGCGGTGCGGATGACGATGGTGGACGGCCGGATCCTGTACCGGGACGGCCGCTTCCTCACCCTCGATATCGATGAGGTGAGGGCCAGGGCGGCGGAGGCGGTCCGGGCCGTCCAGGCCCGTTGAATTGGTGGAAACTGGCAATTTAACCAGGAAAATATGCGGTAAAAGCGAAAAAAATGCCATTTTGGGCCGTGGAACAAAGAAAATATTGCACAAAGTCCTTGAAAAAGGGAATCAGATAGGGTAAGATAGGGATGATCCGCAAAAGCACCCGATGAATGGGGCTTTTGCGCGGCCCTTCCGATGCGGAGGAGAGTATATGGCGGGCTCGTTTCAGACAAAGGACCGGTACACGCTCGAGGATCTGCTGGCGATCATGGAACGGCTGCGTTCCCCTGGGGGCTGCCCCTGGGATCGGGAGCAGACCCATGAAAGCATCGCCACCGATTTTCTCGAGGAGACCCATGAGGCGCTCGAGGCGATCCGGCAGCGGGATACCGAAGGGCTGAAGGAAGAGCTCGGTGACGTGCTGCTCCAGGTGGTGTTCCATTCCCGCATCGAAGAGGAAAAAGGCGGCTTCACTTTTGGAGATGTCGTGGACGGGATCTGTAAGAAGCTGGTGATCCGCCATCCCCATGTGTTCGGAGAGGTTACAGTCGATGGCACCGGCCAGGTGCTGCGGAACTGGGACGCGATCAAGCGCCAGACAAAAGGCGGCAAGACCCAGGCCGAGCTGCTCGGCGGGGTTCCCCGGTCTCTGCCCGCGCTCATGCGGGCAGCCAAGGTACAGAACCGCGCCAAGCGGGTGGGCTTCGATTGGTCGGAAATCTCGGGAGCTCTCGATGCGCTCGAGAGCGAGACCGCCGAGTTCAAAGAGGCGCTGGCTTCGGAGAATCCCGCCGCGGTCGAGGAGGAGCTGGGCGACCTGCTGTTTTCCGCCGTCAACGTCTCCCGTTTCCTGCATATCGATGCCGAACAGGCGCTGACCGCCTCGACCGATAAGTTCATCCGCCGGTTTGCCCGGGTGGAGGAGTTGGCGAAAAGCCGGGAAATCGACCTCGCCGCCGCGTCGCTCGAAGAGATGGATGCGCTGTGGGACGAGGCCAAACGATTGGATCCGCGCGAGGAATCAACCCCGCTGGGATATAAAAAGTAATGGAGGTTTCATCATGAACAAAGTAGAACTGATCGCCGCTGTGACCGAGAAAACCGGGATGTCTAAAAAGGACGCCGAGAAAGCCGTTTCCGCTGTTCTGGAGTCTGTCGTCGAGGCCGTTTCGTCTGGTGACAAAGTCCAGCTGGTGGGCTTTGGAACCTTCGAGGTCCGGAACCGCGAGGCCCGCACCGGCCGCAATCCCCGCACCAAGGAAGCCATTGTCATCCCGGCTTCCAAGCAGCCTGTTTTCAAGGCCGGCAAGTCCTTCAAGGACGCGGTGGCGAAGTAATCCTACCATCATTGGCTGAATCCTTCACTCAGGAGCCGTCCGCAGGGCGGCTCCTGTGATTTTTCGCAAAGGAGAGATCCGGATGCGGCTCGACAAATATCTGAAAGTGTCCCGCCTGATCAAGCGTCGGACGGTCGCGAACGAAGCCTGTGACGCCGGCCGGGTACTGGTCAACGGCAAAACGGCCCGGGCGTCCTACGAGGTCAAGCCGGGAGATGTTCTCTCCCTGTCGCTGGGCGCGCGCGAACTGAAGGCCGAGATCGTCTCGGTTCAGGAAACCGTCGCCAAAAACGACGCGGCATTGCTGTATCGGCTGCTGGATACCTGAATACCCGATCGACAGGCACCCTGGCCGTGTCCGGCAGCGCACGCTGTCCCATGGCCGGGGTGTTGTGTTTAAAAAGCCTTCGCCGGCGGGATGCAGCCTCTTCATTCGCCGGCGGTGCAGGCGCTCCTTATTTCTTATGAGGGCGTCCGTCTTCTGAGGTTATGATAGGATGATTCCTTGTTCATAGCGTGCGATGCATATTTTCCCCGGCGGCGGCGAACACTAGCCGTCAGAGGTGATCGAATATGAATCAGACGCAGCAAAAACCGGATACGGGTGACAAAGGCACGCAGCCGGGCAAGGCTCCGGAAGAGGCCGCCGCCGTGCAGGACCAGCTCAAGGACGTAGTGGAGAACGGCGCCGTGACCACCAACAATGGCCGCCATGTCATCCACTGCCTGACCATCATCGGGCAGATTGAGGGGCATTACGCTCTGTCCAGTGAAAACAAGACCACCAAATATGAGCACGTGATCCCCCAGCTAGTGGCGATCGAGGAGAGCCGGGAGATCGAGGGTCTTCTCATCCTGCTCAACACCGTCGGTGGGGATATCGAGGCGGGGCTCGCCCTGGCGGAGCTTATCGCCGGGATGAAGAAACCCACAGTGTCCCTGGTGCTGGGGGGCGGGCATTCCATCGGTGTCCCTCTTGCCGTGGCGGCTAAAAAATCCTTTATCGCTCCCTCCGCCACCATGACGATCCATCCCGTGCGGATCAATGGCCTGGTTCTCGGAGTCCCGCAGGCCTTCACCTATTTCCAGCGGATGCAGGAACGGATCACCCGGTTCGTCACCGATAATTCCGGGATGAGCTTCGACCGTTTTACCGAGCTCTGCATGAACACCGACGAGCTGGCCACCGACGTGGGCAGTGTGCTCGATGGGGAGGATGCGGTGAAGGAAGGGCTGATCGATTCCCTCGGTTCTCTGTCCGACGCCATCGCGGCGCTGTATGCGATGATCGACGAATCGGGAGCGGCAGGGGAACAGAAGGGCGGATGAATCCGGGATTGGCGGCCCGGCATGAAAAATTATCACGAAAAGCCTCACCGGCAGTTGCCGAACGGGGCTTTTTTTGATATGATAAATACGGATCACCGGCGGCCCGCTGTAGCAAGGCGGCCCGCTTTCTTTGCGATGAGCGATACGGGCCCCCGGTATGGGCCCAAAGAGAATGGATGGGAAAAGAGAGGATCGCGAAATGGCACAACGAAAGAAGACACCCGCCCGCAAGCCCGCCTCCCGGAAACCGGCCGCGCCGAAAGGGAGCCGGGCCCGGCCGGACAACGAGGCCGCGGCGAGCGCCCGCCATCAGATGGCGGCGGTGCTGCTTTTTGCGGGCGCGATCCTGGTGCTTTGCCTAGCGCTCATCAAGGGCGCCAACCTCTGGCTGTGGCTGCATAACCTGATGATGGGTCTGTTTGGGGTGTGCGCCTACATATTGCCCGTGCTGATGGGGTATATCGCGGTCATCGCGGCCATGGAACGGCCCATCGGCAGTATGAGGGGCAAGCTGTGGCAATGCCTGCTCCTGCTCATGATGCTCGGCAGCGCCATCCACGTCTTTACCGCGGATATCGCCGAGGGACATTCCTACTTTGATGCCATCGGCCGGGCATGGAAGGACGGTATCGCCATCCGCGGCGGAGGGGTAGCGGGGGTGCTGCTCGGCTATCCGCTGGAATATTTCTTTACCGACGTCGGCGCGAAGATCATCCTCTGCCTGCTGATTTTCGTGTTCGTGATGCTGGTTACCGGCACCACTATCCTGACCCTTTTCCGCACGGTCTGGAAGCCGGTCAAAAAAACCAAGGAAAGCATTGAAAACGCCATGATCGCGGGGGCCGACCGCCGCCGGAACGCGGCCATCGACGTGGAACTCGGCGAGGGCTATCCCGAGCTGTCGGTGCCGCTGGATGGTGAGGAGGAGCCCGACGGGGACGGCGAGCTGGCGGACAAGCTGGCTGCGCTCCAAAAGACGGCGGCGGATATGGCCGATGCGGAAAAGGCCTCTCCCCGCGTGGAGGATCTGCTGACGAAAAAAGGCCCGGTCAAGGGACTGGAAACGCCGGAGGAGGCCTCGGGCGGCGGGGAACCGGAAAAAAAGGTGGAGAAAAAGCGTCCCGCTTATATGGACACCGAGCCGGATACCTACCGATATCCCCCGATTTCCCTGCTGGATGAGTCGAAAGGGGTAGACCTGTCCCGGGCGGCGTCAGAAGAGCACAGCACCGCCGATCTGCTGGTCAATACCCTCAAGGAATTCGGGGTGAATACGCGGGTGATCGACGTCTCCCGCGGCCCGACGGTCACCCGGTATGAGCTCCAGCCCAGCGCCGGGGTCAAGATCAGCCGGATCACCGGCCTTGCGGATGACATCGCCCTGCGGCTGGCCACCACCGGCGTGCGCATCGAGGCGCCCATCCCCAACAAGGCGGCGGTGGGCATTGAGGTGCCCAACCGCGTCGCGGGCGCGGTCTGTCTGCGGGAGCTGATCGATTCCTCCGAATTTTCCACCGCCAAGAGCAAGCTGACCGTGGCCCTCGGCCGGGATATCGCGGGCAAGATCGTGCTCGCGGATCTGGCCAAGATGCCTCACCTGCTCATCGCGGGCACTACCGGATCGGGTAAATCGGTCTGCACCAACTCCATGATCCAGAGTGTCCTCTACCGAGCCAGCCCCAGCGACGTGCGGATGGTGCTCATCGACCCGAAGCAGGTCGAATTCGGTATCTACAACGGGATTCCCCATCTGCTGGTTCCGGTGGTGACCGATCCGCGCAAGGCGGCCGGGGCGCTCGGATGGGCGGTGACCGAAATGCTAAACCGCTATAAAACCTTTGCGGAAAACAACGTGCGGGATCTCTCTTCCTATAACGAGCTGGCCCGCCGCAGCGAAACCCTAGAGACCATGCCGCTGATCCTCATCGTCATCGATGAGCTGGCCGACCTGATGATGGCGGCGGCCAGCGAGGTCGAGGATGCGATCATCCGCCTGGCCCAGATGGCCCGGGCGGCCGGGATGCATCTGGTCATCGCGACCCAGCGCCCGTCGGTGGACGTCATCACCGGCCTCATCAAGGCGAACATCCCGTCCCGTCTGGCGCTGACAGTGGCGTCGGCAGTGGATTCCCGGACCATCCTCGACACCGGCGGGGCGGAAAAACTGCTCGGCAAGGGCGATATGCTCTTCATGCCGGTAGGCTGTCCCAAACCGATGCGGGTGCAGGGCTGCTTTGTCAGCAACCGGGAGGTGGAGTCGGTGGTCGACTTCCTCAAGACCTCCCAGGACAACGAATACGACGAAGCCATCATGCAGGAGATCGAGCGTCAGGCGGAGAACAGCGGCGTCGGCAAGTCCAAATCCAAGGCGGGGTCCCGCGATGAGCTGCCCGATGATGATTCCGGGGACGAGCTGATCCCTCGCGCCATCGAGGTGGTGGTCGAGGCGGGAGAGGCCTCGGTATCCCTGCTCCAGCGGCGGCTGCGGCTGGGCTATGCCCGGGCCGGCCGGCTGGTGGACGAGCTGGAGGAGCGGGGGATCGTCGGACCGAGAGAGGGCAGCAAATCCCGGCGGGTCCTCATCACCCGCCAGCAGTGGCTGGAAATGAATATGAACCGGCCGGATGGGGAAGAGGAGGAGTAGGAAAGATGTTTTATAAGAAAAGCCCCAAAACAGCCGGACGGAAAAAACAGCTGGTTCTTCATACCGACAGACAGGATTGGACGCTCGATTCGAAAAACCTGTATTTGTATGACAAACGCTGGCCGCATGGCCATGGGGAGCTACCGGTGTTCAGGCTCGTAGAGACCGTATCGCTGCAGGAATTAACCGATATCAAGCTGGTGGGAGACCCAAGCCACCTGAATCCCATCACGTTGGCTATTTCATGACAAATGGCATCCAGCTGCACGGCGTATATACGCAGAAATGGGACCCTCCCGTCATCGACGATGCGGACTGGAAGGCAGCCTCCTTTGAGGACATGGAGGCGGTCAAGCCGGACAGCCCGCTTGACTGGCGCTTTCTGTGGAATGAGGATCGGATGTGGGATCCCGACTGCATGGCGTTGTTTCACGCAGCCTTTGGCCGGGATATTCTTCGGACGGATCCGGAGGATGACGACCAGGCCACGATATTTGCAGAGGAAATCTTTTTATTTCAGCATAATCTGGTGTATCCGGTGGAAAAGGGGTACTGGATGCTGACCTTCGCACCGTATGATCCCACCGACCAATTGGATTTTCGATGGATCTATGGCCATACGCCGGCCTCTCACATACAGGCGCTGCTGCCGATGCTGCGGGAGATGGCGCTTCGCAACGAGTATTTTGGCGGACGCATAGACCGCTTTTTCGACATAGCCCCGGAGGGCGGCCTGCCGATGACGGTGCAGGAGATGCATCCCCGCAAGATCAGACTGCCCTGGGTAAATGGGCCGGTATTGGCCGTTTAAAATCAGAAGAGAAGTGAAAAGGAGACTCCATGCCGTTTTTACCCTTGACAACGGAAGAGATGCGGGAGCGGGGCTGGGACGCGCCCGACGCGGTGGTGGTGACAGGGGACGCCTATGTCGATCATCCCAGCTTCGGCGCGGCCATCATCTCCCGGGTGCTGGAGGCGGAAGGGCTGCGGGTCTGCATGCTGTCCCAGCCGGAAAGTACCGCCGATTTCACCCGTTTCGGCCGGCCCCGCCTCGGTTTTTTCATCGGCGGGGGGAATATTGATTCCATGGTCGCCCATTATACTGCCGCCAAACGCAGACGCAGCGACGATGCCTATACCCCCGGCGGCCGTGCGGGCGCGCGGCCCGACCGGGCGGTGCTCGTCTACTGCAGGCAGGCGAGGGACGCCTATCCCGATGTCCCGCAGATCATCGGCGGCCTGGAAGCGTCCCTGCGCCGCTTCGCCCATTACGATTATTGGGATGACCGGGTGCGCCCCTCCATCCTCATCGAGAGTGGGGCCGACCTGCTGGTGTACGGCATGGGGGAGGCCCAGACGGCCGAGATCGCCCGCCGTCTGCGGGAGGGGGAGCCCATCTCGTCCATGACCGATATTCGGGGCACCTGTTTCTCCGTCCCGGTGAAGGACTATATACCCCGCCCGGCGGCGGAATGCCCCCGGTTCGAGCTGGCCGCGGCCCCCACCGCATCGGGCAAACGGCAGTACGCCGTCTCCTGCCGGATCCAGCAGGAGGAGCAGGATGCCGTGCGTGGAAGAACCGTAATCCAGCGTCACGGGGAACGGATGCTCGTCCAAAACCCGCCCATGCCGCCCCTGTCCACCGAGGAATTCGACCGGGTGTACGAGCTGCCGTATATGCGGGACGTCCACCCGTCCACCCTTCCGATGGGAGGCGTGCCTGGGATCGAGGAGGTCCGATTCTCCATCACTCACAACCGGGGCTGCATCGGCGGGTGCCACTTCTGTTCCCTGGCCTTTCATCAGGGGCGGCAGATCACCTGCCGCAGCGAGGATTCGGTGGTGCGGGAGGCCGAGGCCTTGACCCGCCTGCCGGGCTTCAAAGGGTATATCCACGATGTGGGCGGTCCTACGGCCAATTTCCGCCATCCTTCCTGCAAAGGGCAGCTCACCCGGGGCCTGTGCAAAAACAAGCAGTGCCTGGCACCCGCCCCCTGTCCGGCCATGGAAGCGGACCACCGCGATTACCTTCACCTGCTCCGCCGTTTGCGGGCCCTGCCCGGGATAAAAAAGGTCTTCATCCGGTCGGGGATCCGGTACGATTATCTGATGGCCGACCCGGACGAAAGCTTTTTCCGGGAGCTGGTGGCCCATCACATCAGCGGCCAGCTCAAGGTGGCGCCCGAGCACTGTTCCGCGCATGTGTTGAGGTACATGGGCAAACCGCCTATTGAGACCTATAAACGGTTTCAGAAACGGTTTTATGAGCTCACCAAAAGCATGGGGAAAAAGCAGTACCTCGTGCCCTATCTGATGTCCTCCCACCCGGGCAGCACCCTGCGGGATGCGGTGGAGCTGGCCTTGTTTCTTAAACAGGAGGGGCTGCATCCCGAGCAGGTGCAGGATTTCTACCCCACCCCCGGCACCCTATCCACCTGTATGTTTTATACCGGCCTGGATCCGGTCACCCTGGAACCGGTGTATGTGCCGCGCACCCCGGAGGAAAAGGCTGAGCAGCGGGCGCTGCTCCAGTATTTCCGGCCGGAAAACCGGGATAAGGTGCGCCGTGCTCTTCGGCGGGCGGGCCGGGCCGATTTGATCGGGAACGGCCCCCGCTGCCTGGTCCCGGACGAACCCGGCCGCGGTCCGGCGGGCGGAGAGCACTCGCGAGGAGCCTTTGTCTATGGCCGAGGGCCCAAAAACGGGAAGGCCCCGGCGGGACGGGGGAAAAAGAGCCGGCGGACATAAAGAGGAAGGGTGGTATCCCTTCCTCGGCTCTTTCATCGGCAAATCAAACACAAGAGCGCCAGGGGATAGTCCCCTGGCGCTCAGTGCGCCGACCACCTTGACATGCTGCCGGGCGAGGGAGGTTGACTGCGGCGCCTCGCCAATTTCGGCCGACTTTGTGGCTGGTCCCTGCAAAGCAGGGACCAGGCCGGATGCCCCAATCTTGCAATGGCCCTGATGCGAGCATCAGGGCCATTGCAGCGCTTTTTAGCTGACAGAAGCATTTTCGCGAGCGTGGAGATGCGGAATGACCGTATGGGAAAACGGCGGTCATCCTGGCGGCACTGAAACAGCCTTGTCTGTCCGCCCTGTAAACCAGTCAGGATTCCGGGTCCGCGTCATCCGGCAAAGGCGTCTCCCCGCCGGGAGAGCCGCTTTCAGGGGAATCGGATGCCGGACGGTCTTCCGGCGGCGAAATACCCCCGCCGTAATATTGATAGAGGTCGAATCCGTCGGCCGCATTCTCCCGGCCCGACGCGGGCGGCGAATCTGCCGGTGCGTCGGTACGGAGCTCATCCGGCCCATCGCCGCTGTCCAGAGGGACGAGCGGGATCTCCGCTTCGAGTCTCCGGCGCATCCGGCCGTCCCAGACCCGCATGAGGAAATAATACAGCAGGAACAGCAGGACAGCCCCCAGGGTGATCAGCAGCCCATAGAAAAGCCCCGGGGTGTGGTAGTCGAACCGGATGGTGACCTCGCCGCCGGTGGCGGGACAAATGACCGCCATAAACCCGACGTTGACTTTATAGATTTCGGCCGCCTGGCCGTCCACGGTGGCGGTCCAGCCGTCCTCATAGGGAACACTGAAAAAGACGGGGGTATCCTTCTCCACCTGGATGGTGGCGGTGAAGCCGCGATTGTCCCGGACAAAGGAGGAGGCGGACTCCGCCTTGCGGGCAAGGCAGTCGGCGTAATAGGCCTCCTTGGAGTAGGAGACCGCGTTGGAAAGCGGCGTGAGCATGCCGGAGAGAGCCGGGGCGTCCTCATCCTCGACGACCAGCGCTTTGAGCAGGGCGAGTTCCCGGTTGCTTTCGCTCAGGGCGTTGTACTGGGTGCGGGTGAGCATAGCATCATAGGTAAAGCCCATCGGGATGTAATACTCGTTTTCGTAGATCTTAAAATCGTTCTGGGTGTCCACATAACTCCAGCCCGGCATCTGGGTGGTGCCGTTGCTCTCGAAGAATGAGCTTTTATTCTCCCGGCCGCTTGTGTTCGCATGATCGAACAGCCAGCGGACCGAGGTCAGGCTCCGCACGGCGTAATGCTTCGTTTCCGGCCGGGTGGCGACGCCGCGGGAAATCCCGATGGTGGGGTAAAATTCCATCACCGAGCCGGGGACGATGCTGTGGAAAGCCTGGATGGTGGGCATCTGCCAGAACATCCCCTGGTTGTCCATGCCGTTGTAAAAGTCGATGCGGGTAAACTGGTTGGGGGTTTCGGGCAGGGTGATCTTGTCCCCGCCCTCGATAGCGGTCTCGATGACGTAGGCGGAGGTGAAGTTGGAATTGGCTTTGCCGAGGCCGATCAGATACCAGCTCACCATCAGGCTCATGCAGAGGGTGGCGGTGACAGTCCAGGGAAAGAAATTTTCCCGTTCCCGTTTAAAGATGGCGATCAGGACGGCTGCAACCACCAGGCAAATGACCGCGATGCCCACAAACAGCCAGAACCGTTCGGGGATTTTCATCAGGCCGTATTGGATTTTGCCGGTCTCGGCATCGGGAGTCCAGCTTTTGGGCGCCAGGCCGATGAACAGGGCGAAAAAGGCGGTGATGCCGAAGGTCCAGCCCAGGGCCCGGTTCCAGTTGACGGGGGTTCGGTCCGCGTCCTCAAAGCATTTCACCGTGGCGAGGACGAGGATGAGGACCATCATATAGTACCACCGGGCGTAATAAGCCCAGTTAAAAAGCTGGAACATGGCATTGAGGCCGGGAATGACGGCGCAGAAAAAGCAGATAATCAGCATGCGGCGCAGCCAGTCGCTGTGTTTGCGAGACTGGAAATAGGCGATGGCGCCCGAGCAGCTGAATACCGGCAGCCAGGCTGACATGGACGCCCATTTGTTGTCCGAATCGGGGAAGAAGTTTTCCCTGGCTGGGATATCCTGTGGGAAGAAAAAGGAATGCAGGATATCGAACAGGCGCTGCGGTTTGTTGTAGATGAGCAGGTCCCAGCCGGCGAGCATGCTCTCGGTCCGGGGATTCTGGATCACCGCCAGATAGGAGGGGAGCAGCAGTACCGCCGCACCCGCGGTACCCACGACTGCTTCGAAAACCAGCCAGAGGAATTTGGGCATGGTGCATTCCCACTCGCCTGAGAACATCCGTACAAACCAGTAAATCACAATAAAAATGGCCTGGCCGATGAAGAAATAATAGTTGTTCAAAGCGCTCAGGCAGACCATCAGGCCGAACAGGCCCCGCTTGTCGTCCTTCATGAACCGTTCGAGGCCGAGGAGCATCAGGGGAAAATAGATGATAGCCTCATGGAAATGGTTGAAGAAGACATTGTAGATCGAAAAACCCGAAAACGCGTACAGGATCCCGCCGATCAGGGCGTAGTCCGGCCTTACGAAACGGCGAAGCAGCGCATAGGCGGCCGCCGAGGAGCAGGCGAATTTGAGGATGAGGAGCGGGCCCATCAGATACGGGACGGCCGCGCTGGGGAAAGGAAGGGTCAGCCAGAAAAAGGGGCTGCCGAGCAGATAAAAGGAATAGGACCCGACGAAGTTGGCGCCGAGGTCGGTCGTCCAGCTCCAGAAAATGTTGCCCGAACGCACGCTGTCGTGAGCCATCTGGTAAAACGGGATCTGCTGGACGTTGAAGTCCCCGTAATAGATGAAATACCCCTTGTCATAGATGAGGAAGGGGAGAAACAGGAGCGCCGCGGCCGCCAGGGGCAGCAGGAAGGAGAGCAGCGCCCGTTCCTTGGGTTTGCCGAGAGCAGAAATCGTCAAGCTTCATCACGCCTTTCGGGTATTGGATGGCCCGGGTCCGCAGAGGGGGGAATGGGCTCTTCGGGGAGAAGCCCGTCCTCTTTTTGAGCGGGAGGAAAGGCCGTTTGGACCGATAGCAGAAGGCCCCAAAAGAAAATTGCCAGATTGACCAGGGACATGACCACCATCACCGGGACATAAATCCGGTTCCAGGGGGCGCTCCGGTCGTTTATCGTATTGTTGCGGACGAGGAGCATGAATTGATTGAAAAAGGTGATCAGGGAGAGGGCCAGATACTGCATCAGCCAGCGGAAATCCCATTGCCGCAGAAACAGCATGAGGGAGAACAGCAGCACCGGGAATTGATACCGCTCATGCATCCGGGTGGTGAGCATGAAGGTGCATTGCATGAACAGGAAACAGCCCAGCCAGAGCCGGTTTTCCCGTTTCCCCCGGAGCAGGACGTAGACAACGAGAACCAGGGACAAAAGCAGCATCAGGATGCTGAAATGATGCAGGGTGAACCCGCCGGTAGCGACTCCGTTTGCGTCGGCCGTTCCAAACAGGAGGGAACGGTCATCTCTCACCCAGTTGAGGGCGGAGGCGCCGTAGAGGTTATAGGCGTTGAGGGTGGCGTATGGGTATTTGCCAAGGCCGCCGAAGTACACCTGAAAGGGCAGCAGCAGGCTTTCGAACCCCCAGGCCTTCCAGCTCCCGGCAATAAAAGGGAGGAAACCGGCGATGCCGGTGAGCAGGGCCGCCCCGACACAGGACAGGGCGTCGGCCCAGCGCAGGCGGCCGGCAGCCTGCAAAAACCGGCCGGCCCGGGTCCTGCGGGAGGGGGCTCCCGGGTCTTCCGACTCATCGGGAAGGTCTCCGGGACGCAGGAGGAAGACAAACAGCGCAGGCGCGAAATAGAGGCACTGCATCTTGGTCAGGCAGGCCACGGCAAACAGCACCGAGCCGAGAAAGGGCCGGTCCCGCTCTATCTGATAGAAGGAGAGAAGCAGCAGGAACACCATCAGGCCGTCGGTCTGCCCCCAATGGGCGCTGTTGAAGACGGTGGAGGGGTTGAGGGCCCAGAGGGCGGCCGCCAGCACACCCAGGGTTTCGCTCTGTTTGCGGCAGACCAGATAAAACAGGCCCGCCGCCAGCACATCGAACAGGATGGGAAACATCTTCATCGCCAGCATGTCGAACATCCAGTAGTCCGCGATGGGCAGATACTTGTAGAGCTGGCCGACGACATACAGGCAGTAGAGGTACAGCGGGGGATAATCCAGGGCGTAACGGCCGGTATCCAACCGGGTGTAGGCATCGAAAAAGCCGTCCTGAAAGCCGAGCGCCCAGGTGCGGTACCAGGTGATGTCGAAATAATTTGAGTAGAGTGTCCCGACGCACAGACGGAGCACAAAGGCGAACAGCAGGATACAGATCACCGTCTGTGCCCCATGCCGCCGATTCAGGGTCAGCGATGGCAAGATGACCTCCGCCCTTTCTCCATGATAATACGAGTATACCAAAAACCGGGAAAAAAGAAAAGGGAAAAAGTGGTGGAATTCTCCTATATCATCATGACGACCCAAAATCCTGGGACCGCCGCCCCATAATGTGTGGAGTCGGGTTGGGCCAAACCGTCGGAATCGATGTTCTTTGCTTCCTTTCTCGGCGCGGAGAGAAAAATTGGCCGCGCGTGGGCATTTGGCCGAGTTAACGGCGCATAAAGAGCGATATTCCATCCGGTATGGCACCAGATCCGCGTCAAGTGACCGCAAGGCGTTCAGGAGGCATGACCTCTGACGTTTTTCTTTGCCATGAGGACTGTGTTGCCTGCCCCCGGGGCAAAGAAAGCAGACATGCAGGCGGCGATCGGAACATAATTCTCCTTCTCCCCTCATAGAATGAACCATGACGAGGTAAGGAGGAGCCGGCATGAAAGAGGAAGCCTCAAAAGCCGTACCGGGTATGCCCCACCATCTGGTGCTCGAGGACCGGCGGGCGCTGACGGTTTCGGGTGTATCGGATGTGGACAGCTTCGATGAGCTGACCGTGATCATCTATACCGACCTCGGGGAACTGACGGTCAAGGGGGAGGGGCTGCACATCAACCGTTTGAATGTGGAAACGGGGGAACTGACGCTGGAAGGCTCGATTCAGTCCCTGAGCTATGCGGACGTGCATTCCCGCTCGGGCGGCTTTTTCGGCCGGCTGTTTAAGTAAAGGGGCCTTTGCTCATGGGAATTACGAACGGCGGCCAGCTTCAGGAGCTGTTTATGGCCGGGGGGCTGGGATTCCTGCTGGGGGCGTTTTACGATGTGTTCCGGGTGATCCGGCTGCTGATGCGGCCCTCCGCCAAGGTGGTCTTTTTTCAGGATCTCCTGTTTTTTGCGCTCAGCAGTGTCGTCACCTTCCTTTTCGCCCTGGCGGTGACAGGGGGGGAGCTGCGTTTCTATCTGTTCCTGGGCCTCGTTACAGGCTTTATGGCCTATTATTTTACCATCGGCCGGGCGGTGATGCGCTGCGCCAAGAGCGTCATCGCCGCGATTCTGTGGCTGTGGCACGGCCTCTGGAAGGCGATTTTTTTCCCGTTCCGCCTTCTTTGGAAACTTTTACGCCGTCCCATCTCCGCCCTGGCTCGATTTTTTTGTAAAATCGGCCGCCCCGCCGCGGATTTCTTCAAAAAAATCGCGGGAAATCTGAAAAAGGTCTTGCAACGGCCCCTATCCGTATTGTATAATCAGAAGGAATAGAACGCGACCTTGAACGGCCTTTACATAGAAGGGAACCGAATCGTATGAGAGCCGTGAAAAAGAAGAAGAAAAGCATCTTTCTTCGGATCGCGCTGCTCGCGTTTTCTGTGTATGTGATCGTCATGCTCATCCAGCTCCAATTGCAGATTAATGAAAGCGAGAGAGATATTGACGGATACGATCAGAAAATCGCGGCTTACGTGCGTATGAACGAGGATTTGCAGAATAAAAGCGACAACTATGAAAAATATCAGGAGCAGCAGGCCCGCAAGCAGGGATTGACCAGGCCGGAAGAGCTCATACTTGTCGAGGTACCGGGCGACTGATACTCAAAAATGGTAGTAGGGGGAAAACGCAGGCATATGGCACTGGAAGTTGGAGCGGTTGTTGAGGGCAAGGTGACGGGGATCACGAAATTCGGGGCTTTTGTGGAGCTGCCCGGCGGTAAAACCGGCATGGTCCACATTTCCGAGGTGGCTCCCACCTATGTCAAGGAGATACGGGATTATGTGACCGAGAACCAGATGGTTAAGGTCAAAATCCTGAACATCGGGGAGGACGGCAAGGTCAGCCTCTCGATGAAAAAGGCCGTGGATCCGGCCCCCCGAGCTGCGCGTGCGGCTTCACCTGGCCGGCCCGGCGGTTTTGAATGGCAGCCCTCCCGGTCGGACAGCGGCAGTTTTGAGGATATGATGTCCAAGTTCAAGCAGACCAGCGACGAGAAGATGCTGGACCTCAAGCGCTCCGTGGACGGAAAGCACGGCGGCTTCTCCCGCCGGGGTTCCAAATAAGGCAAGGTTAAATCAGGCAGGGCGAGCAGGAGGGGATCTCCCGCGCGTCCTGCCCTTTCTTTGAAAGAAGGCGGGTTATGCGCATCATACACGCGCGGGTGTTCCCGATGGACGCCCCGGTTATCGAGGACGGATACGTCGACATGCGGGACGGCCGGATCGCTGCGATAGGACTCATGGCGGACAAGCCGCGGGACGGGTCAGAGGAGCTGGACGCCGGAGGAGGCTGGCTTCTTCCCGGGCTGATCGACGCCCATTCCCACATCGGGATGTGGGAGGACGGCCTGGGCTTCGAGGGGGACGACGGGAACGAAGATACCGACCCCTCCACCCCCCAGCTCCGGGCGGTCGACGCGGTCAACCCACAGGACCGCTGCTTCCGGGAAGCGCTGGAGGCGGGGGTGACGACCGTGGTCACCGGGCCGGGCAGCGCCAATCCCATAGGGGGCCAGTCGGTAGCGATGAAAACCTACGGCCGCCGGATCGACGATATGGTGATCCGGGCCCCTCTGGCCATGAAGATGGCCCTCGGGGAAAATCCAAAAACCACCTATCACGGCAAAAACCAGGCTCCGGTCACCCGGATGGCCACTGCGGCCGTCATCCGGGAGCAGCTGCTCGCGGCCGGGCGATACGGACAGGACAAGGACCGCGCCGCCGCGGATCCCGATGTGGACGAGCCGGAGTACGACGCCAAATGCGAGGCGCTGCTGCCGGTCCTGCGGGGGGAGCTGCCGGTGCATTTCCACGCCCATCGCCTGGACGACATCTTCACCGCCGTCCGGCTGGCAAAGGAATTTCATCTGCGGTTCGCCATCGTACACGGGACCGAGGGGCATCGCGCGGCCGATATCCTGGCGGCTGAGGGGGTGCGGGTGCTTTGCGGGCCGTTGCTCTGCGACCGGAGCAAGCCGGAACTCCGCGGCCTGACCCCCGCGAACCCGGGGCTTTTGTACCAGGCGGGGGTGGAACTCGCCGTCATAAACGACCACCCGGTGATCCCGCAGCAGTATCTCGCATTGTGCGCGGGTCTTGCCGTGCGTGAAGGGCTGCCGTATGAAGCGGCGCTCGAGGCTGTGACGCTCGGACCCGCCCGGATCTGCGGCATCGATGACCGGGTGGGATCCATCACCCCGGGCAAGGATGCGGATTTGGTGCTGTTCCCCGGAGATCCCCTGACCATGGCGGCCAAGCCGTCGGCGGTGTTCGCCGCGGGGATGCGGGTGGTTTGAACACAAATATGCGAATGAATTAGGAGGGATCTCCATGCGGGATATTGCCGCCGCCGCCATTGAACAAGCGGTGCGGGATTTGTGTATTGAGGCCAACCGGCATCTGCCGGGGGATATCCGCCGCGCGGTCCAGGAAGCGGCCGGCCGGGAAAGTATGCCGCTGGCCCGGGACATCATGCGGGATCTGGAGGAGAATCTGGACGCTGCGGATGAGCTGTGCCTGCCCGTCTGCCAGGATACCGGCATGGCGGTGGTGTTCGCCCGGTTGGGGCAGGAGGCGCATATCACCGGCGGCCTGCTGCGGGATGCAGTCAACCGCGGTGTGGCGAGGGGGTATACCGAGGGGCTTCTGCGCTGCTCGGTGGTAAAAGACCCGCTGCGCAGGGTAAACACGGGGGACAACACCCCGGCGGTGCTGCATGTCGAGCTTGTGGAAGGAGACCGGCTGGAATTGACGGTCGCGCCCAAGGGCTTCGGCAGCGAGAATATGAGCCGGATTTTCATGCTCACCCCGGCGGCTGACCGGGAGCGGGTGCTCGGCTGCATCGTGCAGGCCGCGCGCGAGGCGGGGAGCAATCCCTGTCCGCCCATGGTCCTGGGCGTGGGAATCGGCGGGGATTTCGAGCTATGCGCGGCGCTGGCGAAACAGGCGCTTTGCCGGCCCCTGGACCGGCCGAACCCCGACCCGTATTATGCCGAAATGGAACGGGACGCCCTTGCGTCGGTCAATGCCCTGGGCATCGGGCCTCAGGGCTTCGGCGGTGCCACGACCTGCCTTGGTGTGGCCATTGAGACCTATCCCACCCACATTGCGGGTTTGCCGGTCGCGGTCAATGTCGGATGCCATGTAACCAGGCATGCGTCGGTGATCCTGTAAAAAAGGTCCGGTCGGGCCCCAAACGTTCACAATTCCTTGTTTATTTTCCTGGGTCAATCTGGTATACTAATTCCAGGAGCTTTCCAGCCGGCTTTTGCCGCCGGGAAGTGTCCGGACCCATGAAAAAGGATAGGAGTGAGTCGTATGAAGGTGACCATGACCGGCAGAAAATGCTCTCTTCGCCCGTCCTTTGTGGAGCGCACGGAGACAAAGCTGTCCAAGCTGGACAAATTTTTCGAATCCGATGCCAAAGCGGATGTAACCGTTACGAGTGAACGCAATCTCATGCGGGTGGAAATCACCATCCGCTACAACGGGATGGTATTTCGCGCCGAAGAGGCGGCCGAAGATCCGGGCGAGGCGGTCGACCGGCTGATGGATGTGCTGCTCCGCCAGATCCGAAAAAATAAAACCCGGCTGGAGAAACGGCTGCGGGTAAACGCCTTCGACGATATGGCCGCCGGCGGCGCGGAGGAATATGAGGACGAGTTCCATGTGGTCAAATCCAAATCCTTTCCCGTCAAACCCCTGGATGTCGAAGAAGCGATCCTGCAGATGAACCTGATCGGGCATCAGTTCTATATGTTCCGCAATGGGGAAACCGGCGAGATCAATGTGGTATACCGCCGCCGCGACGGCCATTACGGCCTGCTGGAACCCGACGCGGAATAGGCCCGGAACCGATACAAAAAAGAACGGCTGCGGCGCGCGGCCGTTCTTTTTTGTATCGCAAAACCACGCGACTGCCGCGTGGTTTAAGAAATCCAAGCGGCAGCCATTTTTGTCATAAACAGCGGTGAGCAACTGCCGTAAAAACAGCAGACAAAGATGATCCCACATGAGCCTGCATGACATAAACAGGGTATCACATACGAAAGGATCTGCGCTGTGTCGAGAGGCAATGGTTTTATGGGGGAGAGGGCGCCGGACGACCTCAACACCGCTCTTGCGGGACTGATCCGCTTTTATGAAACGGGAGGAGACATTTTCCTGTTATGAGGAATGGGTAGAATCATGGGGGGACGATTCCTTATCCTGCGTGGGTTTCAGGCGTTCCTCCATATATTCGAGCACGAGCCGGCCTTTTTCGGGCTCTTTTTCAGATATCTGTATGTATGTCTTCACAAGCTCGACCTTCTCCTCGTCTTTTTTGTCCATGGTATTAGCTTAAGTTCCTTCACACCGCCGGCATAGCCGGTAGTTTTTATACAAAAAGGGAGCCGCCAAACCATTTGTCTGGCGGCTCCCTTGCATTGTTTGTATCGGTCAGTGCTTGCCCTTCCGCACGGCGGCGTACCCTCCCGCGACCGCGCAGATAAGGACCAACCCTCCCGCGACGCAGAACATGGTGAGCACCAGCGGCGAAATCGGCGGTAGTTGCTTGCCCGGATTTTCTACCACTGTGGAGGTAGCCGAAAACGCCCAAAACAGCGGCTTTGCCGCGGCAGCGGGATCCCCCTCATACGCAAAAGCGCAGTGTAGGGAGATGGTATACGACTTCATCTGGCCCGACGCGACCGGCACCGTCAGCTGCAGCCCCCCATCGTTGATGGCGCTGTACGGCCCGTTGTACAGAACAGCATCCCCGTCCCGGATCGTAATGGTCAGGGCCGCGAGATAATCAAGAGCGGCCGGATCGTCATAGGGCAGCTCGACCTCTTCGAGCCGCACCGTGGCATCCCGCCCCGTGTTGTTTTTGATGGTGAGAGTCCCCTGCGTCAGCTTGGTCTGACCGGCTGGTAGTATCGGGTATTCCCAAAAAGCCGCTTGTGCCGGATTTTCCGCAATCATACCCGTGCCCGAGTCGTCCATCAGGACAAATTCCTTCTCGGACGGAAGATCCGACGCTCCGGCCGGGATGACGCAAAAGAGAGCCAGTATCGCGCACGCGAAAAATGGAACGGTTTTGACCCGACTTTTCATCTTTTCGGCCCTCCCGCTTCCCGTTTGCGCCGGAACACCTCAATGAGGCTCAGCACCACGGACAAGAGCACGAACAGTGAGAGCAGTACGAGGATCAGGATCATCGACCATACCGGGATGCCGAACAAGGGGCTCGGCTGGTTCAGGTCGATGCCGGGCGACGTGGTGGTAATGGGGGCTACCGGCGTGGTACTGGTGCCCGGTTCGGTGGGATGAGACGGCTCGGTAGGGGACGGGGCGGGATCGGAAGAAAACGGATCCAGTCCCTCCATCGCCCGGGCAATTTGGCCTTCATCCAGCGCCACCTCATACACGGCGACGTCGTCGAGAAGGGCGTTGAGGAACGGGCCGCCGTCAAAACCGGCACCGATCTTCATATTGGGGGCCCGCAGCTCCGCAATCGAAGCCACCAGCGTTTTGTTCTGCCACAGGCGGCCGTCGATGTATAGCCGCATTTCCCGCCCGGTGGTGACGGCAGCCAGATGATGCCACTCTCCCACCGGCAGTCCGTATGCTTCGGCGCCATCCACGGCCGGCGTCCATTCTTCCACCAGCGTCCCTTTATTTCCGCCGTAGTTATACCCCAGATAGACCCCGTCGAGGATCCGGCCCGTATCGTCCGTTTTGGAGGCATCCCGCATATGCGGCGACAGGGTCAGCCAGTTCGTGGTCCCCCTGGCCACAGTGAAAACCCGCTGCCCGTAAAAACCGTCTCTGCCCGCGGTGTCCTTGGCCCCCTGCCAGTTGATCCATGCGGTAAAGGAGAACGCGGCGAGCTTCATTTGGGTTTCGGGGATCTGGAGGTATTCCGACACACCGTCGAGCACCAGCGCCTTGCCGTGCCGGCCGTTGTCGGTCCAGGTCATGTCGCCCGGCGCCGCCTTCTTCCCGTCCTTGTAGAAGGAGACGTAGTCCGAGCTTTCGCCCGGTTCGGTGACGATATTCAGCTTGTTGTTTACATATCCTTCCCGGGCGGCCGATACGGGCAGCCCGGAGAAAAGGAGCAGAAGCAGCAGCGGCACCGTCAGCAACCGGGCGGCGATCCGCGATCTTTTTTTCATATACGCCAGCCTTTCCAAAAGGATGGTCTGCGCAGCCTGTGCGCAGATCCCGTATGCATATTCTCCCCCATTCGCACCGGTTTGTCAATGGGGATGGGCGATTTTCCGCATGATAGACACGGCGGCGATGATCCGCGCCATATGATTTTTCATCTTATAGAATAGTAACCATCTGATCCCGGGCGGTAGCCCCTTTTTATATAGAGGGTGTTCAGAAGTCCGCGTTGGGGAGGCTTTCCTAAAAAGAACTCCGGGCCGGCCCCTGAAGGGCTCTCTATATAAGCGGGAACTGGGGCCGGTCACCCGCCATTGTGGTATCCCACAATGGCCCTAAAAATCAAAATTACCCGGGGTTCCAAGGGGGTTCCCCCTGGCGCTTCTTTTTCCCCTTTCTTTGTGTAAAGAAAGGGGGGCGCAGGCCAGACCCATTTTTGCGGGGCGTGTTGGAGTTTGTCCGCACATACAAAACGCTGTCCTAACGAAAAGGGATATCCAATGCGCGGCCACCCCCTTTTGTCCGAGCTTCAGCTCGTAGCGACAAAAGGGGCAAAAACGCCGCCGGGGTTCCCAGCCCCCAGATTGCTGGCCGATTTTCTTTTTATGAAAATCGGCGTAAACGCCCGCACCTGAACCTACGCCATACAGAGAGGGGCTGCCGCCCCAAGGGCTTGGGTAGCTATAAAATCATGTGATTTTCATCACCGCCGGAAATCCCGGTATCCCACAAGCACCGCCGAGCCTCCGCTCACAATACCAGGGAGAGGAGAAAGGCGGACGCGATACCCGCCAGGATGGCGGGAAGCGGCTTTTTCCAAAAAAACGAAACCGCGATGACGACGGCGGCCGGTAGAATATAGAGGTTGGTCAACGGATTGGGGTCGAAGCCCGCGTCGGTGAGGAAAACCGACGGGACGATCAGGGCGGTGAGGATGGACGGGCCGATATAAGACATGAATCGCCGCGCTTTCTCTGGAATTTTCCATTTGCCGGCGAAAACCAGGGTGGGCATCCGGGTCAGATACGTCACCAGCCCGCAGCCGAACAGCGTCAGCAGCAATTGTGGGGTGTTCATAAGAAAACGTCCGTCCTTTCCCGGCCGGATGCCGTGGAGGCCCGCCGGCTGTTTTTAGGGGGTAGCCCCGTCCGGTCAGCCGGACGGGGCGGTCTTTTGCCTGTTCCGGAGCTCCTCCGCGAGAAAGCCGGCGGCGCTGCCGGTCAGGGCGGAGAGGAGGATATACCATTTTCCCGGCAGCCAGAGCGAGCCGCATATGGCCGTGACGGCGGAGACGAGCACCGCGGTGAGCGCCGGCCGGCTCCGGACGGTGGGGATGAGCATGGACAGGAAGGCGGCCGCCATGGCGAATCCGAAAGCTGGTTCGAGAAGGGGCGGGACCAGGTTGCCGAACCAATAGCCCGCGACGCTGGAGAGGTTCCAAAACAGATAGATATCCAGGCCGCAGCCGAGTATGTAGGACACCGACCCTTTTTCCCGCTGGAAACGGAGATAACTGACCGCGTAGGCTTCATCGGTCAGGAAAAAGGCGGCCAGCGCCTTTTTCCCCGCAGGCGCCTCCCGCACATGGGCAGCCATATCGGCCGACATGACCACATGCCGTAGATTGACCGCCAGCACGGTGATGATCACCGACAGGGGAGAGGAACCGGAAATCATCATCTCCGCCGCCAACATCTGGGAGGAGCCGGCGAACACGAACAGGGACATGGCCGGGATCATCCAGAAGGGAAGGAGGCCCTGCCGCCCCATCATACCGTATACCAGCCCGTATATGGTGACCCCGATTCCGAGCGGGATGGTCTGGACAAAGCCGCGGCGGAGCTCCCCGGGATTCCAGCCCCTGGAATGAAGAAGGGAAGATTTCAAAACGGCCAACTCCTGCTTTACAGTTTCGTGGCGGTCAGATATCCGCGAAGAGATTTTTCGCGGTCTGGAGACCGGTGTAAGTCCCCCGGCGGCTGTCCTCGATCCCTTCGAATTCGAGGGAGACGAAGCCGTCGTAACCGCTGGCCCGGATATTCCGGACGATGGACACGATGTCGATGTCTCCCTGCCCCAGGATGGCGCCCCGCAGCATGGTACCGCCCAACGATTCGAGCCATCCCTCGGCCCGGCAGTCGAACGGGCCGTGAAGGCCGGCCAGACGGTCTTTTTTACGGATATAGAAATCTTTGAGATGGATCATGCCGACATACGGCATGCATTTTCTGATGCTGGTTTCGGGCGGCTCGTCCACACACAGCAGATTACCGGTGTCCAGGCACATTTTGAAATTGGGCCGGTTCACCGCCTCGGCCAGGCGGATGATCCGGTCGGAGCCGTTGACAAAAAAACCGTGGTTTTCCACCATGGTGGTGATGCCGTAGCGGGCGGCATAGTCCGCGACCTCGGCGGCGGCCTCCACCATCATGAAGAACTCCTTTTCGAAATCGGCGGGAGTGTCGGACTCCCGCGGACGGGCGAATGAGGCGATATCGTGCCGCATCCGCGCAATACCCAGGCGGGCGGCCACGTCCACGTGCGCCTGGATCGCCCGGATCTCCGCCCGGCGTTCCTCCTCGTCCCATTTCAGGACGTCGGCCGGAATGGCGTAGTTGGAAAGCGGCAGGGCGAGCGCCTTCGAGGTTTCCGCCACCTGACGGCAAAGCGCTTCGTTTTCGAGCAGGGTATAGCCGATGGGTACGAGCTCCAGATGCTCTGCGCCGTTCTCCTTGGCCCACCGCATGACCGCGGGGAGATCCATTTCTCCTCTTTCCAGGGGTCCGGCAAGGCAATAGCTGCTGATTCCGATTTTGGGCATGGGGACATCGCCCTTTCCGTTGGATTTTCTAGCGGATCCTTTTCCTGCGGCTTATTATACCGCAACGGCGCCGGCCTGGCAATGGCCTGTAAAAAATGCAGGGACGGAAAATCCGTCCCTGCACGAAAAAACGGGAGGCCGCGCTTATATATGACAGGCCTCGAACTCCTCCGGATCGGGAAGGGGCCCCACGATGGGCTCGGGATCGACGCCCTGGCGGCGGTAATAGTCCGCGATCGCCATTTTGATCGACTGCTCCGCGAGGACGGAACAGTGGATTTTGTGGGCGGGCAGGCCGTCGAGCGCCTCCACCACCGCCTTGTTGGAGAGCTGCAGGGCTTCCTCGATGGTTTTGCCCTTGATCATCTCGGTGGCGATGGAGCTGGTGGCGATGGCGGACCCGCAGCCGAATGTCTTGAACTTGACGTCCGCGATCCGGCCGTTCTCCACCTTGATGTACATTTTCATGATGTCGCCGCATTTCGCGTTGCCCACCTCGCCGATGCCGTTGGCGTCCTCGAGCTCGCCCACGTTGCGGGGGTTGGAGAAATGGTCCATCACCTTTTCACTGTAAAACGCTGCCATAACCGGTCAGTCCTTTCTGTCATACGGCGGGCTGTCCGCCGCGGTTTTCCTTCATCAGCCGTTCCCAGAGGGGAGACATGTCGCGCAGGCGGGATACCACCGCCGGGACGGTTTCGAGAATGTGATCCACGTCCTCCTCCGTATTTTCCTCGCTCAGCGTCAGCCGGAGGGAACCGTGCGCCACCTCGTGGATGAGCCCGATGGCCAGCAGCACATGGCTCGGGTCCAGCGAGCCGGAGGTGCACGCCGAACCGGACGACGCGCAGATCCCCTGCATGTCCAGCATGAGCAGGAGGCTTTCGCCCTCCACCCCTTCAAAGCTGATGTTGACGTTGCCGGGCAGCCGGTTTTCCCGGTCACCGTTGAGACGGCAGCGGGGGACGCTTCGCAGCAGGCCGTCGATGAGCCGGTCCCGCATGGCGGTGACGCGGGGGGTGACCGCCGCCATCCGGTCGCAGGCGAGCTGCAGGGCGGCGGCCATGCCGACGATGCCGGCGGTGTTCTCGGTACCCGCCCGCCGCCCCCGTTCCTGGGCGCCGCCGTCGATGAGGTTTCGCAGGCGGATGCCTTTGCGCACCAGCAGGCAGCCGACGCCGCGGGGCCCGTGGAATTTGTGCGCCGACAGGGACAGCATATCGAAGCCCATGCCCGCGAAATCCACCGGCACATGGCCGACCGCCTGCACGGCGTCGGTGTGGAAAAGAACGCCCTTTTCCCGGCAGAGGGCCGCCAGCTCCGCCACCGGCTGGAGGGTGCCGATTTCATTGTTGGCGAACATGACGGTCACGAGAGCCGTGTCGTCCCGCAGGGCCGCGCGCAGGTCCTCCACCCGGACAATGCCGTTTTCATGTACCGGCAGAAGCGTCACTTCAAAGCCCTCTTCTTTCAGGGAATCGAGGGCGTGAAGGACGGCGTGGTGTTCAAACGCCGTGGAAATCAAGTGCCTTTTCCCTTTTTTGGCCATCATGCGGGCGGCCATTTTGATCGCCCAGTTGTCCGCCTCGCTGCCGCCGGAGGTCACGTACACCTCGTCCTCCCGGCAGTTTAGGCACCGGGCGATGGTGCGGCGGGCTTCGGTGATCGCGCCGCGGGCCGCTTGCCCGAAACTGTACAGGGAGGATGGGTTGCCATATTGTTCCGTCAGATACGGCATCATGCTGTCCAGCACCTCGGGCAGCAGCCGGGTGGTCGCCGCATTATCCGCATATACAAACCGTTCCATGAGCACACCAGCTTCCTTATTCAATCGGGGATATGGGAGCGTATTCCGTTCCGGAATCATCCCGTCTATAATATATACCATTTTGGTGTATATTGCAATATACCAATCTCACCATATTTCAGGGAAAGAACGCGGGAAATTATGGATAGAATCGAATTTCGGGGGATTGGCCGGTTATCGCGCGTACTTCTGGCTTTCCATAACCGCCATCTGATCGCAGCGTTCGTTTTCCGGATGTCCCTGATGGCCATGGACCCAGCGGAAGCCCACCTGGTGGAACTCGAGCAGAGTCAGGAGCTTGTCCCACAGATCCGCGTTGAGGGCGGGCTTTTTGTCGGACTTGCGCCAGCCGTTGCGCTTCCAGGATTTCGCCCAGCCCTTTTCGATGCCGTCCACGACGTAACGGGAATCGCTGACGACAGTGACCGCGCAGGATTCCCGGAGGGCCGCCAGTCCTTCGATGACCGCGGTGAGCTCCATACGGTTGTTGGTGGTCTGGGGGGCGCCACCGGACAGCTCCTTTTCCCGTCCCCCATAGCGGAGAATGGCGCCCCATCCGCCCGGGCCGGGATTTCCCGAGCAGGCGCCGTCGGTGAAAAGCTCGATCTGTTTCATGCGTATCCACCCTGTCTAAACAGTATTTTCCGTTCGCATTCCATTATACCAAAAAATCCCCGGGGAGCAAGATATAAACCATCTTTTTCCGGTCCATACTATGGATATCGCGGAAAAGAGGATGCGGTGCGTCTGCGCACGGCGGAAGAATTTGATTTGTGCGGGGCGTTCCTTTTCCGCATCACGAAAGGATGTTTTGGTATATGAGTGAGTTGATGACGGCGGTCGTTCTGGCGGAAGGGGAGGAGGAAGCCCTGCGCCCCCTGACCTGCGACGTGCCCAAACCCATGGTCCGCCTGTGCGGGCGGCCGCTGATGGCGTATACGCTCGATCTCCTCGAACGGCACGGTGTCCGCCGTGCCCGGATCTGCACCCGCTACCTGCCTACCCGGGTGGAGGAAGGGCTCGGGGAACAGCACCGCGGTGTGGCGCTGTCCTATCAGGAGTCGGACCGGGACTGCGGGCCGGCCGGGAACGCCCGCCAGGCGCTGCTCGCCCTCGCGGACGGCGAGGAGACGGTGCTGGTCATCCGGGGGGATATCCTGACCGACATCGACCTGACGAGCGCCCTGGCCTTCCACAAGGCGGCGGGGGCGGCCGCCACCCTGGTCGTGACCCGTGTCGGCGATCCCCGGGAGCACGCCCTCGTGGACGTGGGGGAGGACGGCCGGGTGACGGGGCTGATGGACAAGCCGAGCTGGGCGCAGGCGGCGACCGACACGGCGGACACCGGCGTCTATATCCTGGAAACGGATCTGCTCCGCATATGGCCGGACGATCCGCAGATGGATTTCCTGCACGGCTTGTTTCCCCAAATGATCAAGGACGGCCTGCCGGTTTACGCCTATGAGGACGACGGGTATTGGAACGATCTGCGGGATATCCCGTCTTATCTGAACGCCCAGCGGGACATACTGGAGGGCCGGGTGCGCACCGAGCTCCATCCCGCCGACGGGGTGCTCACCGGCGGAACCAAGCCCGCCGGAAGTTACAGCATCACCCCGCCCGTCTATATCGGCGCGGATGTGCGGATCGGGGCGGGGGCCCAGATCGGGCCGTTCGCCGTGCTGGACGACGGCTGCCACGTGGGCCACAACGCGAAAATCCGGGGCTCGGTCCTGCTGCCGAGCGCCTATGCGGGCGACCGCTCCTCCATGACGGGCGCGCTGGTCTGCCATGGCGCCTCGGTCCGGCGGGGTGCCTCCCTGTTCGAAGGAGTGGTGCTGGGCGCCGGCAGCGTGGTGGGGGAATATGCCTCCGTCAGCCCGGATGTCCGGATCTGGCCGGACAAGAAAGTCGAGTCCAACTGCTGCCAGAGGGAAAACCTGCACAGCGGCCATCAGCAGCTCTTCCAGTTCGATGAAAACGGATTGACGGGGGAGACGGGGGTGGAGCTCACCCCCGAATTCTGTGCGCGGCTGGGCGCGGCCATCGGCAGCCTGGCGCGGGGGGAGAAGGTCGCCGTGGGATGCAGCCACGACAAGGCGGCCTCGGTCATGAAAATGGCGCTGGTATCGGGGATCCTATCGGCCGGAGGGCTGGTGTGGGACTTTGGAACCTGCATCGATCCCCAGTTCGATTATTTCGTCAATTTCAGCCTGATCCGCACCGGCGTCTATATCGCGGGCGGGCCCCGCGGGGCCGTGCGTCTCTCCACATCCGGCGGCCTGCCGGCGCCGCGCTCGCTCGAACGGGCGGTGGAGTCCCGTCTGTCCACGGGGGATTTCGCCCGGGCCGGGTGGGACAGCCTGCGGGAGCCGACCGATATGTCGGGGATGCGGCAGCTCTACCGGCAGGAGCTCATCAGCCTGGCGCCGGACGGGCTCAGCGGGATGAAGGCGGAGGTGCGGGGCTCCGACCTGGAGCCGGTCAAGCTTCTGTCCTCGGTCCTTTCCACCATCGGCTGCGCGATGGACGGAGGCCTGCGGCTGCACCTGGGGGCCGGCGGGCGGCGGCTGTCGGTTTTCGATCCCGTCGCCGGGTATGTCTGGCCGGAGCGGGTGCTGGCGATGAACTGCCTGATCGAGCTCAAAACCGGCGGGGATCTCGCCCTTCCCTATGATGCGCCGCTGGCCATCGACCAGTTGGCGGCGAGCTATGGCAGCCAGGTCAAACGGTATTTGAGCTGCCCGTCCGACGAATCCGACCGGGACGCCCGCCGCCTGGCGGCCAACCAGCCCTGGACGAGGGACGGCCTGATGATGGCCGTCCGGCTGCTGAATTGGCTAAAACGGACCCGTTCGAGCATTTCCGGCCTGCTCGAGGAGCTTCCCGCCTTTGCCGTCACGGCGAAGACCGTGCCCTGCTCGGCCAATCCCGGCCAGGTCCTGCAAAAGCTGAACGGCGGCCGGCGCGACAGCATGGGGGAGGGAAGCCGGTTCCGCCTGCCTTCGGGAATCGTCCTCGTCCGCCCCTCCAAACGGGGGAAGAGCCTGATCCTGGTGGCGGAGGCGCAGGATTCGGAGTCGGCCGCCGAGCTCTGCGGGGAGCTCGAACAGAAACTTGGTACGGTTTTCCTTGACATCGGAGAGGAAAAACAGTAAAATAAAGGAGATTACTTGTGACCGGATTATTGCAAAGGCGTCCTATGAAATGTGATCGGATGATACGTTGATCGGACAGCTCCACGGCCGTGGGGCTCTTTTCCCGTGCGATATGTCCTGCCAAACAAAGAAACGGAGGATTTTTTGTGACAACCGACAACCAAAAAAAGACCAGCGGCCAGGGACCGGGCAACCGCCCCTCCCGTGCGCCCGCCAAAGGACAGCCCGAGAGGACCCGCCCTGTCGCTCCGGCTGCCGTCCCGGCGGCGGATGCCGCCGCCCCCGCCCGGACAAACCGTCCCC
Source organism: uncultured Eubacteriales bacterium (assembly GCA_934647945.1). Lineage (GTDB taxonomy): Bacteria > Bacillota > Clostridia > Oscillospirales > Acutalibacteraceae > UMGS1623. The sequence goes on along the minus strand of CAKUFK010000001.1, from coordinate 277,354 downwards.
GCCGGGGCCGCCCGCCGAAAAAACAGGCCGTGCCGGCCACGCCGGTCAAGCTCACCATGCTCGGCGGCCTCAACGAAATCGGCAAGAATATCACCCTGTTCGAATATGGGGACGACGCCTTTCTGATCGACTGCGGCATGGCATTCCCGGACGACGAGATGCTCGGCGTGGATATCGTGCTCCCCGATTTCACCTATGTGGAAAAGAACCGGGACCGGATCAAGGGGATTGTGCTCACCCACGGGCATGAGGACCATATCGGCGGCCTGCCCTACCTGCTCAAACAGATGAATTTCCCGATTTACGGCACTAAGCTCACCCTGGCGCTCGTCGATTCCAAGCTCCGGGAGCACGGCCTATCGGGCAAGGTGCGCCTGAACGTCGTGGAGCCGGGCGGCGTGATCCAGTTCGGCGCCGTTTCGGTGGAATTCATCCACGTCAACCACTCCATCCCCGACGCGGTGGCGCTGGGGATCAAAACCCCGCTTGGCTACGTGGTGCATACGGGGGACTTCAAAATCGACTGCACCCCGATCATGGGGAAAATGATGGATCTCGCCCGGCTGGGGGAGCTCGGCAACGCGGGCGTGCTCGCCCTTCTGGCCGACTCCACCAACGCCGAGCGCCCCGGCTATACGCCGAGCGAGCGGGTGGTGGGGGACAGTTTCGCCAACCTGTTCAAAAAGGCGGAAAACAAGCGGATCATCATCGCGACGTTTTCCTCCAACCTCCACCGCATCCAGCAGATCATCGACGCCGCGACGAAGGACGGGCGGAAGGTGGCCGTCTCGGGGCGGAGTATGCTCAATTTTGTCAGTATTGCGACCGAGCTCGGGTATCTGACCGTGCCGGAAGGGATCCTGATCGACATCGATTTGATCAACCGGTACCCGAAAGACAAAATGACCATCATCACCACGGGCTCCCAGGGCGAGCCCATGTCGGCGCTCACCCGGATGGCCTTTTCCGACCACCGGCAGGTGGAGGTGGGCCCCGACGACTATATCATCATTTCCGCGACCCCCATTCCCGGCAACGAGAAGACCGTGGGCCGGGTGGTCAACGAGCTGATGAAGCGGGGCTGTGACGTGGTGTATGAAAAGATGTACGACGTCCATGTCTCCGGGCACGCCTGCCAGGAGGAGCTCAAAATCGTCCACGGGTTGACCAAGCCCCGGTATTTCATCCCGGTCCACGGCGAGCAGAAGCATATGCACAAGCACGCGGCGCTGGCCCGCGCCATGGGCATGAGCCCGAAAAACGTGCTGATTCCCGACATCGGCCGGGTCATCGAAATCACCACCGATAAGATGGAGGTCACGGGCACGGTCCCGGCCGGCCGGGTACTGGTGGACGGTCTCGGAGTGGGCGACGTGGGCAGCATCGTGCTGCGGGATCGGAAGCACCTGGCCCAGGACGGCCTGATCGTGGTGGTGGCCGCCATCGACACGTCGATCGGGCAGGTGGTGTCGGGGCCGGATATCGTCTCCCGCGGCTTCGTCTATGTGCGGGAATCGGAGCGCCTGATCGACGACGCCCGGGCGATCGCCCGGGGGGTGCTCGAGGAGTGCTGCCGCGACCACGCTTACGATTGGACGACGATGAAGTCCAAGGTGCGGGATGAACTGTCCCACATGCTGTTCCAGAAAACCAAACGCAGCCCGATGATCCTGCCTATCATCATGGATGTATGACCGTGCTTCTGCACGGCTGTTTGACGACACAACGACCGGAAAGGGAGAGATGCCGATGAAAAAGAAAGCGTTTTGGAGCCTCTCTCCCGCTGTGATCCTTCTGGGGGCGACCCTCGTCATCGTGACGGGGGCCACCTTTTTCCTCAATCCGCTGGTTTTCTATGTGGAGGCCGGCGTGGTGCTGGCGGTGCTGGGGATCTGCATCTGGCGGCTCAGCCGGATGAAGGCGGATATCGGACGGTATCTCACCCGGATTTCGGGGCACCTCGACCAGACAAACCGGGACGCCCTCGCCCTGTTCCCGCTGCCGGTTGTGGTGGCGAGCGAGCAGGGGGAGGTCCTTTGGTACAATGAACCCTTCCGCAACCAGGTGCTGGACGGGGGGGAACTGTTCGGCGATCCGGTCGAGACCGTCGACGGCGGCGCGGGCACGAAGGAACTGGGCAAAAAACGCTTTTTCGACATGGAATACCGGGGCCGGTGCTATACTGTCTATACCAGCACCGTCCGGGTGCGGGATACGGCCCTGTACGTCCTGTACTATGTGGACAACACCCACCTGAAGGAGATCGCCGAGGAATACGCCCTCAGCCGCCCCGCCGTGATGATGGTCTACATAGACAACGTCGAGGAGGTCATGCAGGACATCCGGGACAGCGAGAGGGCGCAGATCACCGGCCGGGTGGAGACCATCCTGGAGGATTGGGTCGGCGCCACCTCCGGTATCCTGCGCAAATACGGCAGCGACCGCTTCATGGTGCTGCTGGAGGAACGCCACCTCGAGCAGATGGTCGCCGGCCGGTTCGATATCCTCGACCGCGTGCGGTCGATCCAGACCAGCGAGAGGATCAGCGTGACCCTGTCCATCGGCGTGGGACAGGGGGAAACCCTGCGGGAATCCGAAGCGATGGCCAGACAGGCCATCGAAATGGCGCTCGGCCGCGGAGGCGACCAGGCGGCGGTCAAAACCAAAAACGGCTTCGATTTCTACGGCGGCGTCTCCAAAGGGGTGGAAAAACGCACCAAGGTGCGCACCCGCGTGGTCGCCTCGGCTCTGCAGGAACTGATCGAGGGCAGCGAAAACGTCCTGGTGATGGGGCACCGCTTCTCCGACCTCGACTGCCTCGGTTCGGCGGTGGCCATGGCGGCGGCGGCGCGCAGCCTGGGCCGGCCCGCGTATGTGGTGACCCAGCGGGATAAAACGCTCGCCAGAGAGCTCCTTGACCGCTACGACCAGGCGGGGCGGGGGGATCTCTTCATCGAGCCGGACGACGGCCTGCCTCTCGTCAACCGCCGCACCCTGCTGATCATCACCGATACCCACAATCCCGATATGCTGGAATGGCCGCCTCTCTATCAGCGGGCGTCGACCGTCGTGGTCATCGACCACCACCGCAAGATGGTCAACCATATCGAAAACGCGGTGATCTTCTATCATGAGCCCTATTCCAGCTCGGCATCCGAAATGGTGGCGGAGTTGGTGCAGTACATGGGGGCCCACTGCATTTCCCGGCTGGAGGCCGAGGCGCTGCTCGCGGGAATCATGCTGGACACCCGCAGCTTTGTGATGAAAGCCGGCGTGCGGACATTCGAGGCCGCCGCTTATCTGCGCCGGCAGGGGGCCGACACGGTCGAGGTCAAGCGGATGTTCTCCGAAAGCGCGGCGACCTACCGCAAGAAGGCGGATATCGTCTCCCGGGCGGAGATCTACCGCCGCACCGCCATCGCGTATGACGAGGACGGCGGCACCGAGGTCCGCATCGCGGCTGCCCAAGCCGCGGATGAGCTGCTCTCCATCAAGGGAGTGGACGCCGCTTTCACCCTTTTCATCGAAAATGGCGGAGTCAACGTTTCCGCCCGTTCCCTGGGGGATTTCAATGTCCAGCTCGTCATGGAGGCCATCGGCGGCGGCGGGCATCTGACCATGGCCGGCGCCTATCTCAGGGACACCGGCATGGAGGAGGCCAGGCGCCTCCTCGTCAGCGCGATCGATGCGCATATCCAGACCAGGGAACAATCCCTGGCCGCACAGCTCCATCAGAACGAATCGGTTTGAATTTCACGGAAAGCGGGGATGGATCATGAAGGTCATATTGAAAGAGGATGTCAAGGGACAGGGCAAAAAGGGTGAACTCGTCAACGTTTCGGACGGGTACGCGCGCAACTTTCTGCTGCCGCGGAACCTTGCGGTACCGGCTGATGCCCAGGCGATGAACGACCTGAGGAACAAGGAGGATGCCGCCCGCCATCGTTTGGAAACGGAAAAGAAGGAAGCGGAGGACACTGCCCGCCTGCTGACCGGAAAAACGCTGAAGCTGTCTGCGAAGGCGGGGCAGGGCGGCCGGCTGTTCGGCTCGGTCACGACCAAGGAGGTCGCGGAAGAGCTGAAAAGGCAGTTCCAGGTCGCGGTGGACAAGCGGAAAATCGACATGGCGGACATCAAGGCCTTCGGTTCCTATGAGGCGGTCATCAAGCTCGCCCAGGGAATCACCGCCAAGATGACGGTCATGGTCAGCGAATGAGAAACATAGCGGTGACGGCCGCGCGAGGAGAATAGCCATGCCGGATAATGCTTATGACGAACTCAACCTCCCATACAGCCTGGAAGCCGAGCAGGCGGTGCTCGGCGCCATTCTCATGGAACCGGACTGCATCAACCAGGTGGCGGACGTGCTGCGTCCGGAGCATTTTTATCTGCCCGAGCATCAGGCGATTTTCCGGGTCATGACCGCCAAGCTCATGGAATCCCAGCTCATCGACTTCGTCACGGTTCTCGAGGCTCTCAAGGCGGAGCCTTTTTTTGCCGGTGAGGAAGGAAAAGCCTATCTGCTGAAGCTTGCCCAGATCGTCCCCTCCATTTCCAACATCGCGCACTATGCCCGCATCGTCCGGGAAAAATGCGACGTCCGCTCGCTCATCAAGGCGGCCAGGGAAATCATGGACGAAGCGATGGATCCGGGAACCGAGCCCTCCATGCTCCTGGACGCGGCGGAACAGCGGATTTACGACATCCGGCAGGGCAAACAGACCGGCGGCCTGGTCCCCATCCAGGAGGTGCTCGCGAGCAACTATGAGATGTTCAACAAGCTCGCCTCCGACCAGCGGGATCAGTTTGTCGGGATCCCGTCTGGCATCAGCGCCCTCGATGAGATCACGACCGGGCTCAATAAATCCGACCTTATCATCGTCGGCGCCCGTCCCGGCATGGGCAAGACGAGCTTTGCCCTGAACCTCGCGCGCAACGTCGCGATCCAGCAGCACCGCACGGTGGCGGTCTTCAACCTGGAGATGTCCAGGGAACAGATGGTCAACCGCCTGCTCTCGTCCGAGGCCCGCGTCTCGAGCAAAAAGCTGCGGGTGGGCAACCTGACGCCGGACGAATGGGGCCGGATCGCGTTTGCTTCCAGCGTCCTGTGCAAAGCCTCCATTTTCCTGGACGATACGGCCAGCGTCACGGTCCCTGAGATGAAAGCGCGCCTGCGCCGCCTGCGCGGCGTGGATTTCGTTGTCGTCGACTACCTGCAGCTGATGAAATCCCCGAGGAGGATCGACAACCGGGTGCAGGAGGTCACCGAGATCACCCGGGGCCTCAAGATCATGGCGAAGGAACTCAACATCCCGATCCTGGTGTGCGCCCAGCTCGCCCGTTCCACTGAAAAGCAGGCCAATCACCGTCCGGCCCTGGCCGACCTGCGGGAATCCGGCTCCATCGAGCAGGACGCCGACCAGGTGCTGTTCCTTTACCGCGACGAGTATTACCGCAATGAAAAAGAGGATCCGTCGTCGGTGGAGATGGGGACGTCCGAGGTCATCGTGGCGAAAAACCGGCATGGCGAGCTCGGGACCGTCAAGCTCGCATGGCAGGGGGAATTTACGCAGTTCACGTCACTCGAGCTGCATCGAAGCGAGGGATAAACCTCATGGATGTGCTGGCAAAGGCGGTTGCAGCCATTGAACAGGCGGATATGTTGTCCCCCGGCGGCCGGGTGGCCGTCGCCCTGTCGGGCGGCGCGGATTCGGTCGCCTTGCTGCATGTGCTGCTCGCGCTGCGGGACCGGCTGCCGCTGCGGGAGGTCGTCGCCGTACACGTCAACCATCAGCTCCGGGGGGAGGAATCTCTCCGGGACGAGGCGTTTGTCCGGGAGCTCTGCCGGGACTGGGAGATTCCTCTCCGGGTCTACCGCCGGGACGTGGCGTCCCTCGCGCGCGAGGCCGGAAAGGGGATCGAGGAAACCGGACGGGATGTCCGTTATGCTCTATTCGACGAGGTGTCGGCCCTGTATGGACACTGCCCGGTGGCGACCGCCCATACCCGGAGCGACAATATCGAAACCCTCCTGCTCCATCTGGTGCGGGGCTGCGGCCCGCGCGGTCTGGCCGGGATCCCACCGGTGAGGGGACGCATTATCCGGCCGCTGCTGGGCTGTACCCGTGGGGAGATCGAAGGCTATTGCCGGGATAACGGCCTTCCGTATGTCTCCGACAGCACCAACGCCGATGTACGGTATGCGCGCAACCGCATCCGGAGCCGCGTGGTTCCGGAATGCCTGGCCCTGAACCCGCGGTTTGAGGAAACGGCCGGCCGTTTTCTAACCCGGATGGCGCGGGTTTCGGATCTGCTGTACAGGCTCGCCGCAGAGGCCTTGGAGGCCGCGGCGCTGCCGGAAGGCTATGACCGGATGTCCCTGCGCCGTCTGGATCCCGCTGTAAAGGCGGAGGCCCTCCGTCTGGCGGCTGAGAGAGCCGGAAGCGTGTGCGAAGAGCGCCACGTCACCCGGCTGGAGCGGCTCCTAGATGAGACCGGAGGCTGTACCCTGCCGGGAAACATCCAAGCGGCGGTCACCCGGTCGGCGCTGCGTTTCAGTGCGCGGATAGACGAGCTGGACGCGGAATGGGGGCCGATGGAGGCCGCTCCGGGGCAAACCATTCGCATAATCGATAGAAATTTCTGTCTTTTTCTTTTTTCTTTGGAGGATAAAGAGAAGGGTGGGAAAATTCACAGAAAATTATTAAAAAGCAGTTTAGATTATGATAAAATAATGGGCAGTTTGAAAATCCGCCGGCGCAATCCAGGTGACGCCTATCATCCTGTTGGGCGCCAAGGCGGAAAAACATTGAAAAAGCTCTTCAATGAGGCGCATCTCCCGCCCGCTTTCCGGGACCGTGTCCCCGTTTTGTGCGATGACGCGGGAATCCTGCTCGTCCCGGGCTTTGGATGTGACGTGCGCGCGGCGGTGGATCAGGATACACGGCGTCTTCTCGTCCTGGAGGAAGAGAGGGCCCCGGATGAAAGGGCGGAAGAACAGACGTGAGCGATATGAAGGACGATATCGGCGAAGTCCTGTTTTCAGAAGAAAAAATTGCCTCCATTGTCCGGAATATGGGCAGGCAAATCAGTGAAGATTATGTAGGGAAGAATCTTTTTATGGTCAGCGTGCTGAAAGGCTCGCTGGTGTTTATGGCGGACCTGATGCGCGCCGTGACCATTCCCTGCTCGATCGATTTCCTGTCCGTGTCCAGCTATGGGAACGGCACGGCCAGCTCGGGGGAGGTGCGGATCCTGAAGGACCTGGACTGCTCCCTGGAGGGCAAGGATCTTCTGATCGTGGAGGATATCCTGGATTCCGGCATGACCCTCTCGTTCCTGCTCAAGACGCTGTCGGCCCGGAACCCCGCGAGTATCCGCCTGTGTACATTCTTGGACAAACCGGAACGCCGCCGGGTTGACATCCGTCCCGATTACGTGGGCGCGGAGGTTCCGGATAAATTCATAGTCGGTTATGGACTGGATTACGCGGAAAAATACCGCAACCTGCCCTATATCGGCGTTCTAAAGCCCGAGGTTTACGAGGCGTAGCGTTTTATCCCAAGCAAAAGGAGTTGATACGTTTGGAATCCAACAACAACGATTTCGGGAAATCCCTGCGGAACCTGGGGCTGTTTATCGGACTTCCGCTGCTGGTCGTCGTCGTGATCTGGCTGTTCATGTCCGGCGACACCAAAAAGTCGGATAAGGTGTATTCCGATTATCTGGCGTATTTTTATAACGATCAGGTGAAATCCTTCGATCTCGATCTGGGGACCAGCAACCTGACCATTACCCTCAAGGAAGAGCTGCGGGAGGACCGCAACAAGGATAACAAGCTCGACGAGAAGGACGATATCATCAAATATCGCGTCCCCAACGTCTCCTTGTTCCTGGAGGATGTGAAGGACTACCGCAGCCTGCTTGTCAAAAACGGGAACACATACGATTATCAGCCGCAGAGCCAGATGCCGTGGTTCGTCAACCTGATTCCCTCCCTGCTGATCATCGTGTTCTTTGTGGCGATGTTTGTGATGATGCGGCGCTCCCTGTCCTCCATGGACGGCGGCGGCAAGGCGATGGGCTTCGGCAAGGCGCGGATCAAGCAGCCGGTCGATGAGAAGCGCAAAACCACCTTCGCCGATGTGGCCGGCGCGGACGAGGAAAAAGAAGAGCTGCGGGAAATCGTCGATTTCCTGCGTTCACCCAAAAAATTCAAAGAGCTCGGCGCCCGGGTCCCCAAAGGGGTGCTGCTGGTGGGCCCTCCCGGTACCGGTAAAACCCTGCTGGCCCGCGCCGTCGCGGGGGAGGCGGGGGTGCCGTTCTTCTCGATTTCGGGCTCTGATTTTGTGGAGATGTACGTCGGCGTCGGCGCGTCCCGTGTCCGGGATTTGTTCGACCAGGCGAAAAAGAGCTCTCCCTGCATCATCTTCATCGATGAAATCGACGCGGTCGGCCGTCAGCGCGGCGCGGGCCTCGGCGGCGGGCATGACGAACGGGAGCAGACCCTCAACCAGCTGCTCGTCGAGATGGACGGCTTCGGCGCGAACGAGGGCGTCATCATGATCGCCGCGACCAACCGCCCGGATATCCTGGATCCGGCCTTGATGCGTCCCGGCCGGTTCGACCGGCAGATCGTCGTCAACTATCCGGACATCAAGGGCCGGGAGGAAATCCTCAAGGTCCATGCCCGCGGCAAGCCGCTCGCTCCCGATGTGGAGCTGTCTGTCATCGCGAAATCGACGGCCGGCTTTACCGGCGCGGATCTGGAAAACCTCCTCAACGAAGCGGCCCTCCTGGCCGCGCGCAAGAACCTGCATTCCATTACCATGCCCGAGATCGAGGAAGCGACGATTAAGGTGGTCATGGGCACGGAAAAACGCAGCCATGTCATCACCGACAAGGAAAAGAACCTGACGGCCTATCATGAGGCGGGTCATGCGGTCGTCACCTATTACTGCCCGACCCAGGACCCAGTCCATCAGATTTCGGTGATCCCCCGCGGCATGGCGGGCGGTTATACCATGAGCCTGCCGGAGCACGATAAATCTTATCGTGCCAAAAAGGAGATGCTCGAGGATATCGAGGTCCTGCTCGGCGGCCGGGTGGCCGAAGCGCTCGTGCTCGACGATATCTCCACCGGCGCCAGCAACGACATCGAGCGCGCCACCGACACCGCCCGAAAGATGGTCACCAAGTACGGCATGAGCGACAGGCTCGGCCCGATCGTCTTCGGCTCCTCCGAATCGAACGAGGTGTTCCTCGGCCGGGATTTCGGCCACACCCGGAACTACTCGGAGGAGGTCGCGGCCGAGATCGACGAGGAGATCAACGCCATCATCACCGGCTGCTACGATAAAACGCGCGAGATCCTTTCCTCCCACATCGACAAGCTGCACGCCGTCGCGCAGTATCTGTTCCAGAATGAGAAGCTCGACGGGGAGCAGTTCAAAGCCCTTATGGAAGGGCGGGAGGTGCCCGACGCTTCCGAGACCGGCCTTTTTGCGTCGGTGTCCGGAGCGCCCGAGACGCCGCTGGTTTCCGAAAACCCGGAAAAGCCCGAGGAATCTGCGGGCGGCGAAGACCTTTCCCACTGACCGAACCCAAAACATCCCCCCTGCCAAGCAGGGGGGATGTTTTTTTATATCCTGTCTTTTTTCTGCCGCGGACCCCGGTTTTCTTTCCGGAAATGGCTGGGAAGGATGCCGAACTCTTTTTTATATACCTGTGCGAAATAACCCGGATTTTTGAAGCCGCACGCGGCCGCGATGTCGGTGATACTCAGGGAGGTATCCAGCAGCAGGGACTTTGACATGCTCAGCCGGAAAATGTTCAGGTACTCGCTGAAACTCCGGCCGAACAGGCTTTTGAAGGTGCGGCAGAAATAGCTTTGATTGTAGGAAAAATGCGCGGCCGCCGTATAGGAAGAGATATCGTTGCGATACTGCTCGTTCAGATACTCCAGAATCTCCCGGCAAAACCGGTTTTTGTCGGTTTCCGGCTGAGGCATATCCCGCAGCCGCAGGGAGAGCAGTTCGGCGAACAGGATCGAGATGTGCCCCCTGGCACGATAGTGCCAGTAAGGGGGCCTGTTTTTAATGTCGTCCAGGAGCTCTGTAAAGACACCCCGCAGGACTGGATACTGCGGGTTTTCTCGGGTAACGGGACCCGCGACCGAGAGCTTTCCGTTTTCGATGGCCCCCTGCATGGCCGGATCGTCGAGAATGGAGAGGTCGAGACAGATGCAATCGTGACCGACAGAATCCCCGGGCGGGAGACGGATGCTGTGGATGACATAGGGGTTGAGCAGGATCAGATCCCCTTCCTGTGCCCTGAAATCCCGGCAGTTCAGGGTGAATTCACAGGCGCCGTGCCGGATGAGTACGATCTCGAACTCACGGTGGTTGTGCACCGGAGCGATGGAGATCTCCTGCTCCGCCGCGGTCTGATCGGTGCCGTAATAGGCGACCGGGATGTGCTCGTATCGTTCGATAAAGCTGTTTTCCATCATCGCGCTCTGCCCCTCCCGTCTCCTTTACTATAAATCAAGCCGGCCAGAAGGTCAATACCGTTATAAAACAAGGTCAATAAAACGCTGTTTTTATGAAAATCGACTATGCTAAGATAAAAACGGACGGAAAGAGGGGACAGTGACGGGCCGATGTTCCCATATGAGGAGAGTGAGACAGATGCCGAAACCGGTCAGTACCGTATTCCGCATCGTGTATGGCACATACGCGGGTCTTGAAAAGAAGGCTGTGGACATCGTATCCGAAACCCTCGGTGATTTCACGCCGGTTCCGGCCGCCGCCGTGGCAGGGCGGGATCTGGATGATACGGCCAGGGCTGCGGACTCTCTCGTTGTGGTAGGGACACGGGAGAGCAACCCTCTGCTGCGTGAGCTGGCGGAACAGCGGTTCTACGAGCCGGGGGACGATGCGGAAGGGTACACCCTCCGCATCGCGCCGAGTCCCTACAATGAGGAGATGCAGATCGTCGTCATCGCCGGAAACGACGCGGCGGGCGCCCTGTACGGTGCCTTGGATTTCAAAGCCTTCATCGTCCCGGCCGCCCGTCAGACGCATAATCATCTGCATTACCGGCGGCAGCTTTTCATGGGCGAAGCCCTGCCCGAGACCATTCGGATGTCGGCGCCGGCGGTCCGTCATCGCGGCTTCTGGACCTGGGGTCATGTGATATACGATGTCCGCCGCTATATCGATCACATGATGCGGCTGAAACTCAATACCCTAATCGTCTGGAACGAGTTTGTGCCCCTGAACATCCGGGAGATAACAGACTATGCGCATGAATGCGGCATTCGTCTCATCCTCGGATGCACCTGGGGGTGGAACGACTGGTTCGATATCTCGGATGAAGCCGAGCTGCGAGCGCGGGAGGACGCGATCTGCAAGACGTATGAAACGGAATATGCGGGCCTTGGGGTGGATGGTATCTATTTCCAATCCTTTACCGAAACCAGTGACGAGACTCTTCATGGCCGGGTCATCGGGGAAGCCGTGACGCGGTTCGTCAACCGCGTCAGTGCCAGGCTGTGGAGCCGCCATCCAGACTTGAACCTTCTGTTCGGGCTCCATGCCACCAGTGTGTCGCGTCAACTGAGATATATCCGGCAGGTGGATCCGCGGATCACCATCGTGTGGGAGGATTGCGGCGCCTTCCCGTTCTCCTATGTTCCATCGGATCTCAGACGGTTCGAGGAAACCGAGGCGTTTGTAAGGGAAATCGAGGTTTTGAGAGGGGAGGAGGAACGCTTCGGTGCGGTGACAAAGGGCCTTCTCTGCTTGGATTGGCCCTCCTTCCGTCATCAGCAGGGGCGGTTCGTCATGGGCTGTCATTCGCGGCCCTTTATCCGCCGCAGGGCCGAGGAAAAACGGGAGCTGTGGCGGTATGTGGAAGGATATTGGCTCAAAAACGTATCCCATGCATCCCATATGCTCCGCGCCATGGCGGACATCCGCCGGGATATCCTGATTACCGGGCTGCTCGAGGACGCGCTGTTCGAGGAAAACATCTGGTTTCCGGCCGCCCTGTTCGCGGAGATGCTGTGGGATCCGCGTTCCCCGGCGGAGGAACTGCTCGTCCGGGTGGCCATGAGGCCGGATGTGGAAAAAGCGTGAACGGAAGGATCGGAGAAGGGGAGGGGGCATGAGGCAAAATCCGTTGTCGGCAGAAGCAAATAGACCATATTGTGAGAGAGGATGTGCAGACAGAATGAAAGGGAGAAAGCTGACGGCTTTGTGCATGGTTGTGCTCGTAGCGGCCTCCGCCCTTTTGTCGGGGCTCCCGGCGGGGCTTTTGGTCCAGGCGGAAGAGACGGCCGCGATCCGCTTTGAGGGAGGCACCGTAGGCTCCTGGAGCGGAACAGCGCGGGACCTTATGGACGGCACCTACGGCAAAATTTCAGAGGAGGGATACAGCTGGTCCAACGGAACCTGGCTGAGAGCGGAAGGCTTTGACCTGACGATTTTGGTCGACCTTCAGCAGCCCCGGGAGATCCAGGCCCTGTCCATGGGCTTTCTGGATGAGTGGGAGGCAGGGGGCCGTTTTCCGGAATATGTGAAGTACGCGGTGTCCATGGACGATCAGACCTACACCGATTATGATACCGTTTATCTCAACGAACCCTATTATCCCGGCGGGGCCAGGATGAAAACGGTCACCACCGACGCGGGAACGGTGACAGCCCGGTATCTGAAAATCCTCGTCAAAAACGGCGGCAATCTGCCTGACAACCATCCCAGCCGTGGAGCGGCTTCCTGGGTCTTCTTCGACGAGCTGACCATCCGGGAAGGGATCCAGGTCGAAGGGGGCTGGCAGCAGCGATTTGGCGATAACGGCAAGGAAAGCCTGCTGGACGGGATTACCGGCCGGATTTCCGATCAGGGCTACAGTTATACCAACGGCACCTGGTCGGGGGCGGAGGCGGAGGATGTCACCATCACGGTGGCCCTGCCCTTCAAACGGCAGATCCGTTCCCTCTCCATGGGATTTTTGGATGAATGGCCGTGCGGTGTCCGGTATCCGGAATACGTGCGTTTCTCCTTGTCGGATGACGGCGAGACCTTCACCGAATTCGATACCGTGTCGATCGACGATCCCTGGGTAGAGAGCCCGGCCAGGATGAAGACCGTGACCACCGATGCGGAGTCTCCGGCCTATGCCCGGTATATCCGGATTTTTTTAAAAAACCCGGGCAGGCTGCCCGACACCCATCCGAGTGCGGGAGGGACCACCTGGATGTTCTTCGACGAGCTGGGGATCGTCACCCAAACCGCGGAACTGGACCTCTCGTTCGTGTCGAAGCCGGATAACGATCTGTATCAGATCGCCTTTGACAACTACACCGGTGTCCGGCGGTATGATACCCTGTCCGAGGCCATTGCCGCCGCAGGGGAGGGGGAGGGTATCGCCGTTCTCGCCGACGCCTATCCCGACCGGACGGCGATCGAGCTGACGGAAGGGGAATATGCCCTGATCGAGAGTAAAGCTCTGCGGCTGTACATTGAGTATCCGGAGAATAACGACCGTCTGGGCATCGCGTTCGACGGCACCGAAGTCATGGGCTACAACCGGGCCGTGGTGACGGATGCCGAAGCGCTGGGCATGGAAAACCATAGCCTGCTCTATGTCAACGGCGCCCGGTTTGTCAGGAAGACCGACATCAGCCGTTCCTGGCTGGTCAGTGCCCGGGTGGTGGGCTATGACACGGCCGACTACGGCCTGACCAACTGCACGCCCTACTCCCTGCTGGAGGTGGACGGCAACGTGATGGTGGCTGCCACCAAGCTCAGCCAGTTTGTATCGGCGGGCTATGCGCCCTATGAGCGGTATCAGAAGCTGTGGAGTGCGGTTTTCACCTGGCTGACCGGCAGCGCTGTCCCGGCGATGGAATGGCAGGCGGCCACCCGCCCGGCTTATTCCAAAGAGGAAGTCCTCGGCGAGAACGCCTATCTCGACGCCATCCGGGCCAACGCGGACTGGTTTTTTGATTCCGGATTCATTCTCAGCGACCAGGACGCCGCCTATTACGACGCCCACCGCCATACCTACGACAAAACCTATTCTCTCCATCCCGGCGGAGACGGCCGCAACGGCGTCGCGGAGACCTATCTGTCCGGCGCCTCCTTCCAAGAGGACGGCTCCCAATCGTTGCGGATGGTCCGCCGGGCGGACTGCAACGGGGAAACGGCGGGCGCTCTGGCCCTGGCCTACCGTTCTACGGGAGATGAGCTGTACAAAGTCGCGGCCTATAATATCCTGAACTGGCTGCTGACCGAATCCGAGATGTCCCTCGGAGCCCGTGCCGATCCGGAAAGCCCGGAATACGGGCTGCTCGCCTGGGACGATGAATACGGTTCCGGCAGCTATTACGGAGACGACAACGCCCGGGCAATCCTCGGTCTGATCAGTGCCGCCTCGGCACTGGAGACCGAGGAATTCGATGACCGGATCCTGGCGGCCATCCTGGCGAATTTCCGGACCACCGGCGTGTACGGGTTCCGGGGAGACTATGTTTCCTCCGAGCAGCTCAAGGATGGCTGGGAATCCTTGGCCGATACCGCGGTGATCCATTACGCCCCCCACTTTGAGGCCTTGATGTGGGCTTGCTATCTATGGGCGTATGAAAAGACCGAGTATGAACCCCTGCTGGAATTGACCAAGGCGGGGATTGATCGGATGATGCAGGCCTACGAGGACGAAAAATGGGCCTGGACCAACGGCATGCAGCAGGAACGGGCCAAAATGCTCCTGCCGCTCGCCTGGCTCTGCCGGATCGAGGATACCGAAGAGCATCGGGGCTGGCTGGGAACCATGGCGGCGGATCTGTGCGCCTACCAGCAGGACAGCGGCGCCATCCAGGAGGCCATCGGCAAGGGCGGCGGCCGTGCGGGCAGCTTCACCTCCAACGACCAGTACGGCACCCATGAAGCGCCGGTGATCCAGCAAAACGGCGATCCCTGCGTCGACAACCTCTACACCCAATCCTTTGCCCTGCTTGGTCTCAACGAAGCGGCGGCCGCTTCCAGCGATGCCGCGCTGGCCGCTGAAATCACGGCCTGCCGGGACAAATTGGCGGAATTTTTTATCCGCACCCAGCAGGTCTCGGATAAAACGGCCTATAACGGTGTCTGGTTCCGTGCCTTTGACTATGAAAAGTGGGAGACCTACGGCAGCGACGGCGATTCCGCCTGGGGTGTCTGGGCGACCGAATCCGGATGGACCGAGGCGTGGATCAACCATGGTCTGAGCATGATCGTGCTGGATGCCAACCTGTGGGATCTGTCCGCCGAAATGGATATGGCCGCCTCCTTTGATCGTCTGGGGGAAGCGATGCTTACCGACGACACCGAACACGCCTACGATATCCTCATGGAGTTCACCTCCAAGGAGCAGGTAGACCGCCGGTACGGGTCCGGTGGTGTTGACAGTATTTTCGATGGCGTAACCGGTACCCTGACCGGTGCCTATCCCTATGCCAACGGCACCTGGACCGGGTTCCGGAATACCGATGTGGTCGTCACGATCGACCTGAAGGAAGCACGGACCTTCGGCAAACTCACGCTGGGCTTCCTGGAGGATTGGGATAACGGGATCCGGCTGCCCTCGCTGGTGCGCTTTTTCACCTCTGAGGACGGGGAGGACTATACTCTGTTCGGTTATCAGGAGTTCTCCCAGAAATTCGCCGACCGTCCGGCCAACCGGCAGGTGCTCGAGATGGCTGGCGACGAGGTGACTTCCCGGTATATCCGGCTCGTCATCACCAACCCCGGTGGCCTGCCGACCGAGCATCCGAACAAATGGGCGGGATCCTGGATTTTTTTCGATGAGCTGACGGTTGAAGGGCTGGTTCCCGAGCGGGAGGCCATCGTATACGATCCGGCTAATGTCCGGTTCGGCTCAGGGGGCAAAGAAAGCATTATGGACGGCGTCACCGGCCGCCTCAACGATGAGGGCCCCAGCTTCCTCAACGGAAGCTGGTCCGGCATCGAGGGCACCGACCTTGTCGTGACGGTCGATCTGAAAGAACAAAAGGGCATCGACGCCCTGTCCATGGGCTTCCTGGACGAATGGCTCTCCGGCGTCCGGTTCCCGGAATATGTCCGGTTCTCTCTTTCGGACGACGGCGTCACGTTTACCGAGTTCGACACGGTTTATCTCAACGAGAGCTGTGAAGATCTGCCGCCGCGGATGAAGACGGTCACTACCGATGCAAAACCGGCAACGGCACGGTTTGTCCGGGTCTTTATCAAAAACGGCGGGCCTCTCCCGGACAGTCATCCGGATAATCCGGGCGTCGCTACCTGGATTTTCTTCGACGAGCTGGGGATCACGTATACGGCGGTTGTAGAGCCTCCTCCTGAGGAAAGCGGTCCGTCCGGCCCATCCGGCGGCGACAGCAGCGATCCGTCCGGTGACGGCAGCAAGCCGGAAGAGCCTTCCCGCCCGGGTTCCGTCCCCTCTTCGGATATCGGCGGCGTGGATACGGGCAGGCCGGTGTCCAGGGCGGTACTCCCGGCGGCCGCGTTCTCGCTGGCGGGGCTTTCCGGTTTGTTCTTGGCCGGGAAGAGACGCCGAAAGGGGACACAGGCCGGGTAAAACGAGGGAAATTACCCCAAAACCCCCGGGGAAGCGCTTTAGCGCTTCCCCGGGGGTTTTATGCGGAGGCGTCACAGCCGCGGCGATAGAGGATATGCAGCGCGACGAATGTGCGGACCGGGATATTCCGCTCCCCGGTTTCGTACCGGAGCAAACAGCCCGTGTCACAGGGACTTCCAAAAGATGGAGCCCCGCGACCAACGGATCCTGCGTGTACCGATGTTCCAAACGCAGACGGCGTAAATTCGCGCCCATATTCATGTCCACGCGCAGTTTTTGTCCCGGCGGTGTTCCTTTCACGGTTCGTCCCACCGGAACAGATCGTTCGGGGTGACCTGCAACACCCTGGCAATGGCTTCGATTTCGATATCGGTGAGAACACGGCTGCCGTTTTCTATGCGGCTCAGAGAGCCGCGGCAGATATAGACCGGAATCAGCTCCAGTTTGGCGGAGAGCTGCGCCTGACTGAGGCCGGCTTTTAGCCGGGCGTCCCGGATATTCGCGCCAATACGGTTTAAATAGGGCTGTGAGGTCGGCTTTTTCACAATCGGTTCCTCCGTGATGGCGAGACGAAGCGTATCGGGTTCGCGCGGTGTATGGCGTTATGATAGCTGAAGGCCATCGAAAAAGGCGTCGTAGCTACAGCGATAGAGGGTGTGCAGCGCGACTAATGTGCGGACCGGGATATTCAGCTCCCCGGTTTCGTACCGGGAGTAAACAGCCCGTGTCACAGGGACTTCCAAAAGATGGAGCTTAGCGACCAACTGATCCTGCGTGTACCGATGTTCCAAACGCAGACGACGTAAATTGGCGCCCATATTCATGTCCACGCGCAGTTTTTGCATTTCATATCTCCTGCCGATGCTCAAAATATGTTGCAAACAACTTTACTATATGATAGAATGGGCATGAATTGGCTCAATATAATGAGCAATACGCGGACATTTTTTTGTTTATGGAGGTGAAGGTTTGGAGGCTTTTGCGAAAGAATTGCTTTATCGGGAAATGGGCTATGCGGCGGTCCGCTTGCTGGAAAACGACGGTTTATCCGGCGATACTGTCCGACGGCCGGCGGAACAGGATGCCGTCAAAATCTTGGCGGCCATCCAGCGCCTGCTGTCCTGTCCCGGCCTGTCGGACTTCGATTTAGTGGAAGAGATCGTGTCCATTTTTGAAGAATACGGGCTGGATTCCGGCTGCTGCCACGATTTTGGCTGATTCGGCAAAACGGCGCCCTTCAGGCACATCTGCCTGAAGGGCGCCGTTCCACCTTTTGCATAGTATCCTCCGCACATCCCGGGACATACTGAAAACAGTCCCGAAAAGTTGGAGGAGTCAGATTTCATGAGCGTCAAGCAACTCGCGACCGAAACCAAATGCAGCGTCGGCCTGTTCTGTATCGGCGGGGGCGTCTACAACCTGATCGAGATTTTCTGGAGAGGCTATACCCACTGGTCCATGTTCCTCGTCGGAGGGACCTGCTTCCACCTCATCGGCAAGATCGGCAGCCGCTTCCGGACCTGGAACATCGCCCGCAAATGCGCGCTCTGTTCCCTGGCGGTGACGGCGGTGGAATACGTCAGCGGCTGCCTGTTCAATCTCCGCCTGAAGCTGAATGTCTGGGATTACAGCGAGATGCCCTTTAACCTCAACGGACAGGTCTGCCTGCTGTATACCGTCCTGTGGGGCTTTTTGAGCGCCACGGCCATGCCGCTCTACCGCTTTTTCCGCCGCCGGCTGGAAACCGGGCGGTTTTTCCCGGTCACGTCTGCGCTGAAGTCTTGAAGGAGGGGCAGCTCCCCTTCAGGGGGCAGGACTCGCAATGGGGAGACCTGGCCGGGCAGACATCCCGGCCGAAGAGGACGAGCCGATGACAAAAGCTGTTGCTTTCCTCGGGAGGCAGCAGCTTTTTCAGTTGCTGCTCCACCTTGTAGGGATCCTTGGTGTCGCACAGCCCCAGCCGGTTGGAGATCCGGATGCAGTGGGTGTCCGCCACCACCACGCCGGGGACGTGGAAAATATCGCCGCACACGAGATTGGCGGTTTTCCGTCCCACCCCCGGCAGCTTGATGAGCTCCTCCACCGTCTGGGGAATCTCCCCGTGATACACGTCCCGCAGCATCCCCGCCATGGCCACGATGTCCCGGGCCTTGGTCTTGTACAGCCCGCAGGATCGGATATATTCCCCCACCTCCTCGGGGGAGGCGTCGGCAAACGCGTCGAGGGTCGGGTACCGCTCGAACAGCGCCGGGGTTACCAGGTTCACCCGCGCGTCGGTGCATTGGGCGGACAGCCGGGTGGCGATGAGGAGCTGGAGAGGGTCGGTATAGGTCAGGGAACAGACGGCGTCCGGATAGCGCTCGCGCAGCGCCTCGACGGCGGCTATTGCCATAGCTTTTTTAGTCATAAACAGGGTCCTTTCTGCCGTTTTCCGGACAGAACAAGCCGGAATCCGCACGAAATTGGTCGAATTTCAGTGTAGCACGACGGCAGAATTCTGTCAATCGGGTAAACGGGAGGGGATGCCGTGCCGGGGCCGGGCTGGTCAGCGTCCCTACAGGAAAAAGCCCAAGTCCCTGGGGCCGCAGCCCCTTTTTATATAGGCCGGTTCGGGTGGCGGCGTCCGAGTCGATTTTCATAGAGAGAAAATCGACAAAGCCACCCGGGGATTCAGGGGGGAAAGCCCCCTGACGGTTCTTTTCCCCCGTTCTTGTCGCCAAGAAAGGGGGTGCCAAAGCACAGCCTGTGCTTTATGGCATGAGCGGAAAAACAGGTTTTCAGTATGTCTGCGCATAAAAAACGCGATCCTACCGAAAAGGCTATCGAATGCGCGGCCACTTCCTTTTTCCCACGGCGGAAAAAGAAAGCAAAAACGCCGCCGGGGGTTACCCGGACCCCTTTAATGAAGATTGTTAGGCCATTGTGGGACTCCACAATGGCGGTGACCGGCCCCAGAACCCGCTGATATAAGAATCCTTCGGGGGCCGGCCCGGAGTTCTTTTTAGGAAAACCGGCATGGGCGCGGCCGTCTGAACCCGCTGCATACACATAAGGAACTGCGGTCTGAACTTTTATGTACAAATATAGGAGAGCTCACCCTCCAGGTACATTAAGTGTGATAGGGTTTCGGATTGTTCGTCAACCCCAATAGATAATCCACACTTGTCTGATAGAGCTTAGCCAGCTTGATAAGAGTCTCGGGAGACATGTTGTTGACCCCATTTTCGTAGGCCGCGTAAGTACGGCGGTTGACACATAAAAGGTCGGCAACATGTTGCTGTGTCCAATCCCGATCTTCCCGGAGGCCCCGGATGCGTTCATATTTCATCTATATCACCTCAGAATTAGTATACAATGCCATTGATTCTGCCATTGACTTTTGGCAGAATTTATGGCATTATGTTTTCGAGGTGATAAGTATGAAGGACAACGAAAAAACCTGTCGCGACTGCAAGCATTATCGGCGGCACTATGTCAAAATGGGGCGGCGGTTTGGCGAGATCCACGACGGGCACTGCGTCTATCCCCGGGTCAAGCGGCGCAGGGCCGAAGACGTGGCCTGCCCGCATTTCAAGCAGCGGGAACCCGAGGCGGGTTGTGAAATATCATCCCTTGGGCTCTAGTTTGAGACCAGCCTCAATCCGGGGGCCCCTGGCCCCCTTTTTATATGGGTTGGTTTTGGCAGTATGATTCGAGTCGATTTTCATAGAGAGAAAATCGACAAAGCCCCCTGACGGTTCTTTTCCCCCTTTCTTGTCGCCAAGAAAGGGGGTGGCCCGCAGGCCAAACCAGAAAAAACGGGTATGGCGGGTCGTCCGCGCATAAAAAACGCGATCCTACCGAAAAGGCCATCGAATGCGCGGCCACATCCTTTCTCCGCGTGGAGAAAGGATGCAAAGAGACGCCGGGGGCTTTGCCCCCAGGCCCCCAGGAAATTGGCCGGTTTTCTTTTTAGGAAAACCGGCGGGTACGGTATCTCCTGAACCGACGTTCATACAGAAAGGGGGCCCGAGGCCCCCGGGGATCGGTTGGGAGCGGGGCTGAAAAAATACAGCAACCCCAAGCCCTGGGGTCGCAGCCCCTTTTTATATAGGCCGGTTCGGGTATCTGCCCATAAGCCCATGCTTTCCAGACAAGAATGCGAGCGCTGCCGCCGTGGCAGCGCCCGCATTCCTCAGAGGTTTTCGTTTTTCAGGGCGTCGACGATGTTCTCCTTCTTGATCTTGCTCATGGAATACATCATGGTGACGAATACCACCAGGAACACGCTGGCCGACGCGATGAGAATCGCCGTCCAGGGCAGGGTGAACGCCATGCCCAGCCCCTGGCTCATCGACAGATAGATGAGATAGGTCGCGAGGAGGGAGAGGGGCAGACCGTAGAGCAGGGCCTTCAGCCCATAAAAGACGCACTCGAAATTCATCATTCGGTTGAATCCCCCCGGTGTGATCCCCACCGATTTGAGCATTGCGAACTCCCGGCGGCGCAGGTTGATGTTGGTGGAGATGGTGTTGAGGACGTTGGCGGTGGTGATTAAGCTGATCAGCACGATGAAGCCGTAGGAGAAGACGTTGACCACCAGGAGCATGTTCCGGTTGATCGCGGTCATCTCGGCGATGTCGGTCAGGCTGTACTGGAGGATGCCGTTGCCGGCCAGGGTTTTCCGGATCTCCTCCGACAGCTTGGAGGCGTCGCCTTTGGCCGTGAAATACAGACGTCTCGGCCCGGCGGAATCCCAGCCCGCTATGGTCCGGTCGTAGACCTCATCCGACACATAGACGAAAATGTGGTTGTAGACCGAGGTCGCGTCGCTGCCGATGGGCGCGGCGTCGGTGGCGGCGCCGATGTCCAGCGGGAGGGTGACGGCCTGCCCGGCATCCTCCTCTTCAGATTCGCCGGAGGATATCCGGCCCGTGATTTCCAGAGAGGAAGGGGCCTTGGAGAAGAGGCGGTCGATCTGCCGCTTGCCGTCGTGGTAATACTGGACGGCGTCCTGCACCACGGCTTTTGGCGCCTCGGGGTCCCGATAGGCGGCCGGGTCCAGGCCGAGCCGTTTCAGATACGCGCTGAAGGCGGATTCCCCAAAAGCCTGGACGGTGACCTCCAGTGTATAGTACCCGTCGCCGTCCTCCTGTAAGACGCCGTTTTGCAGCAGACGGGGGGACAGCGCCTCGCGGGGAACGCGGACGGTGCCGGTGGCGCCGCGCAGGACCGCGTATTCTTCGACATCCGGCAGGCCGGCCAGCAGGGGGAGTACCCGGTCGGTGTCCTTCTCATACCGTGGATAGACGCTGACGTCGTAGGTATAGCCCCCATATACCGAATCGGTCCCGGACGACATATAGTGGGTGAAGGAGGAGGCGGAGACGAAAAGCACAATGCTGACCACTAGGGAAATCACGGTCGCCCGATACCGGCGGCGGTTGCGTTTGAAGTTCTTCAGGGCCAGATCCCCCTCCATGCCGAAGAGCTTGCGGGAGAGGCGGGAGGTTTTCACCTGCCGGGAGGTGAGCTTCACGTCGCCGGTCTGCCGGATGGCTTCGATGGCGGACACCCGCGAGGCGCGCCTGGCCGGGATGTAGGCGGAGATCAGGATGGTGGCGAAGGCGATCACGGCGGCGACGATCACAGCCGCCAGGGAGACGGACAGCTCGAACTTGGCGCTGGCTCCAGCCGCCATGTTCATGCTGGCAAAGGCGTCGCCCAGGAAAAACAGGGTCACGCCGATGCCGGCGATTCCGGACAGAATGCCGACGGGCACCCCGATCAGCCCGATGAAGCCGGCCTCGAAAAAGACCGAGCCGCGGATCTGGCGGGAGGTGGCGCCTACGCCCGCGAGCATACCGAACTGTTTCGATCGCTCACTGACCGAGATGGCGAAGGCGTTGTAGATCAAGGACACGGATCCGATGAGGATGAGGCCCATGAGCACGGCGCCCATGCTGTACAGCACCGCGTTGAAGGCGCTGTTGCTGCTGCTGCCGCTGAAATCGAGCAGCGAGTCGTGCAGGGCCGTGGTGGATGGGCGGAAGGCATCCGCATAGCGCTCGGCCAGCGCGGCAGTGTCCCGGATATGGCGGGCCTCAAAGGTGAGGATCACCGGGCTGTCCGAGGCGAGGGCGGCGGTATCCAGGGCGGAAAAGGCGGTGAAGCCGGGGGCTGAATAGGGTTCCAGAGAGGGGCGGGAACAGATCCCCACCACCGTGTAGGCTTTGGTCTCCCTGATCCGGATGGTTTCGGGCTCCTCCTCGTTGTATGGGTTGGTCTGGGTCAGGGGGGAACCGTCGTCGGCCAGCCGGTCCCCGACGGACAGGGTGAGGGTATCCCCCGCCTTTACAGCCACGCCGCCGCTGGTCAGAACGTGTTCCGGCACGAGGAGCTCGCCGGCGTTTTGAGGCATGCGGCCCTCCACGAGCCGGATACCCAGCAGGGAGGCGGAGCCGTCGTCCAAAGCCTGGATGTACCAATACGGCTTGTAGTCGTTCTGCGATTCCGGAAGGCGGGCGTAGCCGATCTCCTGCTGCACGGCGACGGCTTTGATTTTGGGGTCGTCCCGGAGCTGTCCGGCCGCGTCGTAGGGCAGGCCGGCGAGCTGCGCGTGCCAGGACCCCTGCGTGGACAGCACCGAGGCGAGCATGTAGTGCTGCATGGTGGAGATGAAGGTGGTGACCGCGGTGAACATGGCGGCGGACAGGATGACGCCGATGATGGTGACGACGGTGCGCGCGCGGTTGCGGCGCAGGGTTTTCATGGTGACCCGGTTGAGGACGTTCATACCCGCGTCACCTCGTCCCGGGCGATGCGGCCGTCCTCGATGCTCAGGATCCGGTCGGCCTGCAGCGCGATTTTTTCGTCATGGGTGATGACGATGAGGGTCTGGTTGTATTTTTTGTTGTAAAGCTTTAGCAGGCCGATGATTTCGGCGCTGTTTTTACTGTCCAGATTGCCGGTCGGCTCGTCGGCCAGGACGAGGGAGGGGCTGTTGATGAGCGCCCGGCCGATGGAGACCCGCTGCTGCTGGCCGCCCGAGAGCTGGTTTGGCAGGTGGCGCAGGCGCTCCCGCAGCCCCAGCGTCCCCGTCAGGTCGTTCAGAAAGGCCTTGTCGACCTTCCGGCCGTCGAGCAGAAGGGGCAGGGTGATGTTTTCCTCCACGTTCAGCACGGGAACGAGGTTGAAAAACTGATAGATCAGGCCGATCTGGCGCCGGCGGAAGATGGCGAGATTGGTTTCGCTCAGGCTGTAAACGTCGGTGTTGTCGATGTATACCTTTCCCGAGGAGGGGGTGTCGACCCCGCCCAGAATGTGCAGAAGGGTGGATTTGCCGGAACCGGACGGGCCGACGATGGCGACGAAATCCCCTTTCTGGATGGTGAAGGAGACGTTGTCCAGCGCCCGGACGGCGGTGTCGCCCTTGCCGTATACCTTGCACAGGTTTTCGACTCGCAGAATGTCCATGGATTGACCTCCCAAATGATGATGCTTTCAGGATACGGCAGCCGGATGACGGTTTGGTGACAGGAACGGTGACGAAATCGTCACCCCGGTCAGACCACGGTCTTGTACAGGCGGATGACGAAGCGGGTCCCCCGGCCGGGCACACTGTCCACCGTGATGAGGCCGTTTTCCCGTTCCAGGATGGTCCTGGCCATGGCGAGGCCGATGCCGGCGCTGTCCTCCGACGCGTTTTTGCCTTTATAAAAGCGGGTGAAGATGTGGGGGAGGTCCTCCCGGGCGATTCCCTCACCGTCGTCCTCGATCCGGATTTCGCTGTAGAGGGGATTCTCGAGCCAGGACAGGCGGAGATGCCCGCCCACGGGCGTGTGCTCCATGCAGTTTTTCAGGATATTGAGCAGGGCCTCCGCCGTCCAGTGCGGATCGCAGCGGCAGCGGGCGGCGGAATCCCCGTCATAAAGCAGGGACTGGGTTTTCAGCTCGATCGGGATGAGAAGAGGGGCCGCGGCCTTTTCGAGCAGGGAGCGGACCGGTACCGCTTCCAGGCGGAACGTGACCACGCCGGCGTCGAGCTTGGACATCTTCAGCAGCGAAGAGACCAGCCACTGGATCCGTTCGAGCTGGGCGCGGATCCGTTCGGTGAATTCCTCCCGTTTCGCGGCGGGAAGCTGTGCGTCCTGGAGCAGGTCGGCCATGACCATCATGGAGGTCAGCGGCGTCTTGAGCTGATGGGAGATATCGGCGAGGGAGTCGGCAAGCTCGGTTTTTTCCCGCTGCAGCAGGCCGGCGTTTTCCGAGAGCATGACCGTCATTTTGTAGAGTTCGCTCTTCAAAATGCTCAGTTCGCCCTCCTCGTTGTCCCGCACGTCCAGGGAGTATTCCCCGGTCGATATCCGCTTGAGATAGCCCGACAGCTCCCCGATCTGCCGGTAACGCCGGTAGGTGAACAGCACCGCGACGCCGCCGGTGAGCAGCCCGCATACGAATGCGGCGAGCCCGGCGGCGGGAGCGGCGAGAAAGCCGACGCCGGTGCAGATCAGCAGGCAGGCGAGCAGGACGCTGCACAGCCAGCGGATCTCCCGGTTGCGGAAAAAGCCCATGCCTCCGCCTCCTTCTCAGATTTTGTATCCCAGCCCGCGGACGGTTTTGATGATGGCCGGATTCTGCGGATCGTCCTCGATTTTTTCCCGCAGCCGCTTGATGTAAACGGTCAGGGTGTTGTCGTTGACAAAATCCCCCGACACGTCCCAGATCCCCTCGAGCAATTGGGTGCGGGAGAGGACCTGCCCCTCGTGATTGATTAACGTCAGCAGAAGCCGGTATTCCAGCGCGGTGAGGAAAACGTCCCGCCCCCCTTTGGTCACCGAGGCCGCGGCGGTGTTCACCCGCACGTCACCGTATTCGTAGATCCCGGTCCCCCCGGCCGTTTTGGCCGTGCGGCGCAGCACGCTGCGGATGCGGGAGATGAGCTCCCGGATCCGGAAGGGCTTGGTGATATAGTCGTCGGCGCCCATGTCCAACCCCATGACTACGCTTCCCTCGTCGTCCCGGGCCGTCAGAAAGATCACAGGCATGTCCCGCTGTTTTTCACGGGCCGCCCGGCAGATCGAAAATCCGTCGCCGTCGGGAAGGGACAGATCCAGCACCGCCAAATCGAAGCGGCGCGCCGCGAGCTGCTCGAGCGCGCCTTTCCGGTTGGCGCAGCGTACGACGCCGAACCCTTCCTGTGTCAGCGAATATTCCAGCCCCGCCGCGATCCCCGCGTCGTCCTCCACGATCAGCAGTGTCTGCATCGTCGCATCCCCTTTCGGCGTTCTGTCTCCATTGTACCCTATCTGCCTGGATTTTGCATGACGAATTGGTCACATGCCGAAAAATGATGTGCAAAATATTCACAGTGGTTTTTCCGCCCATCCGTTCCCTTCGGCCCGCCCGGCCGTTACAATAGGGATGGAACGGAAGGAGGAAGAAACATGAGCCGAAAAGGGGAATGGATATTGTGGGGTGCGGCGGCGCTTCTTTTATTAGCCGTCTGCGCCGCGGCGGTGGCAGGGGCGCCGGATTTCGCGCCCGTGACCGTGACCTATTCCGCAGCTTCCGAGCCGCCTGTATCCCCGTCCTCAGCCGCCGGCCTGCTCCCGCTGCCGTCGGAAGAGGAGATTTCCTCCCAAAATACCGAGGCATCGTCTTCGGCCAGTACGCAGGCGCCGCCTGAAAGCCATGAGCCGCCTGCTTCGTCCTCCCCGGCCTCCTCCGCGCCTCCGCAGGGGAAAATCAACCTGAATACCGCCGGCAAGGAAGAACTGATGTCGATCAAGGGCCTGGGGGAGATATTGGCGGAACGGATCCTGGACTACCGCGAACGGCACGGCGGCTTCGATTCCCTGGAGGAGCTGATGGAGGTGGATGGGATCGGGGAGAAGCGCTTTGCCGCTTGGAAACCCTATCTGACGCTGTAGCGGGGGACGGCGGATAATCCAAAAGCGGGTGAAGACGCTCTTCACCCGCTTTTGAAGATGGATGGACCGGACTCAGTGTATTTGCGTGGCTCTCCACTCGAGGTACTCGTCATAGGGCATGGCCTTGTCGAGAATGGTGCCGTCGGGCCGGAACTCGATGATCCGGTTGGCGACGGTGGAGATGAACTGATGGTCATAGGACGAAAACAGCACATTTCCTTTGAAATCGATCAGCCCGTCGTTGACCGCGGTGATGGATTCCAGATCCAGGTGGTTGGTCGGCTGGTCCAGCACCAGGACGTTGGAGCCGAACATCATCATGCGGGAGAGCATGCACCGCACCTTTTCCCCGCCGGACAGGACCTTCACGGGCTTGAGCACATCATCCCCGGAGAAGAGCATTTTGCCCAAAAAGCCCCGCAGATAGGTTTCGGTGTTGTCCTTGGAATACTGGTTGAGCCATTCGAGGAGGTTCATGTCCACCCCGTCGAAAAACGCGGAGTTGTCCTTGGGGAAATAGGATTGGGTGGTGGTGCCGCCCCATTTGAAGGAGCCGGAATCGGGGCGGATTTCCTCCATGAGAATGCGGAACAGGGCGGTGATCGCGATTTCATTTTCGCCCACAAAGGCGATCTTGTCTTCTTTGTTCACCCGGAACGAGACGTTTTGCAGCAGCGGCGTACCGTCCTCGAGGGACTTGCACAGCCCTTCCACTGCGAGGATTTCCTTGCCGGCCTCCCTGTCCATCGAGAAGCCGACGAAGGGATACCGACGGGAAGAAGCGGGCATCTCCTCCACCGTCAGCTTTTCTATCAGCTTTTTGCGGGAGGTGGCCTGCCGGGATTTGGATTTGTTGGCAGAAAAGCGCTGGATGAAGCTCTGCAGCTCTTTGATCTTGTCCTCGGCTTTCTTGTTCTGATCCCGGATCATCCGCTGCATCAGCTGGCTGGATTCATACCAGAAATCATAGTTTCCGACATAGATCTTGATCTTATTGTAATCCACGTCCACGATATGGGTGCAGACGTTGTTGAGAAAATGGCGGTCATGGGAGACGACGATGACGGTGCCGATATAGTCCATCAGGAAATCCTCCAGCCAGGCGATGGAGGCGATATCCAGATGGTTGGTGGGTTCGTCGAGCAGGATGATGTCGGGCTGGCCGAACAGGGCCCTGGCCAGCAGGATTTTGACCTTGTCCCGGTCGGCCAGGCCGCCCATCGGTTCATAAAGCAGATCCTGGGACAGGCCGAGCCCCTGCAGGATCCGGCCCGCCTCGGTTTCGGCCTCCCAGCCGTTCAGCTCGGCGAATTCCCCTTCCAGCTCGGAGGCGAGGACGCCGTCCTCCTCGGAAAAATCCTCTTTGGCATAGAGGGCATCCTTCTGCTGCATGATCTCGAACAGGCGGGGATTGCCCTGGAGGATGGTGTCCAAAACCGTCTGATCGTCGTAGGCGAAATGATCCTGGCGCAGCACCGACATCCGGGTCTTGGGGTCGATGGCCACCTCACCGGAGGAAGGCTCCAGATCGCCTGAGAGGATCCGCAGGAAGGTGGACTTGCCCGCGCCGTTGGCGCCGATGACGCCATAGCAGTTCCCGGGAGTGAATTGCAGATTGACATGGGTGAACAGATTCTGCCCGCTGAAATTGAGGCTGACGTCGGATACGGTAATCATGGCTCCTCCTGATGGTCATGGATAGGATACAGAACGGCATATGCCGTTACACACATTAAATTTTATTATAGCATTTTTTGCAGGGACATGCAACACCCCGCTCAGGCGTGACGCCGGCGGGGTGTTTTGTGCCTGTGGGAGACGGGAAGGGAGGGGGCCGGCTCGGGCACGGGAGAGCGCTGCTGCAACCGGTGTACGGCCACGGCCCGGGTGGTCAGGAACAAGGGAGACACGTAAAAATAAGGGAGAAGGGCCAAACAGACGAACAGCCAGCCTGAAAAGCCCAGATACAGCCAGGCCATCTCGCCGACCTGTCCCTTCATCAGCCGGCGGGATTCCCGCAGCGCCGCCCGGACAGTAGGCTGCTCGGCCAGCAGGTACTGTGCCGGCATATATCGCAGCATGACCAGCTGCACGGCGATAAACCCGGCTATGAGCGCGAACAGGCCGAAAATAGCGGAAAATATCATGGTGATCTCCGTAAAGGCGGTGGCGCTGTCCCCCCGCCGCAGCCAGTCACCGTATCCGAGCGCCAGTACCGCCGGAGCGAAGAAAATCACGCTCCAAAATGCGCGCAGCCCCCAGAGGGACAGCCGCCAGCGGACGGATTTGCCATACCATTTTCCGTGGTAAAAACGCCAGACGACGCCAACGGGAACCGTATGCGCGGCGGGAGAGAGGTCCTCCTCTTCCACGAGATGGGTGCCGGTTTCATCCGTCACCTCGGTGACGGGGCGCAGGGGAGGCGGCCCCGGATCGGCCACAAGGCGGAAATAGGCGGCTTGCCCCGCCCGAAGGGGGGAGGTGAGAAAGAGATCAATCAGGACGGCAATGAGGAGAATGGCGAGACGCCATCCATTGTCCCGGCCCTGCAGCAATCCATCGATGGAAACGCCTTGTCCCACGCCGAGCCCCATCAGCAGAAGAGCACCCAGCTCCAGAATCGCCAGCAGGATGTCGGCCGCGAGCAGCACGCACTGGACGGTAACCGCACCGTTCCAGTTTTGTCTGAGTTGTATTCGGGCTCGTTTTGCCGGGCGCATGCCATCCCTGCTTTCCGGGTTTTTCCTTAGTATGGGCGGAATTGTGCAGGATGATGCAGCCATGAGCTTCAAAAAACGCCGCTCTGTATTAAAAGGCGGCGGGATTCTGTGATATATGGGAGGTCAAACACGCCGTTTTTGTACAGGCGCACCGTGAGAAACCACGATGCGATAGCCGCCTGAAGCCCCGAGGCAGCAGTCCCTGATCGATGGCTGGGAAGGGTTGCTGAAAAAGAGCCCCGTTTCATCAGAAAACCGGGCGTCCGATCTGGACGCCCGGGAGGTTATCCGGCATATTTTTCATACAGGCCGGTGAAAATTTCGACGTGCAGTTCCTCGTCCAGGATAATTCGTTTGAGGATGGCCGCAATGTGCGGATCCTCAATGGAGTCGGCCTGGCATTGATACTTCCGGATCGCGGCCTTTTCCCCCGTGATCGCGTTGGTCAGCAGCGCCTTGATTTCCCGGGGATACTGGTTATATCCGGGGGTCCAGTACACCCGCTGCCGGTTCTGCCAGCTCCAGAGCCTCGGGTCGGCGCCGAGGCGGAGAGCCAGCTCGCCATACAGTTTGAGATGGTGCATCTCGACCATATTGATATGATAGAAGCAGTTGGAGACCTCCTCATATGCGCATTCGGTGACCAGGGCGTTGTACAGGTAAAGGCTGACCGCGCTCATCTCGGAATTGGCGCTGCCGATATTGCCCAGCATCTGACGGGCGTAGATGGGATTCTGCCCGCAGACCTGTACGGGTGGGTAGGGCGCGGGGCTGGCATACTGGATCGCGTTGTTCATACAGGGGCCCCCTATTTTCAACTTTATCGATACAAGATATGCCGGACAGTCCCCTGTTTATACCGCCTGCGGCCTCTTTTGTGCATGAGCCGCCGGTTTCGTTCATAGGATGTACCGATGAACGAAGGGAGGCGCTGTTTATGCTGACGAGCGAACTGCGGACAAAGCTTTACGAATATCGGGAGCTGCGGGCGAAGATCGCGGAGCTCAAGGAGGCGATGGAACAGGTGGAGGACGCCATCAAAGCCCACATGGGCGACCGGGAGGAATTGATGGTGGACGGCACCAAAATCCGCTGGACCACCTACACGGCCAACCGCCTGGACGCGGCAGCCCTGCGGGAACAGGAGCCGGATGTGTACGCGCGGTACCTGAAGCCGGTCAGCGGCCGTCGTTTTTCCATCACCTAGAGCAGGCTGAGAAAAAAAGCCCAGTAAAGGAGAAAACCGTCCCGGAGAAGCGTCCGGGACGGCCTTCTCTTTTTATCGGGCGCGCTGTGTGAAAGCAGGGGCGGCCGCCCATACTATCTCTGCGGCCCGGCAGCGGGAGCCCCGGCTGGGTTTGACATTCATACCAAAAAAGGATATAATACGACAATGTTTGATGTACACGGATCGTCCATTCTGCCTCATATGTAAAGGGGTCGCGGGAATGCAGATGCTCGTTTTATCCAGCTATGTGGTCGACAACGCCAAAGCCAATGTCGGCTTTAACCGGAAATTTTTGAAATTGGCCACCTCCTGCTGTGAGAAGACGGTTTTCGTCACGTCCAATTATCCGGAGGAGCTGCTCGAGGGTCTACCCGGCCTCACGGTGGAAAATCTCCCTTACCGGTGGGATTCCTCCCAAAAGAAAAACCTTCCCCGATATTTCAGAATGCAGTGCCGGGCGATCGGGCATATCCGCCGCCATCATACCAAAGGCATGCCCGTCGTGTTCTGGCTCAGCGGCCCCATGATCCTGCCCTTCCTGTTCTGCAAGCTGACAGGGAAGAAGACGGTGGTGTTCCTTTACGGCAACACCCGCTACAAGCAGGACAAGCCCAGCCTCTATGCCTCCCTGATCTCGCGTATTATGCGGTTTATGGCCCGTCACGCGGACAAAATCGGGGTGGAAACCCCGTCGGTGCTCGCCCAGTGGTCCCTGCCCGAACGCTGCGCCGGTAAGGTGTTCGACCTGCATCTGTATGTCGACGACAGCGGGGCGGACACGGTGCCCTATGAACAACGGGGCCCGGTCGTCGGTATGGCCTGCCGCCTGCAGGGGAACAAGCATCCTCTCGAGGCTATCGAGGCGTTCCACCGCCTGCGCGGGGCCTTCCCGGATTGGACGCTCGAAATCGCGGGGGACGGTCCGGAGTACGAGCGCTGCCGGGAACGGGTGGCTGCGCTGGGGGAAGAGGACCGGATCCGGATGCACGGTTGGGTCGACAATCGGGAGATGGCCTCGTATTACGGCCGGTGGAGGCTGCTGCTCTTTCCCTCAAACTATGAGGGGCTGCCTAATTCTGTCATTGAAAGCCTGCGCTGCGGCACCCCCGTGCTCGCCTCGCCCGTGGGGGGAATCCCCGACGTGATCGAGGAGGGGGAGACCGGGTGGTTTTTGCCCGGGACGACCGTGGAGGCGATGGAGGCCGCCCTCAGCGGTCTTTTGAAGCGGGACGATCTGGGTGACGCCGGCGGGCGGGCGGAAGCATTCGCCAGGAAAGCGTTTTCCTTCGAGGATGTACTGGAGCGTTTCCGGACGGTTTTTGATGTGGACAAGCCCGCTGGATGAACGGAGAAAGGAGCGCCGCATGGAACTCGTCAGTGTGGTCATTCCCATGTACAATGCGGAGCGGACCATCCTCCGCGCTATCGAAAGCGTACGGGCTCAGACCTATACCGCCTGGGAGCTCATCCTGATCGACGACGGATCGACGGACGGCACCCTGCCTCTCGTGGAGGATTATGTCGCCCGTTACGGACTGCCCGCCGTCGTGGTGAGTCGGGAAAACCGCGGCGTTTCCCATACCCGCAACGAAGGGATCCGTCTGGCGCAGGGGGGGTACGTGGCCTTCCTCGACGCCGACGACGTATGGATGCCGCGGAAGCTGGAACACCAGATGGCTTGTTTGAAGGATACCGGCGGGCGCTTCGTTTCCTGCCTGAAAACCGAGCCGGCGGCGAACCAGCCGCCCGTTTCGGTCGTGACGCTGCGGCAGATGCTGTTCCGCAACGCGGTTTTCACCAGCGGCGTACTGGCGGAAAAGGCTCTGCTTGAGGAGGTCGGGGGATTCGACGAAACGATGGGGTACGCGGAGGATTATAACCTCTGGCTCCGGATCGCCTGCACCGAGCCGCTCCGGGTGATTGGGGAAAAGCTGCTGATCTATGAGGGAGACACGGCGGCCGCGGGTCGGCAGAGCCTGTCTTCCAACCTCAGGGAAATGGAACGGGGCGAGCTGCAAAATTACCGGATGCTCCGCCGGAAAGGGCGGATCGGCGTTCCGCTGTATCTGGCGGCGTCGGGGTTTTCTTTGTTAAAATATCTTCGCAGGCGGCTGCGGCGGGCGGTATCCTGAACGCAGGCGCTGGATAGCGGAGGAATATGGCCGGCGGAAAGACCGGTCCCCATGCGATGCTGTGTGGGGATCGGTCTTTTCAGGCGGTTTAGGCGTCTTCGCCCGCGGCTGCCCGGTTTTCGAAATAGGCCCGGTTATGGGCACAGGAGGGGTCCCCCGGCTTGAAGGCCTCCGCCCGGTCGTTGTAGGCGGCGGCCTTCTGCCGGTCCCCCAATCGGTCGTAACAGACGCATAGCTGGATGCAGGGAATATACCCGCTACAATCGGGGGAGACGAAAGCGCCGGTTTTGGGATCGGCGTGACGGGTCAGGGCCAGCTCATACCAGAAAACGGCGGTTCCCACCTGTCCGCGGGCCAGAAAATACCCGCCCAGGTCGCAGCAGGCTTCGGCCCGCGGCGCGTCATAGGAGAAGCTGCGCAGCAGGGCGGCCAGCGTCTCTTTGCCCCGTCCCAGCGCAGCGTAGCAGGCGGAAAGCTGACGGCAGGCATCGATGTTGTTTTCCACCCATCCCTCTCCCGTGTCCAAAAAGTGCTCGAACGCCGCCGCCGCGTCCTGGTACCGTTCGTGATAATAGAGTTCCCGGGCGTAGTAGAATTGCTCCCGGGGGGAGAGGATATGGCCGGACTGCCGGAGATTCTCAAAAATCCGGAGGTTCCGGCCGGGGTCGCCGGGCCGGAGTTTGCGATGGGATACGGCGGCTTCACCGTACACGATATGCCCGGCCGGCGCAATCACCTCGTGGACGGCGCCGGTCCAGCGGTAGGCGGGATGGTTGCGGATGAGGCGCTCCCGGTAATAGGTGAAGGTGGGGCGCCCCTCGCCGTCGAAGGCCGTGTGATAGGGCAGCATGACGATGTCGGTGTCGGGGGACAGGGTGCGCTTGAGTTCGAGAAAGCGCCGGCGGTCGGCCTCTTCGATCACGTCGTCTGCGTCTAGCCACAGGCAGTAATCCATGCCGGCGTGGCCGAACGAGACGTTGCGGGCGGCCGCGAAATCGTCCACCCAGACAAAATCGAATACCTTGTCGGTATAGCGGCGGGCGATGTCCTTGGTGGCGTCGGTTGAGCCGGTATCCACAAGGATGATTTCATCCGCGATGCCCCGCACACTGTCGAGGCAGCGGGCCAGGACGGATTCTTCATTTTTGACGATCATACACAGGCTGATGGTGCACATAGGGGGGCCTCCTCGGATGGATCTCGTCCCATTCTATGCGCGGCCGGGGAAAAGGGAGACAGGTCGGCGCAAGACAAGCTGCCGGCCTTTTTCGTCAGACAGCGGAAAATCCCCTCCCGTGGAGGCCATTTGCACGGTCCGGCCTTTGTTACGGTTTTTCATGCCCTTTTTTGAAAATTACGCAAATTCCATCCTGCCTCATCCAATATTGACGCCTTGTCCCAGCCTTCTGGCCTGTGATATAATAAAAAAAACGGTCTTTTTTGGGGGAATCGCAATGAACCGAAAAAAAGCCTTCGTTTTTGTATTGTGTGCCGCCCTTTTGCCGCCCTTTTCGCTGTTTTCCGCCCGTAAGGCTGAAGCGGCACCGGCCATTCGCCGCAGCGTGACCGTTTGCGCCCCTCATACCGAAAGCGGCTCAATAAATCCGTTGGCCTCGCTGAACGCCGCAGATGAGCGGTTTCAAACCGGCGGCCCTTTCACCGTCACAGGCTATTACAAGTTTAAAAAGATTGCCGCTATGCCCAAAGAGACCGGCAACACCCCTGCTGCCCATGTATTCGGCCGAAACGTTTTGGATACGAACGGTTCCTGGGTGGCCTTTTCAGGCCGTTTTTCCGCAACGGATGAGCTGTCTTTTGTGGGTATCCATCTTTGGTATATGGCCGGCGAGCTCTCCATGGGAGACGTGGTCATCAAAAACGCCGCCGGCGAGGTGGTGTATTCCATGGCCGAGGATGAAAAACTCACCGTGGGCAGCAGTTGCAGCTTGGTGCGCAAAAGCATCTGGTTCTTTTACAATTTCGGCGAATATCCCGATTTTATCACCACCGTTTCCGGCCCGGCTCAGCCGGCCGGGCTCCTCTTTGGCTCTGTATATGAGGCAGGTAAAGACGGGCTGTTGTCTGGTGTCCCCTTCGGCACCACGGCGCTGATGCTCAAAAGCAATTTTCAAAATGCCGGAGAAATTGAGGTTTTCCAAAACGGCAGCCGGGTTGGGGACGATACGCCGGTGGCCGGCGGTATGACGGTGGTTTATCATGAGGGGCAACAGGATGCCGTGACCTATACCCTCGCGCCTTTGGCGGGCGACCCCAACAACGACGCCGTGATCGACATCCGGGACCTGCGTCTGGCCAAGGAATACCTCTTCGGAAGGGAGCGGGGTACCCCTGCCTCCGCGCTGGACCTGGACGGCTCATCCGCGGTGGATGAACAGGACGTGACCGCTTTCAGGGATCAAATCCTGGGCAAGAAACGCTACCCCACCCACTCGGTCGGCGCGGAGGCCCTGTTGGTTTACGCCAATCCTGTGGGACGCATTCAAACGGTGAACGGCGCCGCCTATTTGGAACACTCGGCCTCGAACATCACCCTCACCGGGGATTTGTCGGGCGACGTGTATTGCAACCTCTATGTGGAAGCCGCCAGCTATCCTATGGATCAGCCGGGCCTTTTTGTGGAGGTGGACGGCGCCATGCAGTATTACCCGCTGAACCGGACGGAGGAATATGTGCGGGTGAAGGTGGCTTCCGGCCTCAAACCGGGCAGGCATACCATCGCGATTTCCAAGAGCACCGACGCCAGGAACGACAGCCTTTTCCTCTATTCGGTCACCTATTCCGGCTATTTGGAAAAGAGCCAAGGGGCCGCCCGCCGCATAGAGTTTCTGGGGGATTCGATTACGGCCGGCGCGGGTGTGTATCATCAGCAAAACGAGCCCGCGCTGTTTGCCCGTTACGGGCTGACCGCCTCGTATTTCAGTTATGCCAACCGCACCGCCGACCTTTTGGGCGCCGATTATTATGCGGTGGCCAACGGCGGCTGGCAGCTCTGCTATACGGTGAGCCCCAGCTACACCATCCAGCGCATCTATCCCTACGCCACCATGCGCGACACCACCTCTGCCGGCCGTTATGATTTTTCTTGGAAGCCGCAGGTGGTGGTGATCAACCTGGGTACCAACGATTGGGCACGCACCCAAGCCGAGATTCAGGAAAATGTTCGGGGGCTTTTGGCGCTGGTGCGCCAGAAAAACCCTGACGCCGCCATTGTATGGGCTTACGGCGCCATGGACCACGACCATCCCAGCGTCGCGTGGATCAAGGCCGCTGTCGAAACGTTTGCACGGCAGGATAAAAACGCATATTTTGTGCATCTGCCCGAGAACACATCGGGCTGGGCGAACCACCCCAATGTGCAGGGACAAACCGCGATTGCCGAAGTGCTCGCAAAAGAAATCCGGGCCATTATGGGCTGGTAGGGAGGGCACATTATGAAGAGAGTTCTTGCTGTTTTTGGGATTTTTGTGCTGGCCATCCTCCTCTTTGCGCCTGCCACCTTCGCGGAGGAGACTCCCGCGTTGACGGCGCGGTCCGCTCCAGGGGATAACGGGGACATCTCCGTTACCTTCTCCCTTGGCTCACTGCCGGAGGGAACCGGCATCTCTTACGCCCAAATCGAGCTTTCCTTGCAGCCGGGCGATTTCAGTTTGCGGGAAGATTCCTTTTCCTGGCTGCCGAAGGATGCGGGGGTTTTGGTGTCGCCGCAGTGGAATTCGGGCCGCCTTCTCCTGCTTCTGGAGCCCCAAAATGCCGCCTTTGCGGGGCTTGACGCACAGCCGTTGTTTTCACTCCGGCTGCAAAATAAAACCGGCGGCAAAACCGGCCCGGTTTTCCAGATCACTTACATTTTAATCGATCGGGCGGGCAAAGAAACCCTGTATACCGGGCTTTGCGAGACGTCCGGTCAAAACCAGCCGGGTTCTTCCGGCGAGGACTCCTCCCCTTCAGGGAGCGGGCCCCTTCCGGTTTCCCCGGACCTATCCTCTCCTGTGGAAGGCACGGGCGCGGGGGTCGATCTCTCCCGTCAAAATGAGGATATCGGCGCCGCCATATCCGGCTGGGTCTATCCGCTCGTGATCGGCCTGGCCGTCTGCCTTCTCGCCGCGGCTGCGGTGATCGTTTTGATCCTGCGAAAAAAGAAGAAGGCCGAGGTCGGCGCGGAGAACCCTCCCGAAGAGCTGTAACGTCCCCAAACAGCCCCGTGCATATCGAAGGACAGTCCCTCTGTATGCTCTGATTATCCATATGGATCTGAAGGCGCAAACGGTTTAGCCGTCTGCGCCTTTCATACGTTCCGTCCTCGTGGGATACTCTCTGTGTTCCTGCTCTTATGGCCTGCAAAGCGAGGAAACGGCATGGCCCTATGCCATGCCGTTTCCCGAAAACAGGTTTATACTGTTTTATGCCGTTTTGCCGTCCCTTTTTGGTTAGCCTAAACCGACTTTTTTCCGCTTCGCCGCCGTAAGACCGGAGACAGCCGCGAGGGAGAGCGCCGCCAGCAGAAGGACAGCCGTGGAACCCGGAACGCCCGTATCGGGAGATCCGGGGGCGGTGGGCCCCGGATCCGATCCGGATCCCGGATCGGAGGAAGGCGGTTCCGGGATCTCCGTGTACACCGCCTGGACCGTCATGCTCTCCTGGACATTGGTGAAATCCCGGTCCCAGGCGGTGGTGAAGCCGTCTCTCGACGGCAGCGCCGGGGCTTTCGAGGTGATATCCTCACCGGCGTACACCTCGGTCACGGTTTTGATGACGGTATCGTCGTCATCCACAAAGGTGACGGTCAGGTTGGCGAAAACCGGCCCGTTTTTCTCGTTGCTGCCGGCCCAGCGGAAGAGCTCCTCCCGGAATTCCTCGCCGTACGGCCCGACGATCTCGTTGAAAGCGTCGAGCATCTCCCCTACCGCGGGGGCGCTGCTAAAGTCGAGAGTGTCAAGCCCTATGACGTCCTCCAGGGCCACATCCGCGTCCCCGTCATAGCTCCAGAACAGGGGCAGGCCGCCGTTCTCCGCCGCAAAGGCACTGACAAAGTCCAGCTTGTCCGGATAGTCCGTGTAGCCGATGAAGGCGCCGATATAGGGGACGGGCGTGTCGCCGGGGGTGGCCCCGGGTTCCTTATAGGCGACGCTGCCGGCGGCGTAGCAGTTGATGAAAAAGTCGTACTCGTAGGCTTCCCCAAAGAAGCCGCCGACATCCTCCGCCCCTTCCACGTCGCCGAGGGCGTAGCAGTTGAGTATCAGGTTGCCGCCGCAGCAGGAGGAATCGCCGACGAAACCGCCGATGTTGTTGCCGTATACCTCATCCCCGACCGTGATCCCGCCGGAGGCGTAGCTGTTGACGAAGCGGTTGCTCTCGTCGATGGATCCCAGCAGGCCGCCGAGATCGTGCGCTTCGGCGCTGCCGCCCTCCGGGGCCGCGGCGGAGATGGCCACGCCGGCGTGGCTGTTCCGGACGGTGTTATAGTCCTCAAAGTAGCCGGCCAAACCGCCGAGCGCACGCATATACGGCGCCGTCGCCTGGATGCTGCCGGAGGCGGTGCAGCCGGCGAAGGCCGAGTCATAATCGACGTACCCGGCCAGGCCGCCGGCATACCCGATCTCTTCCGCGGCCTTAAGCACGAGCTCCACGTCGGCGGAGCAGTCTGTTACCGTGGAGTAGTCCAGATACCCGGCCAGGCCGCCGACAGCATAGACATTCTCCGCCGTCAGTTGGATCCGGCCGGTGACGGAGCAGCCTTGGAGGGTGACGCCGTCGCCTTCGCCTATGAAACCGCCGATGGAATCCAGGTCGCCGGACTCGTTCTCCATTTCAAAGCGGATATCCCGCAGATGCAGGCCGTCGATGACCACGGCCTCGGCCCCCTGGACCAGCGGGGCGCCGAGGCCGGTGACGGTGTGCCCGCCGCCGAAAATATACACGCCCGCTAACCGGCCGATGCCGTCCCAGTCTTCACCGGTCATGTCGATGTCGGCCGTGATGCGGATCACAGTGGCGTCATCCGGCTGACCGTTTTCGTTGACCTCGGCGGCGAAATTCAGGAGCTCCTGTTTCGTCGAAATGGCCACGCCCTCCGTCGTGTCCAGCTCGCTGACCGTCAGGACACAGGTGCCGCCGACCTCGCCCAGATCAGTCGTAGCATAGCCGTGGGCGAGGATGCGGTAGTCCCCCGCCGCCTCCGGCCGGAAAAGCAAGGTGGTTGTGCAGCTGGGGCCGTCGGCATAGCCCGTCTTGTACATAATCAGATCGTCTTCTTCCGAACCGGTCAGCTCGCCGCCGGTCAGGATCGAGACGCAGCGGTCGGTGTAGTCCGCCTCCGGCTCCGTGACCGCGGCGGTGATGAGATAAAGCTTGTCCGCCTCCAAGGTCACGGTATATCCCTTGGCGTAGCCCTGCCAATCGGGGGTTTGCAGCTCGATATACGGGTCGTCCCCGTCGTGGGTATAGCTGGTCGGTTCACCCAGCGTCACCGTTTGCGTGTAATCGATATCCGTGTAGGTGGGATCCTCCGCCGAAACCATGGTGGGGATGCCGGCCGCCAGCAGAGCGGCGGCGACAAAGCATGCGAAAATTTTTCCTTTCATGTTGACCTCCTTTTATATAATAATAAGATAAAGCATCCAGTTCAGCATACCATGCCGATCCAAAAATAGGCAATAAAAATCGGGATACAACATGAAAATGGGACTGAAAAGGGCAATTTTAACCGTCTTCCAGTCGCAAGGTCCTCATTTTCTGCTCACGGATTGCCTTAAGGTTGGCATTCTGTGACCTGGAATCTGGTGTTATGAGACCATACCGCTATACGAAAAGCAGGCGGCGCATCGATCGATGCGCCGCCTGCTGTATGGGGGGAGGGTTATTTGCCGTAATAGGCTTTCAGATAGAGCTCCTTGATCTCGCTCATGAGGGGATAGCGGGGGTTCGCGCCGGTGCACTGGTCATCGAAGGCGTTTTCGACCATTTCGTCGAGGGTGTCGAGGAAGGTCTGTTCGTCGATGCCATAGTCTTTGATGGTTTTCTTGATGCCGACCTTTTCTTTGAGATCTTCGATCGCGGCGAGGAATTTCTCGAAGGTATCCTGGTCGTTTTTGCCCACGATACCGCAGTAGTGGGCGCATTCCACATAGCGGGAGAGGGTGTGGGGATAAGCGTACTGCGGGAAGGTGCCCATTTTGGTGGGGGTCTCAGACGCATTGTAGCGCATGACATCGGTGAGGATCAAGGCGTTGGCCACGCCGTGGGGCAGGTGGTGGTAGGCGCCCAGCTTGTGAGCCATCGAGTGGTTGAGGCCCAGGAAAGCGTTGGCGAAGGCCATGCCGGCCAGGCAGGCCGCGTCGGCCATCTTCTGCCGGGCAATGGGATCCTTGGCGCCGTTTTCATAGGCGGAGGGCAGGTAAGTCAGCACGCTTTTCATGGCCTTGAGGGCCAGGCCGTCGGTGTAGTCGCTGGCCATGACCGAGACGTAGGCCTCCAGAGCGTGGGTGAGGACGTCGACGCCCGAGGCACTGGTCAGGCCCTTGGGCTGGTTCATCATGTTGTCCGCGTCCACGATGGCCATGTTGGGCAGGAGCTGGTAGTCGGCCAGCGGATACTTGACGCCGCAGGAATCGTCGGTGATGATGGCGAAGGGGGTGACCTCGGAGCCGGTGCCAGAGGAGGTGGGCACCGCCACGAAATAGGCTTTTTTGCCCATTTCGGGGAAGGTATAGACCCGCTTGCGGATGTCCATGAAGTCCATGGCCATGTCGGCGAAATTGGCTTCCGGATGCTCGTAGAGCACCCACATGATCTTGCCGGCGTCCATGGCGGAGCCGCCGCCCAGGGCGATGATGACATCGGGGCCGAAGGCGGTCATGGCCGCGGCGCCCTGCTTGGCGCAGGTGAGGGTGGGATCGGGGGCTACCTCATAGAAGCAGGTGTGCTGGATCCCCATCTCGTCCAGCTTCTCTTCGATGGGCTTGACGTAGCCGTTTTGATACAGGAAGGTATCGGTGACGATGAACGCCTTTTTCTTGTGCATGATGGTGCCGAGCTCATCCAGAGCGACCGGCATGCAGCCCTTCTTGAAGTAGACCTTTTCAGGCGCCCGGAACCACAGCATGTTCTCTCTCCTCTCGGCCACGGTCTTGATATTGAGCAGGTGCTTGACGCCCACGTTCTCGCTGACCGAGTTGCCGCCCCAGGAGCCGCAGCCCAGCGTCAGGGAAGGAGCCAGCTTAAAGTTATACAGGTCGCCGATGCCGCCCTGGGAGGAGGGGGTGTTGACGAGAATGCGGCAGGTCTTCATAGCCGCGGCGAAGCGGCCGATCTTCTCCTTTTCGTTCACCGCGTCGATATACAGGGAGGAGGTGTGGCCGTAGCCGCCGTCAGCGACGAGCTGTTCCGCCTTTTTCACCGCGTCCTCGAACGAGTCCGCCTTGTACATGGCCAGGACAGGGGAGAGCTTCTCGTGAGCGAATTCCTCTTCGATGTCCACGCTCTCCACCTCGCCGATGAGGATTTTGGTCTCCTCCGGCACCTTTACATCCGCCAGGGCGGCGATGGTGTGGGCTTTCTGGCCGACGATTTTGGCGTTGAGGGCGCCGTTGATCAGGATGGTCTTGCGGACCTTCTCGGTTTCCTCGGGATTCAGGAAATAGCAGCCTCTGGCCGCGAACTCTTTTTTGACGGCGGCATACACCTTCTTGTCCACAATGACCGACTGCTCAGAGGCGCAGATCATCCCGTTGTCGAAGGTTTTGGAGTGGATGATGGAGTTGACGGCCAGCAGGATGTCAGCCGATTTATCGATAATGGCAGGGGTGTTGCCGGCGCCCACGCCCAGGGCGGGCTTGCCGGAGGAATAGGCCGCCTTGACCATGCCGGGGCCGCCGGTCGCGAGGATGATGTCGGCCTCCTTCATGACCGCGTTGGTCAGCTCCAGGGAGGGCACGTCGATCCAGGCGATGATGTTCTCGGGTGCACCGGCCGCCACCGCCGCCTCCAGCACCACACGGGCCGCCTCGATGGTACACTTCTTGGCACGGGGATGGGGGCTGATGACGATGCCGTTGCGGGTTTTCAGGGAGAGGAGGGCCTTGAAAATGGCGGTCGAGGTGGGGTTGGTGGTGGGGATGACTGCCGCCACCACGCCGATGGGCTCCGCGATCTTCTGCACCCCGAAGGCCGGATCGCTCTCGAGTACGCCGCAGGTCTTGGTGTTCTTATACTGGTTATAAATGTACTCAGCGGCGTAATGGTTTTTGATAACCTTGTCTTCCACCACACCCATGCCGGTCTCCGCCACCGCCATCTTGGCAAGCGGGATCCGCTGCCGGTTGGCTGCCATGGCCGCGGCGTAGAAGATGTTGTCCACCTGTTCCTGAGTATAGGTGGCGAACGCCCGCTGTGCCTCACGCACCTGCCGCAGCTTTTCATTCAGCGCGTCCAGATTGTCCACCAGGGGGACGGCCTTTTGATCC
Source organism: uncultured Eubacteriales bacterium (assembly GCA_934647945.1). Lineage (GTDB taxonomy): Bacteria > Bacillota > Clostridia > Oscillospirales > Acutalibacteraceae > UMGS1623. Next base: position 235,261 of record CAKUFK010000001.1, on the reverse strand, counting down.
TTTTTCTCCATGATCGGGTTCCTCCCATTTTTTGATTGTACTTGACTGCTTGCCCACAAACTCATAAATTGTTATTTTTTTAACAACTTCATTATACGGCATCCGCCGCCCGCTGTCAATCCCGGTATATTCACAGTATTACACAAGAAATAGACTTAAAATTTGGGCGGTTCGCTCATATATAGCCAGCCGAAGCGGCCGAAAAGAGGTCGAGTCCGCTTCCATTTTAGCAAAGAGCGTCGAGTTTAGCAAGCGGAAACGGGAGGGAAGGACGAAAAACAGGGCAGGTTCCCGGAGGAACCCGCCCTGCTCAAGAGAGACGGATTTATTCGTACGCGACGACATCCAGCCATTTCATCAGGAAATCCTTTTCCTCGGGGATTTCCTCGGTCAGGCGGGCGGCGGCCACGATGGGCAGCCACTCCTGCACGTACCGCTTGCTGGTCCCGGTCTTTTCGCAGAAAAGGTTGAGGTACTTTTCCGCAATATCCGGCATTTTCAGGCAGAGGAGCAGATAGGTTTTGCCCACATCGGCGCTGGCGTTGCCCTGGCGGGCGGCGACCCAATCGACGACATAGGTGCCCTTGTCGCTGAGGATGATATTTTCCGGCATGAAATTACCGTGGCAGAGCTTGACGTGCTTGGGCATACTGTCCAGGCGGGTGAGCAGCTCGTATTTTTTGACGTCGTCGATGCAGTCGAGGGAATTGATCAGGCGGTTCAGCTTATCCTTGAGTTTGCTGAGCTTCGGGGTGATCTTGGAATGGATCTCGAGCTGGATATCCAGCATCTGCTCGATATAGCGGTCCATATTGGCCGGATCCTTCTTCATCCGGTCGGCCAGGGTTTCGCCCTCGATGCAGTCCATATGGATGGCCCAGCGGTTGCCGATGACCGACACCTCATGGATGACGGGGACGCGCAGCCCGGTCGCCTCGACGCGGGAATGGGTCAGTGCTTCATAGAGAGCGGCGGTTTTGGCCGTCCCCTCTTTAAACAGCTTCACGGCCATATTGCCGACCTTGTAGATGTCAACGGTATCGCTGGTGGAAATCAAATTGGTCAGTTCCATGCTGGTGTACTCCCTTCGCGGCTGCGGATTGCGCATCCATTCTATTCGGATAACCGGGATTATCCATCTATATTATACAACATGGCGCGGCAATGTAAAGGGGTTTTTGTGACGATTTCGTAAATTTGTCCAATCGGAGAGGGATTCCGTCTTTTTGTGTGGAACCGATCCGCTCCTTCCCGGAATAACGGCCGCCGGGGGGACGAGCGCCGGAACAGGGGATACCGTCCGCGGAAGCGGGACAAAATAGACGGATCCGGCGGGTAAAACGCAGGGAATCTGGACAAAGGGGAAAAATTGACCGCCGCTCTTTGACAGGGGGACGGGATCTTGATACACTGAGGATAATCGCCGGGGAAGAACGACCCCCCCTGCTTGAGGAGGATGTGACATGACGCCGATCCGTCTGATCGCCGCCGATATGGACGGCACCCTGCTGGATTCCCGAAGCCGCCTGCCGGCGGGGATTTTTCCGATGATCCGGGAGCTCACCGGCCGGGGTATCCGGTTCGTCATCGCGAGCGGGCGCCAATATTATAACCTGGAATCGCTGTTCCGCCCGGTTGCGGACCGTCTGACTTTCGTGGCGGAAAACGGCGCGGCGGTGTTTGAAAAAGGGGAGCTCCTCTTTTATGACGAAATGCGGAAGGAGGATGTGCGTTCCCTGATTGCCGAGAGCACCGCGCTGCCTGGCGCGGTGCCCGGCCTCTGTGGGGTGCTGGCCACCTATATCGAACGGGAGGATCCCGCTCTGGAAGAGCAGGTTCGGTTGTATTACGACCGTTTGGAGCATGTGGAGGACCTTTACGGGGTGCCTGGTAAGGACCGGATCTGCAAGGTGACGATTTACGTGCCCGGATCGGCGGAAGAGGCGGTGTATCCGGCCTTGTGTGCACGGTATCCGACCCTCAAGGTGACGCTGTCGGGCGAGCACTGGGTGGATGTGAGCAACCCGTCCGCCCACAAAGGGAGCGCGCTCGCCTTTTTGCAGCGGCGGGACGGGATCTCTCCGGATGCTTGCATGGCCTTCGGCGATTACCTCAACGACTGTGAAATGATGGAGGCCTGCGGGCAAAGCTACGGCATGAAAAACGGCCACCCCGAGCTGCTGGCCCGCTGCCGGTTCGTCACCGGCAAAACCAACGACGAGGACGGGGTGTGCGACACCTTGCGGCAAGTGTTCGGATTGGCCTGAAACAAACAGCACGAAGCCCCGGCTCCCGGCCGGGGCTTCGTTTCTATCGAGGCGGCCTCATCAGGGCTGCTGCGGGGCCGGATCGGAGGCATCCGGCCTATCGTCGTCCAATTCGACCCGCTTTAACTCTTTCCGGCGGAAAATGTCGTACAGAGCGGGTACGATAAAGAGGGTCAGCAGAGTGGCGTAAGCCAGGCCCGCGATGATGACCACGGCCATGGGCTGGAGCAGGTCGGCTCCCTGTCCCACGGCCAGGGCGGTGGTGAACAGGCCCAGAATGGTGGTCAGGGCGGTCATCAGGATGGGCCGGATCCGGCGGCGGCCGGTCTCCACGATGGCGTCCCGTTTCTCCATTCCTTCCAGGCGGAGCTGGTTGACCGAATCGACAAAGACGATGCCGTTATTGACCACCACGCCCGAGAGGACCAGGAAGCCCAGCATGGCCACCACGCTCAGATCGAAGCCCAGGATCCACAGGGCCAGCAGGCCGCCGGTGAAAGCCAGGGGAATGGTGAACATGACGATGAAGGGGGAGAGCAGGGACTGGAACTGGGCGGCCATAATGGCGTAGATGAGGACCAGGGCCAGCAGCACCATGAGCACTAGATCCCGCAGGGTGCTGTTGATGGTTTCGTTTTCACCGGTCAGCGTGACCCGGTAGCCTTCCGGGACGGTATAGCCGTCCAGTTTTTTCTGAACCTCCCGGCTGACCAAGCCGATGTTGTGGTCCGGATCGATCTCAGCCGTCACCGACAGGGTGCGGACCCGGTCGGAATGGCGGATGGACTGGAGCCCCTCGGCATCCTCCACCCTGGCGATATCCCCGAGGGTGACGGACACCTCTCCTTCGTCGGTCTTGCCGGTCAGGGGGAAGGCGAGAAGCCCGTCTCTGTTCAGCTGGTCCTCCTCTGCCCGGACCACCACCACCGGCATACCGCCCGCGTCGGCGGACAGGGTGGTGGCGGTGGATTCAGTCTGCAGGGCCCCGGCGATGCTCTGGTACACCTGGGCCACTGTCAGGTTGTAGGCGGCGGCCTTTTCCTTATCCACCGTGATGCGGATTTCGGGACTTGTCTTATCCATACCGTCCGAGATTTCGGCTGTGCCGGGGGTTCCTTCCACCAGGGCGGCGATGTCCCCGGCGATCCGCCGCAGGGTGTCGAGGTCGTCCCCGGTGATGTCGATTTGCAGCCCCGAGCCGGCCATGGCGGAGATATCCATTCCGGATCCGGAGGCAGTGATCTCACAGCCCATGTCCGCGGTCTCCTCGACGATCCGGCGGGAAATCTCCTGGCTGGTACCCCGCTTGCCGTCGGTGAGCAGGACGTACATCGTCACCGCCTGGTCCCCGCCCTGCATCGCGCCGACGGTCTGGACCCCCTCGATCCCCTGGATCCGTCCGATCACCTGGTCGCTGATTGCCTGGGTTTCGGCTGTGGAAGTACCGTCAGGAGTGGTTAGAGATACGGAAATCTGGTTGGAGTCGGTGTCGGGCATGAAGGCGGTGCCCATCCGGGTGACACCAAAAACGCTTACCCCCAGCAGCACCGCCGCGCCGATCAGTACAGGTGCCTTGTGCCGCAGAGTGAAGGAGAGGGAGCGGGCGTAGCCGGACACGAATTTGCCGAACAGGCCTTCCGGCTTTTGCTTCACCCGTCCCAGCAGCAGGGAGGAGAGAGAGGGGACTAGGGTCAGGGCGATGAGAAGACTGGCCATCAGGGAATAGGCGATGGTCAGGCCCATGTCGGTGAAGAGCTGGCGGGAGATTCCCTCGGTAAAGACCAGGGGAAGGAAGACGCAGATGGTGGTCAGGGTGGAGGAAGCAATGGCCCCGGCCACCTGGGATGCGCCCTTGACCGCCGCGTTCGCCGCGGACATCCCCTGCGCCCGCAGACGGTAAATGTTTTCAATGACCACGATGCTGTTGTCCACCAGCATGCCGACGCCGAGCGCCAGCCCCGCTAAGGAGATGACGTTGAGGGTGACGCCGGAAAAATACATCAGCACCACGGCGAGTACCAGGCTCAGGGGAATGCTGACCGCCACCATGAAGGTGGGTTTGATGCTGCGCAGGAAGAAAAACAGGATGACGATAGCCAGCGCGCCGCCCATGAGCAGGTTTTGCAGCACCGAGCCGACCACGATGTGGATATACTGTCCCTGATCGTTCAGCGCGGTCAGATGCAGGCCGGATTCGGCGGCCTCCAGCTCTGCCATGGTCTCCCGGATGAGGTCGGAGACCTCCGTGGTGGAGGCGGTACTCTGCTTCTGCATGGTCAGCAGGACACCATCGTTTCCGTTGATTTTGGCGTAGGTCTCTCCAGCGTTGTCGGTCTCGAACACGTCGGCCACATCGGACAGGCGAATGGTGCCGATCTCCCCGGCGGATACGGAGAACAGGGGCATCTGCTCCGCTTCGTCCACGCTGGAAAAGAGATCCCCCACCTTGACCGGAACCGTCCCGCCGTCCTCGGCAAGGCTTCCCGCCGGCATGGAGAAATTGTTGGCCGCCAGCAGGGTGTTGACGGTCTGCATGGTGACGAGACCATCCACCCCGGCCTGCTCCAAAGCGGTATCCCGGGAACTTTCGAATGTGGCGCGGGCCTGTTCCAGGGCGGCGGCGTTTTCTTCGATCTGTCGCTTGGCGTCGGCCAGGCCGGTCGAGAGGGCGATCTTGCCCTGCTCAAGCTGCTGTTCCCCGTTCAAGATCTCGTCGAGCCCGGCAGACAGCTCCGCCTGCCGGGCTTTGGCCTCGGCGATCCCCGCGTCGGCTTCTTCAATGGCGCCGTCCAGCTTGGCAAGCAGCTCTTCCACCGATCCGCGGATGTCCCCGGCAGTGCCGTCCAGCCCCGCCAGGATGGCGTCGGCCTGCTCGGGCGTAAGGACACCGAGCGCCTGCGCTTTCTCGAGCAGTTCGCCCAGCGGCCCCAGCAGCTCTGTCCCGCTCTGGGAGAGATTTCCCATCAGGTCCGCGGCCGCCTCCCGCAGGGCGGAAAGCTGGGTCTTGGAGCTCTCGGCGGTGAGCAGGCCGGCGGCGATGGTGGAAAGTCCCTGCTGGAGCTGATTTTTGCCTTGTTCCAGTTCGAGGCCGGCTTTGGTCAGCTCCTCGGTTTTGGCGGCGCTCTCTTTCTCAAAAGCGGCCCGTGCCTCTTCCAGGGCGGTTTCTCCCTCCCGGAGCTGCTCCTGGGCCTCGGCGAGCTTCTGGTCCACCGCTTCCAGAATACGGTCGTTGAGGGCGTCGATTTTCTGCTGGCTGAGAGACACCTTGAGCTGCCGCTCGATCAGCCCCATAGCCTCCACCGACGCCACGCCGTTCAGGCGCTCGAAGGCGGGGACCACCGTCTCGGAAACCAAGGGGGTGATATCCTTGGAGGATTTGCCTTCCACATCCACGCTGGCGATCATCACCGGCAGCATGTCGGGATTGATCTGCATGAGGATAGGGGTCCCTACCGCATCGTCCATGGAGGCGGTGGCGGTACCCATCTTGTTATTCATATCGATAACGGCCCGATCCATGTTGGTGCCGTATTCGAACTCGAAGATCACCATGCTGGTGTTCTCCTGTGAGATACTGGTGACCGTATGTACGCCGCTGACGGTGGACAGGGCGCTTTCCAGCGGCTTGGTGACGCCGGTTTCCACCTTTTCGGGGCTGGCGCCCGCGTAGACGGTGACCACGGCCACGTAGGGCAGGTCCATCTCGGGGAGCAGGTCGGTGCGCATCTTGGTGAAAGAGATCACCCCGAGCAGTACCACCATCAGGGCGGCCAGGACGACGGTCAGGGGCTTCTTGACGCTGTAACGTGAAAACATGGCGGCTTCCTCGTTCCTATACAGATTCTTTTGCAGTGTACACCGCCCGCGGAAGAAAAATCAACCGGGAAAATGTAAACATTTTCGGGAAATACGAAAAATCCCCCTTCCGCACAAACAGAAGGAGGATGGGGGATTCCGGCAGAAAACAGCCGGACTCCGAATCACAGCCAGCCATCCTGCACCGCCTTCCGATAGAGCACCGGCGTGATGTCCGGGTAGGTCAGATTCTCCGGCAGGCGGGTGAACAAGGCGGTTTCCGCTATCTCGCTCTCGGGCAGGCTTCCAATTTTATGGATGCGGGCGACGAACACCCTCCCGCCCGCGCCGGCGGCAGCGTCTTCGGCCCAGTAGTCGAAGGCCGGCCGGATCTCGTAACCGACGGCCCCGGATTCTTCGAACAACTCCCGTTCGGCGGCTTCGAGAGGCGTCTCGCCCGGTTCGATATGGCCGCCCTGGGTCTCAAAGGTGCCCCGCCGCTTGTGCCGGCTGAACAGCAGTTTGCCCTCGTATAAGGAAAAAACCACGACATATGTGTAGGATTCCAGTGTACCGAGCGGATAGGTCCGGCAGTCCATGGCACCGGTTCCCCCTTCCGTTTGTCTTAGGTAAGCGCCGGATTTCAGCGTTTGCCTATATGGGACAGGATACACCGGATGGGCACGGCCGTCAAGTTGCGACAGAAAAAGCGTGGGCGAAGCCCACGCTTTTTCCTTCATAGAGGAAGCCAGGGCCCGTGTTAGAGCCCCAATTCTCCATATACCTGCCGCAGGGTCTCGCAGGATTGATGGAACTTGGCGGTTTCCTCCTCATTCAAGGAGAGGGAGAGCACCCGCCGGATGCCGTTTCGGCCGACGATGCAGGGAACACCGGTGAAAACATCGCTTTCCCCGTATTCCCCCCGCAGCATGGCAGAGACGGTGAGCACGCTGCTTTCGTCCCCGAAAATCGCCCGGGTGATCCGGACCAGGGCCATGCCGATACCGTAATAGGTGGCGTTTTTCGCCTGGATGATCCGTTGGGCCGCGCTCCGGACCTCCTCGCTGATCCTTTCCATGTCCTCCACCCGGCAGCGCCCTCCCGAATCCCGGCAGACGTCGAGGATGGGTTTGGTGGCCAGCATGGCCTGGGACCAGGGGACGAATTCGCTGTCCCCGTGTTCCCCCATGACGTAGGCGTGCATGTTCCGGGGATCGACGGCGAAATATTCCCCCAGCAGATACCGCAATCTGGCCGTGTCCAGCGCGGTGCCGCTGCCCAGTACCCGGCGGGGATTGAAGCCGGAGAGGGCGCAGGTGATGCGGGTCATGATATCGACGGGATTGGTCGCCACCAAAAAGATGCCGTTGAAGCCGGATTCGGTCACCGGCCCGACGATGGAGCGGAACACCTTGGCGTTGCGCTGGAGCAGGTCCAGCCGGGATTCCCCCGGTTTCTGAGCCACGCCGGCGCAGATGACCACAATATCGGCGTTTTCACAGTCCGGGTAGTCCCCGGCGGTGATCTTCATATGGGAAGAGGAAAAGGCCAGGCCGTGATTGAGATCCATCGCCTCGCCCTGGGCCCGTTCCCGATTGAGGTCGATGAGCACCAGCTCATCACAGGCGTTTTGGTTGAGCAGGGCATAGGCGTAGCTCATCCCTACCATGCCGGTGCCCACCAGCACCACTTTGCGGTTGTCTTTTGACATATCCATTCCTCCCATGACAGCGGCCGGTCCGCTTTAGTATACGCGGCAAAGCGGCGGGTTATACGGATCATCCAAAGAGTTGTCAAAGCCGGTTTTGGGCCAATCCACGTATATCAGCCCGCAGCGTTTCGGGCAGGGTGTACACGTCATAGGAAGGCCGGCCGAGATAGAACCCTTGCAGGTAATCCACGCCGTTTTCGATCAGGACCCGCATTTCCTCACGAGTCTCCACCCCTTCCGCGATGACGGCGATGCCCCGTTCGCGTGAGTAGGAGATCAGATTTTGCAGCAGCTTAAGGCGGCTTTGATCGATATCGATATGCCGGATGATGGACATGTCCAGCTTGACATACTGCAGCGGGGTGTCTACCAGGATGGCCTCGCTGTTGTAGCCCATGCCGAAATCGTCAAGCGCAAGTCCGGCGTTCCAACGGCCGGCGAGGCGGAGCTTATGCTGCATGGCATCGCTGTCCGGCCGTTCTTCCTCCGTCAGTTCCATGACCAGCCGGTTCAGATAAGGCCCGTATAGGCGCTCGATTTCCCGGATATCCGGCTCAGACAGGGCCTGGCTCGCAATGGAGTTGACAAACAGGCGGCAGCCGGTCTGGGAAAAGGGCTGGGTGGTGAAGCAGGCGAGTGCCTGGAACCAGGTGAGGCGCTCGATCTGCGGCAGCATGGACTGGGACCTGGCCAGGGACAGGAGCTGTTCCGGGGTGCTGATGGCGTCGCTCTGCGGACGCATCAGAGCTTCATACGCGAAAATGTCACCCGTCGCGGCATCCACAATGGGCTGGAACTGGTACCGGATAAGGGACCGCTCGATAATGGTATTGAGCGTTTCTTTGCCCTGCAGCAGGTACCGTTCCCGGTCGTAGGTCTCGCGGTCGAACTCCTTGAACCGGCCCTTGTCGGTGCGCTTGACCTTGTACATGGCAAAATCGGCGTAGCGGATCAGTTCCTCATAGTCGGCGGAGTCGTCCGGATACCAGGAAATCCCCCCGGATGCCCGGACGTGCATGCTTTCCTGGCCCGGCAGCAGTACGATGGTATCGAGCAGCCGGCTGTGCAGGCTGCGGACGATGTTGCGGATTTCCTCTTTGGATGCGCCGCCGTACAGGAAGACGAAAAACTCGTCCCCCGACATCCGCGCGACCACGGCGCGCGACCCGGCGGCGGCCAGCAGGGCATCGGCTGCACAGCGGATGTATTCGTCCCCATAGTCGTGCCCATAGGTATCGTTGATGTATTTGAGGTTGTCGAGATCGATCATCATCAGAGCGCCGGTTTTGAGCAGGGCGGGGGAGCGGAAAAGGCCCTGCATGGTGTTGTGGAACGCCCGGCGGTTATAGATGTTGGTCAGCAGGTCGTAGTCACGATCGTGTTCGATCTTCCGCTTCTCGGTGATTTCCGCGGTGATGTCGGTGACGACGCCGAGATTCCGTTCGGATCCCTCGACCACCTTCAGCCGTATCCACCGGGGGGCGTAATCCGGCCCCACCCGGAATACATAGGTACCGCTCTGCGGGTCGGCCTCCTCCGCCCGGTCTATCAGCGGGTGGAATAAGCGTTCGAGCTCGGCGTCCGTCAGGCTGTGGCTGTCGTTCTCCGGCTGAAGGGCCAGGATATCAAAGAAGTGGTCGGTCACATAGACGATCCCGGCTTTTCGATCATATTCGAAGGCTGCCACATCCACGCCGGTGAGTTCCAGTATCTTGGACAGGCGGGAAGCGGAGTCGGACACCTTTTGGCTTAACAGCTCGATGGCGTCGGAGAGCTCGTCGATCTCGGTGATCCCTAGCCGCTTGAGACGGATAACGCGGTTCGGGTTGCTCTCCCGCAGCTTCTGCGCGAGATTGGTGACCGGCTTGGTGATAATCTTGGCGGCCAGGAGGATGCTGGCGATTCCGAGGACCAGGGAAATACCGAGCGACAGCAGGATGGTCCGCTGCAGCTTCAAGGAGGCGTCCAGCAGATCCCGGCGATAGACGAGGCCGGTCAGCACCCACTGGTCGTCTTCGAACGGCGTGTGGGTATTGTAAAGCTTCAGCGCGGCGGTCTGGCCGTCGATGTCCCGGTCGCCGCTGTCAGGCGAAACGACGGTATAGGCGCCGGTATGGGCGCTGCTGGCCGAAAAGGCGAAGGGGCCGGTTTCCTGGAGCTGCATGAGCAGGGAGCCGTTTTTCGCAACGGGCTCGCAGGTATAGGCCGTGCCGTCCGTCTGGGAGGCGGAGCGGACGGCCAGCAGATACCCGCCGCGGTTATCCGCCTGAAGTTCGTCCGACGGCAGCCATTTCCGTAAATAGTCAATGGAAATTTCCACCCCCAGAACCCCGATCGGGGTTCCGTCCCCGTAAAGCAGGGGAAGGGAATAGGTGATGATCTGGGTGGAATCGTTTTCGTTTTCCTGGCCGTTGAGGTAAAACGGCCGGCTCCAGTAGCCGAAGTCGGCGGCATCGAGGCCGCGGTCCTTTTTCGCGGCGAGGAACGGTTTGTAGTAGTAATCGTCAGTTTCATTCAAACCGAAGGAAGGCTGCCACAAGGTGTCCATGGGGATGTTGAGATATTTGGTGATCGGGGAGGGCCCCCGGACCGCCAGCAGGTCGGAGTTGTCGCTGGGGGTGGAGCTGGGGTCGGAGTCCCGCAGATAAAGGCCGGCTTTTTTGTCCTGAGTGCCCGGGCCGTCGAACACGATAAACGCGCCCGATACCGAATTGGTCCGCATCAGCGCCATCAGAGGGGAAGAAACCTGGCGGAGGAGCTCGTTGGTCACGTCGGCGTTGATCTCCAGCGCCTCGGGCCCGGCCTGATACCGCTCGAGCACGTCACCGGTCAGCTCGAGTATGGTCTGCATGGGACCTGAAACATTGGACCAGCGCTGGATCATCTCGTTTTCCAGGTCGTTTTTGCGGCTGACGACCTTTTCGGCGAGGATATCGTAGGCATTCGCTTTCATCTGCTTGGTGGTTCCGCCGAACAAAATGACGCTGAAAATCAGTCCGGCCTGTATCAGCATGGCCAGAAGAAGGGGAAGGGATATTTTTATCAGGATGGTGTGCCGGCGAGTGCCCATGATATCACTTCCCGATCATAGCGTCGGAAGGGCCCGGGCGACGGGCCGCCCGGGATACCGCCACTGCGTCCTTGTGTGTCCGATGTGGCAGGTTACTTGATGGACTCGTCCAGCGCCCGCTTCAAAGAAGAAAACCAGGCCTGAAAATTCTCGTCGTTGTCGTACTGTGCGACCGCCGCGGCACGGCTGACGCCGCTGCCGATCTTGTCCCGTATGGCGAGGCGGTCAGCGGCAGCCTTGTCGCTCAGGGAGGTTTCCAGCACGTTGCGCGCGTCGGTGCCGCCTTGGAAGGCTTTATTGGTATAGAGAGACGCCTGGTTGACGGTGTCCACCGCCACCCGCAGGGAGGCGCGCAGATTTTCGGTCACGTCTTTTTGATCGATGACCGACAGCGCGGTTTCGAGCCGGGCGATGTCGTTGGCTTCCTTTTTGACGGGGAGATAGCCGGAAAGGCTGGAGAAGCGCAGGTTGCGCTCCGCCTCGGTAAACCATTTCAGAAAAACGACGCTCGCATATTCCTTTTGGGGGGTGGAGGTGGTGACCACCATGCCGGCGCCCTGCTGGACCGCAAAGTTTTCCCCGCCGGCGAAGGTGGGGGCGGGCAGGACCAGGGTTTCTATAGGATAGCTGTCTTCGTCATTCGTATTGACGGCCGTGGGAAAGTAGGTCGCGGAGGTGGAGGAGCCGACCAGGGCAATAAGATCGCCCACCTTCGCGTCATCGGAGCGGAATCTGCCGTTGGCCGTAAAATAGCCTTTGATGTAAGGGACGTAATAGTGATCCCACAGTTTGCGGAAGACGGCCTCGTCGAGATGGAAGGTGACCTGGTTGCCGTCAACGGAGAAGATCTCGCAGCCGAGCTGTCGGGCCCCGATGATAAAGTAATTCGCCATGGCGTCCCGGCCGAAAAAGGCTTTGCCGTCGTCCGGCAGGCCGGGGGTCTGCGCATCGGTCCAGTTGTAGTAGGCTTCCGCCGTCTGCACAAGGCCCTCAATTGTGGAAAGGGCGTCCAGGGACGCGCCGGTCGCTGAAGAGAAGCGGTCCCAGTCGGTTTTGTTCAACATGAAGATCTCGGTGGATTTGGCGGTGGGAAAGATTTTGAGCTTCCCATCCGCACGCAGGCGCCCCTCGTCGATATAGGCGGGGATATACTCGCCGATTTCCTCGTCCGTCAGATACTGGCCGAGATCCGCGACCAGGCCGAGCGCGTCGATCTGATAGGCCGTGTCCGCGTAGGCGGCGAAAATATTCGGAACCGGATCGGTCCCCACTTTATTCTGGGCGGAATCGATGATGGCTTCAGTCAGCTTGGAAACGCTCCCCTGGTTGACGCCCTCGACGATGATCCCTTTTTCCCGGCCGACCGATTCGTTGAACTCGTTGATGAGCTGATCGAAGGCCGTTTTTTGCGCGCCGTTATAATAGTGCCATACATTGATGGTGACGGGCTCCCGGGGATCGAGAGAGACGCCGCCCTTTTGATCGGCGCAGCCTGCGCTAAACGTCAGCACCAGTGTGCCGGTGAGAAGAAGGGAGAGCCATTTTCTGCCGTGCTTTTTCATGATGAGCCGCCTTTCCGCACCGACATGAACAGAAGGTGCGCCTGTTTATTCGGCAGAGGCGCACCCCTGCTGTTTTCATCCAGCAATATATCATTATAACCTCTATCACTATGCTGCGTCAACCGTCGATTTATGGGGGATGTCCCGCGAGAAGGGGATAGTGGGCGGTACAGGTGCCTGGAAATCCAGCGGGGCCGGTTATAAGGACCCGCGCCAGGCCCGGATATGGGTCTTGGTATCTGCGTCCACCCGGTGGGATTCCACGATTTTTTGCAGGGCGCCGCGCAGGACGAGGGGATCCAGTGTCCCGCCCGACAGAAACGCCTCCGTCGGTTCGGGGAAACGGATATAGCACTCCGCCGCCGCCCAGGATACGGCGGTCCTGGCGGCCGTCCCACGGCAGTCCGTCCTGCCGAGCAGGGAGAGCACATCGGCCAGGTGCGCTTCGTCTATATAATACAGCAGCAGCATCACCACCCCGAACCGGACGGCGTATTCCCGCCGGCCGGTGACGTAGGGAAGAAGAAACGTCCACCAGGAATCCGGATCTTCCCGCACGGCCTTGAGCCCCGCGCAAAAGCTGTCGCAGACCGACCAGTTGCTGATTTTGGGGACGAACGCGGCCGTCCGGTGCTGCCGTTCCCCCATGTCCATTTCCGCATACCCGATCACCATGCCCTGGAGGAGGATTTCCTCAAAGCTGCCGTCCGCCGCCCCATCCAGATAGGCGCGCCAATCCCCCCGGGACAGTTCCCGGGCGATGCGCCGCAGGGCCGGCAGACGGACGCCGAGCAGGGGGGTCCCCACCGGCAGCAGGCGGGCGGAAAAGGCGCGGTAGCCCGGGTCGGCAAGGGATTCCAGCCGGGCACGAAGCTCCGAGTTCATTAGGATTCCTTCCTTTCGATGCGTCATGAAACGGCGGAAAAGGCGCGGTCAGCCGGTGGAGCGCCGATACCGGCCGGGAGTGGATCCGGTCTCCTTTTTGAAGTACCGGATAAAATTGCTGACATCCCCGAAGCCGCAGCGGCCGGCGACGTCCGCCACATCATAATCGGTGGTGGTGAGCAGTTCACGGGCCAGGGCGATACGGCTCAGAAGGATGTATTGTTTGGGGCTGTAGCCCGTCCATTCCCGAAACGCGTGGGAGAGATAGGAGGGACTGAGAAAGGCATGGCGCGCCAGCTCGTCCATGGTCAGTTCCTCGGTGAAATGAGCGTCGATGTACCGCTGCGCTTCCAGGACCGGGCCGGCAGGGGTGGCCGCAGGCAGGGGGAAACGGCCCGGATCCTGCCGGTAACAGAGCACCATCAGCCGGCAGAAGAGCGCGGACTGGCTGATTCCTGAGAAGGGGCGAGGCACCCGGTCCTCCTCCGCCATCATATGAAAAAGCCCTTCCAGCTCACGGCTTTCATCGGGCAAGCGGTGGCAAAACCCCGACGGGCGGCGGAGAAACAGGGATTTCAGCCGGGCATCCTCGAGCGCGTGGTCGAGCCATTCCCGGGAGAGTTGGAGCGTATACCGGCGGTAGGCACCTTTTTCCAGAGCCGTGCCGTGTTCCTCGAGGCGGCTGATGACAAACAGGTCGCCTGGCTGGCCGCCGTAGACAGAAGAACCGACCTGGACACGGACCTCTCCCGACACGATATACAGCAGTTGGTGCGCATTATGAAAATGCCGATCGAACCCAAGCGGAAGTTCCGAATATCGGCAGAAAAAGCGATCGGAGTCCATATCCGTCACGTCCTTTAAAAACCGATTTTACCTATTTTACCATTCCGGGCGCCGATTGGCAAGGCGTTTTGTACGGTATAATGATGTCACATCCGGCCGCGCTGAGAAAAAACCGGCCGATACCGAAAAGGGGAATCCACGTGCCGAAAGAACCGTTCCGCTATACATCGCTTGCCGAGGCGGGGGCTCGGGCCGCCGCGCTCGGCGTATCCCTCCCCCTGTCGGAGGAGACGGCCCTTTTGAGAGAGCCGCTGGAAGTGGCCGGGTATCGGCTGCACAACCGTCTGGTGATTCAGCCCATGGAGGGCTGTGACGGGACTCTCGACGGGAGCCCGGGAGAGCTGACGCGCCGGCGGTACCGCCGTTTTGCCGAGAGCGGCGCCGGTTTGATCTGGATGGAGGCGGTGGCCGTCGTGCGGGAGGGACGGGCCAATCCCCGCCAGCTTATGCTCACCCGGACGAATTTGGACGCGTTCAAGCGGCTGACCGAGGATATCCGGGAATGGGCCGTCCGGGCGACCGGCAGGGAACCGGTCCTCGTGATGCAGGCGACCCATTCCGGGCGCTATTCCAAGCCGGAGGGGGACCCTGCCCCTCGCATCGCGTGCCGGAACCCGCTGTTTGAGAAGGACATGCCTCTGCCGGACAGCTGTATCCTCTCCGACGACGAGCTGCGGGCGCTGCCCGAACGGTATGCCTGTTCCGCCCGTCTGGCGGAGGAGGCGGGCTTCGACGGGGTGGACATCAAGGCCTGTCATCGCTACCTGCTCAACGAGCTGCTGTCCGCCCATACCCGCCCCGGGCCCTACGGCGGCAGTTTCGAGAACCGGACCCGTCTGCTGCGCGATGCCGTCCGGGCCGCTAAGGCGGCCACGGCGGGCGGGGCCTTTATCACCAGCCGCCTCAATGTGTATGACGGCTTTCCCTATCCTTACGGGTGGGGGGTGCTGCCGGACGGCGGCGTCGAGCCGGAGCTGGAGGAGCCGAAGCGCCTGGCCGCGCTCCTGGTGCGGGAAGAGGGGGTGCCGCTGCTGAACATCACCATCGGCAATCCCTATGTCAATCCCCACGTCAACCGCCCCTATGACGACGGCCCCTACCCGCCGCCCGAACATCCCTTTGCCGGGGTGGCCCGCCTGTGCCGCTGCGTTTCGGAGATCAAGCGGGCGGTGCCGGGGGCCGCGGTCGTGGCATCTGGGCTGTCCTACATGCGGCAGTTTTCCGGAAATCTGGCCGCCGGCATGATCGCCGCCGGTGGGGCCGACCTCGCGGGATTTGGGAGGCAGGCCTTCGCGTATCCGTCGTTTGCGGCGGATCTGCTCGAAAGCGGGCGGCTGGATCCGAAGAAATGCTGCATCTCCTGCGGCAAATGCTCGGCCCTGATGCGGGCGGGCAGTGTGGCGGGCTGTGTCGTGCGGGACACGGAGACCTATCTGCCGTATTACCGGCGGGACGTCGGCAGGGTTTTGAAAAAAGCGGAAGAGAATCCGCACCCAAAAAAGGAGTGGGCGAGATGAACAGGAAAATCGCGTCGGTAACAGGATCCCGCCGGGGGATCGGCCTAGCGATAGCCGAAGAACTGGGAAAGGCCGGATATGCCGTCCTATTGTCGGACATCGTCGACGCAGAGGAAGCCGTGCCGGTCATCGACCGCCTGCGCGAGAGGGGGATCGAGGCCGCGTATCTCCGGTGTGATATCAGCCGGGAGGAAGACCGCCGCCGGTTCGCCGCGGAGGTACGGGAGCGGTACGGCCGGCTGGACGTCCATGTCAACAACGCCGGCGTGGCGCCCCGCGTGCGCTTGGATGTACTGGAGACGACCGAGGAAAGCTACGACTTCCTCATGGATATCAACCTCAAGGGGACCTTCTTCATGTGTCAGGCCGCGGCGAACCTGATGCTGGATTTCCAACGGTCGGGTATCGGGGATTATACCCCCCGGATCGTGAATATCGCGTCAATGTCGGCGTACACCTCGTCCACCAACCGGGGGGAATACTGTATCAGCAAGGCGGGCATCTCGATGGTGACAAAACTGTTCGCCGACCGTCTGGCCGAATATGGTATTCCGGTTTTCGAAGTGCGGCCCGGCATCATTCTGACCGATATGACCGTCGGGGTGAAAGAAAAGTATGAAAAACTGATCGCCGACGGCGTGACGCCGATCCGACGGTTCGGCCAGCCGAAGGACGTGGCCGATTGCGTGATGGCAGCGGTCGGCGGCCGGCTGGATTTCGCCACCGGACAGGTACTCAACGCCGACGGCGGCTTCCATATCCGCCGACTGTAAGGGGGACGACGATGACGAGGACGACGATGCGGGCAGGAGGGCAAATCCTGCCCCTGATCACGCTGGATGCAGTGGTAGTCGGTTCCGGCTGTGCCGGTTTCAACGCGGCGGACTGGCTGTACGACCTCGGGCGGACGGATATCGCCGTTTTGACCGAAGGCGTCGATATGGGTACCAGCCGCAACACCGGCAGCGACAAGCAGACCTACTATAAACTCAGCCTTGCCAGCGACGGAGAGGACAGCGTCGCGAAAATGGCGGAGGATTTATTTGCGGGCGGCGGCGTCAACGGCGACACCGCTCTGGCCGAGGCGGCCTGTTCCGTCCGTTCCTTCATCAAGCTCGCCAATCTCGGCGTGCCCTTCCCCACCAATGCCTATGGGGAATACGTCGGCTATAAGACCGACCACGATCCGCGCCAGCGGGCGACCAGCGCAGGGCCGCTCACCAGCCGGTATATGACGGAATGCCTGGAGCGTTCTGTACGGAGAAAAGGTATCCCCATCCTGGATGGTCTCTGCGCGGTGCGGCTGCTTGTGTCGGAAGAGGGAGTGGAAGGCCTGCTCTGCCTCGACCGGAACGCCTGCGGGGGTCCGGCCCGCGGGCTTACCGTGGTACGGGCGAAACGGGTCGTGATGGCGACGGGAGGGCCGGCGGGCTGTTATTTTGCCTCGGTGTATCCCGAGAGCCAGACCGGCATGACCGGCATGATGCTCGAGGCGGGGGCCGCTGCCTGCAATTTACAGGAATGGCAGTACGGTCTGGCCTCTACGTCCTTTCGATGGAACGTGTCCGGCACCTATCAGCAGGTACTGCCCCGGTATATCTCCATCGACCGGGAGGGGATAGAGCGGGAATTCCTGCCCGGGTATTTCACCTCTCCCCACGAAGCGCTCGACCGGGTATTCCTCAAAGGGTACCAGTGGCCGTTCGACACCGGGAAGATCGGCGGTTCCTCCCTGATCGACATCCTTGTCCACCACGAGACCGCTGATCTCGGCCGGCGTGTGTATCTTGATTTCCGTAGCGATCCGGCCGGCCTGGAAAGGGGACTTGAGGGTCTGGGAGAGGAGGCGTACCGCTACCTTGCTCATTCCGGCGCGTTGCTGCCCACCCCCATCGCCCGCCTGGAAAAGATGAACCCCCTGGCCATCGACCTGTATAAACGGCATGGTATCGACCTGTATGCCGAGCCTCTCGAAATCGGGGTGTGCGCGCAGCATCACAACGGCGGGATCGCGGTGGATGCGGATTGGCAGTCCGGGGTCCGGGGCCTGTATGTGGCCGGGGAGGCCGCCGGTACCTTCGGTGTCCGCCGTCCGGGCGGCAGCGCGCTCAATGCCGCACAGGTGGGCTCCCTGCGGGCGGCGGAGCACATCGCCGACACCACCCGGCCCGATACCGCGCCCACGCCGGCGTTCGTCTCACTCGCCGAGAGGGAGGCGGAGGAGATGCTCGCGTTGTTTGACAGGGCGCTGCGGCAGCGCGGCGCCTCCTCCGTCCAGGAATGGCGGGAGGAGAAACAGCGGGCCATGAGCCTGTATGCCGGCCATATCCGGGATGAGAAAGGGATGGCGGAGCTGGAGGGCCGCCTGTCCGAAAGCCTGGCGCGCTTTCCCGAGGGTATCGCTTTGTCGGGTCCTGGGGAACTCTATGACCTGCTCAAAAGCCGGGATATCGCCCTGACCCAGCTCGCCGTCCTCTCGGCCATGCGGGCGGCCGCGGCCCGGACGGGCACACGGGGATCCGCCCTGGTGACGGAGGAGGGCGGGGAACGGGTACATCCCGCGCTGCCCGGCTACGCATACCGTCCGAACCGTCCGCTCGGGGAAAACACGGCGCTCGTCACCGAACGGGCGGACGGGACGTTCCGTTCGGCGTTCCAGCCGGTCCGCCCGCTGCCTCATCCCGACGGCTGGTTTGAGACCGTTTGGGAGGAATACCGCCGCCGCACAGGCGGCCGGGGGGAGGTACGGGATGGCTGACGGGATCTTGCTGGCCGGTGAGGCGATGGGCCTGCTGACCGCGCTGGAGGAGGGCCCTCTGGAGAAGGCGGAGACCTTCCGTAGCGCCGTCGCGGGTGCCGAATTCAACGTCGCGGTAGGGCTCTGCCGTCTCGGGCATCGGGCGGCCTATTTCACAAAATTGGGGGACGACCCCTTTGGGCGCCGGATCCGAAAGGCGATGCAAGCTGAAGGACTTTCTGTGCGGGATGTCCATATGAGCGCAGAGCACCCCACCGGCTGGATGTTCAAATCCAAGACGGCGGCGGGGGATCCGGACATTTTCTATTGCCGCAGGGGATCGGCCGCCTCCTTTATTGGTCCGGAGGACGTGGCGGGGCTCGACTTCAGCGGGCTGTGGGCGCTGCATCTGACCGGGATTTTTCCGGCTTTGTCTGAGCACACGCGGGATGCTGCACTTTTTCTGCTCACAGAGGCGAAAAGACGGGGGATGACGGTATTTTTCGACCCCAATCTCCGGCCGCCGCTGTGGAAGAGTCCCGCGGATATGCGGGACACCCTGCTCGCGTTCGCCCGTGAAGCGGATGTGGTGCTGCCCGGGCTCGCGGAGGGCCGTTTTCTCACCGGTGAGACGGCTCCGGAAGCGATAGCGGAGGCTTTTCTGAAGATGGGGGCGCGGGCGGCCGTGGTTAAGACCGGGCCCGGCGGCGCCTATGCCGCCACCCGCTCCGAGTCGTTTTTCTGCCCGGCCTATCGGGTGGACAGGATTGTAGACACAGTCGGGGCGGGGGACGGTTTCGCCGCTGGCGTGATCAGCGCGCTGGGCGAGGAGCTTCCGCTCCGGGAGGCGGTGCGGCGGGGTAACGCCATCGGTGCGATCCAGCTCGGTTTCCCTGGCGACAACGAAGGCCTGCCGGACCGGGAGACACTGGCCCTGTTTGAGCGGGATCACGGGATCCGGCAAAAGGAGGAATCTCATGGAAGCCTTGTTTGAACAGCTGCGGCGGCTCCGGCTGCTGCCGGTCGTCAGGCTCGAAGAGGCCGCCGCGGCTCTGCCGCTGGCCGAGGCGCTTGCCGCGGGAGGACTGCCCGCGGCGGAAATCACCTTCCGAACCCCGGCGGCCGCTGATGCGATCCGCCTGATCGCGGGGCGGATGCCCGCTGTCTGCATACTCGCCGGTACGGTTTTGACGGTGGAGCAGGCCCGTGCCGCCGTGGAGGCGGGCGCAAGGGGGATCGTCAGCCCCGGTACCAATCCGGACGTGGTGGCATGGTGCATGAACCATGGTGTTCCGGTTATCCCGGGATGCGCGACGCCGAGCGAGGTGGAAGCCTGTATCCGGATGGGCCTCGATATCGTCAAGCTCTTTCCCGCCGAAGTGCTCGGTGGGGTGGCCATGCTGCGGGCGCTGGCGGGGCCGTATGGGCAGATGCGGTTCATGCCGACCGGCGGGATCGGGGAGCGGAATCTGGCCGCCTATCTGAAAGAGCCGAACGTCCTGTGCTGCGGCGGCAGCTGGATGGTGCCGTCCGACGCGCTGAAATCCGGGGATTTCGCCCGTATCCGGACACTCACCGCGCAGGCCGCGGCATGCCTGTAACACGCCGCGCGCGGCCGGGTATACCAGACAGTCCGATTCGCGCCTCTTCCGCTTCATCCTCACAGATTCCGGGGGATCCCCGGCGCGTCTTTTCCATGTTCCATGTGAAGAAATACTGGACGCGCATCCGCCGTATCGGATCGGTTTCATTCTCTATGCGCGGACATACCAGAAGAGCGCCCCCGTCAACCGGGGGCGCTCTTTATAGTGGCGCGGCTTCCTGTGTCCGCGTAGAGGCCCTATAAATTTCCCTTCCGATGGTTCAGCCGGAGGAAAAGCTTGCGCAGGCCGTCGGCGGGCACCACCAGGAAGGCCATCACCAGGACGAGGAGCAGCTCTCTGGGAGTCAGCCCGGCTGTGCGGAAGAGGCTGCCCCCGTAATAGATCAGGACGAGCTGGATGACCGCCACCATCGCCATGATCCCGACGAAGCCGGGGTTGCGGTGGATGTGGGCGAACAGGTTGACACGATGGGTGCGGGCGTTGAAGCTGTTGAAGATACCGGTGAAAATAAACAGGGCGAAAAACGCCGTCATCAGGTAGATCGGATCGGAGCCGTAACGGAACAGCGGCTTTACCCAATCCAGCTTGAGAAACGCCACCGACAGCGCGATGGTGAACAGCCCCATACAGAGGATCTGGTTGAGCATATACTTGTTGAGGACGGGTTCGTCCCGCCGTTTGGGCGGCTCTTTCATATATTCCTGCAGGGGCGGTTCCCCGGCAAACGCCAGCCCCGCGAGGGTATCCATGATGATGTTGATCCACAGCATCTGGATAACGGTGACCGGGGTATCGATGCCGATGAAGGGGCCGACGATGGAAATGCCCACCGCGCAGAGATTCATGGTCAATTGGAAGATGATGAATTTTCGGATGCTTTTGAAAATGGTGCGGCCGTAGAGGACCGCCTTGGCGATGGAGGCGAAATTGTCGTCGAGGATGACGATATCGCCGGCCTCCTTGGCCACCTCGGTGCCGCTGCCCATGGCAAACCCCACGTCCGCCTTTTTGAGGGCGGGGGCGTCGTTGATGCCGTCCCCCGTCATGCCGGCCACCAGGCCCATCTCCTGGGCCAGGCGGACGAGGCGGCTTTTGTCCGCGGGCATGGCGCGGGCGACCACCCGCAGGGCGGGCAGCCGGGCTTTGACCTCGCCGTCTGTCAGGTTTTCGAGCTCACTGCTCGTCATAACGGCTTCGGCCGGGCTGTTCGCCTCGAGAAGGCCGGCCGAGCGGGCGATCGCGGCGGCGGTTTCCCGGTTGTCCCCCGTCATCATCACCACCTGGATCCCGGCCTGGTGCACCTGGGAGATGGCGCTGCGCGCTTCGGGGCGCACCTCGTCCCGGATGCCGACGAGCCCGACGAGGACGAGGCGGGAGAAGCCGCCCTGCTCCGATACGGGGGTTTCGGAAACCGCCAGGGCGAGAACCCGCATGGCATGCCCGGTCATCTCCGACCAGGCGGCACGCAGCAGCATGCCGCTGTCAAGCTTGCGCAGGGACCCCTTGTTGTCGATGTACCGGTCGCAGGCACCCAGCAGCTTTTCGGGTGCGCCTTTGATGAGGGTGACCCGCCGCACACCCGGGCCGTAGATTCCCCGCAGGAGCCCGGCGTCCGCGTCGCTGCCGGCGGCGATTTCGGCGGCGGCCCATTTCCGGGCGCTGTCAAAGGGGATGCGGGAGGTGACCGTATAGCCGTTCGGGAGGGTCTGCCGCCCGAGAATGTAGCTCATCAGGGCCCGGTCGGTGGCGTTGCCGCCGATCACCTCTCCCGCCGATGGCAGGCTTTCGTTGTTGTAATAGCAGGACAGGCGGGTCATCTCCCACAGGACCTTTTTCCGTCTCAGATCGGCCGCATCCCGGCACTCCCCTCCGCTGCCGTCGACAAACCGGGAGACCTCCAGCCGTCCCCTGGTCAGGGTGCCGGTCTTGTCGGTGAACAGGATATTGAGGCTGCCGGAGGTCTCGATACCGACCAGTTTGCGCACGAGGACGTGATCCTTGAGCATCCGCCGCATATTGGAGGAGAGCACCACTGTGATCATCATGGGCAGTCCCTCCGGCACCGCCACCACCACCACGGTGATGGCGAGGGTCAGGGCGTGGAGGATATGGGAGAAGACGAGGGAGGGCTGCTGGAACTGGGCGAGGATACGGGCGGTTTCAAAGCCCTGATCCATAATGAAGGAGTGGAAGAGGTCGGCCCCGGCCACCAGTGCCGCCGCGATATACCCCAGGCGGCTGATGGTGCGGGCCAGGCCGGCCAGGCGGATCTTCAGCGGGCTTTCCCTCGTCTCCTCCTGGACCTCCCGGGCGAGGCCTCCGTAGAAGGTGGCGTCCCCGACCTTCTGCACCAGCATCATGCCGTCCCCGGAACAGACGATCGCGCCCCGGAACAGCCCGCTCCGGCTGAGGAGATCGCCGGACGCACCGCTCTCTCCCGGCTCTTTGACCGCTTCCCGGCTTTCTCCGTTGAGGGCGGATTGGTCGAGGGCCAGGCGGCCGGAGATCAGGATCCCGTCGGCCGGTATCCGTTCTCCCGCCTGCAGGTAGATGAGATCCCCGACCACGATCTCCCCGACCGGCAGCGCCACCGCCCGACCGTTCCGGCGGACGCGGCACTGGCTTTTGGCCGCCTCCTCCTGAAGCTTGGCGAAGGCGGACTCGCTGCCGTATTCCGACAGGGTGGAGACGAAGGTGGCGAGAAACACCGCGATGGCGATGCCGGCCGATTCATACCAGTCGAAATGGCGGAACAGGAAGATGACGTTGATCGCCAGGGCCGCAAGCAGGATCTTGATGATGGGGTCGCCGAAGCTGCTCAGATACTGGCGGAAAAAGCTCTGCCGCTTTTTCTGCGTCAGTTCGTTGGAGCCGTGGAGCTCACGGGAGCGTGCCACTTCATCCGGAGTCAGACCCTGCAGGGAAGAGGAGGACGCGGCGGCATCCGCCGTTCCCCCCGTTCCGGCGGGCAGGGCGAGTTCCGTCCCGCTTCTTCTGATGCCCGCTGCGGTCTGTTTGTCCGGATACGCCTGATTCAACAAATGACCCACACTCCTTCTGGACATGTCGTATGGTCCAGTATATGCCCGTCCGTTGGACAATAGACCAAGCCCCGGCCCCGCCTCTTCCCGCCGCTTCCCCGTCCTCCGGCCCGATTGCGGGCGCCTCCCGCATTTCCGGTCATTTTCCGCGCGGATCCCCCTGCCTTTTCCCGCCGTTTCCGACAAACGGACGGGGGGACAAGCCCTATAATGGAAGGGCAGGAAAAACGCCGCGATGCCCTTATACATAGACGGCCGGCAGGGCGGCGATTTCGCAGAATGTGGTGGTGAGGACGTTGAAGCAGAAAAACAACAGCGGGACGGCGGTGATGCCCCGGCATGCGTCCGGGGAAGAGAGCCTGCTGCGGCAGGTGCTGCTTATGGCGCTGTGGGGAATCGTGGGCGTGATCGTGCCCCGCGCGACGGTGTACGGCAGCCTCGCGCCCTTTGGCGTGGGCGCCGCGGCCGCGGTGTCGGGACCGGGCAGTGTGGTGGTGTATCTCGCGACAGGGATGGGATACCTGCTGCCGGAGGGGGCGGCTTTCCCGCTGCGGTATCTGGCGGCCGTGGCGGCCGTGGCCGGGATCCGTTGGTCGCTCAATGGCCTGAAAAAGGTGATGGGATCGGCCTTATTCGCCCCGGCGGCCGCCTTCCTCGCCACCGGCTTCACCGGGATGGCGATGGCCCTGATGGGAAAACCGGATTTTCTGGAGATCCTGACCGTGATCTCGGAAAGCCTGCTGGCGGGGGGCTTCGCCTATTTTGTTCAGGTGGCTTTCCGGATCACTCACCAGATGCCGGACGCCACCCTGACCGCTCCGGAGCAGGCGAGCATGGTGGCGGTGGCGGCCGTGGCGCTCATGGCCCTGTCCACAGTCCAGTTCAGCGGCATTTCACCTGGCCGGATTGTTTCGATTCTGGTCATCCTGGTATTCGCCCGCTGCGGCAGGGAACAGGGGGGCAGCATCGCGGGCATCGTCCTCGGCACCGCTATGGCGCTCGCGGCCCCGGAGCAGATGTTCCTGGCGCCGGCCTATGCCCTCGGCGGGCTGCTGGCGGGCCTTTTTTCCCGGTTCGGCAAGCTGGCGTCCGCGGCCTCCTTCGTCGTGGTGAATATGGTGGTGAACCTCAGCGCCAATCCCGGGCTGGAGGTGGTCGTGGGCTTTTATGAGGTGGCGGCGGCGAGTATCCTCTATGTCGTGCTGCCGCCGGTGCTGGACAAAAGGCTCGGCGGCCTGATCGGCCATGTCCGGGAGGTGCCGGCCGCCGACGGGCTGCGGCATTCGGTCGTGATGCGGATGGAATTCGCCGCCCGGGCCATGCAGGAGGTGGCGGGGACGGTGGACGGTGTGTCCAAAAAGCTCGCGGGGCTTTCGGCGCCCGATCTGGGCGGCATTTACCGGAATGTGTCCGACGAGGCCTGCCGGATCTGCGGGATGCGGATGTTCTGCTGGGAGCAGCATTACGCCGATACCATGAATTCCTTTAACGATATGAGCCCGTTGCTGCGGGAGAAGGGGCGGGTGTCCACCTCCGAGGTCAAAGGGCATCTCGCCCGCAACTGCAGCCGGCTCGACGAGGTGACCCGCCTGGTCAACGCGGGCTACCGTGAGCATCTGGTGCGGGAGGGGGCCTGGCGGCGCCTGTCTGAGATCCGCGCGGTGGTCACCGACCAGTTCAGCGGCATGGCGGACATGCTGGAGGAGCTGGCGGCGGATTTCGCGCTCGAGGAACGGCTGGACGCCGATGCCGCCGCCCGGGTGTCCGATGTCTGTGAGGCGCACGGGCTGTCGGTGCGGGACGTGGTGTGCGCGGTCGGCCGGGAAGGCCGGATGACGGTGGACATCCTGGCGTCCGACAAGGGCAGCCGGGTGCATGAAAAGAAGTGGCGGGGCGATATCGGGGAGGCTTGTGGACGGACGTTCGACCATCCCGTCGTGGCCCGGATGGGGGATGTGATCCGGATCACCCTGACCGAACAGCCGCTTTACCGGGTTTCTGTGGGGAGCGCCCAGCTCTGCTGCGCGGGAGAGAAGCTCTGCGGCGACGCGTTCGAGAGCTTTCAGGACAGCGGCGGGCGGCTGGTCACGGTCCTCAGCGACGGCATGGGCAGCGGCGGCCGGGCGGCCGTGGACGGTGCCATGGCGGCGGGGCTGACCACCCATCTGCTCCAGGCCGGATTCGGCCCGGACAGCGTCCTGCGGATGGTCAACACGGCCCTAATGGTCAAATCGGGGGACGAGAGCCTCGCCACCCTGGATGTCGCGTCGATCGATCTGTTTACCGGGAGGCTGGAGAGCTTCAAGGCGGGGGCGTCGGTTTCCCTTCTGCGCAGCAAGGGAATCGTTTCCCGGATGGAGCGGTCCTCCCTGCCGGTGGGGATCCTGCGGGACATTGCGTTCGAGCGGAGCCAGGATACGCTGGTGGACGGGGATATCCTCCTTCTGGCGAGCGACGGCGTGGTGAGCGCAGGCGTCGGCTGGGTGGAAGAGGCGCTGCGGGATTTCGACCTCGAACAGGGCGGCGTTCAGGAGCTGGCGGAATCCATCGCCTATGCGGCCCGGCAGAAGCAGAAGGGCCAGCGGGAGGATGACATCACCGTCATCGCCCTGCAGGTGGGCAAGACCAAATAAACGGATCCCCCTGGGAACATCCCAGGGGGATTTTTATAGATCGGGTGAAAATACGCCCGCCCAGCGAAGCAGGTCCAGACAGTCGGCAAACCCCTGCCGGTAGATCCATTCCTCTTCGTAGCGGGATTGTTCACTGACGGTTTCTTCCAGACGGTTCATCAGCTTCGCGTCTTTGCCGAGCCGTTCCTGAATATCCCTGAAGAGCGCCGCCTGACGGGCCGCGAGGCCGCGGTACGCCTCGTTTTCATCCCGGTTTTGCCTATATGAGGCATCGATGGATCCGGCAATGGCCTGGTTGAAGTAATCACGGAACGCTGACGGCATAACGGCTCCTTTACATTGACGGCGGTTGGGTGTATACTAAAACGGATTGAAAAGACAGGGAAAAGAACACGGAATGTTCCCCATGTGGTAGCGAGCTCTGCGTACTATGGATATAGAATAACCTATATTTAGGTCAAATGCAATTGGCGAAAAACCAAAATTTAGGTCAAATTTTCATGCTAAAAGGATAGGAGGCGGGCATATGGCAATCGTGTACACGAAATTTTTGGAGATGCTGAAAGAACGAAACATCAGCATCTACCAGTTGAAAACAGATAAGGTGATTGGAACAGCGACGATCGATAAGCTCCGAAAAAATGAGGGCCATATTGATACCCGGTCGATTGATCGGATTTGCCGGTATCTGAACTGTCAACCAGGGGATATTCTGGAATACGTTCCAAGCGAAACGAGGAATTGAGCCAGCATTTGGAGGTTGACTATGGCTGGACGAGCGGATTACAAAAACAAATGGCAGTCGGAAAACTGCGACCGCATCAATCTGGTGGTTAAAAAGGGAGAGAAAGACCGGCTGAAGGCCCACGCAAACGGGCGGGGCGAGAGCCTCAACGCCTTCATTGTCCGCGCGATCCGCGAAACCCTCGAACGGGATGGGGAAGAGGGCCGGTAGGGCGCGGGACTGAAAACATGCGGCGGCCCAAAAACCTGGGGCCGCAGCCCCTTATTGTATCGTTGGTTTTTATGATAACGGCGGGGAGGTTCTCCTCAAAAGAGAACCGACAGGATCCCCCGGGGTCCGGGGGAACCCCGGCGGCGTTTTTGCTTTCTTTTGTCGCCGAGGACAAAAGAAAGTGGCCCGCAGGCCAGACCTATTCAATAAAGCATGATTTTTTATGCACTCATGCCGTGCAGGCACATCCTTTCTCCACGTGAAGAAAGGATGCAAAGAGACGTCAGGGGGCAAAGCCCCCTGAACCCCCGGGTGACTTTGTCGATTTTCTCTCGATGAAAATCGACTCGAACGCCGCCACCCGAACCGGCCCATACAATGAGGGGGCCCGGGGCCCCCGGGGGTCGATTGGGCGCGGGACTGAAACAATACAGTGGCCCAAAAACCCGGGGCCGCAGCCCCTTATTGTATCGTCGGTTTTTATGATAACGGTGGGGAGGTTCTCCTAAAAAGAGAACCGACAGGATCACCTGGGGTCTGGGGGTATCCCCCAGCGGCGGTTTTGCTTCCTTTTTCCGCCGTGGGAAAAAGGAAGTGGCCGCGCATTGGACAGTTTTTTTGCCAGAATTGCGTTCTTTATGCGCGGACAAACCATGAAGCCGTTTTTCTATATGCGCTCATGCCGCGCGGCACCCCCTTTCTTTCCGCAAAGAAAGGGGGGAAAGAAGCGCCAGGGGGCTTTGCCCCCTGAACCCCCGGGCGGCTTGGTCGATTTTCTCTGGATGAAAATCAACTCGAACGCCGCCACCTGACCCCGCCCATATACAAGAAAGGGGCTGCGGCCCGGGATTGTAACTAAGTGTCTGCCTGGACATATAACCCCCGCCACCGAAGCTCTGCTTCGGTGGCGGGGGACTCTTTGTTCATCGGGCCTTGTCGGCCACTTCCTTTTGTACCTTCTCGAGGAACTCCGCCTCGGTCATGGTGCCGAGATCGCCCTCCTTGTGAGACCGGACCGAAACCAGCCCGGATTCCGCCTCCCGGTCCCCGATAACCAGCATGTAGGGGATCTTCTGCATCTGGGCCTCCCGGATCTTGTACCCGATTTTCTCGTTGCGGGTATCGAGGGTAGCCCGCAGACCGGCATTCTGAAGACGCTGCGTGACTTCGTCCGCCTTATCCTGGAGCCGCTCCGACAGGGGCAGTACCCGCACCTGCTCCGGGGCGAGCCACAGCGGGAATACCCCGGCGAAGTGCTCGATGAGGATGCCGATGAACCGCTCGATGCTGCCGAATACCACCCGGTGGATCATCACCGGACGGTGCTTGCCGCCGTCGGCGCCGATGTATTCCAGCTCAAACCGTTCAGGAAGCTGGAAATCGAGCTGGATGGTGCCGCATTGCCAGGTGCGGCCGATGGAATCCTCCAGATGGAAGTCGATCTTGGGGCCGTAGAAGGCACCGTCCCCCTCATTGACTTTGTAGTCGAGGCCGATCTCGTCTAGGGCGGCCCGCAGGGCGGCGGTGGCATCCTCCCAATCCTCCTCGCTGCCCATGCTGTCCTCCGGCCGGGTGGAGAGCTCCACATGGTATTTGAACCCAAAGAGGGAATAGACCTCGTCGATCAGGGCCACGACCCCCTTGATCTCGTCCTTGATCTGCTCTTTCGTCATGAAGATATGGGCGTCGTCCTGGGTGAAACAGCGCACCCGCATCAGGCCGTGGAGGGCGCCCGATAGCTCGTGCCGGTGGACGATGCCCAGTTCCCCGATCCGCAGCGGCAGGTCGCGGTAGGAGCGCATCTCGGTCTGGTATACCAGGATGCCGCCCGGGCAGTTCATGGGTTTGATGGCGAAATCCTCGTCGTCGATGACGGTGGTATACATGTTGTTTTTATAATGGTCCCAATGCCCCGACCGCTCCCACAGGGTACGGCTGAGGATGATGGGGGAGGCGATCTCCTGATACCCGGCGCGGGTATGCACCTCCCGCCAGTAGTCGATCAGCCGGTTTTTGAGCAGCATCCCTTTGGGAAGAAAGAAGGGGAAGCCGGGGCCTTCGTCCAGGATGGTGAACAAGCCGAGCTCCTTGCCCAAACGGCGGTGATCCCGTTTTTTCGCCTCCTCCAATTGGGCCAGATAGGCGTCCAGCTCCGCTTTTTTGGGAAAGGCGGTGCCGTAGATACGGGAGAGCATCTTGTTTTTTTCGCTGCCCCGCCAATAGGCGCCGGTGCAGGCGGTCAGCTTGACAGCCTTGACGGGGGCGGTGGTCATCAGATGGGGGCCGGCGCACAGATCGGTGAAATCCCCCTGGCGATAGAAGGAGATGGCCTCCCCCTTGTCCGCGTGTTCCTCCATCAGCTCGAGTTTGTAGGGCTGGTCCGCCATGAGGGCGCGGGCCTCCCCGATGGGCAGCTCGAACCGTTCGATGGGCAGGGCTTCCTTGGCGATACGGGCCATTTCGGCCTCGATTTTCTCGAGATCGTCGGCGGAGAAGGCCTCCTCCCGGTCGAAGTCGTAATAAAAACCGTTGTCGATGGCCGGGCCGATGGCGAATTTTACGCCGGGGAAGAGGTGCAGCACCGCCTGGGCTAGGATGTGGGAGGCGGTGTGGCGGAAGGCTTTGCGGCCGTCCTCGTCCTCGAAGGTGAGGAATTCCACCGCGCAGTCGCGGGTAAGCGGGGTGCGCAGGTCGCAGACCGCCCCATCGATCCGCACCGCGCAGGCCGCGCGGAACAGGCCCATTGAAATGTCGCGGCAGAGCTCTTCCGCCGTGGTGTTCTCGGCCACCTCACGGACGTCGCCGCCTTTGAGTGTGATGTGCAGCATGGGAAACACTCCTTTCCGATATTGAAACAGATGTCGGGAGCGGAAAACACAAAACCCCGCCCCCTGTGAAGGGGCGAGGTCAAACAACCACGCGGTTCCACCCTTGTTCCGCGGCAAGGCCGCGCTCGTTACCGGCCGGTAACGGGGCCGTCCGTCGCGCCTTAACCGGCAGGGCCGGCTCCGGCGCGCACTCGGGGGTGGTGGCGGTTTCGGGCCGTCCTTGCGCCGCTTGCAGCCGGGGCGGCGCTCTCTGATAAGGACAGGCGGGAAGGCTTCCCCGTCAGCGTTTGTATCCACAGGATACCACCGCCGCCGCGCCTTGTCAAGAGGGTGGGCGCCGGTGATGGGACGGTCAGGCCGTGGCCGCGTCCCCGGCCTGCTCGATGTCCCGCTCCACTGCGGCGATCAGGAGCCGGTAGAGAGGGACGAGGGCGGCAAAAGCCTCCTTGAGGACATCCACCAGAGCGGCGGTGCCGAAAAAGGCCGGGTCCGGCTCGAATCGTTCCATCGTGATGGTCTTGCGGTTGTATACCGCGTCGAGCAGCGGGGGGAGCCCCTCTTTTTTCGGGCGGGCGTACCGGTCCCCGGCCAGAACAAATCCCGCCGCCTGCGCCCGTTTCAGGGCTTTTGTCCACGCGGCCGGGTTCTCGTCGATCATCCGCCGGACGGTCTGCATCAGCCGGGGAGTGGTGTAGTAAAAACCCATGCCGTAGGTGCTCCCCTTCAGGGAGATATCGACGAAAAAGCCGGGGGCGCATTCATATGCTTTTTTGTCCCGCATGAAGCCGACCCACATGTTTTCCCGGTAGAGGGATTTGTCCCGGGTATAGCGGTTGTCCCGCCGGACGCGGCTGACACAGCCGTTGCGGTTCGGGTCGGTGACGATCCGGGGGTCGATGGCGATCATGGTGCCGGCGAGATCCTCCGCCAGGCTCCGAAGCGGGTCGAGCACCTGCGCTTTGATCTGAGGCTTGTGCTCTTCGTAATAGCTCTTGCTGTCGTGAAAGCGGTTCTCCGCCAGCAGAAACATGCCGTCGGGAGCAATCCCCTGGAAGTTGGACATGAACAGGCCTCCTCTATGTATAAGCAAGGTGAAAGGGATCCGGAAATATTGGCAGACGACGGTTACAGTATAGCACAGATTTTGTCGAAGAAATATACAAAATTGTAACCAAATTGTTTCTGGGGAAGGTGGACTTTTTAGCGGACAACTTGTATAATAAATCCTATATGAAAAAAGAGGGTGTGTGTATGGCCGTCGTCCTGTTGACCGGAGGCGTGCGCAGCGGCAAAAGCGCCATGGCCCAGCGGCTGCTGGAGGACGGCGGAGAGGTGCTGTATATCGCGACCGCCCGCTGCCTCGACGGGGAAATGGAGCGGCGGATCGCGCTGCATCGGGCTTCCCGGCCGTCCGGCTGGAAAACGGTAGAGGCCTCCGCCCGGCTCGACCGGGTGCTGGAGGAGAATCCCGGCGGTGCCGTGCTGCTGGACTGCGTTTCCAATATGGTGACCAACCTCATGCTCGACGCCGAGCCGGATTACGACGCGCTGTCCCAGGCCCGCGTGGAAGAGATCGAGCGGGATGTCACAGTCGAATTCGACCGCCTGATGGATACCCTCCACCGGCAGGGGCGGCGGGCGGTGATCGTCACCAACGAGGTGGGCCTCGGATTGATCGCCCCATACCGGCTGGGCCGGGTGTTCGCCGATATATTAGGGCGGGTCAACCAGAGGCTGGCCGCCCGCAGCGACGAGGTGTATCTGCTTGCCTGTGGCCTGCCGCTGCGGCTCAAGTGAGGCGGCCCGGGAAGATAACGGATGTAGAATGAAAATTTTGGAGGATATGAACATGGACTGCAAACCCCTTTTGGACGCCATTCGCGACAATATCCGGCAGGTGATCGTAGGCAAGGACCGTGTCATCGATCACCTGCTGATTTCGCTGCTCTGTTCCGGACACGTCCTGATCGAGGACATGCCGGGCCTTGGAAAAACCACCCTGGTGTCGGCGTTGGCGGCCTCGCTCGGCTGTTCTTTTCGCCGTATCCAGTTCACTCCCGACGTGCTTCCGTCCGATATCACCGGCTTTACCATGTTCAACCTCAAAACCGGGGAGCAGGAGCTCCATCCCGGCAGCATCATGCACCAGATCGTGCTGGCCGACGAGATCAACCGCACCAGTTCCAAAACACAGTCGGCCCTGCTGGAAGTGATGCAGGAGAATCAGGTGACCATCGACGGCAAAACCTATCCCGCCCCCGCCCCTTTCATGGTCCTGGCGACCCAGAACCCGGTGGAAATGGCGGGAACGTATCCGTTGCCTGAAGCACAGCTCGACCGCTTTTTTATGCGAATTTCCATGGGGTATCCCACTCATGGGGAGGAGCTCGAAATCCTGCATAACCACCGGTCCCGCCAGAAGGCGGTGAAGCTGCAGGCGGTGGCCACAGCGGAGGACGTGCTGCACATGCAGCAGGGTCTCGACGAGATCCTGTGCGCCCCGCCGGTGCTCGATTACGTCGTGTCCATCGTGGAGGCCACCCGGTCGCTCGGTGAGGTCCTGCTGGGCGTCAGCCCCCGCGGCTCCATCGCGTTGATGCAGGCGGCCAAGGGATGTGCCCTGCTTGAGGGCCGGCGGTACGTCCTGCCCGACGACGTGCAGCGGATGGCAGCCCCCGTGCTGTGCCACCGGATGGTGCTGCGCACCCGGGCGGGGATGCAGCGCCAGACGCCTGAAACCGTTCTGGACGCCGTGCTGCGCGCCGTCCCGGTCCCTTCGGCGAGATGACGGCGCGGGGACGGGTTTTGTCGGTGTTTTTCGCACTGCTGCTGCTGGCGGGGCTCGCCACCGGCATCCGTGAAATATATTACGGGGTATTTGTCCTCGGCCTTTTGCTGATCCTGACATTGGCCATGGCGTTTTGTGGGGTGTTTTCCCTGCGTGCCGCCCAGTCCCTTCCTGACCGTCTGACCGTCCGGGGGGAGGGAGCCAGAATCCAGATCCGCCTGTCGGGATGGGTGCTGCTGCCGGTGACGCTGGAAATCCGGCTGACGGTACCGGGGCCGCCTGTGCAAGGGAAAAAAGAGCGCCTGCAGGAGGAATGGGGCACTCTGACGCTGTGGCCCTGCCGTCTGGACAGACTGCTCTCTATCACGGTGGCGTGCAACCACAGAGGCGTATGGCCGGCGGGGCTCCGCCGGGTGTATGTGCACGACGTGCTGGGCCTGTTTTCATTGCCGCTCAGGCGGAGGGCTCTATCCTCCTCCGAGGAGCCTCTGATCGTCTATCCGCGTCTGTATGAGCTGGAGGCGGAGATCCCCTCCCTTCCCACCAGCGCGGATTATTCGGAGAATCATCCCATGACCGCGGATCATGGGGATTCCTTCGCCGGTACGCGGCTTTACCGGGACGGTGACTCCCTCAAACGCATCCACTGGATTCAGACCGTCCGCACGAGAGAGCTCTATACCCGCCAGTACGAGATATCGACCGAGCAGTACGGTCTCCTGATCCTGGATACCGAGGTCCCGCCGACGATAAACCGGCTGGCCTACGGGGATATGGCCGGGGAGGTGGCCGCCGCGCTGGCGCTCAATTATCTCGAACGTGGCTGCCCGGTCCGCCTTCTCTGCCTGAATTCCGAAGCGGGCGAAGGACCGTCGGAGGATTGTTCCGCCGCCGGGCGGGAGGAATTTTTCCCGATGTATGAGCTGCTCGCGACCGTCGCCTATACGCCTAACCCGCAGCCGCTGGACGCATCCAGCCTGCTCGACGGAAACTGGGGACAGGTCCGTACCATCCATCTGGTGACCTCCCGGCCGTCCCCCCACCTGCTCGAAACCCTGCATGTGTTTACGCAGCGCCGCTGCCGGGCGGTATGCATCGTGCCGATGATGGCCGGCGCGGCGCCGCTGATACCGCTGGCCGGGGAACTCGGTGTGCGCCTGCTGCCGGTCTCCCGCCCGGAGGAAATCGCGGCCCTTGGTGATTGCCTATGATACTGCAACGCTTTTTTCAGGAGTATAAGAAAAGCCTGTCCGACCCCGATCTGTGGCTGGACTGCCTGTCCACATGGCTTCTGTCCGTGGGGGCGATCCTGGCGTTCGACCAGTTGTTCCGTTTCCATGCCGAGCTGGGAGAGATCCTCTTGTTCCCAGCTTTCCTGGTCGTTTTGCTGGCGGTCCTGACCCGGAAGGGATGGCTGCTTCCCACCCTCGTGCTGGGGATCGGCTGCCTGTATATCGCGCTGCTGTCGGCCTCGGGAGAGCTGGAGGGCCGGTTGGAATACCTGTTCGGTTTTCTGAAGTGGTGGATGGATCTCTTTCCCGTCCGCTCGGTGTACAATACGGCGGAGAATATCCAGCTGGTGATGCATATCATCCAGCTCCTGATCGTCGGCATCATCTTCTTCTGTGTACGGATTCTGCGTTCAGTTACGGCGATGGGCCTGATGTCCCTGCTGATGTTTGCGGCGATCGTCGCCGGCGGATTCCGCCGGAACATCGGCCCCATGACCTGTATGGCCGTCGGCCTGTTCCCACTGATCGCCCGCAACTTCGCCGCGGCGCAGAACCGCCCGATGTCGCGGCGAAACCGCCCTCGGATCCAGCGTCTGACCCCTTCCTGGAGCCCTCGGATCGCGGCCGTCGCCCTGTGCGGTGCAGTCGGCCTGCTGTCCATGGCCCTGCTGCCTGGAAATACCGCCCACTGGACGAGCGCGGGTATGCGCCAGCTGGCCACCCGGATACAGCGGGCGACGAATATCGGCTCCCTGAGCAGTCTTAACCTGTTCCAGCCGGCCGAGCTCGACCGGCTGGGCCTGATGCCGAATCTCAGCCGGCTGGGAGGGCCCCTCTCCAGTCAGAGCAAAGCGACGGTGCTGAAGCTCTATGCCGATCAGCCGCTGCTTCTGCGGGGTACGGCATACGATACCTATACGGGGTCGAGCTGGAATACCGATTGGGATGAGAAGAAATCGGGCCGGTATGTGTACGGTGACGCAGCCAACGACGCACAAAAGCGGCTCGCGTTCGGTCTCGACCTCCCCCTTGCCGAAACGAGCCTGTATTCACAGGTGATCCGCGGCATGAATGTCCGGGTGGAACTTTACCAAAACAGCACCAACCTCTATACCGTCGGCCGTACGGCCTCGATTCAGACGAAGGTGGGCGGGACGGATCTGTATTTCAACCGCCGCGGAGAGGTGTTTGCCCAAACCAATATGCGGGCGCCGATCTCATATACGGTGGGCGCGCGGGTTTTCAGCCGTTCCACCGAGACCGAACGCAGCGAGCTGGCTTACATCGCCTCGAGGGCCGCGCGGGACGCCGACCTGCAATACGAGTCGGTCGCCGGCCAGTATACCCAGCTGCCCTCCAAGCTGCCCGAACGGGTGCGCCAGGCGGCGGCGGACGCTACCCTTGGCATTGTGGAGCCTTATAAAATGGCAGAGGCGCTCGAGACCTATCTGTCCTCCAATTTCCGTTATACGCTCACGCCGTCCAGTGTGCCGTCCGGACGGGATTTCGTCGAGTATTTCCTCGAAACCGGGGAAGGCTACTGCGTGTATTTTGCCAGCGCCATGGCGGTTATGGCCAGGTCGCTCGGGATTCCGTCCCGCATGGTCTGCGGATATGGGGTCAAACCCGCGGGATACCATAGTTGGATCGCCACCGGGACCGAGGCACACGCCTGGGTCGAATGCTACTTTAAAGGGCTCGGCTGGATCGAATTCGATCCGACGGCGGGATCCAGTTTCCTCAGACAGGCGGGAGGCGGCGCGGTTTCTCCCGGAGAGGGTACCACCACGCAAATCACCACGTCTTCTTCCCCGGATGGGACCACCACGGCCGGGCCGGAGGGCACGACGACGGGGATGGACACCACCCTGCCGGGGGACATCACGACGGGATCGGGCGGCACGACGACGGGGATGGACACCACCCTGCCGGGGGACATCACGACGGGATCGGGCGGCACGACGACGGCGGCGGGCGGCCCCGGTTCGGAGGAGTCGGGAATGCCGATGGGACTCCTCGGGCGGATCTTCGGCATTGCCGGAGGTGTGCTTCTTCTGGCGCTGGCCGTCGTCTGGCGGGTTCTCGCCTGCGCGAAACGGTACCGGCTGGACACCGTCCGTCAAAAACGGCGGAGGCCTGGAGAACAGGCGGAATACTATTACGCGGATTACCTGCGGCAGCTCCATCTGCTCGGTTACGATCCCCTGGCCAACGAAACCATGAAACAGTTCGCCGGACGGATCCTTACAAAACCGGATGGGGACGCCGCGTGCGCGGTGCCAGGCACGGCACAGGAGGTTTTCCGTCTCATGATGGACTGGCGGTATGGGGAGCAGGAGCCTTCTCCCGAAGAGGTGGAACGGCTGTCCGTATTGCATGAGGAACTGGAAGAATTGGTCAAAAAACGGGTTCCCGCGGTGGTGTACCTCGTCCGGCGGGTTTTGATGCTGGGCGGCTGACACGCCGCCATCCCATTGCTCGAAAGGAGCTGTTACAGTGAAAGACGGTTTTTTACGGGTGGCGGTGGCCACCCCGGAGATTCGGGTGGCGGATCCGTCCCATAATGCCGGTCAGATCATCCGGCTGGCCGGAGAGATGCCGCCGGATACCGCGCTTGCGGTGTTCCCGGAACTGTGCGTGACCGGATATACCTGCGGCGACCTGTTTTTACAGCCGCTGCTGCTCCGGGAGGCGGAGCAGGCCGTCGTGCGGATTCTTGATGCCTCTTTGTCGGCCGATGCCCTGCTGGTCGTCGGGGTGCCGGTGCCGTGCGGCGCGTCGCTCTACAACTGCGCCGCCGTATGCCAGCACGGAAAGCTGCTGGGCCTCGTTCCGAAGTCCCATATCCCTTCCTATTCGGAATACTATGAAGGGCGGCATTTCACACCGGCGGACGATACCTGCCGGGATATCTTCTACGCCGGCCAGGACACGATCTTGAGCCGCAGCCTGCTGTTCGTCTGCCGGAACATACCGGATTTCCGGGTCGGGGTAGAGGTGTGCGAGGATCTTTGGGTGGCTGACCAGCCGAGCAGCCGTCTTGCGTCGGCCGGTGCCACCGTCATTGCCAATCTCTCCGCGAGCGACGAATCGGTCGGAAAGGACGAATTCCGCCGTCAGATCGCGATGACCCAGTCGGCCCGCCTGTGCTGCGCGTATGTGTATGCCGACGCGGGCGAGGGGGAATCGACGGGAGATCTCGTATTTTCCGGGCAGAATATGATCGTGGAAAACGGCGTAATCCTTGCGGAGAGCGAGCGGTTCACCACCGGGCTACTCTATACCGAGGTCGATCTGGCCCGTCTGGCGTACGAGCGGCGGCGCCTTAACACCTTCACTCAGGATGCCGGGATGAAAACCGTGGGTTTCGAACTGCCCGAAAGGCCCCTTGCCCTCACCCGGAAGATCGATCCCCATCCCTTTGTGCCGTCGGCGGAAAGCGCCAGGCGGAAACGCTGTGAGGATATCCTGACGATCCAGGCGGCCGGCCTCGCCGCGCGGCTAAGGCATACGGGCTGCAAGGCTGTTCTCGGCCTGTCGGGCGGACTGGATTCGGCTTTGGCCCTTCTCGTCGCCTGCCGGGCGTGCGACCGCCTGAACCGGCCCCGCGCCGACATCCGCGCGGTGACGATGCCCTGTTTCGGTACGACCGGACGCACCCTGCAGAATGCCCGCCGGCTGGCGCGGGCCTGCGGGGCCGAGCTGTGCGAGGTGAAAATTGGTGAGACCGTCCGCGCGCATCTGCGGGATATCG
Organism: uncultured Eubacteriales bacterium; assembly: GCA_934647945.1. Taxonomy (GTDB): domain Bacteria; phylum Bacillota; class Clostridia; order Oscillospirales; family Acutalibacteraceae; genus UMGS1623. The sequence goes on along the minus strand of CAKUFK010000001.1, from coordinate 198,036 downwards.
GGCATGACGGACGGACCGACGTGGCCTATGAAAACGCCCAGGCCAGGGAACGCACCCAGGTGCTCATGGACATGGCGAACATGGAAAACGGCCTGGTGGTCGGAACCGGCGACCTCTCGGAACTGGCGCTCGGATGGGCGACATACAACGGCGACCACATGTCCATGTATGGGGTGAATGCCGGCGTGCCTAAGACGCTCGTGCGGTATCTGGTAGAATATGAGGCCGGCCGTTGCGGGGGCGAGCTTGGGGAAGCCCTGCGGGATATTTTGGACACCCCGGTCAGCCCTGAACTGCTGCCCCCCGAAAATGGTGAAATTTCACAGAAAACCGAGCAGATCGTCGGGCCGTATGAATTGCACGACTTTTTCCTGTACCATCTGCTGCGCTTTGGAACACCGCCGTCGAAGATCCTGCGCTTGGCGGATACTGCCTTTGCCGGGCGGTTTGTGCATGAGGAGATTCGGAAATGGCTGAAAATTTTTATAAGACGCTTTTTCAGCCAGCAGTATAAACGCAGCTGCCTGCCGGACGGCCCCCGGGTAGGAAGCGTCGCCCTGTCCCCGCGGGGGGACTGGCGGATGCCTTCCGACGCCAGCGCGGAGCGTTGGCTGGAAGAGCTGGAATCTTTATAAAAACAGCCGCGGACGGTGACAGGTCCGCGGCTGTTTTCGCGTGTGGAGCTGTTTGTTTTTCCTTTGACGGCTTATCCAACTGCGCCAATTCGGCAGGGCTTGTATCCCGGTATTTCGGTCCTTTTCCCCCTTTTTCTCGCCGGACAAGTATGCTATAATAGACACGGCCCGTTCGTTATCCCGATATGGACGAGGTTCGGCCGTGTCCCGGAAAACGCCGCTGACGTTTTCCGGGGGATGTGGAAAAAAGGAGCGTAAAATCATGATTTTATAGCCACCTAAGCTCTCGGGGCGGCAGCCCCTTTATGTATGGGCGTTGGTTCAAAAGATTCCGTACCCGCCGATTTTCATGAAGAGAAAATCGGCACATTCTCTGGGAGTCCGGGGGCGAAGCTCCCGGCGGCGTTTTTGCTTCCTTTTGTCGCTACGAGCTGAAACTCGGACAAAAGGAAGTGGCCGCGCAGTCGATAACTTTTTTGGGTAGGATTGCGTTCTTTATGCGCGGACATACCGCAACAAAAGTCTGGCCTGAGGGCCACCTTCTTTCTTCACACGAAGAAAGAAGGCAAAGACGTGCCAAGGGGGTTCCCCCCTTGGAATCCCCAGGCAGCTTGCCGGTTTTCTCACCATGAAAACCGGCGGCAGCGTTATCACCTGAACCATCCCATACAAATAGGGGCTGAGGTCCTAGGAGTTTTAGTGGTCATAATCTTAATATGTGACAAGAGCCGTTCGCGGCGATGAGACTGAAAACGATGGAAATGAGGAGTCGGCAATGGCAAATGTGATTCGCATATTTGTGGAAAAGCGGGAGGGGTTCGATGTCGAGGCGCGGCAGATGCTCGCGGATCTGCGGGATAACCTGGGGATGACCCAGCTGCGCGCCCTGCGCATCCTCAACCGATACGATGTTGAGGGGCTCTCCGCCAGCGAATTCGCGCGGGCGAGGGGGGCCGTCTTTTCCGAACCAAACGCCGATGTGGTATATGACGAGACCCTGCCCCTCGAGCCGGGTTGGCAGGTTTTCGCCATGGAGTATCTGCCCGGCCAGTACGACCAGCGGGCGGATTCGGCCGCCCAGTGTGTTCAGCTCCTCACCCAGGGGGAACGGCCCCGGGTGCTCACCGCCCGGGTGATCTGCCTGAAAGGGGAGCTGTCTCCGGCGGATGTGGAGCGGATCCAGCAGTATCTGGTCAATCCGGTGGAATCCCGGCTGGCCTCCCTTGACAAGCCCGAGACCTTGGATATGACCTCCGCCCGTCCCGCCGATGTGGCGCGGGTGGCTGGATTTATCTCCATGAAGGCGGAAGAGGTGGAGGCTTATTGGAAGAGCATGGGCTTCGCCATGTCGCCGGAGGATCTCCTGTTCTGCCAGCGGTATTTCCGGGACGAGGAGCGGCGCGACCCGACTGTCACCGAGTTGCGTGTGATCGACACCTATTGGTCCGACCACTGCCGCCATACCACCTTCCTGACCCGTCTCGAAAGCATTGAGGTGGAGCCGGGCGCGTTGTCCGGCGCCATCGAGACTGCTTTGCAGGCCTATATGGAGGCCCGACGGGAGGTGTACGGCGGCCGCATCGGCCAAAAAAACGTCTCGTTGATGGACATGGCCACCATGGGGATGCGGATGCTTAAAAAGCAGGGCCGAATCCCGGATCTCGACGAGTCGGAGGAAATCAACGCCTGCTCCATCGAGGTTCCGGTTTCCATCACCCGGCCGGACGGGGAAACTGTCACCGAACAATGGCTGGTGCAGTTTAAAAACGAAACCCACAACCACCCCACCGAGATTGAGCCTTTCGGTGGCGCGGCCACCTGCCTGGGCGGCGCCATCCGGGACCCCCTCTCCGGCCGGGCATATGTGTACCAGGCCATGCGGGTCACGGGCAGCGGGGATCCGCGGGTCTCTCTGGAGGATACCTTGCCCGGCAAGCTGCCTTCCCGGAAGATTACCACCGGGGCGGCGGCAGGCTATTCCTCCTACGGCAACCAGATCGGCCTGGCCACCGGCCAGGTGGCGGAAATTTATGATCCCGGTTACGTGGCCAAGCGCCTGGAGATCGGAGCCGTGGTAGGCGCTTCTCCCAAGGAGAACGTGGTGCGGGGTGTCCCGGCGGCAGGGGACATCGTGGTGCTGCTGGGCGGCCGTACCGGGCGGGACGGCTGCGGCGGCGCCACCGGCTCCTCCAAAGCCCATACCTCCGAGTCCATCGACACCTGCGGTGCGGAGGTGCAAAAGGGCAATCCACCAACCGAACGGAAACTTCAGCGGCTCTTCCGGGATCCGCAGGTTTCCCGGATGATCAAGCGCTGCAACGATTTCGGCGCCGGCGGTGTCTGCGTGGCGATTGGGGAACTGGCCCCCGGCCTGGACATCGAGCTGGACCGGGTTCCCAAAAAATACGAGGGCCTTGACGGCACCGAGCTCGCTATCTCCGAGTCGCAGGAACGGATGGCGGTCGTGCTGGAAGGAACCGATGTCGCCGCCTTTATTCAGGCGGCTGAAAAAGAGAATTTAGAAGCAACCGTGGTCGCCGCTGTAACAGAAGAACCCCGCCTGCGTATGACCTGGCGGGAGGATACGGTGGTGGATATCAGCCGGGCGTTCCTCGACACCAACGGCGTGACTCAGACGGCGAAGGCCGTCGTCACGGCGCCGGATCCCTCCGCCGATTACCGCGAGGCGATCCCGGCCGGCTTGGCTGTGATCCCGCTGCGGGACGCCTTCAGGGAAAACCTCCGCCGCATAGAGGTGGCCTGCCAGAAAGGCCTGTGCGAACGGTTCGACGCGAGCATCGGCGCGGCTACGGTCAATATGCCGTTTGCCGGCCGCTACCAAATGACGCCGGAGGAGGGAATGGTGGCGAAGCTGCCGGTCTTCGAGGGGGAGACCGACGACGCCACCGCCATGGCCTACGGGTTTATCCCGGGCATTTCGAAATGGAGTCCGTTCCATGGAGCGGCCTATGCGGTCATGGTTTCTCTTGCGAAGCTCGCGGCCATGGGTGCCGCCCCGCTGGACGCCCGCTTGACCTTCCAGGAATATTTCGAGCGGCTGCGGGAGGATCCCCGCCGGTGGGGCAAGCCCGCGGCGGCGCTGCTCGGCGCGTTTTTAGCCCAAAAGGAGATGGGGGTCCCCTCCATCGGCGGGAAGGATTCGATGTCGGGCAGCTTTAATGACCTGGATGTGCCCCCCACGCTGGTCAGCTTTGCGCTTTCCATGACCAAAGCGTCCCGAACCGGTTCCGCCGCCTTCCGGAAGGCCGGCTCGCTCGTGGCGTTTCTGCCCCTGCCGGTGGATGAAAAGACCCGGCTGCCCCGCTGGAAAGAGGCCGGTGAGCTTCTCGACGAGGTGGCAAAGCTGGTGCGTTTCGGCGTGGTCAACGCTGCGTCGGTGGTGGGAGAAGGCGGCGTGGCCGCAGCTGTGGCAAAGATGTGCTTCGGCAACCGGATCGGCTTCGCTTTCAATCACGATGTGGACCGCCGCACCCTGTTCGCCCCGCTGGCGGGTTCTCTGGTGTTGGAACTTCGGGAAGGGGACATGTGCCTCGAAGGCGTCGAGTATACCCTCATCGGCACCACGATCGACCGTCCTGAAATCGTCCTGGATGGGGAAGAAATGGAGCTCGACGGCTTGACGGAAGCCTGGATGCGGCCGCTGGAATCCGTATTCCCCAACCGGCCGGCCGGGGACGCCCCCATGCCGGTGAACGTACCGCTGTACCGGACGCGGGAGACCCGCGCACCCGCTGTGAAAGCCGCGAAGCCGCGGGTTTTCATCCCGGTCTTCCCCGGCACCAACTGTGAATACGATACCGCCCGCGCTTTCCAGCGGGCGGGCGCCGAGACGGAGGTGCTGGTGGTCCGGAACCTGTCCGCCGCGGCGATCGAGGAAACCATCGGGCGGATGGAGGCGGCGGTTCGCCGTGCTCAGATCGTCATGCTGCCGGGAGGTTTTTCGGGCGGTGACGAGCCGGACGGTTCGGGCAAATTCATCGCCACCACCTTCCGGAATCCCCGTCTGGCCGACGCCCTGTCCGACCTCCTCGGTCATCGGGACGGGCTGATGCTGGGGATCTGCAACGGCTTCCAGGCCCTGATTAAGCTGGGACTCCTGCCCTATGGCGAGATCCGGGATCTGTCTCCCGCCGACCCAACCCTGACCTTCAACACCCTGGGCCGCCATGTCAGCCGGATGGTCTATACCCGGGTGACCTCGGTCAAATCCCCATGGCTGGCCGGCTGTGAGGCCGGGACGGTCCACGCTGTCCCGGTCTCCCATGGAGAGGGCCGCTTCTTCGCGGACGAGGAGACGGTCCGCCGCCTGGCCGAAAACGGCCAGATCGCCACCCAGTACGTCTCGCCGGAGGGAGTGCCGTCCGGCGATATCCTGTGGAACCCCAACGGTTCGGTCTGCGGGGTGGAAGGCATCACCTCGCCCGATGGCCGGATTCTCGGCAAGATGGGCCACAGCGAACGGCAGGGGACCGATCTGTACAAAAATGTCCCGGGAGAAAAGGATCAGCGCCTCTTTGCGAGCGGCGTGGCCTATTTCCGGTAAGCTTCCACGGCCGGCGGGTTTCCGCCGGCCTTTTTGGCGTGGATACGTTTGCAGGGCCGCCTTGACTTTCCCGCCCGGATACCATACAATAAGAAGGTATGATTGAAGAGTGAGGCGGTCCCTGCGGCCGGCAGGAAAGGTGGGTGAAAAGAGCATGCGAAACGATAAACGGCGGTGGCTCCCGGCCGTTCTGGCGGGGCTGTGCGCCCTGCTGCTGTCGGGCTGCAACGCGTTGGGCCTCGATGTGGAAGATTATCTGCGTCCCCCGAAATCCACAGGGGAACAGGAGGCGATCCAGCAGGCTCTGGAAACCTATATTGAAGCCCATGCCGAAAAGGGCGGTGTGACCGATTATATTTTGAAATATCCCAAAGAGGGGAGCTATCGTTCGGCGTTCATCCTGGTCGATCAGGTGCAGCCGAACCGGCTGGGCAACCTGTCGGCCTCTTCACTGACCGAAAACAAGCGGGCGGCCTCGAACACCATGAGCGCAGCGGAGGCGACGCAGGCGGTCGCGTTTTACCGCCTGGACGTGGAACAGGCCAAAACCCATGTCAACTATCTGCGCAAGATCGATGATGAATGGGTGTCGGTTTCGGATGTGGAGGGCAGCAGCGAAGGGGTCAGCCGCGTGTCCTTCGGCGACCTCAACGGAGACGGCGCTCCCGAGCTTTTGGTCGGCTGGAGCCAGTACAATACCCGCAATCAGAAACTCGCTCTGTATTTCCTCAACGACACGCTCGAGGAACAGGCCGTGGACGAGATTTATACCCATATGCTGGTCAACGAGTTTACTGGCTCGGGCCGGGATGACTTGATGTTGTTCAGTGCCACGGGCGCGGATGCCCCGACCTCTGTCAAGCTTCTGTCCTATGAGGACGGCCGGCTTGTCTCGCGGGGCACGGCCGAGCTGGATGCGGGCATCCAGCGGTTCGGCACATCCAAGACGGTGGCGCTGTCTGAGACGGTAAACGGCGTTTTCATCGACTGCTATAAAGATCCAAACACCACCATTACGGAGCTGCTTTTTTGGGACGCGGGAGCCGACGAGGGACGGGGGAGGCTGGAGACGCCGTTTTATCGCGCCGAGGACAAGCTGACGACCCTGACGGCCAGGGAATCCTCCATCCCCTTGATGGATATCGACGGGGACGGTATGGTGGAATGGCCGCTGAGCAGCCGGTTGCCGGGATACGAGACGGTCGATGCCGCCGACGCGCTGTGGAAAACCACCTGGATGACCTGGGATTACGCTACCCGCCAAAGCCGGCAGGTGTTTTCCTGTGTCATGAATGAACGGGATGGCTATTACGTGCTGTTCGACGAATCCTGGGACGGAAAGGTGACGGCGATATACGACCGGGACACCCGTCTCCTGCAGTTCAGGTTGGTGGGGGAGGAAAGCACGACCGCCCCATTCCTGTCGTTCAAGGCGGCCGCGTCGAGCGAATCGCCCGAGGAAGAGGGCTCGTCCTTCCATGTGCTGTCACAGCTGGGCGGGGTACAGTACAGTGTGCGCTATACGAAAGACGGGCCGTTTGCCCTGAATATGGAACGGATCCGGTATATGTTTTCGCTGCTGCCGGCTGACCGGTAGGCGGGGAGGGAGTCGCAGGGATGAAACGGATATTGGTTTGCGAGGATGAGGCGTCGATCCGCGAATTTGTCGTCATCAATCTCAAACGCTCCGGGTACGAGGTGGTCGAGGCCGGTTCGGGGGAAGAGGCGCTGAAAAAATTCGATGAGGACCGGGACGGCATCGACATGGCGCTGCTCGACATCATGCTGCCCGGCATGGATGGCTTTGCCGTCTGCCGTGAGCTCCGGCAGCGCAGCGAGTCGATGGGGATCATCATGCTCACCGCTCGTACCCAGGAAATGGAGAAGGTGGGGGGCCTGATGATGGGGGCGGACGATTATGTCACCAAACCCTTCAGCCCCTCTGAGCTTGTGGCGCGGGTAGATGCGCTGCAGCGCCGCGTCGCGGCCGTGCGGGCGCGCAATGAGGTCAATTATCTGGAAGAGCTCCATTCGGGCGATTTTATCCTGAATCTGCGCAGCCGCACCCTCAAAAAGCGGGGCCAGCCCGTGGAACTCACCCAGGTGGAATTTCAGATCATGGAATATTTTTTCACCAATCCCGGCAAGGCACTCAGCCGGACGGATATCCTGACCCGGGTATGGGGAGAGGAATATTTCGGTGAAGAGAAAATCGTGGATGTGAATATCCGCCGCCTGCGGATGAAGATCGAGGATACCCCTTCCGAGCCGCGTTATATCCTGACGGTGTGGGGGCTGGGCTATAAATGGAACGCCTGAGGCCGCACCGGGGAGACGTGTGTTGCGTTGCGGCGGTCTCTTCCCCTGCACGGCTGTAAAACGGTTCGGACACGGATGGAAATGTCGAAGGAAGAAGGGCGGGTGAAAGCTTGGCACGCAGAGGCATCACGAGGCGTTGGATTCTCAACGGCCTCGGCGTCATCGTGGGGCTGCTGGTGGTGTTTGAAGTGGCCTTTGCCGTGGTTATCCGCTCATATTATTACCAGCGGGTGGAAACGAGCCTGTACACCCGGGCACGAAGCCTGTCCGATCGGCTGAGTGCCGAAGTCAAGCAGGATTCCTTCGATTTTGAGAGCAGCGCCTGGGAAGAGGTGGAGCATTTCCAGGACAAGGAACGGGAGAAAATGGAGCTGCAGGTACTGGACGCTGGCGGCAATGTGCTGGTCAGTTCCACGGGCTTCCGTCCGCTGGCGGATGAAAAGCCGGACTTTGTGCAGGCACTGCAGGCCGTCCAGCGCAACACCGACGAGGACCGGGGCGTGTGGCGGGGCCGAAACGCCGCGGGGGAGAAGATCACGGCCATGACCGTGCTGGTCCGGTATTCGGACGGCACCATCTGCGGTGCGGTGCGGTATCTCGTATCCATGGAAAAGGTGGATTCCCAGATTCTTCTTCTCATCGCGGTGATGCTGCTTTTCGGTATGGCGGTCATCTTCTTCGTCATGCTGTCCAGCTCCTATTTCGTCAGCTCCATCCTCAACCCTATCACCGAAATCGGCCAAGCGGCGCGTAAAATCGCGCTGGGGGATTATGATTCCCGGATCGAAAAGCGGTATGACGATGAAATGGGCGACCTCTGCGATACCATTAACTACATGGCCGGGGAAATCTCGGCGGCGGAACGGATGCAGAACGATTTTATCTCCTCGGTGTCCCATGAGCTGCGCACCCCTCTGACCGCCATCAAGGGCTGGAGCGAGACGCTCCGGCAGGGCGGTGCGGCGGACGAGGAACTGATGAACAAGGGGCTTGAGGTCATCAGCAGCGAGGCGGAACGCCTGTCCGGGATCGTGGAGGAGCTGCTCGACTTTTCCCGGATGCAGGGCGGCCATATGACCATGCGGTTCGGGCGGATGGACGTGCTCGCCGAGCTGGAAGAGGCGGTGGTGCTTTTCCGGGAGCGCGCGAAACGGGAGGATATCGATCTCGTGTATATCGAGGGAGAGAACCTCTCGCCCATCACAGGGGATAAGGACCGGCTCAAGCAGGTGTTCATCAACATCATCGACAACGCGATCAAATGTTCCAATGCGGGCGGACGGGTACGCATCGAGGCCGTTCAGATGGGCGGCAACGTCCAGATCGTCATCAGCGACAGCGGCGTGGGGATCCCCAAGAGTGACCTGCCCAATATCAAAAACAAATTCTATAAGGCCAACCGGACCCGGCCTGGTTCGGGAATCGGGCTGGCCCTCGCAGATGAAATCATCCGCCGCCATAAGGGCCGCCTGGAAATCGACAGCGAGGAAGGCGTCGGCACCACCGTGACCATCACGCTGCCCACGGCCGAGCCGGGATAAGGATGAACCATAGTCAAGACAATGAAAGGTGTGGTCGGATGGCCGGCAAGCCGGAAAATACCGGAAAAAAGACCTCTATTGGAGGGCAGGCGCTGATCGAGGGCGTCATGATGCGGGGGCCGAAGGTCACCGCCATGGCGGTGCGCCATGTCTCGGGTGAAATCGTGATGGAGCAGTGGGCGACCTCGGGGCAGAGCAAGCCACGTGTCTGGAAAACGCCCTTCCTTCGCGGCATTTACAATATGATCGACTCTATGCGTTTCGGTTACAAGTGCCTGATGCGCTCGGCGGAGCTGGCGGGGTTTGAGGATGAGGAACCGAAGAAAAAGGTGACGGCCATGGATGAGCTCTCGGCCGGCCCAGGCCCGGACGCTGAAGAAGCGGTTCCGCCGGGCCCGGCGCGAACCGGGTTGGAACCGGAGGAGCCTGTTTCGGACATCGGAGAAGAGTCCGCCTCGCCGGTACCTGGACCCGAAACCACCGCTTTGCCGGATCCGGCGGTCCAGCCCGCGGCCGGTGAAACCGCCAAGGAGGAAGAAAAGCCGCGGGGTTGGTTCGAAAAATTCGGAATGACGCTGCTTATGACCTTGAGTGCCGTGATCGGTGTCGCGCTGGCGGTCGGGCTGTTTTTATATCTGCCGTCCTTCCTGTACAGGTGGATCGCCGGCCTGCTCGACAGCGCTAACGGCTGGAACCTGGCAGGTAATTCCTTTCTGCGCGGCGTCTGCGAGGGGGTGCTGCGTCTGATCCTGTTCATCGGGTATCTGCTCCTCGTGACCCTGATGAAGGATATGCGGCGGGTCTTCATGTACCATGGCGCCGAACATAAGACGATTTTTTGCTATGAGTCGGGTGAGGAGCTGACAGTGGAAAACGTCCGCAAGCAAAAGCGGTTCCATCCCCGCTGCGGCACGTCCTTCCTCGTCCTGATGCTCCTCATCGGGATCGTGGTTTCGATCTGCATCCAGATTGAGACGGTTTGGCTGCGGGTGCTCATCAAAATCGCGGTGCTGCCCCTGATCGTGGGGGTGGGCTATGAACTCATCAAGCTCGCGGGCCGTAAGGACAATGCCTTTACCAGGGCGATTTCGGCGCCGGGGCTGTGGATGCAGCGGATCACGACCAAGGAGCCCGACGACAGCATGATCGAGTGCGCCATCGCGGCGCTGAAGCCGGTGATCCCGGAGAACCCGGATGAGGACAAGTGGTGAGGCAAAGGGGCGTGAAAGGCCGATGACCTATCGCGCACTGCGCGAGCAGATACGGCGGCAATTGGAAAAGGCGGGGTGCGACAGCCCCGCCTTTGATGCGGATTGCCTGCTCGAAGACCTCGGCGGAGGCCGGGACGCCGCCCATTCCGACCGCGATGTTCCAGAGGAGTGCCGCCTTGCCGTGGAACGGGCGGCAGCGGAACGGGCCGGCGGGCGGCCTTTGCAATATATTTTGGGCAGATGGGGGTTCCTGCGTCTGACCCTGGAGGTGGGGGAAGGGGTGCTCATTCCCCGGCCCGAGACCGAGCTGCTTTGTCTGGCAGCGGCGGACCGGCTCCGCGCCGCCGCAGACAGGCCGCTTCGGGTGTACGATCTCTGCGCCGGATCGGGCTGTGTCGGCCTGGGGCTGGCCAGCCTCCTGAAAGGGGTGGAGGTGACAGCCGTGGAGCTGTCTCCGGAAGCCTTCGTCTATCTCGAACGCAATTGCGAGGCCTATCCGGCCTATGCCGTCAGGCCGGTTCTAGCGGATATCTGCCGGGATGCCGGCCGGTTTCCGGACCGGGCGGACGCGATCCTTTCCAATCCTCCTTATATCCCGGCCGGGGAGCTTCCCGGGCTGCAGCGGGAGGTGCGGCGGGAGCCGCGGATGGCGCTTGACGGCGGGGACGGCCTGCGTTTTTATCGCGTGATCGCGGATGCCTGGCTTCCGAAACTTGTGCCCGGTGGATTCGTCGCGGTCGAGGTCGGGATCGGCCAGGCGGAGGCCGTGGCAGAGCTGTTTGCACAGGCAGGCCTGAAAGATGTCGGGATCCTGCCCGATTATGCCGGTATCGGCCGGGTGGTCTTGGGTTTCCGCCCTATATAAAGACAAAATAGAGGGAGGGGCGCCTTGCCCCTCCCTTTTCGTACCGGCCGGCTGACCTGGCCGGGATGAAAAGCCTTATGGCACAGAATCAAGCGGCGTTTGAACAAAAAACAGATGAGATAACCTGCAAGGGGGAAGATGAAATGCGGCTGTACTGGAAACGGCGATTGACAACATCTTTATCGGAACCCTATACGGAGGGGACCAGGGTCGCAGAAACGACGGTGCAGTGGAGGATTCTGGTATGATCATTGGGTCAGGAATGTGACGGAATACGCCCGTAAATATGGTATAAAATGAGTGGAAACGGGTCTTGCTTATCTCTCTTTCTCTTTAATTGGAATGAGCAAATCAAGCTGTACATTATCATATTTTCCATCTGAAAATGTGGTTACGTTATTTATATAATTCAAGCTTTCCTCCAAGCATCCGAACATATTAGAGCCATCCCAGGTTCCTCTGTACGCATATTTTTCGTTTTCGTTCAACCACTTAAATAACCAGTCCCACCCTTCAAATGCCCCTATTGGAATCATATACGCGGCGTACAGACCTCCTTCAAAACGTTTTTTTACAAGCGGTTTGGGAACATCCATATCATCCGGGATAGTGACCCACATCTCGTAACCATGGTGGTTTGTCCCGTCTTCTGGATTTGGACTATTAAAACCATAATGGCGTAAACCCGGATAGATAGCTGGCAAATTGCGATCAACCACAAATTTGTCTATTACCATTGCCGCATGATGTTCCGGCTCATCGCCGATATAATGACTTGCTGCCACCGTCGCCGGCGGCAGATATACAATCCGCACATCCCGGTCAGTTAGCTTGTTCAGTCTTTCGCTTGCCATTTCCAAAGCTGCCACTGTTTTTTCTTCTTTGAGCGGTATTTTCTGCACGGTAAGCGTGTCTACAGCTTCGAGCAAAGCGGTATCGTCCAGTAGATTTAGCTTAATATCCTGATGGATGCTCTCTTTCAGGCGTGCAATAAACGTGTTGATAATATCCCGAATGGTGGATAGCGCGGTAATTTCATCGTCCACTTCTGCAAGGTTCTGCTGGAAAGCGTCGATGATCGCCGCTGTGTTTTCGCTTTCTAAAATCAAGCCGATTTGTTTTAATGGTATCCGCAGCTTTCGCAGTACAACGATTTGCTGTAAACGCATGACTGTCGTTTGGTCATAGGTCCGGTAAGCGTAATCCTCTTTTTTAACGCTCTCAATCAATCCAATCTGCTCGTAATATCGCAGGGTTCGGGTAGAAATGTTCATTTTTCTTGATATTTCGCTTATAGTGGTTAATTTCATCGTAGTTAGCTCCTTTGAATTTTTTTCGGAAAAACCGGGGTATATTCAGTATAAACTATGACATCGCGTCAAAGTAAAGGGGTAACTCAATATTTTTAGGGGTAAATGTTAATTATCAACTTGGGGTTGTGTTTACCGGTTATATAACCTCAAAAAGAAGTCGCCACGAACGATCTGCCATCTGCGGCGGCCCGGCCGCCTTATCAGTCGCCGATCCCTGCTCGCCTCTTCCGCACAGGCGGCGTTTGGATTCGAGCTGCATGTATCAACAAAACGAAAGACAGGCAAACGCCTGTCTTTCGTTTTGTAAAGGTGAGACAAAAGAGATGCACCTCAAAATTTAAAACACGACACAAACCCTCGCGTCAAATTGGTACGCATGTGAAGGATCATATCGGCGGCAAGCTACGCGATAATCCTCACATGAAAAATCAATTTATCAACATGCAAACATCAAAAAGCATTACATCGGCCTGCCTGTATCTAATACGAAGCCGCAGTATTTACACTTTGAATAATAACCTGTCATGACTTCCGATCCGGCGCCGCAATTCGTACAATAAACTGTTTTTAAAGCCCCGTATGCATTATAATTTGGGAAGAGCAAAAGTTCATTTTTCTCATCAATATAAGCATCTGCAAATAATCCGTAGCTCATTGCTTCGCGTATATTTAATATTGTCTTTTCTCTGGTGCAATTCATTTTATCCGATAGCCACTTTATTGGTATGCTTTTCTGATTTCCAATTAAGGCTGTATATCGGTTGAATCTTTTATTGCGTCTATTTAAAATAAAAAGCTTTACAAAACAAAAAATACTCACGATGGTGAATACGGACCCTGTTATTATCCCAGGCCATCTGCTTGCGCCTTCTACCATATCGCCAAATATGGACATGGGCAGCATTAAGCCTCCGAAAAACAGCGCAATACTTCCGCCTACACTAAGTGCTGCTTTTAAAATTAAGTTATTTGTCTTCATTATACATCCCTCGACTTAATTATAGCAAAATTCCGCCATAATAACAATCTCATTTTTCGACAGATTTATACAATGATACGATTATATAAAAAAGATCCATTTCAACCAAAATTCTTAGCCCGGATATGAAAAGAGACTGAATGCGACTTGCGTTCAGCCTCAGTCTGTAAGGGTGGGATAAAAGGAATCTCCAGCCGTTTTTTGAGTGAAAATTGAACTCTCGCATTGAAATTATGCTCGTAGATTTCATTTACAATTTCCTCGCTTAAAAATAATTGATTGAGGAAATTTTTGGGCTTTATAAGGTGAGTAAAATCGTGAACTAAACGCATAATCGTTATCTAATGTTTTTCTGTCGGTTTCTTCAATAACCCTTTCAACAGCAAATCCGGCTTTTGCGAGTATGTTGATGTGATCGGATAATCGTCTGCTATAAAGTGTTAGAGAATATTCACTTTCTTTGTTGAGATCCGGATTGTTGCGATTAGCAGGGACATTTATATTCTTTTTAAATGTAAACGGTTCTTCTTCAAAATAACTGCCTGAAAAAATCAATGTATTCTCAAAGGCCTCGATACAGTTGCATAAATGGATGATCCCAACTAAATATGAAAACGCCGTCTTGCTTTAAATAGGATGAAACAAGATTAAGTGTTTTTTGTATATCCATCGCCCAGAATATTGTCAAAGCACCAGTCAGAATGGCATCTATTTATGACGATACCGAAAAATAAGTTTGAAAGTTTAGTGTATTCTTATTCAAGAACTTCGCGGCTGACAGTCGCATAATAGGAGTCGTCTAATATATACTTGATACTATTGCTATAATAATGATGGTCATGCCCATTTTCATTTTCAAACCGACCGTGAACTCACAGGGTTAACATGCTAAAGATATTTAAATGCAGTGGATAATATTTCCCTAAATGCCGAATTGTTCTTTTTTATTACGGCGACAGGATAAAATACGGGGTGCAAGAGTACTTCCCCTACACCGCTCCTTTCTTCCGGACGTCATGCTCGTGGTGTGGATAGAAATGGTGAGCGAAGAAGAGCCCGTGAGTGCAATCACCTGGTTTTTGGGGGGATTTGGACGCTGGATTCCCTAACATCTTTCTGAGCCTCCTATCTCCAACAAAAACAAATCAAAAAAAGCTTGCCCTGGGCGTCGCCGTCGGGTATAATCAGGGCATATCCGAAAGAAAAGGGTGAGGCAATGCGGGGAATGCGGCGGATCTCCAGGAAAGTAAACTATCAGGAAGCCAGAGAGATCCTGTATCGTGCGTCCTATGGGGTGCTGTCTACGGTTTGTGACGACGGAATGCCTTACGGTGTGCCGCTTTCTTATGTGCTGACGGGTAACTCGCTCTATTTCCATTGTGCCACCGAGGGACAGAAGCTGGACAATATCCGTCATGACAGCCGGGTGTGCTTTACCGTTGTGGCCGAATCCGGGCCTAGCCGTGACCATTTGACGATGGAGTACGCGAGTGCCATGGCGTTTGGGACCGCGCATATCGTATATGCGGAGGATGAACGTCAGGCGGGTTTCCGTCTGCTGGCAGGGAAATATGCTCCGGAGCTGACCGAAGAGGCGCTGGACACGTATATCAAGTCCTGCGCGGAGGAGGCCACGGTGGTACGTATAGAGGTTGAATATATCGCGGGCAAGGCCAACCGTGGGGCGGCGATGGGCTGAAGCCCCTGCATCGGAGCCAGGGGGTCTAGAGATACAAATAAAAGCAACCGGCTGCCAAAGACAGCCGGTTGCTTTCTATCCTGTCTACAGACGATACCTTCAAATCCATAATAACGCCGTTTAATTGGTCAACATGTAGCTTTACAGTTGTTCAAAGCCTTTTTCCATTTTGGCCGGTTTATTGATATTCATACGTTTTATCCATTATCGAAATATGCATATCATTTGGTTTATAGTCGAGTAATTCGGATTTGGGAATAAACAGACATTCCATAACCTTACTTTCGCTTGCGGATAAATCGAAAATATTAGAGCCTGTTGTATTTTGACCTTTAATGCCAGTTAAACTTTTACAGCCAGGCCAGTTATCTTCTAACGGTATAAAAAACCAGCCTGTTATCTCGAAAGAGACTGGAAAAGTATTCGCATTTTCTATTAGAAGCTGACACCGTATGATGCCGTTTTCTTTATCAAACTCAGTTTTTTGTAAAGTCGATTTGATCGCATTTTCGCCCATGGGCAGATAATATTTGTCATTATTACTGTAAAAATGATCCGACAAGAAAAATTCCTGAAATACCCTGACATAGACACCATGCGAACATCCGTCCGTCAAAACCTCGCCATCATAGAACCATTCTTTTATTTGTTTAATGGAAAGCAATGAATTGACTGAAATACTGGTATCATGCAGAAAATCAATATAGGCTATAATTTCTGGGCTGACTGTATTGAACCATATTTTTCGTAGACATATGATCATATTTTGATTCAATTGTGCATTCAGATCATCTATATATTCCACATAGTCTTTACAGGTGAGCTTCATCCATTCCTGTATCATCCCGTCTCTGACCTCAAGTTGAACATAATGATTTTCGGAACGGAAAATTGCTCGATGAGGATAATCGAAATCATATGAAACACTTATTTCTTCATAAGAAATATGATGCTTAACAGATGGGAACAATATGTTGGTTGCTTTTCTTTTTTGAGCATTAAATCTTATATAAAGGTCATCGGTATCTTGTTCATCTTTGTTATTCTCTTGTATTCTTTTCCATCCAGTTGCCGGATATTTATTAATTACATTATATATGGTTGTAACAATTTTAGACTTTAAATCATTTAGATTGTCCCAAAAACAAACCAGTCCACTATTTTGGACCTTAGTTTTAAAATTTTCTAATTTTTCTCTATTAGAAGAGTTCGTTTCACTCTTGTTATAAGCCAGACTTTCTGGATTGCTATGGATGAAAGCGATAACTCTTACACCGTTTAATACAGCGTAATCATATTCTTCCTCTGTATAACTAATACCGGATTTTGTAAGAGAGCCATACCTTCCGCCGATTATTAACAGATAATAATCCGTTTGGTCAATTTCCTGTTTTATGTGTTCTAACTGGTTTTCGCCAACCGCTCCAAAAAATTCCATTCCGGCAACAATATTATTGGTCTCAATAATAGCGTTAATAGCAACCTGTCGTTCGTCAACTAAATCCTTGTAAGTTGAACCGACAAAAAATTGATATTTCACCATTTTAAAATCCTCTTTCAACCAAAATCTGATTTTTTTCATTATATCAAAACACACTAAAATTTACCAGCCTGTTTTTCAGCGTAAAATAAAATCCGAATCACTTTCTGAATAGAAAAGGATTCGGATTTATTCGTTATGGTAATGCTTATTTGAACACGCCCATTTTGAATAAGCATTATCTAAAATAGATTGTCTGCGGGCGGCGATAAATTTTTTTATCATCTCAAAATCCGCTTCATCAGGGTTGGTCACACGCATAACATACAGATCGCAAGCACAAAGTGCTGAATATGTTTTGCCAAGTATATCAAGCTGAACTCCAAGCTTACACTTGCCGCCCCTGCGGAAAAGGGCCTGGTGGCTGACAGGATAATCAACCATTTCCTCATCCAAATTATTTAAGTATCGATTCAATTTGTCTTGTATACGTTCCGCTTGATTATTAAAATGGTTTCTGTCATCTGCGGTAAAAACTTTGATAGCATATGTATCTTTTACACAAGCTTGTCTCAAAGCGATTTCCACACGGAATACGCTTTTGGTTTTATATTTTGATTCATAAGTATTGCAGCGGGTAAGAGTAAATAACAATTTTCTTAGCTTATTTTATTATATCAAAAATCCGCCATAAAATCTAAATCAAAGATTATATGGCGGATTTTGGAGCGGGTGAAGGGAATCGAACCCTCGTATTCAGCTTGGGAAGCTGATGTTCTACCATTGAACTACACCCGCGTGAACTGAACACGGATGATCTTAGCACATCCGGCCGAAAAAATCAAGAGGGGAGAAAGAAAAAAACGAGACGGATTCGCAAGGATGAGAAGCAGCCGGAGCGAACCGGCATCCGTGTCCCGGGAACTCGCGGATATCGGGCAATTCTTAAAAATTTTCCGCTGTTGTGCCGTTGACATTAAAAATTGGAACGTGTATACTGGTATCCGTCGAGTGGCGCCAGCGTAAGCCCGGATATTTCGGGCCTGCGCTGTTTGTTTTTCTGAACCCCCCGGCGCCTGCTCTAAGGTTTACAGCAAAGGAGACAGACAGTATCCATGCTAAGAGAACTGGCAAAATCCATCCGCGAATTCAAGCGGCCGTCGATCCTGGCGCCGGTCCTGGTATCCTGCGAGGTGATGCTCGAATGCATCATCCCGTTTATCGTGGCGCGCCTGGTCAATCAGATCAAGGGCGGCTGCAGCATCGACGTGATTTTGTGGCACGGCCTGGTGCTGGTGGTGATGGCGGGGCTGTCCCTGACATTCGGCTGGCTGGCCGGCACCGCCTGCTCCAAGGCGTCGAGCGGGTTCGCCCGCAACCTGCGGCGGGATCTGTTCAGCAAGATACAGACCTATTCGTTTGAAAACATCGACAAGTTCTCCACTTCCTCTCTCGTGACCCGCCTGACCACCGACGTGACCAACGTGCAGATGGCCTACATGATGATCATCCGCACCGCGATCCGCTGCCCGCTGATGCTGGTGTTCGCATTCGTCATGGCGTTCGTCATGGGCGGGCAGATGGCGTTCATTTTCCTGATCGTGGCGCCGATCCTGGGCTTCGGCCTGTTCGCGGTCATCCGCAAGGTCATGCCCCTGTTTAAAAAGGTCTTCCATAAATACGACGTGCTGAATAATTCTATCCAGGAAAACATCAAGGGGATACGGGTGGTCAAGTCCTTTGTGCGGGAGGACTATGAAAAAGAAAAATTCTCAGCCGCGGCGGAGGATGTCTGCGCCGATTTCACGAGGGCGGAAAAAATCCTGGCTATCAACAATCCGCTTATGCAGTTCTGCCTCTATACCGTCATGGTGTTCGTGCTCTCCTTCGGCTCTTATACCATCATCACCAGCCGGGGCCTCGACCTCGACGTGGGGCAGTTTTCCTCCCTTCTGACCTACAGCTTCCAGATCCTCAGCAGCCTGATGATGGTTTCCATGGTGTTTGTCATGATTACGATGGCGAGCGAGTCGGCCAAGCGGATCGTGGAGGTGCTGCGGGAGGAAAGCGCGCTCGCCAGCCCTCCGGACGCTGTCACCGAGGTGTTGGACGGTTCGGTGGATTTTGATCACGTGAGCTTCAAATATGCTGAGAAGGCTGAGCGGATGGCGTTGTCGGCGATCGACCTGCATATCCGGTCGGGGGAGACGATCGGCATCATCGGCGGGACAGGCTCCGCCAAATCCTCGCTGATCCAGCTCATCCCCCGTCTGTACGACGCCACCGAGGGGACGGTCCGGGTTGGGGGTGTGGACGTGCGCCGGTACGACCTTGAGGCCCTGCGCAACCAGGTTGCGGTCGTTCTCCAGAAAAATGAGCTCTTCTCCGGTACCATCAAGGAGAATTTGCGCTGGGGTAATCCGGACGCGACCGACGACGAGATGGCGGAGGCCTGCCGTCTTGCACAGGCGGACGAGTTTATTCGGCAGTTCCCCGACGGGTACGACACCCATATCGAACAGGGTGGCAGCAACGTGTCCGGCGGGCAGAAGCAGCGGCTGTGCATTGCCCGCGCACTGCTGAAGAAACCCAAGATCCTCATCCTCGACGACTCCACCAGTGCCGTGGATACCAAGACTGACGCACTCATCCGGCAGGCGTTCCGGTCCTACATACCCGAGACCACTAAGATCATCATTGCGCAGCGCACGGCCTCGGTGGAAGACGCCGACCGGATCATCGTTATGGACGGCGGGGCGGTCCATGCGGTCGGCACTCACGCCGAGCTGCTCGAAACCGACGATATCTACCGGGAAGTCTATACCTCCCAGAACAAGGCGGGTGATTCGCATGCGGAATAAGACCGCCTCCAAAGGCACACTCCGGCGGCTGATGAAAATGCTGTTCGCCTTCTATCCGGCCGCCATGCCCTTTGTCGTTGTCTGTATCGTGTTCAGCGCCGCGGTCAGTTCGATTCCCGCAGTGTTCATGCAGAGAATCATCGCGGTGGTGGAGACCACCTGGCAGAGCGGCGACTGGAGCGCGGCGGCGGGCCCGATCCTGTCGAGCGTCGGGCTCCTGGCCGTGTTTTACGTCCTCTCCCTCCTGTCGGCCTTTGTCTTCAGCCGGATGATGGCGGTGATCACACAGGGATTTCTGAAGAAAATGCGGGTTCGCATGTTCAGCGGCATGCAGGACCTGCCTGTCCGTTTTTTCGACACCCACAATCACGGCGACGTCATGAGCTATTACACTAACGACATCGATACCCTGCGCCAGATGATCTCTCAGAGCTTTCCTCAGCTGCTGATCTCGGCCGTGACGGTGCTGACGATTTTCAGCATCATGCTGTATTACAGCGTATGGCTGACCCTTGTGGTGGTGGCAGGCGTCGTCTTCATGCTGTTCGTTACCAAGAAGGTGGGCGGCAACTCGGCCCGCTATTTTATCCGGCAGCAGGTATCCATGGGTGAAGTCGAGGGCTTTGTGGAAGAGATGATGAACGGCCAGAAGGTCGTGAAGGTCTTTTGCCACGAGAAAGACAGCATCGCGGCTTTCGACCGGGTCAACGACGAGCTGTTCCACAATGCGGAGCAGGCGAACACCTATGCCAATACCCTGGGCCCCATTCTCAATAACATCGGCAACGTGCTGTATGTGCTGGTGGCGCTGGCCGGCGGCATCCTGCTGCTGACCGGGGCCCCCAATCTGGCGCTGTCCGGGATGGCCTTCAGCATCAGCATCGCCGTCCCGTTCCTCAACATGACCAAGCAGTTCGCCGGCAACATCAATCAGGTGTCCCAGCAGGTCAACGCCGTGGTCATGGGCCTGGCGGGAGCGCGGCGCATTTTGGACCTGATGGACGAGCGGCCGGAGGAGGACGAGGGGTATGTCACCCTGGTCAACGCCCGGGAAAAAGAAGGAAACCTGGAAGAATGCGCCGAACGCACCGATCTATGGGCCTGGAAGCATCCCCACAGCGACGGCTCGGTCACCTACACCCGCCTGACAGGGGATGTACGGCTGTATGACGTGGATTTCGGCTATACACCGGAGAAAACCGTCCTGCATGGCGTCACGCTCTATGCCGAGGCGGGCCAGAAGATCGCGTTTGTCGGCGCCACCGGGGCGGGTAAAACCACCATCACCAACCTCATCAACCGGTTTTACGATATCGCCGACGGCAAGATCCGGTATGATGGGATCAATATCAACAAAATCAAGAAAGCAGATCTGCGCCGCAGCATGGGCATCGTGCTGCAGGACACCAATTTGTTCACCGGCTCGGTCATGGACAATATCCGCTACGGCCGGCTGGATGCCACGGATGAGGAATGTATGAAGGCCGCCGCCCTGGTCGGGGCCCATGACTTCATTACCCGTCTGCCCTCCGGCTACCGGACGCCCCTGGCCGGAAACGGCGCCAACCTTTCCCAGGGACAGCGGCAGCTCATCGCCATTGCCCGGGCGGCCGTGGCCGATCCGCCCGTCATGATCCTCGACGAGGCGACGAGTTCCATCGATACCCGGACCGAGGCCATTGTCCAGCGCGGAATGGACGCCCTGATGCAGGGCCGGACGGTTTTTGTCATCGCGCACAGGCTATCCACCGTCAAAAACGCCGACGTGATCCTGGTGCTTGAACAGGGACGGATCATCGAGCGGGGAAGCCATGACGACCTGTTGGCCGAAAAGGGAAAATATTATCAGCTGTACACCGGTGCCTTTGAGCTGGAGTAGAATCTGAAAAAACGGCGGGATACCCGGTCTCTTGAGGAGACGGGCATCCCGCTGTTTTCTGTTGCGGATAAGGGGGAGCTATATGGAAGAGAAGCCGGTTCGGACATCGTCCCACCAAATGAAAAAACAGGGCACCCGGCCGGGCTGTCCGGCTTGTCCGTGCCCTGTGGGATACGGTCCTGAGACCGATGAGGGACGGGAAACCGCGGATGACCGAGCCTGAGCAGTAAATGCAATCATTTGAATTGCGGGCCCTTGGAACAATTTTCATTTGAAATCATAGTATGTATGGAAAGGAGGCAGAAGCCGTGAATCAAGAAGAATTGCAATTGTACGAGGCATTTGGATATTACGCGACGGAGGAGTTGTTTTGGAGCCTGGTCTATCTCAACAACGCGGCCTTCCACACCCCACTCAAGGAAGACAGCAAAAACAAACTCATAAGCCTCAACAAAACATACGCGACTATCATTTCGGGCATCTATCCAATGGATAAGTGTCATGATCTGGTTACGGCCATGGCAAACCATAACCAGCTGTTTGTCCAGTATGTGGAAACGCTCATGCAGGGCGACAGCCAGACCAATGTCATCCGGCAAAAATGGAAGGAGAACGGCCTGAAAATCGCCAATATCCTCAATCGCATGAATCCCTACTGGAAGGTGGCGGAATGGTCGGCCATGATCGGGCATGAAGCCGATTTGCTGGAATCGATCGCCACCAGCCTGAAAATAAAAAATTACACGACATTTGTCAATATCGTGCCAATCTGCCATCGGTTAGCTGTCGACATGTGCCAATATATGTGTGCGGGTATCGCGAACCAGGGACAGCGTACATAGTGGGAAATATCCATGCGGGCCGGCCAGCCATGAGTTGGCCGGCTTTTGCCATGCATATCGCTGCGGTAAATCACAGAGGATCGCCTCCGGTTTAACACAAATCTAATTGACAAAAACTTTTGGGAATGCGATACTGGATTTGGAAAAAACTATCGGCAGGAGGGATGCGCATGTCCACACAGGAAACCGCACGGAAACGTTCGAAAGATCCGTCGCGCCGCTTCACCAAGCCGGAAAAAAGCTGGATACTGTACGACTGGGCCAATTCCGTCTACGCCACCAACATGATGGCCGCCATCTTCCCGATTTATTATGCCAACATCGCCGGGGATGCCGGAGACAAATGGTGGGGCATCGGTGTATCCGCCGCCTCCCTGATCATTGCCGTGCTGTCGCCGATTTTCGGTTCTATCGGCGATTTCAAGGGGATGAAAAAGAAGCTTCTCGGCGCCTGTCTCCTGCTCGGCCTCGTCTTTACGGCGGTGACAGCCTTTACGGGGGATTGGAAGCTGATGCTCGTTGGGTATGTCGTCTCCCACATCGGCTTTTCCGGGGCCAACGTGTTTTACGATTCCTTCCTGACCGACGTGACGACGAGGGACCGGATGGACCGCGTCTCCTCCTGGGGCTACGCGATGGGATACCTCGGGGGCAGCACCATTCCCTTTGTCATCTCGATCGTGTTCCTGCTGCTGACGGATTTCAGCGTCACGGCGGTGAAATTTTCCATCCTGCTGACCTGCGTGTGGTGGGCGGTGTTTTCCATCCCGCTGTTAAAAAACGTCAAGCAGACGTATTATGTGGAGACGCCGCCGTCCAGGCTGGCGTCGGCCGCCATGCACAATCTGTGGCGCACCATGAAGGACATCGCCCGGGACAAAGGGCTGCTGCTCTATCTGGTCGCCTATTTCTTCTACATCGACGGGGTCGGGACAGTCATCAACCTGGCCACCAATTACGGCGCGACGCTGGGCCTCGGCTCGACCGGGATGATCCTGGCGCTGCTCGTGACTCAACTGGTCGCGGTGCCGTTTTCCATCTTGTTCAGCCGTCTGGCCTCCAGGGTGGGGGCGCTGCGGATGATCGCCGCCGCCATTGGGGTGTATGTCGTTATCTGCGGCGTGGGCTTCTTCATGGGGCTCAATGTGGAGCCGTATCAGATGGAATACACGGATGCCGTGGACAGCGCCGCGGGCGAGACGGCGGAAGCCGCCGCGCTATCGGACCGGGACCGCAAGGCCTTTGAAGCCGTGGTTAACGACATCAAGGAAAACGGCAAGAACGCCCTGTCCGCCGAGGATCGTCCCGCGGCCTTCTGGTCGGAGGGGGAGGACGGCCCCTCCGGGGTATTCGGGGACGTGCTGGCAAGCCTGAACGATCAGGATGGGACATATGCCTTTTCCTCCGCGGATGCCCGGGAGTGGGCGGCCGGGGAGGTGACGCGGATGCAGGCCCAGCTCGCCCCCTTCATTGCGGACGGCGGCAAGCAGGATGCCTATGCGTCTGCGCTCCGGCTGTCCAGCCTGCTGTTCTGGGTCCTCGCCTTCCTGGTGGGGACGGTACAGGGGGGGATCCAGGCGCTGTCCCGCTCGTATTTCGGCAAGCTGGTGCCGCCTGAACGCTCCAATGAGTATTTCGGGTTCTACGACATCTTCGGCAAATTCGCCTCGGTGATCGGGCCGATGCTGTATTCCCTGTTCTATATGGTGACCGGCCGGGCGTCGATCGGCATCATCAGCTTGCTGGTCCTGTTCGGCGTGGGCGGCGTCCTGCTGCTGGCGGGACGGAAGCACCTGCCGGACGACCGTGCCCCGGAAAACGCCGCCTGAACACCGATGCGATGCACGTAAGACGTGGGGGAGGGCCGATGATGACGCCCATCGTTCTATTCGATCTTTACGATACCCTGCTCAGGGAACGGTCCTTTGATTTTGGCCGGGGGCTGGATATGCTGTATGAGACCGGATTCCACACCGTCTGTTCCCGGGAGGAACTCGCCGCGTACGCGGCCGCCTTTCTCCCGGCTTATGAGGCCAGAAAAACCGGCCATACGGAGATAGCCTTCATCCAAAAGGACTATCCCGCCTATTGCCGCCGTTTCGGGTTCCGGCTGCCCCTTCCGGACGAAGAGGTGGAATATGCGGTGCTCTCCCGTATGGAGGAGGTGGAGCCGGAGGATGGGGTGGAGGACGCGCTGGGGGTTTTGGCCGGCCGGGGAGTCCGGATGTACGTGCTGACCAACAGCATATTTCTCGCCCCCTCTCAGGAGCGCCTGCTGCGGGAGCACGGGATCGCCCGCTTTTTTGAGGCGGTGTTTGCCAGCGCCGACATCGGCCGGCGCAAGCCCGCGCGGGCGTTTTTCGAGTATGGGATCGGACGGGTGCTGCGGGACAATCCCGGAGCCTCCCGGAGGGATCTCGTGTTTGTCGGGAACGATCTCGCCGCCGATATCCGGGGCGGCCTCGCGGTGGGACTGAGAACCGTGTGGTACAACGTGGCGGGGCGGCCCGCGCCCCCCGACCTTCCCGTCGCGGTGATTCGGTCGATGCGGGAGCTGCCCGGCATCCTATAGGAGCAACCCCCGGGCCAAAGGCCCGGGGGTTTTGTACCCGTATTTGGAAAACCGGTGCGCCTTACTTGCAGCCGCAGCCGCAGCTCTTGTCGTCGACCTTGGGCGGGAAGAACTCGTCCACGGGGAAGCACATCTTCTTGAACAGGTCGCAGGGGTTGTCGCTCGTCGGGCAGCACTCCTTGGAGGGCATGCAGAAATCGTACACCGGCATGAGCATCTGGACGTTGCGCACGAGCTGTACGATGGTGAAGATCCCGATGGTCACGAGGACGAGCTTGCCGTCCCGTCCGTCGCAGAAATGGCCGCCGTACCGTTCGCAGATGCAGTCGGGGATGTTGCAGCAGCTGCAGCAGCAGTCGCACTTGCAGCCGCAGTCGCACGCGTCCACCACACGGGCGGACAGGATGATGGGGTCGGCGATCTGGACGCAGCAGCGCGGCATGTTGCGGGCGGGCATTTCCTGCTGGTCGTGCTGGTTGGGGACGAACTCGCTGCAGAAGACCTTGACGTTGCCTTCACTGCCGTACAGGATGACCTTTTTCTGGAAGACGGAGACGCCGCACACGATGGTGCAGGGGACGCCATGGCCGGAATAGACCTCGAGCTGGATCTCGAAGAAGAAGGTCAGGTCGCAGGAATAGTACCCGCGGTTGAAAGGCAGGGCTTCGACGTCGATGTAGGTGGTGATGACCTCCGCTTTTTTGGCGCGGACACTGACCGCGTGATCGATGACCATCTGATCCCGCTCGGTAAAGTAAACCTGCAGGTCCTCCAGACAGTCTTTGTCGGAGCAGGAATCGTAAACGCGTCCGGCGTCGACGCATACGGCTTCCTTGCAGCCGGCATCATGGATGTACTTGTTATCAGGCATAAGAAATCCTCCTGTTCGTTGATAGGGGAACCCTGGCCGTCCGGCGGTTACCCTTCATTGTCATCATATGAATCGGGGATAAAAGGGTGACGCCGATTCGCGGCCCAAGGGCCAAAACAGGGGAAAAAAGAACAGAAAAACAGGCGTTGTCCATCCTTTCCGGACAACGCCTGTCTGCCGCCCGCCTCCTCTATGGCGGTGAAGTCAACATATCGGCTGTGTCGACATGCTGCTCGGGGAATACCGAATCGCGGCGGCACGCTGCCGCCCGCCTGGCGTTCTGTCCCCGCCGACTCCTGATAAAGTGTGTTTTCGAGGCGTCTGCCCTCGAAAACATGGATCGCAAACCCACCATGGGTTTCCGTGCAGCCGTGGTTTTATGTGGAGGCCGGTACCGGATCGGACGGAGGCGCCGCCCGATCCTCCTTCCGGTAAAGGAGCTTGAGGGCTACCGGGGTGACGATGGAGGAAACCATAATCAACAAAATCACGGCGGTGAAGTAGACCGGCGGGATCAGGCCGACGGCGAGGCCCTTTTGCGCCACGATGAGCGCGACCTCGCCGCGGGTCATCATGCCGACACCCACCTTCAGGGAATCCGTCCAGGAGAAGCGGCAGGCTCTGGCGGCCAGGCCGCAGCCGACGATTTTGGTCCCGAGCGCGACGAGCACGAACAGGATGCTGAAAACCAGCATGGAGGCGTCGACCCCGTGGATTTCGGTTTTCAGCCCGATACTCGCGAAGAAGATGGGACTGAAGAGCATATAGGAGCTGACGTCGATCTTGCGCGCGATGTAATCCGAATCGCGGATGTTGCAGAAAATGATGCCGGCGACATAGGCCCCGGTGATATCGGCGATCCCGAAAAAGTGCTCCGCCGCAAAGGCGAACAGCAGGCAGACGGCGAAACCGAAGATCGGAATGCGGCGGCGCTGCGGGTAGCGTTTGTCGAACCATTTGAACAGCCAGTAGAGCAGGATGCCGGCCCCCGCCGCCGCCAGAAAAAAGAGGCCGGTGTTGAGCACGACGGTCAGCGGCCGGACGGCCGGGTTCTTAAAGCCGATGACGAAGGTGAGCAGCAGGATGCCGAGCACGTCGTCGATGATCGCGGCACTGAGAATGGTGGTGCCCACCTTGCCCTTGAGCTTGCCCATTTCCCGGAGAGTTTCCACCGTGATGCTCACCGAGGTGGCGGTGATGATGGTGCCGATGAACACCGCCTCGAAGAAGGCGTCCGAGCCGACGGGGCTGAAGCCGTACAGGCAGGAGTAGAGCAGAAATCCCCCGGCGAGAGGGACCACGACGCCCATCGCCGCGACGAACAGGGCGACCGGCCCGGTCCGCTTCATTTCCTTGAGATCGGTTTCCAGCCCCGCGACGAACATGAGCATGATGACGCCGAGCTCCGCCATCTGAGAGAGGAAATCGCTCGAGTCGACCAGGTGCAGGACGTTCGGGCCGATCAGCAGGCCGGCGACAATTTCACCGACAACCTGGGGGATATGGATTTTGCGCACCAGCAGTCCAAAGGATTTGGCGGCGATGATGATCACGGCCAGATCCAGGAAAAAATCGATATTCAACGACGGGGCCCTCTTTCTTTCATAGAGATCTTGCATTCACAATTTCTTCATATTTATCGTAAGCCCCATATGGAAGAAAATCAAGGGAAATTTCGGCCTAATTTTTATCACCATCCAGCCGTTTTTTTGTGGTGTCTTTTGCGGGATTCAGGCCGTATGGCTGCTGCGTATGGCCTGGAGCTCCCGATCGTTTTGGCGTTCCCACACCGATTGCCTGCGGAAAGCCGACATGGACATCCGCTTCTCCTTCTGAAAGAACCGGGCAAGGTTCTGGGCGCTGGAAAAGCCGACCCGCACGGCGATCTCTTTCATCTGCAGTTCGGTGAAACGGAGATAGAAGCAGACCTTTTTCAGCCGCAGCTCCTTGACATATTGATAATAGGTCATGCCCTTATAGGCCTGGAACCAGCGTTCCACCTGTTTTTTGTAAGTGCGGAAATGCTGGCAGACCGCCTCGAGCGTGAGATCACCGTCGAGATGGGACTCGATATACTCCAGCACTTTCTGCAATTCCTCGCGTTCCTGCTGCGGCCGGCGCTGCATCTGCATCTCGGGCGTCTGCATGCCGTATTCGTAATACTGATTTTCCAGCATCCGGATGATATCCATGAAATAGGAGCGGGTCCGGCAGGACCAATACCAGTCGGCGCGGTTGGCAATTTCGTACGCGCAGCTGCGGGCGCAGCGTATGAGCAGGCGCATCATATCCTCACTGACGGAGATGCGGTTGCACGTCAAGTCGTCTGAAAGGAAGGGGCGCAGCTGAAAGAACGAATGCTTCTCGGCCAGGGATTGGAAATGCGGGTGCCGGAGGGTTTCGAGGGTGAAGCTCCGGTTGAGAAAGGCGGGACGGAACAGCAGCACGAGGCCTTCGCAATGAATCATCCTGGTGCAGGTCAGACGGCGCCGCTCATGCAGGCAGAGCACGCACGGCGCGTTCATCTCCATCGGTTCGCCGTCCAACAGCGCGGTCAGCTTTCCCCGCGAGAGGATCAGGAGCCGGAAAAGCCGGTGCGGCTCCACGGCCTGATCCGCCCTTTCGATGGGCAGGACCGTCAAATGGTCGGACGTGGGCCATGTCGGTATCGGTGTGGTCGTAGTCATGATGATTTTCCCCCTGTGCGTTGTTTCCGGACGGGTTCCCCATAGCCGTTCGGATGTCGTGTTTGGAAACGTTTTTGATACGGATGGAAACCAATGCATCCGTGGTTTTCGGTAAAATAGACCTGCGTTCAACAAAATAACCAAATTTTCTCAAATCTGTTTCGGGATTGGAAGTGAAAAGGTTGAAAACTCAGACACCCCGCCGCCTAAAACGGGTTTGGGACTTTGCAAAACCATATACACCCCTGTTTCTGCTGGCAGAGCTCTGTATCCTCGTCACCTATGCGGTGTCGTTGTTTCTGCCCCAGAATCTGCTGAGGCTGACCGACCAGGTGCTCATCGGCGGTGAGCACGGCCTTCTCCCGGAGATCATCCGGAATTATGCGGTCCTGTTCCTGACGGCGATCGTTTTCAACCTGATCTATGCGTATACGTGGCAGACGCTGCAGAACCGCTATGTCGTCGATGTGAAGAACGCCGTATTTGAAAGGGCTGTCCGGTCGAGGGCGTCTTTCCTCACCCATATGAACAGCGGCGACATCATGAGCCGCATCGACGGGGACAGCGAGCAGTTCCTGCACGTCATCCAGCGCAACCTGTTCCATTTCGTCAATTCGATCCTGCTGTGTGCCGGCGTCGTCGTCATGGTGGCCAGGATCAATCTGGTGATCGCGGGAATGCTGATTGTCGCGGCCGCGCTGCCGATCGTCATGACCCGGTTGTGCGGCCGTCTGACCGAGCGGTATGCCCGGGACAGGCGGGAGGTCACCGGCGCCTTTACCGGCCGCCTGTTCGAGATCCTGAAAGGTTTCCGGGAGATCCGGCTCCTGTGCGCGGAGCGCTGGGCCTCCAGCCAGGTTTTGGCGCCGCTGCGCCGGCTGATTACTCTGGGGAACCGTACCCGCTGGGTGGATTTTCTGGTCGGCAGAGGCATCTATCTGGTCAATTTGATCGCCTCCCTGGTCATTTACGGATACGCGGCGTGGCGGATTTATCGTGGGGAGATGTCGGTCGGGCAATTTCTGGCGGTCATCGATTATGTCGCGCTGATGCACAAGAAATTCAATTGGATGCTGCGGATCTATCTCGACTGGTTTTCGCGCCGGGTCAGCCTGGACCGGGTAAGCGAGGTGCTGGACACCGAGGAGGAGCCTGCCGGAGGACGGGCCCTTCCGGTTGTGGAAGAGGTGGCGTTCGAGCATGTGACCTTTGGTTATGAGGAGAAACCCGTGCTGTACGACGTCTCCTTCTCCATTCGGAAAGGGGACAAGGTGGCGGTCGTCGGGGCGAGCGGGGCCGGCAAGACGACCATCATGGACCTGTTCCTGCGGCTGTATGACCCATGGTCGGGTTCTGTGCGGATCAACGGGGAGGAGGCCGGAGCCTTTTCCCTGGCGGATCTGCGCAGCCGGATCGGGGTGGTCAGCCAGGATATCCGCCTGTTTGAAGGAAGCGTGAGGGAAAACCTGCTGCTCGGACGGCAGGGGACCGATGAGGAGCTGTGGGAAGCCCTGCGCCGGGTGGGCCTTGACGAGCTGATCCGCAGCTTGCCGGCGGGGCTCGACGAACGGATCGGCGGGAACACCCGCGGGCTGTCTGGGGGACAGCAGCAGCGCCTGATGATCGCACGCCTGCTGCTGCGCCGCGTCTCGCTGATCCTGCTCGACGAAGCGACCTCCGCGCTGGATGTGGACATGGAGGAGCAGGTCGCGGAGGAGCTGATGCACCTGGACGAAGACATCACGGTGGTGGTCGTTTCCCACCGTTTCTCGGCCATCCGTGGCTGCGGAAAGGTCATTGTGATAAACGGAGGGGAGATCGAGGCGGTGGGCTCCCACGAGGAAATGCGGGCGAAGTCGGTCACCTACCGCCGTCTGTTCGGGAAGGAGGGGGCGGCATGAGACTTGGCCGTTGGGAGATTTTCCGCCGAATTAAGCCCTATGCCCGGGAATCCCGGTGGCTGATTGTCGTCATGCTCCTGTGCAGCGCGGCGGCGGTCCCGGTTTCCCTGGTCAATCCGGTGTTCTTTCAGATCCTTATCGACGACGTGATGCGGGAGCGCCAGATCGCGGTGTTTTACCAGGTGGTCGTGGGGCTGCTGGCGGTGTATCTCTGCCGCCTGCTGCTGGGAGCCGTGGAGCTGGGGGTGAGCAACCGCCTGCTTAACCGTTTCACCCTGTCGCTCCGCACGGATATCTGGAATACCTACAAGCGGCTGCCCCTGGCTACTTTTGAGAAAGAGAAGCCGGGCAACTGGAAAATGCGGCTGATAGACGATGTCGACGGCCTCGGCAGCTTCATCAAGGACCAGGTGGTCGATTACCTGTTCAGCCTGGTTACGGTGGCCGTTACCCTGGTGCTCACGCTGCGGATGAGTCCGCTGATGACCCTGCTCTGCTGTCTGACCATCCCGCTCGTCTTCCTTCTCAACGCCTGGATCGGGCGGGGAACGGGCAAGGTCAACGAGGATATCCGGGGGGTCAGCCAAAACTACACCTCCTTTACGCACGACGCGCTGCAATACTGGAAGGAAATCAAAATACAGAATGCCGAGGACACCTTTATCGGCCGTTACCGGGCATACCGCAAGCGCCTGGCGGAGCTGGGATACCGCTGGATCCGGTACTGGCTGTACGCGGAGATATTCAACGATTTCAAGGCAAACTACCTGACCAAGGTGCTCGTGTACATCATCGGGTCGTTTTTCGTCATCCGCGGCCGGATCACGGTCGGGCAGCTCATTCTGTTCGGAGAGTACTTCTCCATGCTGTTTTCCTCCCTGGACGCGGTCAGCAGCCGAAACGCGCAGCTGCGGACCAACGCCCCGTATTACAGCCGGGTATTTGAAACCCTCTCCCTGGCCCGGGAAGCGGACGGCGAAAATGAACGGCCTCTGCTGGGCGAGGTCGAGGCCGCGGATATCCGCTACGGCTACACGCCGGAGGAGCCGGTTTTGCAGGACGTGTCCCTGCGGTTGGAGCCGGGCGGCTACATCGCCCTGGTCGGGCACAGCGGCTGCGGCAAAACGACCCTTGCCAAGTTGCTGCTGCTCCTTTACCATCCGGACGCGGGTTCCATCCGCTACGACGGGCGGGAGGCTTCCGAGCTGCGCCGCCGCGTGCTGTACCGGCATACCGGCATGGTAATGCAGGACAGCTACCTGTTCAACATGAGCATCCGGGAAAATCTCCTCATCGCCAGGGAGGACGCCACTGAAGCAGAGCTGCTCGACGCCTGCGGGAAGGCGAGCATCCGAGAGTTTGTGGAGGGCCTTCCGAAGGGGCTGGACACCGAGATCGGGGAACGGGGCGTCCGCCTGTCGGGCGGGCAGAGGCAGCGCTTGGCTATCGCCCGTGCGCTCCTTCGTGAGCCGCGCCTGCTGCTGTTCGACGAAGCCACCAGCTCCCTGGACAAAATGTCGGAGGACCGGGTCAACGAAGCCGTCCGGGAAGCCGCGGGGCAGGCCACGTTGCTGGTGATTTCCCATAAGCCGTCCGCTGTCCTGCGGGCCGAGCGGATCGTGGTCATGGATGACGGGCGGGTCATCGACGCGGGAACGCACGACGAACTGCGTGCGCGCAACGGCTTTTACCGCAAACTGGCAAAGGACGAAGGAGGAATTGGATGAGGCGGGAGAACGCATACATACTGGAGCTCTGCCGTTTTCAGGACGCGGATCCGGAAAGGCTCCGGGATTGGATGGCGCAGGGCCTGGATTATCCCTACATATTAGGCCACCTCCTTTTCAACCGGATGGGGGGAGCGGCGTACCACACCCTTCAGAATGCCGGCCTCCTTCCCTCGGTCAACCGGGAATTCCGCGGCGCGCTGGAGGCGGTCTATGAGCAGAACCGGCTGCGCACCAGCAGTTACCGCCGCCTTCTCGGCCAGCTTGGAGGGATGCTCCGGGACGCGCCGTTTCCATACGCCCTCCTCAAGGGCGGGCTGCTGGTCAGCCGGTATCCGGACGGGCTGCGCACCTCAAACGACATGGACATCCTCATTCAGGCACGGGACATTCCCGCCCTGTCCGACCGGCTGCGGGAAAGCGGCTTCGAGCAGGGGGTTCTGCGTGCCGGCCGGTTCCGTCCGGCGACCCGGCAGGAGATCATCTCTTCCCGGATGAACCGGGGCGAAACGGTGCCGTTTGTCCGGAAAGTGGATCTGCCGGGGATGCCTTACTGGGAGATCGACATCAATTTCACCCTCGATTATCAGGCCCGGGACAGCGGCGCCGTGGAGCGGCTGCTCGAGGGGAGGCAGGCGCGGATCGAGACGGCGGAAGCGCCGCTTTATACCCTGGCGCCGGCCGATTTCCTGCTGCATCTTTGCGCTCATCTCTATAAGGAGGCCAGCATCTACAACTGGGTGGAGATGGGCCGGGATTTGTCGCTTTACAAATTCAGCGACCTCTATCTGCTGCTGAGAGAGGACCTGGACGAGGCTCTCGCCGCGGAGGTCCTGGAACGGGCGGAGGCCTGCGGCCTCAAAGGGGAGTGTGCCTTTTCCTTCTATCACACCCGCGCGCTCTTTTCCATGCGCCATCCGGTCCTGGACGGGCTCCTCGAGGGCCTGAAGCCGTGGGATATGGAACGGCTGGGCGAGATCTATCGCCCGTCCGACGGGAGGGTGTTCCGCCATGGGATGCCGTTTGACGAGTGGATGTTCTGCGGCGTCCGAAAGGAGAAGCTGTATGAAGCTGCAAATGCGACCGCATGAGACTCCCGGCCTTCTGATCACCTTCTGCGGGCTGGACGGCTGTGGGAAAACCACCCTCATCCGCAGGTTGACGCGGTATCTGGAAGAGCTGGAGGTGCCGGCCTTCCTGACCAAGCAGCCCACCGACGCGGTGCGGCAGTCGGAGATTTTCCGCACGTATATGGACACGCCGGCCCACGATGCCTACGATTACCGGGCGCTGTCCCTCTACTGCGCGAGCGACCGGGTACAGCATTCCAACCGGGTGATCCGCCCCCGCCTCGAGCGGGGGGAAACCGTGGTCAGCGACCGGTATTTTTATTCCTGCCTGGCCAATCTGAGAGCCAGGGGCTATGAGCAGGACCGCTGGATTTACGAGATATCTGCCAGCATCCCGAAGCCGGATCTCGCCTTTTTCCTGGATGTAGATGTGGATACCGCCATCCGGAGGGTGCGGTCCCGCGCGAGTGAACGGGACCGGTATATCGACGTGCCGCTACAGCACCGCCTGCGGCGGGAATACCGGGAAATCGCCGCCGAGAACGGGGGGATCCCGATCCCCACTGATCGCGGGGAAGAGGAGAGCTTTGACCGGGTCAAAGAGGCGGTGGCCGGGGTGTTGCGGTATGTTTGAGGGGCTGTACGGTTTGTCCTGCGTGGAAAACCAGGTGCTGGCGTTCCTGCGGCAGCAAGAGGTCGATGTGGCGCCGCTGTACTATAACAGCGCCGTTCCGCTCAAGGAGCTCTTTTTCTTCATGGTCATCCAGGGGATGAGCCCAGTCCGCTTCGACCGGGTGGGGCGGATTCAGGATGATCTGCGCGCCAGGGGGATGCTGGCCTTCGAAAAACGGGAGCAGGAGCTATCCGCCTGGCTCGAGACGTTGTCGGAACAGACGGAGCGGGAGGCTGTCTTGATCCTGGTCACCCCGGAATTCACCAAGAGCGTCCTGATGGCGCGGGGCTTCCGGGACGACCATTATGTCCGGCTGCTCCCCGAGGGGGAGGGGTGGGCCGTCTTCAACGATATCCCGGACAAATCGGTGATGCTGACCGGTACCGAGCTGCGGGAGGCGTATGCGGGAAGTGGATTTCACCTGTGCTTGCGCCGTGGGTTGGACAGGGAGGAACGCCGGCGGTTTTGGAACGGCCGCATCTTCAAACCGGAAAATCACGTGGATTTCTGGTTCTATGAACAGGATCTCGACGGGATCCCCGACGTCGGCAGACGGCTGCGGGACATGATCGGGATTTATAAGCAGCTGCGTTACCGGATCGCGGCTTATTACGAGGACTACGGGTTGGACATGGCGTTCATGCGGAAGATGGAACCCGAAATGGAACGCATCTATGCGTTGTCGGAGTATTATCATCTCAAACGCACGGTTCCGCCCTCACAGTTTTATACCCTTCTGCAGGAAACCGCCCGGATGGACAACAGGCTCATGGCGGAACTGCGGAGCCGATTAGGAGGATGAAGATGGATAAGGTAGAACAACAGGTCAACGACGTACTGCGGCGGTACTGTTGGTGCGACTCCCCGGAAAGGGAGCAGCGGCTCAAGGACGATTTGGGAATCGACAGCCTGCGGCTGGTGGAGGTGCTCGTGGCGCTGGAGGAGGAATTCGGCGTCACCCTGAAGGAGGCGGATCTGGATCCCGAGGCGATTCAAACGGTGGGCGATGTCTACGCACTCATGGAGAAATACCGGTTATCTCCTGCCTGACCGGCCGGGATATACGCTGGGGCTGCGGTGAGGATAAAGGAGGATTTGAAGATGACGCTGTATACCTATCTGCGCGAGCGGGCCAGGGAACATCCGAACAGGATCGTGCGGGATGAAACGCGGTCCATGACCTTCAGTAAGCTGTTTGAGGAGGCGGAAGAAATCGGCAGGACGCTGTCGGGCCGTCTGTACGGCATCCTCTGCCGCTCGGATCTGGACACAGCCCTCCTGCTGCTGGCCTGCCTGTCGGCGGGCAAGACCGCCGTACCGCTGTCACCGCGATACGGCAGGGCCCATGTGGAAAAGATCCGACGGGCGGCGGGGCTCTCCTGCATCCTGACCGAGCAGGGACCGCTCACGGTAGGGATTCCGTCGCCTGAGGAAGAGACGCTGGAGGGGATACGGCTGATCCTTTATACATCCGGGACGACGGGCGTGCCCAAGGGGGCCATGCTGGCCGACGACGGGCTGCTCGTGAACCTGCTCGCGGTGGAGGGGTATTTCGATATCCGGGGCCAGATCCGGATCGCCCGGCCGCTGTACCATTGCGCCGTCCTCATGGGGGAATTCTTCCTCTCCCTGGTCAAAGGGGTGGATATCGTGTTTGACGGCGGCGATTTCCAGCCGCTGCGCCTGCTCGACGCGATAGAGGAGGACGGGACGACGGTGCTGTGCGGCACACCAACCCTTTTCTATCTGCTGTGCGGGGCGGCGCGCCGCCGCGGCCGGGTGCTGCCGCTGCATAGCGCGGCCGTCAGCGGGGAATGCATGACGCCGAGCGTGGCCGTACGGATGCGCGAGGCCATGCCCGAAACCGTGATATACCATGTGTACGGCTTGACCGAGGCCGGGCCGCGGGTCAGCTATCTGCCACCCGAGCTGTTCGACAAAGCGCCCGGCTCGGTCGGGACGCCCCTTCCCTGTTGGGAATATACCATTGAGGATGGGGAGCTGTTCCTGCTGGGAGAAAGCCGGATGAAGGGATATTACCGCTGCCCGGATGAAACCAGGCGGGCGCTTTGCGGTGGCTGGCTGCACACCGGCGACATAGCCGATACCGACGCCGACGGCCGCCTGTATATCCGTTCGCGCCGCGACGACCTGATTATACGGGCCGGCATCAACGTATATCCGCAGGAAATCGAGAACGCCTTGCGCGAGGAGGACGGCATCGTGGACGTGATGGCCTATGGGAAACGCGATGAGGTGGTAGGGCAGCGCATCCACCTGGAAGCAGTGGCCCCAGGCATGACGAGACGGGAGCTATGGGAACTTTGCCGGAAGACACTGTCCCCCTACCAATATCCGGACGATTTTGAGATCGTGGACCGCCTGCCGCGAAACGCTTCGGGCAAGCTGCTGCGCAACAGGGGTGAGAGACAGGGATGAATATCGAAGCTCAGGTGCGCAGGCTGCTCGGCGAGACCGTCGGGCCTTATGATTGGGAGAATGTGCCGGCGGATGAGGACCTGCGCCGCGACGGCATGAACAGCTTAAACTGTATCAGCTTGGTCGTGGCGATCGAAGAGGCCTTCGGTATCGAGGTCCCCCCTGAGAGGCTGGGGCTCCGGTATGTCGGCACCATCGGGGACATCTGCGGCCTGATCCGGAATATCCAGCAGGGAACACTTCGGCCGGAATAGGCGGAAATTTGTCAAAATTTCCACTTTTTTCTGTGAAATTATATCACATAATTTTCTGGAAAACAAGAGGGATTCGACCAAATATTTTCCATTAAAACAGCGTATAAAATCCAGAT
Source organism: uncultured Eubacteriales bacterium (assembly GCA_934647945.1). Classification (GTDB taxonomy): domain Bacteria; phylum Bacillota; class Clostridia; order Oscillospirales; family Acutalibacteraceae; genus UMGS1623. Next base: position 161,538 of record CAKUFK010000001.1, on the reverse strand, counting down.
TTAATGGGAAAAGCATAAAAAAGTAGTCAAAAACCAGAAAAAATGGTTTTGAATTCGGTTAGGCATATTCACATTATTTATATAACGGGGACTGGATCCGGTGTAGATCCCGAAAAGCCGCTTTTCCTTTCAATGGAAGGCGGCTTTTTTCCTCGTTCTAAAAATTTGATCCATCGGATTTTTCTATTTTTATAATGTGATAAAAATTCACTCTATTTGGTGTGGGTTTTTCTGGAGAATGCCGCCAGACGCCGGCCGATGGAAGCGAATTCCGATTTTGTTCACGTATTTTCCACGGAATGTGCTATACTGGATACCGTCACCAAATAGCATCAGATTAGGAAAAGGGAGCGGGCGAGGCATGATGGAATTCAACCGGGAGACCATGTTTCATATTGGGCTGACACCAGCGCAGGGGGCGGCGTATGCCATCGTCACCGGTGACCCGGGACGGGTGGAGTCCATTGCCCGGAGGATGGAGGGCGCCTGCTTTGAAGCGCAGAACCGCGAGTATACCACCTGGTCGGGCCGGATCGGGAGCGAACGGGTGCTCGTGACCTCCCATGGGATCGGCGGGCCGTCCACCGCCATCTGTGTAGAGGAGCTTGCGCGCTGCGGAGTGAAAACCCTGATCCGGGTGGGTACCTGCGGCGGCATGGCCTTGTCCGTGCAGGGCGGGGATGTGGTGGTAGCCACGGGGGCCATCCGGATGGAGGGGACCTCCCGGGAATATCTGCCGGTGGAATTCCCCGCCGTGGCCGATTTTGAGGTGACGGGTGCGCTCGCCGCCGCGGCTGGAAAATGGGACAGGGCAGTCCATATCGGCGTGGTGCAGAGCAAGGATTCGTTTTACGGCCAGCACAGCCCGGAAGAGTCGCCGGTGGCCTGTCAGCTCCAGACCGCCTGGCAGGCGTGGCTCAAGGGCGGGTGTCTGGCCTCGGAGATGGAGACGGCCGCCCTGTATACCGTCGCGGCGGCAAGAGGGCTGCGGGCGGGTTGTGTGCTCCAGGTCATCTGGAATCAGGAACGGGAAAAGGCGGGGCTGCCGAACCCGCGCGCGGCCGAAACCGACGCGGCGGCGGGGATCGCGGTCGAGGCGCTTGCCCGTCTGATGAAATAGGGTCATACGCACAGTTTTGGGAGTTGCGGGGAGCTGGAAGCTTGTGCTATAATAAATCGTTATGTTGAGAGGGGGGACGCGCTTGATCGTACTGGGGATCGATCCGGGCTACGCCATTGTGGGCTGGGGTGTGGTCCGGTATGAGCGGGGACGGTTCGCTCCCCTGGATTACGGCGCGGTGCTCACCCCGGCGGGAATGGACTTTTCCCGCCGGCTCGAGATCATATATGATGAACTGCTCGCCCTCATCGACCGGGCGAAGCCCGACGCCCTGGCGGTGGAGAAGCTGTATTTCAAAAACAACCAGAAGACGGCTATCGATGTGGCCCAGGCCAGAGGGGTGATCCTGCTGGCGGCGAAAAAGCGGGGCGTGCCGTTGTATGAGTATACTCCGTTGCAGGTCAAGAGTGCGGTTACGGGCTATGGCCAGGCGGAAAAGCCCCAGGTGATGGAGATGACCCGGCGGCTTCTCGGGCTGCGGGAGGTCCCGAAACCCGACGATACCGCCGATGCCCTGGCTATCGCCATCTGCCACGGGCAGATGGGGGGCACGGCCCTCAAGCGCAGCATCGTCGCCGGGCGGCGGACATGATGGAGGAAAAAGGAGCCAGGATATGTATTACAGTGTAAGGGGCGACCTCATCCACGCGGATCCCAAAATGGCGGTCATCGAATGCGGCGGGGTGGGCTATAAGTGCCATATTACCATGAACACCGCCCGGCAGCTCCCGCCCGTGGGGCAGGAAGCAATGCTGTATACCGTGCTGAACGTCCGGGAAGACGCACTCGAGCTGTTCGGGTTTGCCAGCCAGGGGGAACTCACTTGTTTCAAGCAGCTGACCGCCGTGTCTGGCGTGGGGCCCAAGGTGGGATTGGCCATCCTTTCCGAACTGTCCCCCGAACGGGTGGCCCTGGCGGTGGCGGCGGGGGATTTCAAATCCCTGACCAAGGCCCAGGGGGTGGGCGCCAAGCTGGCCCAGCGGATCGTACTGGAAATGAAGGATAAGGTGGGGGCTCTGGCGTCTTCCGGCGGGATGGAGCTGCCGGAGGCAGGTGTGCCGGGCGGTGTGAGCGCGGCGGGAAACGCCGCTGAAGCGGCCGCCGCCCTGACGGTGCTGGGGTTCACCCCCGGGGAAGCCGCCGCCGCCGTGGGGCGGCTGGACAGCGCCCTGCCGGTGGAGACGCTGGTGCGGGAAGCCCTTAAGACGCTGGGGAAACGCTGAGATGGATAGGATTCACTGTCCGGCCTGCGGAGAGCCCATGAGGCGGGGCTGTCTGGATGCTGCCGGTCAGCGTCTGCTCTGGTATGAGCAGACGGACGAGGAACCGCCCACACGGTGGGAACGCCTGAAAATGAAGCCGGCGCTATATATTGGAAACTGGGAACCACCGTTCGGCGGGGTGCTGCAGCCGGATGTCTGGTACTGTGAAAGCTGCAATCTCATGCTGTTTCGTCCTTGTAACAGCCGGAGACCCCGGTGAGGAGGATCGCCTGACATGGAAATGGATTACGAAAACCGTATGGTCGCGGCGGAATACCTGCCGGAGGACGAAGGGGACAATCCCCTTCGCCCCCGCACCCTGACCGAATATATCGGGCAGGAGAAGGTCAAGGGGAACCTGTCGGTTTTCATCGACGCGGCCAAGCTGCGGGGGGAGGCGCTCGATCACGTGCTGCTGTACGGCCCCCCCGGCCTGGGCAAGACCACCCTGGCCGCCATCATCGCGAACGAGCTGGGGGTCAATTTCCGGATTACCTCGGGCCCCGCACTGGAACGGGCGGGGGATCTGGCGGCCCTGCTGACCAACCTCGACCAGGGCGACGTGCTCTTCATTGACGAGGTGCACCGCCTGCCCCGGACGGTGGAGGAAATCCTCTATCCCGCGATGGAGGATTTTTCCATCGATATCATCAACGGCAAGGGCCAGGGCGCGGCGTCGATCCATCTGCCCCTGCCCCGGTTTACCTTGATCGGCGCCACCACCCGGGCCGGTCAGCTCTCCGCGCCGCTGCGGGACCGGTTCGGGGTGATCCTGCGCCTGGAGCTTTATACTCCGGAGGAGCTGGGGCGGATCGTGGAGCGCAGCGCCAAGATCCTCGACATCCCCTGTGACCGGGACGGCGCTCTCGAGATCGCCTCGCGGTCCCGCGGCACCCCCCGGATCGCCAACCGGCTGCTCAAACGGGTGAGGGATTTCGCGCAGGTGATCAGCGACGGCAACATCAGCGAGACCGCCGCCCGGCAGGCCCTCGACCGTCTGGAGGTCGACGAGCTGGGCCTGGATATGGTGGACCGCCGGATGCTGCTGGCCATGATTAAGCATTATAACGGCGGGCCGGTGGGGCTGGACACCCTGGCGGCGGTCATTGGGGAGGAGGCGGTGACCATCGAGGACGTGTATGAACCCTATCTGATGCAGATCGGCTTCATCAACCGCACCCCGAGGGGACGGGTGGTGCTCCCCGCCGCCTATGCCCATCTGGGGCTGTCCGCCCCGGGGCAGGGCCTGCCCGAGCAGATGAACCTGCTGGAGTAACCGTCTGCCGTGCGGCCTTCTATGCGGTAAGGGGGATTGTATGAAAAAGGCCAATCGGAAAGCATGGGGCTGGATTGTCGCGGCGGCGGGAGTCCTGGTGCTGGGCGGCTGCGCCTGCGGCCTGATCCGGAGTCTGCGTCCCGGCCTGCCTGTGGCGGCGCCCTTCACCCTGCCGGAGGAGGACTGGGTCGAGTGGCAGGAGGGAGGCGGTACCCCGGTGGTGCTCAAGAGCGCCATCCGCTGGAACGACACCCTTTACTACGCTATTCCCGGAGATCGCCGGACGGTGGTTCTGGAAGAGCCGCTGGCCCGGGTGGATCAGGGCCTGCCGTGGTTCGAGGACCTGTTTTTCCGGGAATACCTGCAGCGGGTGGGGTACGATGACAAGGGCGAGTTCCTGTACCGGGGGATCGCCCATGGCACCCTTCTCTACGCCACCCGGGAGGCCCTGGACCGGCTATCCGCTCCCGAACAGGCCCTGACCGGCATCCATGTGGGTTACGAAGCGGACGCGCGGATCACCGATCCGGCGGACATGGAAACTTTGCGGCGGCTCGAGACCATACGGGGCGAGACCGTCCGGTACAAAACTGAGAGCAGCGCCGCGTATTCGTATTCGATCTCATATATGTACAATGATCTGCCGCTGCTTCACTGGGAAGCGACCATCGCCCGGATCGACGGGCAATTCGTGTATGTGAAAAGCCCCTGGACGGCGGTCCGGTATGGAGAGCTGGCCTCGCCGTCGCCCGCGGCGGCATCGAAGGACTATAGCGAGGGCGTCGCCATCGCGGATCCGGAGACGGTCCGGGCGCTGCTGGATATCCGGGTGGACGGGGAACCCGTTTTCGCCCTGGAGGGGCGGCAGGGCACCGCCCTTTGAGCGTAACATCCGCCTGTTGTGGGACGGGCCGGATTTTACATATACTATAGAGCACATACCGTATCTTTTGTGGGAAAGAAGGAGTCAAGTGTATGGGAAGACTGTTTGGAACGGATGGCGCGCGGGGCGTGGCCAATACCGAGCTCAGCTGTGAGACCGCCATGGCCATCGGCCGGGCGGCGGCGATGGTGCTCGCCGAGGCGGAGCATCACAAGCCGAAGGTGGTCATCGGCAAGGATACCCGTATTTCCTCCGATATGCTGGAGGCGGCGCTGGTGGCGGGCTTTTGCTCGGTGGGGGCCGATGTGCTTCTGCTGGGTGTGCTGCCTACCCCGGCGGTAGCCTATCTGGTCAAGGCGTATGGCGCGGACGCGGGTGTGATGATCTCCGCCTCCCACAATCCCTGCGAATACAACGGGATCAAGATCTTCAACAGCGAGGGCTACAAGCTCTCCGACGCCCTGGAGGAGGAGATCGAGGCTATCGTCCTTGACGGGGCCAAAACCCCGCCCTGCCCGACCGGCGGGGACATCGGCCGGGTGTCCTCCTGCAAGAACGCGGTGGACGATTATGTCCGGCACCTGCTGTCCGTCACCGATGTCGACCTGCGGGGGATGCGGCTGGCGGTGGACTGTGCCAACGGCTCGGCCAGTGCCACGGCCCGCAAGCTCTTCTCCGCCCTGGGGGCCGACTGCGTCTTCCTGAGCGACCAGCCCGACGGGGTCAATATCAATGAAAACTGCGGCTCCACCCATATCGAGCAGCTGGCCGACTTTGTCAAAAAGCTCAAATATTTCGCCGGCGTCGCCTTTGACGGGGACGCCGACCGCTGCCTGGCCGTGGACGAAAAGGGCAACCTCATCGACGGGGACAAGATCATCGCCGCCCTGGCGGTGGATATGAAGGACAAGGGCGAGCTGCCCGGGGACGCGGCGGTGGTCACCGTCATGTCCAACCTCGGGTTTTTCCGTTTCTGCGAGCAGAACGGTATTTCGCCGGTGTCCACCAAGGTCGGGGACCGGTACGTATTGGAGGAAATGGTGAAGAACGGCTACGCCATCGGCGGCGAGCAGTCGGGGCATATCATCTTCCTCCGGCACGCCACCACCGGGGACGGCCAGCTCTCCGCCGTCAAGCTGCTCTCCATGTGCCGCGAACGGGGGCAGAAGCTCTCCCGCATCGGCTCCATGATGGAGCGGTATCCCCAGGTGCTCATCAACGTGCGGGCCGACGCGGAGCAGAAGGCCCGCTATACCGCCGACACCGCCCTGGCGGAGGAAATCCGCCGGGCCGGGGAATCCCTTGGCCGGGACGGCCGGGTTCTGGTGCGGGTCTCCGGCACTGAACCCCTCATCCGCGTGATGGTGGAGGGAAAAGATTTTGAAGAGATCAACCGCCTCGCCGTCGAGGTGGGGGAGAAGATCAAGGCGGGTATCGGCGCGTAGGGAACCCTGCCGGACCGCCCAAACGGGAAGGAAACGACATCCATGAGGGCCGCTGTACACTGGAAAGATTACGAACTGCTGGATGCCTCGTCCGGGGAACGGCTGGAGCGGTGGGGGGAGATCCTCCTCATCCGCCCCGACCCGCAGATCCTGTGGGATACCCCCCGGACCGACCCGCTCTGGCAAAAAGCTCATGCCCGTTATCACCGCTCGGGGACGGGCGGCGGCCATTGGGAACGGCTGCGCCCGCTGCCCGACGTGTGGGAGATCGGATACGACGCTCCGGAGTTGGGTCTTGCGGGGTTGCGGTTCCGTCTCAAACCCATGGGCTTCAAGCATACCGGCCTGTTCCCTGAACAGGCCGTCAACTGGGAGCGGATGGCCGTCCTCATCCGGGGAGCCGGCCGGCCGGTCAGGGTGCTTAACCTGTTCGGGTATACCGGCGGCGCCACCCTCGCCTGTGCCGCGGCCGGGGCGAGCGTGACCCATGTAGACGCCTCCAAGGGGATGGTCGCCTGGGGCCGGGAAAACGCCGCGTTATCGGGGCTTGCGGATAAACCCATCCGCTGGCTCGTCGACGATTGCGGCAAGTTTGTCGCCAGAGAACAGCGGCGGGGGAACACCTACGACGGGATCGTCATGGATCCGCCCTCCTATGGCCGGGGCCCCGGCGGCGAGGTCTGGAAGCTTGAGGAGCAGATCGACGGCCTGATCGCGCAGTGCGCCGCCCTGCTGTCGGACAATCCATTGTTTTTCGCTGTCAATTCCTACACCGCCGGCCTGTCGCCGTCGGTTATGACCTATATGCTAAATACCCGCCTGCTTCCGCGTTTCGGCGGGGGAACACAGGCGGACGAGATTGGCCTGCCGGTGATGTGCGGAGGCTTTTCTCCCCCACGGGTGCTGCCCTGCGGGGCCACGGCGCTGTGGCTTTCCGCCGGTGCATCGGACAAGCCGGATGAAGGAGGTGAGGGGCATGGATATGCTTCAGGCGGCAGACGTGTATTTTCAGTATGAGTATCCGGACGAGCCGCCCCAGAAGGTGCTCGAGGGGATCGATCTAACGGTCGAAAAGGGTTCTTTCGTCGCCCTGCTCGGGCACAACGGCTGCGGAAAATCGACCCTCGCCAAACATTTCAATGCCATGCTGCTGCCTACGGGCGGCACCGTGCTGGTCCGGGGGATCGATACCACGGACGAAGAGAAGAAGTATGAGATCCGCAGCACGGTGGGGATGGTGCTGCAAAACCCGGATAATCAGCTCGTCTCCACCATCGTGGAAGAGGACGTGGCCTTCGGCCCCGAAAACCTCGGCGTCCCGCCGGAGGAGATCCGCCGCCGGGTGGACGACGCCCTCAAGGCGGTGGGGATGTACGAATACCGGGAGCACGCGCCCCACAAGCTGTCGGGCGGCCAGAAACAGCGGGTTGCCATCGCGGGTGTCATCGCCATGCAGCCGGAATGCATCGTCCTCGACGAGCCGACGGCCATGCTGGATCCCCAGGGCCGCCGGGAGGTCATGCAGACCATCCGGGCGCTCAACCGGGAACGCGGTATCACCGTGGTGCTCATCACCCATTATATGGACGAGGCCGTGCAGGCCGACCGGGTGGTGGTGATGGACGAGGGACGGATCCTTATGGACGGCACGCCCCGTGAGGTGTTCTCCCGTGTGGACGATCTCCGCAGGGTCGAGCTGGATGTTCCTCAGCCCACCGAGCTCTGCGCCGCGCTCAAGGCGGACGGGCTGCCCCTGCCCGACGGGGTGCTCAGCGTGGACGAATGCGTAGAGGCCCTGTCGATGCTGTTCGATCTCCGGCCGTCCTGACGGCCGCCGCCCCATCCCTATACTTTGTGGACCCGGACCGAACGCCTTGTTTCGCCGGGATCCGTTGGAGGCTGACCCATGCCGGTTCTCGAAACACAAAACCTGTCCTTTGTTTATTCCCCGGGTACGCCGTTTGAGAAAACGGCGATGGCCGATGTGTCCCTGAGCGTTGAGGAGGGGGACTTCGTCGGCGTCATCGGCCACACCGGCTCGGGAAAATCCACCCTGGTGCAGCATCTGAACGGGCTGCTGAAACCCACCTCCGGCAAGGTGCTGCTGGAGGGCCGGGATATCTGGGCCGAGCCAAAAAAGATCCGGGACGTCCGGTTCCAGGTGGGGATGGTCTTCCAGTATCCGGAACATCAGCTCTTTGAGGACACCACCTATAAGGATATTGCCTTCGGCCCGAAAAATATGGGCCTGTCCGAGGATGAAATCGACGCGCGGGTCCGGCGGGCGGCGGCTTTCGTAGGGCTGAAAGAGGAGCTCCTCGACAAATCCCCCTTCGAGCTGTCCGGAGGGGAGAAGCGCCGGGCCGCCATTGCGGGGGTGATGGCGATGGAACCCCGGGTGCTGATCCTCGACGAGCCCACGGCGGGCCTCGATCCGCGTGGGCGGGACATGATCCTCGAACAGATTGGCGCCTATAAGGAAGAGAACGACACCACTGTGCTGCTGGTTTCCCACAGCATGGAGGATGTGGCGCGCACGGCGAAGAAGGTGCTGGTTATGAACGGTGGCCGGATCGCCATGTACGCCCCCACGGCCGAGGTGTTTTCCCGGGCGGAGGAGCTCGAAGCCATCGGCCTGTCCATCCCTGCCGTGACCAAGGTGTTCATGCGCTTGCGGGAAAAGGGCTATCCGGTCGGGGACAATGTCTATACCGTCGGGCAGGCCGAGCAGAGGCTTCTCCCTCTGTTGAAAGGGGGGAGCGCACCATGCTGAGCGGGATCACCATCGGCCAGTATTTCCCCGGCCGCTCCCTGGTCCATCGGATGGACCCGCGGGTCAAGCTGGTGCTCACTTTCGCCTATATCGTGGCGGTTTTCATCCCCCGCAACTGGGTGGGGATGGGGCTGGCGGCAGGCTTCCTGGTTTTTTCAGTGGCGCTGTCCCGCCTGCCGCTGAAACTGGTGTGGAAAAGCGTCAAGCCGATCCTCCCCCTCGTCCTTTTTACGTCGGTTATCAATATCTTCTTTGTGGACGGCGGCGACATCCTGGTGGATTGGTGGATATTCCACATCACGGTCCGGGGGGTGGTCACGGCGGTATTCATCGCCCTGCGGATCGTCTGTCTGATAGCGGGCAGCAGTCTCCTGACCTACACCACCTCGCCTACCACCCTGACCGACGCCCTGGAACGGCTGATGAAGCCGCTCAAGCTGCTGCATGTGCATGTGCATGAAATCGCCATGATGATGACCATCGCCCTGCGCTTCATTCCCACCCTGGTGGAGGAGACCGACAAGATCATGTCGGCCCAGAAGGCCAGGGGTGCCGACATCGAAAGCGGCGGTTTGATGCAGCGCGTCCGGGCGCTGATCCCGATCCTGATCCCCTTGTTCGTCTCCTCCTTCCGGCGGGCCTACGAGCTCGCCATGGCGATGGAATGCCGCTGCTATCACGGCGGGGAAGGGCGCACGAGGATGAAACAGCTCCATATGCTGCCGCGTGACCTTGTGTGCCTGCTGATGATGGCGGGGCTGATCGGCGGCCTGATCGTGCTCAATATCCTGCTCCCTGCGGTGCTGTGAGGCGGCCCAGCATCGTATGACCGCCCGAAAGCTCCGGGGCCGCAGCCCCTTTTTGTATAGAGGATGGTTCAGGAGTCCACGGTGGGGAGGCTTTCCTAAAAAGAAAGCCGACTGGGTTACCTGGGGGGGATCCCCTTGGCGCCTCTTTGCCTCCGTTCTCGGCGAAGAGAAAGGAGGTGGCCGCGCATGGGATACCCTAATCGGATTAACAGCGCATGGTATGCGCGGACATACCGCAACAAAAATCTGGTCTGCGGACCACCTTCTTTTGGCCGAGCTTTAGCTCGTGGCCCCCAAAGAAGGCAAACGTGCTCTTTTCATTTGCCGGTTTTCTTTTTACGAATACCGGCGGCAGCGTTATCACCTGAACCAACCCATACCATCAGGGCTGCGGCCTGGGTTCGTTCCCCGGCAGAGGGGGTTTATCCCTCATCTTGTCCCCAAACAAAGAAAAGTGAGGCATGCCATGACCCGGCTCCTGCTGACATTGCAATATGATGGGACCCGCTATCACGGCTGGCAGGTCCAGCGCAACGCCCGTACCGTGCAGGAGGTCCTGCAGGATGCGGTGGAGCGGATCACCGGTGTGCGCTCCGGCATCACGGGGTGCAGCCGGACCGACGCGGGAGTCCATGCGCTTATGTTTTGCTGCGCGTTGGATACCGGCAGCCCTCTGAGGGGGGAGAGGATGGCCCGGGCTCTCAACGCCTGCCTGCCTTTAGATATAGCCGTGACAGGCTGCCGGGAGGTGGCACCGGACTTCCATCCTCGCTATATGGCGGCGGGGAAACGGTATCGGTACCAGATTTGGAACGCTCCGGCCCGGAATCCCTTTTATGCCGGGTACGCCCTGCATCGTGCGGCCCGTCTGGATGAGGAGGAGATGAACCGTACCGCCTCCCTCTTTATCGGCACCCATGATTTTTCGGCTTTCTGCGCTTCCGGAAGCGGGGTAGAGGACCATGTGAGAACGGTCCGCCTGGCGCAGGTTGACCGGGAAGGGGACCTGCTCCGTTTCCGGGTGGAAGCGGACGGTTTCCTGTATCATATGGTGCGGATCATGGCCGGCTCCCTCCTCGACGTGCAGGCGGGGCGGCTGCGCGAGTCCCATATCCTCGAGGCGCTGCGCACGGGCGACCGCTCACTGGCCGGGTTTACCGCGCCGCCCCACGGCTTGTTTTTAGAGGAAGTCTTTTATCCGGAGGGGGTACTCGAATGGCCAAAAAACAGGATCTGAAAATCACCCGGCGGAAGCCGAAGGCCGGACGGGATCCGGGGACAAAGGAGCTCCCCCCCGAGCTGGAGGGTCTGCCCCCGCTTTCGGAACAGGAGCTGGAACCGGTTCTCCTGCCGGCAAAAAAGCGGAAGCACCGGCACCCGGTAGCCCGGGCGATCGTCCGCCTGCTGCTGGTGGCGGCAGTTTTGACAGGCGGCTTCGCCGTGTGGAAAAACTGGGACAAGCTTGCCCCCGAAGCGCTGCTCGATTGGATCGATATGAAACTGGACGGTGCAGACAAGGGCGACGGCTTCCCCTATGCCATCTCGGGCGATACCGTCGTGGCGATGGGACAGGCCAAGAACAACCTGGCCCTGCTGACCGACACCTCCCTGCTGTTTATCAATGAAAAAGGCGGGGAAATCGCCCGACGGAGCCACGCGTATGCCCGTCCGCTGCTGAAAACCGCCGGTTCCTACGCGCTGGTGGCGGAGCGGGGCGGAGGGCGGTATCAACTGGAAACCCGGAGGGAAACGGTCCTCAACGGCAAGCTGGAGGGCCGCAACATCCTCGCGGCGTCCCTCCAGGAGGACGGCCGCTTTGCCCTGGTAACGGATACGGCGTCCCAGAGTTATCAATCGGAGCTGGATGTTTTCGACCGCAAGGGGAATGTTCTCTTCTCCTGGAAAAGCCCCCGCCTGCTCCTGACCGATGTAGCACTCAGCCCCGACGGCCTCCATCTCGCGGCGGTGGGGGTGACGGCGGAGGCCGGCAATATGCGTTCCACCCTTTTGGTGTTCGATCTGACGCAGAAAAGCGCCGCTCCGGTGGAATACAGCGGGGACGGTCTGATGCTCTTCGGTGTCACCTATTTCTCCGGCGGGACGGTGGCCGCCGTCGGAGATACCGAAATGTGGGTGGTCAAACCCGGCGGCACCCTATATGAAAAACATAGCTACGAAGGGCTCGAACCGAATGGATACGCATTCGGTGAAGCCTCGGCGGGCATCGTGCTGCGGCATTCGGGAGCCAGCGAGGGCGGGAGGCTGCTGGTGGTGAATGCCTCGGGGGATATGGCGTATGCAGCGGAGTTTTCGGGGACTTTCCGCCATTTGTCTCCCGGCGGCGATGGGTTCTGGCTGCTGACATCGGCCGCCCTGCACCGCGCAGGGCCGGCCGGACTGGACGGGCAGGCGGATATGGAGCCCGACGGCCGGATGGTGGTGGATTACAAGCAAACGCCCATGGTGCTGGGGCTGACCGCTCTGACGCCGGTTGACATGCCGCCCGCTTCTTGAGCGGCCGGCAGCGGGAAGGAGGCTTCCGATGGGGTTTCTGCTCGATGGGCTGATTGTGCTGCTGTTTATTGTATTGGCGGTGCTTTGGCGGAGCCGGCCGGTTTCCTCGGCGCTTTTTTCGCTCCTCTCTATTGTGCTGGCATTGTCCGCTGCGGCAGTGTTCGCGTCGCTGTTTTCGTTCCCGCTGGCGGAGAATGTGTTCCGTCCACCGGTCAGCCGGGCGGCGGCGTATGATCTTGCCGACCTGTTTTCCGCGCCCCACCTGGAGACCGGGGAGGCGACGGTGCAGGCGCTGTCCTTTGACCGGATGCTGGAGGAAGGACCCGCCCCTTTTACGGAGGTCCTCCGAAAATACGGGACCACCCTCGAGGCGGTGCGGGACGCGTACGCCCTGTCTCCGGAACCATCGACCGTGCTGTATACCGTTTGCCGTGGGATGTCCGACATGCTGGGCTGGGTCGTCCTGTTCGGGGTTTTGTGGATCGTGTTCGCGGTTCTGATCCGATGGGGGACCCGCCGGATCGAGGCCAACCTGCGCCCGCCCAAACGGCTCAAGGGCCTTCGCCGGCTGTGGCCGCTGCTGGCAGCGCTCGTGAGCGCCGTCGGGATCGTGTGGGGCGCCGCCCTGATCCTCGAGCGGGCGGTACCCTATTTGGAGCCGCGTACCCTGCTCATTTCTCGGGACATGCTCGACAGTGCCCAAATTTATACAATTCTTAATCGGATTAACCCCTTTGCCTGGTTGTACTTCAGATGAATCCATGGTATAATAAGGGACAGCGCCGGCTGCGTTTTTGACAGGAGAGGCTGAAATAGGCGGCGCGGCCCGAACCCGTTTGGCTGGCGCCGGGATAGCGGAAAAGCCAAAGGGATCGCGGTGTGTGAATCCATACAACCGCGGCCGCAGCGGCCGCGGAGAGGGGTGGGACAAATGGCATATATTTTGGATGGCGCGGCCATACTAGTGGTGCTTCTTGCGGTTTTCATCGGCTACCATCGCGGTTTTGTCCGTTCTCTGATCCAGCTGGTGGGCCTCATTGCGGCGGCTGTCGTAGCGGCGGCGCTCAGTACCGGGATCGCGGCGCTGGTTTTTGACAATTTTATCAGTGACGGCCTGACTCAGACGGTGTCCTCCAAAATACAGACCGCCGACACCGCGACCGCAGCGGAGAGCCTACAGCAGGCGCTCGAGGAGCTGCCCGGCCCGATTTCCAATGCCCTCGCCCAATACATCGGCACGCCTGAGCAGATCGTGTCGGGTATCCAGGGTTCCCTGGACGGCAGCGCCGAGGCGGTCGCCTCGACCGTGGTCCGCTCGGTGATCCGCCCGGTCGCGGTGGCGCTGCTGCGCTTCCTCGTGTTCTTCGTCCTCTTTATCCTGCTGATGATCGTGGTGGGGCTGGTCGCCAGGCTGGTAAACGGACTGTTCAAAGCACCGGTGCTCAAGCAGGTCAATGGGGCGCTCGGCGCGGTGATCGGCCTGATCCAGGGGATTCTGTTCCTCTTCGTCGCGGTGACGGTGGTGCAGCTGGTGACAGCATCCGCATCCGCGGACGCCGCCCTTTCCGCCAAGGATGTGGAGGATTCGATTCTCGTCGGCTTTGTCGCCGATCACAACCCCATTACGAGCGCCCTCGAGTCGGTGATGAAATCCCTGCCCGACACGCTGGTTTCAAAATAGAAAAACCTGCCCATCCCGGGCGTATAAGAGGTTCAAGATGGTAGGAAACGTCAAATTCGTGTGGAATATCCCCAACGCGTTGTCCATATTCCGGCTGGTTCTGCTGCCGGTGTTCGCAGTGCTGATCCTGGTGGTGGAACGGGACGCGGAACTCCCGCTCTGGTCGTTCGGTGTACTGGTGCTCTCCGGTGTCACCGATTCCCTCGACGGCATCATTGCCCGCCGTTTCCATCAGATCACTGATTTCGGCAAGCTGATGGATCCGGTCGCGGACAAGATCACCCAGGTGACGGTGGTCATCTGCCTGGCGGTGCGGTATACCGTCCTCATCCCCCTGGTGGTCATCTGCCTGGTAAAGGAGCTCATCCAAGCGGTGGGAGGGTATATCCTGCTGCGCAGGGGGGAGAAAATCCAGGGGGCCAGATGGTTCGGCAAGGTTTCGACCTTCGTATTCTACGGGGCGATGGCGCTGATTGTGCTGCTGCCGGATATGCCGGATTGGGTCCGGATCGGTCTGGTCGGCCTGGTGGCTGTGCTGATGCTTTTCTCTTTTGTCAAGTACATGATAATCTTTTTGCACCTGCGTCGGGAGTTCCCCAAACGGGAAGAACCGGCCGGACCCAAAAGCTGATTCCTGCGGCCGGCTGATCCGGCCGCGTATTTTTAAGGAGGATTCGGACCGGTCGGATACCGCGCCGGCGTGGATCCAAGCGGGAATTTGGTTTTCCCGGCTCCTGCGAAAGGATGGAAATTGGTATGCTCTGTTCCCGCTGCAAAAAACGCCCCGCCGTGGTGTTCATCACCCGGATGGAGGGGGATAAACCCGTCAACGACGGCATCTGCCTGACCTGCGCCAAGGAGCTCGGGATCAAGCCGGTGGACGATCTGCTTCAGAAATTCGGCATCACCGACGACGATATGGAGCAGATGGACCAGCAGCTCGGCGCGCTGATGAATCCGGAGGAAAATGGCGAAGGGGGCGAGGGGGACTTCATGCCCGGCGGCGCCGCGACGTTCCCTTTTCTGCAAAACCTGTTCGGCGGCACGCCGGCCGCCGCGCCCGACGCGGGCCCGTCCGATACCAAGGCACAGGACAAGGAAAAGAAACAAAAAGAAAAAAAGCGCAAATACCTCGCCACCTACTGCACCGACCTGACCCGCAAGGCCCGGGAAGGCCAGCTCGATGCTATCATCGGGCGGGACCGGGAGATTTACCGGGTGGTGCAGATCCTGTCCCGCCGCACCAAGAACAACCCCTGCCTGATCGGGGAGCCCGGCGTCGGCAAGACTGCCATCGCCGAGGGGCTGGCCCTGCGCATCGCGGCGGGGAACGTGCCTATGCGCCTGCAGCAGAAGGAAATCCATCTGCTCGACCTGACCGCTCTCGTGGCCGGCACTCAATTCCGGGGGCAGTTTGAAAGCCGCATCAAGGGTCTGGTGGATGAGGTCAAGGCGGAAGGGAATATCATCCTCTTCATCGACGAGGTGCACAATCTGGTGGGTACGGGAGACGCGGAGGGGAGCATGTCCGCCGCCAATATCCTCAAGCCTGCCCTGTCCCGGGGGGAAATCCAGGTCATCGGCGCCACAACCTTCAACGAATACCGGAAATATATCGAAAAGGATTCCGCCCTGGAACGGCGTTTCCAGCCTGTGACAGTGGAGGAGCCCTCCATCGACGATACGGTGACGATGCTGAAGGGGATCAAGGGATATTACGAGCAATATCACGGCGTGACGGTTCCGGATTCCCTGCTCCGCCGCGCGGCGGTGCTCTCGGAACGGTATATCACCGACCGTTTCCTGCCTGATAAGGCGATCGACCTGCTCGACGAGGCCTGCGCCTCGGCGGCTCTCGGCAACAAGAAAGCCGATGAGTATGCCCAACTCCTGCTCAAGGCGGATCAACTCCGCCGGGACGAGGAAGAGGAGATGGGGAAAGAATCCATCGACTATGAGAAGCTCGCCAACACCCGCGCCGAGCTGATGAAGGTGGAGCAGGAGGTGGAAGCCGTCCGACCCGCCGCGACCAGTGCGCCGGTAACCGAGGCCGATCTCGCCAAGGTCATCGAGCTGTGGACAGGGATCCCGGCCTCCAAGGTCCGGGAAAATGAGCTCGCGAAGCTGGCCCGCCTGGAAGATGAGATGAAAAAACGGATCATCGGGCAGGACGAGGCGGTATCCCTCGTTGCGTCGGCCATCCGCCGCAGCCGGGTGCAGATCAGCCCCCGCCGCCGCCCCGCTTCCTTTATTTTCGTCGGCCCCACCGGCGTGGGGAAGACCGAGCTGGTCAAGGTGCTCGCGGCGCAGCTGTTCGACACACCCGAAACCCTCATCCGGCTGGATATGTCGGAATTTATGGAAAAATATGCGGTTTCCCGTATTATCGGGTCGCCGCCAGGCTATGTGGGATATGACGAGGCGGGACAGCTCACGGAAAAGGTGAGGCGCAAGCCCTATTCCGTCATCCTGTTCGACGAAATCGAAAAGGCTCATCCCGACGTGCTCAATATCCTGCTCCAGATTCTCGATGAGGGCCGGGTGACCGATGCCCACGGCCGGGTGGTGAATTTTGAAAATACCGTTATCGTCATGACCTCCAACGCGGGCAGCCAGTTCCGGGAAAACTTGATGGGCTTCGGCAAGAGCGACGCTCAGGCTTCCCGGGACAAGGCGGCCAAGGCACTCGCTGATTTCCTGCGGCCCGAGTTTATCAGCCGGGTGGACGAGATCGTGTATTTCTCTCCGCTGAAAGAGGAAGATTTCCGCCGGATCGCCGGCCTGATGCTCGGCGAGCTGAAGCAGCCCTTGAGTGAACGCGGTATCGCGTTTTCCTGGACGGAGGAGGCCGCCGCCCTCCTCGCGAAGCAGGCGTTCGGCGGCAAGCGGGGCGCCCGTGACTTGCGGAATGCCGTCCGCCGCGAGGTGGAGGACAAGATCGCCTCTTTAATCGTGGAACGGTGCGACGAGACGCTTTCTGCTATTGCGCTGTCGGATGAAAACGCGCCGGAGGAGAAGCTGGGCAAACGCTTGAAGCTGGATGTGATGTAAAAAACAGCCCCGGAGCAGGTTCTCCGGGGCTTCCGCCTTTCCATTTGACGGCGTTGAGAAACGGCTCTGCGCATGCAGCATAGGGAGGCCGCTTGTGATGAACTTGGTATTTTTAAAATTCCGGATGAACATCAAGTATGATATTAAGACCACAAAAATAACTAGGGCCGCAGCCCCTATTTGTACGGGTTGGTTCAGGTGATAACGCTGCCGCCGGTTTTCATGGTGAAAAAACCGGCAGATGATCCTGCGTCTCTGCCTCCTTTTTCTGTGCGGAGATGGCCGGGTGGAAGGCCGCCCCTCTCCGGCCCCGGCGGCCACCCATGGCCACGATAATATGGGAGGGCTTGCGATCCCGGGGGATAAACCCATCTGTATGCCGTCTGCGAAACGTCGCCTTTTTAATAAACGAACAGAGACGCGGGAAAGGGATGAGAACACATGGCGCCTATCGAATACGGCCTGGTGCTCGCGGGGGGCGGTGCCAAGGGGATTTACCAAATCGGTGCCTGGCGCGCCATTCGGGAGTTAGAGATCCCCATCACCTGCGTGGTGGGCACCTCGGTGGGGGCGATGAACGGTGCCATGGTCGCCTGCGGCCAGTACGAGGGGGCGGTAGCCCTCTGGGAGAATATGAGCATCGAAAAGGGCTTTTCCCTGCCCGAGCCCTTGCGGGTACCTGACCGGTTGTTCAGCCTCAAAAACGCCGATATCCTGATCAGGGAAATGTGGCGGAACGGCGGGCTGGATATCTCGCCCATCCGTAAAGAGCTGGAGGCGCTGGTGGACGAGGACGCCCTGCGCGCCTCCCCGGTGGAGTTCGGCTTGGTGACTTTCGAGCTCAGCCGCCGCCAGCCCCGGCACCTGTTCCGGGATCAGATTCCCCGGGGCAGGCTGATGGATTACATTATGGCCAGCTCTGCCTATCCCGGTCTCAAACAGCCCGAAATTTATGGCCACAAATATTTGGACGGCGGCGTGATCGACAACGTGCCGGTGAAGATGATGATGCGCCGCCATCCCGACAACATCATCGTGGTGAACATTGGAGATGTGGGGCTGCCCAAAGGGCTGGACCCCAAGATGAACCTCGTGTATATCAAGCCCATTGACTCTTTGGGGACCGCATTCGAGTTCCGGCCCGAAACCGCCCGCACCAAGATGGATATGGGCTGGTACGACACGATGAAGGCGTTCGGCCGGTTTTCGGGGGAATGGATGTATTTCCCGAACGAGGAGTACCAGCGCCTGCGGGACGAGCTGGGGGAAAATGTGGTCAAGGGTCTCGAGCATGCCGCCCGGCTGTATGGGCTCGATAAGCTGCGGGTCTGCACGGCGGAGGAATTCGTGCGGGAACTGATGGACTGCGACCGGGTATCCGCTGAAAAATTCGCGGCGTTCCGTTCCCGTTTCGATCTTCCGTTGCTGCTCAAAGCGTTTTATAAAGGGGATTTCCGGGACACGGACATGACCAGCGACGTGCTGCTTCAGCTGACGCAGAATCTGCTTAATGACCGGAAGGAACGTCCGAAGCTGCTGGCCGTTGCCCGCCGGATGATTCCCGATATCCTCCGGGCGGCCGAGGCGATGTGTCACCTGCGCGGCTATGTCACGGGGGAATGGTAGGCTTCCATCCGCTAACAAGCCGGAGGAAACCGAAGAAAAAAAGAGGATTATCGAGCAAAATGACCAATATTCGCTTGTAAAAAGGGATAAAGTCTGTTTCTTTCTAGAAAATCCGAAAATATATTGACTTTTTCTCTCAAACTCTCTATATTGATAGATGTTGTCTGTAAAGGAGGGACTTCTTTCAGCAGCGCGCTTTTCCGCCCCTGCGGCGGATGCATCTTGGGATATCAAAGCGGTATCAGGCGACGCCGCAGCCGCGTTCCGGAAGCGGGACGACGGCTGTGAAAAACCCTTTGCGGAGGGCGTGGCTCAAAGTACTGCGGTTTTTCGTCCGACCGGCCCCTTCGGGGGGTCAACGGGAAACTTTTGTACGGCCCGGATACGGACCGTATACACCGCAAAGGGGGATGCAGACATGGACCATATTATCGAACTCAAAGACATTACCGTGTCATTTGACGGGGAAACGGTGCTCGATCATTTGGATCTGAACATCGGCAACGGAGAATTCGTGACCCTGCTGGGGCCTTCCGGCTGCGGCAAGACCACGACGCTGCGCATCATCGGCGGCTTCGTTGAACCCGATCACGGGGATGTCTTTTTTGACGGCCGCCGGATCAATGCCCTGCCTGCATACAGGCGCCGGGTCAATACCATTTTCCAGCGGTATGCCTTGTTCCCGCATCTCAATGTGTACGAGAATGTGGCGTTCGGCATGCGGGTGCAGCGGAAAAAGAACGCCGAGATCCGGGAAACCGTGGAGCGGATGCTCCGGCTTGTCAACCTGGCGGGGTTTGAAAAACGGAAAGTGGATACCCTTTCGGGCGGGCAGCAGCAGCGGGTCGCCATCGCCCGGGCACTGGCCAACAACCCCAGTGTCCTTCTCCTCGACGAACCTCTCGCGGCGCTGGATCTCAAGCTGCGCAAGGATATGCAGGTGGAACTCAAGAATATTCAGAAGAGCCTCGGGATCACGTTCGTTTATGTCACCCATGACCAGGAGGAAGCCCTCTCCATGTCCGATACCGTGGTGGTCATGGATAACGGCGTCATCCAGCAGATCGGCAGCCCGCAGGATATCTACAATGAGCCGGAAAACGCCTTTGTGGCCGATTTCATCGGGGAGAGCAATATCCTGGACGGCATTATGCACGAGGACCGTCTCGTCGAATTTTTCGGCCGGAAATTCCGGTGTGTGGATACCGGATTTGAGCGGATGGAGCCGGTGGACGTGGTGATCCGGCCCGAGGATGTGGACATCGTCCCGCCCGACCAGGGCCATCTGACCGGCACGGTGACGAACGTCACCTTCAAGGGTGTCCATTTTGAAACCATTGTGGATTTCAAGGGCTTCAAATGGATGATCCAGACTACCGACTACCATCCCGTCGAATCGGTCATCGGCATCTCCCTGAACCCTGAGGACATCCATATCATGAAGAAGTCGAAGTATTCCGGGATGTTTGGGGATTACAGCTCCTATTCCGAGGAATTTGACGAAATGGCCAACCCCGAGATCGATCTGACCGAAGAGAGCGGGGGGGAGACGGAATGAAGAAAACCCGTTCGGCCGCCGCGCCCTTCGGTGTCTGGATGACGCTCTTCACCCTGGTTCCCCTGGGCATTGTGCTCTGGTTTGCCTTTACCGATAAAGAAGGGCGCTTCACGGTACAAAATCTGTCGGCCATCCTAGACTATGCGGGCACCTTCGGCCTGTCCATCGGTCTCGGTGCCGTCGCCACGGTGGTCTGCCTGCTGCTGGCCTATCCGCTGGCCTACAGCATTTCCCGGTCGGGGGAACGGGTACAGCGGACTATGGTCATGATCATCATGCTGCCCATGTGGATGAATTTCCTGCTGCGCACTTATGCTTGGATGACTCTGCTGGAGGACAATGGCCTGATCAATCAGTTTTTCCGTCTGCTCGGCCTGCTGGGCCCGGAGGAGTCCCTCCATATGATCAACACCAACGGCGCCGTGGTGCTGGGCATGGTGTATAATTTCCTGCCTTTCATGGTGCTGCCCCTCTATTCGGTGATGACCAAGATCGATTCCCGGGTCATCGAGGCCGCGCAGGATCTGGGTTCCAACGGCTTCCAGGTGCTGCTGCGGGTCATCCTGCCCCTGTCGGTGCCGGGGATCCTCAGCGGTATCACCATGGTCTTTGTCCCGGCGGTGAGCACCTTCGTCATCACTAAACTCCTCGGCGGCAGCAAGGTGCTGCTCATCGGCGACGCCATTGAGACCATGTTCATCGGCCAGGGCGCCAATTACAATGTGGGCGCGGCCCTGTCCCTGGTGCTGATGGTGCTGATCCTCCTGTGTATGGCCATGACCAGCTTCGCCGACAAGGACGATGAGGAAGGAGGGCTTGTGCTGTGAAAACCCTGTCCCGCATCTACAACGCCTTGATTTTCCTCTTCCTTTATGCTCCCATTGTGGTCCTGATCGTCTTTTCCTTCAATTCCTCCCGCAGCCGGACGACCTGGGCGGGCTTTTCCACCCGCTGGTATGAAACCCTCTTTCAGGATACCCAGCTTCTCTCCGCCCTGTGGCTGACCGTCTGGGTAGCCCTGGTATCGGCCCTCGCCGCTACCCTGATCGGTACCGCAGCGGCGGTGGGGATCAACGGGATGAACAGCCGGCTCCGCCGGGCGTTCATGGCGGTGAACAACATTCCGATGGTCAATCCCGAGATCGTTACCGGTATTTCCCTGATGCTGCTGTTCGTGTTCCTGGGCCGGGTGACGGGGGGGCTTATCGGAACCGGGGTGGCGGCTCTCCTGATATCCCATATCACTTTCTGTATCCCATACGTGGTACTCCAGGTCATGCCCAAGCTGCGGCAGACAGACCGGCATTTATACGAGGCGGCGCTGGATCTGGGATGCCACCCGTTTCCGGCCTTCCTGCGGGTGGTGATGCCCCAGATCCTGCCCGGCGTGGTCACCGGCGCCCTGATGGCATTCACCATGTCCCTCGACGATTTCGTCATCAGCCTTTTCACCTCGGGCTCCCAGGCGCAGAACCTGTCGGTGACCATTTATGCCATGGTCAAGCGTCGGGTGACCCCGGAGATCAATGCCCTGTCCACCTTGATGTTCGGGGCGATTCTGCTGCTTCTGATCCTGGTCAACGTCGCGCAGATCCGGGGGCAGCCCAAAGCCCGTCCCGCCCGGTGACGGTTTATTTGGATCCACGCCGGCCCTGTCCGGCTTGTATCGACTATATTACAGTAAGGGAGATAGGTAGTTGAAAAAAATCGCGTGTTTGGTTCTGGCGGCCTCACTGGCCATGTTCGCTGCGGGCTGCGGCGGTTCCCCCGCCGGCGGCGAGGGCGAATCGGCGGCCCCTCTGACCGGGGTGACCCTCAACGTCTTTAACTGGGGGGAATACATCGACGACGAGGATTACAAGGTCAACGACCGGTTCACCTTTGAAACCGGCATCAAGGTCAATTATAAGAATTTTACCGACAATGAGAGCATGTATGCGGTCATCAGCTCGGGCGCCGCGGAGTATGATGTCGTGTTCCCCTCCGATTACATGGTGGGGAAGATGCGCAAGGAAGGCATGCTCGAGAAGATAAATTTCGAGAACGTCCCCAATTTCCAATATATCGATTCTACTTTGAAAAATCCCAACTATGACCCCACCAATGAGTATTCCGTTCCCTATACCTGGGGGACGGTGGGGATTTTCTATAACACCAAAAAGGTGGATGCCGCCGATCTGGCTCTGGGCTGGGATCTGCTGTGGTGCGACAAGTACAAGGGCAAGATCTTCATGTTCGACAACCAGCGGGACGCCTTCGGCATCGCGCTCAAGAAGCTCGGCTATTCTATGAACACCACCGTGGAGGCCGAATGGCAGGCCGCCTATGACGAGCTCCTGAGACAGAAGCCCCTGCTCAACCAGTACGTCATGGATCAGGTTTACGATAAGATGATCAATGAAGAAGGCTGGATCGCTCCCTACTATGCGGGCGACGGCAAAATCATGATGGATCCGGAGGAAGGCAACACCGACATCGACTTCTTCGTGCCGGAGGGCGGAACCAATCTGTTCGTGGACGCCATGTGTATCCTCAAGGGCAGCCAGCACAAGGCGGAGGCGGAGGCCTATATCAACTTCCTCTGCCGCACCGATGTGGCCAAGGCCAATGCCGAGTATATCGGCTATTCCACCCCCCAGACCGAGGCGCGTGCCCAGCTCGACCCGGAAGTGGGGGAGAACCCGAACTTCTATCCTCCCGACAGTGTGCTGGAGAAGGCCGAGGTTTTCGAAACCCTGCCGGACGACACCAACCGGTTGATGGATGACCTGTGGCTGAAATTGAAAAAATAAAGGGGGCGGCATCATGCCGGAACTGCATACCCTGAAAAACGAACAGCTGACCGTGACGGCATCTTCGTTCGGGGCGGAACTCCAGTCCGTCACCGGCGCCGACGGCGTCGAATATCTGTGGAACGGCGATCCGGCCTACTGGGGCGGCCGGTCACCCCATCTGTTTCCCTTCGTCGGCTCCCTGCGGGGCGGCCGGGCCTCCTGTTCCAAAGGGGAGGTCCGCCTGCCGCAGCATGGCCTGGCCCGCAAGACGCCTTATGAAACCGAAACGGCCGCGGATACGGCGGTGACCTATCGCCTGTCTTCCACCGAGGAGAGCCGCCTGGGATATCCCTATGATTTCGTTTTCCGCGTCCGGCATTCGCTGGATGGACCCGCGCTGACCACGACCTACATCGTGGAGAACACGGGCGGGGATCCCATGCCCTTTACGGTCGGCGGGCACCCGGCTTTCCGGGTGCCGCTGGTGCCGGGGGAGGCGTTCGAGGATTACCATATCGAATTCGAGCAGCCGGAGACAATTGATTGTCCCCAGGTGGAGCTGCCCACCGCGCTGATCGTCAATACCGCCCGCAACCGTCTGGTGACGGACTCCCGGATCCTCCATCTCAACCATGTCCTTTTCCGGGGAGAGGCGCTGGTGATGGACGGTCTGCGGTCACGGAGTGTCCGGCTGGTATCGGAAAAATCCGGACGCGGGGTGCGGATGGATTTTCCGGGCATGGATTTCTTCGCCCTGTGGACCCCGGTCGTCAAGGACGCGCCGTTCCTCTGTCTGGAGCCCTGGACCGGTACCGGCACTCAGGTTACGGAAGACGACGTTTTCGAGCACAAGCAGGGGATGCGGCTTCTCGCTCCCGGTGAGACCTATACGGTGCACTTCACCATGACCATGCTCTGAACCGCCTGGAAAAGGGGCTTTTTCTGATGAAACGGGATACCGTGGCGTTCGATCTGGACGGCACCCTGCTGGACACCCTGGCGGATCTGGCTCACGCAACGGAGGCTGTGCTCCGTGACGCCGGCCTGGGCCGTCCTGATGGTTTACCGCTCCATTCTTTAGAGGAATACCGGCATTTTGTCGGCAACGGCGCCCGGCGTCTGATCGAGAGGGCGGCGGGGACGGCGGATCCGGCCCTGATCGGCCGGCTCCTCACCGATTTTCTGCGTATATACGATCGGGACTGCCAGGCCCGCACCAAGCCCTATCCGGGCATTCCGGAGCTGCTGGCCGTCCTGTCCGCTCAAAGGTGCCGCCTCGTCGTGGTAACCAACAAGCCGGAGGAACAGGCTGTCAAGATCCTGGAACACGTTTTCCCGGAGCGGCCTTTCGCCGCGATCTGCGGAGGCCGGGCGGGCCGGCGGCACAAACCGGATCCGGCCGCCCTTCTTGAGACGCTGGAAGCGGTGGGGGCGGGTCCGGAGACGGCGATCTATGTCGGGGACTCGGATGTGGATGTCCATACCGCCCACAACGCCGGCATACCCTGTGCCGGCGCGGTGTGGGGATTCCGCGGGGAAGAAGAGCTGGCCCGTGCCGGGGCGGATGTCCTGCTGTATGAGCCGGCTGGCCTGCTCCGCTGTCTGGAGCTTTTCTGAATAGTGGATGGGGGCCTGTCCTTCCGTCACCGATCGCCTCCTGTGTGCATAGCTTGTACTAACAGGAGGTGATTTGTATGTGTTGTGCAGTACTGGGCGTGGCGGCGCTGGCGGCGGCCGGCAGACGTTCGGTCGAGAACGGATGCGGGTGTTCCCGCTGCCGCTTTGAACCCCGGACGAACGTGATCCGGATGACGGAGCCGGCCGGCGATTGCTGCTGCAGCTGTTGCTGCTGCAATTGCGCGGAGACCGATCGGGCCGTGGCCCCCTCCGTTAGCTGTGAGGCTGTGGAGGCGTTCAAGCAGGCTTACGCCGACCGTTCCTGCGGCGGAAACCGCCGCGGCTGTGGTTGCCGCTGACGGCGGCTGCTGAATAACCCGACCGGGGCTGCCATCGGCAGCCCCGGTTTCCATATTTGTGGAGAATGGTGGTATCCACGGCCCAATGGCCGGTCCCCTTTGTGATGGTATTCCTCGTGCCGAATGCGATGGCGTTCGGATCCTCCTGATTATGATGGAGAAGGGCTGCCCCGAATGCGTATAATGGATGCTCCAAAGCCGAAAATATGGTTTTCGGGCTTGAGGGAAAGATGGATGCGGCAACCACAAATTCCCGTTTCACGGATATGGGCCATCGCCTTGATGCGTCGCCCGGCAGATTTTTCTCTTTAAGAAAATCGGCATTGTACCGGTTTTTAAACTTATGAATCCTGTTGAATAGCGTGATATTTCAATACAGCATCCATCTCCGCTTGATGGAAATACAAACGAGGAGGGAATTCCCTCCTCGTTTGTCACTTCAAATCGATGACGATCTGGGTATCGGACCGCCGCATGCCCGCGTCCCCGGTGAGAACGGCCAAAACGCTGCGGTATAGCAGCTCGGGCTGGTCGAGGAAGTGTTCCCGGATCAGTTTGGCTTGCAGGTCGTCTGCCACACTGAGCTTCAAGGTCATCAGCGGGGCTTTCTCATCCCCGATGCGGCAGGTGACCTGACAGCCGAGACCGTTTTTTTCCATTTCCACTGTATTTTCCTGCTCCCGGCGGATCCGGGCCAGAAGCTGCAGGGATGCCTTGACAGACCTGTCCCGCAGGGTATAGGGGATGGAACGCGAAAGGGTCGCCGCCGCCTCCGCCCCGGTCTGGGAAACGGTCAGGCGCTCGCCGGGAAGTTCAGCGAGGCTCCCGACCCGGAGAAGCTCGTCTATAGCGGCGCTCGCCTCAAAAAAGTTCGCCATGCCGTTTCCGGCGATGACGTCCAGCACAGCCTGTCGGGGCATGGGTTCTCCGGCCCCGGCGAGCATATAGCAAATCAGTATTTTGATGTCTTTGCTGGAATAGAGCCCGCCCGGCTCCACTCCCGCCGAAAACGCGTCGTGTATCATAGTTTCCTCCGGAATGAAAACTCATCTCTACTTTACCACAAAAACCGAAAAAAAGATAGGGCGAAACTCGACAATCTTTTTTTGCCGGCTAGAGACGTTTTTTTAGGGGAAAATGTCGTTTTTTATCTTGACATATGGCGGGAAAACCGGTAGATTTTTATAGATAGCTGCGTGCACCGTGTGCTCTGTGCCGCGGCAGAAGAATGAGGAGGAAGTGGAATGAACGTCTTTTCCAAGCTCAATCAGCTGCTCTTCCCCGCCAGCAAGGAGTATCCGAAGCTCGGCGCCGGGAAGATGACGCTGCTGGGGCTCCAGCATGCCTTCGCCATGTCCTGCGCCACCATCCTGGTCCCCATCCTGACAGGCCTGGACGTGAGTGTGGCACTGTTTGCAGCGGGCGTCGGCACCCTGATCTTCCATCTGTGTACCAAGGGCCGGATGCCCACCTTCCTGGGCAGCTCCTTTGCCTTTATTGCCGCGCTGCAGGCGGTGATCGGCAACGACGATCCCACGATGAACATGACGCCCATGTTTGGAACCGAGGCGGAGAGCATCCCGTATGCCTTGGGCGGTATCATCGTGGCGGGCGGCATCTATGTCGTTCTGGCCTTGCTTATCAAGCTGTTCGGCAGCCGGTTTATGGACAAGCTGTTTCCTCCGGTGGTACGGGGTGTCGGTATCGCGATCATCGGACTCAATCTGGCCAGCGCCGCCATCAACAATATCCAGGGCAATGGGGTGGAGCTGTTTTCGGCCCAGTATTATTGGAGCTGGGGCATCGCAATTTTCGTCTGCCTGCTGGCGATTATCCTGTCCAGCTATGGGAAGGGCATGGTGAAAATGTCCTCCATCGTCATCGCCCTGGCTTCGGGATATATCCTGACCTTGATCCTGACCAAAACCGGATTGGCGCCGGCAGCCATGATGGATTTCTCCGGCATGGCGGAGGCCAAATGGCTGGATCTGCCGGGTTTCGTTCTGCCGAAGTTTGATCTCCGGGCCATCGGCATGATCGCCCCCATCGCGATCGTCACCTGTGTGGAGCATGTGGGCGATGTGTACGCGAACGGCTCGGTTGTGGGCAAGGACTTCACGAAAAATCCCGGGCTCCACCGCACGATGCTGGGAGATGGTCTCGCCACCATCGCGGCTGGCTGCATAGGCGGCCCCGCCAACACCACCTATTCGGAAAACACCGCCGTCCTGGCCGCTACCGGCAACTACAATCCTGCCTCTCTGCGGCTGGCGGCCCTGATCGCCATTGCGGTTTCCTTCCTCGGCAAGGCCATCGGGGTGATCGAGGCTGTCCCCACCTGTGTGCTGGGCGGCGCCTGCATCGTGCTGTACGGTATGATTTCCTCCGTCGGCCTGCGGACCCTGGTGGAAAACAAGGTGGACTTCACCAAAAACCGCAACCTCTGCATCGCGGCCGTCATGCTGGTGCTGGCCATCGGCGGCGCGGTGATCGGCGGGCCGGCCTTTACCATCAGCGGCATCGGCCTGGGTATCCTGGCGGGTATCCTGCTCAATTTGATCCTGCCTGTCCCCCGGACGGAGGGGCCGGGCCTGGTGGCCCCTACCGTCCAGGAGGACGACGAACGGGAAGAATAAACCCGGCATCGGATATCGGCAAACCGCCCTCTCCATTGGGAGAGGGCGGTTTTTCGTATCCTTCTGATCGTATCGGACCGACCCATTTCCGGTTCTGTCAAGACGGAGCATTCGAAAAGGCGGCCGGATATCCTGGCCATAACGTCCGGCCCTCCAAGCTCGTCACCGATATATCGTGGCAAGGATACGAGCCGGGGGAGCGGCTGCTTTCCGGGGCCTTCCGATTCCCAGGGACAGGGCCACCGGAGGACGGTCTATCGTGCCTGCCAATATTTCCGGTCGAGGCTGCGGTACTGGACAGCCTCGGCCACGTGGGCGCTGCCGATGACCTCCTCGCCCGCCAGGTCGGCGATGGTGCGGGAGACCTTGAGCAGGCGGTCATAGGCCCGGGCCGACAACCCCATGAGGTCGAAGGCATTTTTGAGGAGCTTCTGTGCGTCGCCGGTGAGAGGGCAGAGGGCTTTGAGCAGATGGGCGGGGATCTGGGAATTGCAGAGCAGGGAGGTTCCGGCAAAGCGTTCCTGCTGCACGGCCCTGGCCTGATTGACACGCTGCCGTATGGAGGCGGAGCTCTCCCCGGGCGTTTTGGAGGCGAGCTGCTCGAATTCCACCGGCGGCACCTCGATGTGCAGATCGATCCGGTCGAGCAGGGGCCCCGACACCCGTGCGAGATACCGCTGCGCCGCCGCCGCGGAGCAGGTGCAGGGCCGGGTGGGGTGCCCGAAATACCCACAGGGGCAGGGATTCATGGCCGCAACCATCATAAAGGAGCAGGGATAGGAGAGAGAGGCGCTGACCCGGGAGATGGTCACCTTGTGATCCTCCAGCGGCTGGCGCAGGCATTCCATCGCCTGACGGGAGAATTCCGGCAGCTCGTCCAGGAACAGGACGCCGTTGTGGGCCAGCGAGACCTCACCGGGATGAGGCATACTGCCGCCTCCGGCCAGCCCCGGAGCGGAGATATTGTGGTGAGGAGCGCGGAAGGGCCGGGCGCGCAGGAGCCCCACCCCGCCGGGCAGCGCGCCGGCCACGGAATGGAGCTTGGTGGTCTCGAGGGCTTCCTGCCTGGTCATGTCGGGAAGGATGGAGGGCAGACGTTTGGCAAGCATGCTTTTGCCGGAGCCGGGCGGGCCGATGAGCAGGATATTGTGGGAGCCTGCCGCCGCGATTTCCAGGGCCCTTCTGGCGGCCGCCTGCCCCATCACATCGGCGAAATCGGGGGTGCCGGGATCCTGCCCGGGCTGAAATTCAACGGGTTCGAGCGGCTGGATCGCGGCGAGGCCGGTGAGATGCTCCAGTAGGACGGACAGGGTGGGCACCGGATAGACCCGGATGCCGTCCACGACAGCTCCTTCGGCGGCGTTTTCGGCCGGGATGAAGGCGCGTTTCAGCCCATGATCCCGGGCGGCGATGACCATGGGGAGCACACCGGGGACACCGCGGACGTCCCCGGTCAGGGACAGTTCCCCGACGAAAGCGCTGTCGTCCACCTGCGCATTCAGCTGGCCGCTGGCCCTGAGCAAGGCGAGCAGGAGAGGGAGGTCGTACACCGACCCCTCCTTACGGATATCCGCCGGTGCCAGATTGACCGTGATGCGGCTGACCGGATAGGCGAAGCCGCTATTTTTCATGGCGGCGCGGACCCGGTCCCGGGATTCCTTGACTGCGGCGCCGGGCAGTCCTACCACGTCGAAGCCCGGCAGTCCCTGGGAAAGATCGGCCTCCACATCCACCATGAAGCCGTCCACGCCGAGCAGACCCATGCTGTTGATCCTGGCGAACACCTCCGGCACCTCCTCTGCTTAAAAAAATAGGGCACCGTGTCCGATGCCCTGTCATATTGATGTGCGCGAGTCTCCGGTGGCGTCCGGGGCCTGCCGCTTGTCCCGCAAAAAAACGTGGCACGGCCGCCGGTTCGGCACCTCTGTCATGGAGACGCGGCGGTCCTATCCATGTCGGGAGGACAGGGCCATTATACTCTGTTTTCCACTTAATGGCAATGTGTTCGGCCGAATCCGGACGTGAACATTTATCACGTTCCATGCCCAGTATCGGAAGGCGGCGTCCGCCGTTCACACTGTCCGGCATGGGGGCATCCGGTACATCCGCCAGAGCAGCCGGACCGCCCGTTTTTCCGGCGCCGCAATGCCAGGACGATGCTGCCCGCGACGCACAGCACGGCTAGGATCAGGATCACGATATCCGCCGGCGACATGGAACCCACCCCCTCTTTCATTCACACGCCCAGTATACGGCGGAGATTGTGTTTTGGCAAGGGGAAAAAATGACGCATACGATCGTCGAAAAATGCTGGAAACCAGTGTTTCAACATTGACTAAAAAATAACAATATGCTATACTCAATATAACCGCTTTGTTTTCGGGGGCGGTGTGGATATTTCGGATAACGCCCTCTTTTCACGAGGGGTGATTAAAGAAGCGAAGGGAGTACATAGCATGGATTTGATGGTGTGTGTGGGCAGTTCCTGCCATCTCCAGCATTCGCGGGAGCTCATCGACCGGCTCAAGGCACTGATCGCGGAGAACGGTCTGGAAGGCAAGGTGGAGCTCAAGGGCTCCTTCTGCATGGGACACTGCGCAGAGGAGGGCGTCTGCGTCAAATTTGACGACCAGGTGTACAGCCTGACGCTGGACACGGTGGACGGTTTCTTTGCGAGCAAAGTGGTCGCGCGGCAGGAATCCCGATAAATCGTCGGAAGGGGCGGACAGCGATGGCCGGCTATATCAGTGTCAAAAAAGCCAACTGCAAAAACTGCTATAAATGCCTGAAATACTGCAATGTCAAGTCGATCCGCTACAGCAACGATCAGGTTGAGGTGATTGCGGATCAGTGTATCCTGTGCGGGCATTGCATCAACGTATGCCCTCAAAAGGCCAAGACGGTGGTCAACGATCCGGCCAGGGTGCTGTCCATGCTGGCCGATCCCGATACCTGCGTGGTGGCAAGCCTGGCGCCCTCCTATGCGGGTATCTACGGGCGGGACAGCGCCCGGCTGGTAGGAGCGCTTTACGCCCTCGGCTTCGATAGGGTGGAGGAAACCGCCGTCGGGGCCCGGGAGGTGACCGGGGAATACCGGCGGCTCATGGATAAGGGGGAGATGCCCTGCATCCTCACCACCTGCTGCCCCACAGTCAACCTCCTGATCGCCCAGTACTACCCCGCCCTGGTACCGTATATGGCCCCGGTGGTGTCTCCGGCGCTCGCCCACGGCCGGATGATCAAAGAACGCTTCGGCGCCGAGACCAAAGTGGTGTTCATCGGCCCGTGCCTGTCCAAGATCCGGGAGATCGACGAGCATCCCGAGTCTGCGGACGCGGTGCTGTCCTTCCGGAAGCTGGACGAGATTCTCTCCGAGCGGCGGATCGCCGTGACAGAGCAGGGAGAGCGGCTGCCGGAGGAGTCCCCGTATTCCCGGATTTATCCCGTCCCGGAAGGCATCCTGCGGGATGTATCCTTCCAGGGCAAGGTCTCTCCTGAGGAGGGATACGCCGGATATACCTTTATGAGCGTGTGCGGCCTGGAAAACGTCATGCAGTTTCTGGAAGAGCTGCAGAAGGCGGAACGGCCGGACCGCCTGTTTGTGGAGCTCAACGCCTGTGAGGGCGGCTGCGTGGGCGGTCCGCTGATCGCGGAGGAGAGGCGGGGCGCCTTCCGGGCGCAGCTGGCGGTGCGCGATTACGCGAAACAGCCGGAACGCGGCGGTGCGCCCTCCTGTCCGGGTCTCGGCCAGCGGTTTGAGCCGATCGCGCGGGACGCGGCGGTTCCGGATGAGCAGACGATCCGCAAAATCCTCACCGAAATCGGCAAGCCCACTCCGGATAAGGAGCTCAACTGCGGATCCTGCGGCTATCCCACCTGCCGCGACAAAGCCATCGCCGTGTATCAGGGCAAGGCCGAGCTGTATATGTGCCTGCCCTATATCAACGATCTGTCCCAGTCCCTGAGCAACGTCACCCTGAGCGTGACCCCCAACTATATCCTGGCAGTGGATCATGAGCTGCGGATTTTGGAGATCAATCTGCCGGCCCAGAAACTGTTCGGCGTCTCCCGCCAGCAGGCGGTCAAAGGGGATCTGTTCGAATACATGGATCCTTCCGACTTCGAGGAAGTTTTCGAAACCCATCGGAATATCGTGGACAAGAAGGTAAGGCTCGAAGGGCAGGGCCGGATCGTCATGTCCACCCTGGTCTATGTGCCTGAGCAGGATCTGGTGGTCGGGGTGATGAAGGATGTTACGGAGGAAGAAGCCAAAAAGGAAAGCGCCTTCAAGGCGCGGCTGGAGTCGGCCGAAATGGCGCAGAAGGTCATCGAAAAGCAGATGATCGCCGCCCAGGAGATCGCCAGCCTGCTCGGCGAGACCACCGCCGAGACCAAAACCACCCTGAATACCCTGAAAAACCTGATTCTCAGCGAGGGGACGGAAACATGAGCGGGCGGCTGTATTATGACGTGACCACCAAGAGCCTCAACAAAAAGGGCGAGGAGCTCTGCGGGGACAAGGTGGAGATCGTCCGGACGGACGAGGACGTGATCGTGGTGCTGTCCGACGGCCTGGGCAGCGGGGTCAAGGCCAACATCCTGGCCACCCTGACCTCCAAGATCATCGCCACCATGATGAAGGCCGGCGCCACCCTCGAGGACACGGTGGACACCATTATCCACACCCTGCCGGTGTGCAAGGTGCGCCACATGGCCTATTCCACCTTTTCCATCCTCAAGCTCACGCCGGAAGGGACGGTCTACCTGACCGAGTTCGACTGCCCCGGCTGCATCTACACCCACGACGGCGTGGTCTATCCCATCGACTACACCACGAGGGAGGTGGGGGGCAAGACCATCAAAGAGGCGGTTTTCGACCTCGAATGCGGCGACATGCTCACCCTCATCAGCGACGGGGTGATGTATGCCGGGATCGGCGCGGTGCTCAATCTCGGCTGGAACTGGGAGAGCGTGTGCGAATTCCTGGAGGACAACTGGAAGGACGAGAATACCAGCGCCCGGATGACGGCGGCCCTCCTCGGCGCCTGCGAGGATCTCTACATGCGCAAGCCGGGGGACGACACCACCGTCGCCACCGTCAAGGCGATTCCGGAACAAATTGTCAGCCTGTATTCCGGCCCGCCCCGGTTCCCGCAGGACGACGAGCGGGCGGTGGTGGATTTCATGTCGCCGGACGGCCTGAAAATCGTCTGCGGCGGTAGCAGTGCCAACCTGGTGGCCCGGGTTCTGGGCCGGGAGGTCACCACCGACCTGAGCTATGACGACGATTTGCCCCCCATCGCCCATATCAAGGGGATCGACCTCGTCACCGAGGGGGTCCTCACCATCCGGCAGGCCAATGTCATTGTGAAGCAGGTGCTGCAAAGCCCCGCCGACGCGGAGAGCCTGAAGCTCCTGGATGCGCAGAATGGCGCGGCCATGATCGCCCGGGTCCTGCTGGAGCGCTGCACCCATCTCTACATGTTCATCGGCAAGGCCATCAACCCGGCCCACCAAAACCCCAATCTGCCGGTGGACCTCAGCATCAAGATCCGCCTGCTGGAGGATCTGGCCGATACCCTGCGGGCAGCCGGCAAGGTGGTTAAAATCCGATATTATTGAAGAAGACACGACCGATATGGATGTCCCGGCGGCGGCCGGGCGCGGGAGGACTCAACATGAACCATGTGACCGATATCGTACAGATCAAGCACGAGGTGCTTAAGGCTACCGCCGCCTACGCGTTCGCCGGCACCCTTTATGACGAAGGCAAGGATAAAATCCCCTACGACCTGATCCAGGGCATCAAGCCCCAGTTCCGCTGCTGCGTCTATCGCGAGCGGGAGATCATCCGCCAGCGGGTGCGGATGGCTATGGGCAAGCTGCCGGTGGACGTGCTGTATACCGACGCGGACAGCGCCCAGGTGGTCCATGTGATCCCCTGCGCCTGTGAAGGCTGTCCCATCACCAAAATCTCGGTGACGCAGAACTGCCAGGGATGCCTTGCCAAAAAGTGTGAGAAAGCCTGTCCCTTCGGCGCCATCACCAGCACCCCCAAGGGCGCTATCATCGATCAGGAAAAATGCCGCAAATGCGGCAAATGCGTGGCGGCTTGTCCTTATAATGCCATCGTCGAAATCGAGCGTCCCTGCAAACGGAGCTGCCCGGTCAAAGCCATCAGCATGGACGACAACGACATCGCCACCATCGACCCGGACAAATGCATCAACTGCGGCGCCTGCGTTGCCGGCTGCCCCTTCGGCGCTATTTCGGATGTGTCCATGATGACTGGTGTCATCGACGCCCTGCAGGATGACAAACGGGAGGTCGTCGCGCTGCTCGCGCCGTCCATCGAGGGGCAGTTCGGCGCCGCCACCCTGCCCCAGATCAAGGAAGCGGTTCGCCGCCTGGGGTTCGACGACGTGTACGAGGTGGCGCTCGGCGCCGATATGGTGGCCGTCAATGAGGCGGAGGAGCTCCTCGAGAACAAGGCGGCGGGCAAGGCGACCACCTCTTCCTGCTGCCCGGCTTTCGTCAGCATGGTGCGCAAGCATTTCCCGGAGCTGATGGCCTTTGTCTCCACCACCGTATCCCCCATGGTGGCGGTGGAGCGGTATGTCCGCACGAAAAAACCGGGGGTTACGACGGTGTTCGTCGGTCCCTGTATCGCCAAGAAAAACGAGGTCATGGGCAGCTATATCGGGGAGCTCGATTACGCCCTCACCTTTGAAGAGCTGTACGCCATGATGTGCGCGAAGGAGATTGAACCGGCCGGGGAAGAGGCCGGGGAGGAGGAGGCTACCCGCTATGGCAAGGGGTTTGCCTTGTCGGGCGGCGTGACCAAAGCGGTGGAACGGGTTCTGGCGGAACGGGGCGATGCCCCGGAGATCAAGGCCCTGCCCTGCAACGGGGCGGAGGAATGCCGCAAGGCCCTGATGCTCCTCAAAGCGGGACGGCTTTCCGAGGATTTCATCGAGGGGATGTGCTGTGTGGGCGGCTGTATGGGGGGGCCGGCCAATTTGAGCGAGCTGCAAAAATCCAAAAAGGTGTTTGAAAGCCGCCTTGGCGGCCGTCAGGATATCCTGAACAGCTACAAGGAAAAAGGCCTGGATGCTGCCGATGTACACCGGCATTCCTGATAGCGGAAAAGACGGGACTCTGTGGTATTTTCCACGGAGTCCTGTTCAGCAAAGCGGCGTATAACCTGGATTTCCCGGGCTATACGCCGCTTTGAACAGACAAAATAGAAACAACCTCCCCCTGTCCCGCATAGACTGGAGCAGAAGACAAAGGGGGTGTGAAACCATGAACCAGTCAACCGTGTATAAAATATTCATAGACCAGGGACATAACCCGCAAAACCCGAATGCCGGGGCGGAGGCAAACGGCGTCCGGGAACAGGACGTGACCTACGAGGTTGGAATCCGCCTGGCCGAGCTGCTCCGGGAAAACCCAAATTTTGAAGTGCGCCTGTCCCGCAATTCCCCGACCGAACAGCTGGGGACGAGCAACGCGACCAGCCTGGCCGCCAGAGTCAACGCGGCCAATAGCTGGGGGGCCGATTATTTCATCAGCCTGCACTGCAATGCGAGCACAGTCACCACCGCGAGCGGCAGCGAAGCCTATGTATACAGCGTGGGCAGCGCGGCCTATTATTTGGGCGAGCAGATTCTGGCGGGTCTCAACTATGCGACGGGGCTGCCCAATCGGGGCGTGAGGACCAACCCGAGCCTGTACGTGCTCCGGAGGACCCGGATGCCGGCGGTATTGGTGGAGATGGGGTATCTGACGAACCCGTACGATGCCGCGCTGCTTTCATCCGATCCCCAGAGCTTTGCGCGTGGGATATACAGCGGTATTCTGGATTATCTGAATATTCCGTGACGCATATCCGTCCGGTATCCGCATATGCTATCCATGGCAGACGGCTCAATGCCCGCCGCAGGCGATGAACGGGACAAAGAGAGGAAGAACCGGGATGGAAAAAGAACGGAAAGATCAAAAAAAGAACAAGAAAACAGCCGGCAACAACCAATGGACCAATGCAAACGTGACCACACAGCCGGACAAACGTGAGCGCCGGGACGGTCCTGGAGGCGACTGATTCCCCATATGGGCAGTATCCCCCGTCCTCTGCGGCAGGACGGGGGATCGGCTTTAAAAGGGACGGTGCCGGCCGCAGAAAATGCGGCCGGCACCGATTCATTGTACGGTCAAAACGATGGATACGGACGGGAGATTTCTCGTTTTGAAGAGCGGATAGGGTTTGTGGTGTGGGCAGTGCTTCGTGAGGAGGATGCCTATTGCCGTGCGTACGGCATACCGTTCCACCCCGAGCCGTCAGGAGAGCGGTCCACGTGGTGATGACGGGGACAGTTGTGCCATCGGACGGTGTGAGGATCTCGTTTGTGGCGCTGTCGCCACGCTGGGGCGACGGTCGTCGCGAGTGCGGTTGCAGGCGTACCGGTGGGATGGTTAAACCCGGTACACGGATTTCTGATAAGGTGTTTATTTGGTGATTATTTCCGCTTTGCAGGTAGAAATAAAGGTGGGATCACTGTTGTTTGCGCCGACCAGGACGATCATACCGAACTCATCTTTTATAACGGTTCCCTGACCTACAGTTTGACCGCCGGATTTGACATTAACGCTCGTGGTGCCTATCGGAAGATACGAACGGATTGCGGCTTCGCAATCCGCGGCACATCCTGTAGGTGTAGGCGTTGGTGTCAGAAGGTAGGTGAGAGCATTATTATAAGTGGAGCTGGTGATTCTGACTGAAGCAATTCTGCAAATTGAAACCGCCTCCTGTACGACGCCCTGAGCGTTTGTCAGTTGGAAAAGGCCGGCGTTCGGATTTGTGTTTGGTCCGGGAAGAAGGCTTCCCGGGCGACCGCTCACATTATCTCCGCTTTCCATGGAAACGACCACGTTATCGGTTCCGTAAAGTCGTATGATCTGCTGAAGGATATTTCTCATCTGCGCTACACATGCGCAAGTTGCGGTATCTCCCGCAGGTCCGGTAGCTCCTGTTGGTCCGGTCGGCCCAGTAGCGCCCGTGGGTCCGGTGGGCCCGGTCGGCCCGGTAACACCTGTAGGCCCAGTCGGTCCGGTTATCCCTTGGGGCCCGGTAGCACCGATGGGTCCGGCCGGCCCAGTAGCGCCCGTGGAACCCGTTGCTCCGGTGGGACCTGTCACGCCGGTCGGCCCGGCAGCTCCTGTGGGTCCGGTGGGCCCGGTCGGTCCGGTTATCCCTTGGGATCCGGTCGGTCCCGTAGGCCCGGTGGCGCCGCGGGGAATGGTGAAATCCAGTACATGGTTGGGGCCTCCGGTCACGTCGTCCACGCGGGCGTCGGTTCCGGGCTCGGACGTGGTCGTGTTTCGGACTGTGATCGTGTCGGCGGTCCCATCTGTACCGGTAGCCCCTGTGGCGCCGGTCGGCCCGGTAGCGCCCGTGGAACCCGTTGCTCCGGTGGGACCTGTCACACCGGTCGGCCCGGTAGCTCCTGTGGGTCCGGTGGGCCCGGTTGGTCCGGTTATCCCTTGGGGCCCGGTCGGCCCGGTAGCGCCCGTGGAGCCCGTCGCTCCGGTGGGACCTGTCACGCCGGTCGGTCCGGTAACACCTGTGGGCCCAGTAGGCCCGGTAGCGCCGATGGGGCCCATGACACCGGTCGGACCGGTGGACCCGGTTGCCCCCGTGGTGCCCGTCGGTCCAGTTATCCCTTGGGGCCCGGTGGGACCCGTGGGTCCGGTAACGCCTGTCGCTCCCGTTACGCCCTGAGCTCCTGTTGCCCCTGTCGTTCCGGTGGGACCCGTGGGTCCGGCAGGGCCGGGAAGACCCTGAGGGCCCATGGCTCCAGTCACGCCTCGCGGACCCTGCGGTCCGGTCGGACCCTGAGCGCCCGGACAGCCTTGAGGCCCCATTGGGCCCATCGGGCCGCGGGGCCCCGTCGGCCCCTGGCAGGGCAGCGGGCAGCAGTTACATCCTTGTTCAGCTCCATCCTCCGGCATGCCGCACGGACATCGATTGTATTGGTTATCTCTGAACATCATTTATCCTCCTTTTCAGGGGACTCGTCCGTCCCCCTATCAGAATATGCGCGGATGGACAAACTGTGTGCGGTTTTTGCAAATACCGGCAGACGGATATCGGAGCGTATCCTTGACAGGCAGGCCGTTATGCCGTACTATGGGACAGAGAAAAACCCAGAAAAGCGGGAGGCGGCTTAGAAGATGCTGGAACGTATCCGAACGGTGCTGGACGGCGGGATGGGGAAGCAGCGGGAACAGGATTGCCGCGCGTATCTGATGCGGCTGACCGATGAAAACCTGCTGCTGTATTATCGGCAGGAGGCCGGGCTGATCCATTATAAGAACAGTACGCCTCCTCCTATCCATTGGGGATGGGACGGTCCGTTTTCCCCCATCCGCGGTACCTTTACCGGCCACTGGCTGTCGGCCGCGTCCCGTTTCGTCTTTTTATATGATGACAGGCTGTTGCGGGCGCGGATCGACGGCATCGTGGCGGAAATCGCTCATTGCCAGAGGGAAAATGGCAACGGCTGGGCCTTTCCGATCCCGGAAAAGCACCTCTACTGGCTGGCGCGCGGAAAACGGACTTGGGCTCCGCAATATGTGTGTCACAAAACGATGATGGGACTGTTCGACGCGGCCCGCTATGCGGGCAGCGCCGAAGCGCTCGACGTGCTGCGCGGCGCGGCGGAGTGGTTTATCCGCTTTACCGACGGCGTTACCCGCGATCAGATGTCGGATATGATGGATCTGGAAGAGACGGGCGGCATGATGGAGCTCTGGGCCGACCTGTACGCCGTCACCGGCGAAGCCGGCCATCTCGAGCTGATGCGGCGGTATGAACGCCCCCGTCTGTTCGATCCGGTGTCACGCGGCGAAGATATCCTGACCAATATGCACGCGAACGCCACGATTCCTGAAATCCACGGGGCCGCCCGGGCCTATGAGGTCACGGGGGAGGAGCGGTATCGCCGGATCGTTGAAAATTACTGGAGGCTCGCGATCGAGGAACGCGGCACCTTTGCCACCGGCGGCCAGACCTGCTGCGAGATCTACACCCCGATCGGCAAGCAGGCCGCCCGTCTCGGCGAGCACAACCAGGAACATTGCGTGATGTATAACCTGATGCGGCTGTCGGAATATCTGTTTCGCTGGACGGGAGAATCGAAGTACGCGGATTTTTGGGAAAAGGCGTTGTATAACGGCGTGTATGCCCAGACCTTCGTCAAGGAAACCTGCATTGAAAAACCGGAAACCGCCTGTGAAACCGGCATCGTGGCCTATTACCTGCCGATGAACCCCGGGGCGCAAAAGCTTTGGGGAAGCGAGACGGCGCATTTCTGGTGCTGCCATTGCACCGCCGTGCAGGCCAATACCATGCTGATGGAGAACGCGGTATATCGGGAAGGGGACAGCACCCTATACATCGCACAGTATCAGCCGGTCACGGCCACCTTGACCGCCGGCGGGAGGACCATGACGGTCAAAATCGAGGAGGAACGGCGGACGGGGGCTAATCTGGCGTCGTCTCCATATAACACGGCGGTGGATTCCAGGCCGCACGACCGGCACCTGCGCATCCGCGTCACCGGCGGCGGTCAGGGACGGGTGAAGCTGCGCCGCCCTGCCTGGCAGAAGGGACCGATGACGGTCGAAGTCGGCGGACAGGCGCGGGACGCGGCGGCCGACGCATCGGGATTCGTCACCTTGCCGTGTGATCTGTCCGACGCGGATATCCACGTCGTGCTCACACAGGGGCTGACCGCGTATCCGCTCCCGGACGATCCGGACCGGGTCGCCTTCCTGGATGGTCCGGTGGCGCTCTGTGGCCTGATTGGGGAAGAACGCACCCTGTATGGGGATCCCGAGCATCCCGAATCCATTTTGGCTCCGGATTATGAACGGCAATGGGATCACTGGCGGACGGCTTATCATACGGTGAACCAGCCGGTCAATTTCCAGTTTGTCCCTCTCCATCAGGTGGCGCATGAAATCTATACCCTGTATTTCCCAGTCAAAAAATTCAAAAACCGGCCTGAAATGGGACAATAATAGGCCGGGTTTCGGGTCAGGATAGGAAAAGGCCTAGGACGGCCCGCCCTTCCTGCACCGGCCCGAAAAAACAAAGCCAAACAATCCGGGGATCCCGGATTGTCTGGCTTTGCCAGGAGGTTTCGGGGCGTCAGCCCTGTTTTTTCATCAGATTTTCCGCACAGCATTTGAGCTCCTGCAGGGTGTTCATTTCAGGACCGGACAGGATGAGCGTCTCCTGCACGAACTGGGGCAGGGTGTTGAAATATTGCTGCATTTCCTGGTTTTTACACACCGGCGCTTGGTTTGTGTTCTGTTCCACGATATCCCTCCTCTCAGGCGCGCATAGCCAGCTTTTCGACAAACTCACGGATATCCGCTTCGGTACGGAATTCTTCGGCGTGCGCGTTGATTTGCTCCTGGATGTCCTCCGGCAGCCGGTTGATATCGTTGGCCGGATCGCTTCCGCGCAGGTAGGCGGAGACGCCCGGCCCGCTGAACGTGTCCATATGGCACCCCCGTTTGTGTCGACTGGAAGGAAAACCCACACGGCAGGGCCGCCGTTCCTTCCACGGTTAGTGTGGGCGGAAATCGGGCGATCAGCGGCGGGAATCGCTGGATGACGAATTTTGAAAAAAAGACCAGAAATTGACATGAAAGGAGGAGACGCGATGCGCTGTCCGCAGCAGGTGGCCGCCGCTATCCGGCTTTTGGAGGAACAGGGCTTTGAGGCTTACGCCGTGGGCGGGTGCGTGCGGGACAGCCTGCTCGGCCTGGTTCCGCACGATTGGGATATCTGCACCGCCGCTTTGACGGAAGAGATGAAAACGGTATTTGCCGGCTTCCGTCTCATCGAAACCGGGATCGCCCACGGGACGCTGACGGTTCTCTTGGACGGGCTGCCGCTGGAGATCACCACCTACCGCGTAGATGGCCCTTACAGCGACCACCGCCGCCCGGACGGCGTCCGTTTCACCTCCTGCCTGGGCGACGACCTGGCCCGCCGCGATTTTACCGTCAACGCCATGGCCTGGCATCCGGAGCGGGGGCTGCGGGATCCCTTCGGGGGAAAAGCCGATCTCGAAAACCGCCTGCTGAGGGCGGTGGGGGAGCCGCGGCGGCGGTTTGAGGAAGACGCGCTGCGCCTGATGCGGGCGCTGCGCTTTGCCGGGGCGTATGATCTCCGGATCGTCCCGGAGACCGCCGCGGCCCTGCATGAAAAACGGGAAGGGCTCCGGTTTGTAGCGGCGGAACGGCTCCGCGCCGAGCTCGACCGTTTTCTTGTCACGGCCGGGGTGGACCGCATGCTGACGGAGTATCCGGATATCCTGGCCGTTTTTCTTCCCTTTATCGCGCCGATGGTGGGATTCGAGCAGCACAGCGTCTATCATCATCTCGACGTCTGGCGGCATACCGCCGCCTGTGTGGCCGCCGCCATCCCCGACCGGGACGTCCGCCTGGCGCTGCTGCTCCACGACGCGGGAAAGCCGTCCCGCTTCACCCTAGACGAGGAAGGGCACGGCCATTTTTACGGCCATGCGCCGGCCAGCGCCTCGATCGCGGAAGAAACGCTCCGCGCTTTGAAATACGACCGGAAAACACGGGAATCCATCGTCCGTCTCGTCCGGTATCATGACACGCCCATCCCTGCCGAACCGCCCGCGGTCAAACGCTGGCTTTGCAGATTCGGGGAAGAGGAATTCCGCCTTTTGATCGAAATTAAGCGGGGAGACGCCAAAGGCCACGCGCCATCCGTGGTATCCGCCTCCCTGGCTGCCGTGGACGCGCTGGAGGAATGCCTCGACACGGTGATCGCCGAGGGGGCTTGCTTTTCCGTCCGGGATTTGGCCGTCGATGGGAACGACGTTATGGCCTGCGGCGTTCCCGCCGGGCCGCTGGTAGGGAAGGCGCTCGCCCGCCTGACCGAAGAGGTGATCGAGGGGCGTCTGCCGAACGAGCGGGAGACGTTGCTCGAATTCCTGCGTGGAAACGCCGGGACCTCAGAAAAGCCTTGATTATTCCCCCGGAAACAGTTAAAATAGAATAGTTTGGAACGACGGTTAACCGGAAGATGGAGGAGCTTTGGTTTGCAGAGTTTTGTCGACGAAATTGAAAAACGGCGCACGTTCGCCATCATATCCCATCCCGACGCTGGGAAAACCACCCTGACCGAAAAATTGCTGCTCTACGGGGGCGCCATCCAGGCCGCCGGCATGGTCAAAGGCAAAAAATCCATGAAACACGCGGTCTCGGACTGGATGGAGATTGAAAAGCAGCGGGGGATCTCGGTCACCTCGTCCGTCATGCAGTTCCATTATGAGGGCTACTGCATCAATATCCTCGATACCCCCGGGCACGAGGATTTTTCGGAGGACACCTACCGCACCCTGATGGCAGCCGATTCCGCGGTCATGGTGATCGACGGGTCCAAAGGCGTGGAAAAACAGACGATCAAGCTGTTCAAGGTCTGTGTCATGCGGGATATCCCGATCTTCACCTTTATCAATAAAATGGACCGTGAGGCCAGGGATCCTTACGAACTGATGCAAGAGATCGAGCAGGTCCTCGGCATCGCCACCTACCCGATCAACTGGCCCATCGGCTCGGGCAAGGATTTCAAGGGTGTGTACGAGCGGGAGAAGGGCCGGGTGCTCTCGTTTTCCTATAACGGCATCGGG
Source organism: uncultured Eubacteriales bacterium (assembly GCA_934647945.1). Lineage (GTDB taxonomy): Bacteria > Bacillota > Clostridia > Oscillospirales > Acutalibacteraceae > UMGS1623. The sequence continues at coordinate 119,413 of CAKUFK010000001.1, read as the reverse complement.
CATGAGGCTGCCGCGAACGAGGCGGGACTGGACGATCCGGCTCTTGAAAACACTCTGGGCTCCGCGCTTTACCGTACGCTGCAGGACGACGTGGAGCTCCTCGACGGCGCGGGCGGCGACTTTGACCTCGACTTGGTGCGCCACGGCAAGCTGTCGCCCGTTTTTTTCGGGTCGGCTCTGACCAATTTTGGGGTCGAGCCCTTTTTAGAGGATTTTCTCAAAATGACCACGCCGCCCCTGCCCCGCCGGTCTTCAGCCGGGGAAGTCGATCCCTTCAGCCCGGATTTTTCCGCCTTCGTATTCAAGATCCAGGCGAATATGAACAAAGCCCACCGGGACCGGGTGGCTTTCATGCGCATCTGTTCCGGCAAGTTCGAAAAGGGGCAGGAGGTTTTCCATGTCCAGGGGGGCAAAAAAATCCGCCTGTCCCAGCCCCAGCAGATGATGGCCCAGGAACGCGAAATCGTGGAGGAGGCTTACGCCGGCGACATCCTCGGTATCTTCGATCCCGGCATTTTCTCCATCGGGGACACGGTTTGTGCTTCCGGTAAATCCTTCGCCTTCGAGGGGATCCCCACCTTTGCGCCGGAGCATTTTTCCCTTGTCCGCCAGACCGATACCATGAAGCGCAAGCAGTTCATCAAAGGGACTTCGCAGATCGCGCAGGAGGGCGCCATCCAGATTTTTCAGGAGCTGGGCGGCGGCATGGAAGAGGTCATCGTCGGCGTGGTGGGGACATTACAGTTCGATGTACTGGAATACCGGCTGAAGAACGAATACGGCGTGGATATCCGGATGGAGGGGCTGCCGTACCAGTATATCCGCTGGATCGGCGGGGAGGACGTGGACGTCAAGGCCCTGGATCTGAGCTCCGATACCAAGCGGGTGCAGGATATGCGGGGGCGCCCTCTGCTCCTGTTCACCAATTCCTGGAACATCCAGTGGGCGCTCGATCACAACAAGGGCCTGGTCCTGGAGGAATTCAGCCGTTCGTAAGGAGGATGGCGCCGTGAATATCCAAATTTTCGGAAAACCCAAGTGTTTCGATACCGCCAAGGCAGAACGGTACTTCAAGGAACGGAACATTCCCTTCCAGCGGATCGATGTGGCAAAGTACGGGATCAGCAAGGGCGAGCTGAGGAGCGTCTGCGCCGCCGTGGGCGGCCTGACGGCTCTCCTCGACGATAAGGCGAAAGGGGCCGAGCTCGTCCGCTACCTCGCCTATGAAGCGGATCAGGAGGCAAAACTGCTGGAAAATCCGAAGCTGCTGTGCACCCCCATCGTCCGCAACGGCAAAAAGGCCACGATCGGCTACTGCCCCGATGTTTGGGATGAATGGCGGCGGAAAGGCTGATGCCGCCGGAGCGGCGGAAAGGGGGAGAGGCGATGGAACCGAACAGAACACTCGACGGTATGGCCCGTCCCCTGATCGACTGGTACCGCCTGCATGTCCGCCCCCTGCCCTGGCGGGAGAATCCGACCCCCTACCGGGTATGGGTATCCGAAATCATGCTGCAGCAGACCAGGATCGAGGCGGTTCTGCCCTATTTCGACCGCTTCATGGCTGCCCTTCCGGACGTCGCCGCCCTCGCCGGGGCGGAGGAGGAGCTGCTGCTCAAGCTCTGGGAAGGGCTCGGGTATTACAGCCGGGTGCGCCATATGCAGAAGGCCGCCCGGATGGTCATGGAGGAGTATGGCGGCCGCATCCCCGACCGGGTGGAGGATCTGCTCCGCTTGCCCGGGATCGGAGACTATACCGCCGGGGCCGTGGCGTCCATCGCCTATGGCCGCAGGGCCGCGGCGGTGGATGGAAACGTATTGCGGGTGTTTGCCCGGTTGACCGCCTGCCGGGACGATATCCTCCGTCCGGCGGTCAAAAAAGAGCTCTCCGGTATGGTGCTGGCGCAGATACCGGAGGATGCCCCCGGCATCTTCAACCAGGCGGTGATGGAGTTGGGGGAGACGGTCTGCCTTCCCAATACCGAGCCGCTCTGCGCGGCCTGCCCGGTCCGCCCATTTTGCAGGGGCAGCGCCGGGGGGATCGCCCGGGAGCTGCCTGTCCGTTCCCCCAAAAAAGCCCGCCGGGTCGAGCATCGCTTGATCCTGGTGGTGGTGACGGAGGAAAAAACGCCCCGCGTCCTGCTCCGCCGCCGGCCTGGCAAGGGCCTGCTGGCGGGTTTGTGGGAACTGCCGGGGCTCGAGCTGCCCGAAGCGTCCGACGATTCGCGGATCCGGGAAGCCGCGGAGAAGGAAGCGGTAAAATGGGGGCTCCGCCCGGCTTCTGTACGAATGCTCGGCGGGGGCCGCCATATTTTCTCCCATGTGGAATGGCATATGCAGGGCGCGCTGCTCCTGCTCCCGCCTTTTGACCCGCCGGAGGGCTGCCGCTTTGTAACCGGGCGGGAGCTGGCCGACGACGTGGCGCTTCCAAGCGCCTTCCGGGCTTATACTTCCCTCCTGCCCATTCTGCTGGCATCGGAAGGGGCCGGGGGAAAAGATGGAAAGGATGTGCGAGTCGGATGAAACGGGAACAGTATCTTTCCTGGGATGAATACTTTATGGGGATCGCCCTGCTGTCGGCCCAGCGCAGTAAGGATCCCGGCACCCAGGTCGGGGCCTGCATCGTGGGGGAGGACAACAAGATCCTGTCGGTCGGATACAACGGGATGCCGGCCGGGTGCAGCGACGATCTCATGCCCTGGGACCGGGAGGGGGCGCCGCTGGAGACGAAATATCTCTATGTATGCCACGCCGAGCTCAACGCGATCCTCAATCATGGACGGACAGGCCTGAAAGGCGCAAAGCTTTACACCACGCTTTTCCCCTGCAATGAGTGCGCCAAAGCCATCATCCAGTCGGGGATCCGGGAGGTGGTGTATTTGCAGAATAAATACGCCGATACCGATGCGGTGACGGCCTCTAAAAGGATGTTTCAAATGGTGGGCGTCACCCTGCGCTCTTATACGCCGGGCAATAAACAGATCACGCTCGATTTGTAAAGTTATAAAGCCTTACATATTCGCGGAGGTGGAAGGATGCGGTCGGTTCTGATTACAGGGGCTTCGGGGGGGATCGGCCGCGCCACGGCCCGTTTGTTTGCCAAACAGGGGTACGCCGTGGCGGTGCATTATCATCGTTCCCGTGAAACCGCCGAATCCCTTGTGCGGGAATTGGAAGCGGCGGGGGCCAACGCGATCCCCGTCGGCGCGGACGTTTCCAACGACAGGGAAGTCGCCGAAATGGTGCGGCAGACCGAGTCAGTTTTCGGCGAAATTTCCGTCTTCATCCACAATGCCGGTACGGCGTCTCAAAAGCTCCTGACCGATCTGCCGCCGGAGGAATGGCGCGCCCTGATGGGGGTGCACCTGGACGGCGCCTATTACGGATGCCGTCACGTCATCCCCGGAATGGTGCGGCGGAAGTGGGGGAAAATCCTGTTTGTCTCCTCCATGTGGGGGGTGACGGGGGCGTCCTGCGAGGCCGCCTATTCCGCGGCCAAAGCCGGGCTGATCGGGCTGACCAAAGCGCTCGCAAAGGAGCTGGGCCCGTCTTCGATCCAGGTCAACTGCGTCGCTCCGGGGGTGATCGATACCGCCATGTGCGCGGGCCTGGATGAGGCTGTCCGCCGTTCCCTGGCGGAGGAGACGCCGCTCGGCCGGCTGGGGACGCCGGAGGATGTGGCGGCCGCCCTGTGCTTTCTTGCCTCCGATGAGGCGGGTTTTATCACCGGGCAGGTGCTTGGTGTGGACGGCGGGTTTGCCGTCTAATGATTGAAATGCTGGGTAGCGGAGGGGATTGGGACCCCCGCGATGGTACGCTCATACAGCGATAGGGCGTTCTCGATTCCATAGACGATCATACGTGACAGGGAGGCCGTTATGCAGGATATCGGAGGGACCAAACCGGCGCGGGTCATATCCGTCAGTCAGCTTAACCGATACGTCAAATCCCTGCTGGAAGGGGATCCGCATCTGACGGGCGTGTATGTCGGCGGGGAAATCAGCAACTTCACCAATCACGTCCGGTCGGGGCATTTTTATCTGACGCTCAAGGATGAAGGGGCGGTTGTCAAGGCTGTCATGTTCCGTGCCTTTGCCTCCAAGGTGCCTTTTACGCCCGAAAACGGCATGAAAGTGATTGTAAAAGCGCGGGTCTCCTTGTATGACAAGGACGGTTCGTACCAACTCTATATAGAAGAGATGCAGCCCGACGGGGTGGGGGCGCTCCAGGTGGCGTATGAGCAGCTCAAGGCCAAACTCGCTGCCGAGGGCCTGTTCGATGAACGGCGTAAGCGGCCGCTGCCGTCCTATCCGTCCCTGGTTGGGGTGATCACTTCTCCGACAGGGGCGGCGGTCCGCGATATCCTCAACATTCTCGGACGGCGGTACCCATACGCGGCGGTTCTTTTCGCCCCCGTTCTCGTGCAGGGCGAAGGGGCGCCCGCCCAGCTCATCGACGCACTGAACCGTTTTGCGGCGCTTCGGCAGGCCGGCTCCAAATACACGCCGGATGTGCTGATCATCGGGCGGGGAGGCGGTTCCATCGAAGAGCTGTGGGCCTTCAACGACGAGAATGTGGCCCGCGCCGTCGCGGCGTCCCCGATCCCCGTCATATCGGCGGTGGGGCACGAAACCGACTTTACCATCTGCGATTTCGCGGCGGATCTCCGGGCGCCCACACCCTCGGCCGCTGCTGAACTGGCGGTGCCCGACACCCGGCAGCTTCTGGGCCGGCTGACACAGCTGCAGGCGCGGCTGATGCAGGCTGCGGACGCACGGATCCGGCAGGAGAGCCGGAGGCTGGAAAACCTGGCCGCCCGGCGGTGCCTGAAAACGCCCCTTTTCTATGTGGAGGAACGGAGTATGCGGCTCGACTATACGGCCAAGGCCTTTGCGCGCTCGGCGGGTATCTGCATCGCCAAGGCGGAGCGGCGGCTGGCCGGCGCTGCCGGCAAGCTGGACGCGCTCAGTCCCCTCAAGGTAATGTCCCGCGGCTACGCGATCCCGGTTACGGATGCGGGGGCGGTGATCCGGTCGGCGGGGGATGTCCGCCCGGGCGACCGTTTGACCCTCCGTCTGTCCGACGGCCGGGTGGACTGTGAAGCCAGGCGGGTCGTCCCCGAAAAAAGGACGGCGAACCGCTAGGCAAGCGAAATCGTTTGAAGGAATGGGCGTTTATCCGGTCAAACGGACGGGACCGGCAGCCCGTGTGGGAAAGGAAGGAGCGCCAATATGGCGGAAAAGCAGACGTTTGAAGACGCAATGGCCAGGCTCGAACAGATTGTGGGCCTGCTGGAAAACGGGGGCTGTACCCTGGATGAATCCCTGAAGCTTTTTGAAGAGGGGACCCGGCTGACGGCCGCATGTACCAAGGCCCTTAAGGAAGCGGAACAGAAGATCGTCAAACTCACCGCTGTTGAACAGGCGGAAGGGATCCGGGAAACCGGCGCCGCCGAGGCGCAGGAGACGGAGGAAGGACGGGACGACCATTGAGTGAGCTGTATACCCCGGTACTGGATGCGCACCGCCAGGCGGTAGAGGAGGCGCTGCCGGACTATCTGCCGGCGGGGGACCTGCCACAGGCCACCGTCATGCGGGCGATGCGGTATGCCTGCTCCGAAGGGGGAAAACGCCTGCGCCCGGTGCTGGCCCTGGAATTCTGCCGCCTTTGCGGCGATGAGCCGGGACGGGCCATGCCTTTTGCGGCCGCGGTGGAAATGATCCATTCGTATTCTCTTATCCATGACGACCTGCCCTGCATGGACGACAGCCCGCTGCGCCGCGGCAAGCCGTCGGTTCACGCGGCGTTCGGTGAGGACATGGCGCTGCTCGCGGGGGATGGGCTGCTCAATCTGGCGTTTGAAACCATACTGGATCCTGCCAACCGGGCAGGGATTCCGGCTGAACGGGCGCTTTCCGCCGCCTTCGCGCTGGCCAAGGCGGCGGGGGTCTATGGGATGGTCGGAGGGCAGGTCATCGATCTGGAAAGCGAGGGCCGCGCCATTGATATCGACCTCCTCCGCATCCTGCAGGAGGGCAAAACCGCCGCGTTGATCGCGGCGGCCTGTGAAGTGGGCTGTATCATCGGCGGCGGTGGGGCCAGGCAGGTGGCGGCCGCGCAGCGGTACGGCATCCATATCGGTTTGTGTTTTCAGATGATTGATGATATACTGGACGTGACGTCGACGTCCGAGGAGCTGGGAAAACCGGTTGGGAGCGACGCGTCGAACGAAAAGACAACCTATGTGTCCTTGCTCGGGCTCGACGAAGTCCGCCGCCTGGCACAGGAACACACCGACGCCGCGGTTTCGGCGCTCAAAACGTTCAAGCGGGATACCGCGGATCTGCGTCTGCTGGCGGACCGTCTGCTGGCCCGTTCCCTATAATACCGTCCGTAGACCGAAAGGCGTGAAATTGGATGGGACTCATCAAGGAATTTTTTGCCAACCGTGTGCTGTTCGCCGCGGTTCTCGGTTGGCTGTGCGCGCAGGTGCTCAAGCTGATCATTACCGCCTGCATGACCAAAAAAGTGAATGTGGAACGGCTCTGGGGAGCCGGCGGTATGCCGAGCGCGCATTCGGCCATGGTCTGCGCCCTGACGATTTCGGTTGCCCGGTTTTATGGGGTGTCCGACCCGCTTTTCGCCCTGGCGGTGATGTTCGCGTTCGTGACAATGTACGACGCCATGGGTGTTCGCCGGGAGGCGGGGGAACACGCCCGCCTGCTCAATAAGTACTTAAACCAGATCGAGACGGAAAACGCCGATGTGGACGGCGACGGTATTCCCGATAAGGAAGTCACCGAAATCGATCTCAAGGAATTTATCGGGCACACGCCTTTGGAGGTTTTGGGCGGGGTGCTGCTGGGGATCCTGATCGGGATGATCGTGCCGGCATGAGGGCCGGTACCGGCAACTGTGAGGAAACGAGGCTTGGCCCATGAAACGTTCGCTTGAGCAGATACATTCGCCCGAGGATATACGGAAGATGACGCCCGCCGAGCTCGAGGAGCTGTGCGCGTCCCTGCGCAAGACCCTGGTGCAGACGGTTTCCAAGACAGGCGGACATCTCTCCTCCAACCTCGGGGTGGTGGAGCTGACGGTCGCGCTGCATAAAATGTTCGACACCCCCCGCGACCGGATCGTCTGGGATGTGGGGCATCAGTGCTATACTCATAAGCTGCTGACCGGCCGCTATGGCCGGTTCGATACCCTCCGGCAGACCGGTGGGATTTCCGGGTTCCCCAAGCCCGAGGAAAGCGAATATGACACCTTCATCGCCGGCCACAGCAGCACCGCCGTCTCGGCGGCGAACGGCATGGCCAAGGCGAAGACCCTGTCCGGGGACGGCGGCTATGTGGTGGCCGTGCTGGGGGACGGCGCTCTGACCGGTGGACTGGCCTATGAAGGGCTGAGCAACGCGGGACGAAGCTCCGACCGGCTCATCGTGGTGTTAAACGACAACCGGATGTCCATCAGCAAAAACGTGGGATTCGTTGCGCGCCATCTGGCCACGCTGCGTTCCCGTCCCCGGTATGTGCGGTTCAAGATGGGGATCAGCAGCCTAATCGCCCATATTCCGCTGATCGGCAAAGCGATCCAGCGTTTCATCGTCTGGGTCAAATCCCGGCTCAAAAACGCCATGTACCACAGCAGTACCCTGTTCGAGGAGATGGGGTTCTATTACTTAGGCCCGGTGGACGGGCACAATCTCCATGACCTGACGGCTTCTCTCCAGACAGCGAAGAACCTCAGCCGTCCGGTTCTTCTGCATGTCGAGACGGTCAAGGGAAAGGGGTACGGCTTCGCCGCACAGAATCCCGATACCTATCACGGGGTCTCGGGGTTCGATATCGAAACCGGGAAGACGCCGCCCTCCTCCAAATCCTTCTCCTCGACGATGGCGGACGGCCTGTGCCGCCTGGCGCAGGAGGATCTGCGCATCTGTGCCATCACCGCCGCCATGAAGAGCGGCACCTGCCTGACGAAATTCGCTGAGCGGTTCCCGGTCCGTTTTTTCGATGTGGGGATCGCGGAGGAGCACGCCGTCACCTTTGCCTCCGGGCTGGCCACCGGCGGGATGCTGCCGGTTTTCGCCGTCTACTCCACCTTTCTGCAGCGCTGCTATGACCAGATCCTCAACGATACGTCCATCATGAACAACCACATCGTCCTGGCCGTGGACCGGGCCGGGATCGTGCCGGACGACGGCGAAACCCATCAGGGGGTTTTCGACGTGCCCTTCCTGACCACGATCCCCCACGTGACGATCTACAGCCCTTCCACCTTCGCGGAGCTCGACATCAGCCTGAAGCAGGCCCTGTATGATGCGGCCGGCATCGCCGTCGTGCGGTATCCGAAAGGCGGAGAGCTGCCCGGATGTGAAGGATTCCAGCCGGATTATAAGCCATACACCCATCTGAAAAATGGGAAAGCCCGGATCCTGCTGATGACGTACGGGCGCCTGTTTTCCTATGCTCTTATCGCCGCGCGGGAGCTTTCAGAGGAGGGCATGCCGGTCTCCCTGCTCAAGCTGACCCGTATCTGGCCTCTGCCGGAGGAATGCGTGGCCATCGCGGCGGAATACGACTGGGTATTCTTTTTCGAGGAGGGAAGCCGTCAGGGCGGGATCGGCCAGCATCTGCAAAGCCGGCTGCTGGAGTCGGGATTCCGGGGTGAGTTCCGCCTGAAAGCTATCGATGGGTTTTTACCCGCCTGCAGCGTCTCGGCCGGCTTCCGCCGGACGGGTTTGGATGTGGACGGCATGATCGAGGCCGTGCGGGAGGCGGAAGGCCATGAACAGCCCGCGTAAGCGCCTGGACGCGCTGCTGGTGGAGCGGGGGCTCGCCTCCGGCCGGGAACGGGCGAAGGAACAGATCCGCGCCGGCCACGTCCGGGTGGACGGCCGGCCGGAAACCAAGCCCTCCACCCTTGTGAATGCCGGGGCTGTCCTTATTTGTGAAGGCGGATGCCCTTACGTGGGCCGGGGTGGCCTCAAATTGGAGAAAGCGGTACGGGAAGCGCCTCTTGCACTTGCCGGGCTGACGGCGCTGGATATCGGCGCGTCCACCGGCGGCTTCACCGACTGTATGCTGCAAAACGGCGCCGTCCGGGTGTATGCCGTGGACGTGGGGCATGGACAGCTCCACGCCTCCCTGTGCGAAGATCCCCGGGTGATCTGCCTCGAGGGGACCGACGCGCGGTCGAGGGAGCTCGCAGCCGCGGTTCCCGCCGGGACGGTCCAATTGGTGACGGCGGACGTTTCGTTTATATCGGAAAAGGCGGTACTTCCCGCCGTTTTGCCCTATCTCGCTCCATCCGCGCGGCTCGTGGTGCTCATCAAACCCCAGTTCGAGGCCGGGCGGCAGGCAGTGGGGAAGAACGGCGTGGTCAAGGATCCCCGGATCCACCGCCGCGTCCTCGACGACATGCTGGCGTTTTTTGCTGGGGAGGGACTGCGCCTCGACTGGCTGTCTTTTTCCCCTGTAACGGGTGGGGAGGGGAATATCGAATACCTGGCGGTACTGACCGCACCTCCCTGCGACGGCCCGCCCCTGTGCCCGGACACGCAGGGGCTCGTAAAAGACGCTTTCGCCGCGTTTTCACCTCGATAGACCAACAGGAAAGGATGGAACCCGTATGCGGATAGCCGTGCTGCCCAACCCGCGCGCGTCGGGGGTGCGTGAGGCGCTCCCCCGCGTCTGTGCCGCCCTGCGGAAGCTGGGGGCCGAAGTCCTTCTGCCCGGGGAGGGGGACGCCTTTCCCAGCCCGAACGCCGACGCGCTCATCCGGGAGAGCGATGTGACGGTGGCGCTCGGCGGGGACGGCACCATTATCCATACGGCTAAACGCGCGGCCATTTGCGGCCGGGCGGTCCTGGGGATCAACGGCGGCCGCCTCGGCTTCATGGCGGGGCTTGAGGCGGACGAGCTCGAGCGGCTGTCCGCCTTGATCCGGGGGGAATATACCGTGGAAAAACGGATGCTGCTCGATATCGTCGTGCAGACGGGAGAGGGAGGAGGCACCCGTTACAGCGCCCTCAACGAAGCGGTGGTCTCCCGCGGCTCCCTGTCCCGGATGATCGAACTGGAGGTTTCCAACCGGGGGGAGAGGGTGGCCCGCTACCGGGCGGACGGCGTGATCGTCGCCACGCCGACCGGCTCGACCGCCTATTCCCTCTCGGCAGGGGGGCCGGTGATCGACCCGGCCCTGCGCTGTCTGCTGCTGACACCGGTCTGCCCCCATTCCCTCCATTCCCGCTCCTATCTGTTCGACGAGGACGCGGTGCTCGCCGTCCGCCCGGCGGGGGAGCCGGACGCGCCGATCTATCTGACCGTGGACGGGGAAGAAGCGGTGCCGCTCGGGCCGGAGGAAGAGGTACGCCTCTCCCGGGCCGAATCGGAGGCCTGCCTGATCATGCTGGGGCGCAGGCCCTTTTACGAGGTGCTCAACCGGAAGCTGATGAACCGTTGACAGAAAGGCAGTGATGGCGATGAAAACCAAACGGCATGCCAAGATCCTGGAAATCATCCACCAGAAATCGGTGGAAACGCAGGAGGATCTGCTCCTCCTGCTGCGGGAGGACGGCTATAACGTCACCCAGGCGACGGTTTCCCGGGACATAAAGGAGCTGCGCCTGATCAAGGCGTTAGGTCCGGACGGCCGTTACCGCTACTCGACGGTGCGGCTGGAAAATGAAAACATATCCTCGAAATTCCACTCCCTGTTTGCGGATACCGTGCTGCATATCGACTACGCGGGCAATCTCGTGGTGGTCAAGTGCCTGTCCGGTATGGCGCAGGCGGCCTGCGCGGCGATGGATTCCATGCATTGGGATCAGGTGGTCGGCACATTGGGGGGAGAGGACACCTTCATCTGCATCACCAAGAATGAGGAACAGGCCGTTTCTCTCACGGGGGAGCTCAAAAAGCTGCTAAAAGGCGGATAACGACCGGAAGGGGTTCTGTAGGATGCTGCAAAGCCTGTACATTGAGAATATCGCGGTGATCGAGCGGGCGGATATCGCGTTCGATGCCGGCCTCAACATCCTGACCGGTGAGACGGGCGCGGGCAAATCCATCGTGATCGACGCGATCAACGCCGTGCTGGGGGAACGGGTCAGCCGGGATATCGTGCGCACAGGAAGCAGCGAGGCCCGGGTGACGGCCTTGTTTTCCGATCTGTCGCCCGCGGCGGCGGATGCTTTGCGGGAATGGGACATCGAACCGGATGAGGACGGATGCCTGCTCATCCAGCGGACTATCTCGGCCGGAGGAAAGGGGACCTGCCGCATCGGCGGCCGCCCGGTGACGGTCTCCATCCTGCGGGACGTGGGGCGGCGGCTGGTCAACATACACGGCCAGCACGAGAATCAGGCCCTCCTGTCCCCGGAACGGCATGTGACCTACCTGGACCGGCTCGGAGGCCACGCGCCTCTGCTGGAGGCGTACCGCGAGGCGTATGACCGTCTGTGCTCCCTGCGCCGCGAGCTCGACGAGGCGGACATGGACGAAACGATGAAGGCCCGCCGGATCGACCTGCTCCGCTATCAGATCGAGGAGATCGAGGCGGCGGAGCTGACGGCGGGGGAAGAGGAGGAGCTGGAGGCCTCCCGCCGCTTCTATCGCCATGCGGAGGCCGTCGCGGAAGGGCTGGCGGCGGCAAAAGAGGCCCTATCGGGGGACGAGGACACGTTGGGCGCCCTCTCTCGTCTCGAGGGGGCCGCGTCGTCGCTATCGGGAGCCGGGCGGTATATGGAGGCGGCGGCGGGCCTGTCCAAACGGGTGGAAACCGCGCTGTACGAACTGGAGGACTGCGCGGACGAGCTGCGGGATCTCCTGTCCCGCCTCGAATTCGACCCGGCCGAACTGGACCGGGTCGAAGCCCGGCTGGACCTCATCCGCCGCCTGGTAAGCAAGTACGGGCCGGGAATCCCCGACGTGCTGGCGTATGCGGAGCAGGCACGGCGGGAACTCGACGACATCGAGAACGCGGACGAGCGGCAGGAACGCCTCCGGCATGCCCTGGCCGGGGCGGAACGGGCCGCTGCCGAGGCCGCCGCCCGCCTGACCGGCGCGCGTGAAAAAACGGCGGAGCGGTTTTCGAAGAGCGTCATGGAGCAGCTTGCCTTTTTGGACATGCCCCATGTGACGATGGAGGTGTCCATCGTACCGGCGCCCCTGTCGTCCAGCGGCGCCGATCAGGTGGAATTCCTCATGTCCGCCAATCCCGGGGAACCCCCTCGCTCCATCGCGAGGATCGCCTCCGGGGGCGAGCTGTCCCGCGTGATGCTCGCCATCAAGTCGGTCCTGGCCGACGCCGACGACATCGACACCCTCGTATTCGATGAAATCGATACCGGTATCAGCGGCCGCGCTGCCTGGAAGGTAGGGGTGAAGCTGCGGGAAACGGCCCGGGGCTCCGATGAATCCCGCAGCCGTCAGGTCCTCTGCGTCACCCATCTTGCGCAGATCGCGGCTCAGGCGCATCATCATCTCCTCATTGCCAAATCGGTCCGGGACGGCCGGACCTATACCGATGTCCGGCCGCTGGATGAGGACGGCCGGGTGGAGGAGCTCGCCCGGATCATCGGCGGGGAAGATACCCCGGCCAGCCGGGAGGCCGCCCGGGAGATGCGCGGGCGGGTGGAGTAAGCCGCGGGCTTGACAGACGGGGCGGATTGTGCTTTAATGGGCATCACAGGCGATGAAGGGAAGAAGTAGCCGCTGCCGCGCAGCACAGAGAGCCGTTGGCCGGTGCGAAACGGTCTGGGCGCAGGGCGAAATACATCCCGGAGCCGCGACCTGAAACCGCGGATGGATCCGCCCAGTAGGGAAGCCGTGTGCGCACGTTACAGCGCGGGACGTTTTTTGACGCCCGTAAGGCCGTTTTCGCAAGGGAACGGTGAATGAGGTGGTACCGCGGATTTTTCCGCCCTCTGCAGACGATGCAGGGGGCGTTTTTGTTTTCCCCTGCGGACATATGGAAGCAAACAAGGAGGAACGACAAGATGGGTGTAAACGTATTTGATGAACTGAACGCCCGCGGCATGATCGCCCAGACCACCAACGCGGAAAAAACGCGGGAACTGCTGGGCGGGAAGGAGCCGGTGACCTTTTATATCGGCTTCGACCCGACCGCGGACAGCCTGCACGTGGGGCATTTTGTCCAATTGATGGTCATGGCCCATATGCAGAAGGCCGGCCATCGCCCGGTCGCCCTGCTCGGCGGCGGCACCGGCATGATCGGTGACCCCACCGGCAAAAGCGACATGCGCAAGATGATGACCCCCGAGACCATCCAGTACCATGTCGATTGCTTTAAAAAGCAGATGTCCCGGTTCGTGGATTTCTCCGAGGGGAAGGCCCTGATGGTCAACAACGCCGACTGGCTGCTGAACCTTAACTACATCGATTTCCTGCGGGAGGTCGGAGTGCATTTTTCGGTTAACCGGATGCTGACCTTCGAATGCTTCAAGCAGCGCCTGGAACGGGGCCTGTCCTTCATGGAATTCAATTATATGCTGATGCAGAGCTACGATTTCTTCTATCTGAACCAGCAATACGGCTGTACCCTGGAGCTCGGCGGCGACGACCAGTGGAGCAACATCTTAGGCGGTGTCGAGCTCTGCCGGCGCAAGGCCGGAAAAGAGGTATACGGCATGACCTTTGCCCTGCTGACCACCTCCGAGGGCAAAAAGATGGGCAAAACCGAAAAGGGCGCCGTCTGGCTGGATCCCGACAAGACCCCGCCTTACGAGTTTTTCCAGTACTGGCGGAACATTGACGACGCGGACGTGGGCAAGTGCCTGCGGATGCTCACCTTCCTTTCGGTCGGGGAGATCGAGGAAATGGAACGGGCCGGCGATATCAACCGGAACAAGGAGCGCCTGGCCCATGAACTGACGGCGCTCGTCCATGGACGGGCGGAGGCCGATAAGGCCCTCGAAGCCGCCCGCGCTCTCTTCGGCGGAGGAGGGGACAGCGACAATATGCCCTCGACCACCCTGCCGGCGGACGCCTTCACGGACGGCGCGATCCCGGTGATCGAGCTGCTGGTGCGCACCGGCCTCGCGCCCTCCAGGGGCGAGGCCCGCCGCCTGATCCAGCAGGGCGGCGTGTCCGTCGACGGCGAAAAGGTGGAAGACATCGCCGCCGCCGTGCCCGCATCCGATTTTGAGAAGGGCCAGATTATCCTGAAAAAGGGCAAAAAGGTGTTCCATAAAGCGATAAAGGGCTGAGAAAATCCGGTGTAAGCGCGAAAGGCAGGTACGCGCTTACACCGGATCCGTTTTCTATGGCCCTTCAATCGACATAAACAATATGAATGGTATCCGGATACGCTTTTTCAGCGTTCGTAAACACATCGAGGATTTTTTGCAGCTCCGCCCGCCGCTGCTTGGAAAGGGACGATATGCCGGACAGACGGATCTCACACGGCCAGCCGATAAATCCGGTCAGGCAGTCCCATAACGCGTCTCGGTTTTCGCCGACACGTCCGGTTAACTCAAATCCTTCGTTTATACACGAATATAAATCACGATAGTGTCGGACAGGCGTAAAATCGATCGTATATATGTATGTTCCGTCAGCGGTTTTTATTTCCATGATGTTTCTCCATCCACCATGTTGGACAGGATTCGGAAGGAATAGGCGGTAGAATCAATCGTCATGAGTGATGCGTATATACCGGGGATATTTTTGTTCCGCCTCGGCCATCACATCGAGGATTTTTTGCAGCTCCGCCCGCCGCTGCTTGGAGAGGGACGATATGCCGGACAGACGGATCTCACACGGCCAATCGATAAATCCTGTCAAAACATCCCATAAAGCATCCAGATTCTCTCCCATACCGGATAGATGAAATCCGTCATAAATACGTTTATACAGCTCTCGAAAATGGTTAACCGCTGAAAAATCAATTGAATATATATATGTTGCGTGAAACGCGGCGTTTTCCATTCTATATTCCTCCTAGATAATTTCAAAATACGTTTGGTAGTGATCGTACGTAACAAAGATTAAGCCGTCATCTGAAAATAGCAAGCGCTGTGTATTTCGATATCCTCCATGATAGTTAATATCGGCCTCGTACCAAGTCCGCCCTTGTTTGGTCGGGAGTTTTTTCTTACGGTTTTTATGTTCTTCATATAGAGATATACCTGGTAAAATCTCCCACAAGTTTCCTCTTTGATTTATCCAACCTTTTTCTATAGCTTTTTCCTTGCTCAAATAACGTTCCGGTAAATGCCCTGTCTGCTTCACCGCGTAATCCGCGCCGTTGTCCCCGCTGACCGTTGCCGTACCGGCCTGGATGCTGCGCAGCCATTCGATGCGGCAACGGCAGAACGGATGGGATCTCCGCCGGATTTCCTGCGTGGTGGGCGCGGTTTCCGCCGGAAAAACCCTTCCGTATGCATCAAAACAGGGTTCACAAATCCTCTCATCCACCATCGCGTCACGGAACTTGTACTTCCGGCTTATCCCCAGCTTTGGCTGTAAGCGGTATCCTCTCATACTTTCAGCAAAAATAGCGTTCATCAGTGCGGCCATCTGATCCTGTTTCTTTTTTTCTTCCACTGTTGACCTCCTTATCAAGATATAGAACATATGTTCTTAACTCAGTATACCATATTTTTCCGGTTTTGTCAAGACGATTGTCTCAGGGGCGCGGCGGGCCCTCGGAAGTTCCGCACCTTTTCCCCGATTATTTTGCCTTTCCCTCTTTATTTTCACGCTGTAGTGTGCTAAACTATACGCATATCGCTTGTGGAGGGGGCTTACCCATGAATTCCAAAATCAAGGATGAAAACACCGATTTTCTGTTTGAGGCAATCCTCCGGTTGAAGAATCTGGAGGAATGCTACCAGTTTTTCGAGGATCTCTGCACGGTTTCGGAGATCAAGGCCATGTCTCAGCGCATCGTCGTGGCCAAGATGCTCAGCGACAAGCGGGTGTATAGCGACATCGTGGCGGCGACGGGCGCTTCTACCGCCACGATCAGCCGGGTCAACCGCTCCCTGATCTATGGCTGCGATGCCTACGACATGGTGTTTTCCCGGATGGAGGACAAGAAGGACGAGGGCTGACGGCGCTGCCGGATGCTCCCATTTGACCGGAAGGGGCGGACCGCTATGGCTGCCAACGAATATGCCGCTTTTGCCGCGTTTTATGACCGGCTGACCGGCGATGTGGATTATGCAGGTCTGGCCGCCTATCTGCGGGAGGTCTTCCTCCGCCACCAGGGCGCCGTCCCTCGGACGCTGCTGGATCTCGCCTGCGGCTCGGGCTCGCTGTCTCTCGAATTGGCGGCAGACGCCGAAGTCATCGGGGTGGACGGTTCGGAGGACATGCTGGCGCTGGCCGGGGAGAAGGCCGCCCGGGCGGGGCGTTCTCTCCTTTTTCTCCGGCAGGATATGCGCTGCCTCGACCTGTACGGGACGGTCGAAGGGGCGGTCTGCGTGCTCGACAGCCTCAATCATCTGCTCCGCACCGCCGATATCCGGGCGGTCCTGCGCCGTCTGCGCCTGTTTTTGGAGCCGGGGGGGCTGTTCGTCTTCGACGTGAATACCCCCTACAAGCATCGGGTGGTGCTCGGAGACAATGCGTTTGTATTGGAGGACGAGGACGTCGTCTGCGTGTGGAGGAACCGCTATATCCCCCGCACCTGCGAAGTGGCGATGACGCTGGATTTTTTTGTGCCGGCCGGGGAGGGGCGGTACGACCGTCTGACCGACGAGGTCCGGGAACGCGCATACGCCGGGACGACTATGCGGCGTCTGCTGGAGGAGGAAGGGTTCGAAACCCTGGCGGTTTATGGGGACCGTTCCTTTCTGACGCCGGGCCCGGAGGCGGAACGGCTGGTTTTCGTGGTCCGCAATACCCGGACACTGGAAGAAGCGCGGCGCGGGACGGGCACCAAATAAGCCCTTGTGCATACATTGGCAATATGCCGGGAAAAACCGGCGGATCAGAGGATAGGGGAAGTCAAAAGGGGATTGGAACAGAATGGGAAAACTGGTACGCTGCCTGACAACGGATGGGACCGTCGTGGCGTTGGCACTCGACGCGACCGATATCGTGGCCCGCGCAGAGCAGATCCATAAAACCTCCGCTGTGGTCACGGCGGCTCTCGGCCGGCTCCTCACTGCCGCCTCCCTGATGGGCTTTCAGCTCAAGGGCCGGGACGATACGGTGACGCTTCGTGTGGACGGAGGCGGCCCGGCGGGGCAGATCGTCGCGGTATCCGACAGCGCGGGAAACGTGCGCGGATATGCGGCCAATCCGGTGGTCGAAATCCCGCTGCGGCCGGACGGCAAGCTGAACGTCGGAGGCGCGGTCGGGAAGGACGGCCTGCTCTACGTGCTGCGGGACACCGGCGGCAGCGAACCGTATGTGGGCTGCACCCCGCTTATCTGCGGCGAGATTGCCGAGGATGTGACGAGCTATTACGCGACGAGCGAGCAAATCCCGACGGTCTGCGCGCTGGGGGTGTTGGTGAATCCCGACCTGACCGTAAGGGCGGCGGGGGGGTTCCTGCTGCAGCTGCTCCCTTTCTGCCCGGAGGACGTGATTACCCGGCTTGAACGGAATGTCGCGGCACTCGAACCGATGACGGCCATGCTCGATAAGGGGATGACACCCGAGGAGATTCTGAGGAAGGCCCTTGCGGGGTTTGATTTCGATGTTCTGGATACCCGGGAGCCTGCTTATCGCTGCACCTGCTCACGGGAACGGGTACTGCGTGCTTTTGCGGCGCTGTCGCCCGAACAGCTTCGTTCCCTGCCGGATGAACAAGGGAGGACAGAGGCCGTCTGCCACTTTTGTGACGCGGTATATCGGTTTACGCCGGCCGAACTGGAAGCGCTTGCCGAACAGAGCGAAAAGGGCAGTTCGTGCTGAAAAAAATTGCCGCAAACCGGTTGACAATCACACGGGTATGGTGTATTATATACAGCGTCGCTGGTGAGGGCGGCGCTCATGGAAGCATAGCTCAGCTGGTAGAGCACCTGCCTTACAAGCAGGGGGTCACAGGTTCGAGCCCTGTTGTTTCCACCACGTCTTATGTATGTGGCCCGGTAGTTCAGCTGGTTAGAACGCTAGCCTGTCACGCTAGAGGTCGACGGTTCGAGCCCGTTCCGGGTCGCCACATTTGCCTCTGTAGCTCAGTCGGTAGAGCAAGGGACTGAAAATCCCTGTGTCGTTGGTTCGATTCCGACCGGAGGCACCATCTCCCGCGGCTTTAGCTCATCTGGTAGAGCGCCACCTTGCCAAGGTGGAGGTAGCGAGTTCGAGCCTCGTAAGCCGCTCCAAATGAAAAGGGCGTCCGGATACGGCGCCTTTTTCTATCCCATGGCGACATAGCCAAGTGGTAAGGCATGGGTCTGCAAAACCCTGATTCCCCAGTTCAAATCTGGGTGTCGCCTCCAAAAGAAAGGGCTCCCACCTCTGGTGGGAGCCCTTTCTTTTGCGGGGAGCGTTCCGGATTTGAACTGGGGTTCAACATCTGGGCGTCGCCCTTGGTTAAGGACGGCCGTGCCGAAACGGCAGACACCTCTGCCTTTCGGCACATGATGTAGCTAACGCCAATGCTGATGGTGTGAGCCCGCGGGCACATGGGCGAGCATCCTGTCATTTCACATTCCCTTGCCCTCCCACCGCCGATATGCTATCCTATATCCAAAAGTGGTGATTCTATGGATTTTATTATGGATTGTTTAGTAGAAGGATTTCTTGAATTGTTTGGGGAAGGTTTTGTTTACTTGTGCTCAGCTTTTGTTCCAAATAAAAATATCTCCGAGAGAGCCCATAGAATCATTGGTATAGTGGTTTTATTTGTGTCTCTGGCCCTTTTTGTTGGATTGATAGTTGGTATTTTTCTACTTGTTGAAACGAACGGTCAAAGCTTTTGGGGTTGGTTGCTTATTTCTTTGAGTGTGATATATATTGTCGGCGGAATTGCTTTAAAAATATTTTCTCATATGAAAAAATAGTATTTGATTTTATGAAAAGTATTAAACGGCAGAAATTATTGAAAATACTGGCTTTTTCGCAGATTGAGGTACTCAAAACAGCAATGATTTTCGCTTTGGTGCCTAAATGGTGCCCGGATTTCTTATGGTGATATAAAACCATACAAGCAGATATAAGGGAATACCATACTATTCGAGGACGAAAGCACTCGTTGCTTTCGCCCTCTTGTCTTTCTCATAAGCAGGGGCAAACGCACTTGTCAATGTCGGGCGAAGCCCGTTCATCTCGATTGTTGACGAGGGTGGCTGACTCTGCCATTGCGCACGGAACAATTATGATAGAAAATGAATGCTATAATGTATAAATCGAAAATATGTGGAGGATAAGAAATTGAAAATTATAGAGGTAAAAGACAGAGCTACATCGTTGATAGAACAGCTACTGGTAGTGTGGGAGAGCTCTGTAAAGGCAACACACCTCTTTCTATCAGAGAACGAAATAGAAAACATTAAGAAGTATGTACCACAAGCATTAAAAGAAATACCTCATTTAACTATTGTAGAAAACGACAATCAAATTCCTGTGGGGTTTATGGGTATTGTAGAGCAGCATCTTGAAATGCTCTTTATCTCTCACGAAGAAAGAGGAAAAGGATTAGGTAAAGAATTGCTTAAATATGGGATAGAAAAATATTCGGTTAATGATTTAGCAGTTAATGAACAAAATCCTCTTGCTAAAGGTTTCTATGAACACATGGGATTTGAAGTTTATAAAAGAACAGAGTGTGATGAACAAGGCAATCCGTATCCACTTTTATATATGAGATTAGATTGATAAACTACGATTTGCTAAAGGGTTTGGGATATTCCCAATAAGTGATTTTTAGCAGGGTTTCGCAAAGCGAAACCCTGCTTTTTTGTATAGGCGTTCCGGATTTGAACTGGAGTTCAAGTAACCCGGCTCCTGATTTTGCAAATGCAACCGCCTTTGGCTTTGCCTCAAGGGGAACGGGAGCACCAGTCCCCGGAGAGACCGCGGGAGAATATGGGTTGAATCTAGAGGGACAATCTGCTATACTATTTGATATATAATTTGCAGATACGGATGTATGCCGAACGCGGATTTGAATGCAAAGGAGCGCCAAGAGATGCATGTGACCCTGCTGACCTATACCCCTGATCCGGAACGGACCGTAGCCTGTGCGGCCCGTCTTTGCTATTCCCCGGCCGGCATCGATGAGGTCATGGACAAGCTGACGGATGAGAAAACCGCCTCTTTCGTCGATATGCTGGCGGAAATCGGCCACGAGAGCCCTATCGAACACGCGAGCTTCACCTTCGGTATCGAAGGGGTGTCCCGGTCGCTGCTGGCGCAGATCACCCGCCACCGCATCGCGTCCTTCAGCGTCCAGAGCCAGCGGTATGTTGCGGAGAACCGCTTCGATTATGTCCTGCCCCCCGAAATCGAGGCGCTGCCCGAAGCCGCGGCCGTCTATCGCCAGGCGATGGAGGAGGACCAGGCCCATTATGAGGAGCTCACCCGCCTGCTCAAGAATAAACATAAACAAGAGCTGCTCGCCTCTGGCATGGAGGAAAAGGCAGCCGACCGGGCGGCGGAAAAGCGCGCCATTGAGGATGCGCGTTTTGTCTTGCCCAACGCCTGCACGACCAAAATGATCGTGACTATGAACGCCCGCAGCCTGCAAAATTTCTTTCGCCACCGCTGCTGTAACCGTGCCCAGTGGGAAATTCGGGAGCTCGCTGAGCGGATGCGGGCGCTTTGCGTTGAGGCGGCGCCTCATCTCTTCCGCCATGCCGGTCCGCCCTGTCTGTCCGGCCCCTGCCCGGAGGGCAAAATGTCCTGCGGCAAAATGCGGGAGGTCCGGGAAAAATATGGAGTGGCAAAGGAGCGTTAAGGCGGATGGGACAGCTCGTCGTGCTCGACGGCCTGGACGGCAGCGGCAAAACCACACAGCTCGCCCGTCTGGGCGGGTATTTGACCGGCCGCGGGATACACTATAGGCAAATCAGCTTTCCGGATTACCGGAATCCGTCCTCGTCCCTGGTCCGGATGTACCTGGACGGCGCGTTCGGATCCTCACCCGATGCGGTGGGCGCTTACGCGGCCTCCTCGTTTTACGCGGTGGACCGCTACGCGAGCTACAAGCAGTTCTGGCAGCCGGATTACGAGGCGGGGGCCCTGATCCTCGCCGCGCGCTATACCACCTCCAATGCGATCCATCAGATGGGGAAACTCCCGAAAAGCGAGTGGGACGCTTACCTGCGCTGGCTGGAGGACTATGAATACGGCCTTCTCGGACTGCCGCGGCCGGATCTCGTGATCTTTTTGGACATGCCGCCGGAGGTTTCCCAAACCCTGCTGTCGGGGCGCTATGAGGGGGACGAGGCGAAAAAGGATATCCATGAGCGGGATCGGGCTTATCTGCTGCGCTGCCGGGACAGCGCGCTTTACGCGGCCGAGGCGATGGGGTGGCAGGTGATATCTTGTGCCGATCAGGGCCGGCCGCTGCCTGTCGAAGAGGTCACGGTGAGGCTGGCCCGCTTGCTGGACGCCTGCACGATACCAAACGGTAAGGAAGAATCATAATATGATGCAAACCGCAGCCAATCTGGATTTCCGATACCCGACCGTCGAAGACGCCGCCTGGGCGGCGCCGCTGCTCCGCACCGCGGGCAGGATGGGATGTGAGTATTCCTTCACCACCATGTTCATGTGGCGGTCGCTTTACCATAACCGGCTGGCGAGATGGGGGGATACCCTGTTCATCAGCGCGGGGGAGGAGTCCCCGGTTTATCTGCCGCCCATCGGCCCTTCCCTGGCCGACGGGGTCCGGGTTTTGCTGGAACGGTCGGCCGGACAGGAACGCCCCTTGACACTGGTCGGGGCGGATGCCACCGTGGTCGAACGGTTGGAGGACGCCTTCCCCGGCCGGTTCGCTTTTACCTCTCAGAGGGGCGATTTCGATTATATCTACCGCACGAGGGATCTGGCGGAGCTGCCGGGGAGCGCCTATCACGCCAAACGCAACCACATCGCTGGTTTTTCCCGGAAATTCAACTGGACCTTTGAGCCGATCGACGGCCGCAATACGGCGGAGGTCGAGGCGATGGCGCAGGAATGGTGCCGCCAGAAGGGCAACTGCAAGGATAAGGGCCTGCGTACGGAGAACTGTGCCATCCGGGAAGTGCTGCGGCATCGGGAGGCCCTGTCCGTCCGGGGCGGGCTGATCCGTGCCGACGGCCGTGTCGCGGCCTTCACGTTCGGTTCCCCTATCAACGACAAGGTGTTCGATATTCAGGTGGAAAAGGCCCTGCCGTCCTTTCCGGGGGCGTACGCCGTCATCAATCAGGCATTCGCCTCGACCCTGACGGCGTATCCGTTTCTCAACCGGGAGAACGATCTGGATATCGAGGGACTGCGCAAGGCGAAGCTCTCCTATCATCCCGCCATGGTCCTGGAAAAATACACCTGCACCCAGGTGCGGTGAGGGGACGGGCGGCGGATACGGCTTTGTTCCGGCCCAGGAGGGGGCTCTTTGGCCTCCTGCGCCGCATGGCCCCAATGACCCTCTGGAAGGGGACGCTCAAGAATGGATGATTTCGTGCCGCGCTTTGCCCGTCCGGAAGACCGGCCGGCCCTGTCCCGGCTCTGGCTCGCCTGTTTTCCAGGGGACACGATGGAAACCGTCCGGGCGGTCTTCGGCCGCCTTGCCCTGGAAACGGAATGCCTCGTGGCCGCGCCGGACGGCTTTCCCGTTTCCATGCTGTTGCTGCTGCCGCAGCGGTATGCGGCGGCGGGGAGGAGCCTGCCGGTCCAGTATATCTACGCGGCGGCCACGCTGCCCGCTTACCGGGGGCGGGGGTATTGCGGTGCCTTGCTGAAAGCCGCGTTCGAGGTCGGCCGGAGCCGGGGACAGGCGGCCTCTTTTCTGCGCCCGGCCTCCCAGGGCTTGACGGACTACTATACCCAGTTCGGCTACCGGCCTTTCTTCGGTTTCCTGGAGAGGCGGAAGCCTCTCTCTAACGCGTCTGTGCGCGTGCCCGGACTGGAACTCTTTCCCGTGCGGGACTACGGGGCCGCGCGGGAAAGGGTTCTCGCGGACGGGCCGCCTCATATCGTTTGGGAAAAACGGTGGGCGGATCTGGCGCTGGAGCAGGCCGAGGCGGCCGGCGGCGGAGGTTTTTCCTTTGCCGGGTCCGCTGGGTGCGCGCTCTGCGAACCCGACGGGGACGCGCTGTTTGTCCGGGAGCTTCTCTGCCCCGCCTCTCAGACAGATGCCTGTATGTCCGCCTTGCTGTCGCGGTTCGGCCGGACCGGCATTGTCTGCCGGACGCCCGTCCGGGCGGCAGAAGGGGAGGGAACGGTGTTCGGCCTTTGGCGTCCTTTGGACGATGACGGATGGGAACAGCTCCGGCCCGCTGCGGGGGATAAACCGTATATGGGGCTGGCGTTAGACTGAAATTGGTGGTGTTGATACGACATGGTGTTGGTTTTTTTGGCGGATGGATTCGAGGAAATTGAGGCTTTGACGACGGTGGATGTTTTGCGCCGCGCGGAGCTCGAGGTCGTGACGGTGGGGATCGGCGACAAGCTGATCCGGGGTGCCCACGGCATTCTGGTGGGGACGGATACGGATGATTCCCGTATCCCGACAAAGGATCTGCAGGCCGTTGTGCTTCCGGGCGGCATGCCGGGCACGCTGCATCTGGAAAAGGCGGACGCGGTTCAGCAAATGATCGAGTTCGCGCTCGTCAACGGTGCGCTGATCGCCGCGATCTGCGCCGCCCCTTCGATCCTGGGACACAAAGGCCTGCTGGAAAACCGCAGGGCGGTCTGTTTTCCGGGATTCGAGGAGGAGCTGTGCGGCGCCGTCTACTGTGACCAGCCCGTCGTGGTGGATCTGCCGTTCGTGACCGCCAAAGGGGCCGGTGCCGCCATGGATTTCGCCCTCGAATTGGTTTCCCGGCTGGCGTCGGGTGAGATGGCCGCCAAGCTGCGCGCCTCCTTGCAATGTCGGTAGGGGATATCCGGCCGATGAAGGCCGTCATGAGGGAACAATACAAAGAATACCGGCGGAAGATGGATCCGGAACGGAAAGCGGCGTTCGACGCGGCGATCCGGAAGCGGGTGACCTCCCTCTGGCAGTATAAGCGGAACGATCTGCTGCTGGCCTATGTTTCGACACCCATCGAGGTGGACACGCACGGGATCATCCGGACCGCGCTGGAGGACGGCAAATGCGTGGCGGTGCCCCGCTGTGTCCCGGGGACCAGGCAGATGGAATTTTACCGCATCAAAAGCCTGGAAGACCTGGTGCCGGGGACCTTCGGGGTGCTGGAACCGAAGCCGGATCCGGATTTTCTTGTGACAAATTTCGAACATGGCTTGTGTTTGATCCCGGCTCTGTGTTATGATTGGAGAGGATACCGGCTGGGGTATGGAAAAGGGTATTACGACCGTTTCCTGGCCCATTTCGGGGGAGACATGGTGGGAATCTGTTACAGCGACTGCGTGCGGAGAAAGCTTCCCCACGGCCGTTTCGACCGGCCGGCGGGTTTGCTGGTGACCGAGCGGTATTTGCGCCGGACCGTGCGCTGAGGTCCCTCCCCCAACGGCTTTCTAGGAGGAAAATGGTATGACGGACGATCAAAGGGAGAAGGATATCGACCGCCTCATCGAGGATATCCAGGCGGAGAAACAGGCGCGCGGCTCTGAACGGCCGCCTTCTGTGCCCGGACAGCCCGGGCCAGGCGACCAGCTGACGGAGGAACGGAAAGCCAAAGTATCGGGCTTCCGCCTCCAGCTCGATCTGGACGAGGAATACGGCGACCCGCCTCCCGCGGATCCCGCGCCGGCCGTGCCGGAGGCGGGAAATACTCCCGTGGAGCAGGAGCTGCGGGGGACGCTTCCCCTGACAGCGCAGGAGGATGCCCCCGACCAGCCGGAATTGGAGCCGCTGCTTCCAGAGGAGGAGCCCGAAGAACAGAAGGCTCTCTCGCAGAAAAAGACAAAAAAGAAGGTCAAGGACCGCACCACCTGGGGCTGCATCCGTGGTGTCATATACGCTTGTATCGTGCTGGCGCTCTCGGTTACGCTCGCGTATTTTCTCATTACCGGCGGCATCGACCTGACCGGGCTGAACAAATCGGACGTTGTAGTGGACGTCGTTATCCCGGAGGGGGCCTCGACCGAAGCGATCGCCCGTATCCTCAAGGACAACGGCATCATCGACCAGCCGCTCATCTTCCGCCTTTATTCAAAAGTCACCAATGCGGACGGCAAGTATCAGCCGGGGACGTTCAGCCTGACGCCGAACATGGGGTATCAGGTTCTCATCGATACCATGAAGACCGGCAAGCCCCGCGAGGTGGTCTCGGTGGTGATCCCGGAAGGCTTCACGCTCAACAAGATCGCCGATCGTCTTGAAGAAAACCAGGTCTGCACCCGTTCCGATTTCTTCCGGGCCGCCAATACGGTGATGTACGAGTATGATTTCCTTAAAGACCTGCCGACCGACGAGGAGCGGATTTATCCGCTTGAAGGCTACCTTTTCCCGGATACGTATGAGTTTTACACCAACAGCTCGGGAGAAACCGTGGTCCGCAAGTTCCTGGACAACTTCAACGCCCGTGTGGACACCAGTCTGAAAGCGGCGATCAAGGCCCGGGGGATGACCATCGACCAGGCGGTGATTCTGGCGTCGATCATCCAGGGCGAGGCCGCGGATACCGACAACATGAACAAGGTCTCCCGCGTCCTGCAGAACCGCCTCGAGAATCCCGGTACCTATCCGCGCCTGGAATGCGATTCCACCAGCAGCTATGCCAAGAATATGGTTCCCGGCGAGGGCGGCGGCGCGGTATTCGTCAAGGCGTATGATACCTATGAGCGGGAAGGGCTTCCGGTCGGCCCCATCAACAATCCGGGCCTGGACGCCATCCGGGCGGTCGTGGAGCCTTCCGAAGACGAGGAAATCAAACAGTGCTATTTCTTTGCGACGGCGTATATCGACGAGGTCCCGCATTACTTTTACTCGAAAACCTATGCCCAGCATAAAAAGACCTGCGAAAAGTACGGCATCGGCATCCACGCGAAATCCTGACGGGTGAAGCCGCCTCGGGAAGCGGATGTTGTCGACGCTCCCAGCCGGATCTCGAGAGAGATCCGGCTTTTTCGTATGCTCGAATGGATCCGTCCCGGCCGTTTCGGATTACTTTGCCCGGAGGCGGGCAATACTACCTCCATGGGTCCGATTTTTTCAAAGGGGATTTGAGCATGAGAAAGCGGTCGCTGGTGATGTTCGCCGCCGTACTGTTCGCGTTCAGCGGTATCATGGCCAAGGTATACAATTTGAGCGGAGGAAGCCTGTTTCAAACAGCCGATCGGCAGTCGAGCTTTACCCTCACCATCGCCAACAGCCGCGGCACGATCTACGACCGGAACATGCAGCCGCTGACCAATACGGGGACCGAGCGGCGTGCCTGCATTTCACCCAACCCGGAGGTGCTGGCTATCCTGTCCAAATATCTGGACGAGGAAACCTGGGCATCGGTCAGCGACCGCCTGCAGAGCGGGCGCCCGGTGGTGGTCAGCCTGCCCGATAAGGCGCTCCCTCTCTCGGCCGGCCTGTCCATCTACACGGTACCGGTCCGCCACCAGGGCGATATTCTGGCCCCGCATCTGCTCGGCTACCTGGGCAGCGACGGGCTGCATGGCGTCACCGGGGTAGAGCAGGCCTTTGACGAGGAGCTCAATGCCGCGGCGGGCTCTCTGACCATCACCTTCCGGGTAGACGGTTCGGGCAAACCTCTGCAGGGAGAGGTACCGACCGTGAGCGATACCTTGGCTAAATCCAAAGGGGGCGTCGCCCTCACCATCGACGCGGAGATCCAGAAAATTGCGGAGGAAGCCGCTCATTCTGGCATTGAAAAGGGGGCCGTGGTCATCTTGGAACCCTCCACCGGCCGAGTTCTCGCTATGGTCAGCGTCCCCGATTACCAGCCCGCTCATCTGGCGGACTATCTTGAGGATCCAAACGCGCCTCTGCTCAACCGCGCGCTGTGCAATTACAATTGCGGTTCGGTTTTCAAGATTGTTTCGGTGGCGACAGCGCTTGGAAAGGGGATCCCCCTTACGCAACAATTCGCCTGCAGCGGCAGCCTGCCGGTTGGGTCTTTGTCTTTCGGTTGCTCCAACCGGTTGGGACACGGGGTTCTGGATATGACCGGCGGGTTCGCTCAATCCTGCAACCCGTATTTTATCCAGCTGATGCAGATGGCGGGAGGGCAGGCGCTCTATAACCAAGCCGTCACCCTTGGTTTCGACCGCCCCATCCTGCTCGCCGAGGGGATCAAAACTGCCAGAGCGACCCTGCCATCCGAGACGGAGCTGCAATCGCCGGGTGTACTGGCCAATTTGTCGTTCGGGCAGGGCTCTCTCCTGGCCACACCTGTCCATGTCGCGCAGCTGGTGGCTACGGTCGTCAACGACGGTTTGATGGTCCGGCCCACCATCCTGCAGGGGATGGTTGATGAAACCGGTACGCTGACCGAACAGAGTACCGATCCCCCGGTGCGCGCGTTTTCTTCCGAAATTGCCGCGGAACTCCGCCGGATGATGATCGAAGTGGTGGAAAACGGGACAGGGAAATCCGCCAGGCCGCTGAACGGCGGCGGGGGAGGTAAAACCGGGACGGCGGAAACCGGTTGGGTGGAGGAAGGCACCGCGCTCGTACAGAGCTGGTTCGCGGGATTTTTCCCGGCGGAGAATCCTCGCTATGCGATCGCCGTCCTTGCCGAGGATACCAATCGCACCGGCTCCAAATCCGCGCCGGTGTATAAGGAAATCTGTGAAAATCTCTATTTGCTGGAGAAGACCCGTCAGGCAAATACGGCTGCCGGCAGCGGGACGAGCTCTGGTGACGGGCTCTGAAATAAGGCGGGCCTAATTTATGAATAGAGAACCTGCAGGGGGGTCTATTCGAATATGGACTTGCATATACAGGTGGTTTAAACGAAAAGGCTTCCCTCGTCAGGGAAGCCTTTTCGTTTCGGCTGGTTATGGATTTTGGCATCAAAATCCGACGCTCGCCGTACGTATAGCTATCCAGTAATTTTAACAAAAGGCACCCATTGATGATGCAAAGAGCGCCTCCATTATGAATGCCATTTTTTAAACGGTTTCAAGCAAAAATTGATTGGTTTTGTAAATGCTTTGCTCTTTGTTTTTTTCGAGAAAGGTTCATCTAACCCCCTCGGGAAAGGTTCATCCAATACCCACGGAAGTTCGATTTGCATAACGGAAATTGTAAAATATTCCCCTGTTTGTTCGTTGGGGGACACAAAACCATTCGTGATAACGATGCTTAAAAACAGATCATCATATATATCAAGTTCATATTCACTCATTGATCCGATGCTTCCGCATACGGTATAGTCCACCTGGATATAATCGATGTAATCATCCATTTCAGCACTCATTGCTTCATCCGGCTTTGAAATGTCAACTCCGAATTCACTTAAAAAAGCGTTCAGCTTAGGGAGTTTGTCTTTGATTTGTGCGTAATAATTCCGGCAACACACGCAGTCGCAGAGAGTGTGTGTTTTATAATATTCTTTCGTTTTTTCGACGTCAACGGAAAAAACATATTCATCCTTTTGGATCGTTGTCATCGTTACACCTCGCCACACCAATATTCTGCCACCCATGAGTAAAGACAGCTGTCAAACAGAGTATCCGTGATGAATCAAACAAGGCATCTTCTTTACAGAGGATGCCTTGTGAGCGGGAGATGGCGGCCGGCCTTATACCCAGCGATTTTTAGAATTGTAAGGCAGTGGACCGGGCCAGGCTTTGAGGATCTCCTGATACCGTTTGTAGGCCCTGGCGACGGCGGTATCCCAGGAAAGATAGAGGTTTTGTCCGGCGTTTTGTCCGGTTTTGCGCAGGGCTTGCCGGTCGCTGCAGGCTTCGAGCAATACCTTGGCGCAGGAATCTGCGTTTTCTTCCGCCAGATACCCGTTTTCAGCATGGACTACACCCTCGGCCGCGCAGCTTCCCCGTACGAGCAGGGTGGGGCAGTCGCAGGCGGCGGCCTCCTTGACCACGATGCCCGAGGTGTCGTAGGTTGAGGGGAAGAGAAAGAGGTCCGCCAGGCTGTAATATGCGCGCAGTGCCTCCCGGTCATAAATGGCGCCGGTGAAAACGGCGCGGTCCTGGAGGCCGCGGGCGACGGAATAGGCCTGAATATCGGGGGCGTCATATCCGTCCCCGACGAGAAGCGCCCGGAACGGTACCCCTTCCTGCTGCAGGAGGGCCAGGCTGTCCAGGATGAGCCGGACGTTTTTGTACCACATCATCCGCCCGACGAACAGGAAGACGAACTCGTCCTCCCGGATCTGGTATTTCTCCCGCAAGGCGTTTACTGCGGCATCTTCGGCCCGCCCATAGGCAAAGTCGGTGCCGTTTTCCATCACGGTGTATCCGCCCTTATAGCCGATGTTGCGCAGCGCCCGCCCGCAGCCTTCGGTCACGACCCATACCTCGTCGACCGCATTGACGTTGTCCAGCAGGAAGCGCATGGCCAGACGGCGCATGCTGTCGAGCGGTACCCGCTTGGCGATGTCGATATCGAACTTGGTGTGATAGGTGAGGACGGTGGGAACGCGGGGACGGCGGTTGATGTTGCCCACCAGCACGGACGAGGCGAAGGGGGCATGGATATGCATCAGATCGAAGTGCTTGCGGCGCAGGCGGATGAGGGTTTCGGGATTGAAGGGATTTCCCGCCCGGTATCCGATGCGGTGGTCGAGAGGGATGGACTGATACCGGAACACCTCGAACGGATACTCATCCCGCACTCCCTTGTACTCGGGAGTGACCACGGTGACATCACAGTGGTTCCGATGCAGGACATCCGCGTAATTTTTCACAGCCTGTGCCACGCCGTCGATGGTGGGCGGAAAAGAATCGTTGAAAAGGCCGACA
The DNA here is from genome assembly GCA_934647945.1 of uncultured Eubacteriales bacterium. Lineage (GTDB taxonomy): Bacteria > Bacillota > Clostridia > Oscillospirales > Acutalibacteraceae > UMGS1623. The sequence goes on along the minus strand of CAKUFK010000001.1, from coordinate 89,438 downwards.
TTTAGTCTGTCCATAGGTGTGTTCCTCCTGATCGATACGCGCCGCGGCCGCAAAGCCCCCGGCTTTTTCATTTTACAATGGAACGGCATGGGATGCAAGGGGAGAAATTCTGTAGAATTTCTTAAAGCAAAGGGAAGAATCTGGAAACACGGTCTGTCAAAGGCCCCCCTTTGCAGACCTTTGGCGGAAAATGCAAAAAATCCTGCCAAAAAAAGTCTGAAAGCATCTTTTATCTTTTCCCGAAATACGGTATACTAGGCACAGTCCCGTTATAAAAAACGGCGTCCTTCCGGCGGCGCTTCCGTATGAACGGGCGGATGTCGGGATGGGATACGGCATACTATCGAGGACGCGGCCTGCGTCCGGAAAGGCGGCGGACAGAATGGCGGTCACCTATTCGGTTTCGCTCTCGCAGATCATCAAGGAAGTGGGGCTGGAGACGGTTTTCATGCCGTCCAATCCTGAGGAGCTGCTGGTTACCTGTAGCGACGTCAACCGTCCGGGTTTGGCGCTCGGCGGGTATTATGACTATTTCGACAGCGACCGCATCCAGGTCCTGGGGAAAAGCGAGCACGGATTTCTGGAGGCGCTGGCCCCCTCCCTGCGGACGGTCCGGCTCGAGCAGCTCGTCTCGCGCCGTCCCCCTGCCGTCGTGGTGAGCAGGCGGCTGCCGATCCTGCCCGATCTGCGGGAGGCCTGCGTCAAATACGGAGTGCCGCTGCTCCATACGGCGGATACCACCTCCGGCTTCATGGCGGCGCTCATTGCGTTCCTCAATGTCCAGCTCGCCCCCCGCATTACCCGCCACGGTGTTTTTGTCGAGGTGTACGGGGAGGGAATCCTGCTGGCGGGGGACAGCGGCGTGGGTAAAAGCGAGACGGCCATCGAGCTGGTCAAGAGAGGGCATCGCCTCATTGCCGACGACGCGGTGGAAATCCGCCGGGTCTCGGCAAAAACGCTGGTGGGTTCCGCTCCGGACAATATCCGCCATTTCATCGAGCTGCGCGGCATTGGCATCGTCAACGCCCGGCGCATCTTCGGTATGGGCGCGGTCAAGGTCACAGAGAAAATCGACATGGTGATCCAGCTCGAGCAGTGGGACAGTGAAAAGGTGTACGACCGGATGGGGCTGGACAGTGAATACGCCGACATCCTCGGCATCACCGTCCCCATGCTGACCATACCGGTCAAGCCGGGCCGGAACCTGGCCATCATTATCGAGGTGGCGGCCATGAACAACCGGCAGAAAAAGATGGGATACAACGCGGCGCAGGAGCTGATGCACAACCTGGGCATGGATGACCAGGTGCCGCCGCCCCCCGAGGCCCAGACCGAATGGGAACAATTCTGACTGCGAAGGAGACCCGCGCATGAACATGCCCCTGACCCGCGTGGTGGCGGATCTGCATTGCCATACCGTCGCCTCTACCCACGCTTACAGCACCGTTACCGAGCTGGCCCGTGCGGCGGCGGAACAGCGTCTTTTAGCCATCGCTTGTACCGATCATGGTCCGGGCGCCCCAGACGCCCCCCATCTGTGGCATTTTGGAAACATGGATGTCCTTCCGCCTTCGATCGAAGGGGTGCGGGTGCTCCACGGGATGGAAGCGAACGTGATGGATTTCAGCGGACGTCTGGATCTGCCGGAAGAACGGTTTTTCTCGCTGGATCTCGTTATTGCCTCGATGCACCTGAGTGTGCTGGAGCCGGGCAGCGCCGAGGCGTGTACGGCGGCGTATCTCGCCCTGGCGGAGAACCCGGAGGTGGATATCATCGGGCATTCGGGCACCCCGGCCTTCCGGTACGATTATGAATCCGTGATCCCGGCCTTCGGCCGCAGCGGCAAGATCGTGGAGATCAACGAGACCACCTTCCGTGCCCGGTCGGCCTCTGTGGAGAACTGCCGGAGGATTGCGGAGCTGTGCAAAGAGCACGCCGTCCGGATAGTTTTGGATTCGGATGCCCATTTCCACGGACAGGTGGGCCGGATGCCCCGCTGCCTGGAGCTTTTGCGGGAGATCGATTTCCCTCCGGAGCTCGTCGTCAACGGCAGCGAGGAGGCCTTTTCCCGTTTTTTGAACGAAAAGCACCTAACCCTCTGAAAAGCAGCCAACCCGGGGCCCTGCCCCGTACATACTTGAAACTGGGAGGTCTTTCTCATGTATACAATCGGCATCGATCTCGGCGGAACCAATATCAAGGCGGGTGTCGTGGACAGCGGCTGCCATATCGTCGGCACGGCCAAATGCAAAACGGCGCTGCCCCGGTCGGCGGAGGCCATCGTCGACGACATGGCCCGCATGGCCAGGGAGGCGGCGGCTGACGCTGGCATCCGAATGGAGGAAGTTGCATACGTCGGCATCGGCAGCCCCGGCACCTGCAACGAGGAAACCGGCATCGTGGAATATGCCAACAACCTGCGTTTTGAAAACGTCCCCCTGCGCCAGATGATGCATGACCGGCTGGGCCTCGACATATACATTGAGAACGACGCCAACGCCGCCGCGCTGGGCGAGGCGCTGGCCGGGGCCGCGAAGGGTACGCAGAGCTGTGTCTGCATCACTCTCGGCACCGGTGTCGGCGGCGGCATCATCATAGGCGGCAAAATTTACGGCGGCTTCAATTTCGCGGGTGCCGAGCTCGGCCATATCGTGATCAATGTCGACGGCGAGCTGTGTACCTGCGGCCGCCACGGCTGCTGGGAGGCTTACGCTTCCGCCACGGCCCTGATCCGCCAGACCCGCCAGGCGATGGTGGCGAATCCGGACAGCGCGATGTGGAGGATCGCCGGAACCCTCGACAAGGTGGACGGCCGGACCGCCTTCGACGCCATGCGGGCGGGGGACGTCGTGGGGAAAAAGGTCGTGGACCGCTATATCCAATATATCGCCTGCGGCCTGATCAACGTTATCAACATCTTCCAGCCCGAGGTGCTGTGCATCGGCGGGGGGATCTGCAAGGAGGGCGACACCCTCCTGAAGCCCTTGGAGGCCCATATCGCCAAGGAACGGTACAGCAAATTCAGCACCCATCAGACCCGGCTGTGTGTAGCCACGCTGGGCAACGACGCGGGGATTATCGGCGCCGCAAACCTGCGGGATGCGGTATCGGGCTGAGCCCCGCCATCTTGTGAAGGTAGGAGACATGCCTGTGCAACTGACACGACTGGCGGAGGCGTTCCGTTCCCTCGGCTATCCTGTGGCGGAAGGGGAGCCTATGTCCCGACACACATCGTTCAAGGTCGGCGGCCCGGCGGATATGTTCGTCACCGTGCCGGACGGCAAAGGAGCCGCCGCTGTCCTTTACAGGTGCCGGGAGGCCGGGATACCGGTTTTTGTCATGGGCAACGGCAGCAATCTCCTCGTCAGCGATGAGGGAATCGAGGGCGTGGTGCTGAAAATCGAGACCACTGCCCCGCCGGCGTCTGGGGAGGCGGGCGAGATTGTCTGTCCCGCCGGCCTGCCGGTCAAAAAGCTCTGCCTCTTTGCCCGGGATCAGGCCCTGTCAGGGCTGGAGTTCGCCTTCGGCATCCCGGGGACGGTCGGCGGCGGGGTGTACATGAACGCCGGCGCCTATGGCGGCCAGATGGCCGATGTGCTCACCGGCGTGACGGTGGTCACCCGGACAGGGGAGACGCGGGAGGCCGCGGCTGAAGAGCTGGAGCTCGGATACCGTCACAGTGTGCTGATGAAGACCGGCGGCGTGGTGACGGAAGCCCGTTTCCGCTTGACATCGGATAAACGGGAGTTTATCGCCGCCCGCATGGAGGACTATCTTTCCCGCCGGAGGGAAAAGCAGCCCCTCGAATACCCGAGCGCCGGCAGCTTTTTCAAGCGCCCGCCCGGGCACTTCGCCGGCACCCTGATCGAAGCCTGCGGGCTCAAGGGAAAACGGGTCGGCGGGGCGCAGGTCAGCGAGAAACACGCGGGTTTCCTCATCAACACCGGCGGCGCCACCTGCGCGGATATCCTGGAGCTGTCGAGGCAGGTCCGGGAGATCGTGTATGAACGCACCGGTGTCCGCCTGGAGCCGGAGGTCCGTCCGGTCGGGCGGGGGATTGCCGGGGAATAGGAAAGGAACGGCCTGGGCTGTTCCGGCGGACAAAATGTGGAAAACACCCTGTACGGAGCTCCGGAAAAGAGAGGATCGAACCATGGAATTCGTCATTGTGACCGGTCTGTCCGGTGCGGGTAAATCCCGCGCCGTGGATGCGCTCGAGGATATCGGTTTTTACTGCGTGGATAACATGCCTCCGAAGCTCCTGCCCAAATTCGCGGAGCTGTGCATGCAGTCGCAGAACAAGCTGTCCAAAGTCGCCATCGTTATGGATGTGCGGGGCGGTGAACTGTTCAACGACCTGTTCGACGGCCTTGACGACCTCAAGCGCCAGTGCGGCGACTATAAAATCCTGTTTCTGGAATGCGACGACCAGGTGCTCGCCCGCCGCTACAAGGAAACCCGGCGGCAGCATCCGCTGGCCGCGGCGAACGATAACTCGGTCCTCAAAGCGATCGCCGCCGAGCGCCTGCTTTTGAAACCCGTGCGGGCCCGCACCGATTATCTGGTGGATACTTCCCATCTGTCCACCTCCCAGCTCAAGGAACGGATCACCTCGCTGTTTATGGAGGATTCCTCTCAGGCGATGACCATTCAGTGTATGTCCTTCGGGTTCAAATACGGCTATCCGGCCGAGGCCGATCTCGTCATGGACGTGCGATGCCTGCCCAATCCTTTTTATGTGGATGAACTCAAGCGTCAGACCGGGCTGGATCAGCCGGTGCGGGCCTTCGTGCTCGACCGGGAGGAGACCAGGGGATTCCAGAAGCGGCTGTACGATCTGATCGACTACCTGATTCCCCTGTATTGCAATGAGGGGAAGAGCCAGCTGGTCATCGCGATCGGCTGTACGGGCGGCAAGCACCGCTCGGTCACCCTGACCGAGGAGCTGGCCAAACACATTGGGGAAGGCGGACACCGTGTCATTGTCAATCACCGCGACATTGCCAAGCTGTGAAAGGCGGGGGATCCCATGTCTTTTTCGTCGGATGTGAAACACGAGCTGGCCGGGATCCAGGAGGAGCGGGTCTGCTGCCGCATGGCCGAAGCCTACGGGCTGGCCGAGTTCGGCCACGCCTTTTCCACCCGCGCGGTTTCGCTGCAGACGGAGAACGAGGCTGTGGCCCGCTTGTATGCCGCCGTCCTCGGGGAGGCCGGCGGGATTCCGCTGTCCGTCACGGAGGGAAAGGGCCTGTATACGGCCGCGGCCGCGGAGCGGGAGGATCGGCTGCGGATCCTCAGCCGGTTCGGCCATGCGCCGACGGATGTGGGGGTGCGTCTCAACCGGGCCAACCTGGAATGCGACCAATGCCCGGCGGCCTTTGTCCGCGGGGCCTTTTTATCCTGTGGGACCATGACCAACCCCGAGGTCGACTACCATCTGGAATTCAGCGTCCCGTTTCTCAATCTGAGCCGGGATCTCGTCACTTTGCTGCGGGAGCTGGGCCTTTCGGCCAAACAGGCCCGCCGCGCCGGCGGCTATGTGGTGTATTTCAAGGAAAGCGAAAGCATCGAAGACTGCCTGACCTTGATGGGCGCCACTTCGGCGGCCCTCGAGCTGATGGGCGTCAAAATGGTCAAGGATATCCGCAACAATATCAACCGGGTTACCAACTGTGAGAGCGCCAACATCGATAAGACCGTCGCCGCCGCCGCGGTCCAGAGCGAGGCGCTGCGGAAGATCGAGCGGACGGTGGGGCTCGACGCCCTGCCGGAGGAACTGCGGGAGATTGCCTATCTCCGCCTCGAGAACCCCGAGCTCTCCCTGCGGGAGCTGGGGGAGGCGCTCGACCGGCCGCTCACCCGTTCGGGGGTCAACCACCGGCTGCGGCGGATCCTGGAATTCGCAGAAAAGCTGTAATACCATATGGGAGGAGACGAACCACCAGGCCCCAGGACCAAGCCGCCCGAAAATTTGGGCCGGTCCGAGGCTTTTCTCTCCGGATCTCCCGGTTAAAACGTCTGTGGCGTTGTTCCGTCGAGTCGACCGGGCCCATCGAAACCTGGTTTTGGAAAATCGGGGAACGCTTTTCCCGGCAAGCAGCAAATTCCGATTCAGGGCGTTGGGAACCATATTTTCAGTAAAGGAGGCGCGGGTATGCAGCTGCCGATATCTGCGCAGATGACCCCTCGTGAAGGCGTGGGATCCCTGTACTATTCTTTTGCGTCGTTTGACGCGGTCCCGTTTGTCCGGCACGGGTTTTCCACCCGGCTGGGCGGGGTGAGCCGAGGGCCGTTTTCCGCGATGAACTTGAGCTTTACCCGGGGGGATGAGGCGGCGGCGGTCCGGGAAAATTTTGCCCTGTTTTGTGAAAATCTCGGCATGAAAGCGGAAGATGTGGTGGTTTCGGCCCAGGAGCACCACACCAACCTCTACAACGCGACAGCGGCCGACCGGGGTCGTGGGGTGACGAGGGAGCGCGGCTATACCGACATCGATGGGCTGCTGACCGACGAGCCGGGCGTGGTACTGTGTACGCAGTATGCCGACTGCGTACCGCTGTTTTTCGTCGATCCGGTCCGTAAAGTTGTGGCTACATCCCACGCGGGATGGAAAGGTACAGCGGCGCGGATTGGGCGGATAACCGTGGACCGGATGGCACGGGATTACGGCTGCCGTCCGGAGGATATCTTAGCCGGAATCGGGCCGTCCATCGGGGCCTGCTGTTTCGAAGTGGACGAACCTGTGGCTTCCGTATTCGCCGCCATGGGGGAAGGCGCCGGCTGCATACGGGAGCGCGGCGCCGGCAAATACGACGTCGACCTGTGGGAGGTCAATCGGCGGGTTCTCGCGGGGGCCGGCATAGAACCGGAGCATATCAGCGTCGCCGGCTTGTGTACCCGCTGCCATCCGGATATTTTCTGGTCACATCGCGCCGCGGGGGCCCTGCGCGGCAGCTTGGCGGCGTTCATCGCGATTGCAGACCGATAGGGGGCGGGAGAATGCCTTACGGGATTGCCGATATGGCGCTCTACTTTTTTCTATACAGCTTTCTGGGCTGGGCGCAGGAGACGGTCCAGTGCTCCATCAAGGAGCGGCGGTTCGTCAACCGTGGCTTCTTGAACGGCCCTATTTGCCCGATTTACGGCTGCGGGGCGCTGCTGATTTTCACCTTTCTGCTCCCGATCAAGCGGGGGATCGCGTCCCCTTTTCTCGCGGTGCCGCTGGTGTTTCTATGCGGGGCGGTCATCGCCTCGGCGCTGGAATATGTCACTTCATGGGTGATGGAAAAGCTGTTCCATGCCAGATGGTGGGATTATTCGGATAAAAAGTGGAACATAAACGGCCGGATCTGCTTTTGGATTTCGGTCGGTTGGGGGCTGCTGACGGCGGTTTTTGTGTTTGGGATACAGCCCGTATTTGAGGATTTGACGACAGGGCTGTACCGTTTCCAGCCCCTTCTGCCAAACATACTGGCCGTGTCTCTGACCGGGCTGTTCCTCATCGATACCGTCGTTTCGGTCAAAGCGGCTCTGTCCATCGGGAACCGCCTGGAACAGCTCGAAAAGCTGGGCGCTGTGCTCAAGGAGCATTTGGAGAATCTGGAGCTGCCGACCGAGGATATCCTGCTGCGGCTTGAGAGTGCGTATGATAAAAGAGCGGCGAAGAAGCGCGCCGCCCAAAGCAGCCGCCAGGCGCGGCTGGATGCATGGCGCACCCTGACGCCGGAGGAAAAGAAGCGGCACGTGGCCGGGCTGGTGGCGGAGCTGCAGCGCAGACAGGAGGAGCTGTTCCGCTCCCGTTTCCAGCAGCAGCGACTGCTGCGCGCCTTCCCGCGTATGCGCCGTACCGACGCGGGAAAGGGCACGGGGAAAAACCGCCTGCTCGACGAATGGCGGAATCGGCTGAACAAAAAATGATATACCGTTTCAACACCCGGCCATCCGAACATCGGACGACCGGGTGTTGCATATGGGCGTAACAATATCCGCTCGCCGCCCAGCGGCGGAGCGTATGGGGCTCTTGCGGCATGAACACAACCGTTCAAGAGCGTCAATCGTTGTGGACGAGGGCGCGGACCGTCACGACCCGCGGGCCGGTGGGGTTGTTCTCGAAGGTCAGCTGGCCGGTGCAGAAGCTGCACGCCGGTTCAATGACGTCGCCCTCGGCTTTCAGTTCCAGTTCAAGGCGCTTCTGACTGGCGATACAGGCGCGCTGCTGTCCCGTCACGACCTGGCCATGGCCGCACTGGCATGGCACGATCGTGACGGGCTTACTTTTTCGGTTTTTCATCGACTGATAGAGCCGGGGACAATACAGCAGATCGTTCTTTGAAATTTTTCCAGGCGCAGACATGGCGAAGTCCCGGACGACGCTCAGGGAACATTTACCGGTGCGCAGAAAGTAACAGGTGGATTTGCTGAGGTTCAGGGTGACTTCGACAGTGCCTTTGATAATGCTCATACACGACTCCCATTCGATTCCGAGGATCCGCCGCCCTCCAAAGATATGAGACGGACCGGCTTCTGCTGCCGGATGCATTCGGCCACCACGTGCTGTGTGCCGTGGGAGGCGCCGTCCCAAAAGGCCAGGACCAGGTCCGCATACCGGACGATAGCGGTATTGCGGACAAGCGGGGCCTTTTTCCCATATTGGTCAAAGTCAGGGGGAAAGATCCGCATCGGCAGACCGAGCAGGGCGGCGACCTGGGCCGCCAAGGCATCGACCCCCTGTGCGCCGCCGCTGACGATTTCGCTGGCGTTGGCGGGCAGATAGCGCAGGATCTGCCGCACAGCCTGTCCGTCGGCCTGCCGGCTGCCGACCACGGCTACCTTCAAGCGGACCACCCCCATCAAAATAAACATCTGTTCGTCTTTCGGTATAGCATATTTCAGCGCCGCTTCAACTCTTTTTTGTAAATTTCTTCTGATATTTTCCAAATTTTAAATAGAATCGTGTGCTGTGGGGCTCTTTTCGGCCATTCTCCGGAATCGTTTCCGGAAAACCATGACCTTTTCGGGTCAAATTCCTATTCATACTCATTCGTTCCGGTGGAACAGTAATACAGGCAACGCGTGTCCAAATCGCGCACAGCCAGCATCATGAGGGACGGAAGGAAGAGTATGAAAAAATGTATTCAAACGATTAGTGTGGTTTGCGCCTTTTTATGCGGCCTGGTTCTGACAGCCGTGACGATGCTGTCCCGCTCCACGCCGGAGCAGTTCAATGTCGTGGCAGGGGATCCGCTGCGGCTGCCGGGAGCGATCCGCGTGACAGACCAGAAAAACGCGACGGGGCAGTCGGTAAGAGCTTCCGCGCTGTCGGCCGGCAGCACGTATCAGGCAACACTCAAGCTGTTTGGGCTGTTTCCGCTCAAAGACGTCAAGGTCAAGGTGGTGGATCAGCCGCTGGTAATCCCCTGTGGAGTCCCCTTTGGAATCAAAATGTATACGGACGGGGTGCTGGTGGTATCCATGTCGGACGTCGATACCGCCACGGGCCCTTTCAATCCCGCCCGGTCGGCAGGGATCAAGACCGGGGATGTTATCGTGTCCATTGACGGCGAGACTGTGACGACGACGGAGCAGGTGGCGTCCATTGTGGAGGAGTCGGGTGGAAAAACCATGACCTTTCATATCCGGCGGGACAATATCGCCTTCGATATCCGGTTCACACCGGCGCTCTCGGTCAATGAAAGCCGCTGGAAGGCGGGGCTTTGGGTGCGGGACAGCTCGGCTGGTATCGGGACATTGACGTTTTTCGATCCGGAAAGCCAAGTGTTCGGCGGATTGGGGCATGCGGTTTGTGATGTCGACACCGGCGAAATCCTGCCGATCTCTTCCGGGGAAATCGTACCTGCCAGGATTTACAGCGTGGTTAAGGGCGCCGTCGGGACGCCGGGAGAGCTGCGGGGCGGATTTGAGGCCGGATCGCTGGGCAGCCTTCGTACCAACGGCGAAACCGGGATATACGGGGAGCTCAGCACTGCCCCGGCCGACGGCCAGGCGGTACCGGTGGCCATGAAGCAACAGGTGCACACGGGTCAGGCGCAGGTATTGACCACCATCCATGGAACGACACCCAAGCTCTACGATATCCGCATCGATCAGGTGCGGTATAACGATTCGGCTCCCACCCGCAATATGGTGATCGTTATTACGGACGAGGAACTGCTCGAACAGACAGGCGGGATCGTCCAGGGGATGAGCGGATCCCCGATTTTGCAGGATGGAATGCTCGTAGGAGCCGTGACCCACGTGTTTGTCAACGATCCGACCAAAGGCTTTGCGATTTTTGCGGAAAATATGCTCAAAACCATGGACAGTGTCGCGCAATCCCTGGAACAGCAGCAAGGAGCGGCATGAGAATGGAAACAGCGGTTGGAACCAGAGCGGGATGACTCCACGCACGGAGTCCCGCTCCGGTTCCTTCGCTTTTCTTTCATCAATCTCTATTTTTCCCCACAAGGAGAAAAAACTTTTTCCAAACTATTGCATTTATTTCCATTTTATGGTAATCTATGAGCGTCGCAAAAAATGAATGGAGGGTTTTCTGTAAAATGGAGAAGAAAATCAAGGTACTGCTGGCGGATAATAGCGAAGCCTTTGGGATCCCCTGCGCGGCGGCCATGCGTTCGCACAGCCTGGATGTCGAAACCGTGGAAAAAGACGGACGGCAGATTATGGACGCGATCACCCATATCCAACCCGATGTGGTGATGATGGACTTCTTCCTGCCCCATCTGGACGCCATCGGTGTGATGAAGGGGATCCGGGCGAGTCATCCAGTCCATGCCCCGCAGTTCATGGTCATGTCCAGCTATGACAATCCCAATCTGGAACGCGAGGCCATGCAGGCCGGCGCCGATTACTATATATTAAAACCCTTCGACTCTGAAGAGATGTCGGAACGGATCCTGGCTCTCTGCGGCAAGCCGAAGCTTGAGGCGCTCCGTCGTCCCGCCCCGGCCGTTTCCTCCGGGGGAAGCCTGGAAATCCGGGTGACGGAGATCATCCATCAGATCGGCGTGCCGGCGCATATCAAAGGCTATCAATACTTACGGGACGCGATCCTCATGGCGATTGAAGACGAGGAGATCATCAACGCGGTTACGAAGCGCCTGTATCCCGCCGTCGCCAAGAAGCACGGGACCACCTCCTCGCGGGTGGAGCGCGCCATCCGGCACGCGATCGAGGTCGCCTGGGATAGGGGAGACGTGGATGTTCTCAACTCCTATTTCGGCTATACCATCCACAATGGACGCGGCAAGCCCACCAATTCAGAGTTTATCGCCATGATTTCGGATAAATTCCGGCTCCAACTAAAAATTTCCTGAAAAAAACGGTGCGGATTCTCTCCTGCGTGAAAAAGATGTTTAAGAGCAAGAGGAAAACCGGCACAAGGTGAGAGACAGGCGGAAAAATATCCGCCTGTCTGCTTTTTTGCTTCAATATCCTGCATTACTATATTTGAGGCGGGAGATAAGCGATCAAACAAGGAAAAACACGAATAAAAACCGAATATACCAACGGATCCACACGGCAGATACCGGCCTCACCGCCTGACGGAACTTTAAACCTTTCGTCGGGCAGCTACTGCGGCGTCCCCATTATGTGGGGGTACCGTTTTTTTCGTTTTTACGGGTGCTCATCGTCTGATATATTAGTAGTGCAGGCTGATACAGACGGAAAGGAGTGAATCATGCAGTAGCCTGTCCAGACGGATATGGTGGCAAACGGTTCGAAGCCAAAAGCATAACAGGCCCGACAACGCTGTGCGACAATTCCGCCGGGGGCGGGGGAGCCAAGTGACCCAGCAAACCGCGTAAACAGCGGTAATCCGTATGGCGGACATAGGCAGATACGATTACACGCTCGATTTTACAAAAAAATGACGGGTAAACGGAGCTGCCGGAGGCAGCAGAATGAAAACACCGCAAAGCCACGGGAGCGCCCATACAAATCGGGAAAACAGCACTGGGAAGCTGTCTAAAAAATCTTGCCAAATGTCTAACTTGTCATCACCTTTTCAGCGATTGAATTATTCATATGCTTATGATATATTTTAGTTAAAAGTATATTGAACTCGGGAGGATTTCACCCGTTATCCTAATCATGCGACTCACTCAGACACTTGCGGTAAAGTGGTGTGGGCGCTCCCGCAGGGAGAAACGATGCCACGGACGGAGCGAGCGTCCTAATGGATAAGCTACTGCGTGATCTGCGCCGTCTGTAGGTGTGTCGCTTCATCCTTGCACGATGGGGAATGTATGAGAGCAGATACGAGAGAATGAAAAATACTTTTATGATGGAAGTAGGTATCGATTACGACATATGCTAATAACTATAAATGATGCAAGAACGTTAATTTTATCTGGGCAATGTCTGTTGGATAAAGATAAAAATAGTGTTGTACAGGTGGTGTCTGATTTATCGGGCATACAGTATGACCCCTGTCCTATTTTGCATTTAAATCACTACTTGGCTCTTTGGAGTAGAGTACCGGGTTTTAAGGTCACAGATTACGACAGAATCGCTTATGATGAAAGGAAACTTGTTGAAGCAAATCTTTTTAAACGAAATCTTTTTACAGTTCCCACTCGAGAATTGGATATATATAATGCCGCAACAGAAAGAATAGTACGCTGGGGAAAATCACGAGATCAAGATAAATGTGAACGTCAAAGCAATGAATTATTGGCAGAAGAGGAGAAGATCAGACAAGCATTTTACGAAATGCACTCATGTACGAAATATCAATTATGGGAGCATCTTGGCCTAACTAAAGAGTGGAACGCATATACAGAGAGCCGAAAACGAGGGTTGCTTAACAGTTATCTTCCTATTTTTCAGGTCTTTTTTAACATGCGAATAACCAATGATATAGTCGTCTGCAATAGGTTGCCAGGGACGTTCAGAGAACCCGTATTTGCCTTAAAAGAGGATTTGCTGAGAGATAAATCTTCTGCGGCTGAAATAAGCTACGTTGATGCGGTTGAGACTATTTTGTACAAGCTCATTTGTTCGTTTGGAATTACCGACATAACTCATATGAAAGCGATTACCGGGTTGAACACAGAAGACATATCAATGGCGATTTCGTCTCTTCGGTATAAGGAACTGATTGCCAATATCAATGTAGATGGCTTAAAGAAAACCTATGTTGCTGCGAACAAGTTATTAGCAGTTTTACAACAACACAAGCCAGAGAGTACAAATGAAGTTTCGCTGCTATCCCCTATGGAAGGGATTATACGAGATAAGCGTTGGTTGAACACCTTCTTTTCTTACTCTTTTAGTTTCGAGTATTTTAAGAAAAAAGGTATGAAATGGCCGCTATCAATTTTATCCCAAAATGAGTTAGCTGGGTTTATAGATTGTAATTTTGACAGAAAAAAGAAAATGTTTATTGTTAAGGAGATAAATATTCAAAAGGAAAAAGCAGTAGATAAGGTTGGACTATATCTCACTCTTTGTTCTTTGGCAAGATTTCATGAAGCCGATGATTTGATTATTTTAGGAGAAAAATACCACGATTATCATTAACTCTCCACAAAGCACAAGGAACTGGAACAGGTAAAAAAGCGGCTTGCAGAGGCTCACAATTTAATTGCCGTCACCTTTGAAAAGCCGGCAACAGGTATTCTGTATGACAAACAGCTCTGCCTGTTAAACGGGCGATATCTGTCGAAGCAGGACGAGCCGAACAGCAAGAGCGCGAACGATCGGAGCTTGCAAGAAAAAGTTTTACACACAGAAAATTGAAGTCCTCTTCAATTACATTGGAGCAGTAACGGAATAGAGGGCATATCCGAAGATATGCCCTCCACTTCAAATCTAAATACATCCTTATCACCCTGCACCTTTCCGCACCGTTTCCTTTTTACTCAGGGGGTTTCCCGTTTCTTTAGAGCATCAAGCGGGCCTTTTTAAAGAGGAAGAGTGAAGGGGAACCATCGGCCGGATCCCTCTTCTTTGTCAGTATAATCATCACAAAAATATTACTATGGCAAGTATGGCTGCGCGATAAATCGACTTTGTTATAATATATACGAGATTTCCTTGACTAAGACAATGCGCGGTGTTAAGATCGACCCAGATAAGGGCGGTTTGCTATGGGCATCCCAACAGGGGAATTGGGATGCCGGCGCCCGAAAGACGCGAATCCCGCCGGAGATCCGCCGCGGAGAGCTCGCGCAAGGAAAGGGGAAGCAACGATGAATAGCCGGCTGTACAAAGTGAGGAAGGTCCTGAAGATGAGCCAGGTGGAATTCGGACGTGAGATCGGGGTGTCGGGAGCGGCGATCTCGCGGATCGAAAAAGGGGAGCGCGGGCTGACGGAGCAGATGCTGAAATCGGTGTGCCGGGAATACCATGTACGCCGGGAATGGCTGACAGAGGGGACGGGAGAGATGTTCCGATGGGATAAAAGCGACCTGCTGGAGCGGATCGATGCCCTGCTGAAGACACAGGGGGACCCGGCGCAAAGGCTGTTCCGCGCGTTTGTGGAGATGCGCGACGACGAGTGGGCGGCCCTCCGCCGTTTCATCCACCGCCTCGCCGCCTCCGATCCAGGAGCCGTGGATTTCCAAGCCGCGGGACGTTGACAGCCGTATCCTCGAAAAACACCGGCGGAGGCCTTGTAACGCGGAGCCGGTTGTGCTACAATGGTGCCCGTGTGCAACGAAGGGAGGATGACGGATGACACCGCCGGAGCTGTATGCCTATCTGGACGGCATGGGAATATCGTATGAAGTGGAAGAACACGCCCCGGTTTTTACCATCGACGAGATGCGGGAGCTGGGGATCAAAGGATCCGTCTGCAAAAACCTGTTTCTGCGGGACGCCAAAGGCCGGCAGCATTTTCTGGTGGTCCTCCCCGGCGACAGGCAGGCGGATCTGGGGGCGCTTGCGGCGGCGCTTGGCTCATCCAAGCTGAGCTTTGCCAGTGAAGAACGGCTGATGAAGCACCTGGGGCTGACAAAGGGATCCGTCACCCCTCTCGCAGTCATACAGGATCCCGACCATACCGTGCAGGTGCTGCTGGACGAATCGCTGACCGGCATGGATCGGCTCGGCGTCCATCCGCTGGTGAATACGGCTACGCTCTGGATATCGGGGGCCGATCTACTTCGATTTGTCCGTTCCTGCGGCAATCCGGTTAAAATCGTATCCATTTAAGGTCGCATATTTGCACTATCGGTTATTTTTCGATATTTACCATTGCAGGACAAAACGGCGGTGTGCTACAATAATCCGGAAATGCCACGGGAGGCCGGGGCAGTGAATTTTCTGGAAATGAGCGATGCCGTTATGCGTAAAAAGATCAGCATTCTGGGTGCCGGCAATGTCGGCGCAACCATAGCCTATACCCTGGCCGTGGATGGAATGGCTTCGGAAATTGTGATTGTGGATATCAATAAGGATAAGGCCAAGGGAGAGGCCCTGGATATCCATCAGGGCACGCCGCTGTGTCCGCCGGTGGATATTCACGATGGGGATATCGATGCGGTCGCGGATTCGAATATCGTGATCGTGACGGTAGGCGCGGCGCGTAAGCCGGGGCAGTCCCGCATCGACCTGGCGCAGGGGAACGTCAACATCATCAAGAGCCTGATGCCGCAGGTGGTCCGAATAGCCCCCGACGCGGTCTATGTGGTGGTGAGCAATCCGGTCGACGTGCTGACCTATGCCCTCATCCGGTCGACGGGACTGCCGCCGTCCCAGGTCATGGGTACGGGGACCATGCTCGATTCCAGCCGCCTGCGGGCGAAGCTGGCTAAGCATGTGGGCCTCAATCCACAAAATATCCATGCCTACGTTTTCGGGGAACATGGGGACTCGTCCCTGATCCCCTGGTCGCTGACTACGATCGCCGGTATGCCGATGGCAAACTACTGCACCCATATCTGTGAACGTCACAACCGCTGCGGGAAGGAAGAGCTGCGGGATATCGAGGAGGACGTACGCACCTCCGGCGCCAGGGTCATCGGGCTCAAAGGGGCGACGTTTTATGCGATCGCCCTGGCTGTCCGGCATATCTGCAATGGGATCCTGCGGGATACGCATGCGGTCATGACGGTTTCGGGTCTGCTGGAGGGGCAATACGGGCTTTCCGACGTCTGCCTGAGCCTGCCGCATATCATCGGCCATCAGGGGATCGAAGGGACACTGACGCCGCCCCTGGCCGAGGACGAGCTCCAAAAACTGTATAAAAGCGCGGATGTCCTGCGCGGCGTTCTTTCGTCGCTGGATATCGGCTGATGGAGGGAATCAAGCAAATGGATTACGCGATGGAGTCTCTGAAACTGCATGAAAAATGGAAAGGAAAGATCGAGGTGGTCTGCCGGGCTCCTCTGGACACCCGGGACGACTTGTCCCTGGCCTACACCCCTGGGGTGGCCCAACCCTGCCTGGAGATCCAGAAGGACGTGAACAAAAGCTATGATCTGACCCGCCGCTCCAACCTCGTGGCGGTGGTCACCGACGGTACGGCGGTGCTCGGCCTCGGCGATATCGGGCCCGAGGCCGGAATGCCGGTCATGGAAGGAAAGTGTGCCTTGTTCAAAGCCTTCGGAGATGTGGACGCTATCCCCCTGTGCGTGCGCTCCAAGGAGGTGGACGATATCGTCC
Source organism: uncultured Eubacteriales bacterium (assembly GCA_934647945.1). Classification (GTDB taxonomy): domain Bacteria; phylum Bacillota; class Clostridia; order Oscillospirales; family Acutalibacteraceae; genus UMGS1623. Next base: position 72,809 of record CAKUFK010000001.1, on the reverse strand, counting down.
GGACTGTGCAGCTGCTTGCGGGCAGTTTCGGCGGCGTAAACCTGGAGGATATTTCGGCCCCCCGCTGTTTCGAAATCGAACGCCGCCTCAAGGAGAGCTGCGATATCCCGATCTTCCACGATGATCAGCATGGGACGGCCGTGGTGACGCTGGCGGCACTGCTCAATGCCCTGAAGCTCACCGACCGGAGAATTGGGGAGATCCGGGTAGTTACCAGCGGAGCGGGCGCGGCCGGTATCGCCATCATCCGCCTTCTCATTGCGATGGGCCTCAAGGATGTCGTGCTGTGCGACCGGCAGGGAGCGATCTATAAGGGGCGCGGCGGTCTCAATGCCGAAAAAGCGGAGATGGCGGAGATCACCAACCGGGAAGGCCGCCGGGGGACCCTGGCGGATGTGCTGAAGGGCGCGGATGTGTTCATCGGCGTGTCGGCACCCGGCTGTGTCACGCCGGAGATGGTGCGCTCGATGAATCCCAATCCGATCCTCTTCCCGATGGCTAATCCCGTTCCGGAAATCATGCCGGATTTGGCCAGGGAAGCGGGTGCCGCTGTGGTGGGGACCGGCCGGAGCGATTTTGCCAACCAGATCAACAACGTCCTGGCTTTCCCCGGGATTTTCCGCGGGGCGCTCGACGTCCGGGCCAGCGACATCAACGACGAGATGAAAATTGCCGCGGCTCATGCGATTGCGGACTTCGTCACCGACGACAAGCTGAGCCCGGATTACATCATACCGAGCGCGCTCGACCGCTCGGTATCCCAGGCGGTAGCGGCGGCGGTTGCCGAGGCGGCCCGCAAAACCGGAGTTGCCCGGATCTGACCCGAAAGTTCGCTTAATCAATTTTGTGCGATGGAAAACGGTGCGGCCGATCGGCCGCACCGTTTTTTGCGTGCAAAAGATTGGCAGGACCACCGCAGAAAGCCTGCGGTGGCGGAAAATCGGTTGGATACAATTAAGGTTATCTTTAAAATATAATGTTTGTGAAATATAATCTCAAATCCCGCTTGACAGCATTTTGGTGAAAATCTATACTAAATATAGTATTGAATTATAAATATTAAGTTAAATTTCAAAATCGGCCAGTGATTCAAGATTTTTTTACACAATTCAATTGATATGAAAAGACAATCTTTCACACGGAACCTCTAGCGGATACTCAGAACGGGCCTCCCTTATTCCACCCGAAGGAGAGCTATGGATGGAGGGACGAATCCGTCCTGCGTACAGAGGGCCAAAGGCGTCCCGTCAGGAAGGGTGTAAGAGGTGAAGAAACAGCCAAGGGCCGGATCCCATACCGGCCGCCCGTCCTCATCCGGAGAGGCCGGCGAAAAGGTGGACAGAGGGTGCGAAAGCCCTTCTCCCGTGTATTTGAGGTATGCTTCCTTCCGTGTCCAGATACGGGCAAACACCGTGTCCTGGGCCTCCTTGGCCGACCACCGGAGCATCTCTTGCTCCTCCGGCGCGAAAAATCGCGCGGCAACCGCCAACCTGTCCGGCCGGACAGATTCCACATCCACCCCGACCGGGTGGATATCCGCCGCACAGACCGCCCATATTCCCGCATGGGAGAGACTGAACTGAACCTGTGGCCATCCCTTCACATAGGGTTTTCCCCGTTCCGACCGGCCAAGCTCGGGCGACTCCAGCCCGAAATACCGGAGAAGCACTTCCGCCAGCAGCCATCCGGCTCCCAATGAGCGGCGGCGGTCCTCTGGCAGCCGCAGGCGGGCGATCCGCTCCCGCCGTTCGGAGGGGATCCGCCTCATGCAACGGCCGAAACGGCCCGCATCCTCAAACGTGGTGACATCAATTGCGTACAGGCCGCTCACCGCTTTCCTCCTTTCGGCTTGGCAGGGGCCGGCATGCCCAGAACGGAGTTTTCTCCGTCGAGCAGGCGGAGCAGCTCCCGGACCTCCTGCAGCCGGAGATTCTCCACCTTGTGGCAATGCCCCACTTCCCCGTATGTATACACCAAAACATCACAATTGCCGGCCCATTTCTGGAAAATGCTGTATCGGATCCGGACATAGTTGACCCGTTCCCGCGGGACGATCACCGTATGGAAGGTGTATCCGCGTGAATACCGGAGGGTGAGCTGCCGCGACGAAACCGCGATTCCCGCTGTGCAGCAATCAATGATCCGCAGGATCAGCAGCCAGACAAACGGCAGAGCCAGCATCAGCCCGAGGAACACGATCAGCTGCTGCCAATCCGGGAACAAGCGGCAGGCTGCCGCAGCCGCGGCCGGTACCAGCAGACATGCCCAGAAGGGGAACATAGCGTAGCGGATCACCGAACCGCGGGGCGGACGGATCTGCCGGGGCCGGCCGGCCATTTCCGGCAGCAGCATCCGCATCGTCCGGCGGCAGGAACGGGTGTCCGCAGCCGGCACCAGCACAGCCAGCGCCCCTCCTTTTCCATATCCTACACACTGCACGAAAACCATGTACAGGCCCATCATACGGGTGAGGATGCTCTGCCGGTAATCGAGAAAGTTTACCGCGTCGACACGGCAGGAATAGGTCCGCCTCGTCAGCCAGCCGCTGCGGATCGTCAGGGCGCCTTCCTCCCGCCGGACGGTGAAACGGATGAAGCGAACAAAATTCCGCGCAAAACCAACCAGCCAGCCGCCCATCAGAATGAGGGCCAGCACCGCGCCGGTCTGAGGAAGAAATGCCAGCAGACCCGCGACCCCTTCCAGGCCGACAAGCAGGCGGCGCTGAAATTCCTCTCCCAAGAGTTCGCCCGCTTTGTTTATAAAGGTGGCCAGGAACACCACCCCGGTCAGGGTGTTGGAGACGATGATGGACAAAAACGCGAGTTCGGTCCAGCGGGGACGGTACAGGCGCGGCTTGAGATTTGGCTCCCGTCCATAGCGTTCCAGCAGGCCGCAGGCATCCTCTCGGTGCAGGGTGAGCTGGCAATCCGCCCGCTGGAAAGGCCCCGCGTCGGTATCGGCCAGCAGATGGACTGCCCGGAAAGGACGGAGATAAAACGATTCTTCCACCGTCAGGGTGGAGATCGAGGACTGGGGGATGGTGACGGTTCGACGGATCAGAACCCCTCGGCGGACGGTCAACCCCTGCTCGTCATAGCGGTAAAATTGGAACCGCCAGCGCAGATAAGAGGCGAACAGGATAAACAGCACCACCAACAGGTCCACCCAGGCGCCGGCGAGCCAATTGTAAAAATCATGCGATGTGGTCAGCAGGTAGAACAACCCCCGCAGCACGGGGATGAGCAGCAGGAACAGATATTTGGAGACAAACTCCAGGATTGTGATCGGATGGGTCCGTTTTTCCATAGCGTGCCCTCCTGGTTCATCCGTTTTTCAGCAGGCGGCGGCGCAGTTCCGCCTCCTGTTCCTTCGTCAGCCCCGCCAGCACTACAAAGCTGCCGGCTGCAAACACCATGAGGTTCGTCAGCCCGCACAGGCGCTCAAACGGACCGTCGAAAGTGGATAGGTATTTGACGCTGGAAACGGGCATGGCCTTGTGATGGGTATAGATCACGCCCGTATGGACTTCCAGGCGGTCACCAGTCATCCGATAGGAAAACCGTTTATGCATCACCGGGAGAAAAAAGACGGCAAAAAACAGCCACAGTGCCCCCCAAAGGCCGGTGAAGGCCCAGCTGATCCATACCGGAATGGGCAGGCATGCCAATACCACGCTGCCTGCCGCAGGCAACAGCGCTGCCAGCAGGAGATAGCCTTCCCATATCCAAAGGGCTTTTTTGTCCAGCCGTCCGGTCTTGCCGTTTGCCATCGCCTTCGCCTCCCGTACCATCCGACCTTGATTATACCACAGCTTATCCGGGAACAAAACCTTTTTCCATTCACTTCTGTTTTCCGCCGAGGGAGGAAAAACGACAGAATTTCGGATTTGGCCCTTGACAAGCCGGAGGTTTTACGCTAAGATAATGTGGCGTTGGAAAGCGTCTGGTTTTCCGCATATGGGCCCGTAGCTCAGCTGGGAGAGCGCACGGTTCGCATCCGTGAGGTTCGAGGGTTCGATCCCCTTCGGGTCCACCAAGTCGCCGCAAGCTGCATATCGCTTGCGGCGACTTTTTTTGAAAAGTCGCCGGCGCGCTCATTCCGCTGCGTCTCCTTTTCCGAAAAAGGTCACGCTGCGCCTTTGCTACTCGCTTGTAAACGCGCTCCGGCTTACTGCCAACCTTATTCCTTAAGGCTTGAATATCAATGGGTGTTTTGATTTTTTCTCAATTTAATGTACAAAATGCTCATCTTGTTTTTTGCTTTTCCTAAAAATAAAACTGAAAAGGGATGACTCAAGTGGGGTGCATTTTATTCCCTTTTGAACTGATTTTTGAGGGAATAATTGAGGGCTGGTTTTATTTAATGCAATGGTTTGTTCCTGAAAGGGTGTTAAGAAAAGGCTTCCGTACGGCATTAAAAATAATTGTGGGTATATTTACAATTATTTTATTTTTGTTTATGTTTTTAGGGATATTTGCTTTATTATCTGATGATGAATACACAAACTACATGGGCAAATTCATGGTGTTTATTCCTCTTGGAATTAGTGTTGCACAAATTATTTTGGGAATAATTGTTCGCTGTATTACGAAGAAAAAATGATGTATGCCAAACCACCGAAAATAAATTCCTATCCAAACGAAATTCTCTATTTAAAGCTGTACGGTTACCTTCAAAAGTGAAAGGGTGATGTCTGTCCGTACCAAGCAGCGAGACCGTCCCCTCCTCTCAGGGATATACTGAATCCCTGAGAAGAGGGGACTTTTGCTGTGCATGTTTTTTCGGGGACGGATAAAGCGGATAAGAACAGGTTTGCCGCCGGCTAGCCCCTCCTCAAAAAATCTGGTTCTACCCGGACAAGTCCCCTCATATCTATTAGACGAGGTGAGGACAGGCATATGGACAGCTTTGAAAGGGCAGCCGGCTATCTGCCTGCCGATTTAAGAGAACTTCTGCGAAAGATCCCGCCGGCCCTGCGGCTTGAGATTCAGGAGATCCGCCTGCGGGCGGACGCGCCGCTGATCCTGTCGGCCCCGTCGGGGGAATGGGCCGTGTCCGGAACCGGGCAGGTGACGGAAAAAGCCGAGACAGCCGGCCGCATTTGTACAAAACAGGAATTGGAGGAGACCTTTGAAGCCCTGTGTGAGTATTCGGTCCACAGCCACCAGCAGGAGCTGCGGCAGGGATACATCAGCACCAGGAGCGGCTGCCGCGCCGGTGTGGCCGGTACGACGGTGGTGGAAGGCGGACGGGTCGTTTCGATGCGAAGCATCACCTCCTTGTGCATCCGGGTGGCACGCCCTCATCCCGGCTGTGCCGCGAGCCTGGCCAGGGCCTTGACCGACAGCCGGGGGCGGGTGCACAGCGCGCTCCTTTGCGGCGAACCGTCGAGCGGAAAAAGCAGCCTGCTCCGGGACTTAGCGCGGCAGCTTTCACAGGGATTGACCGGGAGGCGTTACCGGGTCTCGGTCATCGATGAACGCGGGGAACTCTCGGGAGTCCCAGAGGCACCCGGACAGGCCTCCCTGCGAAACTGCGACGTGCTGCTGTATTGCCCGAAACCAGCCGGGATCGGACAGGCCGTGCGCTGCCTGGCGCCCGATGTCCTGCTGTTCGACGAGCTGGGGGGAGAGGATGAGGTGGATGCCGTGACGGCCGGACTGTTTGCCGGTGTAGCGGCCATCGCGTCAGCGCACTGCCGGGACAGGGACTCCCTGCTCCGGCGCCAGGCGGTCCGGCGGGCGCTGGAGAACGGGGCCTTCGACTATGTGGTGATGCTCGCCGGCCGGGGGCGGCCGGGCGAGGTGGCGGGGATTTTTGAAACGGAGGCGTGGCTGCATGAAAACAGCGGGCTTGCTCCTCATCGTGGCGGCGGGACTGCTCCTCGGTTTGATGGCGGCGGGAGGACTCCGGCGGCGGGTGTCGACGCTCGGCCAACTGTCCCGGTTTATGGTCAGATTGGCGGATCAGATCCGCTATACCGCGGCGCCGGTGGAAGAGCTGCTGACAGCGGCTGAAAGCTCCGGGGAATTCGACGGCCTTTCGATGCTCGGCCATGTTTGCTCCCGGCTTCGGAAAGGGGAACGGGTGCTCGCCGCCTGGGAGGGGGCTGTGGAGGAGGATGGAAGGGACGCCGGGCTGACCAAAGCCGACAGGGAGCTGCTCCGCGGCTTCGGCAGCCAGCTCGGCCGAACCGACGTCGAGGGACAGATCGCCAATTGCCGGCAATATGGGAATCTTCTCGAACAGAGGCTGACCGAGGCAAGGGAAGCCGCAGCGGCCAAGGGGCGTCTGTATATGACGCTGGGCTTCGCCGGAGGCATGGCTTTGGCCCTTCTGCTGTTGTAACAGGGGCGGGCGGATAGGCTCACAAGGAAAGGATGGTTTGTCGTCATGGACGTGGATCTGATCTTCAAAATCGCGGCGATAGGGATCATCGTTGCGGTACTCAACCAGGTGCTCATCCGTTCCGGCCGGGAGGAACAGGCCATGCTGACCACTCTGGCGGGCTTGATCGTCGTGCTGACGATGGTGGTCACCGAGATCAGCGACCTGTTCCGTATGGTCAAGTCGGTCTTTGGGTTGTGATGATATGGATATGAGTGGTATCGCGGCCATTGTGGTACTGGCAGCCTTTTTAGCCGTCATTCTCCGGCAGCAGCGGCCCGAGCAGGCGATGGCGGTAGCCCTCATTGCCGGCATCGGGATCCTGGCCCTGGTCCTCATGCGGATAACGCCGGTGATCAGCACCCTCCAGGAACTGCTGGGGGCCGCGGATATGCCGGGCGAATATGGCCTGATCCTGTTCAAAGCCCTGGGGATCTGCCTGATTACCCAGTTGGCATCCGATGCCTGCCGGGACGCGGGCGAGGCCGCCCTGGCATCCAAGGCGGATCTGGCGGGCAAGGTGACCCTTCTGGTGCTGGCGCTGCCGCTGTTCCAGAAAATTGGGGAGCTGGCGGTATCGCTGATTAACGGGCAGGGGGCGGGCGGATGAAGAAAACGATCAGAATCCTCCTGTTTTTCCTCCTTCTTGCCGTGGCATGCAGCTTCGCGGCCGGGGCGGAAACCGTCGAGGACCTCTATAACGAGCAGCTCGAAGCGAGCGGTGGGGAGGAACTGCTGCGCGACCTTCCGGATGAAACCCGCCGGCTGCTGGACAAGCTGGGGATTACGGGACTGGAAATGGATACGTTTTCCAATCTGAAGCCTCAGTCGGTCTGGAACCAGATGCTCTCTCTCTTTTCCTCCCAGGCGGGTTCCCCCGTCCGGGCCTGTGGCGTGGTGCTGGGGATCATCCTGCTGTGCGCCTGGATGGACGGACTCAAACATACCGTCCGGGAACCGGGCTCGTCGGAGGTGTTCGGCGTCATCTGCGCCCTCGCCGCCTGTGGCACCGTCATCGTTCCGATCGTTTCCTGCATCCGCAGCGTATCCGAGGCGGCGGAGAGCGCGTCGATCTTCATGACGAGCTATGTGCCCGTTTACGCGGGGGTGCTGCTGACGTCTGGACAGGCGGCCACGGCGGTATCCTATCAATCGGTGGTGCTGTTCGCCGCCGAACTCATCTCCCTATTGGCGTCGGGGGTGGTGGTGCCGCTGATGACCATCTCCCTGGCCCTCGGACTGACCGGCTCGGTGACGCCGGGGATGAAGCTGGACGCGGCGGGGAACCTGATGAGCAAGGCGGCCGCCTGGCTGCTGGGGCTTTGCTGCACCCTATTTGTAGGGCTGCTGTCCCTCCAGAGCCTGGCGGGCGCCGCCGCGGACACCCTCGGGGGGCGGGCGGTGAAATTCACCCTGTCGAGTTTTGTGCCGGTGGTGGGCAACTCGCTGGGGGAGGCGTTTTCGACTATCCGGAGCTGCCTGCATCTGCTCAAGTCCACCCTCGGCGGCTTCGGGATCCTGGCAACGGCACTGATCGTGCTGCCGCCGCTGCTCGAATGTGTCGCGTGGACATTGGGGCTCAGCCTGTGCGTCATGGCGTCCGAGATGTTCGGCCTGACCACACTGACCACGCTGCTCAAAGCCGCGCAGTCGGTGGTGAAAACCCTGATCGGCGTCCTCGCCGCCTGCGCGATGTTCCTGATCGTCTCCACCGCCATCGTCACCATGTCCATGCCGGCCGGATAAGGGCCGGAGAAAAAAGGGGGAAGCCATATGGACGGGATCAAGGGCTGGGCGGCGGCGCTTTGTGTGGCGGCGATCGGCTGCGCCCTGATGCAGATGCTGGCGCCCAAGGACGGCCTGGGAAAAATCTTCAAACTGATGCTCGGCGCGTTTTTCCTCTGCTGCATGGCGATGCCGCTGCTGGAACTGGGGTCCATCACCAGCTTGCATGTCGACAGCCTGCCCGGAGACGTCACCAACGAGCTGCTGCAGGAGAAGGTGGACGCCCAGCTCCGCCGGCAGGTGGAGGCCACGGTCCGGCAGATGGCGGAAAAGGCGCTCGAAAACCGGGGAGCCAAAGCGGAGAAAATCACCGTAACCATGGATACTTCCGAAGACGGCGGCATATATATACAGCAGGTCACCATCTATCTGGACAAACAAAACAAGCCGAAGGCCCTGGCGGCCCGGGAGGTGTTGGAGCAGCAACTGGGCGTCAGTGTCGTGCTGGACGCGACGGGATGAAAGGATGAGAACCGCTATGGATGAGAAGCTGGCGGCCAAAACCGCGCCGCCCAAGAAGAAATGGACGGAATTTTTCAAGGGAAAAACCGGGCAGCGCCTGATCATCGCCGCGGGGATCCTCGGGATCGCCCTGATCCTGCTGTCGGAATTTTGGCCCAAGGAGACCAAGACCACGTCGGCAAAGGCATCGGCGGAGGAATTCGTGACAAAAACGGAGGAAAAGCTGAATCAAATCGTGGGCAGCATCCAGGGGGCGGGGCAGTGCCAGGTCATGGTCACGCTGGAAAACGGCGTCGAGTACGTCTATGCCAGCCAGCAAAAGGTCAATACCGACCGGACCGAGGATACGGCTTCGGATTCCAACAAAATCTCTCAGCGGGACGGAACAGAGCAGAACATCATCATCGTGGACACGGACAATGGCCGGCAGGGGCTGCTGGTCACCGAAATCCAGCCCACGGTGAAGGGGGTGGTGGTGGTCTGTGAAGGGGGAGACCTTCCTCAGGTCCAGCAGCGGATCATTGAGGCGGTGACCACCGCCCTGAACATATCTTCCAAACGGGTGTGCGTGACCAAATCCTCTTAAATTTTACGGGCGAAAGGAATGGATGGGATGAGTGGGATCTTCGGTAAAAAACAGGTGTTGCTGGCGACCTTGATCGTGGCGCTGGGGCTGGCGGTGTATCTGAATTATTACTTTGCCAACAAAGCGCCGACGGTCCCGACCGGGACCGGCACCTCGTCGAGCGATAAAAACCTCGGCGACGCCCAGTACGTCGGGAACCCCTCGACCGTGTCGGGCGGCGATACCAGCACGACGGAGGACCCCTCCGACTATTTCGTGCAGGCGCGGCTCAACCGGGAGAATGCCCGGCAGGAGCAGCTCGATATCGTCAAAGATATGATGAACGACGTCAAGGCGACCGACGAAATCAAAAAGCAGGCGGCCGACAAGGTGGAAGCCGTTACAAAAGCCATCGAACAGGAGAGCAAGATCGAGAGCCTGATAAAGGCAAAAGGGTTTACAGACTGCGTCGTCTATATCGAGGACAAAAACTGCCAGATCGTGGTGCGCAGCGAAGGGCTTCAGATGCAGGATACAGTCCAAATCACCGAGATCGTCACCTCACAGTCGGATATAACGGCCCAGAATATCAACATTGTTCCGGTAAAATGAGAAAAAAGAGTTGCCCTGGACGGACTTTGTGGTATAATAGGCAGGTAATCACATAACGCCCGTTATGTGGTGAATCCGGATCTTTTGCCGTGGCGCGGGTTTCCTTCCCTGCAGATCGCTGTGGATCCCACGAAGCCTATACCATCATTCAAGGAGGTCATCGTCATGGATGATAAGGGATACAAACCGTCCGAGGGCAGCTGCATCATATCGGAAGACGTGATTGCCACCATTGCCAGCACCGCCGCGCTGGAGGTGCAGGGGGTGGCCAGCATGGCCCAGCGGCCCACCGATATCCGGGGCCTGATCAGCTCCGCCGCCGCCAAATCGGTCAAGGTCCTCAACAATGAAAACGAGACCAGTATCGATGTCTATGTCAATCTCCGCCTGGGCGTCCGGATCCAGGATGTGGCGGGGGAGGTCCAGCACGGCGTCAAAGTTGCGGTGCAGTCGATGACCGGCAAGCCCGTGACCAAGGTCAACGTGCATGTGGCCGGCATCGTTTTCGACGAGGAAAAGGCCGAAGCCTGAGCGGGCGGCGGCGTCACGATGGGATCGCGGACCCTCCGCAGGCATGTGGAGGGTCTTTGCCATACCGGAGAGTGTCGCCTCCTGTCGTCTTTAGAGAAAAATCGGATGTTTGAGAAAGGCGTGACGTGTATGACACGGCGGGAAGCCCGGGAATTGGCGTTTATCCTGTTGTTTGAAATGTCTTTTACCGGTGAGCCGGTCGGCACCATTTTGGAAAATGCCGCTGAATCCCGGGATGTGGAGGGCGACGCGTTCGCCCTGTCCCTGGCGGAAGGGGCGGCGGCCCATCTTGAAGAGGAGGATACGCTCATCTCGGCCTTTTCACGCAAGTGGAACAAGGACCGCCTCTCCCGTGTGGCCCTGTCCATCATGCGGCTGGCGATATACGAGATGGAGCATGAGGAGAATATCCCGGTCAGCGTCTCGATCAACGAGGCGGTCGAACTCGCCAAGAAATACGGCGGGGAGGACGATGCCCCCTTTGTCAACGGCGTCTTGGGCGGCGTGGCCCGCAGAGGCGAAGCCGTGTCCGAAACAGAAGAGCCGAAACCATAACGGGGAGTGGCGGTCGCCATGGGATTGTATCTGGGGCTGGATACCAGCAATTATACCACCTCCGCTGCGGCGTTCGACGCCGGGGCGGGGGTGATTTGGCAAGTAAAGCGGCCGCTTCCCGTCAAAGAAGGCGAGCTCGGCCTGCGGCAGAGCGACGCTGTATTTTTCCATACCCGACAGCTTCCCGAGGTGCTCGAACGGCTGCGGGAGGATCTCGGCGGCCGGCCTTTGCTGCTCGACGGGGTGGCGGCCTCTGACCGTCCCCGTCAGGCGGAGGGTTCGTATATGCCCTGCTTTTTGGCCGGATCCGGTATGGCCAGAGGGCTTTCGGCTGTGACGGGGGCGCCGTTCGTCTCTTTTTCCCATCAGCAGGGCCATGTGGCCGCGGCGCTGTATGGAGCGGATAAGACTGCGTGGCTTGACCGCCGCTTCCTGGCGTTTCATGTATCGGGCGGCACAACCGATGCCCTGCTCGTTGAGCCGGACGGTGATACCGTGCTGCGCTGTGAGACGGTCGCAACATCCCTCGATTTGAAAGCCGGACAGCTCATCGACCGGGTGGGGCGGATGCTGGGCCTGCCGTTCCCGGCCGGGCCGGCCCTTGAGCGGCTGGCCCTCGGCGGCAGTGGAGTCTATCGGCCCCGGCCCTCGCTGGAGGATGGCAGCTGCCATCTGTCCGGGGTGGAAAATCAGTGCCGTGATTGTATAGCCCGGGGGGATCCCCCGGAAGAGGTCGCCCGCTTCTGCCTGTGCAGCGTGCTCGCGGCTCTGGATGGGATGACAACGGCGCTGCTGCGCCGGTTCGGCGATCTGCCGCTCCTTTACGCGGGAGGGGTTATGTCGAATACCCTTCTCCGCCGCGGATTGGAAGCGCGGTATGGCGGGGCTTTCGCGCCGCCGTCCTATTCCGCTGATAACGCCGCTGGAATCGCGTTTCTCGCCGCCATCCGCTCAGAAAGAAGGATATAGGATACAATCCGCTCTACCGGGAAGCCATCTTGGGCGGCAGCCCCTTTATGTATCTGGTCATCATTTTATAAAATGATGACCACCCAGACACCCGGGGGCCTCGGGCCCCCTCTCTGTATGGCGTAGGTTCAGGTGCGGGCGTTTACGCCGATTTTCATAAAAAGAAAATCGGCCAGCAATCTGGAGGGCCGGGGGTTCTCCCCCGGGGGCGTTTTTGCCCACTTTTGCCGCCAAGGGCAAAAGTGGGTGGCCGCGCATTGGATATCCCTTTTCGTTAGGACAACGTTTTATATGCGCGGACAAACTCCAACACGCCATGCAAAAATGGGTCTGGCCTGCCGGCCACCTCCTTTCTCGGCGCCGAGAAGACCGGGTCGAACGCCGTCGAAATCATACGTGGCCTGCCCCGGCCCTCGCAAATGCTTCCGCATTTGCCCGAGGCTAATCGAGTAGGAACGGGGAAAGAGGCGCCAAGGGGGAGCCCCCTTGGAACCCCCAGGTATTTTGATTTTTAGGGCCATTGTGGGACGCCACAATGGCCGGTGACCGGCCCCAGTGCCCGTCCGTATAGAGAGCCCTTCAGGGGCGAGGCCGGAGTTCTTTTTAAGAAAGTCGGCGGGTACGGAATCTTTTGAATCAACGCCATACATAAAGGGGCTACTGCCCCGAGGGCTTGGGTGGCTATAAAATCGTAGACGTATAACCACCGCCCCCGGTGTTCTGCGGCCGGAGAAAAGGGCGGAGGCTCTTTCGGGTGGGCCATATAGTTTTTTATCGTGCCCCTTCGATATGCAGAAACCGCGGCAGCGCGTAGAACCAGTGGGATACCGGCCGGTTGTCGGCATCCTCGCTGTGAGTGGCCACCAGCACGTTGTCGGGATCGGGGTGTGTCCCCACCGACACAATCAGGGCGGTGTGCCCAAAGCTGACGCCCTTGTCGAAGGAGAGCTGCATGACGTCGCCGATCTGCAGCTGCGACAGTTCGGCCGGCCACCCGTATGGCCCGGCTTTGGTGTTGGTGGTGATAAACCGGTAAAACGGCTGCACCCCGGTCCAGGCCGGCGCCCGGTTGTTCAGGGACGCGTAAAACCAGCCGAACGTCGGCGTGTAGTTCATCGGGGCCCCGCCCGCGTGGAGACACTGGGAGACGAAGTTGGTGCAATCGCCCCCCATTTCAGAAAAATCGCCATAAGCCGGGTTTCGCCCGTAGGCCCACTTGTGGGCATAGGCGACCGCTTTTTCCCGGTCATATCCATACATCTGTCCATCCCTGTCCTTTCTGGAATTGGATTCATCTGCGGCCGAAAGGCCTGTCAACCCATTTTATGCGGACACAGGATGTTTGGTTTGCCCTTTCCGGGGCCATACTACCGGAAAAGGGGGAAGGGATCGATGCGGCTTTGGCACGAGGATTTGCTGCCCCTTCTGCCCCGGGCGCAGCTGCTCGGGCAGCATCGGGAATGCTGCGCGCTCCGGGGGCTCTCCTGGGGAAAAAAGCATGCGGTGGTGGATTATGTATTCGTCCATCCGCCCGAATATCTGATCCTGTATCATCTGCGGGTGATGATGGAAATGGCCCGCCGAGGCTATCGTGCCGAGCCGTGCTGGGCCTCTCCGGGGTATCGTGGGCGGCGGTGCGAGGCCCGGGAAATCGATACGGCGTTAATGGCATTGCTGGCCGGCCGCAGGCCGGTCTATCCGGAGCACGGCCCTCTCTATCTGGAGGAGTGCCTGGAAAATTTGAGGCAAAAAGGGGTTTATCTCTCGAATGATCCCAAGAAAGGAAGCGGTAAGCATGCAGACGACGCAGAGAAACCGGGAGGACATCCCGGAAGAGTATAAATGGAGGATGGAGGACATCTATCCCGATCCGGCGGCATGGGAACAGGATCTCGCCGCCCTGCTGCCGATGGGGGAAGAGATCGCGGCGTACGCCGGCCGGCTGGGCGAGGAAGAGGCATTGGTGTCCTGCCTCCTTCTCGATGAGAAGCTCTCTATGCGGTTGGAAAAGGTATACGGCTACGCCCATATGCTGCAGGATCTCGACAATGCGTCGCCCGCAGCCCAGTCGATGCAGGAGCGGGCGCTGGCCCTGCTGTTCCGTCTCCAGGAGATGACGGCGTTTTTGCTGCCCGAGCTGACGGCGCTCGATCCCGTCCGGCTCCGGGAGGTGGCTGAACGGCGTCCGGAACTGCGGGATTTCCGCCATATGATCGACAATGTCATCCGGTCCAGGGCCCATGTCCTCTCCGCCAGGGAGGAACAGCTCCTCGCCATGGCGGCGCCCGCGCTCGAATCGATGGACAACGCTTTTTCCATGCTCGACAGCGTGGATCTCGACCGCGGCGAGGTGGAGGACGAGGACGGAAACCGGGTGAAGCTGACCGACGGCCTGTTCGCCCGGATGCGGGAGAGCCGGGACCGGCGGGTGCGGGCGGACGCTTTCGCCGCCCTGCACGGCGCTTTTCAGAAGATGGGGAACACCATCGCGGCCCTCTACGCCGGACAGGTGAAGGCGGATGTTTTCGCCGCACGGGCAAGGGGGTATGCGGACAGCCTCGATGCGGCCCTGTTCGCCGACGCCCTGCCCCGTTCCATCTACACCGGATTGATCGGGGCCGTACGGGACGCTCTGCCGGTGTATTTCCGTTATCTTGAGTTGCGCCGCCGCCTGCTCGGGGTGGACCGGCTGCATATCTACGACTGCTACGTACCGGTGGTGGAGATGCCGGAGACGGCATACACCTATGAACAGGCGCGGGATGTGGTCCTCGACACCCTCACGCCGCTCGGCGGCGGGTATATCCGGGATTTGGAGGATCTGCTTTCCGGCGGCAAGGTGGATGTCTATGAAACCCCGGGCAAAACCACCGGCGCCTATGCGACGGACGTGTACGGTGTGCACCCCTATATGCTGCTGAATTTTGCCGGACAGCTCGGGGACGTCTTCACCCTCGCGCATGAGGCGGGGCACTGCCTGCACACACAGTATTCCAATACCCAGCCCTATGTCAATAAGGACTACCCGATTTTCCTCGCCGAAATCGCCTCGACCGTCAACGAGAACATCCTGATGCGGGGGCTGATCTCCCGCTGCGACGCCTCCACGGAAGAGGGGCGGCGGGAAAAAGCCTTTCTCATCAACCGTTACCTTGAGGAGTTCCGGGGGACGGTATTCCGCCAGACCATGTTCGCGGAATTCGAGCTGGAAACCCATCGCCTGGCCGAAGCGGGGGAGCCGCTGACCGCCGAGACCCTCTGCGGGGTCTACCACCGCCTGTTGGAGACCTATTTCGGCCCGGATGTGGCCATCGACGGGTATATGGACTGGGAATGGGCGCGCATCCCGCATTTTTACCGGGCGTTTTATGTCTTCAAATACGCCACCGGGTTTTCCGCGGCCGCGGCCATCAGCCGCCGGATACTGGACGGGGGGGATGTTGCCCCTTATCTGGATTTTCTCCACGCGGGAGGCAGCGATTACCCGGCCGAAACCCTCAAACGCGCGGGGGTGGATATGCGCACACCCGCCCCGGTGGAGGAAGCCCTGCGGGAATTCGCGGATCTGGTGGGGGAAATGGAACAACTGCTCGCGTGAGAAGTTCCTCCCCTTGGCAATACGGCGGTTCACAATAGGGGCAGCACCCAAAAACCGGCCATTCGGAGACTCCCTCCGGACGGCCGGTTTTTGCTAGGCCGGCCCGCTGTCCTGACAAGGGGAAAAGGCTGTTCCGGCTGCCTGCTAGGGACACGGGCTCCCGTTCGGCTGTTTTGCGGCCGGCGGGTTTTACAGGGGCTCCATACAGTCTTCAAAACGCAGCTGCTCGCAGGCGGTAACGGGCGCGGCCGCCAGGCGCAGCCGGAGCAGATCGGGCCGTTCGAGCATCCGCCCGCCCGCGTATTGCCCCCTGCAGGTGATGAAATACAGGCATTTTTTCATCGGGATTCCCAGACGGACCAGGGCATCCCGGTCAAGGCTCCCCAGCCGCCTGGCCTGGAGGATCCGCCGGGCGTACACGTCGCCGATCCCCGGCACCCGCACGAGCGATTCATACGGCGCGCGGTTGACCTCGACGGGGAAAAACTGCGGATTGCGCAGCGCCCAATCGGTTTTGGGATCGAGGTCCAGGGACAGGCTGGCGTGTTCGGGCGGCAGGATTTCGTCGGGGGTAAAGCCGTAGAGCTGCAGCAGACGGTCGGCCTGATACAGACGGCCAATCCGCCAGACCGGAGTGGAAACCAGGGGGAGGTCATAACCGGCGGCGGGATGACGGTAGCGGAACGCCGTGTAATACACCCGCCCGAGCCGGTATTTGCGGTACAGCGCGCTGGACAGGGTCAAGATAGTCCGGTCGTCCTCGTCGGTGCTGCCGGCCATGAGCTGAGTGGTCTGAGAGGTGGCGAAGGCGGGCTTGAACGGGCTTTTTTCCTCCCTGTTCGCCCAAATCAAGCGGCTGATCGCCGCCATGGGGGAAAGGATGTTGTCCCGGGTCTTCTGCTTGGCGATTTTGGCATAGCCCTCGCTTTTGGCCACCTCGATATTGACGCTCAGCCGGTCCGCGTAGCGGCCGGCCTTTTCAATAAGGAGAGGGTCGGTTCCGGGCATCACCTTCGCATGGATATAGCCCGGGTAACGCAGCTCCTCCCGCATGATACGCAGGGTTTCGACGATCAGTTCCTCTGTGTAATCGGCGTTTTTATAGATGGCGGACGTCAAAAAGACGCCGCGGCGGTTCCTGTCCGCCTCTCCCACCGCGATGCGGGCCATCTCCCGCGGCTGGACACAGTAGCGGGTTTTTTCTCCATTGCTGGCCCGGCAGCCGCAGTAAGCGCAGTTGAAGGTGCATTGATTGGACAAAAATACCTTGGGCACCTTGGGCGGCGGCGCCTTGGCGCGGATGTCCCCGCTTAAGAATCCGGGAGGGCAGGCCGCCACCGGGTCGGAACTGGACGCCGCGTCGTAGCGCGCGTCCTCCCGCATGACGCGCAGGAGCTCAGGACGTTCGGGCGGCTTATGAAAACGGAGCTCTGCCATTCTTTTATCCTCCCCATACCAAGTTTATCTAGAGTATACCCCAAAAAAAGCGCATTGTCAAACATATGTTCTATTTTTATAAAAGTTTCCTTTGCCGGCCAGAGCAAGAGAGGAGGGCGGGGAAAATTTCGTTTTTCCGCGGACTCACACAACCCTCCCCACCCTCATAGGATGGAACATGAGACCCGGATAGGACGAAGACATAATGGAGGGTATGGATATGCGCAACATAGACACTTTCGCGGTGATAGGGGGGGATCTGCGCTCCGCCTATCTGGCCGGGCTACTGGCCGCGGACGGATACAAGGTGATCACATCTGGCTTTGACAGCACCGATCTGCCGCCCTGCGTCACGGGCTGCACCAATCCGGCCCAGGCGGTGACGCTCGCTGACTGCGTGATCCTGCCGCTGCCGGTGACGACGGACGGTACGACGGTCAACGCCCCGTTTTCCCGGATGCGGATCCCTCTCGACCAGGTGCTCAACGGCATGGCACAGGATCAATTCCTGGTGGGGGGAAAAATCTCTGACGTGGTGCGAAAAGAAGCCGAATGCCGCGGTTTGGTTATTTCAGATTATCTTCTGCGGGAAGAGCTGGCGGTCATGAACGCGGTTCCGACGGCGGAGGGGGCGATCCAGCTGGCAATGGAAGAGCTGCCGGTGACGATTGACGGCGCCAAATGCCTGATCACCGGATACGGTCGGGTAGGGCGCACCCTGTCCAAACGGCTGGTATCTCTCGGCGCGCAGGTGACCGTGGCGGCCCGCAAGTTTGCGGATCTCGCCTGGGCCAAGTCGACGGGCTGCGAAACGCTGGAGCTCGAAAATCTGGCGGACGCCGGGGATTTCGACGTCATTTTCAATACCGTGCCGGTCATGCTGTTCGGCCGGGATATCCTCAAGGGCATGGAAAAGGAAACCCTGCTGATCGACCTGGCCTCCCGGCCGGGCGGCGTGGATTTCAACGCGGCGGCGGAGATGCAGATCAAGACCATCTGGGCACTGTCCCTGCCGGGGCGCGTGGCGCCCAAGACGGCCGGGGCGATCATCAAGAAGACGATTCTCAATATGATTAAGGAGGGTTCCTGATGACGCAGCTTTCCGTCGGATTTGCGATGTCCGGCTCGTTTTGCACCTTCGACCGGGTGCTCATGCAGGTCAAAGAACTCGTGGGGATGGGAATGGAGGTCACCCCCATCCTGTCCTTCAACGCCTCCACCCTGGATACCCGTTTTGGAAAAGCGGAGGATTTCCGCCGCCGCCTCATCGAGCTGACCGGCCGGGATCCCATGACGACGCTGACGGATGTGGAACCGATCGGCCCCAAGGGCCTGTTCGACGTCTTGGTGGTCGCCCCCTGTACCGGCACCACGCTCGGCCGCCTGGCCAACGGGCTGAGTGATTCACCGGTGTCCCTGGCCGTTAAATCCCATTTGCGGCGCAGCCGGCCGGTCGTGCTGGCGGTCTCCACCAACGACGCGCTGGGCGCCTCCATGCGGAACATCGCGCTGTTAAAGAACACGAAAAACATCTATTTTGTTCCCATGAGCCAGGACGACGCGGTGAACAAGCCGAATTCGCTCGTGGCGGATTTCACCCGGATTCCGGACACCATCGCCGCTGCCATGAGCGGCATGCAGCTGCAGCCTCTCTTTGTATGACGCGGCAGCCAAAATACAGGTTAGAAAGCACTCAAATCTCCGGGGGCCTCGGGCCCCCTTAGTATAATCGTCGGTTCAATAGAGGACGTTCCCGCCGGCTTTCCTAAAGAGAAAGCCGGCCTCGCCCCTGAAAGCTCCTCTATACCGGCGGGATCTGGGGCCGGTCACCCGCCATTGTGGTGCCCCACAATGGCCCTAAAAATCCAAATATCGGGGTTCGGGGGAACTCCCCCCGACGGTTCTTTCCGCGTTCTGCCGGCCCTTTTGCGTCAACAAAGGGGATGGCCCTCAGGCCAGACTTTTGCTGCGGTATGTCCGCGCAACCGGCAGGCAGCCAAACCCGGTAGAGCTTTTATGCGCGGCCACCTCCTTTCTCCGCGCGGAGAAAGGAGGCAAAGAGACGCCGGGGGCTTCGCCCCCAAACCCCCAAGTAATCGGCCGGTTTTCTTTTGATGAAAACCGGCAGGGACATAGGCTTTTGAACCAACGCTATACAAGGAGGGGGCCCGTGGCCCCCAGAGATTTGGGTGGTTTTTAACCTATAAACCCCGGCCGACGGCAGATCGGCCGGGGTTTTCTATGGGTTCAGGCAGCCGCGTTCCGCTTTGAAGTGGCAGTGCCTTCCGGCTTATCAAATTTTCTCATTCGGCGGCATTCGGCGGAAAAACGAGCCGTATGGGCCGATAAAACCCGGTTTCCCCGGATTTTGCACGCACCCTTTTTTCCTGTCCTGTATACACTGGTTAATACCGGGTGCAAATCGTGAGGAAAGGGCGTGAGCGCGGTGCGCAGACGCATGGGAAGACGCCGGGCGTTCGGCAGGGGGCTCCCACCGGTGCGGCGTCCGTACGAAGGGGGACGGGGCCGGCTGCCAGCCAGGCTGCGGGTGTTGGCGGTTTTGTGCCTGCTGGCCGGGCTGCTGATCATGATAGAGCGCAATCTCCGCCCCTTGATCCAGGCCTATGGCGAGACGGCAGCGAAATGGGTGGCCATGCGGGCGGTCAACGACGGGGTGGAAAAGGCGCTTTCGGCCTCCAATATCACATACGATCAGCTTGTGACGGTCCAAAAGGACGATCAGGGGACGATCACCTCCATTGAGGCAGATGTGGTGCAGATCAACCGCCTCAAGGCGGCGGCCACCGGCGCCGTAATGGACGAACTGGAGAACTATAAGAAACAGACGGTGGAGATCCCGTTCGGGAACCTGATCGGCGGGGATTTCTTCACCGGCCGCGGCCCCTATATCCCTATCAAAATCAGCATGAGCGGCACCGCCCTTTCGGTCATGAACAGCCGCTTCACGAGCGCCGGCATCAACCAGACCTCCCACCAGATCGAGCTGGAGGTCACGGTCCGGATCTACGCGGCGATCCCGGGGTTCCGTTCCTCCATCGAAACCACCACGAATTACCTGGTGGCCGAAACGGTGCTGGTCGGCGAGGTTCCGGATTCCTTCACCCAGGTGGACGGCGATCAGGCGGACATCGTGCGAAAAATCTTTGATTACGCGGATGTGAAATAGTGGAAAAACGCCACAATATTTGGTATACTAACTCTATCAGCGAAAGAGGAGAGGGTCCGGGATGGATTTTGAGGAGGCCAAACAGCGGGTGACGGCGCTGCGGGAACAGATCGAGTACCACAGCCGGCGGTATTACGACCTGGATGACCCGGAAATCGAGGACAGCGAGTTCGACGCCCTGACCAGGGAGCTGCGGACGCTGGAAACGGATTATCCCCAGCTGGTCACGGCCGATTCCTACACCCAGCGGGTGCATGGCGAGGTGTCGGCGCTGTTCACCCCCGTGGCCCACGAGGTGCCGCTCGCCAGCCTGCAGGATGTGTTCGATATCGAGGAGCTGCGGGAATTCGATCTGCGGGTCCGGGAGACGGTCGAGGATCCGCAGTATGTGGTGGAGCCGAAAATCGACGGCCTGTCCGTCGCCCTCGAGTATGTGGACGGCGTGTTTAAGAGAGGCGCCACCCGGGGAGATGGGGTGACGGGGGAGGATGTGTCGGCCAACCTGCGCACCATCCGGTCCATCCCGGCCCGCCTGACCGCCCCGCTCCCCCGCGTCATCGTCCGGGGAGAGGTGTATATGCCCCGGGAGAGTTTCGCCGCCCTGGTGGAGCGGCAGGAGCTCGAAGGGGAAAAACCGTTTAAAAACCCGCGGAACGCGGCGGCGGGATCCCTGCGCCAAAAGGATCCCCGGGTCACGCGGGGCCGGGGGCTGGATCTCTTTATCTTCAACCTCCAGCTCATCGAGGGGGAGGAGGTAAGCGGTCACGCCGCCTCTCTCGAGCGGATGCGGGAGCTGGGGTTCCCGGTGATTCCTTTTTATAAGAAAACCGGCTCCATCGACGAGGTGATCGCCGAGGTGGAACGGATCGGCGGCCTGCGCCGCGCCCTGTCCTTCGACATCGACGGGGCGGTGGTCAAGGTGGACGATTTTGCCCAGCGGGAGCGGCTGGGCAGCACCTCCAAGTTCCCCAAATGGGCGGCGGCGTTCAAATATCCGCCGGAGGAAAAGGAGACCGTGCTACTCGGCGTGGAGATCAACGTCGGCCGGACCGGGGTGCTCACCCCGACCGGCCTGTTCGAGCCGGTGGAACTGGCGGGAACGACCGTCAGTCGGGCCACCCTGCACAACGAGGAATTTATCCGGGAAAAACAGCTCGCGGTCGGGGATCGGGTGGTGCTGCGCAAAGCGGGGGACATCATCCCCGAGGTGGTGCGGGTGGCCGCCCACGGCGGGGAGGCCGCCTTTGAGATGCCGTCGGCCTGCCCGTCCTGCGGGGCCCCAGTATCGAGGGAGGAGGACGAGGCGGCCCTGCGCTGTCTGAATCCCGACTGTCCGGCCCAGCGTTTGCGCCACCTGATCCACTTCGCCTCGAGAGACGCCATGGATATCGAGGGGCTCGGCCCGGCCGTGCTCGAGCAGCTCATGGACGCCGGCCTGATCACCCATGTATACGATCTTTACCATCTCGACCCCGACGCGGTGGCGGCGCTCGACCGGATGGGGGACAAGTCGGCGGAGAACCTCCTGGCGGCACTCGAAAAGTCCAAGGAAGCCGGGTTGGACCGGGTGCTCTTCTCCCTGGGCATCCGCCATATCGGCCAGAAAGCGGCAAAGCTGCTGGCGGGCCGTTTCGGAACCATGAACGCGGTGATGGAGGCCTCTCTCGACGATATCAACGCCATCGACGGCTTCGGGGAGATCATGGCGGAGAGCGTGGTCCGCTTTTTCGAGCTGGAGCCATCCCGGAAAATGGTGGAGGAGCTGGCGCGGGCGGGGGTGCGGATGGTGGACAACAGCGAGCGGGCGGACGACCGCTTTGCCGGCATGACCTTTGTCCTCACCGGCACCCTGCCCACCCTGAAGCGGGATGAGGCCGCCGCTCTCATCGAGCGATACGGCGGAAAAACCGCGGGCAGCGTATCGAAGAAAACGTCGGTGGTCCTGGCCGGGGAGGACGCGGGCGGTAAGCTCGCCAAAGCCAGACAGCTCGGGATCCGGGTCATCAGCCAGGCGGAGTTTGAAGAGATGCTCAAATAAAAGCCGGTGTTTTTCTGCAAAATCGGGATTCGTCTGCGCATACTATGGGGGAACTCGATTTTGCAAGGAGGAAACGCCATGTTCAAGCACGAAAAGCAATATCTCAACCCCGTCCGGGTGGACCGGCCGAATCCCAACTACGCCGCGCTGCTGCAGGAACAGCTGGGCGGCCCGCAGGGGGAACTGAAAGCCGCCCTGCAATACCTGTCCCAAAGTATGCGGATCAAGGATAAGGAGATCAAGGACCTGTTCCTGGACGTGGCGGCGGAGGAGCTCTGCCATCTGGAGATGATCAGCGCCACCGTCAATATGCTCAACGGCGACGATCTCGACGCCATGAACGCCACGGTGGGGAACGTGGAAGCCCATGTCCTGACCGGCCTGACCCCTATGCTCGCCAACGCCAGCGGCTATCTCTGGACCGCCGCCTATGTCAACGAAACCGGCGATGCCGCGGCGGATATCCTGTCGGATATCGCGGCCGAACAGCGGGCCAAGGTGGTTTACGAATACCTGTACCGCCAGATCGACGACAAGGGGGTCCGGGAGACCATCGACTTCCTGCTCAACCGGGAGGAGGCCCACAACACCATGTTCCGGGAGGCTTTCAACCGCATTCAGGACACCGGCTCCCAGAAAGACTGGGGTACCACCCACAACGCCCGGATCTATTTCGACCTGTCCGGGCCCGGCGGCCAGAGCTTCGATCCGGCCAAGGCGCAGCCGGCCTCTTTTAATATTTAATTTTTTGCCCCCGCAGACGGCGCATATGCCTCTGTGGGGGCTCTGCTTTTCAGCCGGTTTGCTATATCGGATCGGCAGTTTCGTTGCTATAGCTTATGTAAATAGACAAAAACGGAGAGTCACCTTCAAATCAGTGCCCCCCGCTAAATTCGTATTGGCTAAGATTTCCTTTGGTTTTTGATTACTATCTCGTTTTTCTTCTGGTTTTTCTTCCTTTTATTATACTATACGGTTGAATAGCTTGCAATAAAGACTGTTGGTGCAATCGACAGAGTTAGCCCCCGGCAGCTCTTATAGTAACCCGGTTTGGGATTTGTATGAATACAGGCCCTTAATGAAATATGATGTCTTTGTTGCTCTCGACAAACTCCCGTAAGCAATCACAAAGAGACGGTGAAAAGTTATAATAGGCAGTATCGGTCTCGACCCAGTCGTCCTTTTCCCCTTCAGACAATGCTTTTTGATAATTATCGGCAATGGCTTTATAACCGACTACTAATATCGCACTTATCAATTCCTGCGGAACAGTATCTGGACAGCAATCGAAATATCCGCTGTGCCCGCCGCTGTTCACTTCCGTATCGTACCAAAAACATAGCACAGCTATTTTTTGAATTTCCGATAATGTTTCTACATCTCGAAAGCATATGTCTCGCAGAAATCGATTCCATCTCAAATCTTTTTCAGTCATATTCCATACTTCTTTATCTTTTTTCTTCTTTTTAAAGAACAGTCCCACCGCATATTCTCCTAACCGTACCTTAATTTGCCGATTTTATTATATCATACGGTTGAATAGCTTTCAATAAAGACTGTCGATGAAATCGACAGCGTTGCCCGGCGGTCTTTTACTTTTTCAGTATCTTTGGGTCCGCTATAAGGCGATGCCTTGTAGCGGCAGGTGCTTCGGCAAGCCGGCGGACGTTTCTCCATCAATTTCTTGAACAGGGAGGGCGGTTTTCACCCCTTGACAAACGGCAGCCCGGCGCTTATAATGAAACCTAACAACCCAATAGACCAGTGAAAGACGCTGAAGGGAATAAGACAGGGGTCCCCGTCAAAAGAGAGCCGGCGGAAGGTGCGAGCCGGCGGCGGTGCCTGTGTGTATAGCTCATCCCGGAGTCGTCCGTCCGAGCCGTGAGGGGTAGGGCGGACCGCGTGGCCGCGTTAACGGCCGGCGCTTTCCGCACCTTGGTGCGGCGAAGCGGCAGAGGGGCGTTTCGGCGCCCGAAGCTGGGTGGTACCGCGTGCGATTCGTCGCCCGTCCCTGTCAATACAGGGACGGGCGTTTTTTTATTACAAAGGAGGATGGCCGAGATGAAACCCCAATTTCAAAAATACAGACCCTTCACGCCTGTCCGGCTGCCCGACCGGCAGTGGCCGGACCGGGTGATCGAAAAAGCGCCGATATGGTGCAGCGTTGACCTGCGGGACGGCAATCAGGCGCTGGTGGATCCGATGAATATGGAGGAAAAGCTCGAATTCTTTAAGGCTCTCTGCGATATGGGCTTTAAGGAGATCGAGGTGGGGTTTCCCTCCGCCTCCGAAACGGAGTATGCTATCTGCCGCGAGCTGATCGAAGGCGGCCATATCCCGGACGACGTGACCATCCAGGTCCTCGTCCAGGCCCGGGAGCATCTGATCCGCCGCACCTTTGAGGCGATCCGGGGTGCCAAAAACGTCATCGTCCATTTCTACAATTCCACCTCCACTTTGCAGCGCAAGGTGGTGTTCCATAAGGAGATGGACGGCATCATCGGCATTGCCGTGGAGGGCGCCCGGCTCATCCGGGAGCTGACCGAAAGCTATGAGGGAGATACCCGTATCCGGTATGAGTATTCCCCGGAGAGCTTTTCGGGTACCGAGATGGACAATGCCGTGGCCATCTGCGCCGCAGTGATGGAGGCGCTGGGTTCTACGAAGGAGAACCCGGTCATCCTCAACCTGCCCAACACCGTCGAGATGTGCACCGCCAACACCTACGCCGACCAGGTGGAATATTTCATCCGTCATCTGCCGAACCGCGAGGCCGCGGTCATCAGCATCCATCCCCACAACGACCGGGGCACCGGTGTGGCGGCGTCCGAGCTGGCGCTGCTGGCGGGAGCCGAACGGGTGGAAGGGACCCTCTTCGGCAACGGGGAGCGGACCGGTAATCTGGACATCGTCACCATGGGGCTCAATATGTATACCCAGGGGGTGGATCCCGGCCTCGATTTCAGCCGCCTGCCCGCGCTCAAGGAGATGTATGAGCGGTGCACCAAGATGCGGGTGCCGGAACGGCAGCCCTACGCCGGGGAGCTGGTCTTCACCGCCTTCTCGGGCTCCCATCAGGACGCGATCAACAAGGGGATGCAGTATATGCGGGATTCGGGTACCGAATACTGGGAGATCCCTTACCTGCCCATCGATCCCGCCGACGTCGGACGGCAGTACGAGCCGATCATCCGGATCAATTCCCAGTCGGGGAAGGGCGGCGCGGCCTTTGTCATGCAGACGGTTTTCGGTTACAACCTGCCCAAGGCTATGCATCCCGAATTCGGGGCGCTGGTCAAGGCGGAATGCGACCGGGCCGGCCGGGAGCTCTCCTCCGACGAGCTGTTCGGCGTGTTCCGCCGGCATTATCTGGAAGTGCCGCGGACATACGCCCTGGCCGGGCATACTCTGTTCGAGGAATCGGGTAGCACGAACGGCGTGCATTTCAAAGGCACCCTGAGCGTGGACGGTGTCTGCCGGGACCTGGAGGGAATCGGAAACGGTCCGCTCGACGCCTTCTTCAACGCCTTGCGCAGCGTGGGTATCACCGGCTACACTTTCCAATCCTATCATGAGCACGCGATTTCCACCGGATCGGATTCCAAGGCCATCGCCTACATCGAGCTCAAGACATCCGACGGTAAACCGGTTTTCGGTGTCGGCATCGAGAGCAACATCAACCTCGCCTCCATCCAGGGCGTCCTCTGTGCCATGAACAGAGCTTCGGCGGAGGCCGGGGGAAACGGCTGAGAGGCTTATGGTCTATATCCAAGATAAAGGAGACGGTTATTATGAACACCTATAAACTCACCCTGCTGAAAGGGGACGGCATCGGCCCGGAGATCGTGCGGGAGGCGGTTAAGGTACTGGATGCCGCGGCAGCCCGGTATGGGTTTGCCTTGTCCTATACCGATGCCCTGATGGGCGGCTGCGCCATCGACGCGGCGGGAACGCCGTTGCCGGAGGAAACTGTCGCTGCCTGCAAACAGAGCGACGCCGTCCTGCTGGGGGCGGTCGGCGGCTACAAATGGGATACTTTGCCGGGAAACCAGCGGCCTGAGGCGGGATTGCTTGGGATCCGGTCCGCCCTGGGGCTTTTCGCCAATCTGCGCCCCGCTAAGATTTACGGACCTCTCAAGGATGCCTGCCCGCTGCGCCCCTCCATCGTCGGGGACGACATGGATCTGCTGGTGGTCCGGGAGCTGACCGGCGGTATCTATTTCGGCCGGCGGGGCAGGGACAGCGTGGACGGTGCCGAATCCGCCTACGATACCGAGCGGTATTCCGTTCCCGAGGTGGAGCGGATCGCCCGGGTGGCGTTTGACACGGCCCGCCGGCGCCGGGGCTTGGTCCACAGCGTCGATAAGGCCAATGTCCTGGAGTCCTCCCGGCTGTGGAGGGAAACCGTCATCCGGGTGGCGGAGGAGTATCCGGATGTAGAGCTCCGCCATCTGTATGTGGACAACGCGGCGATGCAGCTGGTCCGGGATCCCCGGCAATTCGACGTCATCGTCACCTCGAATATGTTTGGAGATATCCTGTCGGACGAGGCCTCCCAGATTGCGGGATCGATCGGGATGCTGCCCTCCGCCTCGCTGGGAGAGGGGACAAGGGGCCTGTACGAGCCCATTCATGGTTCCGCGCCCGACATCGCCGGGCAGGACGTGGCCAATCCTTTGGCCACCATCCTTTCAGCGGCGATGCTGCTGCGCTATTCTCTCGCCGAGACGGCGGCGGCGGACGCGATCGAAAAGGCGGTGGAGACGGTTCTTAGCAAAGGCCTGCGCACCCCGGATATCGCCGCGGAGGGCTGTCAAAAAATCGGCACCGCCGCGATGGGGGACGCCGTGGCCGCCGCTCTGGCCTGATTGTCCGCGGCCAATACGTATACGCAAAAGCGGCGGGGACGCCGGATCACGGCGGTTTGCTATCGCTCACCTTGTTCCCTCTGTCCCCGCCAGGTTCACCCCTACTCTTGGCAAAGGGCGGAAACACACCGTGTTTCCGCCCTTTGTCGCTTATAAGGAGTGTTTTCGAGGCACCTGTCCTCGAAAACACGGATCCTGAACTCACCGTGGCCGTTTGGGCCATCGAATGCGCTTTTTCTACTTTTTCGACAGTCCGAGAGCGGCGGGGCTACTCCCCGCCGCTTTTGAATGAAACCCGATATGCCATGTTCATGCCCGGAAGACGAGCCCCTGAAGGAGCATACCGAAAGCGAGGCCGGCGCCGCCGCTGCAAACGCCGAAGAGGATCCGGCGGATCCTCCGGGTCCGTCTGGACAGGCGAAGGCCGCTGTATGCGTCCGATGAGGCCAGGATCTTGTGCGCCTCTTCATGCAGGCGGACTTCCGGCTGTTCCATGCACTCGGCCCGGACAACCAGCAGCGCCCGCTCGAAATAGGGATTCCCCGTATCGGTGACCTCGATCATCTGCCGGTTCACACCTTTGATCATCCTAAATGCGCCCCCTTTTTGTCGTCTTCAGTATGGGCGGCGCGGTTGTTTTTTATTCATTTGCACGGCATGGGGAAAGGTGATACAACTCTTTGTAAAAACTAAGTTAAGAGAGAAAATGTTGAAAACTCGGTGGAAAGTGTGAACAATCGAGGTTTATTGAGGGGTTTTTCATTGTGGAAAGGTCGGGCAGGCAAAATTTTCCACAAACATTCGGGGTTTTTCGCATACAGATTGTTGAATGGCCTTTACCGGGCCAGGCCGGATATAAGCCGGACGACTCCGAAAAACTGGGGAGAGGATGGACAGGATTTCAGCTGGAGCCGTCAGGCCGGGTCGGCCAGCCGGTAGGAGAACTGGCTGATGTCATATACCCCCGAACGCATCACATCCGCATATTTCATCGCCTTGCCGAGCCCCTTCGCCACACAGTCCTCCGGGTTTTCGGCCACACGGCAGGCTACGCCGGTGCGTTTGGCGATCAAGTCCGCCATACCGCTCATCTGGGAAAGGCCGCCGGTCAGGACGATGCCTCCCGTCATCACGTCGCCCGCCAGCTCCGGCGGTGTGTTTTCCAGTACCTGCTGGATGACGCCGACGATCTCGCCCAGGGGCTCGGCTATCGCTTCATGGATATCTTCGGAAGTCACCCGGCAGACTGACGGCAGGCCGGTAACGGCATCTCTTCCCGGGACGTCCATCGTGTTCCCGACGCCGCCGGGCAGGGCGCAGCCGATGGTCTTTTTCACCTGTTCGGCCGTCAGGATCCCGATGACATGGTTGTATTTGTTCCGCATATAACGGATGATGGCGTCGTCCATATCATCCCCGCCCACTTTGGCCGAGATGGAGGAAGCCACGCCCCGCAGGGTCATTACCGCCACGTCGACCGTGCCGGCGCCGAGATCGGCGGCCATGCAGCCGCGGGCCGCGGCCACGTCCAGCCCCGCCCCAATCGCCGCGGCGACCGCTTCCTCCATCAGGATCACCCGGCGGACATTCGCCGCCGTCACGGCTTCGACCACCGAGCGCTGCTCCACCTCCGTCACGGCCGCCGGCACGCTGACGGCCGCACGAGGCTTGAGCACCTTATACGCACAGATTTTGCCCACCATATATTTGAGCATCCGTTCCGCGATGTCGTAGTCGGATATGACGCCTTTGGCCATCGGCCGGATCACCTGGATGGAGGCGGGGGCCCGTCCCTGCATGGCGTATGCCTCCCGGCCGCAGGCGATCAGGCGGCCGCTCGCTTCGTCGACGGCCAATACGGCCGGCTCCCGCAGCAGAATGCCGCGTCCAGCCGCGGTGATCACCACCTGGGAAGTTCCCAGGTCGATTCCCAGCTCCATACCAGGCATATACGCCACCTCCCTTGTCGAAAAATCCGAGTCTTTGTCTGATTATACGACAAAGCGGCCCGTTTGACAAGCGGAAACCGGTGGCAGCCTGATTAAGGCTGCCACCGGTCCAGTACGGCGCCGGCCGAGGCCCGCGGGATTTGACGGAAAGCCGTCACCGGCTCGGGATCGGGGAGATGGGGCAGGATGTCCTTTTGGAAACAGGCGACATCGTGCCAGCGGCCGCCTTTATACCCCGTTTGGGGATAGGTGCCGAGACGGGTGAAGCCCATCCCCAGGTGGAGCCTTTCGCTCGGCGCGTTGGGAAGGGTGACGTTGGCGTACACGCTCCGGATCCCCTGCAGACGCAGCAGATCGATAAGCGCACCGTACAGCCGCCGGCCCAGCCCTTTGGCGACAAACGCCCCGTCCAGATAGACCGACAGCTCCGCATTCCATCGGTATGCCGCCCGTTCCCTGTGCCGGCAGGCATAGGCATACCCGATGATCCGCCCGTCCTTCTCACACACCAGATAAGGGTACTCGGGCAGGATTCCCGCCACCCGGCCTTCGAACTCTTCGATTGTGGGCAGGGCGGTTTCAAAGGTGACGGGCGTGTCGATGTACGGGGCGTAAACGGCGCGGATGGCGCCGCTGTCCTCGATTGTGGCGATCCGGATGTTCACAGGGACCCCTCCCTTGGGCTCAACGGTTTATTTGTTTGAGGATCTCAGCCGGGCCCGGGCGGCCGTCAGGGCCAGCACTTCCGCGGCTCCGGCGATTTTGAGCACCTTGGCGCATTCGTCCAGGGTGGCCCCCGTCGTGATGACATCGTCCACCAGCAGGAGACGCGCCCCTTCCAGTGTCCGGTTCTGGAGGGCGTCCTCCCGGACATCGTAGGCGCCCAGCACATTGCCGCCCCGTTCCAGCGCGGTCAGCTCTTTCTGCGGGCGGATGGCGGCGATTTTAACGAGCACGTCGCTCACCGGCGCGTTCAGATGTCCGGACAGGGCCTTGGTCAGCAGCCGGCTTTGGTTGTGCCCCCGCTTCCGGATTTCCTCCTTGCGCATCGGGACCGGCACGATCCCGTCCAGGTAGGGGCTGCCCCATTCCCGGAGGAACACCTCAGCCATCCGCTCCGCGAAAAAAGCAGCGGATTCCGCACTCCCGTATTCCTTGAAGAGGAGGATCCCTTCTTTGACAGGGTCCTCGTAATAAAAAGGGGAGGCGCAGCGGTCGAAGTGACGGCGGTGCCGTCCGCAGGTGCAGTCCTCGGTCCCGGCACCGCAAAAAGGACATAAAGGGGGTTCGATCACCGGCAATTTCTCCAGGCAGGAAGGACAGCAGCCGGCTGAAGGCGGGATGACCCGGCCGCAGCAGGCGCACCGTTCCGGAAACAGAATGGACAGCAGGATCCTCTTGGTTTTCATCGCTTTTACGCGGGGCATCCACAAGCGCCTCCTGTCTGATGGTGGATAGCAGGGCGATCCGGGGCTATGGGCCCGAACGGCACGGTCATATGGGAACAGAGACACGGACTCGCAGGAAATCGGGTGGTTTTATATGACCGGCCGGAATCGCGGGAACGGGATGGCCTTTATCCTATAGAACCAGGAGTGGTGCCTTCCCCGGAGGCTTCGGCCTCTCTTACGTATTCGTTTTGTTGCCGGCGGCCGCGTCCGATCCCAAAACAATGCTCATACAAAAGGAAGGGCGGCCCCGGGTTCAGGGTGGTCGTCTGTCTGTGGTGTCAGGAATCGGGAAACATCTCTTCGGCCGTAATCAGAAAATGGCGGAGACCGCTGAACCGGCGGGTTTTCTTGTTGTTCTCCACCATCTGCCGGACGGTATCGCGGCTCCCCACCAGGATGAGCAGGGCCTTGGCCCTGGTAACGGCCGTATAGAGCAGGTTGCGGTAACTTAGCTGTGGATTGCTGCGGAAAACCGGCATCAGGACCGCCTCGAATTCACTGCCCTGGCTTTTGTGAACGGTCACGGCGTAGGCAAGCTCCAGATCCTGCGCGTCCTGGCGGGTGTAAAACGCCACCCGGTCCTCATACCGCACCGCAAGGGTATCCTCCCGATGGTCGATGTCCTCGAGGATCCCGATGTCGCCATTGAAGACCCCGCTGCCGACCTCCCCGTCGTCCCGGGTCCAACCGATATCGTAATTATTGCGGGTGTGCATCACCTTGTCACCCACCCGCAGAATGCCGCCCTCGATGTGGAGCTCTTTTTTTCCGGCGTCCTCCGGGTTGAGGAGGGCCTGCAAGCGGACGTTCAGCTCCCTGGTACCCAGTTCCCCCTTCCGGCCGGGACAGAGCACCTGGATGCCCGAAAACACCGTGATGCCGTACCGGTTCGGCAGCCGCCTGGCGCACAGGTCGAGCAGGGTGTCGGTCACGTCCCCGGACGTGCTCTGGGGAAGGAAAAAGAAGTCCCCTTCCTTTTTATCGAACACCGGCATCTCTCCGGCGACAATCCGGTGGGCGTTCGCGACGATCGCGCTTTCCATCGCCTGGCGGAACACCTCGGTCAGCTGCACGACGGGCAGCACACCGCTGTCGATAATATCGTGGAGCACGCTGCCGGGGCCGACGGCAGGCAGCTGGTCGGTGTCTCCGACCAGGATCAGGCGGGAGCCGGTTTTCATCGCCCGCAGCAGGCTTTCGAAGAGCAGCACGTCCACCATCGACACTTCGTCCACCACCAGCGCGTCGGCATCGAGCGGATTTTTCTCGTTGCGTACAAAGACGGGGGTGTCAGCGTCGTCCCACTGGACCTCCAGCAGGCGGTGGATGGTCTTGGCCTCGCATCCGGTCAGCTCCGCGATCCGCTTGGCCGCCCGGCCGGTCGGTGCCGCGATGGCGACCGTTTCCCCCATGCTTTCGAGCAGGGTGATGATGGCGCGCAGGGTGGTGGTCTTGCCGGTGCCGGGACCGCCGGTAAGGACCAGCATCCCTTTCTCCACCGCTTCGATGATCGCCTGGCGCTGCCGTGTCTCATAGGTGATGTGGTTGTTTTTCTCCACCGCCTCGATGCTGTCCCGTATCCGGTGGGAAGGGACCGGCGCAAAGCTTGTCAGCAGCCGGAGTCTGGCCGCCGCATACTTTTCCGCCTGATAGAGATGGGGGAGGAAAACGAACAGCCGCCCGTCGATTTCCTCGGTCCGGACCGCGAAGGTCAATGCCATGTCGGAGAGCTTGTCCCGTACCTTTTCCCCGTCCACCCCCAGCAGTCCGGCCGCTGTGGGGATCAGGCGGTCGGCGGGCAGGCAGGTGTGTCCGTTCCCCAGATTATGGCGCAGCACGTACAAAAGGCCCGCTTCGATGCGGGCGGGATCGTCGGCGGGCCTGTCCATCCCCATACAGATGCGGTCCGCCCGGTCGAAGCCGATATACAGCCCGCTCGAACAGAGCAGATAGGGATTTCGGCGAATCTTGTCCACGGCGGCGGATCCCCAGCGTTTATAGCAACGCAGGGCTTCGGACGGGGTCAAACCGTAGTCCGCGAAGGCCAGCATGACCTCCCGCAGCCCGAACTGGCCGGCAAAAGCCTCACCGATGGCTTTTGCCTTGGCGGCGGTGATCCCCTTGATCTCCGCGAGACGGCCAGGTTCCTCTTCCAGGATCCGCAGGGTCTCGTCCCCGAATTTTTCGACGATCCGCGCGGCGGTGGCGACGCCGATCCCCTTAACCGCGCCGGAGGACAAATAGCGCAGGATCGCATCCGAACCCGCGGGCAGATGCTGTTCCGCCTGCTCGGCGCGGAACTGCCGCCCGAAGCTCGGGTGCTCCACCCATTTTCCTTTCAGGCGGAGCTGTTCCCCCGCCGCGACCGCGGGCAGCACGCCGACCACTTTATGCAGTTCCTCACCCGCTTCGAGCTCCAGCACCGTCCAGCCGTTGTCCGCGTTGCGGAAAACCACCCGTTCCACACTGCCGCAGAGCTCTTCGAGCCGATTGTCCTCCATCGCGTGTTCCTTTCCCGGCCCGGCCGGCCCGAAAACCGGCCGGGTTCGAACATATATTCCTCATTATAGCAAATTCCCATCCTATTGTAAACCCGACGCCAGGACTTTTTCAAACTCCTCATATGTATACAGCCCCTGGCCCAGCCGGCTGCAGACGTCTTCCGCCAGCCGCCTGGTCTCATCGTCCATGCCGGTATCCACCAGCATCACCCGGGGAGAACCGGCGCCCCATCGTTCCCTGGCCGCAGCGCAGCGCGCCACATATTCGATATCGGTCCGATGTCCGCAAAGCGGGATCATCAGCACCCCCCGGTCCTCTTTGGGGGGCGACAGCACCCGCCTGGAGATGGCCAGCAGTAGCTCGGCGCATCCATACAGCGACAGCAGCAGGATGAGGATCAGCCCCATGTTCTCTCCCATAGTTTCAGCCCCTTCCGTATTGAGGAAGGGCCCTATCCCACCACAGCCCACCCGCGGGCCCTTCCGTTCCTTCCATCCTATGCGGCAGGTCGGGAAAAGGTACGGGGGTAAAAGCGGCGCGCTCCGGCGGAAAATCCGGTCCGGGTTCCGCCGCCTTGCAGGAAAAGGCTCAGCGGTGCAGAATTCTCTGTTTTTTTAAAAGGTGCACACCGAAATGCGGCATAGACGAAGCGGAAAATCGGAAGTGCGGTGAGCCGCATTCCAGGAATCGGAGCGACAGCTCCGATTCCTCCAAAAGGCTATGACCATAACACCGCGGGGTTATCCTGGTGCGTATGGTCCGTTTGTACACGATGGAGCCGGTAAATGATGAGGTTTATACAGCCGCCCCGGCAAAGCCTGGAGGACGATCAGCCGGCCTGCACCAGTTCTTCCAGGGTGCCGAAGGTGTAGCCCGAGGCCTCCCATTTGCTCAGCAGCTCGTCGAGGATCTCGGCGTTGGTGCTCGAGGTGCTGTGCAGCAGCACGATCGCCCCCGGATGGATGCGGGGAAGCAGCTTGTCGAACGCCTGCTCCCGGGTGGGCTGCTTGTCGGTGTACCAGTCCACGTAGGCGAGACTCCAGAAAAAGGTATGATACCCCATGTCGTTCGCCATTTTGAGGTTCTGTTCGCTGTATTTTCCCTGAGGCGGACGATAGAATTTGGTCATTTCCTGTCCGGTCAGTTCCCGGTACGCGTCTTCCAGCAGGGTCAGTTCCTGGCGGAAGGATTCCTCGTCGGCGATTTTGGACATGTCGGGATGATGATAGGTGTGGTTGCCCACCGTGTGCCCTTCCTCGACCATCCGTTTGACCAGCTCCGGGCTGGTCTCGAGGTAGTTGCCGACCAGGAAGAAACAGGCCTTGGCATTATGTGCCTTCAGCGCGTCCAAAATGGCCGGGGTGTTGCCGTTTTCAAAACCCGCGTCAAAGGTCAGATAGATCGTTTTCTGTTCGCCCGCCTCGCCGCTCGACGCGGTCGGGCCGACAAAATAGGCGCCGTATTGCTTGAGGAATTCCGGGGTGGCGTTTCCAGTCGGTGTTTTGCCGTTTTCCTGGAAGCTCAGGCCCCAGTTGGTGTTGGCCGCGGAAACCGCCGCCGTCTTGGGCACAGCCATCCTGACCAGAAACGGGACTGCAATGAGAACCGCCACACACAGGGCGGCAATGGCGAGGGCTCTTTTCCTGAGTACAATAACCATACCCGCTGCTCCTTCTGCCGCCTGTCTGCTGCCTCTCTGCCGTCCCCGCGGCAAGGGACCGTCTGTTTCCATTTTATGGGATACCGTCCCGGTTTATGTCGGTTTCGGTTGTCCTCATTTTGCGAGATGTGGTCTGTATCGGCTAATGCGGGGAAGGCTTCGATCCAGCGGTATCTCGCTATCGACGGAGGTGTGGAAACCGCTTTGGAAAAATATGGGTTTACAAGATGTAGCAACTATGGTATGATTAAGTGTGTGATTTGTGTTCACTTCGGGAAGGGGGCATACGTATGCATCTGGAAGACAAGGAACTCATCGATGAGTTATTGCGTCAAATCGATATATGCGAGCATCAGGTGAATGCCTATTCCAATAAACGGGACAAAGACTCGAAAAACATGTGGTATTACTGGTATGGCAGGCGGGAAGCCTGTGATCAGATCCTGGCGTATATCCGGAATCGGATCGGGGAAGCCGCGCTCCAGTGAAGCTCCTTTTTGTGTGAATAAATCTTACATATACAACGTCAAAAGCCGCCCTTTTTGGGCGGCTTTCATGTATCGAAAATTCTGCAAGAGAAGGGCCGGATTACGGCGCCTTACACGTTCGCTTTGTTTCCTGTGTTTCGTCCTAGAACACGGATCGGCCGGATGCCGTCCTTTCGTCTTGGGTACCCGGGGCGCAATGTCTTCCGATCATCGGTGATATATTCCCGCGTTTTTCATTCATTTCCCCTTAAAAATGCTTTTTGGGCAGTCTGAAGCCATTGACCCGTGGTTCCTCTATCGGAAATAACCGGCAAATCCTCCGCCGACAAACCGGCAGCGGAGGATTTTGCATCCCTTCCTTGTTTTTGCCGGGGATCTGTGGTATTCTGTAGTCCTGTATAGATAAACTTGAAATAGCCCACAATGGGAATACATTATCTTTAAACTTTTTGAGGAGCTGCGGCATCCTAATCATAGAATCGGCAAAAAGTGAGGGTCTGTCATGGGCAAATCGGTGTTTGGGCGGGAAGACCGGAAGCCTCTGGTCAAGAATATCGTGGTCGGGATCATCGGCGCGGCCCTATGCGTGTGGGGGATTGTGGCGTTGTTCGCCGTTCTCAATGGGGACAGGCTGGAAACCGCTCCGGCTTCCTCCCTTGCGTCTGACACGCAGGCCTCATCGGCGCCTGCGACCGATCCGCCGCCTACGACGGCCAGCACCACGGCCGCCACGACCGGGACGGCCGAATCCGCCGACCCTCCCGGCTCGGTTCCGCCGGAGGCCGGCGACGCGTATTTCAACGATGCGGTCTTCATCGGGGATTCCCGGACCGAGGGTTTGATGATTTACGGAAAGATGCCGGAGGGGACGACGTTCTACGCAGTCAAGGGGCTGAACGTCAATACGGCGGCGACGGCCCAGATCCAGGACGGCGAGGAACAGGTGACCATCCTGGAAGGCCTCAAGCGCCATGCCTTCAAAAAGGTTTATGTCATGCTGGGGGTCAACGAGCTCGGCTGGGCTTCGGAGAATACGTTTATCGCCCGCTACGGCAGCCTGCTCGACGGGATCCGGGAAGCCGTCCCGGACGCGGTCATTTACGTGCAGTCCATCCTGCCTGTGAGCAAGGAGAAATCGGACAGCTCGGTGTATACCAACAGCCGTATCCAGCTTTACAACAGCCTGATCGTCCAGATGTGCGAGGAGAAAGGGGCGGTTTATCTGAACGTCGCCGAGGCGGTGCAGGACGAAAGCGGCGCCCTTCCGGCCGAGGCCACGGTGGATGGGATCCATCTCAAACGGCCGTATTATGAAAAATGGAAAGACTATATCATGACCCATACCGTGTCCGGCTGACGGACGGAGAAGAATCCCAAAAGGACAAAGGAGACGACGCGAGATGAAAAAGGTAAAAACGGGTGCGCTGCTTCTGGGGCTGCTGCTTGTCCTGACAGGCTGCGGCAAAAATGAGGCGAAGGATGTGGATCCGTCCGTCCTGGCCGATACGCTGCGGAATGCCATTACGTTCCAGGACGAACTGGAGGCAGTGGATGCTGCGGCGATGGGCCGGATGTATGAGGTGGACGAGGCGGATATCGAGGCGTTCAAGGTGTATACCGGCACGGGTGCCACGGCGGAGGAAATCGCGGTGTTCAAAGCTAAGGATGAGCAGGCGGCCGGCCGCCTCTACCAGGCGATGCAGACACGGGTGGAAAACCAGAAAGCCGCGTTTGAGAATTATAATCCGAATGAGATGAAAAAGCTGCAGGATCCGCTGGTACGGAAAACGGGTGTGACAGTGGTGCTGTGTGTGTCCGACGATACGCCTGCGGCGGAGAAGGCCGTCCGGGAGGCTCTCGGATAAACAAGGCGGAGGAGACGGATGCGTGGAAGGGCAAAAGGCACTCATCACGGATTTTATCTACGGAAACCAGGCGGCGCTGTACCGCCTGGCGTTTGCCTATACCCGCAGCCGGGAGGCCGCCCTCGACATTGTACAGGATACGGTGGTACAGGCCCTGACCCATGCCGCCTCCCTGCGGAGCGCAGAGGCGGTCAAGCCCTGGGTCTACCGGATTCTGGTCAACGAAAGCCTGGCCTATCTGCGCCGGAACAAACGGTTCCTGTTTGTCGAGACGCTGCCGGAACAGCAGGCGGAAGACGCGGATATCGGGGAAAGGCTCGACGTTTACCGGGCGGTGGAACGCCTGGACCCCAAACTCCGGACCGTCGTGATGCTGCGTTTTTATGAGGACATGAGGCTGGAGGATATCGCCCACATCACCGGGGCGAACCTGAGCACCGTCAAATCCCGCCTGTACACGGCGCTGGGCCGGCTGCGGGAGGAGCTGGGGTGCGACATCGGATAAAGGCAAGGCGGAAGGAGGGGGACGGGATTGAAATCCATACGTGACGCGAAGGCGGCCTATGAGGCGATCCGGCCGCCGGACGAGCTTTCGGCGGCTGTGCGGGACGCGGTCAGAAGCACCCGGACCGGAACCGGTACGCATGTGGCGCGCTGGTCGGTGATGGCGGCGGCCGCCGTGTGCGCCCTCTTCGTCGTGCTGGTCAACGCGAGCCCGGTGCTGGCGAACAGCCTGTACGGTATGCCGGTTATCGGCAACGTGGCGCGGGTGTTCACGTTTACACAGTACGAAAGGGAAGAGGACGCCGATATCCTGAAGGTCAATCTGCCGGCGCTGGAAAACACGGGGAATTCGGAGCTTGAGCGGCGGGTCAATTATGAAATCCAGTACAAGATGAACCGCCTGGTCGAGGAGGCCCGCCAGCGCGCCAGAGAGTACAAGCAGGCGTTTTTGGAGACGGGCGGACGGGAAGAGGATTTCCTGCCGACCGAGATCTTTGTCGACTATACCCTGCACTGCAACGACGGCGACCGGGTGTCCTTCGTCATCGAAAAGGCCGAGACCGCCGCGAGCTATTACGCTGAGCAGTATTTCTATAATATCGACCTGGAATCAGGACGGGAGCTGACCCTCAAGGATATGCTCGGCCCCGACTACATCCGCATCGTCAGCGACAGCGTCCGCAGCCAGATCGCGCAGCGGACAGCCGCGGACGAATCGGCGTATTATTACAGCGACGAGGAAGGCGCCTTCACGACGATCGCGCCGGACCAGGGCTTTTATATCAACGCGCAGGGCCACGTCGTGGTGGTGTTCCCAAAATATGAAATCGCGCCGGGGTATATGGGAATCCAGGAATTCGAAATCCTGCCGGAGGCGTAGGGGTGGACTATGGTTTTCAGTAGCCCGTTGTTTTTGTTCTATTTCCTTCCCGTGGTACTGATCCTGTATTATCTGGTGCCGCGCGGACAGATTTTCTGGAAGAATCTCGTGTTGCTTGTCGGCAGCCTCTTTTTTTACGCCTGGGGCGAGCCGGTGTACGTGCTGCTGATGCTGTTTTCCATCGCGATGGATTACGGGCTCGGCCTGTGGCTGGAACACGAAAAGAGGCGCGGCGGCCATCCCGGCCGGGTGCTGGCCCTGGCGGTCGTGCTCAACCTGCTCCTGCTCGGCTTCTTCAAATACGCGAATTTCCTTATCGGTACGGTTAACGGCGTGACCGGGGCGGGGCTCCCGCTGCTGGAGGTGTCGCTGCCTATCGGCATATCGTTTTATACCTTCCAGGCCCTCTCCTACATCATCGATTTGTACAGGGGAGAGGTGGAGGTGCAGCGCAGCATTCTCAATTTCGGCACCTATGTTTCCCTGTTCCCCCAGCTCATCGCCGGGCCGATCGTCCGAATGAAGACCGTAGCCGGCGAGCTGCAGGACCGGCAGGAGACCTTTCCCGACTTTGCTGCGGGCGTCCGCCGCTTTACCGTGGGCCTGGCCAAAAAGGTGCTGCTCGCGAACACGGCAGGGGAGATCTGGCAGACGGTTTCGGGGCTGGAGACCGGAAAGCTTCCGGTTCTCACCGCCTGGATCGGCCTTGCGGCGTTCACCTTCCAGATCTATTTCGATTTTTCCGGCTATTCCGATATGGCGATCGGCCTCGGCCGGATGTTTGGTTTCCACTTCCCGGAAAACTTCCGCTATCCCTACACCGCCACCAGCATCACGGATTTCTGGCGGCGCTGGCATATCACCCTGAGCACCTGGTTCAGGGAATATGTCTATATCCCCCTGGGCGGGAACCGGAAGGGCCTGGGCAAGCAAATCCGCAACATCCTGATCGTCTGGCTGCTGACCGGCATCTGGCACGGCGCCGGCTGGAATTTTGTGGTGTGGGGCCTCTATTTCGGCGTGATCCTGATGATGGAAAAAATAGGCCTGCTCCGCCTGCTGGAGAAGGCCCCGGTTTTTCTCCGGCATCTCTACACCATGCTGCTCGTCATGCTCAGCTGGGCTATTTTTGCCTTCGATTCCCTGGGGCAGGGCGTGCAGTTCATCGGCGCCCTTTTCGGCGGCGGAGGCCGTCTGTGGGACGGGCAGGGGGTTTACCTGCTGTATTCCAGTGCCGTCCTGCTGGTGCTGCTGATCCTAGGCAGCACGGGCCTTCCCAGAAAAGCCGCCGCCTTGGCAGGCGGGAAGCTCCGGGCCCATCCTGCCGTATTTACCGCGGTGGAGCTCGGCCTTATCCTGGCGGGCTTCGTGCTCTGTGTGGCCTTTCTGGTGGACGCATCCTATAACCCATTTTTATATTTCCGCTTTTAGGAGGGATCCCGGTTGCGTAAAGATAAAATCATCTCCCTTGTGTTTGTGGGGATCCTTCTCGCGGGATTCCTCTGGAATATCCTGACACCGGTGCGTGCCTATTCGGAACGGGAGAACCGGTATTTGCAGGGCCGCCCGACCCTGTCGATGGATCGGGTGCTCTCCGGGCAGTTCGGCAAGGATTTCGAAACCTATACCACCGACCAGTTCCCGATGCGGGACGCCTGGGTTTCGCTCAAAACCATGGCGGGGCTGGCGATGCTCCGGCCCGACAACGGCCGGGTGTATTTCGGCAAACAGCACCGCCTTTTCGAGATCCCGGAACCGGCGGACGCCGCATTGCAGGAGAAAAACTGTCTCGCGGTGGCCGGTTTCCTGGAAAAGGTGACCCGGGAATACCCGGAGATCCGGGCGTCGGTCCTGCTCGCGCCCACGGCTACGACGGTACTGGAAGGGGCCCTGCCCGCCTGCGCGCCGGTCGCCGATGAAGCGGGTCTCATCCTCCGGCAGCGCCGCGCGCTCGGCGAATCCGTCGTTTTCTGCGACCCCACGCCGGCTCTGCTCGGCCAATTGGACCGGGAGAGCCTCTACTACCGTACCGATCACCACTGGACCACGAGAGGCGCGTTCCTCGCCTATCAGGCGCTTCTCACGGCGCAGGGAGAGACGCCGCTGGAAGAACGGGATTTCCGGATAGAGACCGTATCGGAGGATTTTTTCGGCACCCTCTACTCCAAGGCCAACCTGCCGCTGATTCCCGCCGACACGATCGAGGCGTATCTCCCGGAGGAGGAGAACCCCTGTACGGTGACGTACGACGGCGGCAAGACGGTGAGGGAGTCTCTTTACGACCCCTCGTATCTGGAGGGACGGGACAAATACGCCTATTT
Organism: uncultured Eubacteriales bacterium; assembly: GCA_934647945.1. Lineage (GTDB taxonomy): Bacteria > Bacillota > Clostridia > Oscillospirales > Acutalibacteraceae > UMGS1623. The sequence continues at coordinate 32,195 of CAKUFK010000001.1, read as the reverse complement.
CCTCGGCGGGAATCATCCGCTGACCGAAATCACCACGAGCGTCCGCAACGGGCGGCGCCTGCTGGTAATCAAGGATTCCTACGCCCATGCTCTCGTGCCGTTTCTCACCGCGCACTATGAGACGATCGACATGGTGGATCTCCGCTATTTCAAGGAGGACCTGGCGGCGTGGATGGGGGATAGGGGGATCACCGACGTGCTCGTGCTATACAACGCCTCCACCTTTGCCTCCGACCGCCAGCTGGCGGCGGCGCTTTCCTAGGGCATTGGCACTGCAAGGGGACGCAAACAGTGCCTGGCGGGGTCAAAAATGCTCGGAACGCGACAGCATGCCCGTGCTTTCACCTTGCCGTCCATTGGGGTTCCTTTATATTTCCGCACATGGCTGACGGACAACCCACCCTTAAGAAGTTCCTCTTACAATAAAGCCGGCCGGGACAGCTTTGTGCTGTCCCGGCCGGTTTTGTAGGCGGGCCTCGGAACCCTTCACCGTATCCCGGTTTTTGGGGGTATGAATACGCCCATGGATTTAACCCCCCTGTTTCAGTACAGGCGGTTCTTGTCATAAAAATCGAGCAGGGCCTGATAGGCCTTCCGGTTGAAATGCAGCCCGTCCCCGGAATTGTATTTGGGGTCAAGGTTCCCTTTGCTGTTTTTCAGGACGGCGGAGCTGTCCAGGAAGACGCCGCCTTTTTCCTCGGCGAGCGCTTTGAGCTTCTGATTGCAGGAGTCGATCGCCCGGTTGGACATACCCGGTGTCGACGCGGCTTTTTCGGCGGAGACGGGCAGGATGGACTGCACCACCAGCAGCGTTTCCGGAGACGCCGCCCGGAGCTCGTCCAGCAGCGCGGCGTACTCAGACATAAAGGTATCCGAGTCCATGAACGCGATGCCGTTAATCCCGAAAGAAACGATCATGCGGACCGGTTTGACAAAGCCGACGGCCTGTGCGATCGTGAGCTTCCGGTTGGTGCCGCTCAGGGTGATGAATTTCTCCGTGCGGGCCGAAGCATGATTAAAGCCGTCGATGGCAAAGACGCTGCTTTTGGGGACATAGCCGTACCCGGAGAGGCCGTTGGTGCGGGAATCCCCGATGAAAACCGTATCGGCGAGATACTCCTCAAACGTCTGGTCCGGCGACGGGGAACCGCCGTTGCTTTGGTCGCCCCCGCCGATGATGCCTCCGATAAAGGGGATGAAGCTGTCCCCGGATGTCCGGAAATAGAGCTGGTAGGCGGCGAAGAGAATCCCCAGGGCGACCAGGCACACCATCATCACCGCGACAAACGCCCAGCGGGCGGAATGCCGCCGCGCATGCGTGCGTTTGGAGCCGTTCGTTTTTTCTTTTGACAACCGCAACACGACCTGTTTCTAAATTCGAGTGGTTTCGCACCCAGGATCGTTATACCACATTTGCGGGGTTTTCGCAACCGCCGGTGTCTCAAGAAACGGAAATCGGGCGAAAAAGGGCCGGATACGGTTGATTAATTCGGCCTGGCATGGTACAATCCCGTATAGTGCCGTTTCATCATCAACGCTTCGGAAGACAGGGGGGATCGACCCGTGAAACATGGCAGCCGCCGGGTGCCGCCGAAAAAGGAAACCGCCTCCTTGCTTGGCGTGTGTTACGATGTCGTGGAAGTCCTGGTGGCGTCTCTCGCCTGCATTGTGCTGCTGTTCACCTTCCTGTTCCGAGTGGTCGGGGTGGAGGGCGATTCCATGATGGACACCTTGTATGGGGGGGACCGCCTCATCCTCTGTCCCGCGCTGTCATCCCCGGACCGGGGGGATATCGTGGTGATCAACCGCTATACCGACGAGCCTCTGGTCAAACGGGTGATCGGGGTGGCAGGCGATACGCTCGAAATCGACGAGGAGCAGCACAAGGTCCGGCTCAACGGGGAACTTCTCGACGAGCCCTATGTGCAGTACCCGACCCCGGCCTATGACATGACCGGTGAGGTCGCGGTTCCGGAAGGGTATGTGTTCGTCATGGGGGATCACCGGAACGACTCCCACGACAGCCGCGCAGCGGATATCGGGCTGGTGCCGGTGGACGATATCGTGGGATGGGCGGCGTTCCGGATTTGGCCGCCGCAGCGCATCGGCATACTCTGAGGGGGGACTGGCTTTGGACGATATGCAGAATATCCAGTGGTTTCCGGGGCACATGACCCGGACCCGCCGCCGGATCCAGGCTTGCCTGCCCCTTATCGACGCCGTTGCCGAGGTGGTGGACGCCCGTATTCCGCTGAGCAGCCGCAACCCGGAGCTGGACGCGCTTACGCCGGGCAAGCCGCGGCTGGTCGTTCTCAATAAAGAAGATATCGCGGACGAGGCGGCGACGGCCCTGTGGATGGACTGGTTCCGAAAACAGGGGGCGGCGGTTATGGCCGCCGATTGCAAAGGGGGGAAGGGCATTGGACAATTCACCCCGCTTTTGCGCCGCCTGCTTTCGGATAAGATCGCCCAGTGGACGGAAAGAGGGATGCCCGGGCATCCCATCCGCGTGATGGTTGCCGGTATCCCGAACAGCGGCAAATCCTCTCTCATCAACCGCCTTTCCAAGGGCGGAAAGGCCAAGGTGGAGGACCGTCCCGGCGTCACCCGGGACCAGCGCTGGTTCAGTGCCGGGGGAGGGATCGAGCTGCTCGATACCCCCGGTGTGCTCTGGCCGAAATTCGAGGATCAGGCCGTGGCGAGACGGCTGGCGTTTACCGGCGCTATCCGGGATCAGGTCCTGGATGGGGAGGGTTTGGCCTGCGCCCTGCTCGTCCTGCTGAGGGACCGTAATGCCAGCGCTCTGCGGGAGAGGTACCGCCTGTCTGGGGATCTGCCCGAGGCAGGGTACGCACTGCTCGAAGAGATCGGGCGGCGGCGGGGTATGCTCATTTCGGGAGGCGAGGTGGACACCGAGCGGGCGGCGGCGATGCTGCTCGACGAGTTCCGGGCCGGCAGGCTCGGGCGGGTGACGCTGGAGCTGCCGCCGGAGGACGGCGAAACGAAAGGATAAGGGCGGGCTGACCATGCAGGCATATTCCGCAGAAGAAAATACAGAGGAAAAGGGCCGTGCGGCCCCTGTCGCCGTGCTGTACGAGTGGATCGGCGAGGCGGTGTTTTCCCTGATTGCCGTGGCTCTCGTTTTCACGTTTTTGTTCCGGATCGTAGGCGTAAACGGAGACTCGATGAACAACACCCTGATGAATCGGGACCGGCTGGTCCTCTCGGTGCTGCCTTATACCCCGGAACGGGGAGATATCGTGGTCGTGGGACGGGACGCACAGGAACCTCTGGTCAAACGGGTGATCGGGGTGGCGGGCGACACGGTCGAGATCGATGAGGAGCAGCACAAGGTCCGGCTCAACGGGGAGCTCCTCGACGAGCCCTATGTGGATTTTCCGACTCCCGCTTACGATATGACGGGGGCGGTCGTGATTCCGGAAGGGTATGTGTTCGTCATGGGAGATCACCGCGACAATTCGCACGACAGCCGCTGGGACGATATCGGTCCGGTGCCGGCCGGGGATATCCTGGGACGTGCCGTCCTGCGGATATGGCCTTTTACATGGCTCGATGAGTCTGGAAACGGGAAAGGAGGGGAAGCGGATGCAGGCGCGTGAATCGGAATGCCGGCCAACGGCCGGTGAAGAGGGCGGGGAGAGGAAGCCGGATGCGGTTTCGTCCTTCTATGAATGGATCGACGCGGCGGTGTTTTCGCTTGTGGTCGTGGTGCTCGTTTTTACATTTCTGTGCCGGATCGTGGGTGTGGACGGTTCATCGATGAAAACGACCCTGATGGATCGCGACCTTCTGATCCTGTCTGTCCTTCCCTATACCCCGGAACGGGGAGATATCGTGGTGATCAACCGCTATACCAAAGAGCCGTTGATCAAACGGGTGATCGGGGTGGCGGGCGATACGGTGGAGATCGACGAGGAGCAGCACAGGGTCCGGATCAACGGAGTGCTGCTCGACGAGCCGTATATCCATGTCCCGACCTATCCCGAAGGGATGGCGGGAAAGACGGTCGAAATCCCGGACGGGAAGGTGTTCGTCTTGGGCGACAACCGCGTCGCCTCCTTGGATAGCCGCAGCATCGGCTTGATCGATGAAGGCGATATTTTGGGGAAGGCCGTGTTCCGCATCCTCCCCTTCGACCGGATAGGCAGTATATATGAGGAATCCTGAGGAGGCGGGGGCATGACCAATGTCGAATACGATCAGGCGGTCCGGGATGCTGCAGGGATCCGGCTGTTAGGCGGAGTGGACGAGGCTGGACGCGGCCCGCTCGCGGGCCCTGTATATGCGGCGGCGGTGGTCCTGCTGCCGGGCCATATCCCAGACGGGTTGGATGATTCTAAAAAGCTGTCGGAGAAAAAGCGGGAGCAATTGTATGACCGGATCGTGGATGCCGCTGCCGCCTGGTGCGTGGCGAGCGCCTCGGTGGAGGAAATCGAGGAGTGCAATATCCTGCAGGCAACCTACCGCGCCATGCGGAGGGCGGTGGAAGGCCTGGCCCTCTCCCCGGAATTGGTGTTGGTGGATGGAAACCGGCTCCCTCCCGGTCTGCCCGTCCCCTCTCGTACGATTGTAAAGGGAGATGCCTTGTCTGCAAGCGTAGCCGCCGCTTCTATCCTGGCCAAGGTCAGCCGGGACCGGCTGATGGCGGAGCTGGACAGGCGATATCCGGAATATGCGTTTGCGAAGCACAAGGGGTATGGGACGGCACTGCATATAGAGCGGATTCGGGCATATGGCCCGTCTCCGGTCCACCGCCCCAGCTTCCTGAAAAAAATCGGATGACCGGCGGCGAAAGGGGTGGAACGATGGCGGAGGTATCGAAGGGGGCGGCTGGAGAAATCCTGGCCGCTCGTTTTTTGCGTGGAAAGGGGTACACCCTGCTGGCTTCCAACTATCGCTGCCGGTTTGGGGAGATCGACATAATCGCGGCCGATGACGCGTATATTGCCTTCGTGGAGGTCAAAGCGCGCAGCGAAGGTGCGCTTTTCGCCCCCCGTGAGGCCGTGACACCCCAAAAGCAGCGCCGGCTGCTCCAGACCGCTTCGCTGTATCTGATACAGCATCCGAGCCCGCTTCAACCCCGGTTCGATGTCATCGAGATCGTCACCGCGGCGGGGGAACCCATGCGGGCGGTGCAGCTCGACCATCTGATGGGGGCGTTTGAAAGCGGCGGGCTCGGTGCCGCATTTTAAGGGAGGGGAAGGCATGAGGCTGTTCGATCTGCACTGTGATACCCTGACGGAATGTTATGACAAGGGAGAAAACCTGCTCGAGAACCACCGGCATGTCGATCTGGCGCGGGGCGGAAAACTGGAGGCGTGGGCGCAGCTGTTTGCGGTGTGGATGCCTGATTCCCTGCGGGGCGAGGCGGCCTTCGACCGCTGCTGCGCGGTGCTGGATTTTGCCCGGGAACAGGCTGGGCGGTATCCCGGCCGCCTGGGGATCGTGGAGGACGCGGCAGGACTGCGGGATACGCTGGATTCGGGACGCTGCGCCGGCATTCTCACCGTGGAGGGCGCTTCCGCCCTCGCGGGCGACCTCCGGCATCTGGAGGATCTGGCCGCCAGGGGTGTGAAGCTCATCACCATTACATGGAATGGCTCGAATGAGCTGGGTCATGGCTGTCTGTCGGGCTGCCCGGACGGCCTGACCCCTTTCGGGAAACGCGCGGTCAGGCGGATGGAAGAGCTCTCCATCCTGCCCGACGTCTCTCATCTCAACGAGGCGGGGTTCTGGGATGTGGCCGAAACGGCCGCCGGCCCCTTCCTCGCCAGTCATTCGGTCTCGGCCGCTTTGTGTTTGTCCCCCCGAAACCTCGACGACCGCCAGTTTGCCGCCATCCGTGACCGCGGGGGGCTGGTCGGCATCAATTTCTGCGCCGGCCAGATTGGAGAACAGACCTTTGAGGCGATCGAGCGCCATCTCGACCACTATCTTTCCCTGGAAGGCGGGCGCACCGTGGCCTTTGGCGCCGATTTGGACGGGACGGATCTGCCCCCCGACTGGGGCGGGATCCAGGTCATGGAACGGCTGTACGATGTTCTTTGCCGCAAAAACTACGACGCGGTGTGCCTGGATCGGGTGTTTTTCGGTAATTGCTACGATTTTTTCCTCCGCACTTTGACAAAAGCGGCGGATATAGAGTAAAATGAGGATGCCGCAGCAGAGGCCCGGCGCCGTCGATGACGCGTGTCCCTGCCGGCGTCAGGAGGGTATGAGCCATGATGTATAACAGCACCCGGGACAGCCGGGTTTCCGTATCGTCTTCCCAGGCCATCGTCCAGGGGATTTCCCGGGACGGGGGCCTTTTCGTACCGGAAACGCTGCCCCGTATCACCGGGGCGGATATCGCCGCCCTGACCTCGATGCCCTACGCGGACCGGGCCGCATCGGTCCTGTCCCGCTTCCTCACCGATTTCACCGGGGAGGAAACCGCGCAGTGCACACGGGCGGCCTATGGATCCGGCGCCTTCCGTTCCCCAGCCGTCGCTCCTGTCCATACGCTGGAAGAGGGGCTGCATATCCTCGAGCTGTGGCACGGGCCGACCTGCGCCTTCAAGGACATGGCGCTCCAGATCCTGCCCCATCTCATGCGGGTATCGGCTTCCAAAACAGGGGGAGGGGAGATCGTCATCCTGGTGGCTACCTCCGGCGACACCGGAAAGGCGGCGCTGGAGGGCTTCCGCGACGCCCCCCATACCCGGATCCTGGTCTTCTATCCCGAGGATGGTGTCAGCCCGATGCAGAAGCTGCAGATGACCACGCAGGAGGGCGGAAACGTCGGGGTATGCGCTATCCGGGGCAATTTCGACGACGCGCAGTCGGGTGTCAAAGCCATCTTCACCGATGAAGCTGTGGGAAACGCGCTGCGGGACCATGGGATGCAGTTCTCCTCCGCCAACTCCATCAACTGGGGGCGTCTGGTGCCGCAGATTGTCTATTATATTTCGGCCTACTGCGATCTGCTGGCGGACGGGAAGCTCAAAATGGGCGACACATTCAACGTGGTGGTCCCGACGGGCAATTTCGGCAACATCCTCGCCGCTTATTACGCGAAGGAGATGGGGCTGCCCGTTGCCCGGCTTATCTGCGCGTCCAACCGCAACCGGGTGCTGACCGATTTTCTTGCCACCGGCACCTATGACCGCAACCGCCCCTTTTATCCGACCACCTCTCCTTCCATGGATATCCTGATCTCCAGCAATCTCGAGCGGCTGCTTTACCATCTCGCCGGCCGGGACGACGCGGTGATCCGGACCTTGATGCAGGAACTGGCCTCCAAGGGGGTCTATACCGTTCCGGAAGGCGTAAAGGAGAAGCTCACCGGCTTGTTCGACGCCGGCTGGTGCGATGACGCCGGCACCGCCGCCGCCATTGCGGACACCTATGAGAAATATGGGTATCTCTGCGACACCCATACCGCTGTGGGAATGAAGGTGTATGGGGACTATCGCGCCCGGACGGGGGACACCACCCCGACGGTGATCGCCTCCACCGCCAATCCCTATAAATTTTCCGCCAGTGTACTCGCTGCGCTGGGAAGGGATGCGGCGGAGCTGGACGAGTTCGATAAGGTCGAGGCGCTGCAGGCGCTGACCGGCTGTCCTGTGCCGCCGCCTCTTGCCGGCCTGCACGGCAAGACGCCCCGCTTCACCGCGGTGTGCAGCCGGGATGAGATGCCCCGTGTCGTGTTCGATATGCTGGACATCCGATAAATCAGGAATGGAGTGCGCCCATGTCGCTGTTCGCCATCGCGGATCCGCATCTGTCCTTCAACACGTCCAAGCCGATGGACGTGTTCGCGGGTTGGGCGGATTATACCGCCCGGCTGGAAAAAAACTGGCGGGAGCTGGTCGGGCCGGAGGACACCGTCGTCATCGCAGGGGATATCTCCTGGGGTATGGACCTCCGGGAAGCGGCGGCCGATTTTGCCTTTCTCGACCGTCTGCCCGGACGGAAAATCCTGATGAAGGGCAATCACGATTACTGGTGGACCACCCGGAAGAAAATGGATGCTTTCCTCCGGGAGAGGGGGCTGTCCACCCTCCATATCCTGCATAACGACGCTTACACGGCGGGGGATGTGGCGGTGTGCGGTTCCCGCGGTTGGTTTTTCGACGCCGGGGACGCCGCGGACCAAAAGGTGCTGCTGCGGGAGGCCGGGCGTCTGCGTGCCTCGATCCAAGCGGCCAAAAAAACCGGGCTCGAGCCGGTAGCCTTTCTCCATTATCCGCCGGTCTGCGGCGGCCAGGTCTGTGAGGAGATCTTTTCCGTCCTTCGGGAAGAAGGAATCCGCCGGTGCTATTACGGCCATTTGCACGGCCCTGGGATCCGCTATGCGTTCCAGGGGGAAAAGGACGGCGTCCGGCTAAAGCTCATATCCTGCGACGCGCTGGCCTTTTGCCCGCTACTTGTACGCTGATTTCCTGCAAAAATTTTCGATTTATTCACGAAATAGTCTGGCGTATACAGCCGGTTTATGCTATACTATTATCCATTGCCGTAAGAGTAAGTAGGAGGATGTCAAACATGAGTCTGAAAAATGCCAACAAGGTCGACACCAACCGGGTGGAACTGGAAATCGAGGTGGATGCCGACCGCTTTGAAGCCGCGGTGAACGATGCGTATAAAAAGAACGTCCGGAAAATGAACATACCCGGATTCCGGAAGGGCAAGGCTCCCCGCCATCTCGTGGAAAAGCTGTATGGCACCGGCGTGTTTTACGAGGACGCGGTCAACGCGGTCTATCCCTCCGCTTTAGATGAGGCGATCAAGGAATCGGAATACGAATATGTAGAGGATAAGATCGACTTCGACGTCACTTCCGTCGGCCCCGAGGGGCTCCAGTTCAAGGCGACGATCACTGTCAAGCCCGAGGTCGAGCTGGCCGCCTACAAGGGACTCAAAGCCGAAAAGAAGGCCGTCAAGGTCTCCGACGCCGATGTGGAAGAGGAGCTCCAAAAGCTGCAGGACCGCCAGTCCCGCCTGGTGACGGTGGAGGACCGCGCGGCCGAGATGGGCGATACCGTGACCTTTGATTTCGAAGGCCGGGTGGACGGCGAGCCCTTCGAGGGCGGCAAGGCGGAAAATTACACCCTGACCCTCGGCTCCGGGCAGTTCATCCCCGGTTTTGAGGAGCAGCTTGTCGGCCGGAAGGCCGATGAGGAATGCGACGTCGAGGTGACCTTCCCTGAGGACTATCATGCGGCGGAGCTGGCCGGCAAGCCGGCCGTTTTCCACTGCAAAGTGCATGAGGTCAAGGTCAAAGAGCTGCCCGAGCTGAACGACGACTTTGCCAAGGACTGCAGTGAATTCGACACCCTCGACGAGCTGAAGGCCGATCTGCGCCACAATCTTGAGCATCGCCGCGAGCACGAGGCCGAGGACGCTTTCGAGAGCGAACTGCTCGAGCAGCTTATCGCCGGCTTCAAGGCCGAGGTGCCCGAAGCCATGTATGAGCACCGGGTGGAGGACAGTGTGCGGGATTTCGATTACCGCCTGCAGTCCCAGGGGCTGAATCTCGACACCTACCTGCAATATACCGGCATGGATCACGAAGCGTTCCGGAACGGCTTCCGCGAGCAGGCCGAAAAACAGGTGAAGATCCGCCTGGCTCTCGAGAAGATTGCCGAGCTCGAAAACATCGTGCCGACGGCGGAAGAGGTCGAGGCCGAGTTCGCGAAGATGGCGGAGCAGTATAAAATGGACGTCGAAAAGGTCAAATCCCTGATTGAGGAAAAGAGCCTGTCGAAGGATCTGGCCGTCGGCAAGGCGATGGAGCTTGTCAAGGAGACCGCCGTGGCAGGCGGGGAGAAACCCAAGAAAGCGGCAAAATCCCCCAAGTCCAAAAAGGCTGAAACAGCGGAATCCTGACAAACTTTTTCCAAATGGCCGGATTAAACCCCATCAGAGTGGTCATACTTTTTCTTGACCGCCCAGAGAATACAGAAAGGTCGATGCCGAATGAGCAGCCTAGTTCCGTATGTTGTTGAACAGACCAGCCGCGGCGAACGCAGCTACGATATATTCTCCCGCCTGCTCAACGACCGCATTATCATGCTGTCCGATGAGGTCAACGACGTCACCGCTTCCTTGGTCGTCGCGCAGCTCATCTACCTGGAAGGGCAGGATCCGGATAAGGACATCCATTTGTATATCAACAGCCCCGGCGGCTCGATTTCCGCCGGCATGGCGATTTATGACACGATGAATTTCATCAAATGCGATGTCTCCACCATCTGCATCGGGATGGCGGCGAGCATGGGATCTTTCCTGTTCGCCGCCGGGACCAAGGGCAAACGCCTGGTCCTGCCGAACAGCGAAATCATGATCCACCAGCCTCTCGGGGGAACCAAGGGGCAGGCCAGCGACATCAAGATCCAGGCCGATCACATCCTGTTTATCCGGGGACGGATGAACAGGCTGCTGGCCGATATGACCGGCCAGCCGATCGAAGTCATCGAGCGGGATACCGACCGCGACAATTGGATGACCGCGGAGGAAGCGGTCGCGTACGGATTGGCCGACAAGGTCGTGGACAAACGATAATGGCCGAGGCGATCGTCGGCGATAGGGGGGCGTGGAGATGCCAAAAAATGAAGAAGGCCGGACGTTCAGCTGTTCCTTTTGCGGCAAGATGCAGGATGAGGTACAGCGGCTGATTGCGGGGCCCGGCGTCTATATCTGCAACGAATGCGTGGAGCTGTGCGAGTCGATATTGGAAGAGGGCGGCAATTTCTCACGCCGCCGTTCGGACGACGACGTTCCCGCCAAATTGCCGACGCCGAAGGAAATCAAGCAGGGACTGGACGAATATGTGATCGGTCAGGAGCACGCCAAGGTGGCGCTGGCGGTCGCGGTTTACAACCATTATAAGAGGATCTATTTCGGGACCTCCTCCGATGTGGATCTGGGCAAGAGCAACGTGCTGCTTCTCGGCCCCACCGGCGTCGGGAAGACGGCGCTCGCGCAGACCCTCGCCAAGCTGCTCAACGTTCCCTTCGCCATTGCGGACGCCACGACGCTGACCGAAGCCGGTTACGTGGGCGAGGATGTGGAAAACATCCTGCTCCGCCTGATCCAGGCGGCGGACGGCAACATTGAAAAAGCGGAGCGCGGCATCATCTACGTCGATGAAATCGATAAAATCGCCCGCCGCAGTGAGAACCCCTCCATCACCCGCGACGTCAGTGGGGAAGGGGTGCAGCAGGCGCTGCTGAAAATCCTGGAGGGGACGGTTTCCAATGTTCCCCCGAACGGAGGACGGAAGCACCCCCAGCAGGAGTTTATCCAGATCGATACCTCCAACATCCTCTTCATCCTGGGCGGTGCCTTTGACGGTATCGAAAAGATCGTGGAAAAGCGGGTCGCCTCCGGCGCCATGGGTTTCGGCAACGAGGTCAAGTCCAAAAAGGATCTCGAGCAGGGCAAGCTGTATGAGCAGCTCGTCCCGCAGGATCTGATCAAATACGGCCTGATCCCCGAGCTCGTCGGCCGTATGCCGGTCATCACGACGCTGCAGCCGCTGGACGCCGACGCGCTGGTGAAAATCCTCAGCGAACCGAAGAACGCGATCCTCAAACAGTATACCCAGCTTTTCAGCCTGGACGACGTCAAGCTGGAGCTCACCCCCGACGCACTGCGTGCGGTGGCGGAGGAAACGCTGAAGCGCAACACGGGAGCCCGCGGACTCCGGTCCGTCATGGAGGCTCTGCTGACCGATCTGATGTTTGAGGTCCCCTCCGATCATACGATCGAAAAGGTGATCGTCGGCCGCGACTGCGTCCTCAAAAAGGCGCAGCCGGAAATCGTGAAAAATCCGGACAAAAAGCCGAATCGGCTGAAAACCCCGGTAAAGCGCACTCCGCGGCGCAAGGTCACCGCTTGAGTGCCGGCAGAACATCCGCAGAAAAAGGTCAGCTGCCGGACGCACCCGCGCCCGGCGTCTGACTCTTTTGCTTTCCGATAAAAAGAAGGTGCTGACTATGGGAATCAAAAAACGTGTGGCCCGCGTCGCCGAACTGCCCCTGCTCGCTTTGCGGGGGCTGGTGGTGTTTCCGGGGATGCTGCTGCACTTCGACGTGGGGCGGAAGAAGTCTATTCTGGCCCTCAATGAGGCGATGTCGGGGGACCAGACCATCTTCCTCGTATCCCAGACCGATATCGCCGTCGACGATCCAAGGCCGGAGCATCTTTATGATGTCGGCGTGGTGGCCAAGGTGCGCCAGGTGCTCAAAATGCCGGGCGATACGCTGCGGGTGATGGTGGAAGGGGTCTACCGGGCCAAGGTCCGGGAGTTCATGGGAGAAGAGCCCTTCTATCTCGTCCGGGTACACGAATGCCTGGAACGGCCGATCGCGGATCCTCTGCGGGAACAGGCTTTGCTGCGGGAATGCCGTACATATTTCGAGCAGTACGCCGAACTGGCCGGCAAGGTCCCTTCCGACGTGCTCACCGGTGTGGCTGCGGCCGCCGAGGCGGGATATCTCGCGGATTTCATTGCGACCAATACCCCTATGCCGGCAGAAGAAAAGCAGCGGATCCTCAGCGCTGTCTCGGTTGAAAAACGGGTGGGGCTCCTGCTGACGATGCTCGCGCGGGAGACCGATATCCTGGAACTGGAGCAGGATATCCAGGAGCAGGTACACGAATCCATCGACCGCAATCAGCGGGAGTATTATCTGCGGGAGCAGATGCGTGCCATCGCGTCGGAGCTCGGAGACGGCGATAATCCTCTGGAAGAAGCGGACGAGCTGCGTGAGAAGGTCAAAGGCTTCGGCCTCGCGCGGGAGGTTGAGGATAAGCTTCTCAAGGAATGCGACAAGCTCGCCAAAATGCCCGCCGGGTCGCATGAGGCGACGGTGGTGCGTAATTATCTCGACGCCTGTCTTTCCCTGCCGTGGAATGTCAAATCCAAGGACAGCCTCGACTTGGCGGCGGCAGAAAAGGTCCTCAACCGGGACCACTACGGCCTGCAAAAGGTCAAAGAGCGGATTCTGGAAATCTTGGCCGTCCGCCGCCTGACGGCGGGGGCGAAGGGGCAGGTGGTCTGCCTGGTTGGGCCTCCCGGCGTCGGGAAAACCTCGATCGCGAAATCCATCGCCGCGGCCATGGGACGGAAATATGTCCGTGTCTCACTCGGCGGCGTCCGGGACGAGGCCGATATCCGCGGCCACCGCAAAACCTATATCGGCGCCATGCCGGGGCGGATCATGACGGCCGTCCGGCAGGCCGGCACCAGCAATCCGTTGATTTTGCTGGATGAGATCGACAAAATGGGACACGATTTCCGGGGCGATCCCTCGTCGGCTATGCTCGAGGTGCTGGATACCGAGCAAAACACCGCTTTTACCGACCACTATTTGGAGGTGCCTTTCGACCTGTCCGACGTCCTCTTCATCACCACAGCCAATGACGCGGACGCTATCCCCGCCCCGCTTTATGACCGGATGGACGTCATCCCCCTGTCGAGCTATACGGCGGATGAAAAGTTCCACATCGCCAAGGGACACCTGCTCAAAAAGCAGGTCAGGCAAAATGGGCTGACCCTGCGGCAGCTCCGGATCTCCGACGATGCCCTCCGCCTGATGATCGAGGGATATACCCGTGAGGCCGGGGTACGCAGCCTGGAGCGCTCTATCGGGAAGATCTGCCGCAAGGCGGCCAAAATCCTGGTTTCGGGCCAGGCGAAAAGCGTGGCGGTCACGCCGGAAAACCTGAAGGATTATCTGGGTCCCCGCCGCTTCAAGGAGGATGTCCTCCAGCGTCAGGATGAGGTCGGCGTGGTCAACGGCCTGGCTTGGACCGCGGTCGGCGGGGAGACCATGCCGGTGGAAGTGGCGATTCTGGACGGCAACGGCAAGATCGAGCTGACCGGCTCGCTGGGCGACGTGATGAAGGAATCGGCCCGCACGGCGATCAGCTATGTGCGTTCCAGGGCCGCGGAATGGCATATCGAACGAGATTTCTACAAAACCAAGGATATCCATATCCATGTGCCGGAAGGCGCGGTGCCCAAGGACGGCCCTTCCGCCGGGGTGACGATGGCCACGGCCATGATTTCGGCCCTGACCAATATCCCGGTCCGTCGGGATGTAGCCATGACAGGGGAAATTTCCCTGCGGGGGCGGGTGCTGCCCATAGGGGGGCTTAAGGAAAAAACCATGGCCGCCTATACCCACCATATGAAAACCGTGGTGATTCCGGCCGAAAATGAGCCGGATCTGGCGGAAATCGACAATATTGTGCGTGAAAACGTCCGGTTTGTCACCGCCGATCATCTCGATACGGTCCTGCGTGCGGCGCTCGTGTCGTCTCCTGACGCGGCCCTTCCGGCCGGGACCGGCACACAGGCGCCCGTGCTGCCGGCCTCACGTGGAGATACACCGGCCGTTTGTGTGACCCAGTGAACCGAAACGGAGGGATGGCGGATGAAAATCGAATCGGCGGTTTTTGAAACCTCGGTGGGGGACGGGAGCCAGCTTTTCCCGTCCACTCTGCCCGAGGTGGTTTTCTCCGGGCGGTCCAATGTCGGCAAGTCCTCCCTGATCAACCGCCTCCTCTCCCGGAAATCGCTGGCCCGCACCAGTGCGACGCCGGGCAAGACCGCGACCATCAATTTTTACCGGCTCGATACCGTCCGCCTCGTCGATCTGCCGGGATACGGGTATGCAAAGGTGTCGGACCGGGAAAAGAAAAAGTGGAGCGATGTCATCCGCCGCTATTTCGAGGATGACCGGGACCTGCGCCTGGTAGTGCAGCTCGTCGATATCCGGCACCCGCCCTCGGCCGACGACCGGGTGATGATCGATTTCTTTGTGCAGGAAGAGATCCCCTTCCTGATCGCCCTGACCAAAGCGGACAAGCTGAACAAATCCGAACGGGTGTCGCGTCTCGCGGCTTTTGAAGAGGAATGGGCGGCATATGAAGGCGTAAAGTGGATCCCCTTTTCATCCGTGACGGGTGAGGGAGCCGAAGAGCTGAGGGAGATTCTCGAAGACGTGACCGCCTGATAGACGGCCGTCTTTAAGATGCAACGGACGTTTCAAGTCCGGACGTACCAAGGAAAGGATGGAGGCCCATGTTTGTTTCGGACTGCCTGGATATCAACGCCGCCGGTCATTTGACGATCGGCGGATGCGATGCCGTCGCGTTGGCGGAGACCTTCGGCACCCCGTTGTATGTGATGGATGAAACCGCCGTCCGGGAGGCACTGCGGGAATTCAAAAGCGCGATGGACGCCTATGCTGCAGCCGGCGGCCGGGTCGCGTACGCGAGCAAAGCCTGCTGTTTTAAGGAACTGTACCGGATCGTCGGCGAGGAAGGCTGCGGGGCGGACGTGGTCTCGGGCGGGGAGCTCTATACCGCGCTGCAGGCGGGATTCCCGGCCGAGCGGCTGTATTTCCATGGAAATAACAAGTCCGATGCCGAGCTGCGTATGGCGCTGGAGGCAGGTGTCGGCCGCATCGTGGTGGATAACCCGACCGAGTTGCGCCGCCTTTCCGCGATCGCGGGTGAGATGGGGAAGACCGCGCCGGTATATCTCCGGATTACGCCAGGAGTGGAGGCGCACACCCACAGCTTTATCCGGACAGGACAGATCGATTCCAAGTTCGGGTTTACACTGGAAAGCGGAGAGGCTTTACAGGGCGCCGAGGAAGCGGTGCGCCTGGATGCCATTGCGCTGAAGGGCTTTCATTGCCATATCGGTTCTCAAATTTTCGACGAGGAGCCGTTTGTGCATGCGGCCGAGGTAATGCTGGGCTTTATGGATCAGGTCCGGCAGAGGACCGGGACCGTGGCCGGGGAACTCAATCTCGGCGGAGGGTTTGGCGCGAAGTATGTGGAAAGCGACCGGCCCAAATCCCGACGGGAGATGGTACGGCTGGTGGCCGGGGCCGTTTCGAAAAAAGCGGCCGACTTGGGATATCCCTGTCCGTATCTGGTCCTGGAACCCGGCCGCTCGGTGGTGGCGGACGCCGGCATCACCCTCTATACCGTCGGCCATGTCAAAAAAATCCCGGGTGTGCGCACCTACGTGAGCGTGGACGGCGGCATGCCGGACAATCCCCGGTACATTCTGTACCAATCCCCGTATACCGCATTGATTGCGGACAGGGCGGGCGAGACGCCGGCGGAGACGGTGACCATCGCGGGCCGGTGCTGTGAAAGCGGCGATCTTTTGCAGGAAAACGCACCCCTTCAGGCATGTACGCCTGGGGATACCCTGGCGGTACTGTCGACGGGGGCGTATAATCTTTCCATGGCCTCGAATTACAATCGCCTGCCCCGGCCCGCCGTCGTGATGACCAAGGCGGGGGAGGCCCGTGTCGTGGTCCGGGGCGAGACCTATGAGGATCTCGCCGACCGGGATGTCTGAGGAGATGCGGGCCTTTTACGAGGCCGTTTACCGCCTCGTGGAGCGGATCCCGCCGGGCCGTGTCGCAACGTACGGCCAGCTTGCCTGGATGCTCCATGCGCCCCGCTTGGCCCGTCAGGTGGGGCGCGCCATGCGTTTGGCACCGCCCGGGCGGGGGCTGCCCTGCCACCGGGTGGTCGGCGGGCAGGGGCGCCTGGTCCCGGGCTGGCCGGAGCAGCGCCTTCTGCTGGAGCAGGAGGGGATTGCGTTCCGCGAGAACGGCTGTGCCGATCTGAACGCCTGCCGGTGGAAGCCAGGCGAAGCCGGGCTATAAAAGGATAACAGGGCGGTTCCCTCACGGGAACCGCCCTGTTTGTCGATTAGCGGCCTATTCGGATGATGCCGGGCCACGGACGGGATACTCCAGCCCGTCCCAAAGAGGTAGCAGGGAGGGGCCCTCGACCGTATAGCAATAGGCGGCGGAGGACACAATGCTTCCTGAAATGCCGACCATCAGGATTTCCCCGTTTTTCAGGTGAAATGTAAAGGTCAGCACCTCGTCCCCATAGGTGACATCCCGTTTTTCCGCGTTCCGGATGACCGTCAAGGCGGTCAGGGCGTCCCAGATTGTCTGGAAATCCTCCGTTCTGGTGACGGTTTTCTCCGATATCTGATTGGGCAAGATGTAGGAGGAGACGTCGATCCGATCGATCTCCGAGACCGGAAAATTGAGAAGGGACGGGTACTGCTCTGTTTCCCCCGCGACCTCCTGCAGAAGGGGCGATACGGAGGAATCCTCCTCCCGCTCCGAATAGGGGGCAGCGGGCTGTGAGGCGGCTGAAGCGCCGGAGGATCCGGAAGGAGAGGCGGGTTTACAACCGCCGGCGGAGAGGAGCAGGCATATGCTCAGAGAGAGCGCGGCTTTTTTCATCATATTCCCTTCTTTTCGTCCTTAAAATATCGTGTATATCTACCGGTATAATCAAAATATATTCTATTATATACATATTGTCAATATAATATATGCAAATAGCACAAAACATAGAGGGCGTCAGGTGCTTGGACATAAAACCAAAACCCCCGCCATAACCCAGGTGCTCATAAAACAGTTAAAACCGACCTGCGATTTGTGTTGCAGGTCGGTTTCTTGCTAATGCCTTGGATACGATGCAGGATCCAATACCGCACAATCTACCAAAAGGTGTATAGAAGTGTGCCCCCTTAGTATCTGCTCCACAAATTCTCATTTGCTAATCGCCACACTTGTTCAGCAACTTCCATAACTGTCATTTTTGTTGTGTCAATACATGGATAATCAAATTCATCATAAAGCGAAAAAGTATTTTTTATTCCTCTTTCTACTCTATTTATACCCCTGTCATCAGCTAATGCACGCCTTTTATTTTCAGACTCGGTACACTTTAGAATGATAATTTTTTCTTGGAACTCTGTTCCATCATTTCGTAGCCGCTCAATTACCCTATCATAAATTTCTTTTCTTCCACCATGCCAACCATATGTAAAAATAACGGTACTTATTTCCTCGCAGATCAGATAATTGTGTAACAGGCAATATATATTTTCCGACACAGTTTCCTTTGTAATATCCGTTAATATAAATGGGTTTATCACTCTGCACCAATCAGAATCCACAAACGCGCTTCTTTGGTATTGTTCTACGATCTTCTTTGCAGTAGAGCTTTTCCCTACTGCATTTGCTCCTATTATTACTATGAGTTGTTTCATTATTTTCCTCATTCCTTATTTCTACAAATTCCTACATACTACCACACGAAACTGAATGATACAAGAACGGGCACAACAGTTTAACCTGCTGTGCCCGGTAACTGTTTTACGAACTATGCCCATTTTAGCGGGGTTTGAGGCTTACGGGAATCGGAGCTGTCCATGCAGGGGCGGGGAGAGGGGGAGGATGCGGGATCCGAGGAGCCGCGCTTCCTCTTCGATATGGGTGACGAGGACCAGCAGCGCCGAGCCGGCCCGCTGCCGGAGCAGGCCGGCGATCCGCTCCCGCAGGGCCGGATCGATGCCGGTGAAGGGTTCGTCGAGAAGGAGGAGATCGGCGTTCACGGCAAGCGCCCTTGCGATGGCGGCGCGGCGTTTCATACCGCCGCTCAGGTCGTCTGGCAGACTATGCAGGGCGTCTGAGAGCCCTACTTGTGCCAGTGTTTCGGCGGCGCGGCCCCGGTTGGCCCTCAGTCCGCCCGGCAAGGCCAGCGCGACGTTATCGAGCGCCGTCATCCAGGGTAGCAGGCGGTCTTCCTGGAAGACGGCGGCGGTTTTTCGGCCCGCGAGGCCTTCGATCCGCCCACGCTGCGGCTGTTCCAGGCCGGAGAGCAGACGCAGCAGGGTGGTCTTGCCGCATCCGGACGGCCCTGACAGGCAGACCACACCCCGATCCGGGAAGGCCAGGGAGACATCCTCCAGAATCGGGAGGGAGCCGTAAGCAAAGTCCACATGGGTAAGAGCTAGTGCCATACCGTCCCTCCTCATACAGCGGCATTGTAACGCCGGCCGAGCCGTTTTGCCAGGCGGAGCAGCCCCTTTTCCAGCAGGATGCTCAGCGCCACGACAGTGGCGGTCCAGGCGAAAACCTCCGGTGTTTCCAGATAGATCTTCGCGTCCTGCAATTGCCTTCCGATAGAGAGTCCGGGCCGGCAGATCACCTCGGCGGCGATGCCCGATTTCCAAGCAAAGCCCAGGCCGGTGGTACAGGCCGCGAGGAAGTACGGCATGACCGACGGAAGCTGCACCCGCAGCAGGGTTTTCAGACGGCCGAACCGATAAACCCGCGCCATTTCGAGAAGGGCCGGATCGGCCGCACGGATCCCTTTTTCCACGTTGGCCCAGACGACCGGCACCACCATGAGGAAAGCGATGAAGAGCGGCAGCACATCGGTCCGGAACCACACCAGTGCCAGGATAATGAAGGAGGCGACCGGGGCAGCGCGCACGATATGCAGCACCGGCGCAAGCAGGGCGCGGGCGAGGGAGAAGCGGGCAGTCAGCACCGCTGCGGCGCAGCCGGCGGCAACTGCCGCGAGAAAGCCGCCGGCCACCCGCAGCAGGGAGGCGCCTGCCGCTTTCCAGAACAGGGGGGTCCCGGCCAGCCGCCACAATGTCCGGAGTACAGCCAGGGGAGTGGGGATAAGCAGCTCCTGCCGGACGAGCAGGGCCGCCCCTTCCCATACCAAAAGCCAAAACAAGGCCACCCCCATCCCCACGGCGATCCGCCGCAGGGACGAGGGGGGCCTGGACTGTCCAGTCTTACGCTCCGGTGTAATAGAAGGCGTCATCGGGCAGTTTCCCTCCGAGCGATTTGGGATTGGCAGCGAAAAGTACCGCAAAATAGCCGTTGATCTGGGTTTTCATCGTTTCCCCCGCCGTAAAGGTCAGGTTGCAGCCCGGGATTGCCTGCTTGGCGACGGCGGCTTTGGGAATGATACCGGCGGTCTCGCACAGCGCCGCGGTCGTGTCGATATCGGAGGCCGCCTTGACCGATGCCTCATAATCCGTCATAAAAGTCCTGACCGCGTCGGGATGGTTTTTCAGAAACTCGTTGCGCACGATCACACAACCCATCATCAGCTTGCCGTCCGCCACCTTGTCCCACTCGGCGGTCATATCCAGGGCGCGGCGGATCGAGGTGTTTTTGGCGAGTACCGTGGTGGCAGTGGGTTCGGGAACCATGGCGACCGCCGCCTTTCCGGAATCCATCAGGGCGGCCAGCTCCTCGTTTTCCTGCACAAATTCGATTTTGACGTCCTGATCGGGATCGATACCGTTTTTTTGCAGGATATGGCGCAGGACATATTCCGGATTGGCGCCCTGGCCGGTGGAATAGATGGTCTTCCCCTTGAGATCGGCCGCCGTTTGGATGGTATCCCCATTTTCGAGAATGTGCAGGACTCCCAGGGTGTTGACGGCCAGCATAGTGACCTGGCCTCCGGTCTTATTGTACAGTACCGCGGCCAGATTGGTGGGTGCCGCCGCGATATCCACCTCGTTGTTGAGGATTTTGGCGCTGATCTCATCGGGGGAGGAGGCTACGGCAAAGGTGTAGTCATTGCCTGCCGTACCCTTTTCCTGCGCATCCATCAGATGGACCATGCCGATCCCGGTCGGGCCTTTGATGGTCTGGACCCGGACGGCGGTTTTGGTCACAGAGGATCCGTCCGCGGGGGCGGCGGAAGAGGATTCCGGCGGCGTGGACGCGCAGCCCGTGACCAAAAGGGCCGCGAGCAGAGAAGCGGCGGTGCCCGAAAGGA
Organism: uncultured Eubacteriales bacterium; assembly: GCA_934647945.1. Taxonomy (GTDB): domain Bacteria; phylum Bacillota; class Clostridia; order Oscillospirales; family Acutalibacteraceae; genus UMGS1623. The sequence goes on along the minus strand of CAKUFK010000001.1, from coordinate 11,528 downwards.
AGCGGATGAAACGGTTGTTCATGAAAAAAACTCCTTTGAATAAAATGAAATATGGAAACGCCGTACGGCGGATATGGGAAAAGGGAGGACGCTTCATGCCCCGGTCAGATGGATGTCCCGGCCTTCCCGGCGGATCCACCCTTCCGCTTCCAGGGCATCGAGGGACCGGTACAGGCTGGAACGGCCGATGTTGAGGCTTTGAGCAAGCTCCACCATGCTCACGGGGATATCCACCCGGCCGTCCGGCTGCCGGTGTTCGAGAAGATAGTGATAGAGGCGGTTCCCGGTCGGGCCACCCGTAAAACCAGCGATTTTGTGGTTCAAAAAGCGGATGCGGCCGGACAGAAAGCGAATGTAATTTTCCGCGACCAGGGGATAACGCGCGATGCAGGCAGACATTTGAGCCTGGGAGATAAACACCAGCCTGGTCGGGCACAGCGCTTCGATCTCCGTCGCGTAAGCCTCGGTATCCCCGAACAGGGCGGCCGCCCCAAAGACCTGCCCGGCGGACAGCCGGTTCATTACCACCCGCCGCCCGTCGCCGTCGCTCCGGAATACCTGGACTTCCCCCGACAGGATCATGGCTAGAGCGCGGCGGAAATGGACGCCGGAAAAAATACGGGCGCCCTTTTCAAACGTTTCCGGCCGATCCAGGTGTTCCAGGATGGCTTTCGTTTCATCCGGGGTTAATCCGCGCCAGAGGAAAAAGTCTCCGAGCTTTAAGGAAGAGCCCGGAAAATCGCCGGTTTGCTTGTCCATGAGACCTCCGAAAATGTCCCATATGGGACAGATTACTCCTGCATTATACCGCCTTCTCCTCAAAAAAGCAAGCTCTTTGAGGAAAAAGATTACAGATTTGTTGTGATTGGGACGGATTTCGGGATAAGAGTTTACAATCGCTTGAAAATGTGGTATTTTATGTTTGACTTCAAAATTATACCCTCGGATGGTATCGGCTGTCCTGCGGGCAAACGATTCCGCCGGTGTTCCGTTTTCGGACGGAAGGAACCGGAGAAATGGAGCGTACACATGAAAAGAATTCTGTCTTTGTTACTCTGTCTGGCGATGTTTTTGACGGTGTCGGGCCTCGTCCTGGCGGAGGGAGAGAGCTCTTCGACCACGGATCCGACCGGGCCGTCTGGGCCGACCGAGCCTCCCGTCCCGTTTGAGTTCGAGGTCGTGAGCTCCTCTCAGTCGGGGAATACCCTGACGGTCCGGTGGAACCAATCGGAAGCCGGCGGGGCCATGGTGACGGCTGTGCGGATTGACGGCACCGATATCACCGTGACCATTTCCCCCACGTCTCCCGACACCTTTACCGTCAGCCTGAACACGCTGAAAACCGGTATCTACGATACGGTGCGCTTTACCCTGCTGAACGGTACCAAGCAGGACTATGTGGAGCGGAAGCTGCGGGTGATCAAGGGCGGCGACCTGAATCTGGAATTCGATCCGCTGACCCGCAATGCCGCTGGAAAGGTCGTCGCCACCCTGAAGGATGAGCACGGCCGCCCGGTCGGTGGATATACCGTTAAGATGGAGGTCGGGAACGTTTCGGAAACCCAGACCACCAACGCCAACGGCCAGGCCATATCCGATACCCCTATCAACGATACGGATGCGGCCAAGAAGACCGTCCTGTGCATTGCTGAAAATTGGACAAAGACGGAAAACGGCGTCACGATCCGGTATCTGGGCACGCAAAAGGGCTTTTTCGATGGGTTTACGGTTCCGCCCGAACCCACGTCCACCCAGCCGCCGACCCAGCCGCCGACGACCGGCACGACCGATTCCCCCACGACCGCTCCTCCTCCGGTGATCACGACCGGCACCAAGGATCCGACCGCGTCGGCGGGCAGCACGGATTCCACGACAGGGGTTACCTACCCGACGATTCTCGGCGCCGGGACCACGGCGAATGTCGACAACCGGATCGCGGTCAACCTTTCCCTCGATTCCGGGATTCTGAACCTGTTTGGTCTTTCGCAGACGGATTTCGCGACAAAAGGCCGGATGCTGATGACACCGGAGGCATACCAGGGGCTCACCGGCGGCAGCGGCGCTATGATGCTCAGTGTGCGTTCCTCGAACGCGCTCATATCGGAGACGCTGATACAGGGGGCTGTCAGCGGCAATTCCGAATTTTCGAAATATCCTAGTACAGGGCGTTCGGTCGCGGCGTTTGATTTGTCCATGATTGCCCTGGTCAACGGCCAATATGTGGCGTTGAATCCCGGCCCGGAATCGACGTATGAAGTCGAGGTTCAGCTTCCTCTTCCGAATTCCATGAAAAAGGCGGAAAAAGTGGCGATTACCATCTTTGACGGCAATACGCTTGTCAAGCCGCAGGAAGTCGACGTGAAGGATGGGGCGGTCACTTTCAAGACGAATACGATGGGGACGTTCGTCCTTATGGGCTTTGCCGGCAGCGGCGGCCAATCATCCCCTGTCTCGATATTGGTGATCGTCCTGCTGGTCGTTGGTGTCCTTCTCCTTGTCGGAGCCGGTCTGCTGCTCTATTTCTTCGTCATCCGGAAACCGAAAGAGGATGAGGAATTCGAAGATCTGCCGGAAGAAGAGGGACTGGAAGACGAATCCGACGGATTCGTGCGCCTGGACGATGAACTGCAGGATTATGATCCCAATTCCCGGGATATTTACAGTGGACGGGACGATATGTCCCGCCGGAATCCGCCGAAGCCCTATGACCAGGATCGGGATCGCTGACAGTCTGTGGTCTGAAATTTGAAAATATGCCTTGACAAGCACCGGACGATGTGGTATTCTATATAAGCTCCCTTCGGGGAGTTTATATAGCGCGGAGTGGAGCAGTCCGGTAGCTCGTCGGGCTCATAACCCGAAGGTCGTAGGTTCAAATCCTGCCTCCGCAACCATGTTCACCTAAGACCGCCTTTAACGTACTCTGTATGTTGAAGGCGGTTTTTTCTTTTTCGTTTTCCACGTCGATCCGTTCGACCAGGAGACGGACGGCGTTTTCATCCGGAGCCGCCTTGATGTGCTCAAGCCATGACTGGATCATGTCGGCCGTGAAATCTTTGGGCGGTTCCGTGGCCTCCAGAGCGGCTATTTCCTCTTTCAGGTCCTTCATCCGCGTTCCGATATCGGCTACCACTTCAGCGGGCAGAGAACCGCTTGCAAGGTTCTGCATAAGGGCATCGTATTGGGCCTGCTTCTCGCCAATGCGCTTTTTCAGAGCCTGCTTAAACTCTTCCATGCGGGAGCTTTTGCCAGCCTGATAAGCCCGCATAGCGTCCGCAATCCGAAGCTGGTTTTCGCCGGACAGCAGCGTTTTCAAATATGCCTTCGCCGCGTCCTCCACGTCGTCCATATGCACGACAGGGGCCCCGCATTTCGCGGAACAGGTGAAATAGCGGTATTCGTGTCCCTTGCGTTTCGTGGTGATTCCATGCATCTTCGCCCCGCACCGGCAATACACCAGGCCGGAACACATGTATTTCGATTGCTTTCCCGTCTGTTTCCGCTCATTCATGATTTTTTGCACCTCCATAAACTGCGCCTTGCTGATAATAACCGGCAAGGCGTTCTCTATACGTATAGCATCCGGCTTTTGCCGTCTATCCGCCCTGTTTTTGGCCTCTGTGGGGCTGTACAGATACACCCCGGTATATTTCTCATTTCTAAGTATCTCGTAAATTTGGGGGTATTTTATGGCTTTCCCGCGTTTCCCTTTGATGCCTTGGCGGCCCATCTCGTCGATCAGATCGGCAAAACCCGAGCGGGATAGGGCGGCGTCGAATATTTTTCGCACATAACCGGCCTCAAACTCGTTTATAACATACCGTTTGTTCACGATATCGTAACCAAACGGGGCATAACCGCCCGTGTGTTCCGCCCTTAAGGCTATCTCGCGCAACCCTTTTTTCGTTTCTTCGGCCAGATTGTCGATATAATATTCTGACATGCTCCAGATCAGGGCCCGCATGATTTTTGCCTCGTTCGTGTTGCCGAAGTCCTGGGCGGCGGCGATCAGTTGAATGCCCTTTTCCTTGAGCTTCGCCTCCAGATTCACGTGCTCCCCGAGATTTCGGGCAATCCGGTCATATTTGTGAATTAAAATGACCTGAAAAAAGCCTTTGTCACAATCACGCAAGAGCCTTTGATATTGCCGCCTCAACGCGGTTTTCGAACCCTTGCCGCTGATGGCCTCGTCCGCATACACGTCCACGATCCTATAACCGTGTATGGCCGCGTATTCCCGACAGGCCCGCACCTGGGCCTCTATGCTATCCTCGGTCTGTTTGTCAGACGAATACCGGGCATAAATGGCAGCGGATTTTTCCGCCATGAGATCACCTCCTTGTGGTTCAATGACGTATTTATATATTCATATCCACAAATTGTTATTGCAAAATTAGAACAATTGTTCTATAATGGATGTTGCAGAAAGCAACGCATCAGAAGGTCAAAATCATATATTTGTCAGACATTGGCAACATTTTCCTGTAGTGTTCCGTCTAATCGAGCCGAATAAAGAGCGTTATATGACTATCGGTGGAAAAAGGAGGAACTGCATGGAACATATTTTCGAGAGAGGAGGCGATACACTACTGCTTCTAGGACGCGTCTATTTTAAGGCGCTGTCTGCTGAAGTATGGTTAAAACATCCAGACCGAAAAAATGGAGAACTACATATTTTCGATCTGATTTTTGGCGGCCTCTCCCATGGAGAGCAAAACCAGATCGTGGACAGCATGAGGGGAAGAATACAGAAAAACATATTTTGAGGGTGAACACGTTGGAAAGTAATACATATAAGAAAAAACTCGATGATGAATCAAAAAAATTTCTAGAGATTGTACGGAACAATAGATCTATTCTTGTGGACCGTCTCCGAGATCTAGGATTGCTTTCCTCTTTTCTTGCGGCAGAGAACGGAACCAAGCAAGAACCCTAGCGTCATATTCAGAAAGCTCATCGGCCTGTGCGCCGGTGGGCTTTTCTTTTTCGTCTGTTTCACCTTTTAGGTATTCGGGAGTGGTGTTTAGGATGTCGGCAATTATGGCGAGACGGTCGTCTGTTAGCTTCGCTTTACCATTTTTAACTTCAGATAAGTAATTTCGCGCAAGACCGAGTTTTCCACAAATAAAAGATAAACTTATTCCTTTTTCTTTAGTCAATGCCTTTATTCTATCAATAGTCACAAAATCACCTCTAAGTTATTGTGCAAACAACAAAATCTATCAAAACGATAGAAAAACACTTGATTTCTAACGAAACGATAGATATACTATGAACATGCCATTGATACATACAGCATACCACAAAAACAAAGGAGGTGCAAGAGCATGTACAAAATCAGTAAGAACGTTCTCGGGGTTGCTATGCTGCGGGCAGGGGTTACCAGCTATAAGAACCTAGCAGAACGCGCCGGTGTATCGGTAAACACGGTTTCTCGGATTATCAATGGAGGATCGACAAAATTACCGACGCTTCAGGCGATTGCCAAGGCGTTGAATGTAGACCCGGCGGACATCATCGAGAAAGAGAAAGGAGAGTAAAGCATGACAAACAACCTGTTCCCTGTAGAGTTTAACGACCAGCGCATTCTAACCACGGAGCAGCTTGCGGAGGTGTACGGCACCGAGGCCAACAATATCAAAAACAACTTCAACAACCACAAGGAGCAATTCGCCGAAGGTAAGCACTACTACCTACTGAAAGGTGAAGTACTACGGCAATTTAAGCGCGAGGTCAACGATATTGACCTTGTGATTGCCCCGAACGTCAATCAGCTCTATCTCTGGACCGAGCGGGGAGCCTCCCGGCACTGCAAGATTCTGGATACTGAAAAAGCCTGGGAGCAGTTCGACAACCTCGAGGATACATATTTCCGTGTCAAAGAGCAGCCGAAGCTGTGCAGCCGGATGGACCCGCTGGAACGCAAGGCAAAGCTCGACCGTTCCGAAGCCATGCGCCTGAATGCTCTTTCCCGGCTGGCAAAGCCCCTTATTGAGATGTACAAGGAGGCCGAGGTCCCGCCTGCATTCAAAATCCGTGCCCTGGAAAACTTTTACGGAAAGGACGGACCCAAACTCCCGGCCGGAGCTTTGACAGAACCCGAACCCATTATGGACGCAACTGCGATCGCAAAGAAGCTCGGCATCGTATCGGCCTCCGGGATACCTCATGCACACGCTGTTGGCGCGATCATCGCCGATCTGGATATCCTCGAGACCGAAAAGGTCAACGTCCCGTTCGTTCGCAACGGCCATGCCAGCACGACAACCGCATATAAAGCCACGGTGTGTGAAAAGGTGCGCGCGTGGCTCGACGAACGCAACTATCCTACAATCGTAAACACCGCTGCGATAAATTACCACGTGCTGTATACGGGGGTTGAGGCATGAAAATAGAGAATTCAGGCATACTGTGCGATCTGCTCATTGATAACACGGCGCGTATTGACACCAGAAACCCAAAATCCAGTAAATCTGATTGTCTAAATGCCATTGTAATCAGCCGAATGCTGGCGCGGATATATCTTTCGTGGCTTTTCGATATCCGTTCGCGGGTGTATAAGGCAAGGTGCAGCGTGGAGCGCGCCGAAAAAGAGGGCGTGTATTTCCTTCCGTCCAGGGCCTTTCTGAAAAAACTCCGCGACGAGAAAGAGAGCGTAGAGGAATGCGTTATTCGACAGGCTGAAATAACGATATGTTTATTCGATTACTGGAAGAGTTGCGGGGCTACGTTTGAGGATTTTTGTAATCTCTGCAACCGGAAGCCGGACGAGATCAGAGCCGATCTTCTGCAAGCGGAGGACGCGGAGGACTTCGTGAAGCTGGCGTTTGTCTACAACATAGACTACCGGGACACCGGTTCCGGGTATATAGAAAATGAAGTGGACGCCCCTTTCACCCACATGTTTAAAGAATATTTCATGCACCAGATTACTTGCACTCAAGAGGGGAAAGAGGCTGCCCGCGAAGCATTTAATGCTGTTTTTCCCGATCTGTTCGAGAACACCATGACAGTGAGACTGGGGGACGATGGGCAGGCACACCTATTTGACAGGGATGGGGAGGACATGGGCGTTGTGAAGTGAGAACCATCCTAAATAAACCGAATCAGCGGTGTATACCGCAAAACATCTAAAGGAAGTGAAAAACATGCCGCCCTTATCAAATACATGCAAAATCCCGGTTAGTGCCAGAATGGAGATCGTCAACGGGAAAGCGGTTATGACCGATGCGGAATACAAAACCATACCGGCGTCCATTATTGCCCGTTTTTTGCTTGAAAAGTTCGGATTTGACATTAACGAGGACGATACGGAAACGGGCTTGCAAGGGCAAATAAAGGCTATACAGGAATAGGAGGCGTAGACATGGAGGAATGTTTGTTTTCAAAGGAGCGGGCGTGGCGTGAAATCCTGTTCATCCTGCGTAGAAACGATGAAAAATATGCTTTGAAGCTGCTGATCCGTGCCATAAACCTGGAGAGCGTTATGCGTGAGAAAGAGAGGGCGGAGAACCGTGGGTAAAGACCAGATAGATGAGCGGAACAAAATAATCAATATATTTATTGAAAAATTCCAAAGTCTTTCCCAGCAGCATCAGAAATGGTTTTACATTGCCGCATGTGAATGTGACCAGGAGTACGATACCATGATGCAGACTGTCACCAAGGAGAGCGAAAGGAAATGGCTGGCGGAAATTCGGGAAATCTACAGAAGCCAGGAAAAAGTGCAAAAGAAAGCAGCCAACCCCCACGCCGACCAAAGCAAAGGGTTGACCGCACAAAACACAGCCGGAACCGGCCGCTGTGATGATTATACCACGGCACCCCGGCAAATACAAGGGGGAATTTGAGTTGGACAAGAGGACGGACATGGCCGATCAGAAATGGTTTAAGGACCGGGTGATACGCGATATCAAGAAAATGGAACCCCGGTATGTATCACTGGTATACCGGTTCATTCAGGGGCTTACAGGAAAAAGGAGGAGGAAATATGAGCCAAAAGACTGAAGCGGCCATCCTGCGGAGCAAAATAACCGGGCTTCTTAGCCATATCCACAGCCCCGCCATGCTCAAACGGATTTATGGGTTTGTCGAATACCTGTACTTACATAACGATTAGGGGGAGACGGGAACATGATGGAAATTGAACTGGATGACAGACTGGCAGAGCTGTATTTAAAACTGGAGAAGGCCCGCGCTGTCCTCGCGTGTTTGAGTGAAGACATTTTTGAAGGGATGGATCCATGCTACCTTTATACTGTCTCCTATAGGCACTATCAAGTCCTTTCAACAATGGCGAACGACTACATATTTGAGGCCGAGAAGGATATCCGGGAATTACGGGAAGGTGAGTAAATGACGAGCGGGAAGTGTGGGGGCGGAGAACAGCCCCGGCGGGACGGGAGGGAACTGCTCCAGGACTTCCTTTCCCACCTGGAGGGGGTAATCGGGCAAGGGAACCAGTATTCGGCCCGGTGTCCGGCCCACGACGATAAACGGGCAAGCCTGTCTGTTTCCACGGGAAGGGACGGAAGAATCCTGCTGCATTGCCACGCGGGATGTGCCGTGACGGACATTCTGGACGCGCTGGGGCTGAAAGAATCTGATCTATTCCCGTCCGTTACCCCTGAAGAGGCGTTCGGGAGGCCACAGAAAGAGCCCCGGAAGATGGTGGCTAGGTACAACTATACCGATGAAAACGGGGCCTTTATCAGCCAGAAAACCCGGTTTTCCGATAAGTCATTCACCTGGAGCCACAAGGAGAATGGGCGGTGGTGCAGGGGCCGGGCCGGGGAACCCGTACTGTATAACCTCCCGGCGGTGGCCGGGGCGGAATGCCTGTACATCGTCGAGGGAGAAAAGGACGTGGAAACCATGAAGGTCCACGGATACCCGGCGGTATGCGGGGCGGATGGAGCGGGGCCGGGGAAATGGCGGCCCCAATTTACCGAGGCATTACGGGGCAAGCGCGTGGCCGTGATCCAGGACAACGACGATGTGGGTAAGGCATTCGCCGCCGAGACATCCAACGCCCTGCACGGGGTAGCGGAAAGTGTCCGGCTGCTCGATCTGACCAGGATATGGCCGGAGTTGCCGGAGCACGGAGACACCACTGACCTTGTGGAACACTTCGGCCCGGATATCCTAAAATCGGTTCAAAAACTGGCGAAAGAGACACCGGAATGGACTTTTGGGGCTTTTGGGGGTTTTGAGACCGAAAATCAAAACCAAGAATCCGGTTCTTTTGCGCCTTTTGCGCCTTTTGCGCCGCCTAATGTAAGTCAGCTTTCGGGGTTCCCGGTGGACTGTCTCCCCCTTGCCCTGTCAAATTACGTCCGGTCCGTGGCCGAGAACATACAGGTGCCGGTAGATATGCCAGCCGTTGCCGCCCTGGTGGTGTGTGCCCTGTGTGTGCAGGGGAAATTCATCATCAACCCTAAGCCCGGATGGGTGGAACCCTTGAACCTGTATGCGGTCATTGTGGCCCGTCCATCCGAACGGAAAAGCCCTACTATGAAGGCCATAACCCGGTATGTGTATGAATACACCAAGAACGAAAACGAACGAAGGGCCCCGGATATAGAAGCCTATCAGACACAAAAAAGTATACTAAATCGGTCTATTGAATCCATGATGAACAAGGTAGGAAACAAAACCAAGGAACCTACTCTTGATGAAATACTGGAGAAGAAGAGAGAGTTGCGGGAGCTTGAGGAAGTGCGCCACCTTCGTCTGCTGGCTGATGATGTTACCCCGGAGGCTATGACATCCCTTCTTGCGGATAATGGCGGTAGAATGGCTATTGTGAGCTCTGAAGGAGGTCTATTTGAAATTCTGTCAGGTATGTACAGCACAAAGGTTAATATCGATTCCTTTTTGAAAGCTTATTCAGGGGACTATATCCAGATCGACAGAAAGGGCAGACCATCAGAGAGTATTGACCACCCAGCCTTGACTATCCTGTTATTCATTCAGTTTGTGGTGTTGAACGCCATTATGGAGAACGACACATTCAAAGGTAGGGGATTATTGGCAAGGTTCCTATATTCGATCCCTCAAAGCTCTATCGGACACCGCGATCACGAAACACCTCCTATCAGCCCTTTTGTAGAGAAAGATTATGAGGACCTACTTCATACTCTTCTATCCATACCAGACCCCGAGAAGGCCGGTATTATCCATCTGTCAGACGAGGCTATGGCGATCAACCGGGATTTCTTCTATGAGCTGGAACCCCGTTTGGTGGATGATCTGGAAGAGATAGACGATTGGGCCGGTAAATTTCATGGGCAGATCATGAGGATAGCCGGAATCCTGCATTGCTGTATCCACGGTGAGGATGCGGCGGCGGAACTGGTGAGTGGGGGGACCCTACAGAACGCTATCACCATAGGACGGTATTTTCTCGACCACGCACAGGCGGCTTTTCACCTTATGGGCATGGGAGAAAGCCAGGAGGTAAAGGACGCCAAGTATATCCTGAAGCGGATTGACAGTACAGGACAGACAGAGATCAGCAAAAAGGAGTTATTTGACCTATGCCGCAAAAGAGAAGGAATGGAACGGGTTGAGCATATGGAGCCCGGCTTAGCCCTTCTCGTTGACCACGGGTATCTTCGGACGGAGAAAGTTAAGACCGGGGGGAGGCCCACCGAAAAAGTGGTTTTGAATCCTGAATATTTAGCGCAAAAGGCGCAAAAGCCCCAAAAGCCCCCTACCTGGAAGTATGACGCCGAGGCAAACGCCGAATTTCTGGATTAAAGGAGGATGGCAACTATGGGACAAATCACAGTAGAGTATTCACCCGAGCAAAAATGTTACCACCTTTCCACTTTGTGGGAGGTGCTACGAAATAATGCGATAGCGGCAAAGATGGGGGTCAATCCAGGCTTTCTGCTGCTGGGGGTATTTGATACGGACGAGGAAGCGGCGGCGTTCATCGAAACCCGAAAGAAGCTGGAGGGAAAGCGGCATGAGATGGAATAAACTCGGGTCGTACAGATCATATCTTCGTAGGTTGAAATCGGCGGATGTGTCGCTGTTTGATAGGTGGGCGGAGAAAAACGGAGTGGATCGGTGGACGTTTGATAAACCCAACGATCTGGTCCAGTACCTCCAGAGCCAGAAGCCGAGCCGCCGCTTCGATTGGATTCTTCCGCCGTATACAGATCACGCGAGGCTGTTCAGGAGCACCAAGACCGGAAAGGTCTGGTTCGTGTCACAGCCGTATGACCGGGCGCATGAAATCCGGGAAGAAGTCACGGCATGGGCAGAAGAGCGGGACCTTCACGCGGAGGTATATGACACCGAACATAGCTGGTATTATCCAGGGGAAACGTGCTTGATTGTGATAAGGGGGGGAGAAGAATGCAAGCGGTAATGATAACGGCGATCATTGTATTCGGGCTGGTGGGCGGATTTGTGTCCCTGTGTTATATTGCGGCAAAGTACGGAGGGAAATAATGCGTGACTATCAGCCGAATCAAAAGAATAACCCGTACTGGATGGAAAAAAGTGTATACCGTCGT